>NZ_JBHTDK010000001.1:2564303-3136481 GCF_042666355.1 Knoellia altitudinis
CGGTAGGGGATGACGCACATCGCTCCCATAGCGGCGGCGACGTCGTACACGTCGATGGTGTAGGTCCCGGCCTGTGATGCCTCGAACCGGTAGAAGTCGACGTCCCCGGAGGCGTGGATGGTCGCGTCCGGGATGCCGCTGACGCCCACCGAGGTCGGCGTGGCCGCCGCCAAGGTGTCATTGGGTTCGGGCTCCGCCCAAGCGTTGGGCGCGACACCCACGGCAGTCACCACCAAGACCACGACGACAGTGATGATGCGAGCGAGGTCCTGACGAGTGCGCAAGGTGTTCCCCCTGAGACCGTGACGGCGATGAATGCCGAGCGCAGTCTTGCGGTCAGGAAGGGAGTCGCGGAGGCGATTGACATGCTCTGACCTGCGAAAAAGCCAAAATAGTCACAATGGGTCAGGCCGCATAGTCCCGCGCCGAGGGCTCCACGGAGAGCCCGGGGTCCCTGCCCCGCGTCAGTCCTCGTCCCGCCAGGCTCGCCACAGCGCAGCATAGGCGCCGTCGCGGGCGATGAGCTCGTCGTGCGTGCCGAGCTCGCTGATCCGTCCGTCCTCGACGACACAGACCCGGTCTGCGTCGTATGCCGTGTGCAGCCGGTGCGCGATCGCGACCACCGTGCGTCCCTGCGTGACGGCGGCGAGCGACCTCTCGAGGTGGCGGGCCGCGCGCGGGTCGAGGAGCGAGGTCGCCTCGTCGAGCACGAGGGTGTGCGGGTCGGCGAGGACGAGCCGTGCCAGCGCGAGCTGCTGGGCCTGGGCCTCGGTCAGCGGGTGCCCACCGGAGCCGACCGTCGTCTCCAGACCGTCCGGCAGCGCGCGGACCCAGGCGTCGGCATCGACGGCCGACAGCGCGGCATACACCTCGTCCTCGGTGGCGGTCGGTCGCGGGAGGCGCAGGTTCTCGCCGACCGTGCCCACGAAGACGTGGTGCTCCTGCGTGACGAGCGCGACCTCGCCACGCAGCGTGGACAGCGTGAGGTCGACGAGCGGCACGCCACCGACGGTGACGCGCCCGGTGCGCGGCCCGTCGATTCCGGCCATGAGGCGGCCCAGAGTCGACTTGCCGGCGCCCGACGGGCCGACGATCGCGAGCCGCTCACCCGGCCGCAGGGTCAGCGTGACCCCGTGGAGGACGTCGCGTCCCTCGCGGTAGGAGTAGCGGACGTCCTCGACCTCGATCGTCTCGCCGCGCGGCTGCTCGCCGGTGGCGACCCGGTCGGGCGGGACCTCACCCACCCCGAGCACGCGGGAGAGGGACGTCGCCGCGAACTGGATCTCGTCGAGCCAGCTGATGAGGTCGCCGAGCGGGTCGAGCATCTGCTGGATGTAGAGCGTGACCGCGGTCGCCGCGCCGATGGAGATGTGGCCGTTCCACGTGAGCCACCCGCCCCAGAGGACCGAGACCGCGATGGGGAGGAAGAAGCCGATCTCGAGCCACGGGAACCAGCGCATGCGGAGGCTGACGCCGACCCGCTCGGCCCGCGCGGCCTCGGCGAGCACCTCGTCGAAGCGCTCACCCCGCTGTGCGCCGAGGCTGAGGTTGTCCATGGTCCGCAGGCCCTCGATCGTCTCGGCGCCGACCGAGTTCAGCCGGGCGTAGGCGGCGTGCTCCCAGAGGTAGACGCGGCCGGCGCGCCTGAGGTACCAGACGCTCGAGGGGATGTGGAGGACAAGGGGGGTGAGCAGGGCGAGGGCCGCCAGCGGTGAGGTGATGACGGCGGCGACGACGGTGGCCGTGACCGTCATGACGGACACGACGATGGCGGGGATGCCGAAGCGGATGACGTGGGTCATCGCCTCGATGTCGTTGGTCGTGCGCGCCACGAGGTCGCCGGTGCCGGCGCGCTCGAGGGTGGAGAGGGGCAGGCGGACGGCGTCGCGCACGAAGTCCTCGCGCAGCCGGGCGAACACGTGCTCCGAGAGGATGAAGGCGGCCCGCCGGGCCACCCAGGTGAGCACCGTCTGGGCGAGGATCGCAACCACGAGCACGCCGATGAGGACGTCGATCCGTCGCAGGCTCGCGTCACCCTGCGTCACCTCCTGGACGATCTGGCCGAGGACCCACGGGCCGACGAGGCCGACGAGTGCGGCGAGCCCGTGGAGGCCAAGGACCCAGAGGAGCGGACGGCGGTGGTCGCGGAGCAGGACCCGGGTGTGCGCCATGACCGTCTGACGGCTCGCGATGGGCAGCGAACGCCTCGCGTGGTCGGTGTCGCCGAGCTGCTGGAGGATCGGGGTCATCGCTCAGTCCTCCTCTCCGCGCAGGACGATGCGCCGGTATGCCGGGTTGCTGCGGACGAGGTCGCGGTGCGTCCCGTGGGTGGTCACGGCACCGTCCTCCACGACGAGGACGGTGTCGGCCCGGTCGAGCAGGAGCGGGCTGGCCGTGACGATGACGGTGGTGGATCCGTTGCGGTGCTTGCTGATCCGCTCGGCGATGCGTGCCTCGGTGTGGGCGTCGACCGCACTGGTGGGCTCGACGAGGACGAGGACCTCAGGGTCACGAAGCAGCACCCGAGCCAGGGCGAGACGCTGACGCTGGCCGCCCGAGAGCGACCGTCCGCGCTCCTCGAGCTCACCGTCGAGGCCCCCCTCGAGGGAGTCGATGGCATCGGCGGCGTCCGCGGTGTGGAGGGCCGCGAGCAGGGCCTCGTCATCTCCTTGTGCCTCGCCCGTGGCTGTCCTGCCGCCGAGCTCGCGCCGGACCGGGCCGCTGAAGAGGTGCGGGTCGGACTGGGAGACCAGGATGGTGCGGCGAACGTCCTCGATGGGCAGCTCGTCGAGCACGTCCTCGCCCCAGGTGACGCCTTGGCGCCCGGGCACGGTCCGACCCAGCCGCGCTGCGATCTCGGCTGCATCCTCTGGACGCGCCGAGACGATGGCGGTGAGCCGGCCCGGCGCGATCCGCACCCCGGACAGCGGGTCGACGAGCTCGCGAGGAGCCCGTACGACCGGCGTGTCCGTCCCCAACCGTCCCATGGGGTGGGTTCGGAACGCGGGCGTGGGGGAGGGCGAGTGGTCGGGTTGACCGTCGAGGATCGAGACGAGCCGACCGGCCATGACCCGTGCCGTGATGAGCTTGTTGACGAACTCGGTCGCCGTCCGCAGCGGCATCGTGAGGAAGGCCGTGTAGCCGTAGAACGCCACGAGCTGGCCCGGGCTGATCTCACGCGCCACGGCGAGGTGAGCACCCAGCCCGGTCACGACCACGACGAAGAGGGCGGGCAGCAGCACCTGCGACGCGTCGAGCATGGCCTGGACCCCGGACAACCGCACACCGGCCTCGCGCACGCGACTCGACTGACAGGCATACCGGTCCAGGAAGTTCTCCTCGCCGCCCACGCCACGCAGGACGCGCAGCCCGGACACGGTGTCGGCACCGAGCGCGGTGAGCTGGCCGGACTCCTCACGCTGCGCCTGCTGCCTCTTCTGCAGCGGACGCATGATGAACGAGAGGGACCCCAGGAGCAGGGGGCCTCCGATGAGCATGACCAGCCCCAGCGTCAGCGAGCCGCGCAGGAGGATGACCGAGACGACGACGAAGCTCACGATGGCTCCGGTGAACCGCGCCGTGACGTCGAAGACCCCCCCGAGCTTCCAGAAGTCGTTGGCGAAGGCCGTGAGGACCTCACCCGCCGGCTTGTCGCGCGTCAGTGCCGGGCCGGCGCGACGCACCGCGCGCTCGGTGACGATCGCCGAGTGGAAGGCCGCGAAGAGCCAGCTGCTCACCGCAAACCAGTGACGCAGGTTCGTCGTCAGCGCACTGACGATGCCCATGCCGAGGATGACCGCGGCCCACAGCACCAGCGCCCGGCCGTCGCGAGCGACGAGCCCGTCGTCGATGGCCCGGCCGATGGCGGCCGGGACCAGTGCGATCGACAGCATCCACGGGATGCCGAACGCCGCGCCCGCCACCAGGGTTCGCCACTGGCGCCGAGCGAGCCAGAGGATCAGGCGGTCGGCGTCAAGCGGGGGAGTGGCATCGGCCTCGACGGCGTAGGGCCAGGGGAGTGTGGTTGGGGTCGGCATCGCACCTCAACCGTACGAGCGCGGTGCGGCTTCGGGCGACCGAGTTTCCTCGGTCTCAGGCTGAGGGGTAGGGCTGGGCCTTGAGCACTCGTGCCAGATGAGCGGTGTTGGCAGCGAGGGTCCTGGTGGTCTGACCCGTCTTCTCCGGAGTCGAACCGAGGTCCTTGTAGTCCGTCGTGTGCATCGCCTCGCCGTTCCAGTAGGTCACGCCCTGGGCCGGAATGGTGAAGCCGACGTCGTCGAGCCCCTGGAAGATGACGGAGCTGATGTGGTGAGCCCCGTCCTCGTTGCCGACCACGACGGCGCAGCCGACCTTGCCGTAGACCTGCGGCTGACCGGCATCGTTGGTCTCGGAGAGCTCGGCGTCGAGCCGCTCGAGGACTCGCTGACAGATGCTCGACTGCTGACCCATCCACGTGGGCGTGGCGAGGATGAGGATGTCGGCGGCCATGACCTTCTCACGCAGGGCCGGCCATGCGTCTCCGTCGCCCATGTCCAGCTCGACGCCCGGCCTCACGTCATGGTCGACGACCCTCACGAGCTCGCCCGTGACGCCGTGCTGGGCCAGTCCGTCGAGAAGCTGCTGGGCGAGCAGGTCGGTGCTCGAGGGCTCGGGCGACTGCTTGAGGCTGCAGGTCAGCGCCAGGGCGGTCAGTGAGTCGTTCGTGGTGCTCATGCAGTCCCCGTCTCTAGGTTGCGGTCACGATCGAGCGTTGCACATGTCGGACTGTTGGGGGACATGGATCTCTCCTGTGATCGAGCGTCGTCGTGCCACGACGTCCAGGCCCATGACCAGGAGTGCCGTCGCCACACGGCGGCTTCGACGAACCGTCACCCCACCCGTGGGGGGTGAGGAGGTTGGCTAGCTCAGGGTCGTCCACCCGGAAGGGGCCCGAGCCTCGCGGTGGGTCGTCAAGCGGATGCCCGGTCCTCCACCAGGCCCTCACGCAGTCGCTGAAGGATGGCGGACAGCAGTCGTGAGATCTGCATCTGGCTCACGCCGAGGCGCTCCCCGATGTCCGCCTGTGTCATCTCGTCCACGAAGCGCAGGGTCAGGATCCTTCGGTCGCGCTCATCGAGCTGCGCGATGAGGCTGCCGAGCGCAGCACTGGTCTCCAGCGTGGCGAAGTCGTCCCGCTCGCATGCGAGGTGATCGGCCAACGACGTGCCCCACGGGGTGAGAGCGTTGAGTGACTCGGCGCGGTACCCCGCGGAGCAGGCGACCGCCTCGCGCACCTGGTCGCGCTCGAGATCCATCGCCTCGGCGACCTCGGTGATCGTGGGAGCGTGTCGCAGATCCTGCTGGAGGAGCTCTTCCTTCGCGGCCACCTCAGCCCGCAGCTCCTGCAACCGGCGAGGTGGCCGCACAGCCCACCCGTGATCGCGGAAGTAGCGCTTGAGCTCGCCCGTGATCGTCGTGGTGGCGTACGGGGCGAAACCGTGGCCCAGTCCCGGGCGATAGCCCAAGGTGGCCTTGACCAGGGCCATCCGGGCCACTTGCACGAGGTCCTCGACCTCCACTCCCCGGCCTCGGTAGCGCCGGGCCAGACCGTCCGCCAGGTCGAGGCTGAGGACGGTCGCCTCCTTGCGAAGTCGCGCGGCGCGTCGGTCGTCCGTCGTGGACAGGGCAGCCTCGAGCAGGGTCTCGATGCCCGGCTGACAGTCAGGAGGGGTCGAGTGGAGGGGTGTGGTGGTGCGCAGCGGTGCCATGTCTTCCTCAGGATGAGTCGGGGGCGACGGCACCGCTGTTGGACCGGTCGCAGGCTTCTACCGTACCTGCCAACCATGCTGTGTATGCCGCTGGTCGCGGGGCAGTTTGGTCAGGACAGCAGGGCCCGGACAGCCTGTGGAGCTGGCGCCGGTCTGCGTCCTGCCGGGCTCGGACGAGGCAAGCTTCGTGTCAACGGCCCGCGCTGCGGTGACGGGTGGACGCCCCGTGCTCCGAGCACCCCCGGGTGACGACGGCGGGCGTGCACCGGATGGCTCCGGTGCACGCCCGCTCGCTGGTGGTGACCTGGCTCAGGGACTGGCCTCCTGAGCCTTGGCCCGGCCCTCTTCGGTGACCGTCTGGGCAGCGCTGGCCCCCTCGGCCTTGACCTCCTGGGCGCCGGCCTGTGCCGTCTCCTTCACCGAGGCAGCGGCCTCCTGGGCGGGCTCCTTGAGGTGGGCGGCTGCCTCCTTCGCCATGCTCGTGGCCTCGTCCACGAGTGGCTGCGCCTGCTCGCGCACGGCCTGTGCACCTTCCCGCTCCTTCTGCGAGGCGGGCAGGAGCGAGCCCAGCAACCATCCAGCAGCCAGGGCGACGGCTCCGGCGGCCAACGGGTTGCCACGGGTCTGGGACCGCAGCTGCTGCGGCGCCGAGGACGCGACGTCCGCGGCTTGATGTGCCATGTCGGCACCCTTGGACGAGGCGTCATCGGCCGTGCCCATGACTCGCTCGCGCATCGAACCAGCCTTGCTACCCACCTTGTTGACCTGTCGGCGGGCGATGTTGCGCGGATCGGCGGTCGTCGTCAGGTCGTTGACGTCGTTGCTGAGTCGACTCCGAGTCCTCTCGATGTCCTGGCGGATGATGTCTGGGTCACTCATCGGTGCTCGTGTCCTTTCAGTGCTTCCGGAATTTCCTTGGTGGTCTCCGTCGTGCGCTCCATCGGGTTGCCCACACGCCGCAGTCGGTTGCGGCCTATGACGCCGAGGACGGCCGCGATGACCGCCCAGATCAAGGCGACGACGAGCGCGGACCAGCCGCGGCCTATCGCCTCTCCCAACGACCACCAGAGGGCGACGGAGAGGAAGACCAGGACGAGGTGTCCGGCGACCGCGGCACCACCCAACATCCCGGCACCCTTGCCGGCGGCGCCCGCGCTCTCCTTCGCCTCAGCCTTCGCGAGCTCGATCTCCTGTCGCATCAACGTGGAGAGGTCCGCGCTGATGTCGGAGAGCAGGTCACCCACGGAGCGAGAAGAGCCCTCCTCGTAGCGGTGGCTCCCAGAGCTGTCGGTCATCGCGGTTCCTGCAGGCCGGTCCCGGCGACACCGGGACCACCCATCCCGCCGACAGACCCGGGGGCGCTGATGCCGCCACCTGTCTCCGGGGGCAGGAGCGGGTCGCCTCCGACGCTGGGCACGGCCGGGGCGACTCCGGCGACCGAGCCTGCCGGGGTGGCGTAGGGGTCCATGCCCGCCGTCTGCACGTCTGCCGTCGGGTAGGTGCTTTGGTCGGCGGAACCGTCATCACGGCTCTCGTCCACCATGGCACGACTGAGGCGTCCACCGAGCAGGCCGACGCCGGCGGCGATCGCGAGGAACGCCCCTGGTCGCTGCCTGGCGAACCGGCGCGTCTCGTCGAGGAGCGAGCCGGGGTCGCGGTTCTCCAGCCAGTTGGCCACCGTCGAGGCACGGTCCGAGACCTCGCGGACCACGCTGTCGGCGACGCCGGAGCTCTCACTGCTCCGGGACATCGACGACAGGTCGTCGGCCAGGGTGCGCAGCGAGCCGGCAACGCGCTGCTGCTGCTGGCCGGTCTGGTCCATCAGCTCCTGCCGGGACTGCTGCCACAGCTGGCGTGCCTGGTCCTTGGCCTCGCCGGCAACCTGGCCGGCCTGTTGCTTCGTGGTGTCGGCGACGCTGCTGGCCTCGTCCTTGGCGGTGCCGGCCACGTCCTTGGCCGCGCCCATGGCCTTGTCCTTGGTCCCTTCGGAGCCCTGGGTCCCGCTGGAACCCTGACTTGCGCCGGCCGATCCGCCCGTAGGTGGGATGCCGCCGGTGTCGGGTGTGAGCCCGGCGCCTGGATCGGTGTCCGCGACGCCGGGCCGCGTGGTGTAGTCACTCATGGAAGTGCGTCCTTCCCGTCAGGTCGCGCACACGTCGCGCGACTGTTATGCCCCTACCCGCGCTGTCTCAGCGCAAACCCGTCGGCGCTGAGGACGGGCTTCAGGCGTCACTGTTGCGGCCGTGGGTGGCGCGCACCCGACGTCCGCGTTCGACGTCCTCCTGCTCCTTGGCCTGCGCCTTGTCGCTCGCCCGGGTGTCGCGCGGAGGGAGCTGCAGCTCGCGCTCGGCGGGCAGTCCCGACTGCAGCTCTCGTCCTCGTTCCAGCTCGCTGTCGAGCTCGGCACCGAAGAGCAGGGCGAGGTTGGTGATCCACAGCCACAGGAGGAAGACGACCACGCCGGCGAGGGCGCCATACGTCTTGTTGTAGCTTGCGAAGTTCGCCACGTAGAAGCCGAAGGCCAGCGATGCGAGGATCCACACGACGATGGCGACCACGGCACCCACGCTGATCCAGCGGAACCGCGGCTGTTGGACGTTGGGCGTGGCCCAGTAGAGCATCGCCACGATGAGCACGACGGCCGCCAGGATCACGGGCCACTTGACGATGTTCCACACCGTGAGAGCGGTCGACCCGACACCGATCGCGTCGCCGACGGCCTGGGCGACCGGTCCGGTGGCCACGAGCGCCAGGGACACCAGCGCGACGAGGATGAGCGCGACGGCGGTGACGAGGAGCTGGACGGGCCGCAGCTTCCAGAACGGACGGCCCTCGCGAACCTCGTACATCCGGTTCAGCGCCCGTCCGAACGACCCGACGTAGCCGGAGGCGGACCACAGCGCTGTCGCGAGGCCTGCGACGAAGGCGAACCCCGCCGCGCCGCTGCCTGCGACCAGGGTCTGGACCGTCGGCTCCAGCGTCTCGGCCGCAGACCCCGCGCCGACGTCGCGCAGGATGCCGAGCAGCGTGTCCACGGTCTGCTGGCCCTGGCCGAACAGCCCCACGAGGGAGAGCAGGGCGAGCAACGCGGGGAAGAGCGCCAGCACGGCGTAGTAGGTCAGTGCCGCCGCCAGGTCCGTGCACTGGTCCTTGCTGAACTCACGCATGGTCTTGCGCAGGACATATCGCCATGAAGGTTTCGACAGGTCCGTGGGGGATTCCGGTGAGGGGTCCCCGCCGTCGGCTTCCGGTGTGCGTGAACGGTCGACGTCAGGGGTGGAAGTGCGTCTCGTTGTCATGCTCAGCTCCTCAGGTTGGCTCATGTTGCTTTCCCCGAAGAGCGACCTTCAACCTCTGCGCCCTCGTGAAGTCGCGCCAGCTCTCCGAGACAGGAACGCCAGCAGGGACTCGTGCGCTGGGTCGCATGGCTGACGTTGATGCCCTGAGGCCACCGGCGACCACGACGGGCTCACTGCTCGGGATCGCCTCGTGGGTACGTTGTCCCGAGCCCTCGCGGGGACGGTCGCATCAGCGTCGCCGTGCACCACCAGGGCAGGGACCGACACCCACTGAAGGTCCTTACGGAAGTCGGTGGCTCGTACGGGGCCGTGCACTGGATGGCGGCGTCCCTCATGGCGCCCAGGCACAGCGCGAACGCCTCTGCCTCCGGGACTGGGTGACCTTGAGCTCGCCGGTGGTGGACAACAGCTCGGTCACGAACTCGTCGTAGAAATGCTGTCGCTCGGTGCTCAGGGACAGCGCCATCCTGGCCCCCTTCCCATCGTCGAGCGGGCCCTGGGGATGGGTGGTGTGCAGCATGAAGGGGTGTGACGGCAGACGCGAACCGCTGAGCGCAGACGTTGCTCACCACTTCGGAGCCGGACCGAGCGACGCGGAGCTGATCCTGGTGGGCGAGCGGCCTGATCCTCATCCGTCCACCTCAGTTCGCCCAGCGAGCACGCGCGCTGACCCGAGCCTCGACGGGGGCTCACCGGTCAGCTCGAGGACGGCACTCGCCACCTCTTCGGGTGTCACAGCGCCGATGCACGGGTGGCCCGAAGTCGGGCAGTCCAGTGCCCGCGAACCACGGCACGCCGCATGCTGGTCACCCAGGATGACGTGCGGTACCCCCCACGGACGCCAGCGTTGGGCCGGCACGACCGGCGAGAAGAGGCTCACGACAGGGGTGTTCACCGCAGCGGCAAGGTGCGCGGCTCCGGTGTTGCCGACCACGACACACGCGGCCCCGGCCAGGATCCGGGTGAGATCGGCCCAGGACGTGGTGCCCGTCAGGTTCGCCACCCGCGGGTCACGATTCAGTTCGGGCGCCGGTCTCGTGTCCGAGCGGCCGGTGAGGATGACGAACCATCCTTGTGCGACCAGCCGCTGCACCACCGACTCGGCCTGCCCGACAGCGAACGAACGGCTGGGCACGGATGCGCGAGGGTGCACGACGACGTAGGGCTCCTGAAGCATCCGCGCGAGGGATCGCGTCACGGGAGGTACCCCCTTGAGCCGGAGTCTCCGGTCGTCACCGGCAGGAAGCGGGAACCCTGCTGCCTCGGCGAGCCGAAGAGCCGCCTCCACCTCGTGCTCGCCCCCGACGCCGACGTCCGCGGCTCCGCCCTCCCATCGCCGCACTCGATCATCCACCGACGACCCCGGGTAGCCCTCGCTCATGGCGCTCACACGATGGATCTGCGCCCAACGAGCGAGCAGAGCCATCGGTAGAGCGCTCTGGTGGGAGGAGCTGAAGATGACCGCGTGATCGTAGGCCCGGTCACGCAGCAGCTCGAGCAGGGACTGCAGCCGGTCGGGGGAGACGCGCGGGGCGGGGTGGCCCGTCCACGAAGTCTCGAAGACAAGGACCTCGTCGACGCCCGGAAGCTGTCGGCCCGCGGCGAGCCCCGAGGGGGAGACGAGGAGGTCGACCCGACTGCTGCCTGCGGCGAGCGCCCTCAGGGCGGGCCCGGTCAACAGCACGCCCCCCGCACTGCCCAGTCGGACACCGAGAACCTTGGGTCGTGATTTAAGCACTGTGCGAGTCCAGGACGAGGTCGACGGCGGACCCCATGTCCCTGATGACGACGCACCGTTGCGAGGCGACGTCGAGATCGTGCGTTGCCGTAGGGACCAGACACGACTCCTGGACCATGAGTCCTCGAGCGAGTCCTGGCTGGTTCGCGACGACGCCCACGTGGATGCCCGCCGACCGCGACCGGTTCACCGAGCCCGCAGCCAGCAGCCCGGGACTCACGGCGACCCGGTCAGCGTTGTAGGGACGTCGTCCACCGTGGTTCCGTCTCGGCCGAAGAGGTCGGCCGGACAGTGCGTTCGCGCGGCGGCCATGGCCGATGTGTACCCATGCTGACCGGGCTCCAATCGAGCGTGTCCGGCGCATTTACCGGGCCGGCGTTCGGGGCGGGGGTATGGCGGAGCTCCTCGACGAACTCACCCTCGTCGAGGCCGTCCACGGGAGCGGCCCCCGGCCTTGTGAGAGCGCAGATTACGCTCGACAGGTGCTCCGCTCCGCCCTCAAGCCCCGCCATCTCGGGTTGCTCGCGGTCGCACTGCTCATCGTCCTCGCCTTCGTGCAGCTCGGCCGGTGGCAGCTGGGCGTCGCCGAGGACGAGGCTCTGCGCGAGTCGCTCGAGAAGGCTCGCACCCAGCAGCCGGTCGCCATCGAGTCGGTGCTGCGGCCGCACATCGACTTCCCCAACGACCTGAGCACCCGCCCGGTCTCGGCGACGGGCACGTTCGGCTCCGACCAGGTCATCGTCGCCGGACGCCGCCTCGACGGGCGCGCGGGATTCTGGGTCGTGGCACCGCTGAGGGTCGCCGTGTCAGGGGCGACGCTTCCCGTCCTGCGCGGATACGTCTCCTCGCCGGACGAGGCACCACCCGTTCCGAGCGGCACCGTCACCGTCACGGGTGGGCTGGCTCCGCCGGAGTCCCCGTATGCCGGCCCGCCGCCTCCTGAGGGTCAGCTCGGCTCGATCGACACCTCCGTCCTCGTGAGCCGTTGGCCCGGTGAGCTCTACAACGCGTTCGTCTTCCAACAGGGGGAGACGCCGGCGCCCACGGCAGCCGCGACCGGGTCGATGGTGAGGGTGCCCACCCCGTCGGGAGACACGGGATTCAAGTGGCGCAACGCGGCATACGCGCTGCAGTGGTGGGTCTTTGCGCTGTTCGCGCTCTACCTGTGGTGGAGGACCGTGCGCCACGACGTGGAGGAGGCAGGGGACAATGGGCAGCGTGACCGAGATGAACCAGCAGACGAACGCCCAGCGTGAGCCCCGCGCCGTCATCCGCGACGAGACGGGTGCCCGCAAGGCCCTGACCTTCTTCAAGGTGATGGCGTTGATCGTGGGGATCGGGCTGCTCGTGCTCGTCGTCGAGCTGGTTCTCGAGTACGGCACGTCGATGAAGGGTGAGCAGAACCCGCTGCACTGGTGGCCGCAGCCGCACGGCTTCATCTACATGGTCTACCTCGTCGCCACGGCCAACCTCGGCTTCAAGGTGGGGTGGTCCCTGTCGAAGATGACCGGCGTGATGCTCGCCGGGTGCGTGCCGTTCCTGTCCTTCTGGGTGGAGCGCAAGGTCGCCGCCGAGGTCGAGGGGCGCTTGGGGTCGGCTTGACCGACTTGACCAACCGCAGACCTCGCTGACGGACTCTTGACCCGTCACAGGGGGACTGCTGGTCCGGCGACGCCTAGACAGGAAAGGTGCCCCGATCTTGACGGGCACCGATCCAGACCAGGAATGAGGCAACCCTTCATGGCACACGTCCGCCGAACCCTCTCCGCCGCACTCGTCACCCTTGCGAGCGCAGCCGCGCTGACCAGCGCACCAGCCGGCGCCACCGCAGCACCTGAGACCGGGCCTGACCGGGGAGTCGCGGCATACACGCCCGGATCCCTCGACCCGCAGATCCAGGCCGCGCTCGCGAAGCAGCTGGCCGAGGCCAAGAAGCAGGCGGCACGTGAGGACGCGTCCGGCGCCAAGAGGCCCGCGGTCGCGGCCTCCGTCGTCTACTACGACGACTCGCAGGCGCCGAGCTTCGACTCGCTCATCGACCAGAGCGCGGCCATCTGGAACGCCCGGGTGACCAACGTCCAGCTCGTCGAGCGCGACGGTGCGGCGGGTGCCCTGAAGTACTACGAGGGCAACGACACGCGTGGCTCGTACTACTACGGCAGGGGCAACGGCGACGGCTACATCTTCATGGACTTCGCCCAGTCCGACGTGTATGCCCCGCTGCGCATCGTGGCCCACGAGACCGGCCACGCGCTCGGCCTGCCCGACCGCTACACGCAGCCCTGTAGCAAGCTCATGTCCGGTGGCGGCCCCGGCCCCTCGTGCACCAACCCCTACCCGGACTCGATCGAGGCCAGTGAGGTCAACACCCTCTGGCGCTGACGGTTCGAGCGATGCGGATCCGGCGTCAGGGCCCGGAACGTTCCGCGCCCTGACGCCGGATCTGCGTCACCGCAGCCCGCCGGTAGCCTGTGCGTGTGAGCGAGACCCCCCTGACCTCCGACCCTGCCGAAGCCCTGCCGGACACCCTGTCCGACCGCCCCGTCGTCGTCGTCGACTTCGGCGCCCAGTACGCGCAGCTCATCGCGCGGCGGGTCCGGGAGGCCAACGTCTTCAGCGAGGTCGTCCCCTCGACGATGCCGGCCGACGAGCTGCTGGCGAAGCAACCGGCCGCGATCATCCTGTCCGGTGGACCGAGCTCGGTCTATGCCGAGGGCGCGCCGACGCTCGACCCCGCCGTGCTCGAGGCCGGGGTGCCGGTGTTCGGCATGTGCTACGGCTTCCAGGCGATGGTCCAGGCGCTCGGCGGCACCGTCGAGCGCACGGGCCTGGGGGAGTACGGCTCGACGCCCGCCCAGCTCTCGGACACCAGCTCCACGCTCTTCAACGGCCAGCCGTCGGAGCAGTCGGTGTGGATGAGCCACGGCGACGCGGCAACGGCTGCTCCGGACGGCATGCGCGTCACGGCCTCGACCTCGGGCGCGCCCGTCGCGGCCTTCGAGGACGACGAGCGCCGTCTCTACGGCGTGCAGTGGCACCCCGAGGTCATGCACTCCACCTTCGGTCAGCGGGTCCTCGAGAACTTCCTGCTGCGAGGAGCGGGGTTGTCGGGCGAGTGGACGGCGCACAACGTCGTCGAGGCCCTTGTCGAGCAGGTTCGCGAGACCGTCGGCGACAAGCGCGTGCTGTGCGCCCTCTCCGGTGGCGTCGACTCGTCCGTGGCCGCTGCCCTCGTGCAGCGAGCCGTGGGTGACCAGCTGACGTGTGTCTTCGTCGACCACGGCCTGCTGCGTTCGGGTGAGGCCGAGCAGGTGCAGAAGGACTTCGTGGACGCGACCGGTGTCGACCTCGTCACCGTCGACGCCAGGGAGCAGTTCCTCTCCGCCCTCGCGGGTGTCTCGGACCCCGAGGCGAAACGCAAGATCATCGGTCGTGAGTTCATCCGTGTCTTCGAGCAGGCCGCGCGCGACGTCGTCGGCTCGGCCGAGAGCGACGGTCACCCGGTCGAGTTCCTCGTGCAGGGCACGCTCTACCCGGACGTCGTCGAGTCCGGAGGAGGCACCGGCACCGCCAACATCAAGTCGCACCACAACGTCGGCGGCCTTCCCGACGACCTCCAGTTCAAGCTGGTCGAGCCGCTGCGCCTGCTCTTCAAGGACGAGGTGCGTCAGGTCGGCCTCGAGCTCGGGGTGCCCGACGAGATCGTCTGGCGTCAACCGTTCCCCGGTCCCGGGCTCGGTATCCGCATCGTCGGTGAGGTCACCGCCGAGCGTCTCGAGATCCTGCGTGCTGCCGACCAGATCGCCCGCGCCGAGCTGTCCTCCGCCGGTCTCGACCGCGACATCTGGCAGTGCCCCGTCGTGCTGCTCGCCGACGTCCGCTCGGTCGGCGTCCAGGGTGACGGTCGCACCTACGGCCACCCGGTCGTGCTGCGACCGGTCTCGTCCGAGGACGCCATGACGGCCGACTGGACGCGCGTGCCCTACGACGTCCTGGCCAAGATCTCGACCCGCATCACCAACGAGGTGCCCGAGGTCAACCGCGTCGTGCTCGACGTCACCTCGAAGCCGCCGGGCACCATCGAGTGGGAGTGACCTCAGCGCCGCACCGACCTCGCTGAACGGTTGGGTCGGCAAGATGATCATGCGCATCCGGCCGATTTCTCGGTTCTCGTGGTAGGGCAGTGGGTTCTCGCCTAGCCTGACGCCTGCCACGTCAAGCAATCTCCCGGGGGATCCCATGGCCGCAGGTGCCGTCCGCAGTCGTCTCGTGCTGCCAACCCGGCTCCTGGTGGCCCTCGCCCTCGTCCTGAGCCTGCTGCCGGCCCTGGGCTCCGCCGCGCACGCGGCCGTGGGCACGCCCTCGGGTCTGTCCACGAGTGGAGGCGGGTCGGCGACGCCGACCCTGCAGTGGCAGCGGGTGGCATCGGCGACGCGCTACGACGTCGAGGTCTCGGCATCGTCATCCTTCACGCCGACGCTCTTCACGAGGTCGACGACGAACCGGATGATCGTGCCGACCGTTGTCCTCCCCGAGGGGACAGTCCACTGGCGGGTGCGCGCAGTCGACGTCAGCGGCACGAGCGCCTGGGCATCGGCCACCCACACTGTGACCGCGCCGAACGCACCCCTGCCACAGACTCCAAGCAACACCGTCGCCACGGTTCTCGGGCAACCATCGGACCCGCCGCTCCTCTCCTGGAAAGGGGTGTCGGGCGCCACGGGCTACCAGGTCGAGGTGGACGCCACTGCTGAGGGTGCCACCAGTGCCGACTTCGTCGATGCGTCCAGCTACAGCACCAAGAGCACGTCCTTCGTCGTCCCCGACCCCAAGGCCGACGGCACCTACTTCTGGCGGGTGCGCGCCCAGCTGAGCAACGGTCTCTACACCGCCTTCTCAGCCCCGTGGCGCTACAAGATCGGACAGCTCCTTGCGGTGGACAACGCCTATCCCGAGAACAACGACGCTGGCGCGATTCAGGACGTCTATCTCGAGTGGGACGCGGTGCCGGGTGCCAGGACCTATGACCTGCAGGTCAGCGCGGACGATCAGTTCAACACGATCATCGACAGCAAGATCGGGATCAAGAGCACTCGGTACTCGCCGGCCGTCACCTACGACAACGACCAGTACTACTGGCGGGTTCGCGCCAGGAACAACCTCGGAGAGACGTTCGACTGGTCGCACCCCAAGATCGAGATCTACAACTTCCAGCGCAACTGGCCCGAACAGCCCGTGCCCGTACATCCGGCAGACTCCCTGAGCACGATCGGGGACGATCTGTACCTCGAGTGGAAGCCCGTGCGACGAGCCACCCGCTACCAGCTCGACCTCGGCACTGACCCCAACTTCTCCAAGCCCGGACCTTTGGGCACGTACCAGACCTGCTTCACGGCCTCGACCACCTACACGCCCGGAGACCTGTCGCAGCCAGGGATCAGCGGCGACAAGTGCATGGCCAGTCAGGGCGCGGTCACCTACTGGAGGGTGCGCGCACTGGACGACCCCAAGGGTGTCGAGGGGATCTACTCGCCCATCCGGAAGTTCGTCTACTCCTCCGGTGCAGCGCGGCAGATCGCCCCGGCGAACGGGGCCACCGTGACGAGTCCCCTGTTGACGTGGGACGCGATGGCTGACGTGGAACGCTACCGGGTCACGCTTCGCGACCCCTCCGGCTTCACGCGAACCTATGACACGTACTCGCTGAACTGGTCCCCGACCGGCATGGTGCCCTTGGCGAGCGGCACATATTGGTGGAGCGTGCAGGGCATGGATGGCGACGGGCGCCTGTCCCCTCGCTACGCGGAGTGGAGCTTCGTCCTCGGGCCCGTCGCCGGAACGGGGTCGACACCCGTCGTGCAGAACCCACCTGCTGGGCTGAGGGCCCCGACACTGCGCTGGTCGCCCGTCACGAATGCGGCCTACTACCGGGTGGACATCGGCATCGCCGGCAGCGGTTTCTATCTTGGGTCTGCAGAGGCGCCGATCCTGAACGTGGCCCATCCCTACCCCGTTGCCACGGACCCGAGCGCACGGTTCCTCGTCCCCGGGAACTACGAGTGGCGAGTCAGGGCGTTCTCCAAGGCGAACGCATTGCTGAGCTCCGACGACTCAGGCACCTTCACCATCACGGGTCTCCAAGGCGTCGGCGGACAGCGGATCGCCTTGACCGGGAGCGGCCTCGATGCCGGCACGGTCTGTGACCGTTCGCTCGACGCTCCGCTGAACTCGGGCAAGTGCCCGGATGTGCCGGCGACCCCGGTGCTCGACTGGAGCCCCGTGCCCGGTGCGGCGTTCTACAAGGTCTATCTGGCGCAGGACCGTGAGCTGACCAACCGGATCTTCGACGACAAGATCCCAGCCACCGGAAACACTCGCTGGACGCTGCGGGACGACGTGACCGTCCGACCGAGCGCACTGCCGGACACGCAGGCGGGTCAGGCCTACTTCTGGTACATCCGACCCTGCAAGTCCGAGACCGTCTGCGCTCCCGACCCCGTCTCCACCGCAGGTGCGGCAGGTCACGCGTTCGGCAAGGCCTCCCCAGCGGTGGGCGGTCTCACCGTGACCCCCTCGGCTACCAAGGTCGAGAACCAGGCGGTCTTCACCTGGGATGACTACATCGTCAGCAACCTGGCCAAGCCCTACACCCCCACGGGAGAGAAGAGCTGGCAGACAGCGAAGCACTACCGCATCCAAGTGGCCACCTCGACCAGCTTCGCGACGCTCGTCGACAACCAGCTCGTCGACCAGGCGACCTACACAGCCTGGGACAGGACCTACCCCGAGGGCAGCTACTGGTGGCGGGTGCAGGCCGTTGACGCCCAGAACAACGGCCTGACGTGGTCCACACCCATCCCGTTCGTCAAGCAGAGTCCGGCCCCGGTGCTCAGTGCTCCCATCAACGACAGCAGGATCCCGGGGCAGTCGGCCTTCAAGTGGCTGCCGACAAACTTCGCGGGCAGCTACATGCTCGAGGTCTACAAGAACAACGACACCAACTGGTCTCCCACCAACCGGGTCGTGAGCTTCACGGGCAAGCAGGTGGCCTACGCGAACTCCACACCGCTGCCTGCCAACGCCCTCCCTTACGTGTGGCGGGTGGCACGGCTCGACGCTGACAACCGTCCGGGCCAATGGTCCACCACGGGCCGCTTCTACTCCACGGGCGCAGCGCCCGGGCTCACCACTCCCTCGGCAGGCGCCCTGATGAGTGGTCAGAGCCCGTTCTTCGCGTGGAGCCCAGTGGTCGGTGCGGTGACGTACCGGTTCGAGCGACGCGCCAAGGGCTCCTCGACCCTCGCCGAGAACATCACCACAAGTGCCACGTCGTGGGCCTCGTTGCAGACCATCGCCAGCGGTGTCTCGGAGTGGAGGGTCATCGCGCTCGACGTCACGGGGGCACCCCTGGGTGAGAGTCCGTGGCAGCCCTTCACGGTCGACAACGAGAAGGGGCGGTTCACAGCCGTCTCGCCGGCTCGTGTCCTCGACACCCGCAGTGGTCTCGGCATCAATTTCCCGCGCAAGCTCGGCCCCGGGCAGAACCTCACGTTCAGGGTGCCCGACCTTGCTCCCGGCACCACGGCCGTCGTGCTCAACGTCACCGCCGTCAACCCCTCGGCGGGCAGCTACCTCACGGTGTGGCCCTTCGGCCAGACCAGGCCCACGGCGTCCAACGTCAACTTCGCCAAGGGCGCGACCGTGCCGAACCAGGTCATCGTCAAGGTGGGGACGAACAACCAGGTCAACATCTACAACGCCACCGGCAGCGTCGACGTCCTCGCGGACCTGGCCGGCTACTACGCGCCAGACCTCGGGGCCGCCTTCACCGCAGTGGCACCCAAGCGCGTCCTCGACACCCGGAGCGCGCTCGGCACCCCGTCGACGAGCAAGGTCGGGGCCGGCCGCGAGATCGTCCTCGACGTCACCGACCTGCCCGCGGACGCCAAGGCGGTCACGCTCAACGTCACCGCCAACCAGCCGACGGCGAGCAGCTACGTGACGGTCTGGCCCGCGGACGGGACGCGTCCCAACGCCTCCAGCCTCAACTTCAAGGCGGGGCAGACCGTCCCGAACCTCGTGACGGTGGCGGTGAGCGCCGACGGGCGGGTCCGGCTGTGGAACGCCAGCGGGAGCACGCACCTCTTCGCCGACCTGGCGGGCTGGTTCTCCGGGGACACGGGCGGGACCTACTCCTCGGTCAACCCGCAGCGCGTGCTCGACACCCGCCTCGGGACGGGCGCCCCCAAGGCCAAGCTCGGTCCGGCGCCGGCCACCCTGACCCTCACGGTGCCCGGGCTGCCAGCTGACGCCACCGCCGTGGCGCTCAACGTCACCGCGACCGGGCCGACGAAGTCGGGATGGCTCACCGTCTACCCGGGCAACGTGGGCCGTCCGGCGGCCTCGAACCTCAACTTCGTGGCCGGGCAGACCGTCGCCAACATGGTCGTGGTCAAGGTCGCCCCGGGCGGCAAGGTGACGTTCTCCAACGCGGCGGGCAGCGTCGACGTCATCGCCGACCTCGCCGGCTACTACACCGGCTGACCGAGCTCGCCCACGGCGTCACGCCTGCTCCCACGAGCGGGTGTGGCGCCTGCGAGCGGGTGGTGGGCGGACGGCATACGGCCATTAGGGTTGGGCTCATGTGTGGAATCGCCGGCTACCACGGACTGAGCGCCAACGACGCGCTCCTGCAGACGATGAACGACTGCCAGGAGCACCGCGGACCCGACGGGGAGGGCATCTTCGTCGAGGGCCCCTGCGGCATGGCTCACCGTCGCCTGTCGATCATCGACCGGGCCCACGGCCAGCAGCCGATGGCCACCGCCGACGGGCGCTACACGATCGCCTACAACGGTGAGGTCTACAACTACCTCGACCTGCGCGCAGAGCTCGAGGGCCTCGGTCGCACGTTCGTCACCGACAGCGACACCGAGGTCGTCCTCGAGGCGTTCGCGCAGTGGGGCGGCGAGGCGTTCGACCGCTTCAACGGCATGTTCGGCCTGGCCATCTGGGATCGGGAAAAGCAGCGGCTCACCCTGGCTCGCGACCACTTCGGGATCAAACCGCTCTACGTATGCCGGGTGGCCGGCGACCAGGGCGACGCGCTGTTGTTCTCGAGCGAGATCCGTCCGATCCTCGCCAGCGGCCTCTACGAGAAGAAGCCCAACGAGCGCTCGATCTACCGCTACCTGAAGTTCCGCGCCCACGAGGACGGGACCGAGACCTTCTTCGACGGCATCGAGCGGCTGCAGCCGGGAGAGATGCTGGAAGCCGATGCGGACGGCATACGCCGCAGCATGTTCACGCGGCTGCGTGAGGAGCTGGCCGAGCTGGCTCTCGAGCAGCGCCCCTACGACGACGCTGCCGCGGCCGAGTACAAGGAGCGCCTCGTCGAGGCGATCCGATTGCGCCTGCAGTCCGAGGTCCCCGTCGGCACCTCGCTCTCCGGTGGGCTTGACAGCTCGGCCGTCGCCGTCATCATCAACCAGCTCATCAACGAGGGCGACCAGCTCACGCAGTCGGTCGGGGTGCAGCAGAACACCTTCAGTGCCGTCTTCCCGAACTCGATCAACGACGAGGAGAAGTACGTCGACGAGGTCCTGGAGATCTGCGAGGGACACGTCGACGGGCACAAGATCCTCCCCAAGCCCGACGAGTTCAAGGCCGACCTGCGCGACTTCATCCGCACGCAGGAGGAGCCGCTCATCTCGAGTGGGCCCTATGCGCAGTTCCAGGTGATGCGCGAGGCGACCAAGCACGTCACCGTGCTCCTCGACGGTCAGGGCGCCGACGAGATGATGGCCGGCTACATCCCCTACTACGCCGTCTACCTCCGCCAGCTGCGGGCCCAGGGCGCCAAGGTCGCGGCGGCCGAGCTGAGCAAGTCCCTCGACGTGCTCTATCGGCTGGGTCGGTTCAAGGTCAAGGCCAAGCTCCAGGGGCGCAAGGACGTGCCGGTCACCTCGCTCATGAACGCCGAGTTCGTGTCTCGCTTCAGCGACGAGCGCTTCCCCGTCGAGCAGGGCAACCTCAAGAAGCGCCTCATCGAGGACCTGTTCCACAACAGCCTGCCGAGCCTGCTGCGCTACGAGGACAAGAACACGATGCGCTTCAGCCTCGAGGGGCGCGTGCCGTTCCTCGACAAAGAGGTCGTGAAGTTCATCTTCGGCCTCACCGACGAGGCGATCATCAAGGACGGCTGGAACAAGCGCATCCTGCGGGACGCGACCCGCGGCGTGCTGCCCGAGTCGATCAACCGTCGCCGCAACAAGATCGGCTTCACGACACCGCAGTCCGAGTGGTTCATGCGGCTCAAGAACCACTTCTACTCGATCTTCCTCAGCGAGTCGTTCGCGAACCGCCCGTACTTCAGGCAGACCGAGGTGCTCCACGCGTTCGAGGGGTGGATCAAGGGCAGCAACAACGCCGACACGATGATGTTCTGGCGCTTCCTCAACCTCGAGCTGTGGCTCCAGGAGTTCTTCGACGAGGCGCCCCAGGTCGACAAGGCCGTCGTGCAGGCCGCGCCCAAGGACGACACCCAGCCCAACGCCGGCAAGAACCTCGACATCACCACCGAGCGGGGCGAGACCGTGCGCCGCTACCCGCTTCGGACCGAGCTCTTCGCCGAGGGCGACGACCTCGACGCCAAGGTGCTGCCGCGCATCGACGAGTTCTTCGAGACACTGCCCACGGCCGGTCCCGAGCACGACGCCGCGACCCGGGGCCGGTGGTTCCTCTTCATCTCCGAGAAGATCATCGCCATCACCCAGGGCCGGTCGTACTTCATCTGGGACATCAAGGTCGGCAAGCCCGCCCGCGTCCTCTCCAAGTACGTCACCCGCACCCCCGCGGGCATCGGCCTCGGGTCACCGTTCACGATGCAGCTCGCCATCGAGGAGGCCGGACTGCCCCGTGTCCTCTATGCCGCGGCCGGCGGGGCCGTGGGCAAGGCGATCGGTCGCAAGGGCCTGTTCTACGAGCTCGTCGGCAACGACATCGCCGCCATCGACGGCCCGACCGAGTACAGCGCGTACCCGTCCAACGTCTCCGCCAAGCTCGCGCCCAAGGACCCCGACGAGGTGGCCGCACGACTGTCGGCGGGGATCCGCAAACGGGTGCCGGCGGCATACCGGGACTCGTTCGCCGGGACGATCGTCATGGACGCCAACGACATCGGCCGCAACGTCCTCGGCAGCGACGTGCCGGGCGACAAGGCGCGCTTCGAGGAGATGTTCGCCGACAACCCTCTCGGCCAGGGCAGCGAGCAGACGCCGATGGCCCTCGTCTTCATCCAGGGTTAGCTCGCGCCGACGGTGGCCTCCTCGCCGGTGGCGTTCTTGACCCTGGGGCTGAGGGACCAGGCGAGCCATCCCAGCGCACCGAGTGGCACCTCCATGAGGTGGGTGAAGATCGAGAAGAGGAAGACTCCTGCGCCGGCTGAGGCCATGTCGGCGCCCCAGCCGACCAGGGCGCCCACCGACGCGATCTCGGTCACGCCGACCCCACCGGGAGTGACGCCCACAGCGGTGACGAGGCGCCCGATCGCGAACGCTGCGAACAGGATCCCGAGCGGCTCGTAGACACCGACCGAGTGCATGATCAGGACGAACAGCAGGTAGTAGAAGCCGAAGAACCCGATCATCCCGAAGGTCATCTGCATCCACCCCGTGCGCACGACCTCGTTGATGCGTCCCCGCATGTCGTGGACGAGGGCGTCGATGCTCATCGTCCGCTTGCGGCGGCGGAACAGCGGCGCGAGGAGCTTGTCGAGGCCGCGGCCGATGGTCTGGGCCGCCCGCTCGCTCGCGAGGACGGCGACGAACACGCCGAAGATCGCGAGCCCGGATGCCGTCGCGACGAAGGCGGCACTCGTCAGCGACCCGGGCAACCCGTCGTTGCCGACCCACAGCATGATGATGGCGACGATGGGCAGCGCGATCCGCGCGAGCGTGTTCCACACGCCGGTGACGATCGCCGAGGTCGAGACGTCGCGGTTCTGGAAGCCCCACGACCGCAGGATCGTGTAGGTCGCGGCCAGGCCGACCGCGCCCCCGCCGGGCAGCAGGTTGCTCACCGACGATCCGCAGATGTTGACGATGAACGCCCGCCAGTTGCTCAGACCGGGCAGGGACCCGGTGAAGGTGAACGTGTAGCAACCCAGTCCCACGAGAACGAGCCCGAGGAACCCGAGCGCCTGCCAGGCTGACACGGCCGCCACCCGACCCCAGATCTCGCTCCAGCTCGCCCCGGCGAACCGCGGGAAGCCCCAGCCGAGCAGCGCGACCGCAAGCGCGAGCCCCACGACGGCGCGGATGACCTGCTTGGTCCGCGTGCTCACGGCAGTCCCTCGAAGATGTCGCGGTGTATGCCGGCTCGGCCAGCCCCGCTCATGGTCGGGTCTCGGAACCACTCGCGCCCGAAGACGATGTCGTAGAGGGGGCGGGGGATCCTCAGGAATGCCGCCAGGGTGCGGTCACCGCCGTCGCTCGAGGCCTGCGACGCGTGTGCCTGCATCGAGGCACGCTTCGCGCCGGCCTGGCGACGCACGTTGACCCGATGGGTGATGTCGGCGCGTGCGGTGTAGCTGCGCTCGAAGACGCTGGGGTCGAACTCGTCGGGGTAGTGGTAGAACCTGCCGACCCATCGCACCGCCCGGGCGATCGTGTCGCGGGGGACAGTCGCCTCGAGGACCCGTGGGGTGGCGGCGATCTCGGCGGCCCGGGCTCCCACCTCGTGGACCCTGACGTGGTCGCGGTGGCCGTAGCCGCCCTGCGCGTCGTAGGTGAGGAGGACGTCCGCGCGCTCGGTCCGCAGGATCGCGGCGAGACGCTCGGCGGCCTCCTCGAGCGGCGCGCGGCAGAACCGGACCTGACCGGGCGGGTCCGCCGGGATGGGACCCTCGTGGCCCGAGTCCGCGTAGCCCAGCCACTCGACCCGGGCCACCCCGAGGGCATCGGCGGAGGCGCGAGCCTCCTCCAGCCGGACGTCGGCGAGGGCGGTCCTCCGGGTGACGTCGTTGCTGCCGCCGGTGCCACTCCTGAACTCGTCCGCAGCGAGCCCGAGGGCTCCGTCGGTGGCGACCACGAGCACGACGCGGTGCCCCTCGGCGGCGGCCTTGGCCATCGTGCCGGAGGTGAGCAGAGCCTCGTCATCGGGGTGGGCGTGGAAGGCCACGAGCGTGCGCGTCATCGGGCCCATCCTGACGCATGGCAAGGTTGACGCTCGTGAAGGTCGCCCTGTTGTCGGACTGCTATCTGCCTCGCCTCGGCGGGATCGAGGTCCAGGTGCACGATCTCGCGCACCGGCTGAGCGCGGCCGGGCACGAGGTCGAGGTCGTGACGGCCACCGCGGGCGACACCCGAGCGACCACGACCGTCGTCGCCGAAGGCGTCACCGTGCACCGCCTGCCCCTGCCGGTGCCCGGCGCCCCACCTGTCAACCCGTTCGTCCGGGACCAGGTGCGTGAGCTGCTCGCCTCGGGCTCGTTCGACGTGGTGCACGGCCACATGGGCGTCGTCAGCCCGTTCGCCACGGACCTCATCGGTGTGGCGGTGGACATCGGGCTGCCGACCGCCGCGACCTGGCACTGCGTCATCGACCGCAGTGCCCCGGTCTTCAGAGCGCTGGGGCACGCTCGCCGGTGGAGCGAGGCCGGCGTGGCCCTGTCGGCAGTGTCGGCGATGGCGGCTCACCGGGTGAGCGCCATCGCCGGCGGCGCGGACGTGCGTGTCCTCGGCAACGGCATCGACGTCGACCAGTGGCGTCCCGCGGACGGTCGGGTGAGGCCCGACGACGGTGTGGTGCGGGTCGTGAGTGCCCTGCGGTTCGTGCGGCGCAAGCGCCCGGGCGCGCTTCTCGACGTCCTGCGGCGCGCGCGCGAGGAGCTCGACCGGGTCGCGCCGGACCGGCGTCTTGAGGCACACCTCGTCGGCGACGGCCCGCAGCGTCGCCTTGTCGCTGCGCAGGTCCGGCGGCACGGCCTCGACTGGGTCCACCTGTCCGGGCGCGTGACTCGCGACGAGCTCCGCGACCTGCACTGGCGCGGCGACATCTATCTCACGACGGCACGTCTTGAGGCCTTCGGCATCGCGGCGCTCGAGGCCCGCACGGCAGGCCTGGCCGTCGCCGGCCTGCGCGGCACCGGAATGGACGACTTCGTCGCGGACGGTCTCGGCGGCATACTCCACCGTTCTGATGGCGACCTCGCGACCGGACTCGCACAGCTCGCCGCCGATCCCTCGCGACTGGCGCAGATGCGTGCCCACAACCTCGGTACGCCGCCCGCACAGTCGTGGGGGAGCATCGTCGAGGCGACCCTGGCCGAGTACGCCCGAGCGCAGCGGGGCGCGTCGTGATCGACATCGTTGCGCTGCACGGTGAGCGTGAGGTGGCGCGCTTCGACCTGGCCCACGGGGCCGACCCGGCGGTCGAGCTCGTGCGCCGGGGGTGGGCGGGCACGGCGGTGTCGGCAACGCGCCGCTCACCGGACGACCTGACGATCCGGTACGCCGTGGAGCCCACGACTGTTGCGTCCGCCGACCCGAGGGACGTGCCCCTGGACGCAGACCTCGAGACCGAGGACCTGGCGAACCTGGTTGCGTACCAACGCATTGCGGCGTATGCCGTCGTCCGCAGCTCCCACGGCGTCCTCGTCACCGAGCTGTCGACAAGGACGAACGCGGCCGGCCTGTGGAACCTGCCCGGCGGTGGCCTCGACCCCGGTGAGGAACCCGCGGACGCGGTGGTGCGCGAGGTCCACGAGGAGACCGGGCAGCACGTGGTCGGCGTCGAGCTGCTCACCGTCCTGACCCGGCACTGGGTGGGGCGGGCGCCGAGCGGGAGGGTCGAGGACTTCCATGCCGTGCGCCTGTTCCACACCGCTCACTGCCCCCAGCCGACCGACCCGGTGGTGCTCGACGTTGGCGGGTCGACGTCCGCCGCCCGGTGGGTGTCCGAGGCGGACCTCGCGGGCCTGCCGCTCGCGAGCTCTGTGCCCGAGGCACTCGCCGTCGCCGGGGTGACCGTGCCGTGACATCTCTGCCTTCAGTGGCACTCGCTCCGGACGGACGTGGCCCACGTGGCGGTCAGCTCGCTCAGGCCCTGAACCGCTGACCACGCAGGCCCGCGAGTCCGAGGACGACGAGCAGGACTCCGGCGCCGACGACGGCGACAGGTCCCACGACACCCCAGGGGATGTCGAGATCGGTGGCCTGTGAGACGAGCACGGCGATGGCGCCCAGCAGGCCGAGGAGGCCGAAGACCGAGGTGGTCGGAGCCGGACCGGACTTGAACTCGGGCACCCCGAACTGCTGCCCCTGCGCCCAACCCTGCGTCGTCGGTGCCGTCGGTGCCGTCGGTGCCGATGGAGCTGCAGGCATTGGGTCGGGGTCCGTGGCACGGTCCCGGTCGTCGAGGAGGGTCTCGATCGTGGTGGTGTCGTCGTGCTTCGGGTGTTCGCTTGTGACTTCGTCGTGCTGGCTCATGGGTCAGCCCTCCTGGATGGTGATCTGGCCGAACGTCACGTCGGCGCGGACGATGACGGTGGGGGCACCGGTGCCGAGGTCGACGGTCAGCGTCTCGCTGGGCCCGTCGGCATCGCCCCGGTCACGTGCGGAGACGCCTCCCGGCAGGTTGCCGCGCACCTGGACGTCACCGAAGGCCGAGTGTGCGCGGATCTGGGCGCTGGCCCCTGCAGGCACGATGATCGTCATCTCGCCGGCGCCCTGCTGGACCTCGATCTGCTGAGGGACGGACGGCACGGCAGTGGTTGGTGGGGCCGGCGGTGACACGGACGGACCCGGAGTGGCCGAGGCGCTTGGTGCGGGAGCGGTGGGAGCCGTCGGAGCAGGGGTGGGAGTGGGCGCCGGGGTCGGCTGCTGAGCAGGGTCGGCGAGCTGGGCGACGAGGGGCCTCAGGTCGAGCGTCGTCTCGCCTGCGCCGAGCTCGTAGCGGGTCATGGTCGTCGACACGGCCGGCGTCCAGGTGCGGGTGCCCTGCCCTCCGCTCCACGCCTCGTCGCCGATCGCAGCGCCGACGGTGCCGAGCCCGAGGATCGTCACGAGGGCGACCGACATCAGGCTCCGGCGGCCGGTCAGGCCGATGACCATCGTGGCCAGCGAGGCCGCGCCGAGGGCGATGATGCCCCCGAACAGCTCGCGGGAGCCAGAGAAGTCGAGGGGTTCGTCGAGCATGAGGCCGGCGCCGTAGCCGACGATCGCGACCCCGAGGACGAGAGCGAAGCCGGCGAACCCTGCGCCTCGGCGGCGCGGACGTCGCGGGGGCGGCGGAGCGAGCGGCTGGTGGGCGCGTGGAGGCACCGGGGGAGCAGGGGGCGGTTGCCAGTCGTCGGACGCCTCACCCGTGGCGCCCCGGGTGCCCGGGTGGGTGGGGGCGTAGGACGCGGAAGCCGAGCTGGCGGCATACATGTCGGGTCCGGTGGGACCAGTGGCACCCGCCGCCGTGGGGGCGGCCACCCACGGGGATGCGGCGACGCCCCCCTTGCGCTGCTGGTGGCGCCACACGAACCAGCCGATCACGGCGAGCGGGACGATGCCCCAGCCGATGAGGAACCCGTCGTCCCCGAAGATGATCGCCGCGATGACGATGAGCGCGATGATCGACAGGGCGATGGCACCACCGGCGTCACTGCTGCCGTCACGGTCGAGGGCGTCGCGGGCCATGATGCGGCCGGACTCGTCGGGCAGCAGGAGCCACGCGACGAGGTAGACGACGACGCCGAAGCCACCCAAGAGGGTCAGGGCGATCACGGCCGCCCGGACGAGGACCGGGTCGACGTCGATCCGGCGGGCGACGCCGGAGCAGACCCCACCGAACCACTGGCGGGAACGGTCACGGCGGATGCCGATCGAGAGGATGTCGTCCCAGAACTTGCTGCTCTGCGACTGGCTCTGGGGCTGGCCCTGCGACTGACCCTGGTCGTGGGCGGTCTGAGCCGGCCCTGGTGTCTGCGTCATGTCACCAACAGTGGCCGACGCAGGGCCGTGCTGCCATGAGGGTCGACCCTGACGGCGCCCTGAGGTGACCCCCACGAGACCCCTGCACCCACCGACATCCCTGCGTTCGTGCGTCAGGATGGGGGTGTGGCCACACCCTACGAACGCGTCAAGGACCCGGCGGTCGTCCTCCCGCCGGGACGACCGGCGCTGACCCGACCCCTCCACGGGCGGCGGCTCGGCGGGGTGTGTGCCGGCATCGCCGACCACCTCGAGGTGCGCCGCCGCTGGGTGTACCTGGCCTTCATCGTCCTGACGATCTCGGGCCCGGGTCTG
The DNA here is from genome assembly GCF_042666355.1 of Knoellia altitudinis. Classification (NCBI taxonomy): domain Bacteria; kingdom Bacillati; phylum Actinomycetota; class Actinomycetes; order Micrococcales; family Intrasporangiaceae; genus Knoellia; species Knoellia altitudinis. The sequence goes on from NZ_JBHTDK010000001.1 coordinate 2,592,382, forward strand.
CCGGTCTACCTCTTCCTCTGGGTCGTGACGCCGTCGAGCGACCTCGGCGGTGAGCAGCGCGAGCCCGGCGCCCTGCGTGCGGTGTCCGGCCTGAGCGAGTCCAAGTGGGGCACCTTCGTCGCGGCCGGCGGGCTGCTCGTCCTCGTCGGGACGGTCGTGGGTCTGCAGTTCGCCGGCGTGGACGTGCGTGCCGGGGTGCTCCTGCCACTGCTGCTCATCGCCGCCGGTGTCGCCGTCGCCTGGTCGCACCTCGACGACGCCGAGCGCACCAAGTGGCTCGGCACCCAGCAGCAGGACCGCGGCATGCTCGTCCTGCGCCTGGGACTCGGCATCACCGTCGCGGTCATCGGCATCCTCGTGCTCACGGTCCGCGGCAACTCGTTCGCCGCGATCGGTGACGCCCTCCTCGCGACGGTCGCGGTCCTCGTCGGAGCCACGCTCATCGCCGCTCCGTGGGTGGTGCGTCTCTGGCGCGACTACCGGCAGGAGCAGGAGGTCGCGGCCCGGGCCAACGAGCGCGCCGACATCGCCGCCCACCTCCACGACTCGGTCCTCCAGACGCTCGCCCTCATCCAACGTCGCTCCCACGACCCCGCGTCGGTCACGCAGCTGGCCCGTGCCCAGGAGCGTGAGCTCCGCTCATGGCTGTATGCCGGTCCCGCTGGTTCCGACGAGACCCTCGCCTCCGCGGTCACGGCCGCTGCGCACGACGTCGAGGACCAGAACGGGGTCGTCATCGACCTCGTCGTCACAGGTGACCGCCCGCTCGAGGAGCACGGCACCGCCCTCGTCCGCGCGATGCGCGAGGCGATGCTCAACGCGACCCGGCACGGGGAGCCGCCGGTGACGGCATACGCGGAGATCGGGCCCAGCGGGGTCGAGGCGTTCGTCCGTGACCGCGGCGAAGGGTTCGACCTCGGCGACATTCCCGAGGACCGGCTGGGCGTGCGCGCCTCGATCCTCGGCAGGATGGAACGACACGGGGGCACCGCCAAGGTCCGCCGCCGTGAGGACGGAACCGAGGTGGAGCTCACGCTCCCACCTCTCGAAGGAGAGCAGTCATGAGCACTGAGCCCAAGAAGCCTGCAGCGCCCCGGACCGGTCCGGTCCGCGTCGTCCTCGTCGACGACCACCGCATGTTCCGCACGGGGGTGCGCAGCGAGCTCGCCGAGGAGGCCGGCGCCGCGATCGAGATCGTCGGTGAGGCGCCGGACGTCGAGGCCGCCGTCAAGGTCATCCGCGAGACCCGGCCGGACGTCGTGCTCCTCGACGTCCACCTGCCCGGTGGGACGGGCAAGGGCGGTGCGGACGTCATCAACGGCTGCTTCGGGGTCGAGAGCGCGGCCGGAGCCCCGGTGCGCTTCCTCGCCCTGTCGGTGTCCGACGCTGCGGAGGACGTCATCGCGGTCATCCGTGCGGGCGCTCGCGGCTACGTCACCAAGACCATCACGGCGCGGGACCTCGGCACGGCGGTGCGGCGGGTCGCCGACGGTGACGCAGTGTTCTCGCCGAGGCTCGCCGGGTTCGTGCTCGACGCCTTCGGGGCCGCGGCCGGCGAGATCGCCGAGGTCGACGAGGAGCTCGACCGCCTGTCGGCGCGTGAGCGCGAGGTCATGCGGCTCATCGCTCGCGGATACCAGTACAAGGAGGTCGCCAAGGAGCTCTTCATCTCGGTGAAGACCGTCGAGACGCACGTCTCCTCGGTGCTCCGCAAGCTGCAGCTGTCGTCACGCCATGAGCTCACCGCGTGGGCCATGGGTCGTCGGTTGGTGTGAGGCGCGCCCTCAGCGCACGTTGAGCTTCGGCGACGCGGCTCCGGGCGTCCTCGCTGTCGCGTCCTTGATGTCGGTGTCCGCGTCGGCGTCGGCGCCCAGGGCGCCGGTCTTCGTGCCCTCGCCGGTGCTCCCGTTGCCCACGACGCCGGTCGCAACCGCCGAGGCGGTGATGACCCCCGTGCCCGGGGCGTACTCGCTGGCCCGATATCGCTCGAAGGTCCCGACGACGTCGAGGAGGACGTTGGTCGTCCCGGCGCTGCCGTTGTAGATCGAGTAGCGGTTGGTCTCCGAGAGCGATGGCATGACCATGCTGGCCACCACCTGCCCGGCGGCCGGGTTCATGGCGCTGACGAGTGGTCGAGCATCGCCTGCGGCCCAGATCGTCAGGATGGCGGCCCTGGTGGGTGCGACGGCCGTGAGGTTGCCCGACAGCGACGTGGTCCAGCTGCCGGCCACGGCGTTGGCGTCGCCGGTGCCGGTGACGTTCGGCCCGAGCTTGCCGAACCCCTGGTTGCTGCGGGTGTCCAGGATGCGCTTCGGGTTGTTGAGTGCGGTGAGGCGGGACCCCTCGGGGATGGTGTCGTCGTCGAAGATGCCGACGACGTCGAAGATGACGTGGACCCTCTGCTTCGAGCCGTTGGCCACCGTGAAGGCGGGAAGGTTGTTGAGGCGCCCGACGGGGACGATCGCCATGTTGGGGACGGTGCGTCCGGCCGTGAAGTTCAGCGTGGACACCGTGGGCACGTCCAGCGAGTTGATGCCGTTCCACAGGGTGAGGAAGCCGGAACCCTCCGGAGCGACCGCTGTCACGTTGAGCGCGAGGGCCTTGACCTTCGGGTTGTCGGCGCCGAAGTCGGCGGTGAGGTCGAAGATCTCCTGACCGGCCACCTTGCTGTCGTTGCGGCTGTCATAGAGGCGGAACGGCTCGAAGGCATGGAAGGACCCGTAGATGCCGCGGGTGCCCGAGGTGCCGGCGGGGTTGCGGTAGTAGCCGACGACGTCCACGAGCACGTTGGTGAGACCGGCGCTCGTGAGAAGGCGGACCTTGCCGTTGAGGGTGCCGGTCCCCGTGCGGACGGTGACGAGGTTGGCCCCGGTCCAGCCCTTGGGGTAGTTCATGGACGAGGCGTTGGGTGGGGCCTGGCCTGCCGGGTAGGCGGTGAGGTAGCCGCCGACCGTGGGTGCCACGACGGTGATGTTGAGGACGACGGAGGAGATGCCGGTCGACGGCAGGCCGTTGGCGCCCACGATCTGGAAGTCCCGGGGGACCCCGCCGCGCAGCGGCGCCTTGGTCGCGCGCGTGTCCGCGAACCGTCGCGGCTTGGCCAGTGGTGTGTAGGAGCCGTCGGGGGTCGCGGTGCCGATCGCGGCGACGGAGACGGTGTCGAGGCGCGTGAAGTCGGCGTCGCGGATGGCGAGAGCGAGGTACTCGGCGCCGGTCTCCAGCGGCTGGACCACGAGGTCCACGGTGCACGTCCCGCCGGCCGGCAGGGTCGCGTTGGTGCAGGTGTTGTTCCTGATCTCGCTCGAGAGGTCGCCGGCCCAGGCGAGGTCCCGGACGGTCGTGGCCTCGGGCGTGGTGAAGGTGAGGCGGCGCGAGGCGGCGCTCTTGCCGAGCGGCAGGCTCCCGGCCCGCTGGGCGCCGACGGTGCTGTTGAGGCGGAGCTCGGCCACGGTCTGTCCGGTCCCGGAGCAGTTGGCCTGGAGGGTCGCGGCGAGGGAGGTGAGCTCATCACCTTCGTAGGCGAAGTCATGGACGGTGACCCGAGAGCTGGCGCCGTCGGTGCAGGTGGCCCCGTTGCTCGTGATGCGGACCGCGAGCCGGCCGGCAGCGGTGCCGGTCTGGAAGGTGCCGACCTTGAACCTCTCGCCCGTGAAGGCGCTCAGCCGCACGGAGGTCGTGCCGACGGTGAAGGTCCGGCTCGAGCCGGTGCCGGTGATGGTCGGCGACGGGGACGCGAGAGAGGCCACGGACGCGCCTGCGGGCGCCACGACCGCGAGCTCGTTGCGTGGCGGGACGGCCACGGAGGGTCCGGATGCCGAGGCGGTGAGGGGGGACGCGGTCGCGGACAGCGCGGCGACGAGGAGGAGCGCGCCGAGAGACGACGCGCGGGACGAGCGCTTCATGAGGTTCCCCTTGGTGAACAGACCGCCTCGCGCGATCGCGCGTCGGCACTGGGCGGACAGTATCCCGGCGCGGGCCCGCCTGTCACTCGTTCAGGGGATGAGGATCAGCTTGCCCTGCGTGCGGCGCCCTTCGAGATCGGCGTATGCCGTGCGTGCGTCACTGAGGGGGTAGCGCCCACCGATGCTGACCTGGACCTCACCGGACTCGATCCACTCGAACAGGTCGGTCGTGCGCGCGCGCAGCTCGTCGGGCGTGGCGACGTAGGCGCCGAGGCTCGGGCGGGTGACGAAGAGCGAGCCCAGCTTGTTGAGCCGCTGGAGGTCGAACGGCGGGACCTGACCGCTGGCGCCGCCATAGAGGACCAGCAGCCCGCGCGGACGGAGGGACGCCAGCGATGCCTCGAACGTGTCCTTGCCGACGCCGTCGTAGACGACGTCGACGCCTTTGCCGTCGGTGAGCTCCCGGACGGCCGCGGCGAGGTCGTCCACCTCGCTGTAGTTGATGAGCTCGTCGGCGCCGCGCTCGCGGGCGGTCTGGAGCTTCTCGGCCGAGCCGGCGGTGGCGATGACCCGTCCGCCGCGCTTCTTGGTCATCTGGGTGAGGAGCTGGCCGACGCCGCCGGCGGCGGCGTGGACGAGGGCGGTCGTGCCCTGCTGGACGGCATACGTGCTCGTCGAGAGGTAGTGGGCCGTGAGGCCCTGGAGCATCGCCGCAGCTGCGGTCTCGAGGTCGACCCCGGGCGGGACGTGGACGAGGTTCTTGGTGTCGACGGCGGCGTAGGTCCGGGCCGAGCCGGCACCCTGGCCCCACGCGACGCGGTCGCCGACCACGAAGCTGCTGACGTCGTCGCCGACGGCGACCACCTCGCCCGCCCCCTCGTTGCCGCACACGAACGGCGTGGGGACCGGGTAGATGCCCTCGCGTTGGTAGGTGTCGATGAAGTTCACGCCGGCCGCGGCGACCCGCACGAGCACCTGGTCGCTGGTCGGTGCTGGCAGCGCCTGGTCCCGGACCTCGAGGACCTCGCCGCCTCCGTGGGCGGTCACGACGAGGGCGGGTGCGGACTCGGGCAGCGCGGAACCGGACGTCATCGGTTCAGGCTAGCCGTGATCCACCGGGACCTTCAGGCGCGGTGCAGGTGGACCTCGGTGGCCTTGACGGCGAGGACGACGCGGTCGCCGCGTGCCAGCCGGAGGTCGGCGACGGCGGCCGGGGTGATGTCGGCGCTGAGGAGGTCGGTGCGCACCCGCACCAGGTGGCCGTGGGGCTCGAGGTCGACGACGGTTGCGGCCAGGCTGTTGCGGGGGCTGCCGTGCGGCGCGTCGAGGTGGACGCTCACGGCCGAGGGGGCCACGACGGCGGCGACCGCATCACCCTCGTCCACAGCGGAGTCCGCGACACCGTGGAGGAGGCGACCGTCCGGCATACGTAGGGCTCCCTCGGCGGCCACGCCGCGGATGAGGTTGAGCCCGGCAAAGCGGGCGCCGAAGTCACTCGTCGGGCGGCTGAGCACGAGGCTGGTCTCGCCCTCCTCGACGACCCGACCACCGTGGATCACCGCGACCCGGTCGGCCAGGAGCGCAGCATCGAGGACGTCATGGGTGACGAGGATGGTCGTGCGCTCGTGGGTGACGCGGCGCAGCAGGTCGCGGACGTCGGGCGCCACCTCGACGTCGAGCGCCGAGAGGGGCTCGTCGATGAGGAGCACGGCAGGTTCGACGGCGAGTGCACGCCCGATGGCGACCTTCTGGGCCTGTCCGCCGGACAGCTCGCGAGGACGACGGCCGGCGTATGCCGCCATGCCCACCTCCTTGAGCCATCGCCCTGCCCTCTGCGCGGCGTCGCGTCGGGACGCGCCTCCCGCGCGCAGGCCGAAGGCGACGTTGTCGAGGGCGCTGAGATGGGGGAAGAGGCGAGCGTCCTGGGCGAGGAGGGCTATGCCTCTTGCATGGGGCGGGACCCAGGTGCGAGTGCTGCCGACCGCGTCGCCGGCGTCGGAGAGGAGACGGTCGCCGAGCCGGACGGTGCCGGTGTCGGGTCGGAGGAGGCCGGCGGCGGCGGCGAGGATCGTCGACTTGCCTGCACCATTTGGGCCGAGGAGGGCCAGGGTCTCACCGTCGTCGACGGTGACGTGGGCGTCGACGTCGCGGCGGCGCACGGTGATGTCGAGCGAGAAGGTCGGACTCATGAGGTGCCTGCTGCGAGGGAGTCGCGCCGGGCGCGGGTGAGTGCGATGACGAGCACGGCGACGGCGACGAGCACGAGTGAGAGGGCGACGGCGGCTCTCGGGTCGCCCTCGCGCTGCAGGTAGATCTCCAGGGGGAGGGTTCTCGTGGTGCCCTGGAGGGATCCAGCGAAGGTGATCGTGGCGCCGAACTCCCCGAGGCAGCGCGCGAACGCGAGGATCGTCCCGGAGAGGAGGCCGGGCAGGGCCAGGGGGATGGTGACCCGGCGGAAGACGGTCGAGGGATCGGCACCGAGGGTGGATGCGACCTCCTCGTATCGCGTGCCGGCGGCGCGGAGGGCGCCCTCGAGGCTCAGGACGAGGAAGGGCATCGCGACGAAGGTCTGGGCGATGACGACGGCCGTGGTCGAGAAGGCGATCTCGAGGCCGAGGACCTCGAGCGTGTGGCCGAGCAGGCCGCGTCTGCCGAACGCCTGGAGCAGGGCGATGCCGCCGACGACGGGCGGGAGCACGAGGGGCAGGAGGACGAGGGAGCGCAGCAGGGTGGCGGCGGTGCCGTGGGTGCGGGCGAGGACGACAGCGAGCGGGATGCCGAAGAGGAGGCACAGGACGGTGCTCATGGAGGCGGTCCGCAGGCTGAGCCAGAGCGCGGCCCTGGATGCCTCGGACGTCACGAGCGGCCAGAAGTTGGCCCAGTCGACGGTGAGGGCCATCGCCACGACCGGCACGGCCACGAGCAACGCGCCGAGGGCTGCCGGGACGACGAGCCAGCGCGGGATCGTCAGGTGGGTCACGGTGCGGCGAATCCCGCTGCCCGCAGGACCTTCTGGCCCTCGACGCTCGTGGTCGCGGCGACGAACTCGCCGGCGAGCCTGGCGTCGGTGGCTCCCCTGAGCGCGGCGATGGGGTAGACGTTGACGGCCGACTCGGCCTCGGGGAAGTCGAGGCCGGTCACCTCGGCGCTCGCGCCGGAGCTGTTGGCGGCACGCACGTCGGTGACATAGACGAGGCCGGCGTCGGCCTCACCCGAGCGAACCTTGCCCAGGACGTCGGTGACGGCCTGCTCCTCGCTCACCGGCTTGATGTCGATGCCGCCCGCCTTCTCGACGGCGACGGCTGCGGCGCCGCAAGGAACGGCGGGGGCGCACAGGACGACCTTGGCGCCGGACTCGGCGAGGTCGGCGAAGGAGCGGATGCGGGCAGGGTTGTCCCTGGGCACGACGATCTGGAGGGTGTTGGACACGAACGGTGTGGGCTCGCCGGCGACGAGGTCCTCGGCGACCGCCTTGTCCATCGTCGGCTCGTTGGCCGTGGCGAGCACGTCGGCGGGAGCGCCGTCGGAGAGCTGAGCGACCAGGCCCGAGGAGCCGCCGAAGCTGAACCGCACGGTGACCCCGGGATGGCTCACCTCGAAGTCCTCGCCTATCTGCTCGAACGACTTCTGCAGGGACGCCGCGGCAAAGACAGTGAGCGTGCGGGAGCCTGCCGGTGCCGAACTTGGCTGTGCTGCAGCCGAACCCGTGCCGTTGGCACCGGTGCGCCCGTCGTCGCCTCCGCACCCGGCCATGAGCAGCAGGCCGGCGACAGCGATGGACGAGCGGACGGCATACGAGATGTTCATGGGGTCTCCACGATGACGGTCGTCGACTTCACGACGGCGACGGCGACGGAACCCATCTCGAGACCGAGCTCGCGGACGGCCTCGCTCGACATGAGCGAGACGACCCGGAACGGGCCGCACTGAAGCTCGACCTGGGCCATCACCGTGTCCATGGTGATGTCGGTGACGAGGCCGACGAACCGGTTGCGGGCCGAGCGACCGACACGCGACGGGTCGGCGACCGCGCGGGCCTGGTCACGGGCGAGGAGCGCCACCGCGTGTCCGTCGACGACCTTGCGGCCGGCCTCGTCGGACTGCGCGTCGAGAGCGCCGCTGTCGACCCAGCGACGGACGGTGTCGTCGCTGACGCCGAGGAAGCCGGCGGCCTCACTGATCCTCATGAGCGGCATGGTTGCGATTCTAGACCCGCAGATGCGGACCATGTCGCGGTCATCAGTTCCGCAGGCTCAGGAGGACGTCGTCGAGCATCGGCGGGGTGAGACGGCCCGTGTAGGTGTTGTGCGGACTCACGTGGAAGCAGCCGACGAGACGCACCGGGTGGCCGCTGGGAGTGAGGAGCTCCGCCCGGGCGCCGTGGCCGAACTTCGGTCTGGGCTTCGGGACGGTCCAGCCCAGCGTGGTCGTCGCGGCGAGGACGCCGTTCCACCCGATGGCGCCGAGCGTCATGACGACGCGGAGGCGGTCACCGAGGAGCTCGAGGTCGCGGCCGAGCCAGGTTGCGCACGTGGCCCGCTCGGTCGGTGTGGGTGCGTTGGCGGGAGGGGCGCAGCGCACAGCGGCGACGATCCGTATGCCGGTCAGCCGAAGGCCGTCGCCGGCACCGACCGAGGTCGGCTGGTTCGCGTACCCGGTGCGGTGGAGGGCGGCATACAGGAAGTCGCCGGAGGCGTCGCCGGTGAACATCCGGCCGGTGCGGTTGGTGCCGTTGGCGGCGGGGGCGAGGCCGACGATGAGGGTGTCAGCGGTGGGATCGCCGAACGACGGACCGGGCCGTCCCCAGTAGGGCTGGTCGGCGAACGATGCCCGGCGGCCCTCTCTCGCAACGGTTTCGCGCCAGTCGACGAGTCGCGGGCAGGCACGGCAGACGCTGACGCGGGCGTCGAGCTCGGCGAGGGTGTCGGCGCTGGCTGCGAGGTGCTGCACGTCGCCGGGGCCGTGGGCGACAGGGGTCCGTGCGGTTGCGGGGTCTGTGGGCCAGCCAGAGCCGGGCAGGACGGGAGAGAGATGGGGATCGCCGGTGATCGGGTGGGGGTCGGGGCCGACGCGGACCACGTCGTCGTCGGCTGTCACGGCTTCGCTTCGTCGTCCTCGGGCTCCGGCGGGGTCTCGGCGCCCTCGCGCTCGTCGCGGTCGGCCCACTCGAGCAGCGGTGCGATGTCGAAGACGTGCTTGTCGATGTCGGCGTGGAGGTCCCCGAGCTCGGCGAACCGCTTCGGCACGGTCGCGATGGTGCACTCCTGGGGTTCGACGTCGTCGACCTCGTCCCATCGGATCGGCGTGGAGACGGTGCCGCTCGTCGTGCCGCGCACCGAGTAGGCGCTCGCGATGGTGTGGTCGCGGGCGTTCTGGTTGTAGTCGACGAAGACGGCCTCGGGGTCGCGGTCCTTGCGCCACCAGGTCGTCGTCACATCTTCCGGGGCCCGGCGTTCGACCTCGCGGGCGAAGGCGAGGGCGGCGCGACGGACCTCCTGGAAGCCGTGGTCGGGCTTGATGCGGACGTAGACATGCAGTCCGTGGCCGCCGCTGGTCTTGGGGAAGCCGGTGGCGCCCAGCTCGTCGAGCACCTCGTGGGCGACGTGGGCGACGCGGCGCACCCGGTCGAACGGTGCGTCGGGCATCGGGTCGAGGTCGATGCGCCACTCGTCGGGTTGCTCGGTGTCGGCGCGGCGGCTGTTCCACGGGTGGAACTCGACGGTGCTCATCTGCACGGCCCAGATGATGTGGGCGAGGTCGGTCGGGCACAGCTCGTCGGCGTGCAGCCCGTATCTCGGGAAGTGCAGCCGCACCGTCTCGAGCCATGGCGGAGCCCCTCGGGGAACGCGCTTCTGGTGCACCTTCTTGCCGTCCACTCCGTCGGGGAAGCGATGGAGCATCGTCGGCCGCTCCCGGAGGGCGTTGAGGATGCCGTCGCCGACCGCGATGTAGTAGTTCGCGAGGTCGAGCTTGGTCTCGCCGCGGTCGGAGAAGTAGACCCGCTCGGGACTCGACAGCTTCACCTCGTGACCGGCGACGTCGAGGATCACCGGGTCGCCGAACTCACCCTTGCGAGAAGCCATGCACGACACCGTATGCCGTCCGCCCACCTCACGTGGTCAGAGCAGGCTGGGCAGTCCGGTGATGTGCGAGAAGAGCTGCCAGAGCGCCAAGAGGGCGAGGGCGGCTCCGGCGAGGGTGAGCAGTCGGTGAGGAAGGGGAGCCACACGGGCACGCGAGGGCAGGGCTGCCGCCGCCAGGCCGCCGAGGGTGACACCCAGCGGTACAAGGACGACACCCATGTAGACCAGCACCTGGGTGTTGGGCACCGTGCCGCCCTCACCGGATGACGTGAAGCTCCACCAGAGCGTGAGCATCGTCCCAATGCCAGCTCCCCAACCGATCCAGGTGAGGGTGCTGCGCCGCGCAGGTGCAACTCAATCCGCCCTGCCCCCGTCGGCTCGGGCTCCCCCGCGCGAGGGGATCGCCTTGGCTCCCAGAAACGCCCTACATTCGATCGGACAGCACGAGCATCCAATGGAGCCCCCCGGTCCTGTGTCCCCGAAACCCGGGTGCGACGGGCCTTCATCAACCGCTAACCTCGTGCGCATCATGAAGAGCTGAACCAGCGACCTGCACGCGCTCGAGGCCATAGGCCCGCGCGAGCACCCGAACCACCCCGCTGGAGCTCCATGACCCACCCCGTCCCGCTCACCGTCCGCGACGTCTCGCACGGCTACGAAGGCCGCACCGTCCTCGACGCCATCGACCTCACCGTGGCCCCCGGCCAGCGTGTCGGTCTCATCGGCGAGAACGGTTCTGGCAAGTCCACCCTCATCCGCCTCGTCGCCGGGATCGAGCAGCCGGACCACGGCACGATCAGCACGTCCGACGACCGGGGCTACCTGGCCCAGGACAGCGGCCTCGACCCCGACGACACCGACGGCGAAGTCCTCACCCAAGCACTTGCGCCGCTCCATGACGCCGTCGCGAACCTCGAGCGGCTCAGCCACGACCTGACCGACCCCGTTGCAGCACAGGCCTATGACGAGCTGCTCGGTTGGGCAACGTTCCACGACGCCTGGGATGCCGACCGGCGCGCCGAGGTCTCCGCCCATCACCTCGGACTCGACTCCATCGACCGCAGTCGCACGGTCGCCGAGCTCAGCGGCGGTCAACGCAGCCGCCTCGCCCTCGCCGCCCTCCTGACCAGACTCCCCGAGTGCCTCGTCCTCGACGAGCCCACCAACCACCTCGACGACCAGGCACTCGACCACCTCGAGTCCGAGCTCGTCACCCTGCCCGGCGCGCTGCTCGTCGCCAGCCACGACCGCACCTTCCTCGACACGGTCTGCACCGCTGTCGTCGACCTGGACCCCAGCCACTTCGGGACCGACGGCGAAGGCGGACGACGATTCACCGGCAACTACACGGCATACCTGAGGTCTCGTCACGACTCCCAGCGTCGCTGGGAGGTGGCGTATGCCGCCCAGCAGACCAAGCTCGCCGACCTGCGTGCCGCTGCACGCACGACGACGACCGACGTCGCGCACGACCGGGCGGCGCGCGACAACGACAAGTTCATCCACGCGTTCAAGGGGGCCCGGGTGCAGAAGTCCGCGAGCCGTCGGAGCAGGGACGCACAGCAGCGCATCGAGGTGCTCGAACGTGACCGGGTGCCCAAGCCGCGAGCACCACTGAGGTTCGCCGGCGACGTCACGGCAGCAGGTGCCGGCGCCGGGTCCGTCCGCGTGCGCGACCTCGTCGTCGACGGACGCGTCCGGGTGCCGCGCCTCGACGTGGCGGCGGGGGAGCACCTGCTCGTCGAGGGAGCCAACGGCTCCGGCAAGTCGACCCTGCTCCAGGCTCTTGCGGGTCGCATCTCCCCAAACGCAGCCGACATGCAGGTCAGCGCGCGACGGATCGGCCTCCTCACCCAGGACACCGAGTTCGCCGACCCGTCGGCAACCGTCCGCCAGACCTATCGCGCGACGGACTCGGAGGTCCTCCTCGGCGAGCTCGGCCTCATCCATCCGCGCGACGTGGACCGTCCCGTCGCCCTCCTCAGCGAGGGGCAGAAACGGCGCCTCGCCCTGGCCGTCGTCATCGGTCGCCAGCCCGAGCTCCTCCTGCTCGACGAGCCGACCAACCACCTGTCGCTGTTGCTCGTCGAGGAGCTCGAGTCCGCCCTCGCCCGCACGTCCGTGACCGTCATCGTCGCCAGTCACGACCGCTGGCTCCGAGAACGCTGGACAGGCCCGCGCGTGCTCCTGAGTGACGGTGCCACGACGTAGGGTTGGTCATGAGATGAGCACCCTTTTTGATGGCATGGACTTCAACGGTTCGGGCCTCGGCGACCCCGATCCCGCGACGGACCCCGACAACGCGCCCACGACGGACCACGACACGCACGTGAGCGCCCACGCAGCGCTCGTCAACGCTGCTGGTGTCCCCTCGTGGGCAGTGGATGGCGCGGCGGACGACTCCGTTCCACGAGAGCCGGCTTGGGGTGCCCGGTCCGCAGCCGACCCGGAGGCGCTGCTCGAGGGCCTCAACGAGGAGCAGCGCGAAGCCGTCGTCCACGCGGGCGGACCGCTCCTCATCATCGCTGGCGCCGGCTCGGGCAAGACCCGCGTCCTGACCCACCGCATCGGCTACCTGCTGGCCGCCCGGGGGGTCCAGCCCGGCCAGATCCTCGCCATCACCTTCACCAACAAGGCCGCCGCCGAGATGCGTGAGCGCGTCCAGGACCTGGTCGGCCCGCGCGCCAGAGCCATGTGGGTCATGACGTTCCACAGCGCCTGCGTGCGGATCCTGCGCCGTGAGGCCGACAAGATCGGGATGAAGTCGACGTTCTCCATCTACGACGCCGCCGACAGCCAGCGGCTGATGTCGATGGTCATCCGCGACATGGACCTCGACCCCAAGCGCTACAACCCGCGCACCTTCACCCACCAGGTGAGCAACCTCAAGAACGAGCTGGTCGACGAGGAGACGTATGCCGCCCGCGTGGGTTCCGAGCCCAGCGCCGAGAACCCGGGTGGCACCCACACGGAACGGCTGCTCGCGGACGCCTACACGGCATACCAACGCCGTCTGCGTCAGGCCAACGCGCTCGACTTCGACGACATCATCATGCTCACGGTCCACATGCTGCAGGCCTTCCCTGACGTTGCTGAGCACTACCGTCGCCGGTTCCGCCACGTCATGGTGGACGAGTACCAGGACACCAACCACGCGCAGTACCAGCTGATCCGCGAGCTCGTCGGGTCGGACGGCAAGCGGGGTGAGCACGCGGTGGAACCGAGCGAGCTCGTCGTCGTGGGTGACGCGGACCAGTCGATCTATGCGTTCCGCGGGGCGACGATCCGCAACATCGTCGAGTTCGAGGAGGACTACCCGAACGCACGGACGATCCTGCTCGAGCGCAACTACCGCTCGACCCAGACGATCCTCACCGCCGCCAACGCGGTGATCTCGCGCAACGAGTCGCGGCGCAAGAAGAACCTCTGGACCGACTCGGGCTCGGGGGCGCCGGTCATCGGCTACGTCGGCGACAACGAGCACGACGAGGCGTCGTTCGTCGCGCGCTCCATCGACAAGCTCGGCGACGAGCACGGTGTCAGGCCCGGCGACGTCGCCGTCTTCTATCGCACCAACGCCCAGTCGCGTGCCCTCGAGGAGGTCTTCGTCCGCGTGGGCCTGCCCTACAAGGTCGTCGGCGGGACTCGCTTCTACGAGCGTCGAGAGGTCAAGGACGCGCTCGCCTACCTGCGCGTGCTGTCGAACCCGGCCGACACGGTCAACCTGCGCCGCATCCTCAACGTGCCCAAACGGGGCATCGGTGACCGCGCCGAGGCTGTCGTCGCAGCCCTCGCGGAGCGGGAGCGCATCACCTTCGTCGAGGCCCTGGGCCGCCCGGAGGACGCGCCCGGCATCGCCACGCGATCCATCGCCTGCATCAAGGGATTCACGGCGCTGCTCGAGGACCTCGGCAAGGTCCGTGACGACGACGACGCCGGAGTGGCCGACCTGCTGGAGGCGATCGTCGAGAAGTCGGGCTACCTCGCCGAGCTCCGCGCCAGCCACGACCCGCAGGACGAGACCCGCGTCGAGAACCTCGCCGAGCTGGTCGCCGTGGCCCGTGAGTTCGACGAGGCCCGGGCCGAGACCGGTGAGGTCAACCTGCTCGAGGACTTCCTCGAGCAGGTCTCGCTCGTCGCCGACGCCGACGAGATCCCCGACTCGGTCGAGGCGGAGCAGCAGGGTGTGGTCACCCTCATGACCCTGCACACGGCCAAAGGGCTGGAGTTCCCCGTCGTCTTCCTCACCGGGATGGAGGACGGCACCTTCCCGCACCTGCGCTCGCTCGGCGACCCCAAGGAGCTCGAGGAGGAGCGGCGGCTGGCCTATGTCGGCATCACCCGCGCCCGTGAGCGCCTCCACCTGTCCCGGGCGGCCGTCCGCTCCGCGTGGGGAGCGCCGCAGTACAACCCGCCCAGCCGCTTCCTTGACGAGATCCCGGCCGAGCTCCTCTCGTGGGAGCGCGAGCTCAGCGGTCTCGCGGCCATCGGCCAGCGAGGCCAACGCCCCGCCGTCGCCTCCTTGGCCGCCCGTCCAGGTGTGCGATCGCCCGGCAACCGGCCGATCATCCCGCTCTCGCCCGGCGACAAGGTCACCCACGACTCGTTCGGCATGGGCAGCGTCGTCCGCACCATGGGTGAGGGCGACAAGACCCAGGCCGAGGTCGACTTCGGCGGTGAGACGGGTGTCAAGCGCTTCCTGCTGCGCTTCGCCCCGCTCGAGAAGCTCTGACCGAACCCGCTTTGGCGCCCCTGCCCGGTGTCGGGGATCGGGGCCGTCACGTGCGCGTGAGACCCCAGATCGCCGACACCCAGCGCTGCTCCGGCAACGACGAAGGGCGGCACCCTCGATGGGTGCCGCCCTTGCGACGTCGTCAGGAGCCTTCAGCTCACTGAAGGCCCTTCTCGGCCAGCCACGGTGCTGGGTTGACCGCGCCGGCGCCTTCGGGGTGGATCTCGAGGTGCAGGTGCGGGCCGGTGGAGCGCCCCGTGTTGCCCGTGTAGCCGACGATCTCGCCCGGCATGACCTCGTCGCCCGGTGCGGACGAGTAGCGGCTCATGTGCGCGTAGAAGGACTCGGTGCCGTCCCAGTAGGTGATGCGCACCAGCTTGCCCATGTTGCCGTTGTTGCCGGTGAAGGTGACGGTGCCACGTGACATCGCCCGCAGCGGCGTGCCGATCGCGGTGCCGAAGTCGTTGCCCCAGTGCATGCGTCCCCAACGCATCCCGTAGCCGGACGTGAAGGACGCACCCTCGATGGGCATGACCCAACGCTTGCCCTCGCGCTGCATCTTGGCCTGTGCGGCAGCCTCCGCGGCGGCTTCAGCAGCCTCGGCAGCGGCTTCGGCGGCGGCCTTGGCCCTGACCGCGGCGGCGACGCGGGCCTTGTCGCGGGCCACTCGCTTCTGCTCCGTGACGCGGCCCTGGAGGGCGGCGGTCTGGATGGCGACCTGCTGGCGGCGCGTGGAGAGGTCGGCTTGCTGGGCGACCTCGGTGGCGGCCTGGTCACGCGCGGTCTGCGCCTGCGCGGCAGTGAGGTCGAGCGTCAGCGGAGCGGACTCGGCAACGGTCGCGCCCGTGGCCGTGACGACCAGCGCCACAGCAGCGGCCGTGGGCAACACGAAGCCGGGGTGAAGGGCGCGGGAGACGCGGGTCGTCGCAGGTTTGCGGTGACGGCCTCGGTGGCGCCCCTGGTAAGGGGAAGTCAAAACAGGGATACCTCACGTGCAGGGGACACGGGAGGCACCACCGTACCGTGACCTGACCGTTATACAAACTCGTTGTCCACAAAGGGCGCTGACCTGCAAGGATGCCGGCTCGGCGTTGGCGGGTGGATGCGGACGCCACCAGATCGGCCCCCGGAGTCACCTCCCAGCCAGGTCAGGGACGAGCCTGCGCCGTATGCCGTCCGCCCCCGTCGCGCCGACCGCGGAGGGCGGCGCCGTCGTCGTGGCGTCCCCTAGTGGCCAGAGGGGTGACACCGGCAGTGACCGTGCCACCGTCCTGGTCGAGCTCGGCGAGCGCCGTCGAGATGCCGTGGACGACGTCGCCGACGATGGGCAGCGAGATGTGGCCGACCCCGTGGAGGCGGATGTTGCGGACGGAGAGGTCCCGGTGGCGCAGGGCGCCGTTGGCCTGCGGGACGATGATGACGTCGGTGTCCGACCAGTAGCAGATGAAGCGGGTCGTGCAACCGGGTGCCGGCTCCTCGAACTCACGCATGAGGCCGCTGCCGGGACGCATCTGGGCGCCGAGGCGGCTCGGGAGCGCATACGCGCTGTAGGTGCCCTGGTGGGGCGTGCCGAGGGTGACGAGCGTGTGGACGTGCTCGTCACCGCCGAGCCTGGTGATGTAGTAGCGGGCGATGAGGCCGCCGAGGCTGTGCCCGACGACGTGGATCTTCTCGTAGCCGGTCTCCGCGACGATCGCCTCGATCTCCTCGCCGAGCTGGGCCGCAGCGGTGCGGACGTCGGCGGTCAGTGACGAGTAGTTCATCGCGTAGACCGACCCGAACCCGCGACGGGTGAGGCCGCGGCGCAGCAGGGTGAAGATCGACCGGTTGTCGACGAAGCCGTGGACCAGCAGGATCGGGGTCCCGGAGGCTTCAAGGTGCGAGATGATCAGGCCGCGCTGGACGGGTGCCAGGTGCTCGATCCGGTAGCCCCGCAGACCATCGGCCCGCACCTGGAAGATCCCGAGCGGGTAGGTCACGAGGTGGGTGCTGACCCAGGCGCCCTCGATCGCCATCCCGACGATGGCTCTCGGGGTGAGGAGGCTCCCGACACCACGGGCGAGCGCCGCGCCGGCCGTGGCGGCACGACGAGCGTGGCCCATCATCGGGGTCCGCGACCGGCGTGTGGTCGTGCGCGGGCCTGTCCGACCGGGCGCGTCCTCGCTGATGCATCCATGGTGGTTTCACCGTAGTACCCCGCCATCAGGGTCTTTGATGTAGTGAGGATCACGTGTCGGGCATCACCCGGATCGATACCCGTGGGCTCTGGACCCGGCGCGGCGGGTCTAGGCTCGGCCCGAACCAACCAGCGGTCAGCAGACGACGACGTGAGGACGGGAACGAATCCGTGGACCTTTTCGAGTACCAGGCACGCGATGTGTTCGAGAAGCACGGTGTACCCGTGCTGGCAGGAGCAGTCGCCACCACCCCTGAGCAGGCCCGAGCGGCCGCCGAGACGATCGGGGCCAGGAGCGGCGGCGTCACGGTCGTCAAGGCCCAGGTCAAGACCGGTGGCCGAGGCAAGGCCGGCGGAGTCAAGGTCGCCAAGACGGCCGACGAGGCGCAGCAGCACGCTGAAGCCATCCTTGGTATGGACATCAAGGGCCACACGGTCCACCAGGTGATGATCGCCCAGGGCGCGCAGATCGCCGAGGAGTACTACTTCTCCGTCCTGCTCGACCGGACCAACCGCACCTACCTCGCGATGTGCAGCGTCGAGGGCGGCATGGACATCGAGCAGCTGGCCGTCGAGCGCCCCGAGGCCCTCGCCAAGGTCGCGGTCGACCCCAACGTCGGCATCGACACGGCCAAGGCCCAGGAGATCGTCGACGCGGCCGGCTTCGACGCCGAGACCGGCGCCAAGATCGTGCCCGTCCTCGAGAAGCTGTGGGTCGTCTACCGCGACGAGGACGCGACGCTGGTCGAGGTCAACCCTCTCGTCAAGACCGACGACGGCGACATCGTGGCGCTGGACGGCAAGGTCACGCTCGACGAGAACGCCGACTTCCGCCACCCCGACCACCTCGCGCTCGAGGACAAGGCCGCGGCCGACCCGCTCGAGGCCGCCGCCAAGGAGAAGGACCTCAACTACGTCAAGCTCGACGGCAACGTCGGCATCATCGGCAATGGTGCGGGGCTCGTCATGAGCACGCTCGACGTCGTGGCCTACGCCGGCGAGTCGGTCGGATCCAAGCCGGCCAACTTCCTCGACATCGGGGGCGGTGCGAGCGCCGAGGTCATGGCCAACGGGCTCGGCATCATCCTGGGCGACGAGCAGGTCAAGGCCGTCTTCGTCAACGTCTTCGGCGGCATCACCGCCTGCGACGAGGTCGCCCGTGGCATCGTCGGCGCGCTCGACACGCTCGGCGACGCCGCGACCAAGCCGCTCGTCGTGCGCCTCGACGGCAACAACGTCGAGGAGGGTCGCCGCATCCTCGCGGAGCGCGACCACCCGCTCGTGACCATCGAAGAGACCATGGACGGCGCCGCGGCCAAGGCCGCCGAGCTCGCCGCCCAGGCCAACTGACTTCAGGACAGGAACAGCACATGGCAATCTTCTTGAACGCAGACAGCAAGGTCATCGTCCAGGGCATGACCGGCGCCGTCGGCATGAAGCACACCAGGCTCATGCTGGCTGACGGCACCGCCGTCGTCGGTGGCGTCAACCCCAAGAAGGCCGGCACCTCGGTCGACGTCGACGGCAAGGACATCCCCGTCTTCGGGTCGGTCAAGGAGGCCATGGAGGCCACCGGCGCCAACGTCTCCGTCGTCTTCGTGCCGCCGGCCTTCACCAAGTCCGCCGTGGTCGAGGCCGTCGACGCCGAGATCCCGCTCGTGGTCGTCATCACCGAGGGCATCCCGGTCAAGGACTCCGCCGAGTTCTTCAACTACTCGTTGGGCAAGCAGACCAGGATCATCGGCCCGAACTGCCCCGGCCTCATCAGTCCCGGCAAGTCCAACGTCGGCATCATCCCCGGTGACATCGCGGGCCCCGGTCGCATCGGCCTCGTGTCGAAGTCCGGCACCCTGACCTACCAGATGATGTACGAGCTGCGTGAGTTCGGCTTCTCCACCGCGATCGGCATCGGTGGTGACCCCATCATCGGCACCACGCACATCGACGCGCTCGAGGCGTTCCAGGCCGACGACGAGACCGATGCGATCGTCATGATCGGCGAGATCGGTGGCGACGCCGAGGAGCGGGCAGCGGCCTACATCCAGGAGCACGTCACCAAGCCCGTCGTGGGATACGTCGCGGGCTTCACGGCTCCCGAGGGCAAGACCATGGGCCACGCCGGCGCCATCGTCTCCGGCTCGTCGGGCACCGCCCAGGCCAAGAAGGAGGCCCTCGAGGCCGCCGGCGTCAAGGTCGGCAAGACGCCGTCCGAGACGGCCGAGCTCATGCGCGAGATCATGCGCGGCCTCTGACCCGCGCTTCCGCGCGCAAGGCGAGCGGGCGGCATACCGAGAAGTCTTCGGTATGCCGCCCGCTCGCTTTCGTGTCCGGGTCGCCGGTCGCCTCGGCGTGTGCGCCGACGACTGCGGTCCTGCTCGGGGGAGACTGGGGCGCGATGACGGTCATGGAGCTGCTGCGGGGCGCGCGCCCCTCCGACGACGTGGACGGCGAAGGGTCGCCGTCCGCGCCGTGGCTTCCCGACTCCGCGCGTGACGTGCTCCTCGGTGTCGGCACCGGCCTGCTCTCACTGCTCGTGGTCCTCGTACCGACCGTCCTCGGCTGGATGCTCGACCCGCGACCCGGAGCCACGTTCGGCGAACCTCTCGGCGCGGCCGCGTCCCTCTGGCTCCTCGTGCAGGGGGCGCACCTCGGGTCGAGCGCCACCATCGCCTTCGTCCCTCTGGTGCTGGGCGCCCTGGCCGTGTGGGGGGCGTCACGGGGCGCAGCTCGCGCCCTCGACACCGCGGCTGTCGACGACGCGCTCGTCGCCGACCTGCTTCCTCGCTCGGTCGTCTTCGTCGCCGCTCGCTGGTGGCTGGGGTATGCCGTCACCGTGGGCCTCGCCTCCGCCCTCACGTTGGCGGGGACGTTGCCGCTGCGGTGGCTGAGTCTGGTCGTGCCGCTCTGCGGTGTGCCCGTCCTGGCGCTCGCGATGGCGCTGCGACGTCTGGCCCGGGATGCCGACATCCTCGGCCCGAGGTTCGACGCGTTGGTCGCTCCCGACGCGGTCCGACGGGCGTGGGGTCCTGCCGTGCGCGGCCTCGGCCTGTTGCTGGGCCTCGGGGCGCTCGTCGTCGTGGGCGCCGTCGTCGTCGGCTGGGGCTCGGTGAGCAGCCTCCAGGAGCAGGCCGGCGCCGGCTTCCTCGGAGGCGTGCTGCTGGGCGGGGCCCAGCTGGCGTCCCTGCCCAACCTCGCCCTGTGGGTCGTGTCCTTTCTCGCCGGACCTGGTTTCTCCGTCGTCGACGGCGCCCACACCTCCCTCGCCGGATCGACGAGCGGACTGATGCCTCTGGTGCCGGTCTTCGGAGCCGTCCCCGAGCCGGGCTCCTACCCCTGGGTGCTGCGTCTGCTCGTGATCGTGCCCGTGCTCGTCGGCGGCCACGTCGGGCGCCGAGCGCTCCAAGGCGTCGCACGCCTGTCGTCACTGCGGACCAAGGCGTGGGTGGCCGTCACCGCCTGCGGCATGGTCGCTGCCGCCGTGGGCCTCCTCGACGGGCTCGGTGGCGGCTCGCTCGGTGCCTACCGCCTCTCCGACATGGGGACGTCGGCGCCGTGGCTGGCGCTCGTCCTCGGGCTCGAGCTCGCGCTGGGTGCGCTCGCCGTCGTGGCCTGGGATGCCTGGCGCCTGCGCCGCTGAGCTGTGCCCCCTCTCGGTCCACGAGCCGGGGATCCACGAGTCGGTAGGGTGCTTCGCGTGAACGCACCCGCAGGCATCGTCGTCCTCGTCTCTGGGTCCGGCACCCTGCTCCAGGCGCTCATCGACGCCAGTCTCGACCCGGCATACGGGGTCCGGATCCTCGCCGTGGGAGCGGACCGGGATGACATCGAAGGTCTGCGGCGCGCGGAGCGAGCCGGGATCGACACCTTTGTATGCCGCGTGCGCGACTTCCCGGACCGCGTTGCCTGGGACGTGGCCCTGGCTGCCGAGATCGCCTCTCGCACACCGGACTTCGTCGTCACCGCCGGGTTCATGAAGATCCTCGGTCTGGCCACGTTGAGTGTCCGGACGATCCTCAACACCCACCCGGCCCTGCTGCCGAGCTTCCCCGGGGCGCACGCCGTGCGTGATGCGCTGGCCCACGGGGTCAAGGTGACCGGGACGACCGCACACCTGGTCGACGCCGGCATCGACACCGGGCCGATCCTCGCCCAGCGTGCGGTCGCGGTGCGCGACGACGACACGGAGGAGACGCTGCACGAGCGGATCAAGGTGGAGGAGCGCGAGCTGCTCGTCGACCTCGTCGGTCGTCTGGGGCGTGGCGAGCTGGGTCTGCCGGGCCGCTAGAATCGTCGGCGACGACTGGCGCAGGTGGACCACCACCGGGGAGTCACGAGGGACAAGCATCGCCCGCCTGGGTGCTCCCGCTTCTGAAGTGCACACCCCTTGCCCCCGCACGCCCTCGCACTGCGATTGGAGCCATTCCCATGGCCGTCTCCGTCACCCCGCCCGGACCCACGCAGGACCTGCGTCCGATCCGTCGGGCCCTCATCTCCGTCTTCGACAAGACCGGGCTCGAGGACCTCGCCCGCGGTCTGCATGAGGCCGACGTGGCCATCGTGTCGACCGGCGGCTCAGCGAAGCTCATCGAGGGTCTGGGCATCCCGGTGACCGAGGTCGCCGACCTCACCGGGTTCCCCGAGTGCCTCGAGGGCCGCGTCAAGACGCTGCACCCGCTGGTGCACGCCGGCATCCTCGCCGACACCCGCAAGCCCGACCACGTCTCGCAGCTGGCTGAGCTCGGGGTCGAGGCGTTCGACCTCGTCGTCGTCAACCTCTACCCGTTCGCCGACACCGTCGCCTCCGGCGCACCCGCCGACGACGTGGTCGAGAACATCGACATCGGCGGCCCGTCGATGGTCCGCGCCGCAGCCAAGAACCACCCCAGCGTCGCCGTGGTCGTCGACCCGACGGCATACCCAGCTGTTCTGGAGGCAGTGCGGGGCCAAGGCTTCACGATCGAGCAGCGCCGCAAGCTCGCCGCGACCGCCTTCGTGCACACGGCGACCTACGACGTGCACGTGGCGTCGTGGATGGGCAACGCCTACACGGACTCCAGCGACGGGACCGGCTTCCCCGCGTGGGTCGGGGCGACCTGGAACCGTTCTGCGGTGCTGCGTTATGGCGAGAACCCGCACCAGAGCGCTGCGCTGTATGCCAGTGGGTTCGTTCCCGAGCCCGGGCTGGCGCAGGCGAAGCAGATGCACGGCAAGGAGATGTCCTACAACAACTACGTGGATGCGGATGCTGCCGTCCGCGCGGCCTACGACCACGGCGACCAGCCGACCGTCGCGATCATCAAGCATGCGAACCCGTGCGGCATCGCGGTGGGCTCGGACGTCGCGGAGGCGCACACCAAGGCCCACGCGTGCGACCCCGTGTCCGCGTTCGGGGGGATCATCGCGACCAACCGTCCGGTGACCGTCGAGATGGCCCGCACCGTGGCCGACATCTTCACCGAGGTCGTCGTGGCGCCTGCGTTCGACGCGGATGCGCTCGAGGTGCTGACCGCGAAGAAGAACATCCGGCTGCTCGAGGCGGCGGCGCCGTCGCGCGGTGGTGCCGAGATCCGTCCGATCAGTGGTGGGCTGCTCATGCAGCACCGGGACACCGTGCAGGCCGTGGTCACGGGAGACGACGGCGCCGTGACCGGTGGGGACGACGCCGCGAACTGGCGCCTCGTGTCCGGCGACCCTGCCGACGAGGCGACCCTGGCCGACCTGCAGTTCGCGTGGCGCTCGGTGCGCGCCGTGAAGTCCAACGCCATCCTGCTCGCCTCCGGCGGTGCCTCGGTCGGCATCGGCATGGGTCAGGTCAACCGCGTCGACTCGTGCCACCTCGCCGCCGCCCGCGCCAACTCCGACGCCCAGGACCGGGCGCGCGGTGCAGTGGCGGCCTCGGACGCGTTCTTCCCGTTCGCCGACGGGCTCCAGGTCCTGCTCGACGCCGGCGTGCGGGCCGTCGTGGCCCCGGGCGGGTCGATGCGCGACGCCGAGGTCGTCGAGGCGGCCCAGGCTGCCGGCGTGACGATGTACTTCACCGGAACGCGGCACTTCGCCCACTGAGCCAGCGCTGGTGTCGAGGTCGGGCGACGCGCGGGGGACACGTGCGGATCCCGCGCGTGTCACCCGATCCCGACGCTTCACGACCAGGCCCACGCCGACGCCTCCAACACGGACCGGAACCTCGGTGCGGGAGGCGGTGGATTCTGACACCCGGCGTCTTGCGCAGGAGCGACACCTGGAGCCCTGGATCGGGTCGCCAGATGTCGCTCCCGCGCAACAAGCGGGGCAGACTGCCGGTCGGGTCAGCTGGCGGGGGCTCCGGGCGCGGCGTAGCCCGTCGGGTCGCCCTCGCCGAGGTCGACGATCGCGGCCACGGGGCCGCCACCGTCGGGGCCCTGGTGGGCTGCGGAGACCGACACGAAGACGGCCGGGTCACCGGTCACGGACGCGGTGACGCCACCGACGGTCGCCTTGATCTGGCGGTGCCAGTGGACGTCGGAGTCGTCGAGCATCGCGTTGCGGCGACCGCGGACCTGGCCGTCCTGGCTCACCTCGCACTTGAGGAAGACGTTGACGAGCCGACCCTTGATGTCGCTCGTGTGCGGGCGGTCGGGGAGCTCGAGGCCGGCGTCCTTGATGGCCTCCCAGATGCCGTCGGCGTCGAGGGCGTCACGCATGACCGAGTGGCCGATGCGATAGCGTCCGCCGACCCCGCGGGTGTTGCCGACGACGACGACCTGGGCCTGGTCGAGCTCGACCCCGGAGGAGCAGGACGCCACCGCGGAGAAGAGCGAGCGGTTGTGCATGACGTCCTCGTCGGTCGGCATCTCGATCTCACCGAGGGCGACGGCGATGCCGAGTCCGGTGGTGCCGTTGGAGAGGTCCATCGACTCGTGGGTGTGCTCGGTCCACACCTTCTGGCCGCGCGACTTCGCGTCGCGGATGGTGTGGATCGTGAGCAGCGGCGTCTTGGTCTGCACGTAGTGCACATCGGCGGGGTCGGTGATGCCGGCGCGCTCCATGGCCACCTTCACGGCGTCGGCGACCTTGGTCACCATGCCGACGTAGCCGATCTCCTCGGGCAGGATCGCCTCGCTCATGGCGAAGCCCACGGTGAGGCGCGGTTCGTCGGACTGTTCCGCCTTGTCGGCAGGAACGGTGGCGAAGATCGTGGCGTGCGGGCTGATGATGCCGTCGGTCCCGCCCGACCAGACGATGGGGACCTGCTTGACCTGGTCGGCGGGTGCCCCCTTCTCGACGAGCACCTCACGGAACGCGCGGTCGGCGATGATCCGGGTGTAGTCGTTGACGCCGCCGTTGCCCTCGGTCTTGCCGATGATGGCGATGACCCGGCTGGCCTCCATCACCCCGTCGTCGATGAGCTTCGCGAGCTCGGAGGCGTCGGAGACGCTGTGGAGGGGGACCTTGCGGACCTCGATGGCTTCTGGCACGACTGGACCTTTCTGTGGAGGAGTCACTCTTCGGGGCTGGTGTCGATGATGGTGCCGAACTCACGCTCGACGGCATCGGTGATGTGGGCAAGAGAGGTGATGATGCTGCGGCCGCCGGACTCGGCGAACCGCATCGCGGCGTCCACCTTGGGTCCCATCGAGCCGGAGGTGAACTGGCCGGCTGCGGCATACGCCTGCATCTGGGCGAGCGAGGTGAACTCGAGCGGGCGCTCGTCGGGGGTGCCGTAGTCGACCATCGCGTGGTCGACGTCGGTGGCGATGATGAGGATGTCGCAGGCGAGGGCGTGGGCGAGCAGGGCCGCGGTGAGGTCCTTGTCGATGACCGCCTCGACACCCCGGAGGGAACCGTCGACCTCGCGCACGACGGGGATGCCGCCGCCACCAGCCGCGATGACGACCTGGCCGGCGTCGACGAGGGCGCGGATCGCGGGCAGGTCGAGGACCTCGCGTGGCTCGGGGGAGGCGACGACCCGGCGCCAACCCTTGTCGCCGCGGTCCTCCCAATGCTGGCCGTGGTCGATCATCTGTCGCGCCTCGTCTGCCGGCAGGTAGCGACCGATCGGCTTGGTGGGCTCACGGAAGTGTGGGTCGTCGGCGTCGACGAGGGTCCGGGTCACCAGGGCCGCGACCGGTCGGGCCACCCCGAGACGGGCCAGCGCCGGCTCGAGCGCGTCGAGCATCGTGAACCCGATCGTCCCCTGGGTCTGCGCACCGCACCAGTCCAGGGGGACAGGCGGCACGACAGCCGCGGCGACCTCGTTCTTGACGAGGAGGTTGCCCACCTGGGGGCCGTTGCCGTGGGTGAGGACGACGTCGTGGCCGGCAGCGACGAGCTCGGCGACGTGCTCCATCGCCTCGGTGATGGCGCGCACCTGGTCGGCCGGCGCCGCAGATCCCTCTGGCGAGGTCATGGCGTTGCCGCCGAGTGCCACGAGAACTCGCACGCGCGCCTCACCTTCCGGGACCGGACGGCATACCCCGTCGGTATGCCGTTGCGGCGAGCCTAGGGAGGGGGCCCGCCTCCGGCGTTGGCATCACCTGACAGGCGGGGGCGCCCCGTTTGTCAGGTGTGCGTCAGGTGCGGGTTGCGGTGAGCAGGAGGTACTCCCAGTCGAGGACGGTGCCGTCGGTGCCGCGGTCGAAGCGCTGCGCCAGCGCGAGCAGGTCGGCGTCGAGGGCTGCGACGCGCTCGGGGTCGTCGGCGATGAACCGGTAGACCGCGATCGTCGGCCCGTAGTTGGTCTTGAAGAAGTCGACGAAGTGTTGCGCCGTGGGGAACTGGTCGACGACGAGGTCCTGCTGGACTGCCTTCGTGATCGTGACGCGGTCGCCGAACAGCTCTAGGAGGTGGTCGACGTGCCCCCAGAGCGGCGGCGGCTGGGCGCCGGGAGGGGGCGGCGGCGCGTAGGGCTTCATCGTCGCGAACATCTGCCCGATGAAGCCCTCGGGCGTCCAGCTGAGGAGGGCGATCGTGCCACCGGGACGGCAGACCCGGACGAGCTGGTCGGCCACCGGTTGGTGGTGCGGCGCGAACATCACGCCGACGCAGGAGAGGACGGCGTCGAACTCGCCGTCGTCGCAGGGCAGGTTCTCTGCGTCGGCGACGACCCACTTGATGTGCAGTCCCTCCGACTCGGCCAGTCGCCGACCCTGGTCGAGGAGCTCGGGAGTGAGGTCGGTCGCGACGACGTCGGCGCCGGTGCGCGCAGCGGGGATGGCGACGTTGCCGGAGCCGGCCGCGACGTCATGGATGTGCTGTCCTGCGCCAACTCCCGCCGCCTCGACGAGGACCGGGCCGAGGGGCGCGATGATCTCGGAGGCGACGGCCGGGTAGTTGCCGAGCGCCCACATGGCGCGGTGCTTCGCCTTGAGAGCGGCGTCGTCGGTGGCCGGTGTGGGTGCGGGTGGAGTGGTGGTGCTCATGGCGGGGCCTTTCCGTCGGGTGGTGGTTGGTTGCCCTCAACCTAGGAACGCGCCGGCGCGCGGCGCATCAGTGCGTGCACGCAACGGTGACGGGCCGCGAGAGGGGAGCTGGCGGCACACGCGTAGCCGATCGAGCCGGTCAGCGTGGGGTGAGCAGGCGCGCGACCGCGGCCGTGCGGGCTGACTTCCCGTGCAGGCCGAGCTTGGCGTAGACGTTGCTGAGGTGACGCTCGACGGTGCGGACGCTCAGCACGAGGTCGGCCGCGATCTCGTCGTTGTCGAGGCCACGGGCGGCGAGTCCGAGGATCTCTCGCTCGCGGAAGGACAGGGCAACGAGGTCGGGTGCAGGTCCGCGCTGCTCGGGGACCGGCTCGTCGAGGAAGGCACGCAGCTCGCGGGTGAACGTCTCCCAGGCAGGTTCGTCCTCGAGGACGATGTGGTTCTCGCTCTCGAGAGCGACCAGACGGGCTCCGACGATGTGGCTCGCGAGGTAGCGGGCCTCGGAGAAGTCGTTGAGCCGGTCGCCACGCGAGTGCAGGACGAGGGTCGGCACCGTGAGCTGGTCGAGCAGGTGTGAGGCGTCGGTGGCCCGTCGCTGGCGGCGGGAGGTCCGGGCCGTGTCGGCAGAGGTCGCGTTGCGCTGCAGCTCGTCGAGCCACACGTGCTGCTCCTCGGTCGCCCCGGGGATCATCATCGAGGTGAAGACCCGTCGGAAGGCCGAGTCCGGACGGGCCCACCCGACCTTGATGAGGGCGTCAAGGGTGTCGTCCATCTCCTGCTCGTCCGGGTCCTTCGACTGCTGACCCGAGTAGCTGCCGTAGAAGGCAAGGCGCGAGACCCGCTCCGGGTGACGGGCGGCATACGCGATGGCGATCGGACCACCCTGCGCCATGGCCAGGAGGTCGAAGCGGGTGAGGCCGACGTCGTCGACGACGGCTTCGAGGTCGGCAAGGCGCACCGCCGGACTGTGGTCCTCGACCCCGCGGTCGGAGAGTCCGTGGCCGCGCTCGTCGAAGCGGATGACGGTGTGGGAGCGACCCCACTCCACGAGGTAGTGGCGCCACACGGGCGAGACCCAGTCGTACTGGAGGTGGCTCAACCAGCACGAGTCGACGACGAGGGGCGGGCCGGAGCCGTGGATGGCATAGGCGATCTGCACCCCGTCGCTGGAGCGACAGAAGCGGACTTCCTGCCGGGGGATCGGCGGGTCAGAGGCCACGTTCCATCGTAGGACCGCTGCCGCGCCCGAGTCGGCGGTATCGCGTGTGCCGGTCGACGAGGCGCTGGGCGGGTTCGACCTCCGACAGCTCGGCCAGCTCGTGCCGGATGGCCAGTCCCATCCGCTGACAGAAGGCCTCGGGCTCCTGGGAGGCGTCTGGATGCTCGGCCACGATGCGGTCGATGATCCCGTCCTCGAGGAGGTCGAGGGAGCGCACGCGCTGCGTCCCCGCGAGCTCGGGCGCGCGGTCGGGTGTGCGGTGCAGGATCGCCGAGGCACCTTCTGGTGGCAGGGGGGACAGCCACGAGTGCTGGGCGCTGATGACGCGGTCGGCGGGCATGAGCGCGAGCGCCCCGCCGCCGGTGCCCTGACCGAGCAGCACGCAGACCGTGGGGACCTCGAGGACGACGAGCTCGGCGAGGCACCGGGCGATCTCACCGGCCATGCCGCCCTCCTCGGCCTCCTTGGAGAGCGCGGCGCCGGCCGTGTCGATGATGCTCACGAGTGGGAGGTCGAGTTCGGTGGCGAGCTTCATCCCACGGCGGGCCACGCGCAGCCCGGACGGCCCGAGCGGTGCCTCGGTCTGCTCACCCCGACGGTCCTGTCCCAGAACGACGCAGGGGGTGCCCTTGAAGCGAGCGAGCGCGAGGAAGAGCGACCGGTCCCACTCGCCGGCGCCGGTGCCGAAGAGTGGCAGGACGTCGGTGGCTCCGAGCTTGAGCAGTGCGCGCACTCCAGGACGAGAAGGCTTGCGGGACAACAGGATGGAGTCCCAGGCCGGGATGTCCGGGAGCGGCTCGCGCGGGACCTCGGGCGCCGGTGTCGTGTCGTGGGGCGCGAGGACGAGGTCGAGGAAGCGGGCTGCCGTGGCGGTCAGCAGCTCGACGGGGAGGACGGCATCGAGGAGGCCGTGGGCGAAGAGGTTCTCGGCGGTCTGGACGTCATCAGGGAACGGCTGACCGTAGAGGGCCTCGTAGACGCGGGCGCCGAGGAAACCGATCGTCGCGCCGGGCTCACCCACGGTGACGTGACCGAGCGATCCCCACGACGCGAAGACACCGCCGGTCGTGGGATGGCGGAGATAGGTGATGTAGGGCAGGTGCTCACGCTTGTATGCCGCGACAGCAGCCGAGATCTTGACCATCGTCACGAACGCGGGCGTGCCCTCCTGCATGCGGGTGCCACCCGAGGCCGGCGCGGCGAAAAGGGGGAGGCGCTCGCGCGTGGCCCGCTCGAACGCGAGGACGATGCGCTCGGCGGCGGCGACGCCGATGCTGCCCGCGAGGAACCTGAACTCCCCGGCAATGACCGCGACCCGGTGCCCGCCGATGCGCCCCTCGCCGGTGACGATCGACTCGTCGGTGCCGGCCTTCTCGGCAGCGGCGGCGAGCTCGGCGGCATACGGGCTGTCAGGTTCGGCCACGGCGATGGGTGCCTCGTCCCAGGACTGCCAGGCCCCGTCGTCGAGGACGGCGGCGATGAGCTCACTCGAGGTGGGACGTGAGGGCCTGGCGCTCACGCCGTGTCCTCCTCAGCGAGCCAGGCTCGCACGCTGTCGTTGTGCTGGCCGAGGGTGGGCGGAGCGAGGTGGGACTCGCGGCCACCGGCGAAAGCGTTGTCGTCGAAGCGGATGGGCGGCCCGGGGATCTCGATGGAGCCGAGCACCGGGTGGTCGACGTCGAGGACGAGCCCCTGGGAGCGGGTCTGGTCCCAGTCGTAGACACGGTCGATCGTGCGCACCTCCCCGGAGGGGATGCCGAGCTCGGCGAGGCGAGGGAGGAGGTCGTCGAGCTGCCAGGTCGCAAAGGCGGTGTTGAGGGTCGAGCGGACGAGGTCGGGGTGTGCGACGCGCTCGCGGTTCGTGCCGAGTCCGGGCGTCCGTGGATCGATGTCGAACCCTTCGGCGAGCTTCACCCAGAGGGACTCGGAGCCGCACGCGACCTGCACGTCACCGTCCTGGCAGTGGAACAAGCCATAGGGCGAGAGTGCCGGGTGGTGGTTGCCCTGGGCGTGCCCGACCTGCCCGGCCACGGTGTACGCCGTGCCCTGGAAGGCGTGCGCGCCGACGACCGCCGCGAGCAGGCTGGTGCGGACGACGCGACCCGTGCCGGTCGTGTTGCGTTCGTGGAGGGCGGAGACGACGCCATAGGCGCCGTACATGCCGGCGAGGAGGTCACCGATGGGGACGCCGATGCGGGTCGGTTCATCGGCGCTGGGGCCCGTGACCGACATGAGCCCGGCCTCCCCCTGGGCGATCTGGTCGTAGCCGGCGCGCCCACCTTGTGGCCCGTCGTGGCCGAACCCGCTGATCGCCAGGATGACGAGGCGGGGGTTGAGCTCGTGCAGTCGCTCGACGGTGAAGCCGAGGCGGTCGAGGACGCCGGGGCGGAAGTTCTCGATGAGGACGTCCGAGCGCTGGACGAGCCTGGTGAGCACGTCGCGGCCGTCGTCGGACTTGAGGTCGAGGGTGATCGACTCCTTGTTGCGGTTGGCTGCGAGGAAGTAGGTCGAGATCGGGTCGTCCTCGGGGCCCACGAAGGGCGGCCCCCAACCGCGGGTGTCGTCGCCGGTGCCAGGGCTCTCCACCTTGATGACGCGGGCCCCCATGTCCCCCAACATCATCGCGGCGTGCGGCCCGGCGAGGGCGCGCGAGAGGTCGACGACGGTGATGTCCTGCAGGGGTCCGGTCATGGGATCGAGCCTAGGGAGCCGGACGGGTCAGAGGATCGGTGAGGTGATGGCAAGACGGAGGTCACACGGTGTCACCTTCTGCCAAAGGCTCAGGAGCGCATGGCACGCCTGGCCCGTCGGTCCTCAGCTCAGGACGTCTCGCCACGTCCGGGGTTCGCGCCCGAGGAGCTCGCGCAGGGTGCTCGGGTCGCCGACGAGCCCACCTCGGTCGTAGCTGCGGAACATCGCGGCGAGATCGGCGCGAGCGTATGCCGACAGCCTCGCGCCGGGGCCGGCCAGCCAGTCGACCAGCGGTATGGCAGCGGCCTCGACGGGGTGCCCAAGGACCTCGCCGGCGACCGTCGCCATCTCTCGCACGGACAGTTGCTCGGGGCCGACGAGGTCGTAGGTCGCGCCGGAGTGGCCGTCCTCGGTCAGCACCCGGGCCGCGACCTCGGCGACGTCACCGAGGTCGACGTTGGTGAAGGGTGCATCCAGCGAGTGGGGCACCTCGATGCGTCCTGCGAGCGCCGCCTGTCCGAGGTTCTGCAGGTAGGCCGCCGGGCGCAGGATCGTGGCCGACCCCACTCGCGTCCGGACCACCCGCTCGGCCTCGGCCTTGCGGAGGTGGTGCGGCATCGACGGGTCGTGGGGGTGGAGGACGGAGTGGAAGACGAACCGCGAAACCCCCTCTGCCACAGCCGCATCAGCCACCCGGCGGGCGATCCCCACCTCGTCGGGATGCACGTTGGGAGCGAGGTGGTAGACGGCGGACACCCCCGCCATGGCCGCGGCCAGACCCTCACCGGTCTCGAGGTCGAGCGGGACCGCCCTGACGTCCGCACCGGCATACGGCGAGGAGAAGGACCCTGGACGGACGGCTGCCCGCACGGCGATGCCGCGGTCGACGAGGGCCCGCGTGACCGCGCGGCCGGTCTTGCCGGCCGCACCGAGGACGAGGACCTTGCTCACATCCAGTCGTACTCGCTGGCGGTGGCACCCGCGGCGAGCCGGGCATAGCCGGGACCCCGGTCGAAGAACGGCTCGTCGCCCCTCTCCTCACGCAGCCGGGCGCGCAGCGCCTCGCTCGCCTCCACGTCGACGCTCACGTCGTCCTTGCCGCCGGAGGCCACGACGCCGTATGCCGTCCGCGCACCCTCGAGGGACACCTTGCCCCAGACCAGGTCGCGCTCGACCTCGTCGAGGGGACGGTCGAGCGGGTCGCCCCAGCCGCCACCACCGGTGGTGCGGATGCGGACCACCTGACCGGCCTTGACCGGCTCGGCGTCGGCGAGGGCGTCGACCTCGCGCTCGTCGGGCCCGCCCGGATCGATGACGACACTGAACGGCATACCCGCCTTGCCGCCCTTGACTCCCCAGCAGGCGAGGATCGAACGGTCGGCGATCGACATGAAGTGCCCGTCCCGGAGCATCCGGATGTGCTTCTCGTAGCCCAGGCCGCCCCGATAGCGGCCCGCGCCACCGGAGTCCACCGCGAGCCCGAGTCGCTCGACGATGAACGGGAAGCGCGACTCGGTGAACTCGGTGGGCAGGTTCCGGGAGTCGGGGACGACGTGGATGGTGTCCTCACCGTCCGCGTAGTAGCGCCCGCCCGAGCCGCCGCCGAGGACCTCGCGCATGAGGTAGTCGTTGCCGTCGCGATCCTTGCCGTAGACACCGGTGTAGCGGATCGTCTCCTGGTCGGCCGGCATCTGGCCGTCGACGGCCTTGGCGACGACACCGGCAAGGACGCCGAGGAGACGGAGGATGACGAAGGTGCGGGCGTTGGTCGGCGCCGGGTAGATGGGGGTGAGGAGCGTGCCCTTCTCGGGGAAGCGCATCTCGATGAGCGGCACGATGCCCTCGTTGACGTCGAGCTCGGCCATCCGCTCGGGGGTGTCAGCGAGGTTGCGCAGGATCGGAGCGAGCCACTTCTTGAGGAAGTTGCCGCCCACATAGTCGCCGCAGTGGTTGATCGGACCCTTGGCCTGCGGGGCCGTGCCGGTGAAGTCGACGATGAGGCGCGCGCCGCCCTTGAAGTTGGTCTCGGGATCGGCTGGTGCGTCGTCGACCTTGGTGAGTGTGATCCGCTGGGTGTGCAGCCGCGGCTCGTCGACGCCGTCGTGCTCGGCGTAGTCCTCCCAGACGTAGGTCCCCTCGGGGATCTTGCTGAGGATCTCGCGACGGTAGGTCTCGGTCGTGCTGTCGAGGATGGCGTCGAAGGCCGTCTCGATGTCGTCCCGGCCGTAGCGCGCGAAGAGGTCGGAGAGGCGCCGGGCTCCCATGAGGCAGGCCGAGCACTCCGCGTCGAGGTCGGCAGCAAGGCTGTCGGGCATGCGCGAGTTGCGGGTCATGATGCGCAGGGCCGCCTTGTTGGGAACGCCCCTGTCCCACAGCTTGATCGGGGGGACCGAGAGACCCTCCTCGTGGACGCTCGTCGCGTTGCTCGGCATCGAGCCGGGCACCGCGCCGCCGATGTCGTCGTGGTGACCGAAGGCCTGGACGAACGCGACCACGGCCCCGTCATGGAAGACCGGGACGGTGACGCAGAGGTCGGGAAGGTGCCCGATGCCGCCCTCGGACTCGTAGACGTCGTTGTGGAAGAAGACGTCGCCCTCGGCCATCCCCTCGAGCGGGAAGTCGCGGACGATCGGGTGGACGAGCGCCGAGTAGGACCGGCCGGTGAGCTTGCGCAGCTGGCGGTCGTGGATGCCCGCCCGGAAGTCGTGCGCGTCGCGGATCATGGGGCTGCGGCTGGTCCGCGCGATCGCGGTCTCGACCTCCATCTCGACGCTCGCCAAGGTGCCCTGGACGATCTCGACGAGGATCGGGTCGATAGTGCTCCCGGGCGCGGTGAGGCGCTTGCCGTGCTCGTATGCCGTGGGCAGTCCAGCCGTGTTCATCGCACGTCCTCCGTTGATGCGGTCGTCCTGGTGATGACGAGGTTGCCGAAGGAGTCGACCTTGACGACGAAGCCGGGGTGGACCGGAACGGTCGAGCCGAACTCCTCGATGATCGCCGGGCCAGCGACCGAGTCACCCGCCAGCAGGTCGGGACGCCACCAGATGCCCGTCTCGACATATCCGTCGTCGGCGTCGAAGCACACCTGCCGCGTCGAACGGCGCGCCCTCTCCTCGACCGAGCCGCCGGGTCCGTCCTCGACAGAGGCGATCTCGCGCAGCTCGGGTCGGGTGATGGGTCCGACGCCGGTGACGCGGAGGTTGACCCACTCGACCTGCTGGCTCAGGTCGCCGCGGAAGTCGTAGCCGTAGAGCTGGCGGTGCTCGTCGTGGAACGCCTCGGCGACCGTCGCGGCATACGCGTCGTCGACGGTGGAGTCCGTGGGCGCGAGGACCCGCACCTCGTAGGCCTGGCCGAAGTAGCGCAGGTCGACGGTGCGGGTGAACTGGTGCTCCGACGCTGCGAAACCCTCCTTGGCGAGGGCTGCAGCGGCACGCTCGGTGAGCGACACGAACGTCTTGTCGATCGCCGTGTGGTCGAGCGCGGCCTGCTTGGCGACCTGCGTCTGCACGTAGTCGTTCTTGACGTCGACGGTCAGCAGCCCGAAGGCGCTGACGTTGCCCGGGTTGGGCGGGACGACGACGCCGGCGAGGTCGAGGATGTCGACGAGGAGGCAGGCCAGCAGCGACCCGGACCCACCGAAGGTCGTGAGCATGAAGTCGCGGACGTCGAGGCCACGCTTGACCGAGACCTGTCGCAGGGCGTTGGCCTGGTTCCAGGCCGAGATCTCGAGAATGCCTGTGGCACAGCGCTCGTAGTCGAGCCCGAGCTGCTCGGCCAGGGCCTCGATGCCCGTCCGGGCGGCCTCCACGTCGAGCGGGATCTCACCACCGAGCAGGTGCGGGGGGATGCGTCCGAGGGTGACGTGGGCGTCGGTGATCGTGGGGCTGGTCCCACCCTTGCCGTAGCACAGGGGGCCCGGGTCGGCGCCGGCCGAGTGCGGCCCCACCTTGAGGGCGCCTTCGGGGGAGACCCACGCGATGGAGCCGCCGCCGGCGCCGACGGTCACGACGTCGATCATCGGGATCTTGCTCGGGTAGGCGCCGACAGTCCCCTCGGTCGTCAGCGTGGGCTCACCGTCGAGCACGACGGAGACATCGGTCGAGGTGCCGCCCCCGTCACACGTGAGGATCTTGTCGAAGCCGGCCTTCTGGGCGATGAGGGCGGCACCGAGGGCGCCGGCCGCCGGGCCGGACATCGTCGTCGTGATCGGCTGGTGCACGACCTCGTCGGCAGAGAGCACGCCGCCGTTGGACTTCATGATGTAGAACGGGATCTCGCGTCCCGAGCCACCGGTGAAGCCCTCGAGGCGGCTGTGGATGTTGGTGACGTAGCGGCTGACGTTGGGCTTGACCGCGGCGTCGACGAGCGTCGTCATGGACCGCTCGTACTCGCGGTACTCACGCAGCACCTCGCTCGAGATCGAGACGATCGCCTCCGGGTGCTCGGTGCGCAGGATCTCGCGCATACGCAGCTCGTGGTCGTCGGCGGCATACGAATGAAGGAAGCAGACCCCGATCGTCGTGATCCCGCGCTCCTTGAACCAGTGGGCAGCGGCGGTCGCGCCCTCCTCGTCGAAGGGGCGGATCTCGTTGCCCTCGAAGTCCATTCGCCCGCCGACCGTCCTCACGTGGTCGGCGGCGACGATGCGCGGCGGCTTCACCCAGAAGTAGGAGTTGCCGTAGCCGTCGGGCACGGCCTGGCGGGCGATCTCGAGCATGAACTCGTAGCCCTCGGTCGTGATGAAGCCGAGCTGCTCGACCTTGCCCTCGAGGAGCTTGTTGGTCGCGACGGTCGTCCCGTGGCAGACGGCGGTGATGTCGTCACCGCTCGCCGCCATGAGGGCCAGGACCTTCTCGATGCCGTTGATGAAGCCGTCCGCCGGGTTGCTCGGGGTGCTCGGCGTCTTCGTCGTGACGAGCTCGCCCGAGTCCTCGTCGAACGCCACGACATCCGTGAACGTTCCGCCGGTGTCGATCCCGATCCTGATGCGTCGCTGAGCCATGTCAGAGATTCAATCGGGGTATGCCGTCCGGTCTCGTTGTCAATCTCTGCCAACGGATCGCGGGAACCGTCTCACAACCCGCCAACGGGGCACGTGCCGCGCTGCGGGGTGCCGCCCCGGCTTCGAGCGGTGGCCCCGAGAGGGGCTCGCAGCACGGTGTGTGTTTGCGCCACCCGGAAATGGGTAAGTGCTCTTCGTTTTGGCCGTATTTGACACAATCCATGTGTGGAGGTAATTCAGTCCTCGGAATCCGCGCCGCATGTCCAGAGGCTGGCCCGGAAAGTCCGGGGCCCCCAGGGCCGAGAAGTGCCATCACTGCTGGTCACGGGGCAGAACCCAGGCTTCCAGGCCATCAGGGAATGTCAGCTGAAATTGCGTGCGCATCTCTTCTCGAATTGACATGTCCCACCGAAATCCGCGACAGTAGGACCAACCCCGCGACGCGGCCCCCCTTGATCGGGCCGTTCCTCCCCTCAATACGAGGGTGCTGAGTGTCTAAAAGAAGGCCATCGCGCGGAACCCCCCAAATCACGAGCCTCCGACGCGTTCGGAGGCCAGAGGAGTCCTCATGGCTACGAACACCCGCAACGATGCAAACACCAACGTCCACCGCGACCACGTCACCGAGACGCGCCCGGCACGCAAGACCACCGAGCTGATCGCCTACGTCGTGACCGTGCTCGCCGTCCTGGTCACCGCGCTCGTCGTCAACGACGACGGTGACAACACCGCCGACCCGTTCAGCGCCGAGCAGGCGCTGCGCTACATCACGTTCCTCACCATCGGCTACATGGTCGCTCGCGGCCTTGCCAAGTCCGGCTCGCGTGGATCCCGCGCGGACCACGACGCCTGAGTCCTGCCTGACGCCCAGAGGCCCCCTCGCTCGACGAGGGGGCCTCTGTGGCTCTGTTGCCGGACCCGCCTAGAAAGGGCAAGTCATGTCGCAGTCACCACGGGGCGGATTCCGCCTCGGTCCCGTGCCTCACTACTCCACCACGACGAAGAACGGCACCCGGGTGTCCTGTGGCGGCTGTTGCCTCCCCATCCCACTGGGCTGCCTCACCACCGTTGTCGCCGTAGCGGTCCCCTGGGCCGTGGCCGCACTGGGCCGCAGGCGCGCACGCTAGACGCCGTCAGTCGCCCTCGGGCTTGTGGTCCGGCCGCGGTCCGCCGTGGGGGAACGAGGTCTTGGCCGGTGACTCGAGCTCCTCGCGGTGGCCCCTGATGAGGTCGAGGTTGCGGTCACGCAGGTGGTCGAACCCCTGGTGGATGTTGGACCCGGGCGTGAGCGAGGCGAGCGCCGTCTCGGGGTCGAGGTGCGCCGAGACCCAGCCCTCGTGCGAGGCCGCCTTGGCGACGATGGTCGCGTTGGGCGTGACGATGTGGCTGTTGCCGAAGTAGATGACGCCGGCCGGGTCGATGCCGGTCGCGTTGGCGCCGATGAGGAAGACGTGGTTGTCATAGGCGCGCGCCCGGGACGTGAGCTCCCAGATGTCGGCCGAGCGCAGCAGCGCCGACGGGCGGCAGATGACCTCGGCCCCCTGCACGGCCTGGATCCGGGAAAGCTCGGGGTAGTCACCGTCGAAGCAGATGATCATGCCGATGCGCCCAAGTGCGGTGTCGCACACCGTGACCGTGTCGCCGGGGGTGACCCAGCCGCCACCCGAGACCGCCTCGGTGCAGAACGGGTGCGTCTTGCGATAGACCCCGAGCAGAGCGCCGTCGGTGTCGATGAGGACGGACGCGTTGTAGATGACGCCTCGCTGCGGTCCGCGCTCGTAGGTGCCGACGCACAGGACGATCCCGAGCTCGCGGGCCACGGCCTGGAAGGGCTCGGTCATGGCGCCCGGCAGCTCGCTCACGAGGTCCCACAGCATCTCGACGGAACAGTCGGGGGTGAAGCCGGTGGTCGCCGACTCGGGCAGCACGACCAGCTCGGCGCCGGTCTCGGCCACGCAGCGGCGCACGAAGTCGACGCAGCGCGCGATGTTGGCCTCGATGACCTGTGGCGTCAGGGACCCTCGGACGGGGGCCACCTGGACCGCAGCAGCAGTGAAGGCACGCATCAGCGTCGTCCTCCGATCGCCCAGCCGAGCACCACACCGACGAGGGCGACGGCCCCGCCGACGAGGACTCCGGAGCCGAAGTCCCTGCTCGATCCTCCCACCCCCGGCGAGCCCGTGGAGCCGGCATACGTCGTCGTATGCCGTCCGCCCGCCTCCGCGACCGCGGCACCTGCCGTGCCCGGCTCGGGTGATTTCTCCGCCGGGCGCTCGCCGGCGATGTCGGAGTCGAGCGCCGTGAACATCTGGCCGGCCATCTTGCGCGCGACACCGGCCAGCATGCGCTGCCCGACCCCTCCGATGGGGCCCCCGACCAGGGCGTCCGCCTCATAGGAGATGGCCGTGCCACCGCCCTCGGCGCCGGCGAGGGTGACGTCGACCGTCGTCGAGATCGTGCCGGGGGCCCCCGCTCCGTCCGCCTTCATCGTGAAGCGGTCGGGCTCGGTGACGTCGGTGATGGCCACCTCGCCGTCGTAGGAGCCCTTGATCGCCGCGACCCCGGCCATGACGGTCATCGCGTAGCGACCGGGGGAGAGCTCGGTCAGCGACCGGCAGCCGGGGATGCTGCGAGCGAGCACGCCGGGATCATGGACCGCCTGCCACACCTGCTCGGGGGAGGCCGCCATCGTCGCGGTTCCGGAGATCTTCATGCCTGCTCCTCGGTCGTGGTGCTCGTCGTGCTGGTCTGGCGGTGGTGGTTGCGCAGGTCCCACAGCTCGGTGGGGCTGATGGGCATCGAGCGGATCATGAAGCCCTCGGCGTCCTCGATCGCCGACGCGATGACGGCGGTCACGGGGATCGTGCCCGCCTCACCAGCGCCCTTGATCCCCAGCGGGTTGAGGGGTGACGGGGTCTCGAGGTGGTCGGTCTCGATGTGCGGCACCTCGGAGGCGTAGGGCATGAGGAAGTCCATGAACGACGCGTTGAGCAGCTGCCCGCTCTCGTCATAGACCATCCGCTCGTAGAGCGCCCCACCCACGCCCTGCGCGACCCCACCGTGCACCTGGCCCTCGACGATCATGGGGTTGACGACGGTGCCGCAGTCGTGGACGACGCAGTAGCGCAGGATCGTGATCTCGGCCGTCACGGGGTCGGTCTCGACGATGGCGGCGTGCATGCCGTTGGCGAAGGTCGCCTGGGTGGGCGAGTAGAAGTCCTTGCCCTCGAGACCGGGCTCGTCGTCGTCGGCGACCGGCGGCTTGTCCGGGTCGAAGGCGCCGGCGAACTGGGTCGCGGCCTTGGCGGACTCGTCGAACGCGTAGCGCAGCGGGTTGGACATGACCGCCACCGTGGAGAGGGCGATCGACGCGTGGGGAGCGCCCTTGACGCTGATCGTGCCGTCCTCGATCTGCAGGTCCTCCTCGGACACCTCGAGGGCGTCAGCGGCGATCCGCAACGCCTTGGCGCGCACCGCCCTGGCGGCGAGGGCGACGGCGTTGCCGCTCATGACGGCACCACGCGAGGCGAAGGTCCCCACGGCATACGGCATGCGCCGCGTGTCACCGGTCGTGACGAAGACGTCGTCGATGGAGACGCCGAGCTCGTCGGCGACGATCTGGGCGAGGATCGTCTGGTGGCCCTGCCCCTGGGTGGTGAGGCCGGTGGCGACGTTGACCCGTCCGCTCGTCTCGACGTGGACGTGCCCGCCCTCGTAGGGACCGACGCCGGTGCCCTCGACGTAGCAACCGATGCCGAGACCGACGGTGCGCCCCTCGGAGGCTGCCTGCGCCTTGTATGCCGCGAAGTCGTCCCAGCCCACGAGCGCCTTGAGCTTGGCGAGGGACGCGGGGAAGTCGCCCGAGTCGTACTTGAGCGGGCGCCCGTCCTGGAAGAGGAGCCCCTGGTCGTAGGGCATCTCCTCGGGCTGGATGAAGTTGCGCGAGCGCACCTCGGCACGGTCCAGCCCCAGCTCGGCGGCGATCGCGTCCATCGTCCGCTCCATGGCGTAGCAGCCCTGGGGTCGACCCGCTCCGCGATAGGGCGTCACAAGAACGGTGTTGGTGTAGAGCGACCAGAACTCGACCCGGTAGTTCTGCGGCTTGTAGGGGCCGAGCAACTGCGTGGCGGTGATGATCGGGACGATGACGCCGTAGGGGAGGTAGGCGCCGTTGTCGTGCCAGAACTTGACGTCGAGGGCGAGCAGGCGGCCCTCGTCGTCAAAGCCGACGGTGACCTGCTGGAGCTGGCCGCGCTCGTGGGCACTCGACGTGAAGTGCTCGCGGCGGTCCTCGGTCCACTTGACGTCGTGGTCGAGCCGGCGTGCCGCCCAGGGGATGAGCACCTCCTCGGGCCACGGGTGCATGATCTTGACGCCGAAGCCGCCGCCGACGTCGGGGGCGATGCACTCGACCTGAGCCAGCGGCAGCTGGAGCTTGGCGGCCACCGCAGCCCGCACGCCCGTGGTCGTCTGGGTGGAGGAGTGGATCCGCATGCGCTGCTCGTCGCTGTCCCAGTGCGCGAGAACGCCCTTGCCCTCCATCGGCATGCAGGCGCTGCGCTCGATCTCGAGGTCGAGGGTCAGTGTGTGCGGCGCGGCCGCCATGGCCGGCTCGACGTTGCCGACCTCCTGGAGCAGGTGGGCGGCCACGTTGCCGGGGGCGTCGTCGTGGACGAGGTCGACACCGTCGCGGGAGGTCGCGACCCCCACGACCGGCGGGAGGAACTCATAGGTGACGACGATGCGCTGCGCGGCGTCCTCGGCGAGGTAGCGGTCGGTCGCGACCACCATG
This sequence comes from Knoellia altitudinis, assembly GCF_042666355.1. Lineage (NCBI taxonomy): Bacteria > Bacillati > Actinomycetota > Actinomycetes > Micrococcales > Intrasporangiaceae > Knoellia > Knoellia altitudinis. Next base: position 2,632,380 of record NZ_JBHTDK010000001.1, read on the forward strand.
ACGATGGCCTCGCCGACGTGGTTGACCTCGTCCTTGGCCAGGGCATAGCCCGTGCGTCCGGCCTCGATGCTCGGGTGCGGGATGAGCAGCGGCAGGCGGTCGGCAGCGGGGCCGTCGAGGTCCTCGTGCGTGAAGACGGCCACGACGCCGTCGATCTCGACCGCCCCGTCGACGTCGATGCCGGTGATGCGCGCGTGCGCGTGCGGGCTGCGGACGAACGCGACCTCATGGGCGCCATGACCGAGGTCGTCGAGGTAGCGCCCGTTGCCGGTGACGAGCCTGGGGTCCTCCTTGCGGAGCACGGGCTGGCCGAACTGGCGCGTGCTCACGTGTCATCACCCCGCTGGGCCTTGAGATCGCGCTTGATCTCGGCGGCGCGCACGACGGCCTTGCAGATGTTCTGGTAGCCGGTGCAGCGACAGAGGTTGCCCGAGATCGCCTCACGCGCCTCATCGAGCGTCGGGTCGGGGTTCTCCTCGATGAACGCCGTGATCGTCGTGACGAATCCCGGTGTGCAGAAGCCGCACTGCAGGCCGTGGCACTCGACGAAGGCCTGCTGCACCGGACCCATCGCGTCCTGCGTCCCGAGACCCTCGACGGTCGTGATGAGGTGCTCCTGCGCGGACACGGCGAACATCAGGCACGACCGCATCGGCTGCCCGTCGACGAGCACCGTGCAGGCACCGCACACCCCGTGCTCGCAGCCGACGTGCGTCCCGGTGAGCCGCAGGTCGTGCCGCAGGAAGTCCGACAGGAGCCGTCGCGGCTCCACCGTGCGGGTGTGGCTGACGCCGTTGACGCTCAGGGTCACCTCGACGGTGACTGCTGACCCCATGGTCATGACACTGCTCCTGTCAGGGCTCGTCGGGTGAGCTCGGCGGCGAGCATCCGGCGGTACTCGCGGGTGGCGTGGATGTCCGCCTCGGGCGCGATCCCCGCCTGGACGAGCTCCTCGACGCCCGGCCACGCCGACGAGACCGGTTGTCCCGCAACGGCTTCGGTGAGGTCGATGACGACGGGCACGTCGGTGACGGAGACGTATGCCGCCCGTGCACCTCGCACGACCGCGTCCAGTCCGTGGCCGTCCAGCTCCACCGCGACGCCGACCCCGGCCAGCGCGTAGTCGCCGTGCCGCCGGGCCGACTCGAGGAACGCCGTGCGTGTGCCGGGGGCGAAGCGGCCGAAGCGCACGGCCTCGACGAGCTCGTCCTCCTTGAGCACGGTCTGCAGGGGTCCCTCGAAGAAGTCGCCGGCTGCGACCTCGCGCCGACCGCTCGGCCCGACGACCTCGATGACGGCGTCGGTGAGGACCGCGACGGACGGCATCTCGCCGGCGGCGTCGGCATGGGCGATGGAGCCCACCGTCGTGCCGCGGTTGCGGATCGCCGGGTGGGCCACGTTCGACAGCGCCTGACGCAGGATCGGCAGGACGGCATACGCGTCGTCATGTCCCTGCAGCGCCGCGTGCCGCACGGTCGCGCCGACCCGGACGTGGCTGTCGGTCACGGTCACGGTGTCGAGCCCGACGACGCGGTTGATGTCGACGAGGTGCGCCGGTTGGGCGAGACGCATGTTGAGCACGGGGATGAGGCTCTGACCCCCGGCGAGGATCTTGCCGTCGTGCCCGACCTCGGCGAGGACCGAGACGGCCTCGTCGAGGGTGCCTGGGGCGTGGTGCGTGAACGGGGCTGGCTTCACGTCGGGGGGTCAGCTCCTGTCGCGCTTGTCCTGGTAGAGGTCGTCGATGCCGTCCTCGTCACCGTAGACGCGGTCGCCCGTGGCGATGGCGGTGCCTCCCGTGCCGCCTGCGCCGTCGGCACGGTTGCGAAGGTCGGCGGGGGCGATGGAGCGGGCCAGGTGGTAGGCGCCGATGGCGACGATGGTGCCGAGGGCGATGCCGCTGAGGGTGAAGTCCTCGCTGAACTTGAGCTTGACGTCGCCGATGCCGATGACGATGCCGGCCGCGACGGGGACGAGGTTGATCGGGTTGGCGAAGTCGACCCCGTTCTCCTTCCAGATCTTGGCGCCGAGCAGGCCGATCATCCCGTAGAGGACGACGGTGATGCCGCCGAGGACGCCGCCCGGAACGGAGGCGACGAGGGCGCCGAACTTGGGGGAGAGGCCGAAGAGGATCGCGACGATCGCGGCGACGTAGTAGGCCGCGGTGGAGTAGACCCGGGTGGCGGCCATGACCCCGATGTTCTCGGCATACGTCGTCGTGGGCGAGCCACCGACGGACGAGGCGAGGATCGTGCCGACGCCGTCGGCGCCGATGGCGCGCCCCATGTCCTTGTCGAGGTTGTGGCCGGTCATCTCGGCGACGGCCTTGACGTGACCGGTGTTCTCGGCGATGAGGGCGATGACGGCCGGGATGACGAGGAGGATCGCGCCCGTCGCGAAGGTGGGCGTGTGCCACCCGGCCACCTCAGTGCCGTCGGCGCCGACCATGGTCTTGGCGGGGAAGCCGAGCCAGGCCGCGTCGCCGATGCCGGAGGTGTTCCAGCGCAGGTGCTCGGTCGCCTCGGTGGCGCCGCCGAGGACGGACGTGATCGGGCCGACGGTGTTGTCGAGGATCCACGACAGCACCGTGCCGAAGATGAGCGCGAGGAAGATCGCGATGCGGCTGATGAAGCCCTTGAAGGCGACCGCGCACACGATGGTGAAGAGCATGACGAGCAGGGCCACCCACTGGTCCTGCGGCCAGTAGATGTTGGCGACGACCGGTGCGAGGTTGAAGCCGATGAGCATGACGACGGCGCCGGTGACGACCGGCGGCAGCACCCTGTGCAGGATGCCCGAGCCGAGGAAGTGGATCGCCACGCCGACGAGGGCGAGCACGACACCGGCGACGAGGATCGCGCCGGTCACCTCGGACGAGTCACCACCCTGCGCGCGGATCGCCGCGACGCCGCCGACGAACGCGGCGGACGTGCCGAGATAGCTCGGCACCCTGCCCTGGACGATGAGGAGGAACGCGATCGTCGCGATGCCGCTCATCATGATCGCGAGCTGGGGGTTGAGACCCATGATGAGAGGGAAGACGAAGGTGGCACCGAACATGGCGACGACGTGCTGGGCGCCGAGTCCGACGGTGCGCCCCCAGTCCAGCCGCTCGTCGGGGGCGACGACCTCGTCGGGGCCGAGCGCGCCCTCCTTCACCTTCCAACCAAGACCGAGAGCCATGTGTGTTGCCTTCCTCGACAGGACCACGTGCCAGAGCCACGTCGTCGTGGATACGAGGACGCTAACCGCGGCGACCTCAGGGGCATTCGTCAATCTGTGACAGCGGACCCCGGGGGTCCTTGGCAAGTCGACGGGACCACTCCCACCGGCTCGTCACGGGTCATCGTGGCACGGTGTGCGGCTCCGGGGCCCAGGTCCGGAGCAACTCGCCGAGGGCGGCGATCCGAGCGCCCACGAGGGGGGCGTCGTCGGCGACCTGCGCGACGGCAACCCTGGCCTGAAGGCCTGCCGAGTCACCGATCGCCGTGGTCACCGCGTCGACGATCCGGGTATGCCGCCCCCACCGTCCGCTGAGCACCACCAGCTCCGGGTCGAGGAGGTAGGCGTGTGCCCGGGCAAGCTCGCCGACGGCGTCGGCGAGGGCCGTGGCCTGGCCGACGCCCCGGTCGAGGTCGTCGATCAACGCCTCGACCTCGACCGCCTTGCTGCCCTCGCGCAGGTAGCCCAGGGCCTCGACGCACTCCATGAGGGTGCCGCTCACCGCTGCGCGCCGACCCGATCGTGGGACGAGGGTGCGGGAGTAGGCGATCTCGCCCGCAAGGCCGCGCGCACCGTGCATCGGCCGACCACCGCTGCTCATGGCGGCGCCCATCCCCTCGTCGAGATAGAGGTGGAGGACGTCGTCGACCCCCGTGGCGACGCCCTGCTCACGTTCGGCGAGCAGGGCCCAGCTGACGTCGTTGTCGACGACGGGGCGCACCGGGACGACGTCGGTCAGCAGCCGCACAGGGTCGAGCTCGCCGACGAGGAACGGGCTGGCCGGCAGCTCGACCACCCGTCCTGTGCGGCGGTCCACGGGGTCGGCCACCGACAGGGTGAGGGCCCGGATCGGGCCGGGGGAGTCAGAGGTGAGCGCACGGCATACGGAGGCGAGCGCACGCCCCAACGCGCCCGAGGTGACGGGCACGGCCAGGGACCGCTGACGGGCGGCAAGGATGCGCCCGTCGAGAGCGACGACCTCGCCGACGACTCCCTGCGGCCCGGCCTGCACGGCGAGTGCGCACCCGGCGGCATCGTTGACGGTGAGGTAGGTGCCGGCTCGCCCCCGACCGCCCGAGGTGCGTTCGCCTTCGACGAGGACACCGGCGGCGAGCAGGCGGGTCACGCTCTGCGACACGGTCGGCTTGGACAGCGTCGTGGTGGCGGCCACTGCGGCCCTGGTGAGCTGGCCCGCCCTGGCGACCGCGGTGAGGACGTGACGGTCGCTGAGCGATCGAAGCAGGTCGAGCGACGGGAGATCGGCAGCCACCACCCATCCTTTCGTTAGGAGTCCTTGCAAACTAGCAGAGGGGCGCGCTAGCCTGACCGGAGCAGTCCAGTCAGGAGTCCTAACCAAAGGAGCGGTCGAGGATGACCACCACCAGCAACGCCCAGACACCGGCTCTGCCGCACTGGGAGAGCAAGCCAGAGGACGTCACGGGGGCCATCCGTGAGATCAAGGCGGCGCTGCGGGCGCGCATCGCCCGGAGCGGCCGCACGGTCGAGGAGCACTTCGCCGACCTCGAGGCCCGCATCTCTGCGCGCGTCGAGCAGATCAAGGCCGAACGCGGACGCGGTGAGCAGGTGTGGCCAGTCATCGACTTCGCCGACATCGAGGCCGGCACGGTCGCCCCCGAGCTGGTGGCCAAGGTCAAGGAGCGTGGCTGCGCCGTCGTGCGCGGCACCTTCCCGCACGAGCAGGCGCTGCAGTGGGACCGCGACATCGTCGACTACGTCGAGCGCAACAGGTTCTTCGAGACCTACACGGGGCCGGCCGACGACTTCTTCGCGAGCGTCGGGAGCACGCCGGAGATCTACCCGATCTACTGGTCGCAGCCCCAGATGCAGGCGCGTCAGAGCCCACGGATGGCGGCGGTGCAGGGCTTCCTCAACAGCCAGTGGACGCATCAGTCGGAGGGCCGCACGTGGTTCGACCCCGACCGCGACTCGCTCTACCCGGACAGGATTCGGCGTCGCCCGCCGGGCACCGACTCCGCCGGGCTCGGGACCCACCTCGACACCGGGTCGATCGACCTCTACCTGACGCAGGGCTACCAGGAGGTGTTCCGTCACCTCTTCGACGGCACTGTCGAGAGCTACGACCCGTGGGATGCCGCCCACCGCACCGACGCGGTGAACTACCCGGCGTCGACGATGTGCTCCGCGTTCCGGACCTTCCAGGGCTGGACCGCCCTTTCCGACATGGGCCACGACCAGGGGGTGCTGCACACGGTGCCGATCCCGGAGGCGATGGCCTATCTCCTGCTCCGGCCTCTGCTCGACGACGTCCCCGACGACGAGCTGTGTGGGGTCGCCCACAACCAGACCTTCCCGATCTCGTGGAAGTGGCACCCGCTGCTCATGGAGGCGGTCTCGGGCATCCCGGACGTGCAGGCCGGGGACACCGTCTGGTGGCACTGCGACCTCATCCACTCGGTCGCCGAGGTCGAGGACCAGGTCGGGTGGGGCAACGTCATGTACATCCCGGCGGCCCCGTGGTGCCCCCGCAACGAGGCGTATGCCGCGACCGTGCGTGAGGCCTTCCTCACCGGTTCCAGCCCGAGCGACTTCCCGGAGGAGCACTACGAGCGCGACTGGGAGGGCCGATTCCAGCCCGAGCAGCTCAACGAGATCGGCCGCCGCGGACTCGGCATGACCGACTGAGGGCCTGGGACGTCCCGGAAGCACACCGTCTCAACGGACGAGGTCAGCGCGCCCATCAGCCCGAGCCGATCAGAACTTGGTGAGACGACCACTCATACGTGGTCGTCTCGCCAACTATTGGTCGGCTCGGGCGGTGGCCCGGAGGGGCGACGTCAGACGCCGCGCATCTGGCGGATCCGCAGGGCCAGCGACAGGGTGAGCCGCAGCTGCGGGTCGCTCGTGAACGGTCCGAGCATCTGCTCGAGCTTGGTGATCCGGTAGCGCAGGGTGTTGTAGTGGAAGAAGAGCACCCGGGCGGTCTCGGCGACGTTGAGGTTGGTGTCGAGCAGCACCTGCAGCGTCTGGCGCAGGTCGGCATACGACGGCTGCGCGTCGGTCGCGAGCTCGCCGAGCGCCTCGTCGACGAAGGCCCGCAGGTCGGCGGTGTCGGGGATGAGCGACAGCAGCCGATAGATGCCGAGCCCGTCGAAGTGCATGACCGCCGACTCACCCTGCATCTGACGTCCGACGGCCACGGCGCGTAGCGCCTCGGCGTAGGCCCGGGGGATGTCCGTGACGGAGTCGACGGGTCGTGAGACGCCGGTCGAGAAGGTCCGCCGACCGCCGCCGCCGTCACCCCGCACGACCTTGACGACCTCACCCACGGATCGCATCAGAGTCTCCTGCTCGCCCTCGCCGCCGCACGGCGCAGGGAGCAGCGCCACCACCTCCTGGGAGAACCCGGCGACCGGCGCCTTGGGCTCGCGGGTCCGCACCGCCTGAACCCACGCTCGCACGAATCGGTCCTGGAGAGAGCGCAGCTCGTCACTGTCGCGAGTCGTGTGGACGTCGTCCTCGTCGGTCTCGGCGACGACGACGACCATGCGCCGGTCGAGGGTCCAGCCCAACGACGACGCGTGGGCGATCGCCTCCTCGGGCGCGCCCACCCGCCCGACGAGGGTGTCGCGCAGGAACTCCGCGCGGTACTTGCCCTCGACCGCCGAGACCGCCTGCTCCTTGGTGATCGCCAGTGCGGCGACCGCGGCCGCGCGCTCCAAGCCGTGCACGTCCGTCGTCGTGAGCACCCGACCCGGCGTGAACACCGCGAGCAGCCCGTGGTCGGACGTCCCCGCGACGATCCGGACCATCGTGCGCTCGGACTTCACCTCACCGGGCGCGCGCACCCCGACCGGCTCCTCCTCGACGATGAGGCGTCCCGTCCGGTCGAAGCAGTCCAGAGCCATGACGGTGGCGCGGTCGTCGTCCGACCCGGCGGTGGCCACGATGCGCCCGTCGGTCGTCGTCACGAGCGTCACACCCGGGAAGAGCCCGACGAGGGCTGCACCCAGATCCTCGAGCGACCCCCCGGTAAGCACGGTCTGGACGAGGATGCGGTTGACCTCGTCCTCACGGCGCAACAGCTCCGCCTGGTGGTCCACGACGCGTCGCAGCGACGCGATGGTCTCCTCTGCTGGCAACTGCTGAGCCTGAGCCGCGAGATCGTTGGCAACTTTTACCATCCGGCCACTGTAGTCGCGAGAACTAGCGTTCCAGGGGTGCACCCCAGAATTGCGGCCGCAACCTCGCCCCTCACCCGGGGCCTCCTCGCGGGTCCACGGCGACCGGCCGTGGTCCTCGCCGCCTTCCCGACGGCGCTCTACCTCGCGCTCTCCGACGAGGCCGCCGCCCACACCGACGTGCTGCCGGTGGTCACGAGCGACGCGCTCATCCTGCCCACCGCCCTGCGTCTGGCCGGGCCCGGCCCCCACGACTGGGGCGTGGCACCCGGTGACGTCGTGACCGTGGGTGGTGACGAGGTCACCCTCCCGAACCACGGCATACACGCCGTTCGCTCGTGGCGACCACGCCGAGTCGCGAACGGACCAGACCGTGTCGCGCCGTTCGACTGGGACCCGCTTCTCGCTGACCTGGGTCGCGGTGAGGGCCTCACTCCTCGGTCCGACGACGTCCTCTGCGGTGCGCTCCTCGCCGCTCGTGCCGTCGGGTTCGACCTGCCGGACGAGATCCCCGTGGGGCGCACCACCAGCCTGTCGGCCTCCCTCGTGCTCGCTGCGCGGGCCGGGTATGCCGTGTCCGCCGTCGTCGACCACGTCACCGGTGCGGTGGCCGGGTCCGACGACGCCCGACGCACGCGTGCACAGGTGCTCGCCATCGGTCACACCTCCGGTGCCGGTCTCCTCGACGGCATCGACCAGGTCCTGCTAGCCGCCCAATGCCCTCTGCCGGAAGGAATCCCGTCTTGAGCACCACCCACGTCGACGTGCGCCGAGGCGCCTACCACGACTCCGTGAGCCTGCTCCAGGTCTCGCGCACCGTCGCCGACGTCACGGGCGTGGAGGCCGCCCAGGTGGCCATGGCGACCGAGCTCAACGTCGAGGTGCTCACCGGGATGGGGTTCGAGGTCCCCGACGGCGCAGGGCCCAACGACCTCGTCGTCGCGGTCCGTGCCGTCGACGACGACGCCGTCGCCGCGGGGCTCGGAGCAGCCACCGCCGCGCTCAGCGCGAAGTCAGCGCCCAGTGGTGGGTTCGGTGACGCCCCGGCGCCCCGCACGACGAGTGGAGCCGTGCGCGTCGGGGAGGCGCAGCTGGCCCTCATCTCGGTCCCGGGGCGGTTCGCGACCACCGAGGCCCTCGACGCCATCAGCGCCGGTGCCTCGGTGATGCTCTTCTCCGACAACGTCCCGGTCGAGGACGAGGTCCGGCTCAAGGACGCAGCAGCCGCTGCCGACGTCCTTGTGATGGGCCCGGACTGCGGCACGGCCGTCGTCGGGGGAGTCGCGCTGGGTTTTGCCAACGTCGTCGAGGCGGGACCGATCGGCATGGTCGCAGCATCGGGCACCGGCGCGCAGCAGGTCATGTGCCTCCTCGACGCCGCGGGCGTCGGCATCTCGCACTGCCTCGGCGTCGGTGGGCGCGACCTCAAGTCCGCCGTCGGGGGCCGCTCCACCCGCCAGGCCCTCGCCGCGCTGGCCGCCGACCCGGCGACGACGTCGATCATCGTCGTCTCCAAGCCACCGGACGAGGAGGTCCTCGCGGACCTCGAGGCGTATGCCGCCGGGCTGGGTCTCCCGGTCCACTGGGCCACGCTGGGTGCCGGACGACCCGACCTCACCACGGCTCTCGAGGCGGTCCTGCGGGACGAGGGGAGCGACGCCCCGGAGTGGCCGAAGTGGCTGTCGGACAGCGACCCTGAGCCCGGCTCGGTCGGGGGAACTCTGCGGGGACTGTTTTGTGGCGGCACCCTGGCCGACGAGGCGATGTTGTTGGCCGCCGACACGCTCGGCGACATCCGCTCCAACATCCCGCTGCGCGACGACCTCGCGCTCGGGTCGGACATGCGCCACGACGGACACCTCGTCATCGACTTCGGGGACGACGGCCTGACCCAGGGGCGGGCGCACCCGATGATCGACCCGACCCTGCGGATGGAGCGGATCGCGGCCGAGGCCGCGGACCCGAGCTGCGGCGTCCTCCTGCTCGACCTCGTCCTGGGGTTCGGTGCGCACCAGGACCCGGCCGGGGAGCTGGCCGATGCCATCCGCGCAGCCAAGGACACGGCCGCCACTGGGGGCCGGGAGCTGCCGGTCGTCGTGTCGCTCACCGGTACCGAGTCCGACCCGCAGGGGCTGACCCGCACCGGCGAGACCCTCTCCGCCGCGGGGGCCTCGGTCTTCCTGTCGAACCGCGATGCCACCCGGCACGCCCTCACCCTGCTCGGAGGAGCCCGATGAACCAGCCCCTGCACGGACTGCTCTCGGTGGAGTCGCCGTCGGTCGCCACGGCTGGCGTCCAGCTCTTCGCCGATGCCCTGCGAGGCCAGGCGGTCACGGTCACCGAGGCCGACTGGCAGCCACCGATGCCCGGGACCGAGGCCGACCTGGCCGCGGTGATGGCCGACGCGCGACGAGCGGAAGCCAACGCGACGGCATACGCGCGCATGACTGCCTCGACCGCCGAGCTCTGCGACGTCAAGCAGGCCAAGGACGCCCTCGGCCTCGAGCGCGGCACCTTCCTCCACGCGGGGCCACCGTTGGAGTGGGAGCGTGCGTCCGGCCCGATGAAGGGTGCGCTGATCGGCGCCGTCCTCTTCGAGGGTCTCGCCGACGACGCCGAGAGTGCCGAGAAGGCCCTGGCCACAGGGCAGTTCGCCTTCGAGCCGTGTCACCACCGCGACGCCGTCGGACCCATGGCGGGCGTCGTGTCGCCGTCCATGTGGATGTATGGCCTGCGCGACGAGGTGCATGACGCCTGGTCCTGGTGCTCGCTCAACGAGGGCCTCGGCAAGGTGCTGCGCTACGGCGCCTACGGCCCCGAGGTCATCGACCGCCTGCACTGGATGACCAACGTCCTCGGCCCAATCCTCCAGCAGTCGGTGCGCGCCACCGGCCCCTTCGACATCAAGGCGATCCTGGCCCAGATGCTCCAGATGGGAGACGAGGGCCACAACCGCAACCGGGCCGGGTCGCTCATGCTGCTGCGCGAGCTCCTGCCCGGCATGATCACGGCCGACGCGAGCTCGACCGACATCGCCGAGGCCGTCCGCTTCTCCGGGGCCAACGAGCACTTCTTCCTCAACCTCGGTATGCCGGCCTGCAAGCTGGCCACGATGGCGGCACACGGCATACCCGGGTCGTCGGTCGTGACGACCATGGCACGCAACGGCACGGACTTCGGGATCCGGGTGTCCGGAACCGGCGACGAGTGGTTCACCGGGCCCGCCAACACTCCCGAGGGCCTCTTCCTCGGGGACTACGGACCCGACGACGCCAACCCCGACATCGGCGACTCGGCGATCACGGAGACGGGCGGCATCGGCGGGTTCGCCATGGCCGCGGCACCGGCGATCGTGAAGTTCGTCGGCGGCGACGTGGCGTTCGCGCTACGAGCGACGCAGACGATGTACGAGATCACCGTGGGGGAGCACCCGATGTTCCAGGTGCCGATCCTCGACTTCCGTGGCACCCCGACCGGGATCGACGTCGTGTCGGTCGTGCGCACCGGGATCCTGCCGCAGATCAACACCGGCATGGCCGGTCGGGTCGCGGGGACGGGGCAGGTCGGCGCGGGCCTCGTGACACCGCCGGCAGAGTGCTTCCCGGCGGCACTGGCCGCCCTCGCCCGGGCGACAGATAGCGCCTGACCCCTTCCGTCCTGCTGTGCACTGCTGCGCCCCAGCGCAGCAGTGCACAGCGCTGATCGAGGACCTTCACGACCACCCACTCGAGCGCCCCCACCCTGAGCGGCGGTCGAGTGGGCGCATGGCGTCTGGGAGAATCGCCGGGTGACTGCTCAGACACTCGACGGCAAGGCCATCCTCTCGACGATCAAGGAGGAGCTGCGTGGTCGTGTCGCCGCGCTCGCCGAACGCGGGATCACGCCCGGGCTCGGTACCGTCCTCGTCGGCAGTGACCCGGGCAGCAGCTGGTACGTGAACGCCAAGCACAAGGACTGCGCGGAGATCGGCATCTCGAGCATCCGGCGTGACCTGCCCGCCGACTCCAGCCTCGACGACGTCCTCGCAGTCGTGCGCGAGCTCAACGAGGACCCGGCCTGCACCGGCTTCCTCGTGCAGCAGCCGACCGGCCTCGACGAGAACCAGATCCTCGCGGCCGTCGACCCCGTCAAGGACGTCGACGGTCTCCACCCCATGAACCTCGGTTGGCTCGTCCTCGGCCAGGAGGCGCCGCTGCCGTGCACGCCCGTCGGGTGCATCGAGCTGCTCCGCCGCCACGACGTGCCCATCGCGGGCGCGCGTGTGGTCGTCGTCGGCCGCGGCATCACCGTGGGCCGCCCGCTGTCGCTCATCCTCACGCGCCGATCCGAGAACGCGACCGTCGTCCAGTGCCACACCGGGACCGTCGACCTCGCCGCCGAGGTCCGTCGCGCCGACATCGTCATCGCGGCGGCCGGGGTGCCCGGACTCATCACCGGTGACATGGTCAAGCCCGGCGCAGCCGTCCTCGACGTCGGCGTGAGCCGCGTCGTCGAGGACGACGGCCGCTCCGTCATTGCCGGTGACGTCGCCGCCGACGTCGCCGAGGTCGCCGGCTGGGTCAGCCCCAACCCCGGGGGAGTGGGCCCGATGACCCGCGCCATGCTGCTCAACAACGTCGTCGCCATCGCCGAGAAGCAGGCCGCCGAGCTCGTCTCGGCAGAGCGCGGAGCGGGCTGATGCCGGAGACGTGGAACGACACCACGCCCACCACCGCGACCCACAAGCACCTGTTCCACTGGACGACGATCGCCCCGGTCCTGGCGCTGGTCGCGCTCGCGCTGACCTGGGGCCGCGACATCAGCGGCATCGTGGTGGCCATCGTTGCCGTGCTGCTCGGGGGCGCCGTCCTGGCCGCCGTCCACCACGCCGAGGTCGTCGCCCACCGGGTGGGTGAGCCGTTCGGCTCACTCGTGCTGGCCGTCGCCGTCACGGTCATCGAGGTCTCGCTGATCGTCACCCTCATGCTCAGCGGCGGCGAAGGCACCTCGACCCTGGCCCGCGACACCGTCTTCGCCGCTGTGATGATCACGGTCAACGGCATCCTGGGGCTCTCGCTCCTCGTGGGCACTCGACGCTTCGGCACCGTCCGGTTCAACGCCGAAGGCACCGGCGGCGCGCTCGCCACCGTCGCCACCCTTGCTGCGGTCTGCCTCGTGCTGCCCACCGTGACCACGGGTGAGGACGGTCCGTCGTTCACGCCGAGCCAGCTCGCCTTCGCGGCCGTCGCGTCACTGAGCCTGTATGCCGCGTTCGTCCTCACCCAGACCGTCCGCCACCGCGACTTCTTCCTGCCCGTCGGTGCCAAGGGCAAACCGATCCCCGAGGACGAGCACGCGACCCCGCCCACCAACGCCGAGACATGGACCTCCCTCGCCTTCCTGGTCCTGTCCCTCGTCGCCGTCGTCGGGCTGGCCAAGGTCGAGTCGAAGTCCATCGAGGAGGCCGTGGCGGCCGCCGGGCTGCCGCACTCGTTCGTCGGTGTCGTCATCGCCCTGCTCGTGCTGCTGCCCGAGACCCTCGCGGCCGTCAACGCCGCCCGGCGCGAGCGCGTGCAGACCAGCATCAACCTGGCCCTCGGTTCCGCCATGGCCAGCATCGGCCTCACCATCCCGGTCCTGGCGATTGCCACCATCTGGATCGACACGCCGCTGCACCTCGGGCTGGACGCGACCCAGATCACCCTGCTGGCCATCACCATCGTCACGGGCGTGCTCACGGTCGTGCCGGGACGGGCCACCCGCCTCCAGGCGAGCGTGCACCTCACGCTCTGTGCGGCCTACCTGTTCCTCGCCGCCGTCCCCTGAGCCTTCAGTCGGAGAGTCCGCACGTGTCGGAGTCGTCCGGTAGGCAACCAACGGCAACGCCCGCACCCCCTGGGAGGGGGCGCGGGCCTTGTGCCTGGCAGGTCAGGCGGTCACGGTTTCGCTGTCGCGCTGAGGCTAGATCAGGCCCAGTTCCTTGACCGCGTCGCGCTCCTCGGCGAGCTCCTTGACCGTGGCGTCGATCCTGCCGCGCGAGAACTCGTCGATGTCGAGACCCTGGACGATGCTCCACTGGCCGTCCTTGACGGTGACCGGGAAGGAGCTGATGAGCCCCTCCTCGACGCCGTAGGAGCCGTCCGAGCGCACGGCCATCGAGACCCAGTCACCCTCGGCCGTGCCCTCGACCCAGGTGCGGGCGTGGTCGATGGTGGCCGACGCGGCGGAGGCGGCCGAGGACGCGCCGCGAGCCTCGATGATCGCCGCGCCGCGCTTGGCGACGGTGGGGATGAAGGTGTCCGCGAGCCACTGCTGGTCGTTGACGGTCTCGGCAGCGTTGCGGCCGGAGACCTCGGCGTGGAACAGGTCGGGGTACTGGGTGGCCGAGTGGTTGCCCCAGATCGTCATCTTCTTGATCTCGGTGACCGGGACGTCGAGCTTGGCCGCGAGCTGGCTGATCGCACGGTTGTGGTCGAGCCGGGTCAGCGCGGAGAACTGCGATGTGGGGATGTCGGGCGCGTTGCTCATCGCGATGAGGGCGTTGGTGTTGGCCGGGTTGCCGGTCACGGTGATGTGCACGTCGTCGGCCGCGACCTTGTTGAGGGCCTTGCCCTGGGGGGCGAAGATGCCGCCGTTGGCCTCGAGGAGGTCACCGCGCTCCATGCCCGGGCCGCGGGGGCGGGCACCGACGAGGAGGGCGTGGTTGACGCCGTCGAAGACCTTCTCGGCGTCGTCGCCGATCTGGACGCCGGCCAGCGTCGGGAAGGCGCAGTCGTCGAGCTCCATGACGACCCCTTCGAGGGCCTTGAGGGCCGGGGTGATCTCGAGCAGGCGCAGCTCGACGGGGGTGTCGGGTCCGAGGAGGGCACCGGACGCGATGCGGAAGAGCAGGCTGTAGCCGATCTGACCGGCGGCGCCGGTGACGGCCACCTTGACGGGGGTCTGGCTCACGATGGGTACCTCTTCGTACGGGGCAGATGTGGTCGGTCGTGACGCTATCAGCGCGTGTCGCCGGGGCGGCTCTAGGGTGTGAGCATGCGCGTTCTCGTCTCAGGTGGTGCGGGCTACATCGGCTCGCACACGGTCATCCAGCTCGTCGCCGCGGGGCACGACGTCGTCGTCGTCGACTCCTTCGCCAACGCCAAGCCGTCGGTGGTGGGTCGTGTCGAGGCGCTCACCGGTATGTCGTTGGACGTGCGGTCCTTCGATCTCACCGACCGTGACAAGACCGAGGCGACCTTCGCCGACACCCCGATCGACGCGGTCATCCACTTCGCCGGATTCAAGGCCGTCGGGGAGAGCGTGGCCGAGCCGCTCAGCTACTACGAGAACAACCTGGACACGACGCTGTCCCTGCTCCGCGCGATGGACCGGCACGGGGTCCGCAAGCTCGTCTTCTCGAGCTCGGCCACGGTCTACGGCGCTGAGGCCGCCGTGCCGATGCAGGAGGACGCGCCCACCTCGGCGACCAACCCCTACGGCTGGACCAAGGTCATGAACGAGCAGGTCCTGCGCGACATGGCCGTCGCGGACCCGACCTGGCGCATCGCACTGCTGCGCTACTTCAACCCGGTGGGTGCCCACCCCAGCGGCACGATCGGCGAGGACCCGAGCGGCATCCCCAACAACCTCATGCCCTTCCTCGCCCAGGTCGCCGTCGGTCGCCGCGAGAAGCTGTTGATCTATGGCGGCGACTACCCCACTCCCGACGGCACCGGCGTGCGCGACTACATCCACGTCGAGGACCTGGCGGCCGGACACGTCGCCGCACTGCATCGCCTCGGCGCCACCGACACTCCCGTCAACACCTGGAACCTCGGCACCGGTCACGGCACGTCCGTGCTCGAGATGCTCCGTGCGTTCGAGCGGGCTGCCGGTCGCGAGCTGCCGCACGAGCTCGTCGACCGCCGCCCCGGTGACATCGCCGAGTCCTACGCCGACCCGACGAAGGCCGAGGCCGACCTGGACTGGAGGGCCACCCGGACCGTCGACGACATGTGCGTCGACACGTGGCGGTGGCAGAGCGCCAACCCCGACGGCTACCCGTGAGGGTTCGACGGGCGACGCGTGAGGACGTGCCCGCGATCGTCGCGCTCCTCATGGACGACCCGTTGGGAGCGACGCGTGAGAGCGAAGGGGAGCACTCGGCATACCTGACGGCCTTCGAGGCGATCGACGCCGATCCGGCCCACCAGCTGGTCGTGCTCGAGGACGACGGGGAGGTCGTCGGGACCCTGCAGCTGACCCTGCTGCCCGGGCTCTCTCGCGGCGGTGCCCTGCGCGCCCAGATCGAGGCCGTGCGCGTCGCCTCGAGCCGACGGGGTCTGGGGCTCGGCGAAGGGTTGTTCCAGTGGGCGATCGACGAGGCCCGCCGTCGCGGTGCGGTGATGGTGCAGCTGACCACTGACACGAGTCGCGAGGGCGCGCGCCGCTTCTATGAGCGGCTGGGGTTCGTCGCGTCCCACGTCGGAATGAAGATGCCGCTCTGACCCGTGCCGGGCAGCCGGCTCAAGCCGCGCGGCGCAGACGGATGACCGGGATGATCCGGTCGGTCTTCTTCTCGTAGTCCCCGAAGCCGGGAGCCGTCTCCACGATGCTCGGCCAGGTGGCGTCGCGCTCCTCGCGCGGCAACACCTCGGCCTCGACGGGGAAGGTCTCGGTGCCGACCTCCACGTCGAAGCGCCGGTTGGCCCGGACGTTGTGGAACCAGTCCGGGTTGTCGGGAGCGCCGGCCTTGGACGCGACGATGACCATCGAGCCGTCGTCCTGCGGGAAGTACATGAGCGGCGTGACCCGTTCGGTGCCAGTCCTCGCGCCGAGATGGTGGATGAGGATCATCGGCGCCCCCTCGAACGGCCCGCCGACCCGCCCCTCGTTCTCGCGGAACTCCCTGATGACCTGTGCGTTGAAGTCGCTCATGCGGTGGACGCTACGCCCCGCACCCCGTCGGGCGGGCGGTGACGGGCACCAGGACCTGTACGGCGCGCAGTGACCCTGTGGGAACGAGCGGGTCTTCCGGGACGAGGTACTCAGCCGCCACGCGGTAGTCATCGGGGACGCGCACGCCCCACTGCGCCAGCACGTCATCGGGGAGTGCTCGACGTGAACCCTCCGTGGCCCGGAGCACGAGGGCCGTCCTCAGCCGGCAGGCGACCGGGTTGATGGCAACGCGTGCGGAGGTGGCGCTGTCGGCATAGCCTCCGATGACCCAGCCCTGGGCCATGGGCCGGGCGCCCCACGCCCAGATCGTGCCGGGCGACTCCCCGGTGAGGTCGAGCACCGTCGTCTCGCGTGAGACCTTCAGCCCACGACCGACCTCCAGCACCCCGGCCGTGAGTCGGGCCTGCGCTGGCGGCAGAGCGATCGTCTGGCCTCCACGGCTGACCTGGGTCGGCGCCGTGTCGAGGATCGGCGCACTTCGGTAGGGAGCCAGAGGAGTGCTGACCCCGGCGACCAGGACGGCGTAGGTGGCGACCCCGGACGCCGAGGTGGCCAGCCACCCCGACCCACGCGTGAGGATGAGGACGGCAAGGAACCAGAAGACCACGACGTGCCCGGAGAACCTCCACAGGTTGGTGTTGGTGCCGAAGGCGTAGGCCAGAGGCAGGCAGGCGAGCAGGGCAGCCAGGCGCAGCTCGACCGAGCTCGGTCGATCGGCCGAACGACGCACCAGTGCGGCCAGTGACGTCAGAGCCGCCAGCGCGAGGGTCAGTCCGAAGACATAGAGAGTCGCCTGTGGCTGGAAGAGGTCGAAGTTGCGGGTCGTGCCGTCCCGCCAGGCACGGGCCAGGGCGACCACCGCAGGAAGGGCGGCTGCGAGTCCCAACACGGTGGCCACGGCCTGCTTCGTCAGCTGCTTCCTCCCCGACCGTGCGGCTCCGCTGGGCGCCGCGACGAGTCCGGCGAGAGCCCCCAGGGCTCCTGCCGCCAGGGCAGAGAGCAGCATCACCCGGTCCACCCTGAACCGGTCGAACCGCACCAGGTGGGGGTGACCGACAGTGGCCTCGACGCCACGCTCGACCACGGTCACGAGCGCAGGGAGGTGGCCCGGGAACGCCGCCACCAGGATCGCGCCGAGGAGCACGAGGACGCCGGCAGCCGCCGCGACCCCGGGGAGCAGGCGCCGGGACCAGGGCGTCAGAAGCAGCACGACGATGCCGAGGACCAGTGCCGTCGTCGGCTTGGCCACCACGGCCAGGAACCCGCCCAACCCGATGACGGCGCCACCGAGAAGGACCCGTTCCCCCACCCATGCGTACCTGCACCCCACTGCGGTGCACAGCAGGGCGAGCAAGGCGAGCGTGTTGTAGGAAGGTGTGAGTGGCAGGACCGACAGCGGGATCAGCGCGAGGCCCACGGCGACGAGGCACAGACCGACAGCTGCGGGAACCGACCGGTGAGGTCGGGACGGTGCCTCCTGTCCCGGCACGTCTCGCGTCCACACCAGGCTCAGCAGTCCGAGGGTCAGCGCGACAGTGGCTGCAGTGACGAGGGCCATCCCGATGAACCGCAGACCGACCACGGACTCGCCCACCACGGCATACAGCGGATGCCAGAACCAGCCGAAGAGCAGGGCAGTGGCAGAGCTGTCGGACGGGTGTGCGATCTCGTTGAGGTAGTAGCCCTCGTCCGTGCCGTCCAGGCCACGCGGGAGTGACCACACCACACTGGCGATGGCCACCATGCCTGCCAGGACTGCACCGAACAAAGGCGCGACCGTCGGGGAGCTGTGAGTGGCACGCTCGACCTCCGTGACCTGGCTCACGAGGGTGTCGGGATCTCGGAGGTGCGGCTGAGCCAGAGTCTCAACGACTCAGAGCAGGCTGGCGAGGGTGTCGTTGAAGGTGCCGGACGGCCGCATCACGGCGGTGACCTTGGCCTCGTCGGGACGGTAGTAGCCACCGATGTCCGCGGGCGAGCCCTGCACGGCGAGCAGCTCGTCGTTGATCTGCTGCTCCTGGCTGGTCAGCCGCTCGGCGACACCCGAGAACGCAGACGCGAGGTCGGCGTCCTCGGTCTGCCTCGCCAGCTCCTGCGCCCAGTAGAGGGCGAGGTAGAAGTGGCTCCCACGGTTGTCGATCTGGCCGACCTTGCGCGCCGGGCCCTTGTTCTCCTGGAGGAGCGTCTCGGTCGCTCGGTCCAGGGTCTCGGCGAGGACGCGCGCCTTGGCGTTGTCGGTCGAGTCCGCGAGGTGGCGGAAGGACTCGGCGAGAGCCATGAACTCACCGAGGCTGTCCCAGCGGAGGTAGTTCTCCTGGACGAGCTGCTGGACGTGCTTGGGCGCCGAGCCACCGGCGCCGGTCTCGAAGAGGCCGCCACCGTTCATGAGCGGCACGACCGAGAGCATCTTGGCGCTGGTGCCGAGCTCGAGGATGGGGAAGAGGTCGGTGTTGTAGTCACGCAGGACGTTGCCGGTCACCGAGATGGTGTCCTCGCCGCGGCGGATGCGCTCGATGGAGACCTTGGTGGCCTCGACGGGGCTGAGGATCTGGATGTCCAGCCCCTCGGTGTCCTCGTCCGCGAGGTAGGTCCTGACCTTGGCGATGAGGTTGGCGTCGTGGGCGCGCTTCTCGTCGAGCCAGAAGATGGCGGGCGCCTGCGAGGCGCGGGCGCGCGTCACGGCGAGCCTGACCCAGTCGCGGATCGGGGCGTCCTTGGTCTGGCACGCGCGCCAGATGTCACCGGGCTGGACGTCGTGCTCGAGAAGCACCTCACCTGCGGAGCTCACGACCTGCACCGTGCCGGCCTGCGAGATCTCGAAGGTCTTGTCGTGCGAGCCGTACTCCTCGGCCTTCTGCGCCATGAGCCCCACGTTGGGAACCGAGCCCATCGTCGTCGGGTCGAAGGCACCGTTCGCGCGGCAGTCATCGAGGACGACCTGGTAGATCCCGGCATACGAGCTGTCGGGGATCACGGCGAGGGTGTCGGCCTCCTCGCCGCTCGGACCCCACATGTGGCCGGACGTGCGGATCATCGCCGGCATCGACGCGTCGATGATGACGTCGCTCGGGACGTGCAGGTTGGTGATGCCCTTGTCGGAGTTGACCATCGCGAGCTCGGGACCGGCGGCGAGGCCGGCCTCGATCTCGGCCTTGATCTCGTCACCGTTCGGGAGCGCAGACAGGCCCTCGAGGATCGCGCCCAGCCCGTTGTTGGGGGACAGACCGGCGTCCTCGAGTGCGGCGCCGTGCTTCGCGAAGACCTCGGGCAGGAAGGCGCGCACGACGTGGCCGAAGATGATCGGGTCGGACACCTTCATCATCGTGGCCTTGAGATGCACGGAGAAGAGGACGCCGTCCGCCTTGGCCCGGGCGATCTGCTCGGTGAGGAACGCGTCGAGCGCGGCCGCGCGCATGACGGTGGCGTCGACGACCTCGCCCTCGAGGACCTTGAGGCCGTCCTTGAGGACGGTGGTGCCGGCGTCGGTGACGAGCTGGATGGTCAGGGTGTCGTCAGCGGGGAGGACGACCGACTTCTCGTTGCTGGCGAAGTCGTCGTGACCCATGGTCGCGACGTTGGTCCTGCTGTCGGCGCTCCAGGCGCCCATCGAGTGCGGGTGCGCCTTGGCGTAGTTCTTGACCGATGCGGGCGCGCGGCGGTCGGAGTTGCCCTCGCGCAGAACGGGGTTGACCGCGCTGCCCATGACCTTGGCATAGCGGGCGTTCGCGTCCTTCTGCGCGTCGGTGCTCGGCTCGTCGCTGTATGCCGGCAGGTCGAACCCCTGCCCCTGCAGCTCCTTGATCGCGGCCTTGAGCTGCGGCACGGAGGCGCTGATGTTGGGCAGCTTGATGATGTTGGCCTCGGGGGTCGTCGCGAGCTCACCGAGCTCGGCGAGGGCGTCCGCGACCTTCTGGTCCTCGGGGAGCTGGTCAGCGAAGGCCGCGAGGATGCGCGCGGCGACGGAGATGTCGCGGGTCTCGACGTCGACGCCTGCGGTGGAGGCGAAGGCCTCGATCACCGGGAGGAAGGAGTAGGTCGCGAGGAGGGGAGCCTCGTCGGTGAGGGTGTAGATGATCTTGGCCATGGCGCCGAATCTATCGGCGTCAGAGAGCGCGCGGTGCGTCGGGGTCGACCCCGTCCGGCACGACGACGTCCTCGAGCGCGACCTCGCCGGTGATGTCACGGTCACGGCGGTCCACCCCGGTGATGAGGTGGAAGGTCGCGCCCGCGATGGCGGCGCCGATGAGAGGAGCGACCCAGAACAGCCACAGCTGCCCCGGCGCTCCGTCGCCGTTGAAGAACGCGACGGCGGTCGAGCGAGCGGGGTTGACCGAGGTGTTGGAGATCGGGATGGAGATGAGGTGGATGAGCGTGAGGCACAGGCCGATCGCCAGTGGCGCGAAGCCCGTGGGGGCGCTCTCGTGGGTCACGCCGAGGATGACGTAGACGAAGAACATCGTCAGCAGGATCTCGGCGCACAGGACCGCCATGAGCGAGTAGCCGCCGGGGGAGTGCTCGGCGAAGCCGTTGGCGGCCATGTTGCCGGTGGCGTCGAAGACGTCCCGGCCCCGCGCGATGGCCCACAGGGCGCCACCCGCTGCGAGCCCACCCAGGACCTGCGCCCCGACGTAGCCGGGCACGTCCTTCCACTCGAAGCGCTTGGCGATGGTCACACCCAGCGTCACTGCAGGGTTGAAGTGCGCACCGGAGACGTGCCCCACGGCATACGCCATGGTCACGACCGTGAGCCCGAAGGCAAGGGCGACACCGACGAACCCGATGCCGAGGTGGACCGGCGCCCCGGCGCCGAGGGTCGGCGTGGACAGGAAGCCGGCCGCGAAGATCGCTGACCCGCACCCTCCGAAGACGAGCCAGAAGGTGCCGACGAACTCCGCAGTGAGGCGCTTGGACATCGCATGGGTCTGCATGGCGCCCATTGTGGCCCACCGCCCGGGCGTGGTGCGTGATGCGACACCGTCGACGGGTAGCGTGACCGACGTGAAGATCTCCGTGGTCGGCCTCGGATACGTCGGACTCTCCAACGCCGTCGTCCTCGCACAACGCCACGACGTCGTCGCCGTGGACCTCAGTGCCGAGCGCGTCGCACAGGTCAACCGGCGTGAGTCGCCGCTCGTGGACCCCGAGCTCGAGGACTACCTCGCCCACCACGACCTGTCGCTCACCGCCACCACGGAGGCCGCGACCGCGATGCCGGGCTCGGACTTCGTCATCGTCGCGACCCCCACCGACTACGACCCCGTCCGCGACTTCTTCGACACCTCGTCCGTCGAGTCGGTCATCGCGTCGGTTGCGACGCTGGCGCCCGAGGCGACCGTCGTCCTGAAGTCGACGGTGCCGGTCGGGTTCACCGAACGTATGCGAACGGCACACCCGGGACTCGACGTCGTCTTCTCACCGGAGTTCCTGCGGGAGGGCCGGGCCCTGCACGACAACCTGCACCCGAGCCGGGTCGTCGTCGGCGGGCACAGCGAGGCGGCGCACCGCTTCGGGGAGCTGCTCGTCGAGGGGGCCCTGGACGACGACGTGCCCCTGCTGCACACGAACCCGACCGAGGCCGAGGCGATCAAGCTGTTCGCCAACACCTTCCTCGCGATGCGCGTCGCCTACTTCAACGAGCTG
This sequence comes from Knoellia altitudinis, assembly GCF_042666355.1. NCBI lineage: Bacteria > Bacillati > Actinomycetota > Actinomycetes > Micrococcales > Intrasporangiaceae > Knoellia > Knoellia altitudinis. Next base: position 2,654,321 of record NZ_JBHTDK010000001.1, read on the forward strand.
GACACGTATGCCGTGTCGCACGGTCTCGACACCCGTTCCATCATCGACGGGGTGGGGTTGGACCCTCGCATCGGCTCGCACTACAACAACCCGTCTTTCGGCTACGGCGGCTACTGCCTGCCCAAGGACACCAAGCAGCTCCTCGCGAACTACAGCGACGTCCCGCAGAACCTCATCCGTGCCATCGTCGACTCCAACACGACGCGCAAGGACTTCATCGCCACCGACATCCTGCGCCGTAAGCCCCGAGTGGTCGGGATGTACCGGCTCATCATGAAGGCCGGGTCCGACAACTTCCGGGTGTCGAGCATCCAGGGGATCATGAAGCGGATCAAGGCCAAGGGCATCGAGGTCGTCCTCTACGAGCCCGCGCTCGACGAGGACCGGTTCTATCACTCCGAGGTCATCCGGGACCTCGACGAGTTCAAGCGCCGGTCCGACGTCATCGTGGCCAACAGGGTGAGCGACTTGCTCGACGACGTGGTCGACAAGGTCTACACCCGTGACCTCTTCGGGCGTGACTGATCCTGTCCACTCGAAGCCTTCAATCGTGAGCCTGCGCCGTGCCAGTGCCGTCGTCATTCTGGGCAGCGCCTTCGGCTTCGGCATCAACCTGCTGCTCACGCCCGTTCTCTCGCGCCTCTACTCACCCGAGGTCTTCGGTCTGTTCTCGACCGTCATTGCCGTTGCAACCTCCTTCGTGGGGATCTCGACCCTGCGTCTCGAGGTTCGGGCACAGTCGACGAGTGACGACGGTGACACGTGGTCGCTCTTCCGACTTGCGCTGGCAGCGGCGCTCGCGAGCACCCTCGTGTCCGGTGTGGCTGCCGCGACCGCAGTCGTGGCCGGCGCTCCGCTCGTGTGGCTGGCCGCGCCGGCAATCGTCCTGGCGGGCTCCGTCCAGATCGTCGGAGCCGCTACTCGGGTGCGGAAGCAGCAGTACCGTCACCTCGGCTTCGCCAACTTCGTGCAAGGAGCTGGCACGGGCATCGTGCAGGTCGCGGCCGGGGCCGTGTCCCCACAGGTGTGGTCACTCATCGCTGGGTTCCTCGCGGCGCGGCTGATCTGGTTGCGCGGTCTCTTCGGTCTGTCGAAGGCGACCCGGCCGCTGCGCGTCACGTGGCGAGAGAACCGTCGGTATGCCGTGACTGCCGGGACCAGCGCGGGCATCAACTCCGTAGCTGGTCAGCTGATCGTCATCCTGCCTGCGTTTTTTGTGGGCGCCGCGGTCGCCGGCGCTCTCGCGATGGCTATCCGGCTCCTGGTGAGCCCGCTCGCCATCGTCGCGCAGGGGTCGTCGGCAGCCGCCATCGGTGAGGTCGGGCGCCTAATCCGCGATCGACGGTCCTCGCTTCCGATCGTGGACAAGGCCATCCGCGACCTCTTCGTCGTGGGACTCCTGCCGTGCGTGGGTGCCGCGGTCCTGGGACCGCTGTTGGCTCCCGTGGTCCTGGGTCAGGAGTGGGCGCAGACGGGATCGCTGCTCTCCCTGCTGGCACCCGGTGCGCTGGCTCAGTTCGTCGGATCCCCTTGGGGTCAGCTGCTCAACGTCACTGGCAGGAGCGACTGGCTGCTTCGTTGGGACGTGCTGCGTCTTGTGCTCGTCGCTTCAGCCGTCGGGATTCCGCTGGTCATGGGCATGTCCGTCGCGGTAGCCGTCGGTACCTACTCCGCGTCACAGGTCCTGCTCTATGTTCTCCTCGTGGTGATCGTCCGTCGCTCCTTGCGCGTCTCGACCTGAGGGTCCTTGAACGACGGCATGGTCAGCATGAGCGCGAGCAGGACGAGTCCCCCATGGGTCGAGAGGACCGTGAGCGCTGCGGTGTTCGACGCTGCGATGAGGAAGAGGGTGAGGGCCGGGGCTGACACCTGCAACGGAAGGTGCATCGTCGCCTTGTCCACGCACCGCAGATAGATCGCCAGCACCGTGGCCATGACGAGCACGCCGGTGATGCCGAAGTTGGCGTAGCCGTCACCGATGAAGTTGACGTTGGCCGCGACGGTCGCGTTGCCGTAGGCCTCGAGACCGATCAGTCGGGCGGGACTGAGATCATACGGTGGCTGTCCCGTGAACGACAGCACGCTGTGGCGCAGGCCGTAGCGTTCGTTGCTGTCGAAGAAGTCGACGTAGCTCGCAGTGTTGAGGCCTGCGGTCGCAAGCGCACGACGGACGAGCAACGTCGTGAACGTGAAACCGCCTCGCACAGAGTCGAGCAGGGCAGCGACTGCGACGATGCCGCCAAAAGTCGTGATCCACCAGTGGCCTCCGCGGCGATGCACTGCCGTCAGCACGTAGGCAGCGATGGTGAGTGCTACACCCACGAGATAGGACTTGTAGCCGGTCATCGAGTAGAGCAGGGCGATGGCGACGACCGCCGAGCCGGTGATGGTGGCGTTGCGACGGTAAAGGCCGGTGGCGAGGACACCGGGGAGGATCCCGGCACCGACCCACCCCACGAGGTAGGCGCCGACGCTCGTGATGCTGCCTGAGAACTCCTCGCGCTGGCTGTACACGTCTGAGAGATTCAGGAAGGTGGGGGAGATGCCCGTGCTGAGGAACAGGTAGCCCATGGCCCCGGTAGTGGCTGAGGCCAGAGCCAGCCAGAACAGTCGTGGTGGGACCACCACGCCACGCCAGGGGATCCGGTCGCCCCGGAGAATCACTCGCATGAGGGCGAACGCGACGAGTGTGGTCAATTGGAGGACGAAGAGCCCCCAGGACTCGAGCTGCCCCCAAAAAGTGGGCACTGTCACGACGGGGAGGGCCACGGTGGCCAGCAGGAAGGCGAAGGCGGAGTGCGAGGGGAGCGCCCAGCGGCGAAAGGCCATCGCCCCGAGTGCGCCTGACGAGACAACCCACAGCACCAGCTCCAGTGCGCCAACCGGCCGATGGACGAACCCCAGGTAGGCGAACGGTTCGGCGATGAACCGCTCCGTGACGAAGGCGAGCAGACCGGCATACGCCACGGCTGTCACGGCCAACGTCTGAGTTCGGTTTGCCCCGTTGTCCATCCTCTCGACCGGGCTCGCCGTGCGCCGAGTGACCATCAGACGCTGTCGCGGACCATCCCGACGAGACGATCAGACTCGCCGTCGAACGTAAAGCGCCGCTCCAAGGCTGCTCGGCCGTTCTTGCCGAGTCGTTCGCATCGGTTCGGATCATCAAGGAGGGTTCGGGCGGCCTCGAGGATGGCGGCATCGTCGAGGGGGTCAACGAACAGCGCGCAGTCGTCCTCGCCGTACATCTCCTGCCATGCAGGAAAATGCGAAGCGATGAAGGGGCGACCCGCCGCCATGTACTCAAACATCTTCGTGGGTTGGCATTCGTAGTGGTTCGGCAACGGGTGGAACAGCACGATGCCGACATCGCCCCCGGCGATAAGCCCTGGAACGTCCTCGGCCGGCCGCATTCCGTGGTTCTCGACCAAGCCCCGCGTGGTCGCCGGGTGCTCGTCGAGCAGACCTTGGCCGGCTGCTGTGACGGGACCCGCCAGGACAAGGACTGCGGTGCCGTCGAGTGCGAGAACGAGGTCGAGCATCTGCTGTAGCCCGCGCTCGTGGCTGGAGCCCCCGACGTAGACCAGGCGGCGCCTCCGCGGCGCCGGGGTCGCCTCCGGGAAGTCGGACAACCAGGGATAGTTCTGCACGAGAACGGTCTTCGCGGACGGGAACTCGGTCCGGATGGACGGTGTCGCCACGACGACACGGTCGACGCCCATCCCGGCAAGTCGCTCGAGTGCACGGGTAGCAGCCGCGACGCCGCGGCGTGCCCGCACCGGGATGTAGGGCTTGCCCATCACCTGGCTGGGGAGGGACTCGTGGGCGTCGAAGACGACCGTCGTTGACGGGTGCCGAAGCTTCCACGCCAGAAGCAAAGGGATGAGCTCGGGATCGTGCGCGTGGACCAACGCCGGACGGAGCCTGCGCAGGTGGCCCCAGGTCGCGATCGGACCCCCAGCCATGCGGGCTAGGCGGCTCGAGCGGCGGGGGAGTCGGTGGATGGGGATGCCGTCGACGACGTCGGCTCCATCGTGCGAGGCGACGAGGTGGACGTCTATGCCGGCCTCGTGGAGGGCGCGGCACTCCTTGCGAAAGATCCGGTTGTCGGTCGACCGGTGCACTGTTGTGATGTGCACGACGCGTCCGGTGAGGTGCGTCATGGAGCTCTCCTGATGTGGGTGACGACGTGGTCGAGGATGCGTCCGAGTCGGTCGGCAGCCACGTCGCGCGAGAAGCGCTCGCTCACGATGCTCCGTCCCGTCCGGCCCCACGCGCGGCGTCGCTCCTCGGAGGCAGCGGCGACTCGCTGCAGGTTCTCGCCCAGGTCGTCGGGTCCACCCGTGTGGCCAGCCTCTCCATCGGAGACCACGGCGCGCAGACCCTCGCCCGCATTGCTGATGGTTGGAAGTCCCGCGGCCATGTAGTCGAACAGTTTGTTTGGGCTCATGCCCGACTTGAGTACGGGGAGAGGCTCGATACAGTGCACGCCGACATCTGCCGCCACGAGAAGCCGCGCCAGCTCCGACTTGGGCACCGGGTCCCGGAAGAAGACGTTGGGAAGGCTCTCGGCCTTCTTCTGCAGGCCGACCTTCTCGCTACCCGAGCCAACGAGGACCACATCCACATCCGGGTTCTCACGGGCTGCGTCGAGCAGAAGGTGGAGGGCGTTCGAGGGGCCGTGCGTCCCGGCATACACAGCCGTGAGGCGGTGGAAACCGAAGTCCTCACGCAGGGTCGTGCGGTCGTCATCGACGCTGAAGTCGTCGATGTCGGTCCCGTTGGAGATGACCGTGACCTTGTCGGCTGGGACACCGAGGCTGGCGAAGTGGCTCTCCCATCCCTCTGTCACGGCGACGATGTGATCAGCACTCTGATAGATCCAACGTTCCAGCCGGACAAGGACGCGGTGGAGGCCGGAGTCACGCCTCAGCGCATCGGCGCCAACGATCGACTCGGGCCACAGGTCTCGGACCTCGACGACGAGCGGCACGCGGCGGACCCTGGACACCGCCCAACCGGCCACCGGACTGAGGAGGTGCGGCGTGGAGGCATAGACCGCGTCGAGCTGGCGCTGGCGGACACCGACCCAGGTGGCTTGGATGGCGAACAGGGCCCAGCCAGCGACACGGACCAGTCCCGCGGAAGTGTATGCCGGGATGCGGACGAGCCGAAATCGGTGGTCCTCGGTGACATAGGCCTCCTGGGTCCCGTAGTTGCGGTGCCCCGCGACGAGCGTCGGCGCCCAGCCGTCGACCCTTGAGAAGAGATCGACGTGTCGGGTTCCGCCGCTCTGGCTGCGCGGGACCGCAAACTGGTTGAGGACGAGCACGTGCTTCATCTGGCGGGGACCCCTCGAACGGTGTTGTTGGCCTGGACATCTCGAGTGACGACTGCACCGGCTCCGACCACGGCGCCTGCGCCGACCGAGAGTCCCTGCAGCACGGTGGCATTGGCGCCGACGAGGGCCCGCTCTCCGATGGTGACTGCACCGGAGATGCAGGCCTGTGGGTTGAGTCTGGCGAACGCGCCGACGGTGCCGTCGTGGCCGACCGTGACGTTGTGGTCGACGTGAACGTGCTGGCCCAGCCGGATGTTGGTGCTGAGCCGTGCGCCTGCCGCGACGATCGTTCCGGGGGCGAGGGTGACGTCGGGGCCCACGGTGGCGTCCGGGTGGACGAGGACCGCCCATTCCACCTCGACGTTCGCGCTGGCAACGGCGTGCCTGACCGCGGGGTCGCCGATGGCGATGACCGCTGCGGTGTCGGGCCCTCCCGCAGTGATCGCGGCCAGATCGGCGACAACCCCGAGGTGAGCGACACCCAGTGCCTCGAGATGCGCGGAGGCAGAGGATGCCGGCGCGTCATCGAGGACCCCCACGAGTTCCCAAGTTGGCGTGACGGCGTTGACGGCAGCCACGATCTGCAGAACCTCGCGCCCGAAGCCTCCGGAGCCACACACGACGAGACGTCTCACTTCTCACTCCCCGACACGGAGTCGTTGCTGCCCATGAACTCGGGCATGGTGACATCGCCCTCGGCGGAGATTCCGTCACGTCGCAGGACTGCAGCGACCGTGCGCGCGATGATCGAGAGGTCGCCTCGGAAGCTGTGGTTGTCGACGTACTCGACGTCGAGTCCCAGCCGTTGCTCCCAGCTCACCGTGTTGCGCCCCGACACCTGTGCGAGACCGGTGAGCCCCGGCCGGACCTCGTGGCGCCGCGCCTGCTCGGGGGAGTAGCGGTCCAGGTAGCGCACCAGCAGCGGTCGCGGACCGACGAGGGACATGTCGCCGCGCACGATGTTCCACAACGTCGGCAGCTCGTCGAGGCTGGTCGAGCGAAGGAAGGTGCCGAAGGGGGTGAGCCGGTCGGCGTCCGTGACGAGGCCCTTGGCGGGATCGGGCTCGAGCATCGTGCGGAATTTGCGCATGACGAACACCCGTCCGCCGAGTCCCGGGCGCTCCTGGCTGAAGAGGACCGGGGACCCGAGCTTCCTGCGGACCGCCACGGCCACCACGGCCTGCACCGGAAGGGAGAGGACGAAGACCGGGAGCGACACGGCGAGGTCGAGGACCCGCTTGCCGTCGGTCACCCGGTGCGCCCCTCGAGCAGCGGCACGAGGGTGGAGAGGACCCGCTCGATCTGCGCGTCGGTGAGCTCGGAGCCTGAAGGCAGGGTCACCCCGGTCTCGAACAGGCGCTCCGCGGTGCCGGTGGTCACCGCTCGGGCAGTGGCGTAGAGCGGTTGCAGGTGCATCGGCTTCCACAGGTGCCTGGCCTCGATGCCGGCCGCATCGAGCGCCGCCATGACGGTGCTCGGGTCGGCAGCGATGCGCTCCGGGTCGAGGGTGATGCAGGTGAGCCAGTGGTTGTCCCCGGCGTCGCCGCCCTGGTCCCGACCGAGGAAGGTGACACCGTCCAGGTGGTCGAGCGCCACGGCATACCGGTCCCGGATCTCCCGACGGCGGGCGATCATCTCGTCGAGCCGCTCGAGCTGGCCGATCCCCAACGCCGCCAGGATGTTGGACATGCGGTAGTTGTAGCCGACCTCTGTGTGTTCGTACCAGGGCGCGGGCTGGCGGGCCTGCGTGGAGAGGTAGCGGGCCCGCTCGAGCAGGTCGCCGTCGTTGCTGACCAGCATGCCCCCGCCCGACGTCGTCATGATCTTGTTGCCGTTGAAGGACAGTGCCGCGGCGCGACCGAACGAGCCCGCAGGGCGTCCCGCATGGGTCGCGCCGAGCGCCTCGGCCGCGTCCTCGATGAGGGGCACCCCCAGGGCGACGAGCCGGTCGCCCAGGCTCGTGTAGTCGCAGCAGCGTCCGAAGAGGTCCACCGTCATCACGGCAGCGACGGTCCGGCCCTCGGCCTGCAACGTCCCGACCGTGTCGATGAGCAGGTCGACATCGAGGTTGGCGTCATCGAGGGAGTCGACGAAGACGGGCTCGGCGCCGGTGTAGGCGACGGCGTTGGCGGACGCGGCGAACGTCATCGACGGCAGGACGACGACGGTGCCGGGGCCGGCGCCGGAGTCGAGCAGCGCGAGGTGCAGCGCGGCGGTGCCGGACGAGAGGGCGAGGGCCCCCTCCACGCCGCAGCGGTCAGCGATCTCCCGCTCGAACCGGTCGACCATGGGCCCCAACGGGGCGACCCAGCCGGAGCGGAGGGCCTCGAGGACGTACTTCTCCTCGACGTCCGTGACGTGGGCCCGCGAGAGGAAGATGCGCTCGGTCATGTGAGTACTCTGCCCGTCGTCGACTTCTCGAGCATCCACTCCCGGGCGGATTCGGGTTCGTCGACGCCGGAGCCGGCGATCTCGTGGAGCGAGATCGCGGGCACTGCGACCTTGTTGATGAGCGAGTGACCCGCTGACGAGATGTCCTCGCCGGAGGCGAAGAGCTCCTCCGAGAGCTTCTCGCCGGGGCGCATGCCCGTGAAGACGATCTCGATCCCGGGCTTCTCCGACAGGTCGATGAGCGTGTGCGCCACGTCGAGGATCTTGACCGGCTGACCCATGTCGAGGACCATCACGTCGCCGTTGGCGCCGATGGCGGAGGCCTGCAGCACGAGCTGGCTCGCCTCGGGGATGAGCATGAAGTAGCGCTCGACCTCGGGGTGGGTCACGGTGACCGGCCCGCCGAGCTCGATCTGCGCGGTGAAGGCCGTGATGACCGAACCGCGCGACCCGAGGACGTTGCCGAAGCGGACACTGACGTAGGTGCCGTGGTGGTGCTCGGCGAACTCCGCGGTGAGACGCTCCGCCAGCCGTTTGCTGTAGCCCAGGACGCACGTGGGGCTCGCGGCCTTGTCGGTGGAGATGTTGACGAAGGTGTCGACGTCGACCGCCTCGGCCGCGGTGAGGACGTTGGCGGTGCCGAGCACGTTGGTCTGCCAGGCCTCGAGGGGGAACTGCTCCAACAAGGTGAGGTGCTTGAGCGCTGCGGCGTGGAAGACGACCTCGGGTCGCTCGTTCTCGAAGACCCGCTGGAGGGCGGCCGGGTCCCTGATGTCGCAGAGGGCGAGCGTCCCGTCATCGAGGAGTGCGCGACCGGTGAGGCTCATCTGCGTCGCGTGCAGGGCCGACTCGTCACGATCGAGGAGGACGAGCTTGGCCGGGCTGAACTTGGCGATCTGACGCACCAGCTCGGAGCCGATCGAGCCGCCGGCCCCTGTGACGAGAACGCGCTTGCCCGTGATCGTGTCGGAGATCGTCGCGGCGTCCATGGTGATCTGCTGGCGGCCCAAGAGGTCCTCGAGGTTGAGCTGACGCAGGTCCGCCCCACTGGCTGGGCCGAGGAGGCGCCCCACCGGCGGAAGCACGAGCAGGTCGAGTGCATGGTTTCTAGCCAGCGTGCGGATCTCACGCAGTCGTTCGGCGGTGATCGATGGCATGGCCACGGCGAGGGTGGTGGCCCCCGTGCGCTCGATCACCTCCGACAGGCGGTCGGCGCCGCCGGAGACGCGGTGTCCCTCGATGGGCATGCGGCGCTTGCGCGGGTCGTCGTCGACGACGGCCACCGGCACCAGCCTGCCGCCGGTGGACGTGTCCCGGCTGAGCGCCCGCAGCAGCTGTCGCCCGCCCTCGCCGGCTCCGTAGACGACGACCGGCGTGTCGTTGTCCCCGACGTCGAGGCGTCCCCAGCGATAGGAACGGATGATGAAGCGGAGGGCGAACATGCCCACGAGGGCGATGACGGGGACGATGAAGGGCAGGCTGCGGGGGATAGTGAACCAGTCGGTGAGGAACCGGAGCGCCATGAGCGCCACGCCCACGATGAGGGCGGTCCGGGCCACCTGAGCGGTCTCCTCGAAGGAGCCGCGTCGGTGGGGGTGGTGCACCATGCCAAGGGTCACGCCGGTAACGAGCTGCAGCAGTCCGGCGGCGCTGGCATAGGCCAGGATTTCGGCGTCCGTAGCCAGGCGTGCGTCCATGTCGAACCGGATCCACGCGGCAGCGAGAACGGCCAGGGACACGATGAGCGCGTCGAGGAGGGTCCAACCGAGGCGGACGGCGAGGTCGCGGTGTTCCAGACGCGAGGACACAGTGGCTGCTTGCTCCGTGGTTCGTGAAGTGGTGGTGCCCATCAGGACGCAAAATTGCTATTGACGGCGCACAACCAGACTAGTCGACAGTCACCGGTACTGTTGAATGCGACACCGGAGGCCGAGAGGGCCGACCCCACGTGAGGATTGTCCGTTGGACCTGATGAGCTATGTGCAGATCCTGCGACGTCGCTGGCGCACCCTGACCGCAGTCGCGCTTGTCGTCGTCGGGCTGTCCGCGCTGCTGACCCTCATGGCGACTCCGCTCTATACATCGAGCACTCAGTTCTTCGTGTCGACGGCCGGTTCTCAGGACAGCAGCCAACTCGCTCAAGGGGGAACGTTCACCCAGCAGCGGGTGAAGTCCTACAGCGAGCTCCTCAAGTCGCCCAAGCTCCTCGACCCGGTGATCGCCCGGTCGGGTATCGACGACAAGTCCGGCGCGCTGGCAGGCAAGATCACCGCGACCACCCCGCCCGACACGGTCCTCATCGACGTCACGGTGACGGACGCGAACCCGATCAAGGCCCGCGACATCGCGCAGGCCATCGCCGAGACCTTCCCGACGGTGGTCTCCGATTTGGAGCGGGTCAACGCCGACACCGTCAGCCCGGTCAAGGTGACGTTGCTGCGTGAACCCACCGAGGCGACCGCGCCGGTCAGCCCCCGACCGTTGCGCAACCTCGCACTCGGCGGCGTCCTCGGGCTTCTGCTCGGATTTGGTGCAGCTGTGCTCAAGCAGCTGCTCGACACCAAGCTCCGTACCAAGGAGGACGTCGAAGGCCTCACTGACACGGTCGTCCTGGGGGGGATTCCCTTCGACGCCGACGCGGCAAAGCACCCCCTGATCATCCAGGCTGACCCGCTCGCAGGTCGGGCCGAGGCGTTCCGGAGCCTGCGGACCAACCTCCAGTTCGTCGACGCCACGAACCACCCGCGCGTCATCGTCATCACCTCGTCGATCGCGGGGGAGGGCAAGTCGAGCACGACCGCGAACCTGGCCCTGGCGATGGCCGAGTCGGGCGCGAGCGTGTGCGTCGTCGAGGGAGACCTGCGTCGCCCCCGTCTGCTTACCTACCTCGGTCTCGAGGGCTCCGTCGGGCTCACGGACGTCCTTATCGGCCGCTACGACCTCGACGACGTGCTGCAGCCTTTCGGTGCTCACTCGCTCACCGTCCTCGGGGCCGGGGCCACACCGCCGAACCCCAGCGAGCTGCTCGGTTCGACTGCGATGCGCACGCTCCTGGACGACCTGCGCAACCGGTTCGACTACGTGCTCATCGACGGGGCACCGGTCCTGCCGGTCACCGACTCCACGGTGCTCACCCGGCTTGCCGACGGCGCCATCGTCGTGGCGGGCAGCGGCATCGTCAGCAGGGAACAGTTCGGCCACGCTCTGCAGACCTTCGAGACCGTCAGCGGGACCGTCCTTGGAATTGTCCTCAACCGCATCCCGCGACAGGCGCGGGGCGCCTACGACTACCGCTACGAGTACCGGCCGGACTCGCTTCCCGACCCCCAGGGGCGCGGCTCACGCCGTCGTCGCAAGGCCACGGACGACACGACGCGTCCGCGCAAGGACCTCGTCGGCAGCTGAGTCAGCCGCGTAGGGCCTTCACGACGGCCGGCAGGGACGTGGAGATCTCGACGACCATCTGGTCGAAGACCTGCGGAGGCTGCCGGTAGGGGTCCACGACCCCGGAGTCCTTCGGCAGCCGGGGATTGACGACGCCACGCTTCGCGATGGCCGCGGCCGCCACCCTGGCCACATGATTGTCGCCCTTCGCCGCGTCGATCTCGGCTGGGGTCACCGCGGCGAGCAGGTCTCCGAGGTCATGGAGGGCGAACCCGTAGCGGAGAGCGCGCGGATGGAGCGGGACGACCTGAGACAGGTGGTCGCGCGTCGCCGTGATGACGAGGTCGGCACCGGCCACGAGCTCGCGGGTGACCGGTTGGGCGGCGAAGCCCTTGGCATCGGCACCCACGGACTCCAGGCGGCTGGCGGACTGAGGGTCGATCGGCGCGCCGACCAGGGCGCCCGTGCCTGCGCTAGCGACGGTGACCCCCGTCCCGGCGAGCTCCTGGGCCAGGACTCGCTCGATGTAGGGAGAGCGACAGATGTTGCCCGTGCAGACGATCAGGACGTGTCCGGACGAGGCGTTGGCATCCACCCCCCGGTCCATGACCAAAAGCGTATACGCAGTGTGGCTAGGCTTGTCTGGTGCGTCTCATTTCCGCGAATGTCAACGGAATTCGCGCGGCCGCACGTCGCGGAGGGTTGGACTGGCTGGCCGCGCAGCACGCCGACGTCATTGCGCTGCAGGAGGTCCGGGCCACCGACGACCAGCTGCGCGAAGTCCTGGACGGCAGCCCGTTGGCGCGCTGGCACGTCAGCTGCGCGTCCGGAAGCGCGAAGGGTCACGCGGGCGTGGCCGTGCTCACCCGTCAGGCCCCTGCCCGGCTCAGCAGCCACCTCGGCCCGGTCGAGTTCGCGGATTCCGGGCGATGGATCGAGGTCGACGTGCTTGGGCCAGGGGGCCCGGTCACCGTCATCTCCACCTACGTCCACACCGGTGAGGCGGGCACCCCCAGGCAGGACGAGAAGCACCGCTTCCTCGATGCCGTTGGTTTCCGCCTCGCGCAGCTGGCCGACGACGGCGGTTGTGCCGTCCTCACCGGTGACCTCAACATCTGTCACTCGGCGGACGACCTGAAGAACTGGAAGGGCAACCTGGGCAGGTCCGGCTTCCTGCCCGCGGAGCAGGCCCACCTGGACGACTGGGTGGGCACCCACGGCTACGTCGACGTCCACCGCGCCCTACACGGGCCGGGGCCCGGCCCGTACACGTGGTGGTCGTGGCGGGGCAAGGCCTTCGACAACGACGCCGGGTGGCGGATCGACTACCACTTCGCTAGCGCGCCGCTCGCCAACATGGCGACGCGTGCGGAGGTCGGCCGCGCGGCGGCATACGCGGATCGTTGGAGCGATCACGCACCGCTGACGATCGACTACGACCTCACCCTCGCATGTCGCGATGGGGCGCCGGTCGCAGGCGAACCTGCGGGTCGGTGGTGTGTCCTGGCGGAATCTTCTAGTCCTTTAGGGTGAGGCACTGTGATCCCTCCCGCTGCCAGATCTGATCCGTCGATGTCGTCGTCTCGGCGAGGCGTGCGGATCAGCCAGAGCGCGGACGTGTCGCCCGAGGCGGTCATCGGCTCCGGTACGTCGATCTGGCACTTAGCTCAGGTCAGGGAAATGGCCGTCGTCGGGCAGGATTGCATCGTGGGGCGAGGCGCCTACGTCGGCACCGGCGTCGTCATGGGGGACAACTGCAAGCTTCAGAACTACGCGCTCGTCTATGAGCCTGCCGTCCTGGAGGACGGCGTGTTCGTGGGCCCCGCGGTCGTCTTCACGAACGACGATTTCCCTCGCTCCGTGGACCCGGACGGGTCACTCAAGCGTGGTGATGACTGGGAAGCAGTGGGTGTGACGTGCAGACGGGGTTCTTCGATCGGAGCGCGGTCCGTGTGTGTCGCCCCAGTGACAATCGGTCGTTGGGCGCTTGTCGCAGCTGGTTCGGTCGTCACCAAGGATGTCCCTGATTTCGCGCTCGTGGCTGGAGTGCCCGCCCGGCGCATACGGTGGGTCGGCCGCGCTGGCGTTCCGCTCGAGGCCGGCCCTGAGCCGGATACATGGGTCTGCCCCAGGACTGGGGAGATGTACATCGAAGACAACGAAAGCCTGACGGAGGCCACGCAGTGAACGAGTTCATCCCCCCGGCGAAACCCCTCATCGGCGATGAGGAGCGCGCCGCCGTCGACCGGGTCCTTCGCAGCGGAATGCTGGCGCAGGGTCCCGAGGTCAAGGCTTTCGAGGACGAGTTCTCCGCCCACTTCAATCTCGGTCGAGCCTGCGTTGCGGTCAACTCCGGCACCAGCGGCCAGCACCTGGGCCTTCTTTCCAGTGGCGTCACAGCAGGTGACGAGGTCATCGTCCCGTCGTTCACCTTTGCCGCGACCTGCAACTCCGTGGCTCTGACCGGTGCCACGCCAGTCTTCGCCGACATCGACGCCGACGACTTCTGCCTCAGCCCGACCGCCATTGAGGCCAAGATCACCGACAGGACCGTCGGAATCATGCCGGTTCACCTCTACGGACACCCTGCCAAGATGGACCAGATCATGGCGATCGCCGACAAGCACGGGCTCCAGGTCTACGAGGACGCGGCGCAGGCCCACGGCGCCTCCCTCGGCGGAACGCCGGTCGGCGCATTCGGGACGTTCGCGATGTTCTCGCTCTACCCGACGAAAAACATGACATCCGGCGAGGGCGGAATGGTCTCCATCGCGGAGCCCGAGATCGAGCGACTCATGCGTCTCTACCGCAACCAAGGCATGGAGAGGCAGTACCACAACGAGGTCATCGGCTTCAACGCGCGCATGACGGACATCCATGCTGCCATCGGGCGCGAGCAGCTCAAGAAGGTCAATGCCTGGACCAAGGCGCGACAGGACAACGCCGCCTACTTCAGCGCCAACCTCCAGGGCGTCACCGCGCCGCCCGTCGCCGAGGGCGCCGTGCACGTCTACCACCAGTACACGGTGCGAGTGGCTGAGGACCGGGACGGATTCGCCGCCGCGCTCAAGGAGCAGTTCAAGGTCGGTTCCGGCATGTTCTACCCCGTGCCCAACCACCAGCTGACGCCGTTCGCCGGCACGACGGACGAGGCCGACCTGCCTGAGACGATGAAGGCAGCCGCCCAGTGCCTCTCGCTCCCCGTCCACCCGAGCCTGAGCCAGGGCGACCTCGAGCGCATCGTCGAGGGCGTCAACACGCTCGCAAGGGCCGGTGCCTGATGACAAACCTGCGCGCCGGCCTCATCGGCCTCGGCATGATGGGCCGTCACCACGGCCGGGTCCTTGCGAGCCTGCCCGGAGTCGAGCTCGTCGCCGTGGCCGACCCGGGCGGTGACGTCCACGGCGTCGCTGGCGGCCGTCCTGTGCTTGCCGGCATCGAGCGGCTCATCGAGCAGGGCATCGACTACTGCATGGTCGCGGTTCCGACCATCTACCACGAGCAGGTCGGCCTCGCGCTCGCCGAGGCCGGAGTGCACGCGATCATCGAAAAGCCGCTTGCTCAAGACACTCCGGCCGCCACCAAGATCGCCCAGGCGTTCGAGGCCAAGGGACTCGTTGGCGCGGTTGGACACATCGAGCGCTACAACCCGGCTCTTCAGGAGGCGCGTCGCCGTCTCGAGGCCGGTGACCTCGGTGACGTCTACCAGGTGAGCACCCGTCGCCAGGGCCCGTTCCCGGCGCGTATCGCCGACGTCGGCGTCGTCAAGGACCTCGGGACGCATGACATCGACCTCACCGCGTGGGTCACGCAGCAGACGTTCGCCTCAGTGGCGGCGCGGACGGCATACAAGAGCGGTCGCGAGTTCGAGGACCTCGTCGCGGTGACTGGTCAGCTGTCCAACGGAGTGGTGACCAACCACCTCGTCAACTGGCTGTCGCCGCTCAAGGAGCGCGTCACGATCATCACCGGTGAGAAGGGCGCCTTCGTCGCCGACACGCTCACCGCCGACCTCACCTTCTACGCCAACGGCGAGGTGCAGACGACCTGGGACGACATCGCGAACTTCCGTGGTGTCTCCGAGGGTGACGTCGTCCGCTACGCGATCTCCAAGCCGGAGCCGCTGCGTGTCGAGCATGAGCAGTTCCGCGACGCAGTTCTCGGCAAGGACGCCGACATCGTGACGATGACCCAGGGTCTGCAGACGGTGCGGGTCGCCGAGGCCTGCATCGAGTCGGCAACAACGGGGCGGACCGTCACGCTCTGAGGTTTCGCGGACGAACACTCGCCGCTCAGGGTCGAGATCGGACCCTGGCGGCGAGGGTCTCCACGGTGGCGGTCGCCGCGTGGCCGTCGCCGTAGGGAGTGGCCTCGGTCGGCGCCGGCGCAGGCCGGTCAACGAGTGTGCTGAGCTCATCCAGGTCGAGGGCGAGGACGTTCCAGCCCAGTTCGATCGTCTCGGTCCACTCAGTCTCGGTGCGCACGGTCGTACATGGTGTTCGCAAGAGGAAGGCCTCCTTCTGCAGGCCACCTGAATCCGTCACCACTGCGCGCGCATGTGCGATGGCACCGATCATCTCGGGATAGTTGAGGGGCTCGATCGTACGCAGCGCGCCCTGGCTGAGGTCGATGCGGTGCTCGGCTGCCTTGGCCACGAGACGTGGGTGCGCAGTGAGGACGACGGGGCAGGGCAGTCCAGCGAGCCCGCCGACGATGGCGGCCAGCCGGGCCGGGTCGTCGGTGTTCTCGGCACGGTGGATGGTCGACAGGACATAGCCGCCGGCCTCGACACCAACGGGCAAAGTTGGCGGGGTGCCGCGCACCCGCTCGGCAGTAGCCAGGCAGACGTCGGTCATGACATCGCCCGTGACGACGGTGCGTTCGGCCAAGCCCTCGGACTCGAGGTGGCTGCGCGCGACATCGGTCGGGGCCAGGCACAGGTCAGCGGCATGGTCGGTCAGGACGCGATTGTGCTCCTCGGGCATGCGCCGGTTGAAGGAGCGCAGCCCAGCCTCGAGGTGGGCGAGGGGATAGTGCAGCTTCACCGCAGAGAGCGCGCCAGCGATCGTGCTGTTGGTGTCACCGTAGACGAGGACCCAGTCAGGGTCGTGTTCCTCGAGCACGGCGTCGAGCTGAGCCAACATCGAACCGGTCTGGACTCCGTGCGAACCCGAACCCACGCCGAGGTGGACGTCAGGGGCAGGAATTCTGAGGTCCTGGAAGAACACGTCCGACATCTTGGCGTCGTAGTGCTGGCCGGTGTGGACGATGACGTGCTCGTGGCCCTGGGCCCTGAGGGCGTGAGCGATCGGGGCGAGCTTCACGAACTGGGGGCGGGCGCCAACGACGCTGAGTACCTTCACGTGGGCCAATGTAGAGGGCGCTCGTCCTGTGCAGCGGTGGCGGGTCGATGGTGACGCAGTGGTTCTGGTCGAGCCTCGTACGATGGCCTTTCGCCTGCCCGCCACCTCGATCCACCATCCAAGGAGTCATTCGTGAAGATTGCCGTCGTCGCTCTCGGCAAGATCGGCCTTCCGCTCGCCGTGCAGTTCGCCAGCAAGGGGCACGAGGTGGTCGGGGTGGACGTCAACGAAGCCCTCGTGGCTGTCATCAACGAGGGGCGTGAGCCCTTCCCCGGTGAGGCGGAGCTCGACGAGCGTCTCTCACGACTTGTCCCCGCGGGCCGGCTCGTCGCGACGACGGACTACTCGCAGGCCATCCCGGAAGCCGATGCGGTCGTCGTGGTCGTCCCTCTCTTCGTCAACGACGAGACATGGCAGCCCGACTTCGGCTGGATGGACTCCGCCACCGCGTCGATCGGGAAGCATCTGACTGCCGGCACCCTTGTGTCCTACGAGACCACCCTCCCCGTGGGCACCACACGCACTCGCTGGAAGCCGATGCTTGAGGGGGCCTCTGGCCTCGTCGAGGGCAAGGACTTCCATCTCGTCTTCTCTCCTGAGCGCGTCCTGACCGGCCGAGTGTTCGCGGACCTGCGTAAGTACCCCAAGCTCGTGGGCGGGCTCAGCGTCGATGGCGCCGCACGGGCCATCGAGTTCTATGAGGCTGTTCTGGACTTCGATGACCGTCCGGATCTCGAACGCGGCAACGGAGTATGGGATCTCGGCTCGGCCGAGGCATCCGAGCTCGCCAAGCTTGCCGAGACGACCTACCGCGACGTCAACATCGGCCTGGCCAACCAGTTCGCCAAGTTCGCCGAAAGCAACGGCATCGACATCCACCAGGTCATCGACGCCAGCAACTCCCAGCCGTACAGCCACATCCACCGGCCCGGCGTCGCCGTCGGTGGCCACTGCATCCCCGTCTACCCCCGCCTCTACCTGTTCAACGACCCTACGGCTTCCGTCGTGCGCGCCGCCCGCGAGGCGAACATGGCCATGCCACAGCACGCGGCCCTCCTCCTCGAGGGCGCCCACGGTGACCTTCGAGGTGCCCGCGTCGCCGTGCTTGGGGCGTCCTACCGAGGTGGGGTGAAGGAGACAGCGTTCTCGGGAGTGTTCCCGCTGGTCGACGCGCTACGGGCCAAGGGCGCAGACGTCCTGGTCCACGACCCAATGTACAGCGACGACGAGATCCGGGGATTCGGTTGGGAGCCCTACCACGTCGGTGACCCGGTCGGGGCTGTGGTGGTCCAGGCCGACCATGCCGAGTATGCCGACCTCTCACCGTCCGACCTGCCTGGCCTCAAGGCGATCGTCGACGGCCGCAGGATCACCGACGCCGGTCGCTTCGAGGGCATACCTCACCGAGTGATCGGCGTGTCCACGGCTGCCTTCTGACCCTTGTTGGGTATTGGGCTCAGGCTGCCCGGCGCCGTACGGGCCTCAGTCCTTGCTGGCAGGCCCGCCTGCGGTGACGGAGAACGACACGGGCGCCGTGAGCTTCGCGTCGGCGAAGGCCGTCGCGATGGCAGCGGACACGCGATCCACCTCGGCGACGGGGACCAGCGCGATGGCCGAGCCGCCGAACCCTCCGCCCGTCATCCGCGCGCCGAGCGCACCCTCGTCGACGGCGGTGTCGACGACGAGGTCGAGCTCGGTGCACGACACCTCATAGTCGTCGCGCAACGACTCGTGAGAGGCGACGAACAGCCGCCCGACCTCCTCGAGGTCGTTGCGGCGCAGTGCGTCGACGACCTCGTCGACCCGGGCGATCTCGGTGACGACGTGCCGCGTCCGGCGGCGGAGCACGTCGTCCGGCAGCTGCGCCAGGGCCTCGTCGAGTGCCGCAGGGTCGATCTCCCGCAGGAACTCGACGCCGAGGATGTCGGCGGCCCTCTCGCAGGAGTCGCGGCGGGCGCCGTACTGGCCATCGGCGAGGGCGTGGCTCGCGCGTGTGTCCGTCACCAGCAGGACGACGTCGTGGGCCGACAGGTCGAACGGCACCTGGCTCGTCGAGCCGTCACGACAGTCCAACCGCAACGCATGACGCTCGGTGCAGTGCATCGCGGCCGCCTGGTCCATGCCACCGGTGGGCGCTCCGGCGATGTCGTTCTCGGCACGCTGACAGGCCGAGGCCAGCGTCGAGCGTCCTTCCGCCGACTCGAGAAGCCCCAGCCCGAAGAGGTCCGACGCCGCTGCAGCCACCGAGCACTCGAGGGCTGCGGAGCTGGACAGTCCGGCCCCCAGGGGCACCTGGCCGTCGACGACGACCTCCAGTCCGCGGACGGCATACCCGGCCTCGCGCAGCGCCCACAGGACACCTGCGACGTATGCCGTCCAGCCGGCCGGGTGCCCCGGTGCCACGTCGTCGATGCGCACCTCGACGGAGGAGTCGTCCTGGAGCGAGTGGATGCTGAGCACGTCGTCCTCGCGCGCAGACGCGGCGCACCTCGTGCGTTGGGGCAGGGCGATGGGGAGGGCCAGACCGCCGTTGTAGTCGGTGTGCTCGCCGATGAGGTTGACCCGACCGGGAGCTGACCACACGCCGTCAGGGGCGTGGCCGAAGTGGGCGCTGAACGTCTCCGTGAGGCTTGGCACGCTGCGAGTCTAGGTGCGGCCACCTGACACAATGACGCGCATGTCCGCACCAGACGCGCCTACGGCGCCTCCCCGGATCCTCTCGGGGATGCAGCCCACCAGTGACTCCCTCCACCTCGGCAACTACCTCGGGGCACTGGTCAACTGGGTGAAGCTGCAGGACGAGTACGACGCGTACTACCCGGTCGTCGACCTGCACGCGCTCACCGTGCAGACCGAGCCCGCGGTCCTGCGCAACCGGACCCGCCTGACCGCCGCGCAGTTCGTCGCCGGCGGCGTCGACCCGGAACGGTCTGCGGTGTTCTGCCAGAGCCACGTGCCTGAGCACGCGGAGCTGGCCTGGATCATGAACTGCCTCACCTCCTTCGGCGAGGCGAACCGGATGACCCAGTTCAAGGACAAGACGGCCAAGGGGCAGAGCGCCACGGTCGGGCTGTTCACCTACCCAATGCTCATGGCGGCGGACATCCTGCTCTACGACACCGCTGTCGTGCCCGTCGGTGAGGACCAGCGCCAGCACCTCGAGATCACGCGCGACCTCGCCGAGCGCTTCAACACCCGCTTCGGTGAGACTCTTGTCGTGCCCGAGCCCTACATCGTCAAGGGTTCGGCGAAGATCATGGACCTGCAGGACCCGACGTCGAAGATGAGCAAGACCGGCTCGTCGCCCAAGGGCCTCATCGACCTCATGCAGGACCCAGCCAGGATCGCCAAGAACATCCGCTCGGCCGTCACCGACACCGAGGCCGAGATCCGCTACGACGTGGAGAACAAGGCGGGGGTGTCCAACCTGCTCGTCATCCACTCGACCCTGTCCGGCACCTCGGTGGAGGATCTCGAGACGTCGTTCGCGGGGCGTGGCTACGGTGACCTCAAGAAGGAGGTCGCCGACGTCGTCGTCGCCGCCATCGAGCCGTTCCAGGCGCGGATGGGCCAGCTGCTCGACGACCCGGCCGAGCTCGACCGCATCCTGGCGTCCGGCGCCGAGCGGGCCCGGACCGTGGCGCAGTCGACGATGGCACGGGTGCGCGAGAGCGTCGGCCTGCTCCCTGCCGGCCGATAGGGTCGAGCGCATGCCCACCCACGGCGTGTCGATCACGGTGCCCGAACCCCACGGGTCCGTCCTCCAGCAGGCTCGCGAGCGCTTCGGCGATCCGCTGGCGCGCTTCATCCCGCCACACGTGACGCTGCTGCCCCCCACGGAGATCGACGCGACGTCCCTCGACGCCTTCGAGGAGCACCTCGCGGTCGTGGCGCGGTCGCACGCCGCCTTCCGGATGACCCTGTCGGGCACAGGGACGTTCCGCCCACTGTCGCCGGTCGTCTTCGTCCAGGTGTCGTCGGGCATCTCGCAGTGCGAGCTCCTCGAGACGGCCGTTCGGCAAGGGCCGGTCGAGCGCCGCCTCGACTTCAACTACCACCCGCACGTCACCGTGGCCCACAACCTCGGTGAGGACCAGCTCGACGACGCCTTCGACGATCTCGTCGACTTCCGGTGCACGTTCGACGTCGCGTCGTTCGAGCTGTTCCACCAGACCGACGACGGAGTGTGGCGCCCGCTGTCATCCTTCAGCCTGGACGGCTGAGCATGGATCGGCTCAAGAGGCTCTGGGCGCGCCTGCAACGGACTCGGATCTGGCACGCCTGGAAGCGCTACGGCGACGTCCGAGGCAACCTCCTCGCCGGTGGCGTGACCTACTTCGCGTTCTTCTCCATCTTCCCGGCGGTGGCCCTGGCCTTCACGATCTTCGGGGTCCTGCTGCAGGACAACGAGCAGTGGCTCGACCAGATCCGCAGCTACCTGGACAGCACGCTCCCGGGCTTCATCAAGCAGGGTGACAACGACGGGCTCATCCCGCTCGAAGTTCCGACCGGCAACACCCTGACCGTCACCGGACTCGTCGGTCTGGGTGGTCTGCTGTTCGCTGGTCTCGGCTGGCTCGGCGCCCTCCGGGACGGCATCCGCGCCATCTTCGGCGCCGAGGGTGCCCCGGGCAACGTCGTCACCGCCAAGCTGCGCGACCTCGGCGTCCTCGTCATCCTCGGGTTCGCGATCGTCGTCTCGGCGGCAGTGACCGGTGTCGCCGGCGCGACCACCTCCTGGCTCGCCGAGCAGGTCGGTCTCGGGGGGCAGGAGTGGCTGCTGTCCCTCATCGCGTTCGCCGTCGGAGCGGTGCTCGACGGGCTCGTCGTCCTCGTCATGCTGCGGCTGCTCTCGGGTGTCGACGTTCCGCGACGCGGCCTCATCGGTGGTGCGGTGGTGGGCGGCATCGGTCTCACGCTCCTCAAGGTGCTGGGTGCGACCCTCATCGCCGGCACGACGAGCAACCCCCTCTTCGCGTCGATCGCCGTGGTGGTCGGGCTCCTGGCCTGGCTCAACCTCATGTCCCGCGTCATCCTGCTGGCGGCGGCCTGGAGCGCGAACTCCCTCGACCTGGACAAGCACGACCTCACCGAGGGGCAGCGCGTCAAGCTGCTCGAGGGACCAGAGCCTCCCGTCTCCGCCGCACTGGACCCGACCGCCCGTGAACCGGTGTGGCTGGGAGTGCCGCCACAGTCGAACCCGACCACACGGCATACCGACAAGGTCTCGGCTCCCGCGTCAAGGCGTGCCGACGACCGGGTCAACCTCGCTCTGGGCGTCGCCCTCGGCGCCTCTGCCGCCACGGGCCTCGGCATCGCCGTACGGTTGGCGCGACGACTCCTGCGGCGTCACTGAGCTCTTCCAGGAAGGAAGACACATGAATCGACGGGATCTGATCACCGGGTTGTCAGGCGCAGCAGCGGCGAACGTGGCAGCGGCGAGCAGCGCATCGGCCGCTCCCGCCCAGCTCGCAGGCACCGACTATGTGAGCACCGGGCCCTATCTCGACTACCTCACGCGGGGCAACATCGCAGGGGGGAGCAACGTGCGGATCGACGCCAAGGGCGTCATCCAAGTCCAGCGGGGTGCCACCTGGGTGTACAACCCGGTGACGATCTCCCAGTACGGGCTGCAGCAGTTCTCCTACTACCGGCGGGACGCGAGTGCCGCGGCGCTCCACAAGGCCGTGGTCCAGGCAGGCTGGCTCCTGGCTAACCAGGAGAAGCCCAGTGGCCTGTGGAGGTACAACTACGCCTTCGGGGTCGGCGGGATGTCAGAGACCCTGGCAGCCGGTTGGGCCTCTGCCATGGCGCAGGGGCAGGCGATGTCCCTGCTCACGCGCATCGGTTCGGCATACCCGACGAAGCCCGGCTACGTCACGGGCGCGCGGCTCGCTCTGCAGCCACTCCTGAAGCCGGTGAGCCAAGGCGGTCTCTCCGCAAAGTTCCACGGGCTCACTTATCTGGAGGAGTACCCCACCCTTACGGCCCCGACGTTCGCGCTCAACGGATTCCAATTCACCCTGATCGGACTCTGGGACCTGGCCGCGGCGGGTGACTCGGGAGCCCGCGCGCTCTTCCAGGAGTGCTTGGCCACGATGATCTACGCCCTGCCCCACCACGACGCGATCACCACGAGCGCGTACCACCTCGGACACCTCACGAAGCCCGCGCGCAAGATTCACCATGCCGCTCACTACCACCGGATTCATGTCCTCCTGCTCGACGCCCTGCAGAGCGTCGCCCCCAACGCCGTCATCACGTTCTACGCCGACCTTTGGCGGACCTACCCAGCAATGGACCCCAGTACTTGGTGACGAAGAACCAGGCGTCGATCCCATGCTGGTTCCTCGTCGCAGCGTTCCTTCTGCCGTTGACGGGAGTCACGGCCTGCAGTCCGCCCACGCCCACACCGTCGCCCTCTCCGGTGCCGTCACGTAGTGGAGCTCCGGGGGACGTTGCTGGCCTCATCCCCACGGACGAGGTCCGCAGACTCGTCGCCACCGACGTCGCGCAGCGCACCGCAGACTCTCGCACCGTCCTGACGGGGCGACTCGAGGTGGGCCGAGCGCCGCGTGCGCTCGTCGGGGCGCAGATCCGCTGCCGCGAACGGGGTGGTGACGACTTGGCGTCGACCTTCACCACGACGAACAGCGACCCGGGGAGCCGCACCTCCCTGTGGGTGAGATGGCTCGCTCCCGAAGGTTCAAGACCATTGGACTGTGGTCTCTATGGTCACGCCGCCCTGCCTCCCGCCGTTGCGCTCCAGAACCTGACCGTCGGCCGGCCCACCACTCAGCTCAGTTCACGGCAGGTGCGCTCGGCCCTCGAGCTGCCGCTGTCCGAACGTGAGGTGGCTCCCGGGACCGGCACGTCGCTGACGTCCGCCAGGGTTGCCGTCCCGGCGGGCAGTACCCGCGTCGAGGTCCTGAGCGGCGTGCAGGTGAGCACCTTCGGTGACGGGGACCCCCGGACTCCCCCGACGGCCCGTGGTGAAGTGGTTACCGTGATCGCCGGAGCAGCAGCACCCTGCACCCAGTCGGAGTCGTGGTCGACGTCCGCGTCAGCGACGCCGGTGCAGCACCACGTGAAGTGGCACGGGACTGCGGAGCACCCGGTCGACGCATCAAGATGCCCGGAGATCACGGTCAGCGTGGGGCTCCGACTGCAGCCGCAGGGGCCAGTCCTGGTTGAGGGCCAAAGATACTCGTCGGTGTTGGTGCTCTTCAGCTGAGGGGCGTTCGGGCTCAGGTCGTGCCGAGCACCCTCGGGGCTGCCCGGCGCAGGGCGTCGCGCCAGTGCCCCAGGGGCTCGATGCCCGCGGTGGCCCAGCGGTCGTGAGCGAGGACGGAGTATGCCGGCCGTGGCGCCGGTCGGGGGAACGCGTCGGTCGTCGTGGGGCTGACCCGCTCGGGGTCGAGCCCCAGCTCCTCGAAGATCGCCCGGGCGAAGCCGAACCACGTCGTCTCGCCGGCCCCGGTGCCGTGCCAGATCCCCCCGGGCGCCTCGGCCTCGACGAGGCGGACCACCGCGGCGGCGAGGTCGGCCGTCCAGGTGGGCTGACCGCGCTGGTCGTCGACGACCGAGAGGGTGTCGCGCTCGCCGGCGAGCCGCGCCATGGTGGCGGCGAAGTTCGGCCCACCCGCCCCGTAGAGCCAGGCAGTGCGCACGACCAGGGCCGAAGGGCAGTGGGTCCGGACGGCCCACTCGCCGGCCGCCTTGGTCCGGCCGTAGGCCGAACGGGGGGCGACGGGTGCATCGACGGCGTAGGGGGAGGTGGAGTCGCCGGCGAAGACGTAGTCCGTGGAGACGTGGACCAGGCGCGCCCCACTGGCCGAGCAGGCGAGAGCCAGGTTGGCAGCACCGACCGCGTTGACGCTGAAGGCCTGGGCCTCCTGGGTCTCGGCGTCGTCGACGGCCGTCCAGGCCGCGAGGTTCGCGACGACGTCATGGTCCTCGACCGCGGCGGTGCACGCGACCGGGTCGGTGACATCGAGGTCGGTGCGACTGCATGCCGTCACCTCGTGACCGGCACGGGTCAGGGTGGGGATGAGGTCGTGCGCGAGCATCCCACCCGCGCCGGTCACGAGCCAACGTGCCATCAGTGCTGGATGACGCTCTGCGTGGCGGCGTACCGGGCCTCGGTGGCGTCCTTCATCGGTCGCCACCACGCCTCGTTGTCCCGGTACCACTCGATGGTCGCCTCGAGCCCCTCGCGGAAGCTGGGGTACTCGGGCTCCCACCCGAGCTCCGTCCGCAGGCGGGTGGAGTCGATGGCGTAGCGCCGGTCGTGACCGGGACGGTCGGTGACGTGGTCGAAGTCGTCAGCAGCCCGGCCCATGAGCTCGAGGATGTCGCGCACGACCGTCTTGTTGTCGACCTCGCCGTCGGCCCCGATGAGGTAGGTCTCGCCGATCTCGCCACGGTCGATGATCGCCCACACGGCGCGGTTGTGGTCGTCGACGTGGATCCAGTCCCGCACGTTGAGCCCGTCGCCGTAGAGCTTGGGCCGGACGTCGTCGATGAGGTTGGTGATCTGCCGGGGGATGAACTTCTCGACGTGCTGGCGCGGGCCGTAGTTGTTGGAGCAGTTCGAGATCGTTGCCCGCACACCGAAGGAGCGCACCCAGGCCCGCACGAGCAGGTCACTCGCTCCCTTGGTCGACGAGTACGGGCTCGACGGGTTGTAGGGCGTGGCCTCCGTGAAGCGAGCCGGGTCGTCGAGGTCGAGGTCGCCGTAGACCTCGTCGGTGGAGACGTGGTGGTAGCGCACCCCGTGGCGTCGCACGGCCTCGAGCAACGTGTAGGTGCCGATGACGTTGGTGTGGACGAACGGCCACGGGTCCGACAGCGAGTTGTCGTTGTGCGACTCCGCCGCGAAGTGCACCACGAGGTCGTGCTCACCCACGAGACGCTGCACCAGGTCGGCATCGGTGATGTCGCCCTCGACGACACCGACGCGGTCGTCGATCCCGGCCAACGAGGCCCGCGAGCCGGCATACGTCAGGGCGTCCAGCACCGTGACGGTGACGTCCGGCCGCGTGGCCAGGGTGAGGTGGACGAAGTTCGATCCGATGAAACCGGCTCCACCGGTGACGAGAATGCGCACGCCGGGGAGCCTAGCGGCGGGAGCTAGGGTGGCGCGCATGAAGGGCATCATTCTGGCCGGGGGCTCTGGCACGCGCCTGCATCCCATCACCCGCGGCATCAGCAAGCAGCTCATGCCCATCTATGACAAGCCGATGGTCTACTACCCCCTAGCCACCCTGATGATGGCTGGGATCCGAGAGGTCCTCGTCATCACCACCCCCCAGGACCGCGACCAGTTCGTGCGCCTGCTCGGAGACGGGCACGAGTGGGGCATCGAGATCTCGTATGCCGAGCAGCCGAGTCCGGACGGACTCGCCCAGGCCTTCATCATCGGCGCCGACTTCATCGGCGCCGACCCCGTCGCCCTCGTGCTCGGTGACAACATCTTCTACGGAGCAGGTCTGGGGACCTCGCTGCGCAGCCTGTCCGACGTGACCGGCGGACACGTCTTCGCGCACCACGTCAGCGAGCCCACGGCATACGGCGTGGTGGAGTTCGACGACGACGGACGCGTGCTCTCCATCGAGGAGAAGCCCGCCGAACCCAAGTCCAGCTTTGCCGTGCCCGGTCTGTACTTCTACGACAACGACGTCATCGAGATCGCCCGGGAGCTCAAGCCCAGCGATCGCGGCGAGCTCGAGATCACCGGCGTCAACGACGCCTACCTGCGCCGCGGCGACCTCACCGTGACCGTCCTGCCCCGGGGCACCGCGTGGTTCGACACGGGGACGTTCGAGGGACTCATGGACGCCAGCCAGTTCGTCCACCTCATCGAGGCGCGGCAGGGGACCAAGATCGGCTGCGTCGAGGAGATCGCCTGGCGGGCGGGCTGGATCGACGACACGCAGCTCGCCCAGCTGGGCGACGACCTGGCCAAGAGCGGCTACGGCGCCTACCTCCATGCCTGCCTGGCCGAGGCCAGGAGGAGGGCCTGATGCAGATCGAACCGCTCGGGATCGAGGGCGCATACGTCATCACGCCACGACAGTTCCCCGATGACCGTGGAGTCTTCCTCGAGTCCTTCCGGGGCGACCTGCTCGCCGAGCACCTCGGGCATCGGCCCGACATCGTGCAGACCAACGTCTCCGTGTCGTCGCGGGGGACCGTGCGAGGCATCCACTTCGCCGACATCCCCCCGGGGCAGGGCAAGTACGTCACCGCCCTCACCGGCTCACTGATCGACTACGTCGTCGACCTCCGGGAGGGTTCCCCGACGTTCGGCCGGGTCGAGGAGGTGCTGCTCGACACCAGTGCACGCCGGGCTGTCTATCTCACCGAGGGGCTGGGCCACGCCTTCTGTGCGCTGGAGGACGGGACGACGGCGATGTACCTCTGCACGGCGGCCTACAACCCCACGGGGGAGCACGGCATCCACCCGCTGGACCCGGAGATCGGGTTGTCGATCCCCACCGGCCTGGACGTCACCCTGTCGGCCAAGGACGAGGCCGCCCCCACCCTTGCTGAGGCGAGGGGTGCGGGGCTCCTCCCGACCTACGCCGGCTGGCAGGAGCACGTCGGCCGGACGTAGGCCGGGTGCGCCGACCCCGTCACCTCTCCTCAGCGGTGGCGACCCGTCAAGGCTCGGCGCCGACGCCGGGAGACACGACGGGCACCCGCCGCCAGGACGAGGGCGACGGCGAGCAGTGCGGTGCTCCCGACCAACGCCACCGGTGATCGGGTCACGTCAGCGTCGGATGGGCGGAGGGCAGCCGGGCCGGGGGCCGCGCTGGCGGCCGGGCTCGTGCCCGGGTTGGTGGCAGCGTCGGCGCCGGGCCCGCGGGCAGCGCTGGGTCCCGCCTCGGGTGTTGCCTCAGCGGCCGGCTTGTCGTCGCGGGCGACGGGCGGTTCGGGAACCTCGCCGCGTTCGACGAGGCGCCCGACCGGGCGGGCCACGTCACCGTGGGTGAAGGCCCAGTCCAGGAGTGACGCGGCGGGCCGCCAGCTGCTGCCCGTGCCGTACATCTCCGTGACGATGTAGATCCGTTCACCCCTGCGCGCCGCGCCGATGAAGGTGCGATGGGCGGCCTTGGTGAAGCCGTTCTTGACACCGATGGTGCCGGGGTAGTTCCAGAGCAGCCGGTTGTGGTTGCCGATGACGAACGTGCCCCGGGCGCGAGAGGTGCGCGCCGGCACGGAGGGGAAGGTCGCGGTCTTGGTCGTCGCGAGCCTGGCGTAGGCCGGCAGGCTGATCGCGGCCCGACCGAAGAGCGCGAGGTCGTAGGCGCTGCTGCGCTGGCCGGGAGCGTCGAGGCCACTCGGGTCGACGACGACCGTGTCGTGCGCCCCCAGCTCGTCGGCGAGGTCGCCCAGCTCGGTCACGGTCTTGGGGAGGCCGCCGTTGAGGGCGGCGAGACCGTACGCCGCGTCGTTGCCGGACGACATGACGAGCGCCTGGAAGAGCTGCTGGGCCGTGTAGGTGGCCCCGGCGACCATGCCGACGCGGGTGCCGTCGGCGTCGGCCTCCGCCCTGGTGGCCGTGAGGACGGCGGTGGGCCGGATCCGGGGGAGGAGGTGGATCGCGGTGAGCGTCTTGAGGGTGCTGGCTGGCAGCAGGTGGGCGTGGGGGTTCTTCGCCGCGAGGATCTCACCGGTGTCGGCGTCGGCGATGACCCAGGCGACGTCACTCACCGCTGGAGGTGCGGGGACACCGGCAGGGGTGTCGACGATGACGCTGTTCATCTGCGCGAGGCGGGGACCGCCGATGCTGAGTGCCGGGTCGAGCGTGTCGGTGACCCGCGGCAGGGTGGGACTGGGACTGGGGCTCGGGCTCGCACTGGGACTAGGGCTCGCACTGCCTCCGGCGCTGGAGCTCGAGCCGAAGGTGGGCGCACCCAGGGCCGATGCCGTGACCGGGGCTGCCGTCAGCGCCACCGCGACGAGGGCCGTCGTGGTGACCGCGAGCGCACGGGAAGGGGCCACCGACCGACCCTATGCGACGGGTCGGTTCAGGCGGCGCGAAGCGACCTGGCGAGGCGGGCGGACCCGTAGTGACCCACGAGCTGCTCGGTGAGGCTCTTCCACGAGCGGCCGCGCACGGCCTGCTCAGCCGCCGCGCCCAGGCTCGAGCGCCACTGCGGGTCCCCGACAAGGGCGTCGACGTGGTCGTGCAGCGAGCCGGGCAGGTCGGGGTCGAAGAGCAGGCCCGTCCGGCCGTGGTCGACGAGGTCGAGCGGACCCCCTCGAGCCGGTGCGACGACGGGCAGACCGAACGCCGCCGCCTCCTGGAGCGTCTGGCCGAAGGTCTCGCGGGTGCCCGTGTGCACGAAGACGTCCAGGGCGGCATACGAGCGGGCAAGGTCGTCACCGGACTGGCGTCCGAGGAAGATCGGTGAGCGGTTCGGACGGCCCGGCATGGATGCCACCGCTTCGGTGAGCTGGGCTCCGACCTGGGCCCGGTTCGGGCCGTCCCCGACGATGACGAGCCGGGTGCCGGGGACCTGTGCGACCTCAGTGAGACGCCACAGCTCCTTCTCGGGGGCGAGCCGACCGACGTAGCCGAGGAGCACCTCACCGCTCGGTGCGAGCGCCCGGCGCAGCTCGAGCGTTCCCGCGTCGGTGCGCCACCGCGGTGAGAACAGGCTTGTGTCGACGCCGCGCGCCCAGAGGTCGGTGCGTGGCACCCCGTGCGAGCGGAGCTCGGCCAGGGTCGACCTCGACGGTGCGAGCGTGAGGTCGGCGTGGGCGTGCATGCGGCGGATCCATCGCCAGGCGGCGTTCGCAGCGCCCGCGCCGAGGCGGCCGGGACCGTGCTGGCTGAGATAGCTGGGCATGTCGGTCTGGTAGATCGCGACGGCGGGCGTGCCAGTGAGGTCGGCGAGCTGGAGGGCGCGGGCGCCGAGGATGAACGGCGAGGCGGCGTGGATGACGTCCGGGGCGAAGTCCTCGAGAGCTCGGCGCAGGGCCGGCGTCGGCACTCCTGTGGGGAACTGGCGCACGTTGATCGACGGCAGCCCGCGGACGCGGAATCCCTCGAACGACGTCGGAGCCGGACCCGGCGCGATGATGAGTGCCTCATGACCGAGCGCGCGCAGCGAATGGGCCACGCGGCACACGCTCGTCGTCACCCCGTTGAGCGTGGGGAGGAAGGACTCCGTCACCATGGCAACCCGCATGCGTCCACGGTCCCGGGGGCGGGTGGTGCGTGAGCAGCCTCTGGAGGTGTGTCAGGTGAGCACGACGTGAACGTCAGACGCCCGGCAACGTGACGAGGAAGACCTCGCCGCTCCCCGTCACCGTGACGTCGTGGTCCCTCGCTGACAGGTATGCCGCCCGCACCGGTCCCAGCGCGAGCGTCGCCTCCGAGCTGGTGAGGGTGACGTCGCCGTGGAGGCAGAAGACGATGCGGGGAGTGCCGTCACCCGGGATCGCGACCTGGTCGGGGGAGTGCAGGCGGCGCAGGGCGAAGCGGTCGGACTCGCTGGGGAAGCGCTCGGTCGCCGGCAGTTCCGGGTCGGGCTCGGCGTGACCGACCCTGCCGTCGGCGCCCGGGTCGACGATGCGCAGGAGCTCGGGGACGTTGAGCTCCTTGGCGGTCAGTCCGGCCCGCACGACGTTGTCGGAGTTGGCCAGCACCTCGATGCCGAGTCCACTGACGTAGGAGTGCAGGACCCCCGCCGGCACGTCGATGTAGTCGCCCGGTTCGAGGACCCGGTGGTACATGAGCAGCAGCACGGCCAGGCCGATGTCGTCCGGGTGGTCCTCGGCGACCGTGGCGATCGCCGCGCACTGGTGCCCCTCGTCGTCGGGGCTGGCCGAGACGCGCACGCAGGCGGCGACGAGCTCGCGGGCGAAGCCGGTGTGCTCGCTCGCGGGGGTGGCGAGGATGGCGGCGAGGAGGGCGTGGCAGGGCTCGGGTCGGGTACTCGCCGCCTCGACGAGGGCCGTGAGCCGGGGCATGGCGAGGCGCTTGGCCAGGGAGGCGACCTCCTCGGGAGGGCGCATGCCGACGAAGACGGTGAAGGGGGCGATCGCGACGAGCATCTCGGGTTTGGCCCAGTCGTCGACGTAGGTGGCGTCGGCGCGGCCGGCCGCGCGGTCCTGGTCGCGGACGAGTCCGGCCTGCTCGGCGGTGGGGTGTGCCTGGATGGAGATCGCACGTCCGGGAGCGAGGACCTTGAGGAGGAAGGGGAGGCGCCCCTCGAAGTCGGTGGCGCACCGGGCCCCCAGCTCACCGGCCGGGTCGGCGCGGATGACGTCGGCAAGGGTGGTGGCGACACCGTCCCGGGTGATGCCGCAGGGCCCGCTCTCGTGGGCGCCCATCCACAGCTCGGACTCGGGCTCGGCGCTCGGGATGCTGCGTCCCTGAAGGCTCGCGATGGACACGTGCGAGCCCCAGGCGTCGGTGAAGAGCACCGGCTCCAGCAGATCCATCGGGCCATCGTAGGTGTCGGGATGGCTAGCCTGACCGATATGTCAGACATTGCGGGATTCTGGGCCGTCATCCCTGCCGGCGGGGCGGGGACGCGCCTGTGGCCCCTCTCGCGGGCCGGTCATCCCAAGTTCCTCCATGACCTCACCGGCTCGGGCCGCAGCCTGCTCCAGGAGACGGTCGACCGCGTCAGCCCGCTGGCAGCCGACCGGGTCGTCGTCGTCACCGGGGCCGCCCACGCGAGGGTGGTGCGCGACCAGCTGCCCGACCTCCGGGCCGAGCAGGTGCTGGCCGAGCCGGCACCGCGCGACTCGATGGCGGCGATCGGTCTGGCCGCCGCCGTGGTCGAGGCCATGGACCCGGAGGCGGTCATCGGCTCCTTCGCCGCGGACCACGTCATCCCCGACAGTGCGGCCTTCCACGCCTGTGTCGCCGAGGCCGTGGAGGTCGCCCGCACGGGTTTGGTCGTCACCATCGGCATCGAGCCCACGCATCCCTCGACGGGCTTCGGCTACATCCAGATGGGGGCCCCGATCCCGGGGGTGGCGACGGCCCGGCGAGTGCGCCAGTTCGTCGAGAAACCGGACTCCGGCCGCGCCGCGGCCTACTTGTCCACGGGTGAGTTCCGTTGGAACGCAGGGATGTTCGTCGTCCGCGCAGCGAGCCTGCTCGACCTGCTGCACCGTTGGCACCCCCAGCTGGCCGACGGTGTGCGAGCCATCGCCGCCGACCCGGGGCGGCTCGAGGAGATCTGGCCGACGCTCGAGAAGATCGCCATCGACCACGCCGTCGCGGAGCCTGCGGCCGACATCGGCGTGGTCGCCGTCGTCCCGGGCGACTTCGCGTGGGACGACATCGGTGACTTCTCGAGCCTCGCGTCACTCCTGCCCGAGCCCGAGCTGGGTCCGCGCGTCCTCGGTGACCCTGCGCTGGTCCACTCCGTCGACTCCACCGGGCTGGTGTCACCGCGTGGCGGCCGCCCGATCGTCGTCGTGGGGCTCGAGGACGTCGTCGTCATCGACTCCGGCGACGCGGTGCTCGTGACGACCCGGGGCCGGGCCCAGGACGTCAAGCAGGTCGTCGAGCAGCTCAGGGCGCTGGGCCGCACCGACCTCACGTAGCGAGAGCACACAACGTTCACAAAAGCGTGAATACCTCTAAACTCGGGTATGCCGTCCCGCTCGCCGTCCGTGTCCGCCTCCCGTGACCGTGGACGTGCCGCCGCCCGCAGGGCTGGCGACGGAGGTCCGGGGGTGAGCCGTGAGGAGTCGCACGCGGTCGTCGAGCGGCTCGGTGCAGCCCTCTCGGGCGCCGGGTTCCCACCCATGCCGTCACGGGTCTTCGCCGCGCTCCTCGTCGACGACGACGGGCGGATGACGGCGGCCGAGCTGGCCCGGGAGCTCTCCGTGAGCGCGGCGGCGGTGTCGGGAGCGGTGCGCCACCTCGGCCACGTCGGGCTGCTCCGTCGTGAGCGCGAGCGCGGGGGCCGGAAAGACGTCTTCGTCGTCCTGGACGACGCCTGGCACGGCGCGCTCGTGAGCACCGACCAGGTCCATGCGCCCATCGTGGCTGCGCTCGCCGAGGGCGTCGACCACCTCGGTGCCGAGAGCAGTGCCGGGGGGCGGCTCCAGCTGTCGCGGGAGTTCCTCGAGTTCGTCTCAGCGGAGATGGGCGGCATCCTCGAGCGATGGGACGCCCACAGGCGCACGAGATGAGGTCGGGCGCACGCGCCACCCCCAAGTAGCATGGGGGTCCTCATGACTGACACCCTCACCACGCTCGGCGCCAGCGTCGCGTCGGCAATCCCAGAGCTCATCGCGATCCGCCGTGACCTCCACGCCCACCCCGAGCTGGCGCGACGCGAGACGCGGACGACCGACATCGTCGCCAGACGGCTGCAGCAGGCCGGCGTGCGCGTCCGCCGCTTGGGCGGCACGGGACTGGTTGCCGACCTCGGAGCCGAGCAGGCGGCATACCGGGTCGCCCTGCGTGCGGACATGGATGCGCTGCCGGTGCAGGAGCAGACCGACCTCCCCTTCGCCTCGACGACCGACGGGGTGGCGCACGCGTGTGGCCATGACGTCCACGTCAGTGCTCTCCTCGGTGCGGTGCTGGCGCTCAAGGAGCACGAGGAGGTGCTGCTCGAGCGGGGCACCGGCGTGCGCGCGATCTTCCAGGCGGCCGAGGAGGTCATCCCCGGCGGCGCCCACGAGGCCATCGCCGAGGGCGTCATGGAGGGGGTCGACGCGATCTTCGCCATCCACTGCGACCCTTCGCTCGACGTCGGGCAGGTCGGGCTGCGCGAGGGACCGATCACCGCCGCGTGCGACCACATCCGGGTCAGCCTCACCGGTCGGGGCGGTCACACGTCGCGTCCGCAGCTGACCGAGGACCTCACCTATGCGCTCGCCAAGGTCGTCACCGACGTCCCGGCCGCACTGTCCCGTCGGCTCGACCCCCGCGCGGGGGCGGCACTGGTCTGGGGAGTGGTGCGTTCGGGGACGGCGAGCAACGTCATCCCGAGCACGGGCGAGTGCAGCGGGACCCTGCGCATGCTCGACGCGAACGCGTGGCTCACCGTGGGACCCCTGCTCGACGAGATCGTGCAGGCGGTCGTCGCCCCCTATGGCGTCACGGCCACCCTCGAGCGGATCAAGGGTGTGCCGCCGGTCGTCAACCAGGCGGACGCGATCGACGCGCTGCGGTTCGCCTGCCTCGGCTCGGGGCTCCAGATGGCACCGACCGTCCAGTCGCTCGGCGGTGAGGACTACTCGTGGTACCTCTCGCACGCCCCCGGCGCCATGGCGCGCCTGGGCACGCGCACCCCGGGTGGGCGCACCTACGACCTGCACCAGGGTGACGTCGTCATCGACGAGGACGCCATCGGTTGCGGCGCGCGGCTGCTCGCCACGGTCGTCGTGGCCCACACCGTCAAGGCCGGTGGCGACACGCTCGCCCTCGGTCACCTCGAGGAGCAGGCAGGCGCATGAGCGACGTCGACTGGGATGCATTGCGCGACAGGGCGATCGAGATGACGACCCACTCGTACGCGCCCTACTCGAACTACCGCGTCGGCGTCGCCGGGCTCACCGACGACGGCCGCATCGTGGCCGGCTGCAACGTCGAGAACGCCGCCTACGGCGTGGCCCTCTGCGCCGAGTGCGGCATGGTCTCCGAGCTGCACGCCACCGGCGGCGGTCTGCTCGTCGCCGTCTACTGCGTGGACGGGCGGGGAGAGGCACTCATGGCCTGCGGTCGCTGCCGCCAGCTGCTGTGGGAGAACGGCGGCGCCGGGTGCCTCGTCATGACGCCCGAGGGCGTCCGCACCATGGAGCAGATCCTGCCGCAGGCCTTCGGTCCGGAGAACCTCAGCCAGATCTGAGGGGCTCGTGGCGGGTGACATGATGACGCCATGAGCGAGAGTTTCGACGCCGTCGACGTCATCACCACGAAGCGCGAGCACCGTGAGCTGACCGACGGACAGATCAGCTGGGTCATCGACGCCTACACCCGCGGTGTGGTGGCCGACGAGCAGATGAGCGCCCTTGCGATGGCGGTGCTGCTCAACGGGATGAACCGCCGTGAGATCGCCACCTGGACCGCCGCGATGATCGCGAGCGGCGAGCGGATGGACTTCTCGTCGCTGTCCCGCCCGACCGCCGACAAGCACTCCACCGGTGGCGTCGGCGACAAGATCACCCTGCCCCTGGCGCCCCTCGTCGCCGTCTTCGGCGTGGCCGTTCCCCAGCTCTCCGGTCGCGGTCTCGGCCACACCGGCGGCACGCTCGACAAGCTCGAGTCGATCGCCGGCTGGAAGCCCGACCTCTCCAACGAGGCGATGCTCAGGCAGCTCGACGAGGTCGGCGCCGTCATCTGCGCTGCCGGCTCCGGCCTGGCACCCGCCGACAAGAAGCTCTATGCCCTGCGCGACGTCACCGGCACGGTCGAGGCCATCCCGCTCATCGCCAGCTCGATCATGAGCAAGAAGATCGCCGAGGGCACCGGCGCGCTCGTGCTCGACGTCAAGGTCGGCTCCGGCGCGTTCATGAAGAACCGCGAGGACGCGACCGAGCTCGCCCGCACCATGGTCGAGCTCGGCACCGACGCAGGCGTCAGGACGGTCGCGCTGCTCACCAACATGCAGACGCCACTGGGGCTGACCGCCGGCAACGCGCTTGAGGTCCGCGAGTCGGTCGAGGTGCTCGCCGGTGGCGGGCCCGAGGATGTCGTCGAGCTGACGGTGGCACTGGCTCAGGAGATGCTGCAGGCCGCCGGTCGCGACGGTGACGACGTGGGCGCTGCGCTCAAGGACGGTCGCGCCATGGACGTCTGGCGCCGGATGATCTCCGCCCAGGGCGGCGACCCGGACGCCGAGCTGCCGGTCGCCACGCACTCCGAGGACATCCTCGTGCCGGCCGACGGTGTGCTCACGCAGCTCGACGCGTATGCCGTGGGGGTCGCCGCGTGGCGACTCGGCGCGGGTCGCGCACGCAAGGAGGATCCGGTGCAGGCCGGCGCAGGCATCGAGCTGCACCACAAGCCGGGCGGGTCGGTGCGTGGCGGCGAGAGGCTCATGACCCTCCACACCGACACCCCCGAGAAGTTCGAGCGGGCCAAGGAGGCCCTCGAGGGCGGCTTCACCATCGCGCCCGAGGGGTCCCGTCCCGACCTGCTCCCACTCGTCATCGACAGGATCTCCTGATGAGCACCTCCGCCCCGGTCGTCTCCGCCGACATCGTCAAGCGCGCACCCAAGGCGTTGCTGCACGACCACCTCGACGGTGGCCTGCGGCCGCAGACCATCATCGACCTCGCAGCCGAGTCCGGCTACGACGCGCTGCCCGCCACCGAGGCGGACGCGCTGGGACGCTGGTTCCGCGACAGTGCCGACTCTGGGTCGCTCGTGCGCTACCTCGAGACCTTCAGCCACACCGTTGCCGTGATGCAGACCCCTGACCAGCTGCGTCGGGTGGCGCGCGAGTGCGCCGTGGACCTCGCCGCGGACGGGGTGGTCTATGCCGAGTCACGCTTCGCCCCCGAGCTGCACGTCGAGAAGGGTCTGGCCCTCACCGAGGTCGTCGAGGCCGTCCTCGAGGGCTTGCGCGAAGGTGAGGCCGAGGCGGCAGCCGCCGGCACGCCCATCCGCATGGTCTCCCTGCTCACCGCCATGCGGCACGCCGCCATGAGCGACGAGATCGCCGAGCTGGCGGTGCGCTACCGCGACGAGGGCGTCGGGGGCTTCGACATCGCGGGCGCCGAGGCCGGGTTCCCTCCGAGCCGCCACCTGTCGGCCTTCGAGTACCTCCGCCGTGAGAACGCCCACTTCACGATCCACGCGGGCGAGGCCTTCGGGCTGCCGAGCATCTGGGAGGCGATCCAGTGGTGCGGCGCCGACCGTCTCGGTCACGGGGTGCGCATCGTCGACGACATCACCACCGAAGGCGACACGCACACGCTCGGGCTCCTCTCGGCATACGTGCGGGACACCCGGATCCCGCTCGAGATGGCGCCGACGTCCAACCTGCAGACGGGTGCAGCCGAATCCATTGCCGCCCACCCGATCACGATGCTCAAGGACCTGCGGTTCCGGGTCACGATCAACACCGACAACCGGCTCATGTCGGGCACGTCGATGTCCCGCGAGATGCAGCAGCTCGTCGACGAGGCCGGCTGGACGCTCGACGACCTGCGCTGGGCCACGATCAACGCCATGAAGTCGGCGTTCATCCCGTTCGACGAGCGGCTGGCGATCATCGAGCGGGTCGTCAAGCCGGGGTATGCCGCGTTGTCCGCGGCGACCTGAGGCCGCTCAGGCTGCGACGGGAGCCGCGGCCGGCTGGTCGCTCTCGGCGACGTCGCCGGTGACCCCGGCCCGCGCGGCTCGCCCACCCACGACGAACACGTAGGCGAAGAAGAGCGCCTCTGCCACCACGCCGATGAGGATGCGAGCCCAGGTCGGCAGACCTGACGGCGTCACGAACCCCTCGATGCCGCCACTGACGAAGAGCACGACGACGAGGCCGAGGGCGATGGCCGCGGCGGTTCGGCCCTCGGCGGCGAAGGAGTCGAGCCGGCTGCGGGAGCCCGGCTCGATCCACGACCAGAAGAGCCGCAGACCCACCGCCGCAGCGACGAAGACGGCCGTCAGCTCGAGCAGGCCGTGGGGGAGGATCAGCCCGAAGAAGAGCGATCCCCGGTCGTGGCTCACCATGAGTGCGCCGGCGATCCCGACGCCGATGACGTTCTGCGCGAGGATGTAGAGGACGGGCAGGCCGAGCACGCCGAGGGCGATGCACTGCGCCGCCACCCAGGCGTTGTTGGTCCACACCAGGGTCGCGAACTCGTGGTGGGGGTACTCGGAGTAGTAGTTCTCGAAGTCCGTCCCGACATAGGCCTCGATCTCGGCGGGTGTCATCTGCTGGGTGAAGACCTCCGGGTGTCGCACGGCCCACGCGCCGACGACCACGGCCAGCAGCACGCTGGCGATCGTCGTGGCGAGCCACCAGCGTCGCGTCCGGTAGAGCGCGGCCGGGAAGGTCTGGGTGAAGAAGCGGCCCGCGTCCCCCCACGACGTGGTCCGGGACCCGGTCGCGGTGTGCCGGGCGCGCGCCAGGAGCGTGGACAGATAGCTCACGAGCGAGGGGTCCGGGCTGGCCGAGCGCACGACCGACAGGTGCGTCGACACCCGCTGGTAGAGATCGAGGAGCTCGTCGGACTCGGCCCCCGAGAGTCGCCGCCGACCGACCAGCTCCTCCAGGCGGCGCCACTGACCCACGTGGGTGGCGATGTAGGCGTCGAGGTCCACGTCGCCACTCTATGCGTCACCGGCACGCACCGGACTCGGCACAAGTACTCTCGACGGCATGAGCGTGGACGGGGGATATCGCACCTACGCGGGTGAGGACCTCGTCACCGGCGAGGGCGTCTCGGTCGAGGTCCCCGTGGCGGGCGTGCTCAGCCGGGTGGCTGCTCGCCTCATCGACCTCGTCAT
Organism: Knoellia altitudinis; assembly: GCF_042666355.1. Classification (NCBI taxonomy): domain Bacteria; kingdom Bacillati; phylum Actinomycetota; class Actinomycetes; order Micrococcales; family Intrasporangiaceae; genus Knoellia; species Knoellia altitudinis. Next base: position 2,692,245 of record NZ_JBHTDK010000001.1, read on the forward strand.
CACGTTCGTGCTGGCGGTCGGCGCGTTCTTCGTCGCCGGCTCGCTCGTCGGACTGATGTCGGACGCCGTGGGCACGGCTGCAGCGATCGTCCTCATGGTGGGTCTGACCGTGATCCTGCCGGCCGTCTTCGAGACCCTGACGCGCGGTCGCAGTCCCGGCAAGTATGCCCTAGGCCTGTGCACCGTGCGTGACGATGGTGGACCGATCACGCTGCGTCACAGCGTGATTCGTCACCTCGTCGGCTTTGTCGAGTTCTATCTCCTGCAGGGCGCCCCCGCGATCATCGCCGCCGTGGTCCACCCGCGGGCCAAGCGCCTGGGCGACATGGCAGCCGGCACCTACGTCATGTCGTTGCGCCACAAGCTGGAGCTGACCGCACCTCCCGAGGCACCGCCTGCGCTGGAGCACTGGGTCCGCGCGACCGACATCGGCCCGATGTCGGCGTCGCTCTCGATCGCTGTGCGCCAGTTCCTCACCCGCACCGGGGCCCTCACGCCTGCATCGCGTCAGCACCTCGGCGACGACCTCTGCGCCCAGGTGCTGCGCCACGTGTCACCCCCACCACCCCCCGGCGTGCATCCGGAGTGGATCCTGCGAGCGGTCCTCGCGGAGCGGCGTCGCCGGGACCTCGACCGCATGCTCGCCGACGGCGCGAGGGCCCAGCGACTGCTCCCGCCCGACCCGCTCGGCTGAGGTCAGAGGAGCCCCTGACGCTTGAGCGCGAGGTAGTGGTCCACCAGGGCCAGCGGCAGCCTGTCGGGGGTCTCGTCGAGCACCTCCACCCCGAGGGACCGGAAGGCCCCGGCCGTCCGGGCACGCAGGCCCACGGTGCGCTCGGCCGCCGCGGCGGCATACACGTCCGTCGCGGTGTCCCGCCCACGACGCAACGCCTCGACGGCGGGGTCGGCGACCGAGGCGATGACGACGCGGTGCCGTGAGGCCAGGGCGGGCAGCACCGGGAGGAGTCCCTCCTCCAGCGCGGACGACTCCAGGGGTGTGATGAGCACGACCAGCGCCCGCTGGGTGCCGACCCGGGTCACCTCGGTCGCGAGCAGCCGCCAGTCGGCCTCGATGAGCTGGGCGTCCACGGGCGCGAGCTCTGAGATCGCGTCGTGGAGGACGCCGACCCGGTCGTGTCCCGAGACGTGGGCGCGCACGACCCGGTCGCCGGCGATCACGTGGACTCGGTCGCGTGCGTGACCGGCGATGGCCGTGAGGAAGAGCGCGGCGTCCATGCCCGAGTCGAGCCGCGGGGCGTCGCCGATGCGTCCGGCGCTCGTGCGGGACGTGTCGATCACGATGATGATGCGGCGGTGCTGTTCGGGCTGCCAGGTGCGCACGACCAGGTCGCGGCGTCGGGCTGTCGCCCGCCAGTCGATGGAGCGCACGTCGTCGCCCTCGACGTAGTCGCGCAGGGAGTCGAACTCCGTCCCCTGGCCACGGGTCCGCATCGCCGCGCGGCCGTCGAGCTGTCGGAGCACTGCGAGTCGACTGGGGATGTGCCTGCGTGACGGGAACGGATGGAGCACCCGGAGCCTTCCGGGCACGTCGACCGAGGACTGACGAGCGCCCAGCCCGAGCGGTCCCCGCAGGCGCAGGGTGACCCGGTCCGCGTCGCGGTCGCCACGTCGCGTCGGTGTGAGGGTGGTGGTGAAGCGTGCGCGTTCACCCCCGGGCAGGCGGAGGGGGTGGCGCGTCAGCTCGGCCCCAGCCGAGGGCGGCCAGGCGTCACGCAGCAGGCCGCGGGCCGTGCGCGACCCGGGGTTCGTGACGAGCAGTGACGTGCTCACCGACTCCCCGAGCCGCACGGTGGTCGGCGCCGATCGGTCGAGCTTCATCGAGCGCGGTGACGGCGCGAGGATCACGTCCACGGCGATGACCACGGCGCACAGCAGCAGCCACAGCCACACCGTCGACGCGGTGGGCCGCAGCACCACCGGGACGATGCCGAGGAGGACGAGCCAGAGAGCCCGGGAGGTGAGAGCCATGGGGGTCGGCGAGGGTCAGCGAGGGACGGGGACGGAGCCAAGGGCGCTGTCGAGGACGGCGGACACGTCGACGCCCTCGAGCTCGGCCTCGGGTCGCAGCGAGAGCCGGTGGGCCAGGGTCGCGTGCGCCAACGCCTTGACGTCGTCGGGCGTGACGTAACCCCGACCGTTGAGCCAGGCCCAGGCCCGCGCCGTGGACATGAGGGCGGTGGCCCCACGAGGGCTCACGCCGAGGGAGAGCGACGGGGAGGTGCGCGTCGCGCGGGCGATGTCGACGACGTATGCCGCGATGTCGTCACTGACCTCCACCTGCCGCACCGCGTCGGCCCCGGCTTCGAGATCGGCGGCGGAGGCGACGGCGCCGAGGCCGGCTGCACCGAGGTCACGCGGGTCGAACCCGTCGGCGTGGCGGCGGAGCACCGCGACCTCGTCGGCGCGGGGCGGCAGCGGCAGCGTCACCTTGAGGAGGAAGCGGTCGAGCTGCGCCTCGGGCAGGGGATAGGTGCCTTCGTACTCGACCGGGTTCTGGGTCGCGGCCACCATGAACGGCGGCGCCAGCGGGTGCGGGTGGCCGTCGACACTGACCTGCCGCTCCTCCATCGCCTCGAGGAGGGCCGACTGCGTCTTGGGAGGCGTGCGGTTGATCTCGTCCGCCAACAGGATGTTGGTGAAGACCGGCCCCTGACGGAAGGTGAAGTCGCTCGTGCGCGAGTCGAAGACGAGCGAGCCGGTGAGGTCGCCCGGCATGAGGTCGGGCGTGAACTGCACCCGCTTGGTCTGCACGTCCAGCGCCTGCGACAGCGAGCGGACGAGGAGGGTCTTGGCCACGCCCGGCACGCCCTCGAGCAGGATGTGGCCACGGCACAGCAGGGCGACGAGCAGGCCGGTGACGGCGGCGTCCTGCCCGACGACGGCCTTGGCGACCTCGGTGCGCACCCGCAGCAGGGCGTCACGTGCCTCCGGAGCGGCGGCCTGACGCGCGGCGGGCTGGCGGGCGGTGGTGTTCTCGGTCATGGGCGGTGAGCCTTCTCCTCGAGGTCGGACAGGTCCTGGGCGAGCCGCACGAGCGCGGCGTCATCGGTGGGGTGGGGGCCGGCGACGAGGTCGAGCACCTCGCGCACGGGGCGGCCGGTGGCGGCGGAGATGGCGCGGGCGACGGTCTCGACGGAGTCGCCGCGACGCAGGCCGAGCCGCGCGCGGAGCCGGTCCAGGGTGGCGATTCGCAGGACGATGGCGGCCCGCGGCCGGTCCTGGGCCCGGCGATAGAGCCGGCCGCGGCTCTCGGTGGTCTCGACGGCGCGCACGACGACGGGCAACGGCTCGCGCACGAGTCGCCCCAGCCGACGGCCCCGCACCACGGACAGCAGGATGAGGGCCACCGAGCCGAGCGCGAGCGTCGGCATGAGCCACCGTGGCAGGAGGGAGCCGTCGTCGGCGCCGGCGCCGTCGACGAGGTCCGCGACGTCGGGTTGGTACCAGACGAGCCGGGACGAGGCACCCATGAGCCGCAACGCGATGGCGGCGTTGTCCTCATCGGTGATCGCCCCGTTGGCGAACCCCGTGGTGCTCCCCACGATGGTCATCGGCGGGTGTTCCGCGGTCGGCGGCAGCTGGAGGAGACCGGCGCCGTGCTCGCCCTCACCGCTCTCGTCCCCGTCCTGCGCCTGGAGCGTGAGCGGGAAGCAGACCTCGGCCCCGGTGAGGACGCTGCCGGGCTCGTAGCGGGTGTCGATGCCGACGAGGGAGTCGCCCTCGTCGACGGTGCCGATGTCACAGCGGCTCTCGACCTGGATGGCCGCCCCGACGGGCAGGGCGGTCGCGTCGGCTCCCAGCGCTCGCAGCTGGGCGGTCGACGGGGAGAGCACGACGATCCGGTCGACCTCGCGCGACTCCCGTCGCAGGGTCGCGGCTGCCGCGGTGCCCAGGTTGGACGTGTTGGCGATGACGACGCTCGTGTCGTCATCGCGCTCGCGGAGCGCTGTCGTGACGTCCTCGACGGAGGTCGCCGTCTCGACGTCGACACCGTTCTGCTCGAGGACGGCGACGAGCGCTGCCCCGCCTGCCGGGCCGACTCCCTCGGGCTCCATCGCGTCACCCGGGGGCGTGGTCGCGATGGCGATGGCGGCGAGTGCGCCCACGCCCACGGCGACGACGAGCGCCCACAGTCCCGCGCGACGCCACCGGGGCACCGCGTCCACGGCGTTCACGGCCTGGCTCCAGCGGGCGCCAGCCCGGGGCGGGCACGACCCAGCCGCTCATCGAGAGCGAGCACCGCACGGGCCTCGTCCTCGGTGGCGGAGTCGTGGCCGTAGCGCACCGCGTCGAAGCAGTGCGCACTCGCACTGAGGGCCTCGCCCTCGCCGGCGAACGCCCTCGACAGCTCGAGCGACGCCTCTCGCGCGGTGCGTCCCGGCAGCTCGTCGAGGATGGTGCGCTCCACCCCGGAGGCGACGATGGCGCGATAACCGTCGAGGACGACCGTGTCCCAGTCCCGTTCCAGCACAGCGCTCTGCGCACGGGCCCGGTATGCCGTTGCGTCGACTCCGCGCTCATCGAGGACTCCGCGGTCGGTTCCCGAGCGGCGGGCCCGAGCCTCCGGTCGGAGGAACAGGACGACGACGAGGACGAGGACGACCAGGGCCAGGACGACGACGAAGCCGAAGACCCAAGAGGGCAGCCCGGGGCCGGTGCTGTCGAAGAGACCGAGCAACCAGTCGCGGAAGCGGTCCCAGAGACTCGGCTCCACGGCATACCGAGGTTTGGCGAGCTCGTCCTCGAGAAGCCGACGGCCCTCGCTCCGTGACGGGTCGAGGGGAGGCGTGTCGAGGTGCGCGAGTCGAGGCGTCATGCCTCGGCACGTGACCACGGTGCTGCGGCCGTGCCCTGCGCGGTCTGGATGAGGTGGACGTCGAGCCCTTCGCGCCGGATGCGGTGGTCGACATAGAGGAGGGCGTCGATCCCGGCGGTGACGGGGGTCGTGATGGCGCCGGCGACGACGCCACTGAGGCCGGTGATGACGGCCTGCCAGACGTACATCTGGTCGAGGGGGATGCCGGTGAAGGCCAGGGCCGCGCCGAGGATGGCGAGCGGGGCGGTGATGAGCGAGCCGACGACGCCGATGGCGATGGCTGCCAGGACCCGGATGCCGAGCAGGCGCCAGAACACGCTGCCGCCGCTCAGCCTCCACGAGCGGGCGAACGCCTGGGTGATCCCGAGGTTCTCGAGGACGACGGCGGGTGTGACGAACGCGAGCCGGGTCCACAGGAAGAGCGTCGCGACGATGGCGAGCAGGACGGCGAGGACGAGCAGGCCGACCCCGGCCACGACGGTGCCGTCGTTGCCGGCCGTCCCTCCCGCGACGAGGAGGATGATCGGTATGGCGACGATGGCCGCCATGGTGCCGATGAAGATCGCCGAGGTGAGCAGGGTCGCACCGATGAGGGCGCCGATGCGGCGGCTCGTCCCGCGCCATGTCTCTGCTGCGCTCACCTTGCGTCCGAGGACGGCCTGGCCGATGACGTAGGCGAGGAACCCCGCCAGCAGGATGGTCGAGAACCACGAGCCGATCGACGGGACGAGCGAGCCGAGAGAGCCCACGAGCCCGGCGGTGTCGCTCGTGACCGACTCCTCGAGCGAGACCGACTCCTCGTTGCTCGACACCCAGGCGCCGAGTGCGGTGAACGGCACAAGGAAGATCAGCGAGGTCAGCGCGGCGAGGCCCACCGTGGCGGCGACGTTGCCGCGGACGGCACGGAAGACGCCACCGAAGAGGTCGTTCATCGTCAACGGTCGCAGCGGGATGATGCCCGGCCGGAAGTCCATCGGCGGGCGCTGCTGGTACGGCGGGACGTGCTGGGGTTGCGCATGCTGTGGGTGCTGTGGGTTCTGGGGCTGCTGCCAGGCGCCCGGTGCCGGCTGGGCCCAGGCCGGTGGGGTCGGGACGTACCTCGCCGGTGGGGCCGATGGGGCTGGCGGACTCGGCGGCGGAGACGGCGGATCCTGTCGGCCGGCATCCCCGCCGGGTGCGGTCCAACCCTGCTCGCTCATGCGCTTCTCCCCGTGGCAGTGACTGGTCTTGACCCTAACCGAGCGACGACGTCGCCGTGCCACGGATCTAGGCTTGTCCGATGGACCCTGCCACGCTCGCCGAGACCATCCGCAGTGCTGCGTTCGGGACGACCCAGCTGCGAGGGGGATACGACGAGGTCGCGACCGACCAGCTCCTCGACGAGCTGGTGCGCGCGGTGCAGGGTGGCGCGTCGGGCACGGACGTGGCGGCCATCGCGAGCAACGCGAAGCTCCCGACGACGTCGATGCGACGAGGTTATGAGTATGGCGAGGTCGACGCCTTCCTGGACGAGGTGGTCCGTCAGGCCACCGGCGCGGGCGCACCCACGGACGCGCCCGTGACCTCGCAGCCGCCGCCTGTCACCGCTGGCAGGGAGCGCCCGGCACTGGGCGCCCGGCTGGTCCGGCTCCTTCGCGGAGACTGATCTCGTCCCGCGCCGCAAACCCCCGCCCTCAGGACTGGAGCGCGGACTGGGCCAGGCGGGCCTCGACGTCCTTGGCGCGGGCAGACTCCGCCCCCAGCGCGACCTGTCGACGCACGACCTCGGGTTCCGCCCGCATGAGCGCGAGCCCGCGCCGCACGAGCACCATCGGGCTCTTGCGTCGCTCCTTGAGGTCACGCGCGAGGCGTCGCACGAACGTCACGAACGGCCGGTGGTGGATGCACCACGCGCTGTGCAGGACCCCGGCCTCGCGCAGGGCGGCGACGATCTCCGCGGCGAAGATCCCCTCGGCGAGGACGAGGTCGTCCGGTGCAGCCTGCACCGTGGTCGTGTCGACGGCCCGGCTCAGCGAGATGTCATAGACCGGGGTCCACGTCGAGCCGGTGTCGACGAGCTGGACGAGCGAGTCCACCGCCGTCGACGCGCTCCAGGAGTCCGGGTGGTCCCAGTCGATGATCCCGAGCTCGTCGCTGCGGGGCATCGAGGGGTCGTCCTCGTCGCGATAGAAGTCATCCAGCCGGACGATCGGCCACCCGTGGGTGGCATGGAGTCGCTCGGCCAACCGCGACTTGCCGGCCCCGCTCGGCCCGGCGAGGACGACGACCCGCGCGCGGTGGTCCGGGATGCTCACCGGCCCTTGGGGTGCCAGACCGTCTTGGTCTCGAGGAAGGCGGTGAGTCGGGACAGGTCGGGAGTCGCGGTCCAGTCGGGCTCGACCGCAGCCGGGCCGGTGCCCGCAGGCCGCAGGACGCGCTTGAGGTTCTCGGCGCTGGCCTCCTCGAGGGCACCCCAGTCCACCCCCTCGGCGCCAGCGGCACCGGCGAGGTCGATGGCGTTGACGTCGCGGTGGCTCGCGAGCCACGGAGCGATCTCGGCCGCCCTGCCGGTGATGATGTTGACGACGCCGCCGGGCACGTCCGACGTGGCGAGGCACTCGGCGAGGGTGATCGCCGGCAACGGCCGGTCAGCACTGGTGACGACGACGACAGCGTTGCCGGACACGATGACCGGCGCGATGACGGACACGAGGCCGAGCAGGCTCGACTGCTGGGGCGCGAGCACCGCGACGACACCGGTCGGCTCGGAGGCCGAGATGTTGAAGAACGGGCCGGCGACCGGGTTCATGCCGCCGAGGATCTGGACGTACTTGTCGGACCACCCGGCATACCAGACCCATCGGTCGATCGCCTGTGACACCACGGCTTCCGCCGCTGCGGCAGTCAGCCCCTCGGCGTCGCGCACCTCCTGGACGAGCTGCGGCCGACGGGCCTCCATGACCTCGGCGACGCGGTAGAGGACCTGACCGCGGTTGTATGCCGTGGCGCCGGCCCAGCCGGGCTGCGCAGCTCGCGCTGCCGTGACGGCGTCGCGCGCGTCCTTGCGCGAACCCTGCGCGGCGTTGGCGAGGAACTGCCCCTTCTTCGCGGCATACACCTCGTAGGAGCGGCCGCTCTCGCTGCGGGGGAACTTGCCGCCGATGTAGAGCTTGTAGGTCTTCTTCACATCAACGCGGGTCATGACTGCGTTCCCTTCACGTAGGGCTCGAGGCCGTGTCGGCCGCCCTCACGCCCATAGCCCGACTCCTTGTAGCCGCCGAACGGGCTCGTCGGGTCGAACTGGTTGAACGTGTTGGCCCAGACGACACCGGCCTTGAGCTGGTCGGCCATCCACAGGATGCGCGACCCCTTCTCGGTCCAGATGCCTGCGGACAGGCCGTAGGGCGTGTTGTTGGCCTTGGCCACGGCTTCCTGCGGGGTGCGGAAGGTCAGCACCGACAGGACCGGGCCGAAGACCTCTTCCTGCGCGATGCGGTGCGTCTGTGTCACCCCGGTGAAGACCGTTGGCCTGAACCAGAATCCCTTGCTCGGGAGCTCGCAGCCGTTGTCCCAGCGGACGGCACCCTCGGCCTCGCCGACGTCGGTGAGCGCGACGATGCGGTCGAGCTGGGCACGGCTGTTGATGGCGCCGACGTCGGTGTTCTTGTCGAGCGGGTCACCGACACGCAGGGTGCCGAGGCGACGCTTGAGGCGGCTCTCGACCTCCTCGGCGATGGACTCCTGCACGAGGAGGCGTGAGCCGGCGCAACAGACGTGGCCCTGGTTGAAGAAGATGCCCCGGACGATGCCCTCGACGGCCTGGTCGATCGGGGCGTCGTCGAAGACGATGTTGGCGGCCTTGCCGCCGAGCTCGAGCGTGGCCTTCTTGCGGGTGCCGGCGATCGCGCGGGCGATCATCTTGCCGACCCCGGTGCTGCCGGTGAAGGCGAGCTTGTCGATGCCGGGGTGGTCCACGATCGCCTGGCCGGTCGGGCCCGCGCCGGTGACGATGTTGACGACGCCCGGGGGGAGGTCGGCCTGCTGGCACACCTCGGCGAAGAGCAGCGCTGTCAGCGGCGTCGTCTCGGCGGGCTTGAGGACGACGGTGTTGCCGGTCGCGAGGGCCGGGGCGATCTTCCAGGCGAGCATGAGCATGGGGAAGTTCCACGGGATGATCTGCCCGACCACACCGTGGGGCTGCGGGTTCTCACCACCGGGCAACGCGGCATACCCGAGCTTGTCGGCCCAGCCGGCGTTGTAGAAGAAGTGCGCCGCGGCGAGCGGGATGTCGACGTCGCGGCTCTCCTTGATCGGCTTGCCGTTGTCGAGGCTCTCGAGGACCGCGAACTCGCGGGCGCGCTCCTGGAGGATGCGGGCGATGCGATAGAGGTACTTGCCGCGGTCGGCGCCGGACATCTTGGACCAGACACGGGTGTATGCCGTCCGCGCGGCCGCGACTGCGTTGTCGATGTCCGCCTCGCTCGCCACGGAGACCTCGGCGAGGACCTCCTCGGTGGCGGGGCTGATCGACTTGAACGAGTCGCCGCCCTGCCCATCGCTGAATTCGCCGTTGATGAAGAGTCCGTAGGAGCTCTTGAGGTCGACGACGGCGCGGGACTCGGGAGCCGGTGCGTACTCGAACGTGGGCATCAGGCTTCGTCTTTCGTTGTCACGGGCTCAGTAGGCCGTGGAGGGGGAGTCGTCGGCGATGTAGTTGGCGCCCGAGTAGGCGCCCGTCGTCATCCGCTGGCGCTGGAGGAGAAGGTCGCCCAGCAGGCTGCTCGCGCCGAAACGGAACCAGTGGTTGTCGAGCCAGTCCTCACCCGCGATCTCGCTCACGGTGACGAGGAACTTGATCGCGTCCTTGCTCGTCTTGATGCCACCGGCGGGCTTGACGCCCACCTGGGTGCCGGTGAGGTCGCGCCAGTCGCGCACCGCCTCGAGCATGATGAGCGTGACGGGCAGGGTGGCAGCGGGCTGGATCTTGCCGGTGCTCGTCTTGATGAAGTCGCCACCGGCGAGCATCGAGAGCCAGCTGGCGCGGCGGACGTTGTCATAGGTGTTGAGCTCGCCGGTCTCCATGATGACCTTGAGGCGGGCGTCGCCGCAGACCTCCTTGACCGCGGCGATCTGGTTGAAGACCGTGAGGTAGTCGCCGGAGAGGAACGCGCCGCGGTCGATGACCATGTCGATCTCGTCGGCGCCGGCCCTGACCGCGTCCTTGGTGTCGGCGAGCTTGACGGCCAGGCTCGCGCGGCCGCTGGGGAAGGCCGTGGCGACGGCTGCGACCTTGACCCCGCTGTCGCCCAGGACCTCCTTGGCGGTGGTGACCATGTCGCCGTAGACGCAGACGGCGGCCGGGCGGGGGGTGCTGAGGTCGCTCGGGTCGGGGAGGAGCGCCTTGGCCGCGAGTCCGCGGACGCGACCCTTGGTGTCGGCGCCCTCGAGCGTCGTGAGGTCGATCATCGAGATGGCCAGGTCGACGGCCCACGCCTTGCTCGTCGTCTTGATCGAACGGGTGCCGAGGTCGGCCGCGCGGGCCTCGCAGCCGACCTGGTCGACGCCCGGGAGGCCATGGAGCCAGCGCGTCAGGGACTGGTTGGTCAGCCGCGAGACGTCGAGCAGGTCTCGGGCTCGGGCCGTCGGGTCGAGCGTCGTCTCAACGGCCGCTTTGGTGGTACTCACTCCGGGAGTCTATCCGCCGGGAGAGCGTGCCGACGGAGCGTAGGAGGTGGTGGCCCGCGGGGCTGTCGAACCGTTCCGTGGTGGCTGCACCGACCCAGGGTGTGCGGTTGCCCGACCAGAGGACGTAGTCGATGCGCTGGTTCTTGTCGGTGGTCGGGGTGGTGAGGCGGCAGGCGCAGTCGTGCTGGGAGCCGTCGTAGAACTCCCCGGTGCCCCCGACCTCGGGCCCGAGGATCTGGCTCATGATGGGTGTGTTGTTGGGGTTGTCGCCGGCTGAGGTCATGTTCAGGTCGCCAGCCACGACGACGGCCCACCCTGCTGCGCGGTAGGGCCGGGTGTGGTCGATGATCGCCTGGACCTGCGGACCGCGCTCGGGCTGGGTGCCGCGTCCCCCCGATGTCGGGAAGGCCGACAAGTGGGTCGAGCAACCCAGGGTCGGGATGCCCTCGCGATGGAACTCGACGCAGGCCATGCCGAACTTCTCCACGCCGTCGGCGTTGTTGTTGGGGTAGTCCGGCGTCATCGTGGGCCGGTTGGCGGCTCCGGTGTAGATGACGAGCTCGCCGATCCAGTCGCCACCGCACCCGGGGTTCTTGCTGTTGCCGAAGTGCAGCTTGCGCGGGTGGTAGGCGAAGGTCCAGCTCGGGTGCTGTGCCTGCAGTGCCTCGAACCATGGCCGGCAGACCTCCTGCACGGCCACGAGCTGGGGTTCGAATGCGTCCACCTGGTCGACGACGAAGTCCCATGCGGCAGGAACGTGGTCGGTGTTGTGCTGGATCACCCGGAGCTGCGCGGCGGACGCTTCCGCACCCCGTCCTTGACCCGGCTGAGGACTCGCTGTGGCGATCCCTGGAAGCACGGTCAGCGCGGCGGCGGTCAGGAGAAGGAGGGTCAGTCGAAGGCGTCGGGTCACGTCCGTCGACGTTAGGCAGACCATGCGAACACGAGCCGACGCCCGCGTGAGAACCACACGACGATCAGGCGACCCGCATCTCGACGTCCTGGGTGAACCAGTCGTCGGGTGGGTCGGGGATCCAGCCCTCCCACGGGTCGTTGGGCAGGGGCAGGTCCTGGAGGTGGACGTCGCTCACCCGGTCGTCGGGCACGGGTTCGGCTGCGGCCCAGCCCTCGCCGAGGATCGGTGGGGCGGTGGCGTCGTGGACTCCGCCGGTCGGCGTGGTGATGCGTATGCCGTGTGCCCCAGTCCCGTCGAGGCCGGTGGACTGGACTCTGACGTGCCACCCGGGTTCTTCCTTGACGAGGTTGTGGCGTTTGCAGAGCCCAGCGCCATTGGCTCCCGCCGTGGCGCCGTCGGCATGGACCGCGCGGACGTGGTCGGACTCGACCGCGGGCGCATCACACCAAGGGACGCGGCAGGTGGGGTCGCGCAGCTCCAGGAAGCAGCGGAGGCCGCCGAGGAACCGGCGACGCCTCGAGTCCATCGCGACGAGGTCGCGCCCGGACGGGTCGGTGAACAGCCGCCGCAACCACACGGTAGTCGCGCAGCTCTTGCCACCGGCGCCGCGTGCGACGTCGGCTGCGTCCGCATGATCGAGCAGTGCAGCGATGTGCGCACGCGCCTCGGCTCCGGGGATCGGACCCCACCCGGGGATCGTGGCCACGTCGTCGGCGGGTGCCTGCCCGCCGAACGCTGCCGGGAGCAGGACGTTGTCGGTCATGACGAGGTTGACCTCGACCGGTTGCGGCTGGCCCTTCGCCCGGCCACTGAGGAGCTCGAGGGCACGGTCGGCGAGCCAGGCGCCCTTGCCCCTGGTGTCGGCGCGGGCGGCTGCTGCGGCTGCCTCCCACTTCTCCGCGGGCAGGTCGGGATCGATCTGGTGGCGCCTGGACTCTTCGGCGGCCAGGGCGACGTAGGCGCCGATGACGTCCTTCAGCGGCCCCAGGATCGACAACCAGGCCATCCCATCCGCGGCCGGGCGGACACTCACACGACGACTCGCGACAGCGCGGCGGTTCCGCTCCGCAAGAGACTCCGCGTCCAACGCGGCACCGGCACGCCGGGCCGCACCCGCCAACGCCTTGTCCCCCAACGACCCGATCGTCGGAGCCAGCCGCCTGTCGACCTCAGCGCGGTGCTCGCGCGAGAGGCAGGCGGTCTCCCGGACGACGATCATCGCCCGACGCTCGCTGATCTCCCCGCGCGTCAACGCGGCCATGGTCTCGGGCATCTCACCCACCAGGGCTTTGGCCACCCCCACGTGCTGGTCCGCCACCGTGGGCGAGCAGCGACGAGCCAACGCCAGGTCCGCCCGCACACTGCGCGAGTCCTCACCCAACGCCTCACGATCCACCACCGCAGCCGCCGTCAGTCGCACCTGCGCAGCAGCCGCCGCACCCTTCAAAGCCTCCAACGCGGACACCGCCGCGACCCGCTCCGCCTGAGTCAAACCCTCCGGGTCCACACCCATGAGGGAGGACACGAAGGACCGGACCTGAACCTCAGGCCCTCCGGGTGCTGCTGTCCCCTCCATACCCCAAATCATACACCTGTTCGACGACACTCATGGGAGTTGTCCACAGCGAATCCCGCTGTTGCACAGCGCATTTGCGCCCCCGTGCAGGTGACGGAACAAGGGCCCAGCTCCGTCCTCCCGACACCACGACGACCGACCCCGCCACCCGGACTAGGGTTTGCCGGGTGATGGGGGAGCATGGGCGACGCGCGTCCTGGGTGGCGCTGGCCGTGGTGGCTCTGGGCGTCGGGTCCCTCGTCGTCAACATCACGTCCGATGCGCAGCTGTCGGGCGACCAGCAGGTCCTCTTCGGCATCCGCAGGACCTTCAGCCTGCTGCTCAATGCGGGCACCGTCTGGGCGGGGATCTCCGTCCTCGCCGGCGCCGTCATGCGTCATCTCCGTCCAGCCGCCGTCGCCGGACTTCTCGCTGGCTCCGGGGCGCTGGTCGTCCACTACGGCGTCGGCGTGATCACCGGGCTCATGCCGGTCGGGTCCTTCTCATCAAATGCCATGTGGTTCCTGGCAGCAGCGATGAGCGGAGCCCCACTGGGCCTCGTCGGTGCGGTCGCGCGGTCCCGGACCCGGTGGGGGATCGCGGCGCGGCTTGTCGTGCCGCTCGGAGCGGTCATCGAACCGTGGTTCGCCGGGTGGTGGCTGTCGCCGGACGTCGACAGCCTGGCCGTTCGCGCCTCCAGCCTCGTCGCCGCCGGCACCCTGACCGTCGTCGGTTTGGCAGCCATCGTGTATGCCGTCAGGGCCGTCGCCGCTGCCACCACCGCTTCCGAGGTGGGTCGGGTTCGCTGACGCTCACTACGGCCTCGACGGCTGCCGCTGCGGCCTGCTGGTCGCGGAGCTCGCGCCAGCGCGCGACCATGGCCTCGACGTCGACGGTCGGGGCCCACACCGGCGACTGGGTGCCGAGCACCGGCCGTCGCCGGTCGTCGATGACGCGCAGGTTGTAGTCGCGCAGCACCTCGCGGACCCCGTCCTCGGTCCGGACGTCGAGGAGCGACTCGGGGAAGGTCGCGTACTCACGCCGCAGCTGGAGCACCGGCGGCAGGGCATCGGCCATGCTCAGACCCTCGCGAGCCATCATCTTCTTGACCCACCAGTCGGGGTCGGGATCGTCGAGACCGGTCAGCGGCTTGCCCGCACCCGGGAGGTTGTCGAACTCGCCGCGCTCCTGCGCCTCACGGATCTGCTTCTCGACCCACGACTCATGGAAAGCCATGACACCAGTGTGCCCGCGTGGACGGTCAGACGCTGGGGCCCTCGTCCTTGGGGGAGCCGTCCCCGAGGGCCCCGCGACCGAAGGCCCACCAAAAGCCGGTGAGGACGGCGGGGATGGCGATGGTCCAGCTCGGGATGCTGTCGACGTTCTCGGCGATGATCGCACAGATGGCGAGAATCGCCGTGAGCAGCCAGGCGATGTTGAGGTAGCGGCGTTCCATCAGGTTCTCCTTCGGCGCGTGGGAAGTCTTCCCCCCGGCAATGACCCCATCCTGCCGACGAAGAGTCGCCCGCGCCTCCATCTCTCGGTGGACCCGCTTGGTGCACCCTCGGCGTCAGAGTGCGGTGGCGGCCTCGAGGTCGGCCCTGATTCCGGCCAGTCGCTGGGTCGCCACGGAACGGGCACCGGCGAGGTCGCCGTCAACAACCGGCTCGATCACCTCGAGATAGACCTTGAGCTTCGGCTCGGTCCCGGACGGGCGCACGATGACCCGCGAGTCGTCTGCCAGGAAGTAGCGCAGACCCTCGGTCGGAGGCAGCCCACCGTCACCAGCGGCCAGGTCGTCGACCCGTGAGACCTCCACTCCCGCAACGCTGCTCAGTGGCTCCGCGCGCAGCCGCGCCATGATCTGGTCGAGAAGTGCGAGGTCCTCGATGCGCACCGAGAAGGCGTCCGTCGCGTGCACCCCGTGCTCCACCGCGAGCTCGTCGAGCCGCTCCGAGATGGACCCTCCGGCAGCCTTGAGCGACGCAGCGATCTCCGCGACCACCAGAGCAGCCGACACGCCGTCCTTGTCACGCACCTGACCCGGGTCGACGCAGTAGCCGAGCGCCTCCTCGTAGCCATAACGCAGCCCCGGCACCCGCGAGATCCACTTGAACCCCGTCAGGGTCTCCTCGTGCGCGATGCCGACCGACCGGCACACGGTGGCCAGCATCCGCGTCGACACGATCGAGTTGGCGAACACCGCATCCGCGGGCACGCCCCGATCGAGCAGGTGCGCGCCGAGCAGCACCCCGACCTCGTCACCGCGCAGCATCCGCCACCCACCCGGACCCGGAACGGCGACGGCGCACCGGTCGGCATCCGGGTCGTTGGCGATGACGACGTCGGGGTCGGTCTGCTCGGCCAGCTCCAGGGCCGCATCCATCGCGCCGGGCTCCTCGGGGTTGGGGAACGGCACCGTCGGGAAGAGCGGATCCGGCTGTGCCTGGCTGGGAACAGGCAGCGGAGCGGCATACCCCGCGGCGACGAACGCACGCGCGACGGTCTCCGACCCCACGCCGTGCAGGGCTGTGTGGACGACGACCAGGTCACGCGAGGACTCCGCCGACACGACGTCGACGACGTGGGTCAGATAGCTCTCGAGCACCTGCTCGTCCAGCGTCTCCCAGTCGTCGTCGGCCAGCGGCACGTCCAGGGTCCGGTCGATGCGCGCGATCTCGGCAGCGATGTCGACGTCGGAGGGTGACACGATCTGCGAGCCGTCGCCGAGGTAGACCTTGTAGCCGTTGTCCTGCGGCGGGTTGTGGCTGGCGGTGACCATGACGCCGGCGTCGGCGCCGAGGTGTCGGATCGCATATGCGAGAACGGGTGTGGGCAGCGGACGAGGCATCACGGACGCGCGTCCGCCCGCGCCGACGACCACGGCAGCGGTGTCGCGGGCGAAGACGTCGGAGTTGAACCGCGCGTCGAAGCCGATGACGACGAAGGGCTCGGCCCGGCTCTGCTTCTTCAGGTATGCCGTGAGGCCGGCTGCCGCTCGGATGACCACCGAGCGGTTCATCCGGTTCGGGCCGGCGCCGAGGGCGCCGCGCAGGCCGGCCGTGCCGAACTGGAGCAGGCCGGACATGCGGTCGAGGAGGTCGGCGGCGGCAGCGGCGTCACCGGACTCGGCCTCGTCGATGACGGCCTCGAGCTCCGCCCTCGTCTGCGGGTCCGGGTCGTCCGCAGCCCAGGCGCGCGCGGCCGCGATCAGCTCGTCGTTCTCCGTCCCGGCCTCGGACGGGACGGTGGGCGCGGACTCGTGGCGGGCGGCATACGACATCGGTTCCTCAGATCTTCGAGACGACGGCGGCGAGGAGCTGGCCGCAACGCCCGGCCGCTGCCGCGCCGGCCTCGAGGACCTCCTCGTGGTTGAGCGGCGTCTTGGAGATGCCGGCCGCCGGGTTGGTCACGAGGGAGATGCCGAGGACGTCCATGCCGCTCTGGCGGGCAGCGATGGCCTCGAGCGAGGTGGACATGCCGACGAGGTCACCACCGAGGACCTTGGCCATCTGCACCTCGGCCGGGGTCTCGTAGTGGGGTCCTCTGAACTGGACGTAGACGCCCTCGTCGAGCCCGCCGTCGACCTCGCGAGCCAGGTCACGCAGCCGCGGGGTGTAGACGTCGGTGAGATCGACGAAGTTCGCACCCTCGATGGGGGAGTGCGCCGTGAGGTTGATGTGGTCGCGGATGAGGACTGGTGTTCCGGGAGGCCACTCCTCGCGCAGGCCGCCGCACC
Source organism: Knoellia altitudinis (assembly GCF_042666355.1). Classification (NCBI taxonomy): domain Bacteria; kingdom Bacillati; phylum Actinomycetota; class Actinomycetes; order Micrococcales; family Intrasporangiaceae; genus Knoellia; species Knoellia altitudinis. The sequence goes on from NZ_JBHTDK010000001.1 coordinate 2,708,956, forward strand.
CGTTGGTGAGGACGATGGTGCCGCACCCGAGGGCGGCAGCGGTGCGGACGCCGTGGACGACGGCGCGCACTCCCCGGCCCTCGTAGAAGTGGGTGCGAGTGCCGAAGACGAGGGCGCGGCGACCCGTGTCGCCGATGGCCACGGAGCGCATCGTGCCCGAGTGACCGGCGACGGCTGCCTTGCCGAAGCCCGGCACGTCGGTGTTGTCGATCTCGGTGAGCGTCTCGCCGATGAGGTCCCCGGTCTGTCCCCAGCCGGAGCCGAGGACGAGCGCGACGTCGTGCCTCTCGACGCCGGTGCGCTCGCGGATCATCGCGGCGGCCGCGTCGGCGACGGCGAAGGGGTCGGTCGCGGGGTCGGCGAGGTCGAGGAGGGACGGCGAGATCGGGGCGTTGTCGGTCACGCGAGCAGGGTAGCCGCCGCGTGGTTGGATGGACCGCGTGAATGCGCGAACGACTCGGGTCGTCATTGTCGGTGGCGGGCCGGGAGGCTACGAGGCGGCGCTCGTCGCGGCACACCTCGGGGGAGAGGTCACCATCGTCGACCGTGACGGCCTCGGCGGTGCGGCCGTCCTTACCGACTGCGTGCCGTCCAAGACCCTCATCTCGACGGCCGACTACATGTCCGAGTTCGAGACGGCGGCCCACCTCGGGGTCCACCTCGAGGACGGAGAGGGCGACGCGGTCAGCGACGCCAAGGCCGAGCTCGCCGAGGTCAACTCGCGCGTCAAGGACCTCGCCGCCGCGCAGAGCCGTGACATCGCCGAGCGAGTGGCAGAGGTCGGGGTGCGCGTGCTCCGTGGCACCGGCCGGTTGCGGTCGGCCACCCAGGTCGAGGCGACCCTCCTTGACGGAGGCACCGAGCTGGTCGAGGCCGACGTCGTCCTCCTTGCGACGGGTGCCACCCCCCGCACCGTGCCCACGGCCCAGCCCGACGGCGAGCGGATCCTCACCTGGCAGCAGATCTACGAGCTCGACGCCCTGCCCGAGCGACTCATCGTCGTGGGTTCTGGCGTCACCGGCGCCGAGCTGGCACAGGCCTACCTCGGCCTGGGTTCGGACGTCGTCCTCGTGTCCTCGCGTGACCGGGTCCTTCCCGGTGAGGACCCGGACGCGGCCACCGTCATCGAGGACGTCTTCAGGCGTCGCGGCATGGAGGTCCTGGGGCGCTCCCGCATGGCCGCCGTCGAGACCCGTGGCGACGGAGTGGTCGTCAGGCTCGAGGACGGGCGTGAGGTCGAGGGGTCGCACGCACTGCTGGCCGTCGGCTCCGTCCCCCAGACCTCCGGCATGGGTCTCGAGGAGGTCGGGGTCGACCTCTCGGAGTCGGGCCACATCGTGGTCGACCGCGTCTCGCGGACGTCGGTCAGAGGTGTGTATGCCGCGGGCGACTGCACAGGGGTCCTTCCGCTCGCGTCGGTGGCCGCCATGCAGGGCCGCATCGCGATGTCGCACGCCCTCGGTGACGCCGTGGCCCCCCTCAACCTCGGTGTCGTCTCGGCCAACATCTTCACCGACCCCGAGATCGCGACCGTCGGCATCTCGCAGAAGGCGATCGACGACGGCAGCGCCGACGCCGACGTCGTCACGCTCCCTCTGGCCCGCAACCCGCGCGCGAAGATGTCGGGCATCACCGACGGCTTCGTGAAGCTGTTTGCGCAGAAGGGTTCTGGCGCCGTGATCGGTGGTGTCGTCGTGGCGCCGCGCGCCTCTGAGCTGATCTTCCCGGTCACCCTGGCGGTGCATCACCGGCTCAACGTCGACCAGGTGGCCAGCACCTTCACGGTCTATCCGTCCCTGTCCGGCTCGATCGCCGAGGCCGCGCGACGGCTCCACACGACCACGAGCTGACCGAGGCGTCCGGGGGCGCTGGGGGTCGGGTGCTCGGCCGGGGCCAAACCACACACCGGTCCTGCACGTGGCTAGTTTGGGACTCATCCGAACCCCGACACCGTGGGAGAGATCGACGATGAGTGACCAGAAGCAGCCGATCAGTGGCGACGAGGCCTTCAACCGGGCCAAGGACTACGCCCAGGACAACCCCGACTCCGCGCGCAGCGCCATCGACAGGGTCGAGGACGTGCTCGACCAGAGGACGGGCGGCAAGTTCTCGGCGGCCATCGACAAGGGTGGCGACTTCATCGAGGACAAGCTCGGCCTGCCCTCGAACCACGGCGGAACGGCCGAGTCCGAGCCGACGACCCCGGTCCCGGCCGACCCGGGCGCCACCCCCACTTCGCCGTCGACCCCGGAGCAGCCGGGCGAGGTGCCCGTCCCGAACCCGTCGCCGGGCACCGGTGACCCGCAGCCGCAGGAGGACCCGAACGCTCCCCTGGACCCCGGCGCACCCTCGACCATCCCGGGCGAGGGTGCCGACGCGCCCGGCGACCCCTCCTTCCCGCCTCCGGGCAGCGAGCCGCAGACCCCGGGCTCCCCGAGTCAGGGGGAGGCCGGTGGGCTGCCCCAGGGCGGCACCACCCAGCAGGGCGACCCGGGCTCGGCACACACTCCCGGCGGCAGCCAGCCCGCGGACGGTGGCGAGACCATCGACCTCGGTCAGGACGACACCCGCACCCGCTGAGCATTCGTCCTTCTTCATCGCCTTCACGAACGTTCATGTCGGCCTCGGCCCATCTGCTTGCGAGGGTGCCGACAACGGTCCTAGCGTGTGGTTGGGCTCGACGAGGACCCACAGCGCGGCTCACCTCACAGGGAGCGGTGGGCCGCGCTGGTCGTCTTGGAGGGGGCAGGGCCGGGACGACCGGTCGACAGGGGTTCTCAGGCGTCCTTGATCTCGCAGAGGACTGCGCCGTTGGTCACCGTGGCGCCCACCTCGGCTGTGAGGCCGCTGATGGTGCCCGCCTTGTGGGCGGTGATCGGCTGCTCCATCTTCATGGCCTCGAGCACGACGACAAGGTCACCGGCTGCGACCTCCTGGCCGTCCTCGACGCCGACCTTGACGATGGTGCCCTGCATGGGCGCGGTGAGGGAGTCACCGGATGCCGCGGCCCCGGCCTTGCTGCCGCCGGAGCGCTTGGGCGCCTTCTTCTTCGCGGCGCCACCACCACCGCCGCCGAGAGAGAGCCCGGCGGGGAGCACGACCTCGAGCCGCCGTCCGCCGACCTCGACGGTGACGCGCTGACGTTCGCCCTGCTCCTGCGCGCCGTCGGCGGAGGCGGCCTCACCCGCGAACGGTGCGATCTGGTTGTCGAACTCGGTCTCGATCCAGCGCGTGTGGATCGTGAACGCGGCGTCACCCTCCGGCGCGAACGCCGGATCGGACACGATGGCGCGGTGGAACGGCAGGACGGTCGGCATACCGTCCACCTCGAGCTCGGCCAGGGCCCGGCGTGAGCGCTCCAGGGCCTGCTCGCGGGTTCGGCCGGTGACGATGAGCTTGGCGATCATCGAGTCGAACGCGCCTGCGACCGTGTCGCCTTCGACGATGCCGGCGTCCCAGCGCACCCCCGGGCCCTGCGGGACGACCATGCGCGAGACGGTGCCCGGCGCGGGCATGAAGTTGCGGCCGGCGTCCTCGCCGTTGATCCGGAACTCGAAGGAGTGCGCGACCGGTGTCGGGTCGTCGTAGCCGAGCTCCTCGCCGTCGGCGATGCGGAACTGCTCGCGGACCAGGTCGATGCCGGTGACCTCCTCGGTCACGGGGTGCTCGACCTGGAGGCGGGTGTTGACCTCGAGGAAGCTGATGGTGCCGTCCTGCGCCACGAGGTACTCGCACGTGCCGGCGCCGACGTAGCCGGCCTCGCGCAGGATCGCCTTGGAGGCGCGCACGAGCTCGGCGTTCTGCTCGTCGGTGAGGAAGGGCGCGGGTGCCTCCTCGACGAGCTTCTGGTTGCGGCGCTGGAGGGAGCAGTCGCGGGTGGAGACGACGACGACGTTGCCGTGCTGGTCGGCGAGGCACTGCGTCTCGACGTGGCGCGGCTTGCCGAGGAACTTCTCGACGAGGCACTCGCCGCGACCGAAGGCGGTGACCGCCTCGCGCACGGCGGACTCGAACAGCTCGGGGATCTCCTCGAGGGTGCGGGCGACCTTGAGGCCGCGACCGCCGCCGCCGTAGACCGCCTTGATCGCGATGGGGAGCCCGAACTCCTTCGCCAGGGCGACGACCTCGTCAGCGTCCTTGACCGGGTCCTTGGTGCCCGGGGCCAGGGGCGCGTCCGCCTTGACGGCGATGTGCTTGGCCTTGGCCTTGTCGCCGAGCGAGTCGATCGCGGCGGGGCCCGGTCCGATCCAGACGAGGCCTGCGTCGATGACCCTCTGCGCGAACTCGGCGTTCTCGGCGAGGAAGCCGTAGCCGGGGTGCACAGCGTCGGCGCCGGCCTCCTTGGCGACCTCGATCAGCTTGTCCTGGAGGAGGTAGGAGTCCGCCGGAGTGGTGCCACCGAGCGCGAACGCCTCGTCCGCGACCTTGACGTGCAGGGCGTCACGGTCGGGCTCGGCATAGACGGCGACGGAGCCGATGCCGGCGTCCTTGCAGGCGCGAGCGATGCGGACGGCGATCTCGCCACGGTTGGCGATGAGGACTTTGCTGATGGCCATGACCCGGACTGTAGTAGGTCGCTCCAGCGCGTGCGGGGTGTGGTGGAGCGGGTTGGGTCACACACCAAGGGACTGGGCGAGGACCCGCAGCCCGCGCTCGAGACCGGCGCGCTCCGTGGGGGAGAGGGCCTCCAGCAGCCGGGCTTCGTTGGCCATGTGGGCGGTGAAGGCTCGGTCGATGAGCTTCCTGCCGGCGGGTGTCAGGGCGACGAGCCGAGAGCGGCCGTCGGTGCCGCTCGGGCGCCGCTCGACGTAGCCCCTGGCCACGAGGCGGTCGACCCGTTTGGTCACGGCGCCCGACGTCACCACGGTCTGCTCCGAGAGGTCGGAGGGGGTGAGGGCGAAGTCGCTCCCTTGCCGGCGCAGGGTGGCAAGGACGTCGAACTCCCCCTCACCCAGACCGAACTCGGCATAGATGCTCACCAGCTCGGCGGTGAGCGCGTTGGCCACCCGGTGCATCCGCCCGATGACGAGGAACGGGCTCGGGTCGAGGTCTGGTCGCTCGGCACGCCACTGCTCCACGACGTGGTCGGCCATGTCCCTGTCGTCGGAGGGCGTCCTGTCGTGCTTCTGGGGCATGAAGTGGAATATACCTTCCTTGGAAGGTATTGTACCTTCCGTGGAAACTATTTTGGACAGGAAGCGTGGTGGTTTGGCACTCGTCGCCGTCACCGCGATCGCTCCGGTCGTCTGGGGATCGACGTATGCCGTGACGCACCTGTTCCTCCCGGCCGACCGACCGCTGTTCGCCGGAGCCATGCGCGTGCTGCCCGTCGGGCTGCTCATGCTCGCGTGGCACAGGCGACTGCCCCGCGGGTCGTGGTGGTGGCGCTCTCTCGTCCTGGGAACGCTGACGATGGGTCTGTTCTTCGGGCTCCTCTACGTCGCGGCCGTGCGCCTGCCCAGCGGGCTCGGCGCCACCCTTACCGCCATCAGCCCGATGGTCACCATGGCGCTCGCCTGGCTCTTCCTGCGTGAGCGAGCAGCCAGGGCCACGCTGACCGCATCGGTCGTCGGGGCCCTCGGGGTCCTCCTGCTCATCCTCCAGAACGACCGTCAGGGCACCGTCGACGTCATCGGAGTCCTCGCCTCGCTGGGTGCCGTGACGTCGGCCAGCGCCGGCTTCGTCCTCACGAAACGCTGGAGTGCGCAGGAGGACGTCATCGTCGTGACCTCGTGGCAGCTCGTCGCCGGTGGGCTGCTGCTCACGCCCGTGGCGCTCGTCGTCGAGGGCGCGCCCCCGCAGCTGCCGGTCACTGGCTGGCTGGCCCTGGCCTACCTCGGCCTCATCGGCTCTGGTGTCGCCTACGTCGCCTGGTTCCGCGGGCTCGCGTCGATGAGCGCCGGTGCCGTCGCCGTCATAGGGCTGCTCAACCCCGTGGCAGGCACCCTGCTCGGCGTCGTCCTCCTCGGTGAACCCTTCGGGACGGTCCACCTCCTCGGCATGGGGCTCGTCCTCGGCAGCGTGCTGCTGGCTCAGCCACAGCTTCGCTCGAGCCTTCGAGGGTGGACCGGTCAGCGCTGGGTGGGCACCCGGCATACGGTGGATGCATGCCCATCAACGACATCGTCCTGAAGTCCGGATCGACGCAGGTCGACATCCCCCAGCTCGGCTTCGGCGTGTGGCAGGTTCCTGACGCCGAGGTCGACGCTGCCGTCCTGTCGGCGCTCGAGACCGGCTACCGCCACATCGACACCGCCAAGCTCTACAACAACGAGGCCGGTGTCGGCCGCGCCCTGGCCGCGACCGACGTCCCGCGCGACGACATCTTCGTGACGACCAAGGTGTGGCCGAGCGAGTTCGGCGCGCAGGAGACGGTGGAGTCGTTCACCGGCTCGATGGACCGCCTCGGCCTCGAGACCCTCGACCTGCTGCTCCTGCACTGGCCCTTCCCCGAGCAGGACCGCTACGTCGACGCCTGGAAGGCGCTGCAGGCCCTGCGCGACTCCGGCCGCGTGCGGGCCATCGGTGTCTGCAACTTCCACGTCGACCACCTGCAGCGCCTCTTCGACGAGACCGGTGAGTGGCCCGCCATCAACCAGATCGAGCTCCACCCCTATCTGCAGCAGAGCGAGGTCGCCGAGTTCAATGCCGAGCACGGGATCGTCACCGAGTCGTGGAGCCCGCTCGCTTCGGGCAAGGAGGTCCTCGACGACCCGGTGATCGGCGCCATCGCGGAGCGCCTCGACGCCACCCCCGCCCAGGTGATCATCGCGTGGCACCTCGCCCGCGGTTTCGTCGTCCTGCCGAAGTCCGTCACCCCGAGCCGCATCGCCGAGAACTTCGAGTCCACCTCGGTCTCGCTGACCGAGGACGACATGGCGCAGATCGCGACCCTCGACCGCGGCTTCCGAACCGGCCCCGACCCGGACACGTTCAACGGCTGACGACGATTGGAGTGTCGGGGATTCGGGGGCTCACACGGACGTGATGGCCCAGATCCCCGACACTGGCCCAGGCACTCACTCACGCAGCAGGCGGACCAGTCGCGCGCGCAAGGCGTGGCGGTGCCGTTGTGAGACCAGGCTGAGCGAGGTCATCTCGACGTAGGTGTAGCCGGCGTCCTCGAGCCGCGCCCGCCGCTCCCGTTCGTACTGCCACTGGCTGCGGTCGGTGCGGTGCTGGTCGCCGTCGTACTCGCCCACGACCCTGCGCTCGCGCCACAAGAAGTCGGGCCTGGCGAGCCAGCGGCCGTCCGGCCCAAGCACGTCCATGTTGAGCTCAGGTTCAGGGAGCCCCCACGTGAGGAACGCGTAGCGCGCCTTGCTCTCCCACGGCGACGCCGAACCTGGTCGGGCCAACATGGCGCACCGACGCAGTGCCACAGCGCCGCGGGTCCGCCGATCCGCCGCCGCTCGCTCCAGGTCCTTGGGCCGTGCCAGGTCGCGAGCGAGCAGGGCGTCGGCGATGGCGAGGAGATCGTCCTCGGCGAGCTCGGGTCCGAGATCGGCCCACGTCTCGAGAGGGTCGGTCACCGCCAGACTGTCGACGAGCTCGGTGTCACGCCGCTCGAGGCCGCGGTGGCTCCTGACCCCGGCACGCACCACGAGCGGTGTGCCGGAGGGGCGCGTGACGTGCAGACGCTCGCTCGGGTCCCACGGGTGAGGCACGGGCAGGCCGTGGATCCGCGCAGCCGTGTGATGTGAGAAGACGAAGGGCTGGGGCAGGACCAGGGCGTAGGCCCGAGCCATCGCCTCGACGCTCTGGCTGTCCGACCTCGTCGAACGCACCCCCGAGGTGGGCGCGTGCAGGTCGCTCGCCCTGAGGCGGTCGGCAGTGGCCCCGGCGCTCATCGCCCGTGACGTGGAGAAGACCCGGCCTAGGCCGGATGGCAGCGGTGCGGGAGGGCGGGACATGCGATGAGCCTCGCCGGGTCGGAGCGAGACGCCTCCCTCCGGACCAGGATCTGTGGACCGCAGAGTGGCTCTCGTGCGCCTGTGGACGACCGCCCAGAGTCGGGGATCCGGGGTCATCGAGGACGAGGAGGGCCCCGATGGCCGACACTCGATCGGGCGACCGGCCTCAGACGGGGAGGAGGCGGCTGACGAACTCTCTCAGCTGGGCGACGTTGCGGCACTCGTGCATGTCGACGATCTCGCTGTAGCGCAGGGCGACCGAGTCGCTGCTGCCCCACATGCGGACGGGTTCGGGGTTGAGCCAGGAGACGTGTCGGGCATGGGCGGCGATCTCACGGAGGGCGTCGAACTGCGGGTCCGTGTGGTTGGAGCGGGCGTCGCCGAGGATGAGGACCGCCGTGCGGTGGCCGATCACGTCGAGGTGGTGCTCGACGACGTCGGTGAGGACCGCGCCGTAGTCGCTGTTGCGGTGCCACCGGGTCATCCGGGAGAGGTCGTCGAAGGCGTCACCCAGGTCGCTGCCGGGTGGGGCGCCGATGACCTGCTCGGTGAGGTCGTCGACGCGGTTGACGAAGCCGAGGATGCGCACCCGGCGGAACTGCGTCGCCAGGGCCTGCACGAGCAGGATCGTGAAGCGCGAGAAGCCCGCGACCGAGGTCGACAGGTCGCAGAGGATGACGAGGTCGGGACGGTGCGGGCTCGCGTGCTCCAGTGCAGGACGGATTGGTATGCCGCCCGTGGACAGTGACCGTCGAAGCGTGCGTCGCACGTCGATCCGACCCCGCGACGCGCGCCGCTGGCGGGCTGCGAGCCGCGTCGCGAGCTTGCGTGCGAGGGGCTGGATCGCGCCCCTCAGCTCCTCGAGCTCGGCCGGTCCGGCGAGGAGGAAGGGCGTCTGCTCGGCAGGTGGGCGGACGGCATACCGGCTGATCCGTTCGGGGCCGCGGACCTCGGCGTTGCGACGACGCGTCTCGGCCTCGACGCGACGACGGAAGGCGGCGACACCCGCGCGGACCTCGTCCCGGGTGAACCGAGAGGCGAAGGTGTTGCCGGAGGCCGGGCCGCCCACCCCCGATCCGGAGCCGCCCGAGCCACCGCTGCCGTCGCCGGAACCACCGGGCGCGTCCTCGGCTGCGTCCTGCAGGCGTTGGAGGGCTCCGACGATGGCGGTCTGTGGGGCAAGGGTGTCGAGGGCCTGCTGCGCCGAGAACGACCCTGTGGTTGCGGCGTTGGCCAGGGCCCCGAGCTCGGCGACGACCCGGGCTGCGAGCTCGTCGAGGGCCTGCTCGTCACCGGCGGCCAGCGCGCGAGCGAGGTCGTCACGCAGCTCGGCGGCTCGCGAGCGGCGGTCCTCCAGGGTGCCGGGCGGTGCATCCGCGCTCACCCCGGAGCGTTCGCCGAGGGCAGCGGGGAACCACACGTCGTAGAGGTCGTCGAAGACCTGACGCTGGCCGGAGCGACGGAGCAGCGCGGCAGCGAGGCCCTCGCGGAGGCGCCCGCGGTCATCCAGCCCCAGGACCCGGACGGCGGCCCCGGCATCGACGATCTCGCTCGTTCCGAGGATGACCCCGTGGCCACGCAGGGCACGCGCGAAGCCGACGAGCCGGGAGTCGAGTGCGGTGGACATGGTGCGGACGGTCAGGCGGGGGCGGGCAGGTCGAGGGCGACGGCGGCGCGCTCGATGTCGTCCTGGTGCTTGAGCAGGACGCCGAGGTTGTCGCGGACGAGCTCGGCCGTGAGGTCGGCGTCTCGGGTGGCGCCGAGGGCGATGAGGGTGCGAGCCCAGTCGACGGTCTCCGAGACGGACGGCGCCTTGCGCAGGCGGAGCTCGCGCAGCCGCTGGACGAGCCGCACGACGGAGGCGACGAGGGCGTCGTCGAGCCCGGGCGCCCGGAGGGTGACGATCCGCTGCTCGAGCTCGGCGTCCGGGTAGTCGATGTGGAGGAAGAGGCAGCGTCGACGCAGGGCCTCGGACAGCTCACGAGTCGCGTTGGAGGTCAGCACGACGAACGGGCGGTGGGTCGCCGTGATGGTGCCGAGCTCCGGCACGGTCACCTGGAAGTCGCCGAGGATCTCGAGGAGCAGCCCCTCGATCTCGACATCCGCCTTGTCGAGCTCGTCGATGAGCAGCACGACCGGCTCGTCGCTGCGGATGGCGGCAAGCAGCGGCCGGGGAAGAAGGAACTCGTCACTGAAGATGTTGTCCCGCAGCGCATCCCAGCCGTCGGCGGAGTCGCGCTCGGCAGTGATGCGCAGGAGCTGTTTGGCGTGGTTCCACTCATAGAGGGCGCGGGCCTCGTCGACGCCTTCGTAGCACTGGAGCCGGATGAGTCTGGCCCCCGTCGCCTCGGCCACGGCCTTGGCCAGCTCGGTCTTGCCGACACCGGCCGGCCCCTCGACGAGCAGTGGCTTGCCGAGGTGGTCGGCGAGGAACGTCGTCGTGGCGATCGCGTCTGAGGCGAGGTAGCCGGTCTCGGACAGGCGCTCTCGCACCTCGTCGATCGAGTCGAACCGGGGCGCGACTGACGGGGAGGCTGCCGAGGTGCTCACCGTGACATCCTCGCAGCCGGTGAGGCACGGCATACGCTGCCGTCCATGGCTCCCCGGGTGATCCACACCGCACAGGCGCTCGTCGACGTCGTGGTCGAGGTGCCGGCGCTGCCGCGTCGAGGTGGCAACGTCATGGCACCGCCGCCGAAGGAGTATGCCGGGGGAGCGGTCAACATCCTCCTCGCCGCCGCGCGGCAGGGCGCGCAGTGCGTCCACGCGGGCGCGACGGGCACGGGCCCTCACGGCGACCTCGTCCGTGAGGCGCTCGCGGCCGAGGGCGTGAGCGTCTCCAGCCCTGTCGTGCCCGATCTGGACACGGGGATCTGCGTCGTCATGCTCGAACCCACGGCGGAGCGCACGTTCGTCACCACTCAGGCCGCTGAGCGCGTCATCACCGTCGAGTCGCTCCAGACCTCCGACCCGCAGGCGGGCGATCTCGTCTGCGTCAGTGGCTACAGCCTCACGGGCACCACACGAGATCCGTTGTTGCAGTGGCTTGCTGGGCTGCCGGGCGAAGTCGAGGTCGTGCTCGACCCGGGCGCGATCTTCGCCGAGCTGGATGACGAGATCCGCACCCGGATGCTCGAGATGACGACGGTGTGGACCGGCAACGCCGAGGAGAGCGAGGCCCTCACCGGCGAGGCTGACATCGTCGTGGCCGCCGGGAAGTGCCTCGACCACCTGCCGGAGGGAGCCGTGGCCGTCGTCCGTGACGGACCGGAGGGGTGCGCGGTCCACGCCGACGGCGAGACCACCGACCTCGACGGCTATCCGCAGCAGCCGGTCGACACCAACGGCGCCGGCGACACCCACACGGGTGTCCTCGTCGCCTGCCGCGCAGCCGGCGCCAGCTGGGTCGAGGCTGCCCGTCGCGCCAACGCCGGTGGGGCGATCAAGGTGACCCGTCGCGGTCCCGCGACGGCTCCGACCGCTGCCGAGATCGACACGTTCCTCGACGAGCACACCTGACACCTCGCGCCGGTGTCGCCACCACGCGGTCACCAGCCGCCCTTGTCAGCTCGGGTGTCCCTCTGCCTCGGCCTGCTCCACGTCCTCGACCGCCTCGCGCGCCTGCTCCAGCGCACGGGCGCGGTGCCGGTCCAGGAGGACCTTGCCCAGGCCTGCGGCGACGACGGCTCCGACCGTCCCCGACATGATCCAGGCCAGCGCCGATCGTTCGTCCGAGCGGTCCATGACAGGGCTCCTTGCTTTGCGGGCGGATGCTTCCACCCACGCTAAGCGACACGGTCGCCGCAGGGCTGGACCGGCATACAGCCGTTCGGTCAGGCCCGCCGCTCGAGGTCGGCGCGGCAGGACTCCTCGAACCGTCCCAGCTCGTCGATCGCGGCGTCGAGGTCGCGACGGCGCTGCTCCAGGTCGGCACGACGCTCGTCGATCTGGGCCAGGACATACTCGAGCTGGCTCCTGCGACCGCGAGGCGCGTCGTAGAGGTCGATGATCGTGCGGATCTCCTCGAGCGGGAAGCCGAGGCGCTTGCCCCGCAGGATGAGTCCGAGGCGGGTCCGGTCGCGGCGGTGGTAGACGCGGGTCGTGCCGAGGCGCTCGGGGGTGATGAGGCCCAGCTCCTCGTAGTGCCGCACGGTCCGATGGGTCACGTCGAACTCGTCGGCGATCTCGCGGATCGTCCAGGTCTGCTTGTCCTCGGATCGGCTTGCCACGCGCGCCAGTATTGCTTTACGTTAACGTCAACGTCAAGAAGAAGTGCGAGAGGACATCGATGTTCGAGCTCAGCCAGGACCATGAGGACTTCCGCAGGGTCGTGCGTGACTTCGCCGAGCGCGAGGTCGCTCCTCACGTCGCGCAGTGGGACCGGGACCACCACTTCCCGGCTGACCTCGTCCCCAAGATGGGCGACCTCGGGCTGTTCGGCCTCGTCGTGCCCGAGGAGTTCGGCGGCAGCCTCGACACCGAGGAGGACGGGGCGTTCACGAGCCTCTGCGTCGCCATCGAGGAGCTCGGACGCGTCGACCAGTCCATCGGCATCACCTTGTCGGCCGGCGTCGGCCTCGGCATCAACCCGATCCTCACCTACGGCACGGACGAGCAGAAGCAGCGTTGGCTGCCCGACCTCGTCGCCGGCCGCGCCCTCGCCGGCTTCGGACTCACCGAGCCCGATGCCGGGTCCGACGCCGGCGCCACCCGCACCAAGGCTGTGCGTGACGGCGACGAGTGGGTCGTCGACGGCGCCAAGGCGTTCATCACCAACTCCGGCACCGACATCACCTCGCTCGTCACCGTGACCGCCCGCACCGGCACTGACCCGGACGGCAAGGCCCGGATCAGCGCGATCATGATCCCCTCCGGCACACCGGGATTCACCGTCGAGCCGGCCTACGACAAGCTCGGCTGGCACATCTCGGACACGCACGGGCTCACCTTCCAGGGCTGCCGGGTGCCGGAGGCGAACCTGCTAGGCGAGGAGGGCCAGGGGTTCAGGCAGTTCCTCAAGACCCTCGACGACGGACGCATCGCGATCTCGGCGCTCGCCCTCGGGATGGCCCAGGCGATGCTCGACCTGTCCACCGACTACGCGAAGACCCGCACCGCCTTCGGTCGCCCGATCGGCTCCAACCAGGGCGTCTCCTTCCAGGTCGCCGACCTCGCCGTGTCGGTGGAGGCCGCCCGCCTCCTGACCTACAAGGCGGCGTGGCTCAAGGACGAGCTGGAGGCTGGTCGCCGGTCCGTCAAGGAGGTCAAGCAGGCCGCCTCGATCGCCAAGCTCTACTCGAGCGAGGCCGCCGTCACGGCCACCCGCATCGCCGTCCAGATCTTCGGCGGCAACGGCTTCATGGAGGAGTACCCCGTCGCCCGCTTCTATCGCGACGGCAAGATCCTCGAGATCGGCGAGGGCACGAGCGAGGTCCAGCGCATGCTCATCGCCCGCCACCTCGGCCTCGGCTGACCCACGACTCCCGACCGACGAGAAGATGGAAGGTATGCCGGTGAGCGACTCCGCGTCCACCTCCCGTGACCCCCGGGTCGCCGACGTCCGTCGCCGGCTCGAGGCCGCGCACGCGGCCTCCGCGAGCGCGCCGGAGAAGGCGGCGGCCAAGCTCGCCGCGCAGGGCAAGCTCTATGTCCGTGACCGCATCGCCCTGCTCGTCGACGAGGGCAGCTTCGTCGAGGACGGCCGCTATGCCAACGCCCTGGCCCAGGGGCTGCCCGCCGACGGTGTCGTCACCGGGCGCGGCACGGTCGATGACCGCCCCGTCATCGTCATCGCCAACGACCCCACCGTGAAGGCCGGGTCGTGGGGCGCGCGCACCGTCGAGAAGATCGTGCGCGCCACCGAGATGGCGCTGCGCGAGGAGCTGCCCATCTTCTGGTTCGTCGACTCGGCCGGCGCTCGCATCACCGACCAGGTCGAGATGTTCCCCGGGCGACGGGGTGCGGGTCGCATCTTCCACAACCAGGTGGCGCTCTCGGGCAAGGTCCCACAGATCTGCTGCCTCTTCGGCCCGTCGGCCGCGGGTGGTGCCTACATCCCCAGCTTCACCGACCTGCTCATCATGGTCGAGGGCAACGCGTCCATGTATCTCGGCAGTCCGCGCATGGCCGAGATGGTCGTGGGGGAGAAGGTCTCCCTCGAGGACATGGGCGGGGCGCGCATGCACTGCACCGTGTCCGGAGTCGGCGACCTCCTCGTCCAGGACGACGCCGAGGCCATCGAGATGGCCAAGCTCTACTTCTCCTACGTGCCGCAGAACTGGCGGTCGCCGACACCGTCCTACGAGACCGAAGCGCCCGAGACCCCGCTCACCCGCGACTCCGTGCCCGAGCGCGAGAGCCAGCCGTTCGACGTCCACGACGTCATCGACGGGCTCGTCGACGACGACAGCTTCTTCGAGGTCAAGGCGCTCTTCGCCCCCGAGCTCGTCATCGGACTCGGTCGCATGGGCGGCGAGACCGTCGGCATCGTCGCCAACAACTCGATGGTCAAGGGCGGGGTGCTCTTCACCGACAGCGCCGACAAGGCCGCCCGCTTCATCTGGCTCTGTGACGCCTACTCGATCCCGCTCATCTACCTCGCCGACGTCCCCGGCTTCATGATCGGCTCCGAGGTGGAGCGTGGTGGCATCATCCGGCACGGCGCCAAGATGGTCTCCGCCGTGTCGAGCGCCACCGTGCCGCAGTTCTGCGTCGTCGTGCGCAAGGCATACGGCGCCGGGCTCTACGCCATGGGCGGCCCGGGCTTCGGCCCCGACGCGACGATCGCGCTGCCCACGGCACGCATCGCCGTCATGGGACCCGAGGCCGCCGTGAACGCCGTCTACGCCAACAAGATCGCCGAGGTCGAGGCCGCCGAGGGCGCGCAGGCGCGGGACGCGTTCGTCGCGGAGAAGCGTCGCGAGTACGAGGAGGATGTCGACCTGGAACGCCTCGCCGCCGACCTCGTGATCGACCAGGTCACCGAGCCCGAGGACCTGCGCGACGAGCTGCTCCGCAGGCTGCGCTACGCGGCCCATCGGGACCGTGCGTTCGCGACCAAGCGGCGCGGCATACCTCCGGTCTGAGACGTGACGGGCGCCTCACTCGGGTCGCCATCCGATGGTTTCTCTGGGTAGCCTCGATGGAGTCAGGCCTCACCGTCGAGGCTGATCCCACCGAAAGGTTGCTCCTGATGCGTGCACTACGCCGCACCGCCGCCCTCGCCGGCGTGCTCGGACTCACCGCCCTCGTGGCCACTGCGTCGCCTGCCAGCGCCGCCACCAACGACCCGCTGCGCAACAAGCAGTGGGGCCTGACCCAGGTCCGCGCCGAGCAGGCCTGGCCGACCTCGCGCGGCGCCGGCGCGACGATCGCCGTCGTCGACACGGGCGTCGACCTCACCCACCCCGACCTCGCTGCCCAGCTCGTGCCGGGAGCGACCTTCGTCGGCTGTGCCGGCGGAGCCACGGTCTGCAGCGACGGGAACTGGAAGGGCGTGGACGGGGTCGGCCAGGACGTCGACTCGCACGGCACCCACGTGGCCGGCATCGCCGCGGCCATCACCGGCAACGGCACCGGGGTGGCAGGCGTCGCTCCGGACGCGAGCATCATGCCGATCAAGGTCCTCGAGGACGGCTCCGGCTCGACCGACGACATCGCCCGCGGCGTCCGTTGGGCCGCCGACCACGGCGCCGACGTCATCAACCTCTCGCTCGGCTCACTGCCGGGCACGCAGGTGCTGTCGATCATCGGCCTCGACACGGCCGTCGAGCAGGCCATCGCCTACGCACGCACCAAGGGCGCCGTCTCGGTGATCGCTGCGGGCAACACCTCCACCATCGCCTGCACCAGCCCCGGCTTCTCCAGCAACGGCATCTGCGTCGGCTCGACCGACAAGGACGAGCTGCACTCGGCGTTCTCCGAGCTGCCGATCAAGCCGGACCTCAAGGTCGTCTCGGCGCCGGGTGGCTTCGCCTTCGGTGCGTGCGACGACGACGTGTGGTCGACCGTGCCGACCGAGGCTACGAGTGCCTGCGGTGTCGCGGGCTACGACTCGTTCGCCGGCACCTCCATGGCGACGCCGCACGTCGCGGGTGTCGCCGCGCTGCTCCTCGCGCAGGGTCGCTCGGTCGACCAGACCGAGAAGGCGCTGCTCACCACCGCACGCACCCCCGTGCTCGGCCTCAGGGGCGCGTTCACCCCGCTCTACGGCTACGGCATCGTCGACGCACAGGCAGCGGTCGCGTCCGCTCGCTGAACCACGAACACAGGTATGCCGTGACGCGAGTCCCGCGTCACGGCATACCTGCGTCTGGCTCGGTGGGGTCAGCTCCCGGCGGTCTGAACACTTTCCACGACGTCAGTCTGTCTTCGCGGGATGGGCGGACGCTCGGAGGGCGCGCCAGGGGAGGTGCAGCTCGGCCAGCAGCTCGCGCAGGACGGGCAGGGACACTCCGACGACGTTGGACGGGTCGCCCTCGATGGCGCGGACGTAGGGCGCACCAAGCCCGTCGAGGGTGAAGGCACCTGCGACGTGCAGCGGCTCGCCGGTGGCGACATACGCCTCGATCTCGGCGTCGTCGAGGTCGGCGAAGTGCACCGTCGTCGACGCGGTGACGCCGACGACGCCCTGCGTGCCACCGTCGTCGGTGTCCCGGTCGTCGACGAGCCAGTGTCCGGTGTGGAGCACCCCAGAACGTCCGCGCATCTGCTGCCACCGCGATGTCGCCTCAGCCGCGTCGGCGGGCTTGCCGTGGACCTCGCCGTCGAGCTCGAGGACCGAGTCGCAGCCCAGGACGAGGGAACCGGGCTCGTCGGCGTCGGTGCGGGCGTGAACGACGTCCTCGGCCTTCGCGCGGGCGAGGAGCAGCGCGACGTCGGCGGGCGGCAGGCTTCCGTGGACCGCCTCGGCGGCGGCGAGGGTCGCGTGCTCGTCGACCCGGCTCACCTGGACGAGCGGCTCGACACCGGCTGCGCGCAGGGTCGCGAGTCGTGCTGGCGAGGCAGATGCCAGGACCAGCGCGATGGTCGGCGCCGTCATCCGAGCACCTCGTCGACGAAGCACCAGCGCCACGCCTCGCCGGGCTCGAGCGATCGCATCACGGCGTGACGTTCTGCGGCGAAGTGCTTCCCGGCGTGCTGCCCCTGCGACGAGTCGCAACAGCCGACGTGGCCGCACGACACACAGATCCGCAGGTGCACCCACGTCAGACCCTCACGCAGGCACTCCTCACAGCCCTCGACGTTCGAGGGGACCGCACAGTCGGGCAGGGACGTGAGGTGCTCGCAGCCCGGTGAGACCTGGTCGGGAGCGAGGAGCGGGGCATCCCGCAGCCGGGCGGCCCGGGCCATGCTCCACGTCAGCGCGGCCTCCTCGGCGTCGAGCTGGTTCATGACGCTGGAGAGGATCTCGTGGTCGACGTCGTCCTCGTCGCGGATGCGGACGAGCTCACGGCGCTCGGCGTCGAGCATGACCATGCGCAGCCGCCTGCGGGTCTCGGTGGGTGGCTCGGCGTCGCCGGGCCCCAGCGTGCCGAGCCGCTCCCAGATGCGGTTGACCCGGATCTCGGCGTTGTCCCTCAGCTCCTGTGCCACGACGGGGTCGACTCCGGGCTCGTCGTCGAGCGAACGCAGCCCGGCACCGGTTGCGGCCTGCACGACGGTCGCCTCCTGCAGGGCGTCCTCACGCGGGTCCGGGCCACGCACGTCGAGGGCGCGCGCGAGCCACGGCAGCGTCGACGACTGGAGGGCAAGCGTCCCGACGGTGACGATGAGGGCGATGAGGATGAGCGTCGGGCGCTCCGGAGTCTCCGGCGGGAGGGTGAGGGCGGCGGCGAGGGTGACCACCCCGCGCATCCCGGCCCACGAGGTGACGGCGACGCTGGCGGCCTTGCCCGGCATACGCTCCGCCTTCCCCAGAACGCCCGAGAGGTAGCTGAACGGGAACATCCACACCGGCCGCAGCAGCAGGACGGCGAGCAGGACGGCCAACCCGACCACGACGGCCCTGCCGAGCGAGATCTCGCTCGCCTGGACGTCGCCGACGGTGCTCGCCAGCTGCAGCCCGATGAGGAGGAAGACCGTGTTCTCGAGGAGGAAGGTGATGCTGGCCCAGTTGACCCGCTCGCTGAGACGCGAGGCCGCGGACTGGAGGACGAGGGACTTGTGGGCCAGGAGGAGGCCAGTGGTGACGACGGCGAGGACGCCGCTGGCGCCGAGCTGCTCGGCCGGCAGGTAGGACAGGAACGGCGCCGCGAAGGAGAGCGCCGTGTCGGAGCTGGCCTCGGTGAGGTTCTTGCGGATGAGGCCGATGAGCATGAACACGACCCAGCCCACACCGACGCCACCGACGACGGCGAGACCGAAGTCGCGCGCGACAGAACCCACCGAGACCGCCCCGTGCGAGGCGAATCCGTGGTGCGACGGGGCGAGCCCCGCGGCGGCGATGGCCGTCCGCAGGGTCACGAGAGCGGTCGCGTCGTTGAGGAGGGACTCACCCTCGAGGATGGTCGTGATCCGGCGCGGCAGCCCGATCCCACGAGCCACCGCCGTCGCGGCCACGGCGTCCGGCGGGGCGACGATCGCGCCGAGGGCCACCGCCACGGTGAACGGGACGCTCGGCAGCAGCCACCAGGCGAGCAGCGCGACGCCGAACGTCGTGAAGAGCACCAGGCCGACCGACAGCCCAAGGATCGGGAGGCGGTTGGCACGGATGTCGACGAGCGAGGTGTTGAGGGCGGCGGCATACAGCAACGGGGGGAGCAGGCCGAGGAGGACGACGTCCGGGTCGAGCGAGACGTCGGGGATGAACGGCAGGACGGACGCGATGAGACCGACGACCAGCAGGGCGATCGGGGCGGGCAGACCGAGAGGAGCGCTGAGGCGAGCGACGAGGATGACGGTCACGGCGATGGCGGCGAGCGTGAGAGCGAGAGTCACCGGCTCATTGTCGTGGATGGCCGAAGGTGTGATGCAACCGACGTGACCGTCCGTCTTGCGGCCCCGGTTACCCGACGGTAGGTTCGGCGCACCGCGCAGTGCTCGCCCTCGCCTCCACTCGAACCAAAGGCTGACAATGACGTCACGCACGATTCGCCGGGCCCTCGTCCCGCTCGCTGCCCTGGGGCTGCTCGCCGCGGTGGCGGCGCCCGCCTCGGCCGGCCCCGACTCCGTCCCCGGCACGGCCGGCGCGACGACGGTCACCGACACCCCCGAGCCGCCGCGACCGGCCTTCTACGAGCCCCCGGCATCGATCCCCGCCACGCCGGGAGCAATCCTGCGCACCGAGCCGGCGACGCAGTTCATCGACCCGCTCGGGCTGTCCGACCTCAACGTCTCCGCCACCCGGGTGATGTACGCGTCCAAGGACCGCCTCGCACGACCGATCGCCGTGACGGGAACGATCTTCGAGCCCAGGAAGCCCTGGCTCGGGCTGAGCTCGCGGCCGCTCATCAGCTATGCGGTGGGGACGATGGGTCTCGGCGACCGGTGCGCCCCGTCCCGTCAGCTGGCCGAGAGCCTCACCATGTATGAGCACTACTTCCTCCAGGGCCTGCTCGCCCGTGGGTATGCCGTCGCGCTCACGGACTACCAGGGGCTCGGCACACCGGGCACCCACACCTACGTCAACCGGGTCGCACAGGGTCAGGCCGTCCTCGACATGGCGCGTGCCGCCCTCACCCGCCCCGGGACGACGCTGCGGAGCACCACACCCGTCGGCTTCTACGGCTACTCACAAGGTGGCGGTGCCGCCGCCTCGGCGGCCGAGCTGGCGGGGACCTATGCCCCCGAGCTCAAGGTCAGGGGCACCGTCGCCGGAGCCGTCCCGGCCGACCTCGTCAAGGTCGCCGCCAACCTCGACAAGAGCCTCTATGCGGAGTTCCTCAACTACGCCCTGCTCGGACTGTCCGCCGGCCACGGGGTCGACGTCACCAGCTACCTCAACGACAGGGGCAGAGCGGTAGCGCAGCGCACCGAGGGCAGCTGCGTCTTCGACCTCGCGCAGTCGGCCTTCCAGGACTCGGCGACCCTGACCCGGGACGGGCGGCCGCTCACGGCCTACCTCGCCGAGGAGCCGTTCGCCTCGGTCGTCGCCGAGAACCGCATCGGCAACCGCAAGCCGTCGGCCCCTGTGCTGCTCTCACACTCGCTGCTCGACGACGTGATCCCCTACGCCGTGGGCAGGCAGCTCGGCAAGGACTGGTGTGCGCGCGGCGCCAACGTGCGGCTGTCGAGCAACGTGGGGCCCACCCACCTCGGTGGCGCTCTGCCCTCCTCGGCCGAGAGCTACGCGTTCTTCGAGGCGCGCTTCGCGGCACTCCCGCAGGCCAACGGCTGCTGGGCGATCCGGTGACCCGGACGGACTGAACCACGACGCAAGGTATGCCGTCCGCTCACGAGAGCGGACGGCATACCTTTGCGTTCTCGGCCTGTCCCGAAGCCACCCCACTGGACGGTCAGGGACGGATGGCCTCCACGAGGACGTCGAGACCGACCGAACCGACGTCGAGGGCACGACGGTGGAAGGCCTTCGGGTCGAACGAGTCACCCTCTCGCGCAGCGGTCTCGTCACGCAGCTGCATCCAGATGCGCTCGCCGATCTTGTAGCTCGGAGCCTGGCCCGGCCAGCCGAGGTAGCGGTCGAGCTCGAAGCGCAGGGATGCCTCCGCGTCGGTGTTGTGCGCGGTGAGGTAGGCCCAGGCCTTGTCATAGGTCCAGTCGCCACCGCCGACCTCGGCGGGCGCCTCGAAGCCGCAGTGGATGCCGATGTCGAGGACGACCCGGGCAGCGCGCAAGGACTGCGCGTTGAGGAAGCCCAGGTAGTTGCCCGGGTCCTCCATGTGACCGAGCTCGACCATGAGCCGCTCGGCGTAGAGCGCCCAGCCCTCGCCGTGCCCGCTCACCCAGCAGAGCATGCGGCGCCACCGGTTGAGGAGCTCCGCGCGGTAGGTCGTCTGGGCGATCTGGAGGTGATGGCCCGGGACGCCCTCGTGGTAGACGGTGCTCAGCTCGGCCCACGTCCCGAACGTCTCGACCCCCTTGGGCACCGACCACCACATGCGGCCGGGGCGGGTGAAGTCCTCGCTCGGGCCGGTGTAGTAGATGCCGCCGGTGTGGGTCGGCGCGATCATGCACTCGATGCTGCGCACGGGGCCGGGGATGTCGAAGTGCGTGCCGTCGAGCAGGTCCATGACCTCGTCGGCCTTGGTCTGCATCCACTGGCGGAGAGCGTCGGTGCCGTCGAGCTGGTATGCCGGGTCGTCACCGAGCGCGGCGATGGCGTCCTGGATCGTGCCGCCGGGGACGATGCGGTCCGCGGTCCTGCGCATCTCGGCGTCGAGGCGGGCCGTCTCCTCCTGGCCCCACGCGTAGGTCTCCTCGAGGTCGACGGTCGCGCCGAGGAAGTGGCGGCTGGCGAGCTGGTAGTGCTCGCGCCCCACGGCGTCCTCCTCGCGGGCGCGGGGGAGGAGCTGCTCCCCGAGGAAGGCCTTGAGGTCGGCGTAGGCGTCGGCGCACCGTCGGGCTGCCGCGGCCAGCTCGGCCTGCTGCGGTTCGGGGAGCGGCGTGTCACCGTCGGTGCGGGCGTCGGCGGCGAAGGTCGCGAAGAAGCCGTCGTCGCCGACGAGGTCGTCGCACTGCTTCATGCAGGACTGCACCTGGCGCCGGGCCGAGATGCGCCTGGGGTCGGCGTCGACGGATGCCAGGAGCGACTCGCGCCACTGGTCCAGCGCTCGGGGGAGGTTGCCCAGTCGGCGCGTGATCGTCGCCCACTGCTCCTGTGTGTCGGTCGGCATGAGGTCGAAGACGTCGCGCACCGACTGCATGGGGGAGGCGATGACGTTGAGGTCGCACTGGTCGAGACCGGCCTCGTGGAGGTCGACCTCGAGCTGGAGCCGCTCACGCATCGCTGCGATGGTGACGCGGTCGATGTCGTCGACCGGCTCGGCGGTGGCGAGCTGCGCGAGGGTGGCGCTGGCGAGGTCGGCGCGAGCGCGGTAGCCCCCGGGTGAGAAGTCGTCGAGCTCGTCCTGGCGCACCTCGACGCCGAGATAGGTCGCGTCGATCGGGCTGTTCCGCAGGACGGCGTCGAAGTGCTGCTCGGCGATGGCGTCGACAGCGGTGGGGGTGCGGGTGGTGGGCGCCGAGGGGGCCGGGGCAGAGGCAGAGGAGTCAGTCACGAGGGCGACGCTACCCACAGGCGCTCGCTGGTTCCGCACCATTTCCGTCCCGAGCTCACGTCCGGCTCGTCGTAGAGGTGCTCCGCCCGGATGACGATGAGACATCGCCACACTCTGGCGGCTCCGACGAAAATCCGGTTCTGAGTCATCCACAGTGACACCTAGGCTGCGGCCATGACCGCCCGCGTGCTCTCCGTCAACACCGGCCGCCCCGTCGCCGGGATCATCAACAGGCTCACGGGGATCGACAAGCACCCCACCGACGAGATCGCCGTCTTCGACCCCGGACCCAAGGGTGTCGGTGCGAGCGGGGTGCAGGACGACACCGTCGTCAACCTCAGGCACCACGGGGGCACGGACCAAGCCGTGTATGCCGTCGCGCGGGAGGAGCTGGACTGGTGGTCCGCTGATCTCGGTCGGGAGCTCGCGCCGGGCACCTTCGGCGAGAACCTCACCACCGAGGGGCTCGACGTCGACGCCGCAGTCGTCGGGGAGCAGTGGCGGGTCGGATCGTCGGTCGTCCTGACGGTGACCGGACCTCGCGAGCCGTGCGCGACCTTTGCGGCGCACATGGGTGTGCGTGGCTGGGTGAAGGCGTTCGCGGCGCGGGGCCGGACCGGTGCCTACCTGGCCGTGACGCAGTCCGGGACGATCCGGCCGGGAGACGGCATCGAGGTGCTGTCCCGCCCGGCCCACGGCCTCACCCCACCCGAGGTGTTCCGGGCCTTCATGGGTGACCGCGAGCTCGCCCGCAAGGTCCTGGCCGAGCGCGTCATGCCGGACAAGGAGCACGCAAAACTGGCCAGGAAGCTGGCGCGCTGGGAGCAGTAGGCGAGCGGACGGCATACCGGCGTGCGGTCGTGCTGGTGTTCGGTGTCCGTCCCCAACCGTCCAATGTGGGTGGGTTCGGGACGGGCCTCAGCGGAGGGAGTGCTGCCAGGTGCCCTGGGCTCGGCTGCCCGGGGTCACGGGGCGACGAACGAGTCCTGCTGGTGCCGACCAGCGCGACGTATGCCGCACGGGCACCTCATCGCCCGCCCCACCTGACGCTGCCGACAGGACCGCCACGAGGGCCGCGACCTGCTCTGGCGTCGCGTCGCCGATAACCTCGATCGCCTGTGCGGCAACCGGATCCGGTTCGGAGGTCACAGGGCCGGGTCCCCCTGGGCTCTGAGCCTGCGAAGAGGTCATAGGGGAATGTTTCCGTGCTTCTTGGGCGGGAGGGTCTCGCGCTTGGTCCGCAGCGCCCGCAGCGCCTTGGTGACGTTCATCCGGGTGTTCGACGGCGTGATGACCGTGTCGATGTAGCCCCGCTCGGCCGCGACGTAGGGGTTGGCGAGCGTGTCCTCGTACTCGGCGATGAACTTCTGCCGAGCCGCGTCCACGTCCTCGCCCCGCTCGGCGGCCGCGGCGAGCTGCTTGCGGTAGAGGATGTTGACGGCGCCCTGGGCGCCCATGACCGCGATCTGCGCCGTCGGCCAGGCGAGGTTGATGTCGGCGCCGAGGTGCTTGGACCCCATGACGTCATAGGCACCGCCGTAGGCCTTGCGCGTGATGACCGTGACGAGCGGCACCGTCGCCTCGGCATAGGCATAGATGAGCTTGGCACCGCGCCGGATGATGCCGTCCCACTCCTGGTCCGTCCCCGGCAGGAAGCCCGGCACGTCGACCAGCGTCAGGATCGGCACGTTGAACGCGTCGCACGTCCTGACGAACCGGGCAGCCTTCTCGGACGCGTCGATGTCGAGGGTTCCGGCGAACTGCATCGGGTTGTTGGCGACGACGCCGACGGAACGACCCTCGATGCGGGCGAACCCGATGACGATGTTGGGCGCGAAGAGCGGCGACACCTCGAGGAAGTCGCCGTCATCGACCACGGACTCGATGACCTGGTGCATGTCATAGGGCTGGTTGGGGCTGTCCGGGATGATCGTGTCGAGGAAGCGGTCCCCGTCGGTCACCTCGAGGGAGAGCTCGCCGTCCTCGAACGACGGCGGCTCCTCCATGTTGTTGGACGGCAGGTAGGACAGGAGGGCCTTGACGTACTCGACGGCGTCCTCCTCGTCGGTGCCCATGTAGTGCGCGACACCGGACCTGGAGCTGTGCGTCCTCGCGCCACCCAGCTCCTCGAAGCCGACGTCCTCACCGGTGACGGTCTTGATGACGTCGGGTCCGGTGATGAACATGTGCGAGGTCTGGTCGACCATGACGGTGAAGTCTGTGACGGCCGGCGAGTAGACGGCGCCACCGGCACACGGGCCCATGATGAGCGAGATCTGCGGGATCACGCCGGACGCGTGGACGTTGCGGCGGAAGATCTCGCCGTAGAGACCGAGCGAGGCCACACCCTCCTGAATGCGCGCACCCCCGGAGTCGTTCAGACCCACCACCGGGCACCCGACCTTCATCGCGAAGTCCATGACCTTGGTGATCTTCTCGCCGAAGACCTCACCCAGTGACCCGCCGAAGACCGTGAAGTCCTGGGCGAAGACGGCGACGGTCCGGCCATCGACCGTGCCGTAGCCCGTGACGACGCCGTCGCCGTAGGGCCGGTTCGCATCCTGGCCGAAGGCGACGGAACGGTGTCGGGCGTACTTGTCCATCTCGACGAACGACCCCTCGTCCAGCAGCATCGCGAGGCGCTCGCGGGCGGTCTTCTTGCCGCGGGCGTGCTGCTTCTCGACGGCCCGCTCGGACCCCGCGTGGGCGACCTCCCCGACCCTTCGCTTGAGGTCGGCGAGCTTGCCGGCAGTGGTGTGGATGTCGATGCCCGCATCCGCAGGGGGGAGGTCGGTTCCGCCCGTGGGCTGGGTGTCCGTCTGAGCCATGGTGGCGACTCTAGCCTTGGTCACGTGACCCTTCCTGCTGCCTCCCGCCCGATGGATGCGTCCCTCATCACACCCGGTCCACCGTGGCTCCCGGTCGAGGTGCACGCGTCCGTCGACTCCACCAACGCCGAGCTCGCCCGCGACCCCCGACCGTGGCGTGTCGTCACCGCCGAGGAGCAGCGCGCCGGTCGCGGCCGCCTCGATCGCGCGTGGACCACGACACCCGGCACGAGCATCGCCGCGAGCGTCCTCGTGCCCCGCCCGGACAGCGTTCCGCTCGGCTGGGTCCCGCTCGTCGTCGGCCTCGCGCTGCGTGACGCACTCACGGAGGTCGGTGGCGTCACGGTCAGCCTCAAGTGGCCCAACGACCTGCTCGTCCCCGCCGACGGAGACCGCAAGCTCGCGGGCATCCTCGCCGAGGTCACCCCGGTCGGCGTCGTCGTCGGCACCGGGATCAACATCGACCAGGAGCGCGTCGACCTGCCCGTCGACACCGCCACGTCGTTGCGTCTCGCCGGCGCACCGGGAGTGAGCCGCGAACGGGTGCTCACGGCATACCTCGTCTCTCTCGCAACGCTGCTGCGCAGACTGGACGACGATCCGTATGCCGTCCGCTCCGCCTACGCCGCCGCCTGCGGCACGCTCGGACGCACCGTCGTCGCGCACCTGCCGAACGGTGAGGTGCAGGGAGTCGCGACCGAGGTCGACGCAGACGGCAGACTGTGCCTGAGGACGGACAACGGTCCGTATGCCGTGGCGGCGGGTGACGTCGTCCACGTCCGATGAGGGGAGGGCTCAGGTGACCGACATCCCGCGCGACCTCGAGGCCGAGGTCGAGGAACGGCTGCTCGGTCGTCCCGCGACGATGGGTCGCCGCGAGATCAGCCGCGAGGCGGCGGTGTCGGTGATGTCGGCACGCAAGCTCTGGCACGCCCTGGGCTTCCAGATCGTCGACGACGAAGAGCTGATGTTCACCGAGGCCGACCTCGACGCGCTGCGCCGGGTCGCCGACCTCATCCGCGACAACGACCTCGAGGAGGACCTCGCCCTGTCGATGACGCGGGCCTTCGCCCGCACCTCCGACCGGCTCGCCGTGTGGCAGACGCAGCTCGTGGCCGAGTACCTCACGCCGCCCGAGCAGGAGGCCGAGATCGGCGAGAAGGACGCGCGGTCGGTGCCCGACCGCGGGGTGGCCGAGGCGGCGGCGACCGTGCTCGTCGAGATCGTCGACCAGCTCGAGCCCCTCATGGTCTATGTGTGGCGACGCCACCTCACGGCCGCGATCACCCGCATGCTCGCCGACGCCCGCGACACCGACCACGACCCCAGCGCGCCGCTGCGGGTCGTCGGGTTCGCCGACCTCGTGAACTTCACCTCCCTCGTGCGGCGCATGACCGAGAGGCAGCTCGCGACGCTCGTGCAGCGGTTCGAGGAGCTGGCGAGCGACGTCGTCACCACTCACGGAGGCCGCGTCATCAAGACGGTGGGCGACGAGGTGCTCTTCGTCCACGTGGACGCCGACGCCGCCGCCGCCATCGGTCTCGACCTCGTCGACGCCATGGGTGAGGACCCGCTGCTGCCCGACGTGCGCGTGGGGATGGCGTTCGGCAAGGTCATCAGCCGGCTCGGGGACGTCTTCGGCACGACGGTCAACCGGGCGAGCCGGCTCACGGCCGTCACCCCGCCCGGACGGGTCTTCGTCGACGACGAGGTCGCGCGCGCACTCGGTGCGCTGTCGGGCTTCTCGATGATCGAGCAGCGCCGTCGCCACCTGCGGGGGATCGGCTCGATCACCCCCTTCGAGCTGGCCCGGTCGAGCGGTGCGCGGCGCGACCGGCCGTGGGATCAGCACGCGTGAACGACCCCCGCCCACTAGCATCACCGGCATGACTCGTGTGCTGCTCGCCGAAGACGACCCGGCGATCTCGGAGCCCCTGGCCCGGGCGCTGAGGCGGGAGGGCTACGAGGTGATCGTCCGCGCCGACGGACGCGAGGCGCTGGAGGCGGCCCGCGAGAACCCGGACCTCCTCGTCCTCGACCTGGGCCTGCCCACCATGGACGGGCTCGAGGTCTGTCGCCGGCTGCGCGGCGAGGGGCACACCGTGCCCGTCCTCGTCCTCACGGCCCGCGCCGACGAGGTCGACACGGTGGTCGGTCTCGACGCGGGAGCCGACGACTACGTCACCAAGCCCTTCCGGTTGGCCGAGCTCCTCGCCCGCGCCCGCGCCCTGCTCCGGCGGGGCATCCCCGAGGCGGTCCCGACGGGGCAGGTCGACATCCGGGTCGACGCCGAGTCGCGGCGCGTCTTCCTCCACGAGGAGGAGATCCAGCTGACGGCCAAGGAGTACGAGCTGCTCCGGGTGCTGGCACGCAACCAGGGCAAGGTCATCTCGCGCGAGCAGCTCATGCGTGAGGTGTGGGAGACCGCTTGGTACGGCTCGACCAAGACCCTCGACATGCACATCTCGGTGCTGCGCAAGAAGCTCGGCGACGACGCCATGCAGCCGCGCTACATCACGACGATCCGTGGTGTCGGTTTCCGGTTCGACCCTGCGGGGGAGTGACGGCCCATGCGTCGGCTCCTGCTGAGGTCCACGCTTGCTGCAGTCGGTGCCACGCTCGCGCTGCTCGCGGTCCCGCTCCTCGGACTCGCCTGGTGGGTCGCGGCTCTCTCGGACCCCACTCGGCAGGACCTCATCGGCTCGTTGTCGGGTCTCGGCTCCGCGGCGGTGCTGAGCGCGGGGGTCATCGGGTTGTGTCTGCTCGGGCTCGGTGCCGGCTTCCTCGTGGCCCAGCGTCAGGCCCGCATCCTGGGGGACCCCCTCACCGAGCTGGCGACCCGCGCCGAGCGGCTCGGCGCCGGTGAGTCGCGCTTCCTGCCCCTCGACTCCGGCATCGGCGAGCTCGACCGGATCAGCGACGTCCTCTCGCGCAGCGCCAACCAGGTCACCCGCAACCTCGCTGCCGAGCGCGACTTCGCGGCGGACGCCTCCCACCAGCTCCGCACCCCCCTGACCGCGCTGCTCATGCGCCTCGACGAGATCGCCTCGACCGACGACCTCGCGGTCGTGCAGGAGGAGGCGCAGGTCGCCATCGGTCAGGTGGAGCGGCTCAGCAAGGTCGTCGACGACCTCATGGGGCGCACGCGGGTCAGCGACCCGACGCGACCCAGTGTCTCGCTCGACGCCGTGCTCGCCTCGCTCCAGCGGGAGTGGCAGCCGGCCTTCGCCGCGTCCAAGCGGAGCATGCGCATCCACGGCGAGCGCGGCCTGCGGGTCCGTGCCACGCCGATGGCCCTGGCCCAGATCGTCTCGACCCTCATCGAGAACGCCCTCGCCCACGGCCGGGGCACGGTCGACATCGCCGCCCGCCGCGCGGGGCCGTCGGTCGTCATCGAGCTCGGTGACGAGGGCGAGGGGGTGGGACCCACCATCGCGCCGCACATCTTCGAGCGGTCGGTGTCGTCCTCGGGCTCCGGGTTGGGGCTGACGCTGGCGCGAGACCTCGCCGAGGACAACGGAGGGCGGCTCGAGCTGGTCAGCACCCAGCCCGCCGTCTTTGCCGTCTTCCTCTCCGAAGCCGACGACTGACCGAGGCACCCGCAGCGTCCGTCGTCGGCGGGCCTGCGCTCAGGAGTGCGTGTCCTCGGGGTGGTGCCTGAGGTCGGCCAGCGGGGACTGGTCGACCTCGATCGGCTCGCCGGCGAAGACGAACCGGCGGTAGGCCCAGAAGCGGAAGAGCGTCCCGAGCCCGATGGCGACGACCTTGGCGACGTTGTCGGCCGCGAGCGAGTCGAAGCCGAGGACGTAGTTGGAGAACGCGACGGCCGCGGCCTGGATGAGCAGCGCGACCCCGTTGGTCCCGGCGAAGAGCGCCGCCTCGTGGTGGGCGGGGCGGTTGCGCCGGTGGCGGAACGTCCAGGTGCGGTTGCCGACCCACGCGAACGCGGTGGCGAGCGAGGCCGAGATGATGACCGCCGCCGTCGGCCTGTCCTCGAGGACGGTGTGGCGCAGCAGGTTGAAGCTGCCCATGTCGATGACGAACGCGAGCAGCCCGATGACCCCGAACTTGATGACCTCGCGATAGAGCACGTCGATCGCTCCCCGGAGCCGGTCGATCGGGCCCCCTGCGGGCGGCGTGGACGTCACCGAGCGAGCCTAACCGGCGGCAGACGTCGCGGTGCGTCTCCGGCCGACACCATCCCGGTATGCCGTGTGCGCCCCTCGCGCCGCTATCCTCCCGGGGTGACTGTCCCCCAGCGCGCCCCCGGAGGATTCCCCGTCGTCGGCATCGTCGGCGCGGGCCAGCTTGCCCGGATGTGCGCCGGGCCGGCGGCCGAGCTGGGGCTCACCCTCAGCGTGCTCGCCGAGGCGTCCGACGCCAGCGCCGCGCTGGTGATCCCATCGGCTCCGGTGGGTGCCCACAGCGACGTCGAGGCGGTCCTGGCGTTCGCCCGCGAGTGCGACGTCGTGACGTTCGACCACGAGCAGGTCCCGGCCGACGTGCTGGCCGCGCTGGCGCAGGCAGGGGTCGCCATGCACCCGACGCCCGAGGCCCTCGTCTTCGCCCAGGACAAGCTGGCCATGCGGAAGCGGCTCACGGCGCTCGCCATCCCGTGCCCGCGCTGGGTGTCGGCCCGAACGCCCGCTGACGTCGACGCGTTCGGTGAGGACGTGGGCTGGCCCGTCGTCGCGAAGACCCCACGCGGTGGCTACGACGGCAAGGGGGTGAGGGTCGTCGGCTCGTCGGCTGAGCTCGCCGACTGGCTCAAGCGCGCGGCGGCCGAGGACTCGCCGTTGCTGCTCGAGGAGAAGGTGCCGTTCACCCGTGAGCTCGCCGTGCTCCTGGCCCGGAGCCCGTCCGGGCAGGCCGCCGCGTGGCCCGTGGTCGAGACCGTGCAGACCGACAGCATCTGCACCGAGGTCATCGCGCCCGCCGCCGACCTCGACCCCGACCTCGCGGCGCGTGTCACCGAGGCCGGGCTGCGCATCGCCGGTGAGCTCGGCGTCACCGGTGTCCTCGCCGTCGAGCTCTTCGAGCTGCCCGGCGGCGAGTTCGTCGTCAACGAGCTCGCGATGCGCCCGCACAACAGTGGCCACTGGTCGATGGACGGCGCCGTCACCGGCCAGTTCGAGCAGCACCTGCGGGCCGTCCTCGACCTGCCGCTCGGTTCACCGAGGCCCCGGCACCGCTGGACGGTGATGGGCAACATCCTCGGCGGTGAGCACCACGACCTCTTTCCGGCATACCGTCACGTCATGGCTCGGGACCCGGAGATCAAGGCGCACCTCTATGGCAAGGGTGTGCGTCCCGGTCGCAAGATCGGGCACGTCAACGTCAGCGGCGAGGACCTCGCCGACCTGCGCGAGCGCGCGCGCCACGCCGCCGACTACATCGAGGGAGTGATCCTGGAATGACAGGCACGAACAGCTCTGGGTCCGCCGAGGCCACGCCCGTCGTCGGCGTCGTCATGGGCAGCGACAGCGACTGGCCGGTGATGCAGCTCGCCACCAAGGTGCTCGCCGACTTCGGCATCGCCCACGAGGTCGAGGTCGTGTCGGCCCACCGGATGCCCGACGAGATGATCGCCTACGGGCTGGACGCCGAGGAGCGCGGGCTGCGGGTCATCATCGCCGGCGCAGGGGGTGCGGCCCACCTGCCGGGGATGCTCGCGTCGGTGAGCTCGCTGCCGGTCATCGGGGTGCCCGTGCCCCTGGAGCACCTCAACGGCATGGACTCGCTGCTCTCGATCGTGCAGATGCCGAGCGGCGTGCCGGTCGCGACCGTGTCAGTGGGCGGTGCCCGCAACGCCGGACTGCTCGCGGCCCGCATCCTCGGCGCCGGTGAGGGCGAGGAGGCCGCTCGACTGCGTGCCGAGATGGGGGAGTTCCGCAAGGGGCTGCGCAACCAGGCGCACGCCAAGGGTGAGGCGCTGCGCCGGCGCCGGGCCGAACAGGACGACTGAGGTCAGCGCGCCGAGCCCTCGCCCTTGACCCGGGGCCACTCGATCTTGGGGCACGTGTCCATGACGACGTCGAGCCCGGCCTCGCGGGCCCGACCGGCTGCGGCCTCGTCGACGACGCCCTGCTGCATCCAGATGGCGTCGATCTGCAGCCGGTCCTTGTGCTCGATGGCCTGGTCGACGACCGCGCCGACGTGGGTGGAGTTGACGAAGCAGTCGACGACCTTGACGTCCTGGTCGGGGATGTCCGCGAGGCTGGCGTAGCCCTGCTGCCCGTGGACGGTCTCGGCCTTGGGGTGCACCGGGATGATGCCCTTGTGCAGCTCGTGCTTGAGCCACTGCGAGACGCCGTATGCCGGTCGCTCGACGTGGTTGCTCAGGCCCACGACGACCCAGGTGCCGGGGTCGTTGAGGAGCTCGCGGATGAGATCGGGGTCGTTGCGGTGTTTGAAGGTCACCTTGGCATCATGCACCCAGCGCGGGGGCTTGCGGCCGAGAGGGCTGGCAGGTTGAGTTGAGGCCATGCGATTCGGACTCTTCATCCCCCAGGGCTGGCGCCATGACCTCGTCGGCATCGAGCCGGCCCAGCACTGGGGCGTGATGGCAGGACTGGCGAGGCGGGCCGACGGCATCCGCGACTGGGAGTCGATCTGGGTCTTCGACCACTTCCACCCGGTGCCGCACCCCACGCAGGAGGCCGTGCACGAGGCGTGGTCGCTCATGGCGGCCTTCGCGGCCGTGACGGGCCGGGTCCGCATCGGCCAGATGTGCACGTGCATGAGCTATCGCAACCCGGCCTACCTGGCCAAGGTCGCCGCGACCGTCGACGTCATCTCGGAGGGCCGGCTCGAGATGGGCATCGGCGCCGGGTGGTACGAGCACGAGTGGCGCGCCTACGGCTACGGCTTCCCCGGCGCGGGGGAGCGGCTCGCGCGCCTGCGCGAGGGGGTCGAGATCTTCCGTCAGATGTGGACGACCGGAACGGCGACGTATGCAGGCGAGCACTACCAGGTCGACGGAGCCATGTGCTTCCCGAGGCCGTTGCAGGGCACCGCGTTCGAGGGTTCGGCGCTGAACGGCATCCCGATGTGGATCGCTGGCGGAGGTGAGCGCAAGACGCTGCGGATCGCGGCCGAGTACGCCGACTACACGAACTTCGACGGGACGCCCGAGGTCTTCAGGCACAAGAGCGAGGTCCTCAAGCAGCACTGCGCCGACGTGGGCCGCGACTTCGACTCGATCACGCGGTCAGCGGACTTCAACGTCATCATCGGGCGCGACGAGAGGGAGGTGGAGGAGCGCCTGCGCTGGATCGAGAACCACCTCCGCAGTGGGGGGGTGCCCGAGGAGGCGGTCGCGCGGACGATGAAGGCCAACCGCGAGGGCCCGGCCGTCGGCACGCCCGACCAGGTGGCCGGCGCGCTCGCCGACCTGCAGGACCTCGGGATGACCTACGCGATCACGAACTTCATCGAGTCCGCCTACGACCTCTCCGGCGTCGAGCTGTTCGAGCGCGAGGTCATCCCCGCCCTGCGCTGAGTGGGCGGTGCCACACCGGATCCGGCGGGCGGGCGGCATACGCGTCGGTAGGATCACGCCGTGAGTGCATCGAGCGACTTCCCCCTGTTCCAGGTCAACGAGGACCACGAAGCGATCCGCGAAGCGGTCCGTGACCTGGCGGCGGCCAAGATCGCTCCCTTCGCGGCGGCGGTCGACGAGGAGTCGCGCTACCCGCAGGAGGCGCACGACGCGCTCGTCGCCTCCGACTTCTTCGCCCCGCACGTCGGCGAGGAGTACGGCGGCGTCGGCGCCGACGCCCTCGCCACGTGCATCGTCATCGAGGAGGTCGCTCGCGCCTGCGCGTCCTCCTCGCTCATCCCGGCCGTCAACAAGCTCGGCTCGATGCCCGTGATCCTCGCCGGCTCAGAGGAGCTCAAGCGCACCTACCTCACGCCGCTGGCCGAGGGCAGGTCCTCCTTCTCCTACGGGTTGTCCGAGCGCGAGGCGGGCTCCGACACCGCTGCGATGAAGTGCCGCGCCAGGGCTGACGGGGACGACTGGATCCTCAACGGCCAGAAGTCGTGGATCACCAATGCCGGTGTCTCCGACTACTACACCGTCCTCGCAGTGACCGACCCCGACGGCCCTCGCGGCAGCAACATCAGCGCGTTCGTCGTCGAGAAGTCCGACGAGGGCTTCACCTTCGGTGAGAAGGAGGGCAAGCTCGGCATCAAGGGCAGCCCCACGCGTGAGCTGATCTTCGACGACGTGCGCCTCCCCGGCGACCGCATCGTCGGCCGGCCCGGCGAGGGCCTCAAGATCGCCCTGCGCACCCTCGACCACACCCGCGTGACCATCGGCGCCCAGGCCGTCGGCATCGCGCAGGGGGCGCTCGACCACGCCCTGGCCTACGTCAAGGAGCGCAAGCAGTTCGGCAAGAGCATCGCCGAGTTCCAGGGCATCCAGTTCATGCTCGCCGACATGGCGATGGAGCTCGAGGCCGCGCGCCAGATGGTCTACGTGGCCGCCGCGAAGTCCGAGCGTGGCGACGCCGACCTGCCCTTCTTCGGCGCGGCGGCCAAGTGCTTCGCCTCCGACGTCGCCATGAAGGTGACGACCGACGCCGTCCAGCTCCTCGGTGGGGCGGGCTACACCCGTGACTTCCCGCTCGAGCGGATGATGCGCGACGCCAAGATCACCCAGATCTACGAGGGCACCAACCAGGTGCAGCGCATCGTCATGGCGCGCCAGGTCCTCAAGTAGCCCTCAGGCCGGAACCGTCGGTCAGCCCCGCGAGGGCTTGCCGTCGGTGCCGGCCGGGGGAGCCTCGAGCGGCTGGTCCTCGCGCAGCATGGTGAACAGGGCCTGGGCGCGCTCGGTGTCCCACTTGACCGAGGAGCCCGCCGACGTCTGGTAGTTCGCGCTCTCGATCGGCACGGTCAGGCTGAGCGTGGAGTCGTTGCCGGCACCCCGCATGGCGAGCAGGATGTTGGCAGCGTCCCTCAACGAAGTGTCCTCGCCGACGCCCACCGCACCGGCGGCCGTGTGGGTGAACGACCAGTAGCGGAACGGGTTGAGGACGGTCGACGGAGTCGCCGCGCCCTTCATGATCGCCGCGAGGAACTGTCGCTGGCGGTCGGCACGGCCGATGTCGCCCCGGGGGTCGGAGTAGCGGGCGCGCACGAAGCCGAGGGCGTTCTTGCCGTCCAGCGTCTGGCAGCCCTTCTTGAGGTTGATGTGGGCCTTGGGGTCGTCCATGTCGAACGGGACGCAGATGTCGACGCCGCCGAGGCTGTTGACGACCGCGTTGAACCCGCCGAAGCCGATCTCGAGGTAGCCGTCGATGCGCAGGTCGGTGACCTGCTCGAGGGTCTGGACGAGCAGCTGGGGCCCGCCGATGGAGAAGGCGGCGTTGACCTTGTTGCTCCCGTGGCCCGGGATGGGCATGAAGCTGTCGCGTGGGATCGAGATGATGGCCGACTTGCCACCGCCGGACGGCACGTGCACGAGCATGATCGAGTCGGTGCGCCGACCCTCGGCGTTGCCGGTGCCGAGCTCCCTGCGCTCGGCGGCCGTGAGGTCGTCGCGTGCATCCGAGCCGACGAGCAGATAGGTGTTGCCCGGCGTCTCGGCCGGCCGGTCGCCACCGGGGGCGTCGTCGACACGCGAGACCGAGCTCCACGCGTGGAACGGGGTGAGGACGAGGAAGGCCAGCCAGAGGGCGACGAGCAGCGGGACGAGCCGCCACCACCGTCGACGGCGACGCGGCCGGCCCTCGTCGAGCGGCTCGGCCACCGGGCGGCCGCCGCGCGAGGGACCCTGGCGACGCGGGTCCGCCACGGCGACGGGTCGCGTGCCACGGTCCTGACCGGGCGCGCCGCGCTCAGCGTCCAGCGGTGCCCGCCGAGGTGCCTGCCGGCGGGCACCGCCCGCCGACCGCGCGGTCCGGGGCGGCGGACGCCGCCCACGGGTGTCGACGGTGTAGACCTCGTCGTCGTCCTCGGCGTCGCGAGGGGGACGACGCGGCCGGTCCGGTGGGCGGATCGGTCGGACGTCGTCTCCGCGAGGCGGGCGTTCGGACACGGGCTCATCCTCCGCTCACCCTTGCCGGAGAAGCAAAACGGCGCGCCGACCCCCTCCTCGCCATTCACCGACCGCCGCTGGGGGATGATCGACCCAATGAGTGAGCACTCCGGCCCTGTGGGCGAGGCCGACAGGGGCCGTCGGGACGGCGCCCCGCGGCTGCCGGCCGTGAGCGTCGTCATCCCCGTCCTCAACGAG
This sequence comes from Knoellia altitudinis, assembly GCF_042666355.1. Lineage (NCBI taxonomy): Bacteria > Bacillati > Actinomycetota > Actinomycetes > Micrococcales > Intrasporangiaceae > Knoellia > Knoellia altitudinis. The sequence goes on from NZ_JBHTDK010000001.1 coordinate 2,744,117, forward strand.
GGTCGACACCTCCGCGACGCCGTCGGCCAGGTGCTCAGGCAGTCGTATGCCGGTGACCTCGAGGTCGTCCTCGCCCTCGGTCCGTCGACCGACGACACCGACGCGGTGGCTGCGGACCTCGTGGCCTCCGACACCCGGGTGCGGACCGTCGCCAACCCCACCGGGCGCACCCCGTCGGCCCTCAACGCCGCCATCGGCGCGGCCCGGCACGACCTCATCGTGCGAGTGGACGGTCACGCCGAGATCCCCGCCGACTACGTCGCGGCCGCCGTCCGAACGCTCGAGGAGACCGGCGCCGACAACGTGGGTGGTCTCATGAAGGCGGTGGGACGGAGCGCCTTCGAGAGGGCCGTGGCCTGCGCGATGCGCAGCCGGATCGGGGTCGGTGGCGGCACGTTCCACGTCGGCGGGGGAGCGGGTCCGGTCGATACGGTCTATCTGGGCGCCTTCCGCCGCAGCGCCCTCGAGCGCGTCGGTGGCTACGACGAGCGATACACCCGGACGCAGGACTGGCACCTCAACCTCAGGCTGCGGCAGACCGGTGGCACCGTCTGGTTCACCCCCGACATGGAGGTCACCTACCGGCCGCGGTCGACGGTGGCAGCCCTGGCCCGCCAGTACTTCCAGTACGGCCGGTGGCGCCGGGTCGTCGCGCGCGAGCACCCCGAGACGCTCAACCCCCGCTACCTCGCGCCCCCGGTCATGGTCGTCGGCACGACGGCCGCCACCCTCGCGGCACTGGTCTGGCCGGCAGCGCTTCTGGTGCCTACGGCATACGTCGTGGGTGTCGGCCTCGGTGGAGTCGCGATCAGCGGCGGCGAACCCGTGCGGACCCGACTCCTCACCCCGGTCGTCCTCGCGACGATGCACTGGTCGTGGGGGCTCGGCTTCGTCACGAGCCCTCGGCACCTCGGGCGTCGAGCGGGCGGCTGAACGTGCCGCCCCAAGCCGTGTGCCAGACTGAGCGGCCTTGTGGTTTCCGGGATCGAGGAGTGTGCAATCGGTGGATACTGGCCGCCTGAAGGCCCTGTGGGCGCGTCGAGAAATTCTCCAGACCCTCGTGCGACGAGACCTGCGGGTGAGGTATGCGCGAAGCGTTCTCGGCTACCTGTGGACCATCATCGACCCGCTGGCCATGGCGTTCATCTACTTCATGATCTTCGCGGTGATCTTCAAGCGCCCCGACGCCGGCCATCACCCCTACTTCCTCTTCCTGCTCGTGGGCCTGCTCGCCTGGCAGTGGTTCAGCTCCTCGGTCACCGAGACCTCCCGCGCCCTGCTCTCCGAGGCGAAGCTGGTGAGGTCGACCAGCCTCCCGCGGGAGCTGTGGGTCATCCGGGTCGTCATCGCCAAGGGCGTCGAGTACCTCCTCTCGCTGCCGATCCTCGTCGCCTTCGCGATCTTCTACCTCGTCACCGGTGAGGCCTCGCTGAACTGGCGCCTCGTCCTGCTCCCGATCGGCTTCGCCCTGCAGTTCCTCGTGCAGATCGGGATCGGTCTGCTGCTCGCGCCGCTGACGGTTCTCGTCGAGGACACGCAGCGCGTCGTGCGCATCATCATGCGCATGGCCTTCTACTGCACCCCCGTCATCTACAGCCTCGACACCGTGCCGGAGTCCCTGCGCATGGTGCTCTGGATCAACCCGATGAGCGGGGTCCTCGAGATCTATCGCGCGGGCCTGTTCGACGAACCCCTCGTGCCCCAGCCGATCATCACGAGCGTCGTCCTCACGCTGGTCTCCCTCGTGGTCGGCCTGACCGTCTTCAAGCGCCTTGAGCGCTCCGTCCTCAAGGAGATCTGATGCAGGACAACGACGTGATGATCGAGGTGGAGAACCTCGGTATCGAGTTCTATCGTTCGCGGCGTCGCAACCTCTCCCTGCGGGAGATGGTCTTCCTCGGACGCAACAGCGCGCCGTCGGAGACGTTCTGGGCGCTGCACAACATCAACTTCACGGTCGGCCACGGCGAGGCCGTCGGCCTGGTGGGGTCCAACGGCACGGGCAAGAGCACCCTGCTCAAGACGATCGCAGGAGTGCTCATCCCGGACGAGGGTCACGCCCGGATCCATGGCGGGGTGGCTCCGCTCATCGAGCTGACCGGCGGCTTCCTCGGCGAGCTCTCCGCCCGCGAGAACATCTACCTCACGGCCGGACTGCACGGGCTCAGCAAGGACCAGGTCGACGAGCGGTTCGACGAGATCGTCGAGTTCGCGGGGCCCCAGGTTCGCGAGGGACTGGAGATGCCCTTCCGTCACTTCTCCTCCGGGATGCAGGTCCGCCTCGGGTTCGCCGTCATCACCACCCTCGACGAGCCGATCATCCTCGTGGACGAGGTGCTCGCCGTCGGCGACGCCAACTTCAAGGAGAAGTGCTACAAGCGCATGGAGGAGCTGCTCGCGCAGGACAAGACCCTCTTCCTCGTCTCGCACTCCGAGCCCGACCTTCGTCGGTTCTGCACCCGCGGCATCTACCTGCGTTCGGGCGAGCTGGTCGACGACGGTCCCATGGACACGATCCTCAAGTCCTACAAGGCCGACAACGCGTCCTAGCCGGTCACGTGAGAGCGGCGATGACGGAGACCAGCTGCTCCTGGTCGTCGCAGGCGATGACGAGGGAGGTCGCCCACGGGGGCCTCAGCACTGCCTTGAGGTCGAGAGCGGTCGCCTCGGCGGCGTCGCCGAGGGCGACGCTGACCACCACACCGGTCTCGGCGAGTCGAGTGAGTGCGTCGTCGTGCTCGCGCGCCCAGGCAGCCCCGCCGCCCCCGCGCACCTCCAGGTAGCCGAGGTCGGGCAGCTCGACAGCCGCCGCCAGCTCGCCGGGGGTGGTGACGACGAGTCCGATCCGATGGACGGTTCCGGCCGCGGCGTACTCGCGCGCGACCTGCCAGACGTCCGCCAGGGCGCCCGAGGAGGGCACGACCAGGCAGGCGACGGATCGTCGGCCGAGCGCAGCGAAGGCGCGCTCCACGGCATACGGGAACTGACCCGCCTCGGCGTCGACGTGCAGGATCGTCCTGAGTCGACGGGTCAACGCGGGTTCGGTGGCGCCGACGAGGGCCTCGGCCGCGCCGGTGTCCGATGAGGCCACGTCGACATGGCTGACGCCGAGCTCGACGGCACGGGCAAGGAGGGAGCGCAGGTCGGCGGCCCGCTGGCTCCGGCTCTGGCCGTCGGCCCCACCGGTCGCGAAGGTGCGGGCACTGAGGACGAGGCAGGACTGGCCGCCGAGCGAGGCGTCCTTGCGTGGCACGAGCGCGCCCCGGGACTCGACGTCGCGCCGGAGGGCTTCCATGACGGTGCGCCATGGCACGGAGACGGCATCCTGCGTGCGGTCGAACAGTCGCGAGACCCGGACGTAGTCACTCAGGGAGTCGACCGTGGCCCTGAAAGCATGGATGTCGGTGGGTGCGTCCACCGGAGCGAAGCTGTGCTGGCCAAAGGTCCGGATGAGCCACGGGGTGACGTGCTCGCGGTCATAGGCGTCGACTGCCTTCGCGGCGGCCTCGCGCAACGCGCCTGCCGTGAAGACCTCGGCGCCCAGACCCTCCGGGACCGCCTCCATGTCGACCCGGCCATAGCCGTGACCCGACGCGACAGTGGACTCGATCAGCTCATCGACGAGGTCGGCATCGGCCACCGGGTTGTCGCCGGTCAGGCGCACGACGAAGTCGTCGTCGGTCAGACCCTCGCAGGCCACGACGAAGCGGCCCAGCACGTCGTCCAGTGAACCGCGCACGACGGAGATCCCCACGGACTCCAGGTGCTCGGCGATCAGGCCGTCGTAGTCCTCGACGCTCGTGGCGACGACGACCTCGTGACCACCGCGGGAGGCGCGACGGGCGACCAGCTCGATGAGCGGCAAACCGCCGACGGTCAGCATCGCCTTGCCGGGCAGTCGCGACGAGTTGAGACGGGACTGGATGACGACTCGGGTGCGGCGCACGGTGTCTCCTGCGGGTTCGGTTCGGTTCATGGGGCAGGACGGGCCTCGATGGCGGCCAGCAGTGCGTCGGCCACCCGCTCGCGTCCACGGCCATCGACGAGGGCGCGACCGCGCCGGGCCAGCCCGAGGCGGGCCTCGGGGCTGCTCAGGAGCTCCCGGAGCTGGGTCGTGGCCGCGTCGGCGTCGTGCCGAAGGGCATCCAGACTTCCCAGCGGTGCCACGACACCGTGCTCGACGAGCGTCGTGTAGCCGACCAGCTGGTTGTCGGCGACGGTGAGGACGGCCGTGGGCGAACCGATCGCGAGCAGCTCGCCCACGGAGGAGCCAGAGGCCGTGACGACGAGGTCTGCGCCGGCTGCAAGAGCCGCGATCTCGGGTGTCGGTGCGATGACGACGAGCCGCTGGTGGGCCGGCAGTTCGAGAGCGGTGAGCTCGTCGGCGATCTCCGGCGTCGCCGCGACCACCGTGAGCTCGAGGGGGAGCGCGGTGGCGAGCACGAGCGAGGCCACGGTCGGAGCCGCGCCGGCTGCATCGGTCCCGCCGAAGAAGGCCAGGACCTTGGGCGGCGAGGGCGGTGAGTACGGCTCGGAAGGCGCGGCAAGATCTCGGCGGTGCCGCAGGACGTCGTCGCGCAGGAGGGCGAACTCCACCCCCGCGAGGGACAGCTCACCCGTGGTGAGGGTCTCCACCGGAGTGGCCCCGAGGTTCTGCTCGAGGTGGATGTCGGCGGACTGCGCGGCACCGAAGGGCCCGTCCCTCAGTGCGAGAACGGTCAGACCGGCATCGCGCGCTGCCCGGCCGGAACCGGGGTCCAAGGTGTAGCCGTCGAGCACCAGGCCGTCGAGGCCGAGGTCAGCGCAGAGCGAGGCGAGCTCGACCGGGTCGTCGGGAGCCGGGACGACGTCCAGTCCGCGGTCCGCGACCGCGCGGACGAGCCAGGGCGCGCCGTCGATGCGTCCGAGGAGGGTGACGGTGACAGCGCGAGTGCCCAGCTCGTCGGCCAACGCCAGGCAGCGGGCCAGATGGCCGACGCCCGTGGCGGGTGACGCGTCACACCGCAGTCCCACGTGCACATCGGGGAGGTGACGCAGCCGGTGGCCTGGGGGTGTTGGGGAGGGGATGGGCATCACGTGGATGTTAGCCTGAGCCTCGCTCGCGTCGCCTCCGTCAGGCGATCGGGCCGGTCGCATCGGCGGCCGCCGTGACGAGGAGCTGGCCGCCGGCGAACCCGCCATGGTGGATGTCGTGGTCATCAAGCTGTGGAGGTCTGTTCGTGAGCATGCTCGAGGGTTCGTCGATTCTGGTGACTGGCGGGACGGGCTCCTTCGGGAAGGCCTTCATCGCCGAGGTCCTGGCCAAGCACGACCCCAAGCGCGTGGTCATCTTCAGCCGTGACGAGCTGAAGCAGTACGAGGTGCGCCAGAAGTTCGGTGACGACCCCCGTCTTCGCTGGTTCATCGGTGACATCCGTGACCAGCACCGCCTCAACCGGGCCATGCACGGTGTCGACTACGTCGTCCACGCTGCGGCCCTCAAGCAGGTCGACACGGCCGAGTACAACCCGTGGGAGTTCGTCCAGACCAACGTCGTCGGTTCGCAGAACGTCATCGAGGCCTGCATCGACGCCGGGGTCAAGAAGGTCGTCGCGCTCTCGACCGACAAGGCGTCCTCGCCGATCAACCTCTACGGCGCGACCAAGCTGACTGCCGACAAGCTCTTCATCACCGGCAACCACTACGCCGCGGCATACCCCACGAGGTTCTGCGTCGTCCGCTACGGCAACGTCATGGGTAGCCGCGGCTCCGTCATCCCGTTCTTCCGCGGTCTCGCCGAGGCGGGGGAGTCCTTGCCCATCACCGACCTGCGCATGACCCGGTTCTTCATCACGCTGCCCCAGGCCGTGAGGTTCGTGACCGACTCGTTCGAGCAGATGCAGGGCGGCGAGCTCTACGTCCCGCGGATCCCCTCGATGAAGATCGTCGACCTCGCCCAGGCCGTTGCGCCCGGGGCCAAGATGCACGAGATCGGCCTGCGCCCCGGCGAGAAGCTGCACGAAGAGATGATCTCGGCGGAGGAGGGCCGCCGCGCCCTGCTCATCGGCGATCGCTACGTCCTGCAGCCGGACCTCGCGTCGTGGGGCTACACCGCTCCCCAGGGTGGCGAGGCGGTGGCCGACGGCTTCCACTACACCTCCGACAACAACGACCGCTGGTTCTCTGGCGAGGAGATGATCTCCATCCTCAAGACCGAGGTCTGACGCGTGATCCCCTATGGTCGGCAGTCCGTCGACGAGTCCGACATCGAGGCTGTCGTCGAGGTGCTGCGGGGTGACTGGCTGACCACCGGTCCCACGGTGACGGCTTTCGAGAAGGCGCTCGAGGACCTCTCCGGAGCCACGCGCTGCGTCAGCTGCACGAGCGGGACGGCTGCGCTGCACATCGGCTACGCCGCAGCAGGTGTGGGCGCTGGCGACGAGGTCGTCACGACTCCGATGACGTTCGTGGCCACGGCCACCTCCGCCATGGCCCTCGGCGCGAAGGTGCGGTTCGTCGACGTCGAGGACGACACGCTCAACATCGACCCGGCTCTTGTCGAGGACGCCATCACCGAGCGCACCAAGGTCGTGGCCGGCGTCGACTACGCCGGGCACCCCATCGAGATCGACGAGCTGCGCCCCATCACGGAACGCACGGGCACGCTCCTCCTCGAGGACGCGGCTCACTCGATCGGCTCGACCTACAAGGGTCGCCCCGTGGGGTCCCTGTCGGACATCACGACCTTCTCCTTCTTCCCGACCAAGAACCTGACCAGTGCCGAGGGCGGCGCCGTCGCCACCCTCGACCGCGAGCTGGGTCAGCGCGCTCACGAGTTCCACTTCATCGGGCTGGTGCGTGACCCCGAGCGCATGCGTCACCCCGACGAGGGGCCGTGGCACCAGGAGGTCCACGAGGTCGGACTGAACTATCGGCTTCCCGACGTGCTGTGCGCCCTCGGCCTCTCACAGCTGCGTCGGCTAACCGCGTTCAAGACGCGGCGCGCAGAGATCTTCGCGCGCTACCAAGAGGGTCTGGCCGGACTCGAGGGAGTGCGCCTGCCGACGCAGCGGGAACACGTCGACCCGATCTGGCACCTCTACCCGCTGCGTGTGCTCGAGGGTCGGCGACGGGAGGTCTTCGACGCCCTGCGCAACGACGGGGTGGGCGTCCAGGTCAACTACATGCCCGCCCACTGGCACCCGGTCTTCGAGGACCTGGGCTACCGGCGCGGACAGTTCCCGGTCGCGGAGAAGTTCTACGGCGAGGAGATCTCGTTGCCGATGTTCGTGGGGCTGCGCGACAGCGACATCGACCACGTCATCGACGCCGTGCACCGCGCAGTCCGAGGCTGACATGCACCACGCGAACCACTTCTACGGCCATGCCCACATCATGGCGCGCTACGTCGGGCTCGAGGAGCCCCTGCGCATCTGGGGCTACCTGCAGCACGGGTGGAACATGCATGACGGCTTCGCCGTCGGAACCGTCTTCGCGCCGGGCTACCCCAAGCTGGTCTGGTCGCAGGCGTGCGCCCGCCGGGGCTGGGCCGCAGGGCTGCGCGACTACCGGCTCGTGGCCGCGCCGTGGCTCTACCTCCTGCGGATGGAGCAGCAGGAGCGCTGGCTCACGCAGGCGGGCAACACCGCGCAGGAGCGTGAGGGAACCATCGTCTACCCCTTCCACGGATGGGAGGGACAGCAGGTGGTCGGCAACCACGCGGCATACATCGACGAGATCAAGAGCACTGAGGGCGATGTCCCGATCACTGTCTGCCTGCACTGGAACGAGTTCGACAACCCCAAGGTGCGCAGCGAGTACGAGGACGCCGGGGTCCGGGTCATCACGCACGGGCAGCGGGGCTTCCTCTGGAAGGACACGGACGTGGCCTTCCTCTACCGCCAGCTCGACGAGATGCGACGCCACAAGAGGGTCGTCTCCAACCGCATGAGCAGCGCCATCCTCTATGCCGCTGCCGCAGGCGTCGAGGCGGGGATCTATGGCGACCCCATGGCCCTGGAGTCCGACCACGCGATCCTCGGCGGCGTCGGCAAGCCGCGTCGCATGTGGCCCGAGATGCACCAGGTGTCCATCCCGATGGACTATGCCAGGTCGGTCGCCGACGAGGAGCTCGGCGCCCAGGACGTGCTGCACCCCGAGGAGGTCATCGACGCCTTCGGCTGGACCAAGACCATGGGTCCGCACCCTTCGGCGCCGCCCCCGGCTCCGTCACGGGAGTTTCCTGCAGGCTTCTTCGCCCTCAGTCGCAGGTCCAGGGCGAACAGCCACACAGGGCCGGCCGGGGCCGAGCAGGCCATGGTCGAGACGATCTGGCTCGCGGACGGCGATGCTGACCAGGTCGACAGCGACGACCCGACCGACCGCCCTGACACCAAGGGCTCCGCCTCCGGCGATCGCGAGCTGGACTCGGACACGACCACTGCGGCCGATGCCTCTTCCAGCACAGCGGCGTCGGGCGATGCCTCACCGCCCGACGCAACGCACCCGGCACCCCCGCCCACCCCGGAGGGGACCGCCCGCTGAGCTGAGCGGCCATGGCTGCGCCGAGAGGCGCGAGTCACCGAGCAGTGAACGTGACCCGCCGGAGAGCAACCAGCCGGGAAGCGCTCAGACGAGGTCCCAGTCCATGGGCGTGCCCTTGGCGGTGTCCTTGCGGAAGAGGCGACCTTCCACGCGACTGAAGTCATCAGGTGCCAGGCCGCCTGCGGGGCGAATGGATCGGACGTTGGCCGGGGTGACCGGGTCGCCCGCGCGCACGTCCTCGACGACGAAGAGGGAGCGCCGGAAGCGCAGTCCTTCACGCTCGGCGGCACGAGCCCCGATCCGTGGCTGGCCCAGGGCCTGCCACGCGACCTCGGTCTCGCGGCGGAGGGCGGCGAGCTCGACCGGCTCGAGGGAGAAGGCCGAGTCGACGCCCCCACCCTCGCGCGACATCGTGACGTGCTTCTCGACGAGGCAGGACCCGAAGGCGATGGAGGCCACGGCGGCGCCGATGCCGGCCGTGTGGTCGGACAGACCCACCGGCACCCCGAAGGCCTCGCGCATCACCGGGATTCCGCGCAGGTTGGACGCGGCGGGATCGGCGGGGTAGCTCACGGTGCAGCTGAGCAGCATCACCTGGTCGTTGCCGGTGCTGTGCGCGGCGGTCAGGGCGGCCGCGATCTCGCCGACCGACGCCATGCCGGTCGAGATGATGAGGGGCTTGCCCTTGGACGCGGCGTGCCGGATCAGGGGCAGGTCGACGATCTCGGAGGACGCGATCTTGTATGCCGGCACGTCCAGATCGTGGAGGAACTCCACCGCTGTCGGGTCGAACGGTGAGGAGAAGGCCAGGATGCCGAGCTCGCGGGCGAGCTCGAAGATCGGCTCATGCCACTCCCACGGCGTGTGCGCCTCCTGGTAGAGCTCGTAGAGCCGGCGCGATCCCCACAGCTCGTGACCCGAGGAGAGGCGGAAGGCCGGTGCGTCGACATCGATGGTGATCGTGTCGGCGGTGTAGGTCTGGAGCTTCACGGCGTGGGCGCCCGAGTCAGCAGCCATCCGGACGATGTCGAGCGCCTTGTCGAGGGAACCGTCGTGGTTGCCCGACATCTCGGCGATGATGAACGGCGCGGCGTCCGGCCCTACCTCGTGGGATCCGATCGTGAGCGATGCCGTGGCGGGGCGCGAGGCGCCGGGGTCGACGGGGGCAGTGGTGGAGTCGGTCATGGCGTTCTCGTCTCAGAAGTGTGGATGTGTCAGTGGCGCGTCGCGCGCACGCGGATCACGTTCGTCGCAGTGCCGTCGACGTCCCGGACCGAGGCGCCGATCTCAGCGAAGCCGTTGCGCTTGTTGAACCGCCGCACCGCGTCGTTGGCCTCGAGGACCTCGCCCTCGAGCGTGTCCAGGTCGAGCTGCTCGAAGGCAAACCGTTTGGCCTGCCGCTGTATTTCGATCCAGGCAGGGAGCAGCTCACCGCGCTCGCTCAGCCCGGCGTTGTCGAGGTAGTAGCCCCACCAGGCGGTCCGGCTGTCCCGGTCGATGTCGAAGAACGTGACCACACCGGACGGCACGTCGTGCCGCTCGAAGATGTAGACCTCACGGGTGTCCGTGCTGTTGGTCGCCTCCCACCACCGCGTGTGCTCCTCGGCCGAGATCTCGTGCTGGGTCAGGGAGACCGCGCGAACCTCGGGGTGGTTGCGCCACTGAAGGATCTGGGCGCTGTCGGCATCCGTGGCAGGACGCAGCATCGTGCTCCTTGCGGGTCTGGCGGTGCGGCACGCCGATCTGGGCGCGCCCTCGTGACGGGTAGACTATCCGAAACCAACTTCCCGACTTTGAGGTGGATTCATGGGTGCACTGAGCCGGAACGAACTTCGGGGCATCATGGCTGACGTCCTGGCTGCGCAGGGCAAGTCCATTCCCGCAGAGGACTCCGCCGTTCTGGAGCAGATCGGCTTCCGGTCGCTCGACTTCTCCGAGCTGGCGCTCCGGGTCGAGGACGAGATCGGGGAGGAGCTCAACTTCGACGCTCCCGAGCTGCGCCAGATCCGCACCATCTCCGACGTGCTCGACTTCCTCGAGCAGCTGCAAGCAGCGTGACGTCCGGTGGCTCGAATCCGGTTGGCGCTGCCAACCGGATCGTCACAGCTGCCAGGACGTGGACGTGGGGCGAGCTCGAGCCCCTCGCCCTTCCTGCCGCTGCCGCGGTCCTGGTCGGGGACAACCTCGAAGCCGCTCGCGCCATCTCGGCGCACCTGGGGCGGGGCGACGGAGAGCTGCTCATCGCCTCGCGCAGCCGCAAGACTCCCGAGCTGGTCGAGGAGCTGCGCGCCTCGGGCCTGACGGTGGTCGACGGTGACGAGGTGCTGCCGGCCACGGCGGAGCGCCCCCTCAGCGCGGGCCGCATCTGGCTGCTCACCAGTGGGAGCACCGGCCGACCCAAGCGCGTCGCCCACACCCTGGACTCGCTCACCACGGTGGGCGGACAACAGCCCCCTCGCACCTGGCTGTGCCCCTATGCCCACGGGGCCTACGCCTGGTGGCAGCTCGTCACCCTGGGGCTGACCCAGCCCGAGCAGCACATCGTCTTCGTCGAGCCGAGTGAGCTCGACACGTGGCCGGCGCGCGCGTTGGACGCCGGTGTCACCGCAGCGTCGGGCACCCCGACCTTCTGGCGCCAGGCCCTGTATCGCGACCCCGAGAGCGTGGCGGCACTGCCGCTGGAGCAGGTCACCCTCGGCGGCGAGCCGGTCGACCAGGCGATCCTCACCAGGCTCGCCGAGATGTTTCCCGGGGCCCGGGTCTCGTGGATCTACGCCTCCTCGGAGGCCGGTGCCACCATCGCCGTGCACGACGGACGCGCGGGCTTCCCACAGGCATGGCTGGACCGCGAGGCGCCTGGCCGGGCGACCCTCAGCGTCGAGGACGGCGAGCTCGTCATCGACTCCCCGAAACGTGCCGAGGGCATCGATGCTCGACTGCGCACGGGCGACCGGGTCGAGATCGTCGAGGACCGCGTCGTCATCACGGGGCGCATCGCGAGCGACGAGATCAACGTGGGTGGAGCCAAGGTCTCGGCATCCTCGGTGCGCGATGCCCTCCAGGCCCATCCGTCCGTGGCGTGGGCGTCCGTGCGAGGACGCAAGGCTCCCATCGTGGGCAACATCGTCACCGCCGACGTGGTCCTCGAGGCCCCGGCCACCGACACCGAGCTCACCCGGTGGTGCGCCGAGCGCCTCCCCGAATACTCCGTCCCCCGGCGCATCCGGTTCCTGGACGCCATCCCCATCAAGGAGACTCTGAAGAGCGATGTCTGACACCCTTCCTCCCATCGGACCCGCCTCGGTCGTCGTCGTCTCCGGGGGCTCTCGCGGCCTCGGCCTCGCGATCGTGGAGGACATCCTCGCCCAGGGCGCCAAGGTCGCGGCCTTCGCCCGGACGGTGACTCCAGAGCTCGAGCAGCTCGCCACCGACCATCCTGACTCCGTCGTGGCTGCGGCAGTCGACATCACCGACAACAAGGCTGTCGCTGCCTTCCTGAAGCAGGTCGAGGCGACGCTCGGACCCATCGACGCACTCGTCAACAACGCGGCGGCGGGCCAGGACAGCCTGCACGTGCACACCTCACCCGAGAACATCGCACGGATCATCGACACCAACCTCACCGCTCCGCTCCTGCTCACCCGTGCGGTCCTTCGCCGAATCATGGCCAAGGGCAACCGTGGTCGCATCGTCATGGTGACGTCGGTCTGCGCCCAGCGCGGGTACTCCGGTCTCGTGGCCTACTCGGCCACCAAGGGTGGGCTGGACAGTGCCATGCGCACCCTGGCGCGTGAGATGCATGGCCGGGCGCTCGTCAACAGCGTCGCGCCGGGGTTCTTCGCCTCCGAGATGTCGTCGGTGCTGGGCCAGACCCAGCTCGACACGATCACCCGCCGCACACCGTCAGGACGGCTCGTCGAGCCGACCAACATCGTGCCCGTCGTGCACTCGCTCCTCTTCGATGACACCAACATCAACGGCCAGGTCATCACGGTCGACGGTGGCGGCAGCATCTGAGGACGTGACCGACCTGGCGGACGCGCGCCTGCTGGAGGCGATGCGCTCGCCGCTGGTCGTCGAGCCCGCCGCGTCGCACACGTGCACCGGTGGCGCGCACTCACGTCTCGCGGACGGCCGGATCGTGTGCTGGTCACCGCCGGCGCACGAAGGTCAGACCCGTGCCGTGGACGCCGAGATCGCGGCGCAGCCTGTGCCGACCCACCTGCGGCGACGATGGCGCGGCCTCTGGGACGCCCACGACAGCTTCTGGAGCGCCTGGTGCGCCACCGAAATCTGCGCCAAGCTCGGCGAGGTGCCGATCATCGTGCTCGCTGCCCGGGGACCGGTGGGCGCAAGCCCGGTGACCATCGACGGCAGAGAAGTGACGTATGCCGTCAGGCAGGAAGGCGACCTCGTGGTGGCCTACGGAGTCTCGACCACGACGTCCTGAGCGACCGGACGACTACTTGACGGCCCGGCGTGCCAGCCGACGGGCCTTGCTCATGAAGTCGGGGGGCAGGACCTGGTTGGCAGTCGACTTGGCCGTGGCGACGGCCTTGTCCGTGGCGATGCGACGTGGCGCCCTCATCGCCTGCACCGTCTTCCAGGTGAGCGTGTCCTCGTAGCGTTCGATGATGCGCTCGAGGTCGCGGATGTAGCGGTCGCGGTGTCGCAGCGTCCCTTCGAGCCACGCCACCTGGCCGTCGTGCTCACGCATGCGCCGAGAGCGGGCCCGGTCCAGGGCGAGGAGCTCCCGGAAGCCGGTGGCGGTGGCTGACGGGAGGTTGCGAGGGAGCTCGCCCTGCTCGAGGTCGGCCTCGACCATCTCGGCGACAGTGAGGTCACCCGGGGCGATGACGGAAGCGATCTCGCTCTGCACGCGCACCACGCGCCGCACGACGTCCTCGGTGACCACGACGCCGACCATGGCGGCGAGTGAGGCGGTGAGGTCGTCGGGGGTGGTGCTCGTCTTCCACGGGTGGCTCGCAGCAGACGCCAGGAGCCTGGTCGCGAACTGCCGCAGGGCGAGAACGAGCATGTCGTCGGCCGCGACGACTCCCGCTCGCCGCCAGGACCCGTCCATGATGCCCAGGCCGGCGTCGCCCCCGATCACGACATTGTCGATCGTGGCGAAGCTGCGACGTTCGGCCATCGCGGAGCTCCACACGCTCGAGTCATGGAGCCAGCTGTTGTACTGACGGATCAGGGCCCGGATGTCGCGGTGCGAGCGGCGGGCGCACGCATCGCGCAGCTCCATCTCGAGGAGGCGCCCGTTGGCCACGGACTGAAGCGACAGGTCCCGGGTGATCGACCCGATGTTGACCTCGGCATCGGGGTTGCCGCTCGCCCACACCGCCGTCGATCCGCCGGCGTGGTCGACGGTGTCGACGCGCGCCCAGGCCGGGTCGACCCAGGTCTCGGCGTCGATGACGGCCGGCAGCGTGAGGTCGGACGCGACGTCTCCGCGGTGCGCGACGAGCAGCCAGGAGGGGGCCAGCTGGGTGACCAGACCGCCGTCGACGAGCCGCTCCACCGTGCTCCGCGGGTCGCGCAGGACCGGGAAGTCCTGGAAGTGGCGCTCGACTGCGCGGCAGCTGCGGACGCGAGCGGCGCCGAGGAGATCGGGGTGGCCGGCCGAGAGCGCCGCACCGTCGATGAGGAGGTGGTGCTGGTCCGGTGAGGGGTAGGCGCCGAAGAGGACGTCGGTGGTGAGTCCCTGGTCCTGCCGCCAGGCCTCGAGCTCGGCGAGGTGCAGACGTCGGTGGTTGAACCCGTCCGCGCCCACGTGCCAGGCGTCGTTGGAGTCGATGTCGAGGAGTGGCTGCGCCGCGAGCAGCTCGTGGAGCCCCAGCTCGTTGCCGACGTCCGCGACGAGCGTGCCGCCGTCGGCCACGAGGGCCGAGAGCTTGCTCAGCACGTCGGTCTCGCCCATGCCGGTCGAGTCGGGGCCGAGCAGTCGCGTCGGGCCACCGAGGCCGACGACGAGGTCGAAGCCCTTGTCGTCGGAGTAGGCGTCCAGGCCGCCGATGTGGAGCGAAGCGCGATCGTGGAGGCCGGCTGCGTCGCTCGCCACTCGAGAGTCCGGGATGGACCGCAACAGGATCTCGACCCGAGCGCTCTCCGGCAGGGTCTTGACGAGTGTTGCGGCGCGCGGACCGGCAAGGAGCACGCGCTGGGGGGAACGGGAACGCACGATGTCGGCGACGACCACCTCCACCGCCAGAGGTGCGGCGATCCAGCCGAGGTCGGACCACACGAGCATCTCACCGGTGAGGACTTCGGCTCCGGTGACGCCATCGCGTGAACGCGTCGACTGGGGGTTGGCTGCCAACGTGGGGCCTCTCAGTGTTCGATCGACTTCGCCCGGTGGGTGCCGGGCAAGGGTGTCACCTACACTAGCGGCGCGACGATCGAGGCCGCGTCACGGCGACGTCACGGCGACCTGAGTCGGGGTCGGACAGCGATTCCAGGAGTGTGGTGCATGCCAGGACGACCCAGCGTTGGTGCTGTCGTCCTCAGCATGGGCAATCGTCCGACGGAGCTCGCCACGGCCCTCGACACCCTTCTCGCGCAACAGGGCGTCGATCTCGATGTCGTTCTCGTGGGCAACGGCTGGGAGCCGTCGGGCCTTCCAGCAGGGGTGCGCACGGTGCACCTGCCCGAGAACGTCGGCATCCCCGAGGGTCGCAACGTCGGCGCCCGGGCCGTGCGTGGTGACCTCCTCTTCTTCTACGACGACGACGCGCACCTCCCCAGCACCGACGTCCTCGCCAGGCTCGCGGTCCAGTTCGACGACCCTCGACGCGCGGTGGCCCAGCCTCGGGGCGCCGACCCCGACGGCAAGCCGTCGCCAAGGCGATGGGTCCCGCGGCTGCGGACCGAGGGTGGTGGCGCCCCCGGTGACGTCGTCGTCTTCTGGGAGGGCGTCTGCATGATCCGTCGCGCCGCCTTCGACGCGGTGGGCGGCTGGCCCGGCCACTTCTGGTACGGGCACGAGGGCATCGACCTCGCCTTCCGGCTGGTCGATGCCGGCTGGTCGCTGGAGTACTGCCCGGACGTCGTCGTCCACCACCCTGCGACGCAGGCGGCACGGCATACCGTCTTCTATCGGATGAATGCCCGCAACCGCGTCTGGGTCGCCCGGCGCAACCTCCCCGCGCCACTCGTGCCCGTCTACCTCGGTGTCTGGACGGCGGCAACACTGGCTCGCGTCCACGAGGCCGAGCCGCTTCGCCTGTGGTTCAAGGGCTTCGCCGAGGGGTGGCGCGTGAACCCGGGGGAGCGCCATCCCATGCGGTGGCGGACCGTCTGGCGGTTGACCCGGGCCGGCCGGCCACCGGTGGTGTGAGCACGCAGCCTGTCGTGCGCGTCACCCTCGCGGGCGTGCGCAGCGCGACCCACCTCGTCCACGCCGGCAGCTACCTGCGCCACCTCCTGCGCCGCACCTCGGGGGAGGTCGTCGTGGACTACCTGGGGTCCGGGTCCTTCCTCGGGCGCGACAACGTCCGGCCTGAACATGTCACCGCCTTCCTGCCTGAGGACCCGAGGCTCACCGTCCGGAGCTCGGACCGGGCCGGTGACGCCAGCGGGCCCGGCGCGGGCCGGACCCGTCAGGGTGGGCATCACGTCCTGCTGTCGGTGGGCGCCCCGGGCATCAAGCCCTACCTGCGGCTCATCGCCGAGTCGCGGACTCGGCCCGAGGTCGTCGTCGTGGACGAGGGGATCGGGACCTACGGCGACTGGCGGACCCGCCGGGACGCGTGGCGCCGACAGGGCGGTCGCGAGCCGTGGCCGACCGTCCGCTCGTGGGCGGTGACCTGTGCCGGGCACGTCCTGACTGACCTCCGATGGGCGCTGTACGAACAGGTGGGCGGGACGTGGCGCGTCGTGCCGGAGGTCGCGGCGGGCTTTGCCGACGCGCCAGTCGCCCCTACGTCCGCGGCCGGTGAGGCTCGCGCGGTCTACCTCACCCAGCCGTGGGTCGAGCTGGGTCTCGTCACCGAGGACGCGTTCCGGGGTCACCTCGGGCAGGTCGCGGCGGCGTGCGCCGACGTCGGACTCGCCTTCGCGGTGCGTCCGCACCCAGCGGAGGCGGGAGGCCGGTATGCCGCGTGGCCCGAGCTCGCGCGCGATCTCCCGGCCGAGCTCGACCCTGCCGTGGTGGGGGCGCAGGTCGTGCTCGGGACCGACAGCACGGCGCTGCTCAACCTCGCAGCCGTGCAGCGCAGGCCCGCGCTTCGGGTGACCCTTCCCGAGCTGCACCGCCTCGAGCGTGGGCTGGGGTCGGAGCAACGCAGCCTGCTCGCGGCCTTCCTCCCCCCGCCGATCGACGCTCGGCACCGGGGAGGGCTCACCCGGGCACTCGAGGCCGCTCGAGGCCGTTGACGCAGGGACATGACCATGAATGTCTAGTCACAATGGGGAACATCTTTACCAACTGTTTACTCCATTCACACTAGTCACACGGTTCAATGGGTGGCCCCAGACGATTTGGAAGCCGCCATGTCACTCGCCCCGCGAACGACCCGCCGTCCCGTGGCCGCCCGTGCCGCTCGAGTGCCCGTCCTCGTCCTGCTCGGATCGATCGGCCTGACCGCCCTCCCGATGGCGGGGGCGGGCGCAGCGCCTCCCGCAACCGAGGGCGCGGCGTCCACTGCAGCCGCAGCCGCAGTCGCACCGACACCGGTCACGCCCACGCTGACGAAACGGGCCGTGGCCGACCTGCGCACCGTGGCGCCGGACACCGTCGAGGTGCCGCAGTCGGCTCCGATCGTCGCGCTGACCTGGAAGGCGGGCGAGGCACCTCCGGCCGAGGCCACGATCCTCGTGCGGGTCAGGGCCCAGCGGGGAGGATGGGGACCGTGGTTGGCGACGTCGGTCGACGACACCACGGACCCGAGCAGCCCGCACGCCCAGCGGGTCGGCACCGACCCCGTGTGGGTCGGACCCGGCGGGTCGGCCGTGCAGATCCGCCTCCCGAAGGTGGGCAAGGGAGTGTCCGCCGCGAGCAGTGCCCGATCCACGGCGAACCACGGCCAGGTCGAGCTCATCGATCCCGGACGGTCCGACCCAGACGGCTCCGCCGCGGCCTCCATGGCCTCGGTCCAGGCCGTCACGGCCCGTCCGAGCATCGTCTCGCGGGCAGGGTGGGGCGCCGACGAGTCGTTGCGCACCTGCGGACCGAGCTACGGCAGGACCCTCAAGGGCGTCTTCGTCCACCACACCGCTGGCTCGAACAGCTACACGGCATCGCAGTCCGCCGGCATCGTGAGGGGCATCTACGCCTATCACACCAAGAGTCTCGGGTGGTGCGACGTCGGCTACAACGTCCTCGTCGACAAGTACGGCCAGACGTTCGAGGGCCGTGCCGGTGGGCTGGAGCGAGTGGTGACCGGGGCCCACGCCCTGGGGTTCAACAGCGGCACGTGGGGAGTCTCCGTCCTCGGCAACTACTCGACCGCGACACCGACCTCGGCGACGATGTCCGCACTGGCCCGGGTCATCGCCTGGCGGTCGAGCACCTTCTACCGTTCGCCCACCGGGACGACCACCCTCACGAGCGCTGACTCGGGTTCTCGCTTCCCGAAGGGGACGAAGGTGGCACTGCCCTTCATCAGTGCACACCGCGACACCAACACGACCGAATGCCCGGGCAGCAACCTCTACGCCCGCCTGCCGGCACTGCGATCCGCGGTCGACGCGCTCGCCGACCACACCACCAGCCGCATCTACCGCTCGTGGGTCGTCCGCGGCGGGGAGCGGTGGCTCGGCCCGGTCGAGCAGGGCGAGAGGGCGACCCCCTTCGGGACGCGGACCATCTTCGGCAGCGGCACCTCGCTCTGGTCCACGGCGTCGAACGTCTTCCACATCGGGCCGGAGGCGACCCGGCTGTACGAGCTCCAGGGTGGAGAGGCAGCGTGGGGGCCGCCGGTGGGCGGCGAGAGGTCGATCACCGGCGGGATGCGGACGGACTTCGCCAAGGGCGTCTCCGCCGTGCTGCGGTTCGACCGCGGCCAGGCGTATGCCGTCCACGGCGCGATCCGCACCTCCTGGGACGCGCGCGGTGGACCGTCCTCACCGCCCGGGATGCCCGCATCGCACATGTGGCAACCCACGCCGACCGGGTGGGCGCAGAGCTTCCAGAACGGACAGATCCATCACAGCGGCACGACGGGTGCGAGGTTCGTGTCCGGCGAGATCCTTGCGCGGTTCCTCCAGTTCGGTGCCAGCTCGGGACGGCTCGGTTACCCCGCCACGGAGAAGTCCACCCCGAAGAGTGGGGCGTTCCAGGTCTTCCAGCTCGGTGGCCTCGCCTGGCACCCGACCACGGGGGCGCACGGGATCTTCGGCTCGATGAACGAGCGCTACGTCGAGCTGGGTGGGCCGGCGTCCTCGCTCGGGTTCCCGGTGGCGGAGAACCGACTCTGGTCCGGCGGCTACGAGCAGGACTTCCAGGGCGGCGTGATGCGCTGGCACCGTGCCACCGGGGCGGTGACGGTCACCGACGAGTGACGCGTTGCTATGGTGTTGCCTCCTTCCTCGACCGAAAGGGTGCTGGTGGCACCTCGCTTGCCCTCGTCCGCCATGTTCGGTCAGCTCGGGCGGTTCGGCGTGGTCGGCGCGTTGGGGTTCATCACCGACGTCGGAGGGTTCAACCTCCTGCGCTTCGCCGGTGGTGAGGGTCCGCTCCACGACTACCCGCTGACGGCCAAGGTCGTCTCGGGCACCCTCGCGACGATCGTGGCCTGGCTCGGCAACCGGTTCTGGACCTTCAGGAACACCCGACGCGACAAGGCGCACCACGAGTTCCTGCTCTTCGCCGTCGTCGCGACCCTCGGCACGCTCATCTCCATGGCGTGCCTGTGGGTCTCGCACTACGGGCTCGGGTTCCAGTCAGCCCTGGCCGACAACGTCTCGGCCAACGGCGTCGGCCTGGTGCTCGGGACGACCTTCCGCTTCTGGGCCTACCGACGGCACGTCTTCAGCCAGCACGGGGACCACAGTGGGATGAGCGAGCTCGCCGAGGGGCACCTGTCCGACGAGAGGACCAGCCCGCGCATCTGAGGCAGGGGCCCGAGGCGCTGCCTCAGCCCGCGGTCAGGAGGCGCGGACCTGGCGGTGGGGTCCCTTGGGGGTGCTCAAGCCACGACGAATGCTCCTGGCGCGCAGGCGCATCTTGAAGGTCAGGAGGATCATCTCGGTTCCCAGGGAGATGGTCTTGCCGAGCTCCCCGGTCACGGACGAGACGCCCACCCTGGGGAGGTAGTTGACCGGGATCTGGACCATCCGGGCCTTGGTGATGACCGAGATGAGCAGCATCTCCAGCCCATAGGCAGAGCCGTCGAGTCGCGAGCGCTCGAGGATGACCTGGGCGTGCTCCCGCGTCATGACCCGGAACGTGCAGCCGACGTCGCTGAGGTAGGTCGTGTTGTAGAGGACCTCGATGAGCTTGGCGACGGCCCAGTTGCCCCACTGGAGGAACCAACCCATGTTGGCGCCCTTCCAGATGAAGTTCGAGACGGTGCGCGAGCCGATGACCACGTCGCACTCGGGCAGGAAGGCCAGGAGCTTGGTGAGGTCCTCGGGCGCGAACGTGCCGTCGGGCTCGCAGATCGCGATGAGGTCGGTCCCCGCATCGGTCAGGCCCCGCTTGATGGCCGCGCCGTAGCCCTGGGTCGTCTCGATGATCTCGATCGCGCCGGTCTTGGCGACCTCCTCGGAGGTGCCCTGCGCCGCGTTGTTGTTGACGACGATGACCTTGTCGATCTCGGGCAGCGCCTCGAAGCGAGCGATGCACTCCGCGATGCTGTCCTTCTCGTTGTAGGTCGGGAGAACGACGGCGAGTGACTTGCCCTGCCACATGGTCAGGCCCTTCCGGGGTTGGCGACGATGAGCATCTGCCCGGCGAGGGGCTTGATGGGGGATCGGAGATACCAGGGGACGACGAACGTGAGCTTGGATCCCTTGGACTTCAGGGTCAACGGCATGAAGCGCGCCATCGCCTGCTCGATCGACCAGCCCTGCGACACGAGGTAGTCGGACAGTGACTGGTCGGTGTAGATGGCGACGTGGGTGAAGTCGTCGAAGTAGCGCCCGGGGTTGAGCCGGAAGTTGGGCTGCATGAGCATGAGCCGTCCACCGGGACGCAGGACGCGCTGCGCGTGCGACAGCAGCGAGTCGGACTGCTCACGGTGCAGGTGCTCGAGGAGGTTGCTCGCGAAGACGACGTCGAACGAGTGGTCGTCGAACTGGGACAGGTCCGTCGAGTCACCCACGACCGACTCGACGTGGTCGGCGGCAGCGGAGTGCACCGTAGCGTCGAGATCCATGGCCACCACGCGGCGGGCCTTGACCTGGTTGGAGAAGTCGCACCAGCCGGCGCCGAGCTCGAGGACGTCCGCGTTCGCGGGCACGAACCTCTGGAGGTAGTCGCACAGGTGCTCCCACACCTTGGCGCGGCTCGCATCCTGCTTGAGGCGAGTCTCGAAATACCCCGGGGTGTAGACGCCGGGAGAGTTCTCAGGCGTTCCGGACTCCGTCGACATGGGTGTTTCGTGCTCCTGAGGTCTGGATGTAAAGATGACGCACGGACTCTAACAGCCGCCCCGGCCCACTCGGAGAGCGAGATCCGTCCATCGAACCCCCGCACCCAGGAGCCACGTGAACACGAAGTCAGGTCCCGTCGGCCGAGCGAAACGTCTGCGGGGGAGTCTCGATCTGGCGACGTGGAGCAACCTGCTGTCCGTGGCGTTCGTCGCGGGGGCGGCCGGGGTCTATCTCGTGTATGCCGTGCGCACCGACCTGCCCATCGGCGCTGCCCTGCGTGCGAGCGCCGCCGTCGGGGTGACTCAGATCCTGCCCGGCGCCCTGCTGTGGCGAGCCGTGCGCCCGCGCAGTGGCTGGCTGCTCGAGGACCTCGCCATGGGCTTCGCACTGGGCATCGCCATCGCCGTGCCGACGCAGGTGATCGCGGGGCTCACGGGGCAGCTCTGGCTCGCGACGGTGATCCCGCTCGTGATCGCGGTGCTCCTGCTCGCGGTCCGGGCGACTCGCACCCGGATCCGGTCAGCGCGCTGGACGCCCATCCCGTGGTGGCTCGCACCGCTCACCGCGCTGAGCTCCTTCTGGGCGCTCCGGCAGCTCGTCGCCTACTTCCGGACCAACCAGGTCACGTGGGAGGGTCTCGGCCGACCGCACATCGACGCCTACCTCCACCAGGCGCTGGCGTCGCAGCTGCTGCACCGCGGTCCGACCAGCTGGCCCACGGTGATGGGCGAGGACCTCGGATACCACTGGTTCACGCACGCCTGGCTGGCTCACGTCACGGCGACGTCGGGGGCGGGGCTCGACCTCGTCCTCCTCCGGTTCATGCCGGCCCTCATGCCCCTCACGGTGGCCGTCTGCGTCATGGTCGCCGCCCTGCGGTTGTCGGGCAGCGCCAAGGTGGCCCTGCTCGCGAGCGTGATCGCGATGTTCGCCTCGCGCGGCAACCCGTTCGCGATCCCGGGGCTGAGCCTCCCGCTCACCCCCGACTCGCCGACCCTCGCCCTGGGCGTGCCGACCCTCCTCGCGCTGGTCGTGCTCCTCAACCAGCGTTGGCGCGGAGAGCTGCCCCGGGCCGCCTACCTCCTGGTGCCGCTGCTGTCGGTCATCGCGGCCGGGACCAAGGGCGGGACGTCGCCGCTCGTGGTCGCCGGCCTGGGCCTGGCCGTCGTCGCGATGCTCCTGTGGAACCGGTCCCTGTGCGTCAAGGTCGTCGTCGACCTGCTGGTCGTCGCTGCAGGCCTCGTCTTCGCCATCATCGTCGTCTTCCACGGGTCCAGTGCCGGACTGGCACTGGGCGTGGAGAACTCCGCCGAGCAGAGCTACGTCTTCTCGATGCTGGGCTCACTGCCGGACGTGCGGTTCGTGCGCGCCGCGGCGGTTCTGGCCGTCCTGGGAGGGCTCACCGCGGCAGCGCTCTCCTTCGCCCCCCTGTTCGGACGCGCAACCCGTCGTGACCCCCTGCCGTGGCTCCTCGCGGGTGGGTCGTTTGCGGGAGCTGCGGCGGTCGGACTCTTCTCACACCCGGGCCGCAGTCAGTACTACTTCCTGCTGACGGCGATCCCGTTGGCGGCCATCGGCTCGGCCATGGGTGCCCGTGCGCTGGCACAGGCCCTCGGGCGTCACGTCGTCGGCCCGCTGCTGGCGCTGGGAGTGGGGATCGGCGCCCTGGTCTACCTCGCTCCCACGCGACTCGTGGGCAGGCTGGGCGAGGAGAACGTCGGGCTGTTCTGGAACGCCCTGGCGGTTGCCGTGGCCGTCGTGGTCCTGGGCGCGGGCGCGGGCTGGCTGCTCGGTCGGCCGGGGGCTCGCCTGCGTGCCAGCCTGGCCACCCTGGCGGTCGCCGCACTCACCACGGGGGTCATCGCGGGGTTCGACACGGTCAGGGCGCCGCTCTTCCCACCGATTCCCGCGACCGAGTCCCTCAGGCAGCCCTTGGCCGTCTCCCAGGACCAGCTCGATGCCGCTCGCTACATCCGGGACCACTCAGGACCTCGGGACGTCGTCATGACCAACCGCCACTGCACCGCGATCCGAGCGCCGTTCGGTGGCTGCGACAGCCGACGATGGCTGGTCACGGCGTTCAGCGAGCGCCAGTCGCTCGTGGAGGGGTGGACCGCCACGCCCCGGGCGTCGCGAGAGGCGCCCGACGGCCGAGACTCGATCACGGTCGACTACTGGAAGCCCGACATCCTGCGGCTGAACGACGAGTTCATCGCCGCGCCCACCGAGGCCTCCCGTCAGCGGCTGTGGGACCTCGGCGTCCGCTGGGTCTACGTCGACAAGCTGCTGCCCCACGCCGACAGCCTGGCTCCCTTCGCCGCACCCCGGTTCGACTCGCCGGACGCCTCGGCCTGGCAGCTCGTCGCGCCCGGCGCCACCGGCTGATCAGTCGAACGTCAGCTCGGGCCCGGTCTTCTCGCGCAGCTCGTCCTGCGTGACACCGGGAGCGAGCTCGCGCACGACGAGCCCGTCCGCGGTCACGTCGATGACCGCGAGGTCGGTGATGATGCGCTGCACGACACCGAGTCCGGTGATGGGGAGGTCGCACTCGTCGACGATCTTGTGCGTGCCGTCCTTGGCGACGTGCTCCATGAGGACGATGACCTTCTTCGCGCCGTGGACGAGGTCCATCGCGCCGCCCATGCCCTTGACCATCTTGCCGGGGATCATCCAGTTGGCGATGTCGCCGGTGCGTGACACCTGCATGGCACCGAGGATGGCCGCGTCGACCTTGCCGCCGCGGATCATCCCGAAGCTCGTGGCGCTGTCGAAGTAGCTCGCGCCACGTCGGGCCGTCACCGTCTCCTTGCCCGCGTTGATGAGGTCGGGGTCGACCGCGTCCTCGGCGGGGTAGGCGCCGACCCCGAGGATGCCGTTCTCGGACTGGAGCACGAGCTCGACGTCGTCGGGGACGAAGTTGGGGACGAGCGTCGGGAGCCCTATGCCGAGGTTGACGTAGGAGCCGTCGGTCAGCTCGCTGGCGGCGCGCGCTGCCATCTCGTCGCGGGTGAGTGCCATCGTCAGGCGTCCTTCGGTGTCGTCACGGTGCGCTTCTCAATTCGCTTGTCCTGAGCCTGTTCTGGCGTCAGCGGAACAACGCGCTGGACATAGATCCCGGGCAGGTGGACCTCGTCGGGGTCGAGCTGCCCGGGCTCGACCAGCTCCTCGACCTCGGCGATCGTCGTGCGACCCGACATCGCGCACAGCGGGTTGAAGTTGCGGGAGGACTTGTTGAAGACCAGGTTGCCGTGGCGGTCACCCTTCCAGGCGCGCACGAGCCCGAAGTCGGCGACGATGCCCTCCTCGAGCACGAAGGTCCGCTCCTCGCCGCCGAGCCCGAAGGTCCGCGTCTCCTTGGGAGGCGAGGCGAGAGCGACAGTCCCGTCCGCGGCATACCTCCACGGCAGTCCACCGTCGGCGACCTGGCTCCCGACGCCCGTCGGGGTGAAGAAGGCCGCGATGCCGGCGCCGCCGGCACGCAGGCGCTCGGCCAGGGTGCCCTGTGGGGTGAGCTCGACCTCGAGCTCACCCTCGAGGTACTGGCGGGCGAACTCCTTGTTCTCGCCGACGTAGGACGAGACCATGCGCCGGATCTGCTTGGCACCGAGCAGGATGCCCAGTCCCCAGTCGTCCACGCCGCAGTTGTTCGAGAAGACCTCGAGGTCGCGCACCCCCCTGGCGTGCAGCTCGTGGATGAGAACGCTGGGTATGCCGCAGAGCCCGAACCCGCCGACGGCCAGGCTGGCGCCGTCGCGGACGTCCTCGAGGGCTGCGGCTGCGGAGGTGACGACCTTGTCCATGGGGGAACTCTAGTTCGCCGGATGGACGGCTCCGATGTGGTGTGGGTCCAGTGGTCCGAGTGGGCCATGGGGTGACGACACGCTCCGTGGATCTTCCTGACATTCGCCAGGTATCCCGCAAATCGTCCTGTAACAAGGGGGGTGAAACGAAGTACATCCGTGTAATTCCTCCGTTCCGCTTGCGCAACCAGTGTGACTGATGGGACAACTGTCGAGCCAAAGTGTCTGGTGGGACGTCTGTGACGGCCCTCCCGGCTCCCATCTCCTGCCTGTTCCGCCCCCTGAGGAGCTTTCGTTGACGCGCGCCACTTCGCCTGCCACGTCGACCCGAGGACCGGTTCGCGCCCTCGGTGCCGTCTCCGTCTCCCTCCTGTCGATCCCGCTCGGCCTCTCGTTCGCCGGCGGGACCGCCACGGCAGCGCGGATGGCGGGTGTCCCCACACCCCCGACGAAGCCGCTTCCCGTCGAGCTCGACATCGCCCCGAAGTACCAGGAGGGTTACCGCTGCCTCAGCGGTGACCTGCCGGGTCCGACGGCGTTCGCGCAGCTGCTCAACGGCCACTACGGCAGGCACGTCTACGGGATCAACCGGACCTGTGCCGCCGAGCACGGAGAAGGCCGCGCCCTCGACTGGATGGTCAACGCCTACAGCGCCGACGGGCTCGCCCTCGGCAACGCCATCACCCGTTGGCTGTCGGCGCCCGACGCGCAGGGCCGTCCCGGCGCGATGGCCCGCAGGTTCGGCATCAACTACATCATCTGGAACCGCCAGATGTGGCGCGCCTACGACCCGGCTCGCGGCTGGGCGCCCTACTCGGGGGTCTCCCCGCACACCGACCACATCCACATCTCGTTCACCTGGGACGGCGCCTACAAGCGCACCTCGTGGTGGACGGGCCAGGCACTCACCTCGGTCCAGCTCACGGGTCCCGTCTCCGGTCCGGCTACGCCGATCCCCAACACCGCTCCTCCCCTCACCGCCAGCGGATACCCGCTGCTCAAGCGCGGTGACACGCACAAGGACCTGCTCCTGGCCCAGGGTGCCCTCGGCCTGGCCAAGGACGGCGTGTTCGGTCCGGGCACCGAGTCGGCCGTCGCGTCCTGGCAGTCCCGCCAGGCCATCGCCGTCACCAAGCAGCTCGACAACGCGACGTGGACCCGACTCGTCCTGCGGGGACTCGTGCCGTCACGCGTCGCGGCGGCGCCCAGCCCGCTCGCGCCCTACGTCAACACGGTCATCCAGCGCGGCTCCAAGGGCCCGGCGGTCGTCACCCTGCAGAAGGCCCTCAGGATCACGGCTGACGGCTCCTTCGGGCCGGGCACCGAGACCAAGGTCAAGGCCTACCAGACCTCGAAGAGCATCGCCCCGACCGGCGTCGTCGCCTCGTCGACGTGGAAGGCGCTCATGGGCGTGGCGACGACCCCGCCCCCGCCGGTCACCACGACCCCACCGCCCACGACGTCGCCGCTGGCCGCCTACGCCAAGCTCGTCCTCCAGCGCGGGTCGAAGGGTCCTGCCGTCGTCGCCCTGCAGAAGGCACTCGGGGTCACTGCCGATGGCTCCTTCGGCCCGGGCACCGAGACCAAGGTCAAGGCCTACCAGACCTCGAAGCGGATCTCGCCCACCGGCATCGTCGCCTCGTCGACCTGGGCCGCCCTCATGGGCACCCCCACGACGGTGACGCCTCCGCCCGTCACACCGCCGACGAGCGCCGCCCTCACGACCGAGTTCACGGCATACAAGTCGACCGTCCTGCGCACCGGTTCCAAGGGCACGGCCGTCAAGGTGCTCCAGGCCGGCCTGGGAGGGCTCGCGGTGGACGGCTCCTACGGCCAGGCCACGGCGGCACGCGTCATCGCGTTCCAGAAGTCCGTCGGTCTCCCGGCCACCGGCGTCACCGACGCCGCCACGTGGGCCAAGGTCGAGCTCAAGGTGCACCCGTTGCTGCCCTTCTGGAACAGCGTCGCCAAGCGCGGCTCCAAGGGCGCTCACGTCCTCGCGGTCCAGCGGGCCCTCCGGATCGGCGCCGACGGCTCCTTCGGCCCGGCCACCGAGACGGCGGTCAAGGCCGCGCAGACCCGCGCCAAGCTCGCCTCCACCGGCGTCGTCGCGACGCTGACCTGGAAGGCCATCGAGAAGCAGATGTGACGCCCTCCGGGATCAGGGGCCAGTGGCCCCTTCGATCCCGGAGCGCTTCGCCAGGACGTCCGCCGGCGCCTCGCCGCGACTGAGCACGACCGAGCCGTCTGCCGCCCACAGGGCCAGGCAGGCGCGGAGGAAGTCGGCCGTGCCAGTCGTCGTGAGGTGCCGGCGTTCTGCTGGGCTCGCCTGCGGCACAGCCAAGTTCACCAGATCTGCGTATGCCGTCCGCTCGCCTCCGGCGACCAGGGCGGTGTCGCTGTCGTCCGGATGCTCCCAGGCGGCGAACTGGTCGCCGTGGGTGCTGAGCTCCTTGGCCTCGTCCATGACACCGCCCGGCGCCGGCGGAGTGGCAGCGCGTGCGAGACCGGCGAGCGTGACGAGGACCGACGGGGAGTGCTCGGTCGCGGCAGCCGCCGTGTCGTGGTCGGTGGTGATGAGGACGTCCGGCGGAGACGTGGCGTCGGTTGCGTCGAGGCTGACGGTGGCGCCGACGGACCAGACCGCGAGGGCCCAGTAGGCGGTGCGCCAGTGCGGCGGCAGGTCGAGCCGGACGACCGATCCCGGCGCGACGTCGAACTCGTCCTGGAGCGCGTTGGCCGCCTTGTTGACCCAGTTGGACAGGACGCGCGCAGACAGCTCGATGCGTTCGCCCCTGGTCGGGCCGTCGGTGTCGTCGTAGGTGGTGATCCGCGGCTTCGCGGAGTCGGAGCGGAGCATCTGCTGCAGGACGTCGGCGGGTCGGGTCACATCGGTCACCCTACGGACAGGGCGAGGATGGTAGCCACGGTGCGGAATAGACCGGACCCGGACCACGCTGCACACACTAATTGAAGTTTCAATCTCTCAACGGAGGTAGTCATGCCTGCAGTGACGGTTGACGACGTGCTTGCCCTGCCGAGGCTCGCCGCCCTTGACGTGACCGCCCACGGCCGGCCCGTCCAGAGCATCACCACGGCGCCGAGTGGCTTCGAGGGCGAGGGGTTCCCTGTGCGTCGCGCCTTCGCCGGTGTCGACCTGGCCGACCTCGACCCGTTCATCCACATGGACCAGATGGGCGAGGTCGAGTACGCGCCGGGCGAGCCCAAGGGCACGCCGTGGCACCCGCACCGTGGGTTCGAGACGGTGACCTACATGCTCGACGGGACCTTCGAGCACAAGGACTCCCACGGTGGAGGTGGCGTCATATCCGACGGTGACACCCAGTGGATGACCGCCGGTTCCGGCCTGCTGCACATCGAGGCTCCGCCCGAGGAGGTCGTCGTGAACGGTGGGCTGTTCCACGGGACCCAGCTGTGGGTCAACCTGCCGAGCCGGCAGAAGATGGCCGACCCGAGGTACCAGGACATCCGCGGCGGTGAGGTCCGGCTGCTCAGCTCACCTGACGGCGGAGCGCTGCTGCGCGTCATCGCCGGTGAGGTCGGCGGGCACGCCGGGCCCGGGATCACGCACACCCCGATCGCGCTCGTCCACGCCACCCTTGAGCCAGGTGCCGAGGTGGACGTCCCGTGGCGCCAGGACTTCAACGCGCTCGTCTACGTGCTGGCGGGAGACGGTCAGGTCGGTGCTGAGCGGCGACCCGTCCGGAAGGGACAGCTCGCGGTGCTGGGCGCGGGCGACTCGATCCGGGTCGGTGCCACCCGACGCCAGGAGGCACGCAGCCCCCAGCTCGAGGTGATGATCCTGGGCGGGCTGCCGATCCGTGAGCCAGTGGCCGCCTACGGGCCGTTCGTCATGAACACGCGCGCCGAGCTGGTCCAGGCCTTCGAGGACTTCCAGGCCGGGCGCCTCGGGGTCATCCCGTCCGAGCCGCACCCGGGCCACGTGGGGCTCCGGTAGCCGAGCCGGGCCCACCGCCGGCCCGGCGCCCGAGGGGCTCGAACCCCAGCGGATAGCGTTGGCGCCCATGAGCCGCTCCCTGCCGACCGCTGAGGAGGACCTGCCCGCATCATCGCTCGAGCGAGCGGCAGGTCGGTGGCTCCAGACGATCGTCCTCGGGGCCGCGACCTGGGTTGTCGTCATGTCCCTGGTCGCGGTCGTCCTCGCCGGGATCGGCTGGTGGTTCCCCTGGCTCGTCCTTCCACTCGCGGCCGTCGCGGCCGCCGGGAGCGGGTGGTGGGCACAGGGCATACCCGCTCGGTCGTTGCCCGTCTGGACCGCAGCGCTGCTGGTTGGCATCAGCGTCGGTGCCGGGATCTGGACTGGCACAACGCATTCCGAGCAGGTGCTGCCGCGGCGCGACTCCGCGAGCTACCTCCAGACGGCGATCTCGATGGCGGAGACCCACCGCCGGGTCGTGCCCGTCGACCCGGCCTCGGTCGGCGGTCCTGAGGTGCTTGCCCTCGACGGCATCACGCTCTCGAGCCCAGCGTTCTACGAGGTCGGCGGTGACGCGGACCCGGCGGTCCAGCCCCAGTTCGTCGTGGGACCCGGCGGGATCTGGTCGATGGGGGTGTGGCTCGGCGGCCCGATCGGGGCCCTGTTGCTCCCGGCGCTGATGTCGGCGCTCGGCATCCTCGGGATGGGTCTGCTCACCACCCGCATCGGCGCGCCGCGTTGGTCACCCCTGGCCGCGGCCGGGGTCGCCCTGCTCTTCCCGGTCCTCCACACGGCCCGGGCGACCTACTCCGAGCCGCTCGCCATGGTCACGCTCGGCGGTGGGCTGCTCGCTCTCGTCATCGCCGCCCGTCAGGGCGCTCGCGGCGAGGTCGGACGCGCTGCCCTCCTCGCCGGCGTCCTCGTCGGCGGCACGGCGTTCGTCCGCATCGACGGGTTGCGCGAGACGATCCTGCTCATCCCGGTCGCGGCCCTCGCGCTCGCGCAGGGCCAGCGGTGGCCGCGCCTGACCCTGCTCGGGGCGGGTGCCTCGACCCTGCTCGCCGGTCTGGCAGCGCTCTGGCTCTCGAACCAGTACCTCGGCACCATCGCCGCCAGCCTCGTCCCACTCGTCGGACTCGGCGTCCTCATGGGCCTCCTCGCGACCGCGATGCTCTGGTGGCAGCGACGTGGAGGCGCTGTGCCACAGGCGGTCTCACGCTTCCTGCCCGCCGCCCTGGGTGTCGCTGTCCTCGGCCTCGGCCTCCTCCTCGCGAGTCGGCCGCTGTGGCAGACGGTGCGCCAGTCTCCCGACGATCCCGGATCGCGCGTCGTCGCCGGGCTCCAGCTGCGTCAGGGTCTGACGGTCGACGGTGGTCGCACCTATGCCGAGCAGACCGTGGCCTGGCTGTCGTGGTGGGTCGGCGTCCCGGCGCTCGTCATCGCCCTGGCCGCTCTCGCGTGGGCCTTCCGTCTGGTCGCCTCGCACTGGGTCGCGCGGGAGCCGTTGCCGGCCTGGACCGGACCGCTGCTCGTCGGTGCCGGTTCGACGGCGATGACGCTCTGGCGCCCGGGCATCACGCCGGACCACCCGTGGGCCGAGCGGCGCCTGGTCATCGTGCTGCCGTTCGTCATCCTGTTGTGCGTGGCGGCTGCGGCGTATGCCGTCCGCCACCTCTCGCGGCGCGCTCCAGTCGCCGTGGCGGTCGGTGCGGGAGTGGCCGTCGTCGCCGCGACCATCATCCCGACCGCGTCCGCCACCTGGCCGCACCGTGCCGAACGGGTGGAGCTGGGTGCTCTCGCCTCGGTCGAGGGTGTGTGTGCCTCGTTCAGGGACGGTGACGTCGTCCTCGCCATCGACTCACGTGCGGCCAACGAGTGGCCGCAGGTCGTCCGCGGGCAGTGTGGCCGGGCGGCGCTGTCGACAACGCAGACGCTGCGTCAGGATCCGCCGAGGCTTGCGACGACCGTCGCGGCGATCGACCGGGCCGTCACGGCCCGTGGCGGCCGCCTCGTGCTGCTCGCCGCAGAGGGCACCACGCAGCTGGAGGCGTTGCGTGCCAACGACATCCGTCAGGTCAGCGACGTGTTCGTGGCCGAGGACGACCGGCTCCTCGAGCAGCGGCCGGACGGTCTCGTGCCCCTCTCGCTCGAGGTGTGGACCGCCGCTCCCGCTCGTTCCTGACTTCCCCAGCTGGACGGTTGGGGACGAGACCTCAGCGAGGGGTGAGGTCGTCCGGCAGGCGGCGGGCGACGGCGGCATACGTCGTCCTGTCCGACGCGACGACGAGGCCCGGCTGCGTCGATCGCGGAGCGTACTCGACGCCGTCGAGGTGTCCGACGTGGCCGCCGGCCTCGGTGACCATGAGTGAGCCGGGGGCGTGGTCCCACGCGTTGGAGCGGCTGTAGAGGATGTAGTCGACCTCGCCCTCGATGAGCTTGGGGTAGTCGACGCCGCAGCAGACCCAGGACGGTTGGAGCGCAGGGAGGTCCGCCAGGGCGTGGCCGCGCAGCGACCAGATGGACGTGGCGCCGCGGGGGGCGTCGTCGGGTCCGACGGGTCGACGGGTGACGCGCTCGCCGTTGCGCTCGACTCCGGCACCGCGCTCGGTGACCCAGGCCACCTCGTGCTCGGGCTGCCAGATCCAGCCGCGCACGGTCTGGCCCGCGACGGTCTCGGCGATCATCACGGCGTGGTCGGGGCTGCCGTGGACGAAGTTCTTGGTGCCGTCGACCGGGTCGACGGTGAAGGCGTGCTCGGCCGCGGTGTAGCGCGTGAGGATGCTCCCGTCGGCGCTGTGCGCCTCCTCGCCGAGGACGACGGCATCGGGGTATGCCGCGCCCAGCGCCTGCGTGATGAGCACCTCGGCCTCGCGGTCGGCGACGGTGACGAGGTCGCCGGGGTTCTTCTCGATCACCTCACCATCGGCCAGGGCCCGGAACCGGGGGGTGATGACCTCGGCGGCCACCTGCTTCATGAGGTCGAGTACTGCGCCTGTGTCCACGTGCTCCACGCTTCCACAGCACGGTGTCGCGGGACACGGCGGGTCCAGGGGTGCTCAGTCGACGAGGTACTGGTCGGCCCAGGCGCTGATGATGCGGGCGGCGCGCTTGGCCTGGCCTGGTGCGGTGAGCAGGTGGTCCGAACCCTCGAGCGACACGAAGCTGCGCGGGTGCCTTGCCGTGCGGAAGATCTCGCTGGCGTTCGCGATGCCAACGGTGTTGTCCGTGGGGGAGTGCAGCACGAGCAGGGGTCGACGCAGGCTGGTGATGCACTCGCGCAGGTCCGCGCGGCGCACGTCCTCGACGAAGTCCCGACGCAGCGTGAGCGCCTTGTTGCCGAACGTCGCGACGGCCTCACCCTCGGCGATGACCCGCTCGACGACCGCGTCGTACTGGTGCTCCACGTGCGAGGGGTCGAACGGAGCGCCCACCGTCGCCACCGCGCGGGCCTCGGGGATGCCCGCGGCCGCGGCGAGCACCGCCGCGCCACCGAACGAGTGCCCGACGAGCAGCTCGACGGGGCGGTCACTCGCGGCCATGAACCGGGCCGCCTCCACCGTGTCGGCCACCTTGTGCGAGAAGGACCCGTTGCCCCACTCGCCTGCGGAGTCGCCGAGCCCGAGGTTGTCGAAGCGGAGCATGCCGACGCCTTCGGCGGCCAGCTGCTTGCAGATCCGCGAGGCGGCTGCGCAGTCCTTGCCGAGGGTGAACCCGTGGGAGAAGACCCCCCAGCCCCGGGGCTTGCCCTCGGGCAGGTCGACGAGCCCGGCGAGCAGCTCGCCGGAGGAGCTGGGGAAGCGCACCCGCTCTGCCATGTCAGAGCACCTGGATCTCGCCAAGGGCGTCGAACCCGTCGCTGGCGGCCGGGCTGTCCGGGGTGCCGGGGGGCTGGGCGCCCTCGATCTCGGCGATGTGGACGAGGGCGTCACCCCGGTTGACGAGCGGGGCGGTGGTGCGGCCGATGACGACGCCGGCACGGTCGGCCCTGACGAGGCGCAGGGTCCGGCCGAACGAGTTGCTCAGGCCGCCGAGCCGGTCGTCCACCTCGACCCTCTGGCCCAGGGTGGCGTCGAGGTGGACGATCCCGGTGCGTCCGGCCCTCAGCCAGCCGCTGCGCCGGCTCACCAGGCCGGCCACCGGAGGGGCGCCGACCACGGGGTCAACCATGTCGAGGGCCTCGAGGACCCGCAGCACACCGGCCACGCCGGCCTCGATGGCCCACTGGTCGAAGCGCATCGCCTCACCGGCCTCGTAGAGGAGCACCGTGGCCCCGGTCTCGCGGGCGGCTGCTCGGAGCGACCCGTCGCGCAGCTTGGCGTGCAGCATCACCGGCGCGCCGAAGGCCTCGGCGAGGGCACGGGTGCGGGGGTCGTCGAGGTCGGCGCGGATCTGCGGCAGGTTGGTGCGCCGGTCGGAGCCGGTGTGCAGGTCGATGCCGACCTCGCACTTGGCGACGACCTCGCGCATCATCAGGTTCGCGATGCGCCCCGCCAGCGACCCGCGGGACGACCCGGGGAACGAGCGGTTGAGGTCACGCCGGTCGGGGAGGTAGCGGTCACCGGCCATGAAGCCGTGGACGTTGACGATCGGGACGGCGAGCAGCGTGCCCCGGAAGGTCTTGGGGGACAGGGTCGCCAGGACGCGACGGATGACCTCGACACCGACGACCTCGTCGCCGTGGATCGCGGCGTTGACCCACACGACCGGCCCGTCGTGACGGCCATGGACGACACGCACGGGGAGGCTGAGCTCCGACCCGGTGACGAGCTTGGTGATGGGTAGCCCGATCTCGCGGGTGTGCCCGGGCCGCACCTTGACGGTCCCGATGCCGAACGACGCGCGAGCAGCGGGCCTCGTGGCTGCCATCACCGGCCCCTGTTGCGGCGCCGAAGATGCAGCTTGGGGCGAGGCCCGAGATAGGACACGGCCGGGTCGACGAGATAGCCGTGGAGCAGGGTCTCGCGGCCGACGAGCATGCGGAACCCCATCTCGTCGCGCCGGCTCAGGGTGACCTCGGTCGTGCGGCGGCGGCGGGCGAGGACAAGCTCGAGCTCGACGACGAGGCGTTGCTCGGAGTGTCCCGAGGACGAGCGCACGACCCGCTCGTCGACGACGGGACGCTCGAGGGTGACGGCGTCCTCGTCGCTGCCCTGCCAGGGGTGGATCGAGAAGCGCACCCACGGATCCCCGTCCCGCTCGAAGCGCTCGAGGTCGAAGGCGTGCACCGCGGAGGACCGGGCCCCGGTGTCGATCTTGGCCTTGATCCACGGAAGGCCGGCGGACGGCATACGCACCCACTCACGCCATCCGACACGGATGGTTGGATGGGATTCGACCGGCACCCGACCATCCTTGCAGGTACCCCACATGAAGCTTGCGATTCTCTCGCGCGCGCCCAAGGCCTATTCGACACAACGACTGCGCACCGCCGGACTCGACCGGGGGCACGACGTCAAGGTGCTCAACACGCTGCGCTTCGCCATCGACCTGTCGGGGCCCGAGCCCGACCTCCAGTTCCGCGGCCGGACGCTCTCGGACTACGACGCGATCCTGCCGCGCGTCGGGGCGTCGGTGACCTACTTCGGCACGGCCGTGGTGCGGCAGTTCGAGCAGATGGACGTCTACACCCCGAACACCGCGAACGGGATCTCGAACTCGCGCGACAAGCTGCGCGCGACCCAGATCCTGTCGCGGCACCAGATCGGTATGCCGGCCACGACCTTCGTGCGCAACCGGGCTGACGTCCTGCCCGCGATCGAGCGGGTCGGTGGCGCGCCCGTCGTCATCAAGCTGCTCGAGGGCACGCAGGGCATCGGGGTCATCCTCGCCCCGGACACCAAGGTCGCCGAGGCGATCATCGAGACGTTGCACAGCACGAGCCAGAACGTCCTCATCCAGAGCTTCGTCAAGGAGAGCAAGGGGCGCGACATCCGGGCCCTCGTCGTCGGCGACCGGGTCGTGGCCGCGATGCGCCGGACCGCGCAGGGGGACGAGTTCCGCTCCAACGTCCACCGTGGCGGCACGGTCCAGGGGGTCACGCTCGACCCGGCGTTCGAGGAAGCAGCGGTGCGTTCCGCCCAGATCATGGGGTTGCGCGTCGCGGGAGTCGACATGCTCGAGGGCGCCGACGGCCCACTCGTGATGGAGGTCAACTCCTCGCCGGGACTCGAGGGCATCGAGACGGCGACCAAGCTCGACGTGGCCGGTGCGATCATCGACTACATCGGCAACCAGGTGGCCTTCCCCGAGATCGACGTGCGCCAACGCCTCACCGTCTCAACGGGATACGGCGTCGCCGAGCTCGTCGTCCATGGCGGCGCCGACCTCGTCGGCAGGACGATCGCGGAGTCCGGGCTCGAGGACCGCGACATCACGGTGCTGACCCTGCACCGCGGCACCACCGTCATCCCCAACCCGCGTCGGCGCACCGCGCTCGAGCCGGAGGACCGACTGCTCTGCTTCGGCAAGCTCGAGGAGATGCGCTCGATGATCCCCGAGCGCCGTCGTCGCCGCGCCAAGGTCCGCAAGCTCCCCAAGGACCCCATCCACGAGGCGTGACCGCCCTCGGGGTGCAGACCTTCCCCGACCTATCGTTCAGGTCAGGACACGCCGGTATGCCGTCTGCCCATCGAACCATCAGCGGCATGAGCGGACGTTCCACAGGGCAGCTCGTCGGCAGGCCGGTCAACCCGCCGCGCGAGCAGGAGGTGGGGCTCCGCACGCAAGTGCATCACATCCGATGTGTCAAAGCGGGTGGTCACGGACTGGTTCTGTCCTTCGCAATCCTGTTCGCGCCAAAGGGCCCAACCAGCACCTCACCCCTATAGTCGTCCCATGTCTCTGCGGCAACGGAGATGCGCGTGGCACAGGCGCCGGTCGGGCCCATGAAACGACCTCGCCCAGCAGTCGAACGTCGACACCCGCCGAAAGCCTTGATGCGACTCGTGAACCCTGTCGCCCGCCGCATGGTCGGCCGGGGAGCAGCAGGGGACCAGCTGGTCATTCTCCACTTCACCGGTCGCAGGAGCGGTCGGCGGTACGACGTGCCGACTGGCTACCGTGCGATCGACGGTTCTCTGTCGGTGTTCACCTCGAGCGGGTGGCGACACAACTTCAAGATGAGCCAGGTCATCGAGGTGACGACCCACGGCCAGCGCCGACAGATGCGCGCTGAACTGGTCGAAGACCCGGACACCGTGGCAGACACCTACTGGCGGCTCATCGACAAGCACGGCGTCAAGTGGGCAGATCGCCACCTGGGAATTCGGATCAATACCCGCCACGCACCATCCCGTGCAGAGCTCAAGGAGATGGTGCAGCGTTCCGGGCTGTCAGTCCTGCTACTGACTCCGCAGTGACCCACGAAGCCGCAGACGCGCGATGGGTGGAGCACTGTCCCAGGCCGGCTCAGCCTCACCGCCCACCGAGGAGGAATCAGGCTGGGCCAGGCTGCAGCTGCCCAGTGTGGAGCTGGTAGAGGATCCCCACGCAGCTCGCGTAGTTGGTGGCCAGATAGCGGCTGTCACCTTCTCGTCCATAGAAGTAGTACGGGAATCCACCGACCATCTCCTCGATTCCCTTGCAGTTCGCGATCGCGGCAGCACGGGTCGGGAATGCTCCCTCCATCAACGCGTCCATGCCGATAGAGGCCACACTGCTCACGCAGCCGCCATGGCTACCGAGGTAGCCGTCTGCATTGTTGGACATCTTGCAGAGCTGGGCGGCATTGGGGGCCGCCGGGTCTGCTGCGGCGGTCGTCGCGGTCATGCCGACGGTGCCCGCCGCGATGGCGAGCGCCGCTGCCACTCGGGAAACCTTCATTGCTCTCTCCGTTCCTTTGCGGTGATTCGGGTGTGTGTCTGTCCGTGCGTACCTGAGGCCGGTCCCGGTCGACGAGGCTCAGCAGCCTGTGCCGCAGGCCCCTACAGCGGTGGTCCGTTGGTCGGCGGCGGAAGCACTGCAAGGAGGTCTTGAAGCACCTGTCCGCAGGCAGCCCTGTTGCGGACCTCGAAGCGTCCGTACAGCAGGGCCGGGTACGTCAGGCCGAACGACTCCTCCAGGTACGCGCACTGTGCAGTCGTCGCCGGAATAGTGAAGGCATCGGACGTCACGACTCCGTCGCGCAGCCCCGATGCCACGGTGCTCACGCAGCCGGCTCGGGACTCGATCGAGAAGCCGATCACCGCGCTACCTGCGCTTGCTGTCGATCGCATCGGGACCCAGTACGCCTCGATCACGCGACCGTCGAAGGTCGTCCACTCGAAGAAGTGCGTGTCGCAGTAGCGTGCCGGGTTCACCCCTGCACCGGCGGCAGCATGGGTGGATGTGGGCGCGGCGACGGACACGACCGCCGCGAGCACAGAGAGCAACAACATCCGCGGTACAAGGGGCACGGCGCCTCCTCAACTCGGTCCGACTGAGCACAGGCCTCATCGGTGGTTGCGGAGCGCAGGCGTCTACCTCTTGCCACCGACCCGGTAGGCCAAGGATGACAAGTGGCCAAACCGTGTGGAGACACTATCGACCGATGAGCCGCTCGTCCCCGATTCGGTGAAATCTCCTCCGTGCCTAGTTCACGCGGGAACACGCGGAAGGAATGGGCCCCCGAAGTAACCAGGGGGCGCCGGCTGGATCGACGCAGCTGCGACCCCCGGGTTGTGAGAGTGAGCCGTTCATCTGCTTCCTCTTCTTCGTGCTGGAGGCGATCTGACGCTCGTATGCCGTGTGCTCGTCCGTGTCAGGGCGCGGACCTCGGGCGCCGGCCGGTCTGCCAGTCAAGCGACCACGAGGACATGCGCACGGCGATGACGACCCCGATGGACACGAGGGCGGAGACCAGGACCGGCAGCTCGAGGGAGCGCAGCACGAAATAGGTGACACAGCCGGGGATGGCCGCGAGCACGTAGAACGACCCGGGCCGGAAGTGCTCCGGGGTGGTGTTGATGAGCACGTCGCGGATGAGCGCCCCGCCGACCCCGGCGATCGTGCCGACGAAGACGCACGAGATCGGCGGCAGCCCGACCGTCATCGCGCGATCCGTCCCGAGGATCGAGTACATCGCGAGCGACATCGCGTCGAGCAGCGTGAACGCGACGTCCCGGCGGAACCGCAACGGCCCGACCACCCTGAGCAGCGGCGCGACGAGCACGCCCCCGACGAACGCCGACGGCAGCAGCCACGGCGACGTGAGGGCGCGCACCGGCACCTGCAGGAGGAGGTCACGCAGCAGCGCCCCACCCAGCCCGCCGATGACGGCGAGGAAGAGCACGCCGACGATGTCGAACCCCTGACGCCGCGCGGCCAACGCACCGGCCAGCCCGCCGAACCCCACCGCGACGGCGTCGATCCAGAGGGGGATGGCGAGCGAGTTCACGCCAGCAGGCTAGTGGGCAGCAGGTCCGGTGCCGCTCACCCCGCCCTCACCCGCCCCTCGCCCCGCCCTCACCCGCGTGCGGGCGCCCCGCCGATCGCCGGAGAAGGCGTCACCGACCGGTAGTCTCGGCAGCGATGAACGAGCACCCTGAGACCGAGGTCATCGCGACCACACCGCCGGCGCCCACGGCCCCACCGACCGAGCGCATCACCGTGCGCACGGGTGAGCTCGCGGGCGGGAGCGACGACCCCGGTGAGGTCGGTGAGAGCGCACCGCACGGTGAGCGGACGGCATACGAGACGCCTGTCGACCCCGCCACCCGCTCGGCCCTGCTCGAGGACGGCACGCCACGGCCCTACGTGACGATCGTCCTGCCCTGCTTCAACGAGGGTGCCCACGTCCTCAAGGAGATCGACCGCATCACGGCGGCCATGAACAGCAGCGAGTTCACCTACGAGCTGCTGTGCATCGACGACGCGTCGACCGACAACACCCTCGAGGTGCTGGAGCAGGCGGCGCGCGACTTCGCGAACCTGCGGATCATGCCGTTCCGCCGCAACGGGGGATCGGGCACGGCGCGCCGCATCGGGACCCAGCAGGCCCACGGCGAGATCGTCGTGTGGACCGACGCCGACATGACCTACGAGAACGAGCGCATCCCCGAGCTCGTCCGGATCCTGCGTGACGACGCGAGCTACGACCAGGTCGTCGGCGCGCGCACCACGGAGGAGGGCACCCACAAGTGGGCGCGCGTCCCGGCGAAGTGGTTCATCCGCAACGTCGCGCAGTGGCTGACCAAGACCAGGATCCCCGACCTCAACAGCGGGCTGCGGGCGTTCCGTCGCGAGGTGTCGCTGCCCTACCTGCGGCTGCTTCCGGCGGGGTTCTCGTGCGTCACGACGATCACGATCGCGTTCCTCAGCAACCAGCACGACATCAAGTACGTCGAGACGGCTTATGCCAAGCGCGCCGGCGTGAGCAAGTTCCACTTCGTGGGCGACGCCTACCGCTACATCCTCCAGGTCCTGCGCATGGTCATGTACTTCGACCCGCTCAAGGTCCTCATGCCGCCGGCCCTCTGGATGATCCTCCTGGGCCTCGGCAAGGGAGTCGTCGACATGGTGCGACACCCGTTCTACTTCCCGGCATCGACCGTCCTGCTCATCGTCAGCGGCATGATGATCGCCTCGCTCGCCCTGCTCTCCGACCTCGTCGTGAGGTCGAGAGACGGTGTCTGACCGGGACAACTCGGCCTCCCTCCGCCTCGCAGTCGTCGGGCCGACCCACCCCTACAAGGGTGGCGTCGCCTCGCACACGACCGAGCTCTGCCACGAGCTCGCCGAGGCGGGGCACGACGTCACGCTCGTCTCGTGGAGCCACCTCTACCCCTCGTTCCTCTACCCGGGCGAGCAGGCCGTCCCCGGAGGGGCGCCCGACGTCGAGCCGTTCCCGCGGACCATCCGCTCGCTCTCGTGGGCGCGCCCCGACACGTGGGTGCGCACCGGGCGGCGGCTGCGGGGCATGGACGCGATCATCGTCGTCCACGTCATCCCGCAGGGGGTCCCGTCCAACCTGGCCGTCCTGCGTGCCGCCGGAGCCGGGCGCACCTCGAGCAGCGGGCTCGGTCCGCGCTCCATCGTCATCGCCCACAACGTGCTGCCGCACGAGACCCGCCCGGGCGACCGGCAGCTCATGGGCGCCCTGTTCGGGCGGGTGGACTCCGTCGTCGTGCACTCCGACTCGCAGGCCAAGCTCGCCACCGAGCTCGGCGCCGCGCACGTCCGTGAGCTCGACCTCCCGCCTCACCTGCCCGGCGGTCCGCCCGAGAAGCACGTCGAGTCCACCGGTCCCACCCGCCTCCTCGCGCTGGGGATCGTGCGCGACTACAAGGGTGTCGATCTGCTCCTCGACGCCATGCTCGACGTCCCCGAGCTCACCCTCACCATCGCGGGTGAGATGTGGGGCGACAGCGGTCGTCGGGTCAAGGAGCTCGCCGCCGACCCGCGGCTGGCCGGTCGCGTCGAGGTGCACAGCGGCTACGTCCCGGCCGACCGCATCGCCGCGCTCCTGGCTCGCCACGACATCCTGACCCTGACCTACCGCCACGCCACCGCGTCCCAGAACGTGCTGCTGGCCGGCCTCCACGGACTCCCCGTCCTCGCCTCGCACGTCGGCACGTTCGGCGGCCAGGTCCGCGACGGTGTCGACGGACTTCTCGTGCCGCCCGGTGACCGGGCGTCCCTCGTCGAGGCGTTGCGTCGCCTCTCCGACCGTGGGTATGCCGCCCGGCTGCGTTCCGCGGTCCGCCCACCTGATCTCAGCGGACCGTGGGCGCACTACGTGGGCGGCATCGAAGCACTCGCCAGCACCGAGTCCGAGGCGCTGGTCGACGAGGCCGAGCGCGACGTCGTTCCGCCGGACACCCCGGTGCAGCGCGCCAAGGACCTCGTCACGGCTGTCCGGATGCGCCGTCGCAGACAGCTGACTCTGCGTCCCGCCGACTTCCCCGAGTGGGTGCGGGCGTCCGACCTGCTCGCCGTGGACGAGGACGCCCTCGACGCGCAGCACCTCGCCCGCCAGCTGGGCCTCCCGCGCTGCTCCGACGCCGTCTCGGCGTGGGCGGCGCTCGGTGCCCTCGCCGCGATCCTGCGGATCCGGGACGACGGGCGCCGGGGCGCGCTCATCGTCGACGAGTCGGGCACCCGCAGCCCGTTCTCACGCTGGTCCCGGGCGCTGGGGTTCGAGCCGGTCGAGCTCGAGCTCACCGGTCGGCGCACCTCGGTCGAGGTCCTCGACGTCGACACCGCGAGCCTCGACGTCATGGCCCGCCTGCACCCCGGTGGCTGTGGCGCCGACGACGTCGACCACGCCGTGGGACAGGCCTCCTGGGCCCTGCGCTCGGGTGGCCTCCTGATCATCACGGTGCCCGTGGGTGAGGACGACCCGGAGTGGGCCATCAGTCCTGCCGACATCCGCGGGATCGTGGCGCGCGCCGACGACCTCGGTCTCGTCCTCGTCGGAGACGTCGACGGCGACATCACCGAGCGCATCCGGGTCGCGTCGGCCTCCGCCCGTGAGGTGCGCGCAGCGCAACCGGGGGCGCGTCGATCCGGTGCGGTCCCGGCATACGGGATCCTGCGGCTCACCTTCCGGCGCCGGTGACGCCGTGAGCTCATGACGCGGGGGCGCCTGCTCGACGCCGTCCGGATCGTGGTCGCCGTCCTGGTGCTCGCGGGCGTCGTCGTCGCGGTGTGGCGCAACTGGGGCGAGGTGTCGGCCCACTTGCGCGACGTCCCGATGACGACGCTCGTCGGCGCCTTCGTCGTCGGGCTGCTCGCGCCCATCTTCAGCCTGCTGGGCTGGCGCGTCCTGCTGGCCGACCTCGGCACCAGGCTGGCGTTGCCCGCTGGGGCGAGCGTCTTCTTCGTCGGGCAGCTCGGCAAGTACCTCCCCGGCTCGGTGTGGAGTGTCGTGGCGCAGGCCGACCTGGGCTCGCGGCTCGGGGTGCCCCGCCGACGCATGGGCATCGTCGGGTTGCTCTCGATCCTGCTCTCGGTGCTCACCGGCGCCATCGTCGGCGTGCCCGCCCTGCCGTTGCTGCTGGCGCGCTCGGGGGAGCTGCCGTCCGTGTGGTGGTTCGCGCCCGCCCTGGTGCTGCTCCTGCTCCTCTGGCCGCGGCTGCTCAACCGGGGCATCGCCCACACCCTGCGCATCCTGCGTCGCGAGCCGCTCGAGCACGAGCTGACGGCACCGGCGATCGCCCTGACGACGCTGTGGTTCGTCCTCGCCTGGCTGAGCGCCGGGCTCTCGGTGCTCGTGCTCGCGCACTCGCTGTCGCCGGACACCCCGGTGCGCGACCTCGTCGTGACGTCGATCTGCGGCTTCGCCCTCGCCTCGGCGATCGGGATGTTCTCGATCATCGTGCCGGCGGGTGTCGGCGTGCGCGACGGTGTGCTCGCGCTGCTGCTCGGGGCGCTCATGCCGCTGCCGGCGGCGTTCGCCATCGTCGTCATCTCACGCTTCTTCTCGGTCGTCGCCGACGTCGTCGTCGCCGCGGTCGGCTGGTCGTGGGCACGTTCGCACCACCTCCTAGGATCACGGTCATGAGCGGCAACGACAGGCCACGTGAGGAGCAGCTCGCCTACTCGGAGCAGATGGGCAAGATGCTCGACGAGCAGGCACGGCGCCAGAAGGCCGACAAGCTCATCGCCGTCATCGCCCACGGACTGGGGCGCTCGTCCTCGGACGAGGGGGGCGCCCTCGCAGGGCTGCGGGCGGTCGACGTCGGCTGCTCGGCGGGGTTCATCGCCGACGAGCTCGCCCTCGCGGGCGCAGCGACCACCGGCGTCGACATCGACGAGCCCGGCCTGGCCAAGGCACGGGAGCGCTTCGGCGACCGCGTCGACTTCCGTCTGGCGCGCGGCGAGGACCTGCCCTTCGACGACGGTTCGGTCGATGTCGCTGTCCTCAACCACATCTATGAGCACGTCGTCGACCCCGATGCCGTCGTCGCCGACATCCACCGGGTGCTGGCGCCGGGTGGGGTCCTCTACCTCGGCATCGGACACCGCTGGCAGGTGATCGAGCCACACCACCGGCTGCCGTTCCTGTCGTGGCTGCCGCAGCGCGCCGCCGACCGCTACCTGCGACTCGCCGGCAAGGGGGAGCATTACTACGAGAGGTACTCGACACCGGCCGGGCTGCGGCGCATGTTCTCGGCGTTCGACGTGTGGGACTACACCCTTCCGGTGCTCGCCGATCCCACCGCGTTCTCCGGCGGTGACGTCGTGCCCGAGTGGGTGGGTCGGCTGCCCGAGAAGGCCCTGGCCGCAGCCCTTCCGCTCGTTCCGACCTATGTCTGGCTCGCGTTCAAGGAGCCCGCTGTGCCCGCTGGTCCCGAGCTGCGAGTCGCGCCCCGCCACCTCGGATGAGCGAGGTTGCGCCGCTGACGCGGACGGTGAGACCTGCGAGGCCGCTGCAGCTCGGCGCCGTGGTGTCGACCTTCCGGCGCGGGGGTGGGGACCCGACGTCATGGACCGACCGGGGCCGCACCTGGGTGTTCGCGTGGCGGGTGCCCACCGGGCTGGTCACCCTGCGGCTCGTCGACCACCCGGGGCTGGGTGAGGTCGCCGCCGAGGCCTGGGGCGAGGGTGCCGAATGGGTCCTCGACCGGCTCCCGCACCTGCTCGGCGAGCACGACGACGACTCCGGCTTCGAGCCTCACCACGACGTCGTCGCGCAGGCATATCGCCGCTTCGACGGCTGGCGGGTGCCCGCATCGGGGCTCGTCGTGCAGGCACTCATCCCGACCATCATCGAACAGCGGGT
The DNA here is from genome assembly GCF_042666355.1 of Knoellia altitudinis. Classification (NCBI taxonomy): domain Bacteria; kingdom Bacillati; phylum Actinomycetota; class Actinomycetes; order Micrococcales; family Intrasporangiaceae; genus Knoellia; species Knoellia altitudinis. The sequence continues at coordinate 2,787,645 of NZ_JBHTDK010000001.1, forward strand.
GACGGGCAAGGAGGCGTTCGCGGCATACCGGACTCTGGTGCGCCGCAACGGAACTCCCGCACCAGGCGTCGGTGCGGCACTGCACCTCGTCGCTCCGCCCGACCCGAGGACCTGGGCACTGATCCCTTCGTGGGAGTGGCTCCGCGCGGGCGTCGACGGCGCCCGGTCCCGTCCCGTGGTGACGGCCGCCTCTCGTGCCGGCCGGCTCGAGGGCGTGGTGGGTATGCCGCCGATCGAGGCCCGACGTCGTCTCGAGTCGGTGCCCGGTGTGGGCCGATGGACGGCCAACGAGGTCGCGCACCGGGCTCTCGGTGACGCCGATGCCGTGAGCTTCGGGGACTACCACGTCGCCAAGAACATCGGGTGGGCCCTCACGGGGTCGCCGGTCGACGACGACGGGCTCGCGGAGCTGCTCGAGCCCTATGCCGGCCATCGCTATCGTGTGCAGCGCCTGCTCGAGCTCTCCGGTGCCATGAGGCCCCGGCGGGGCCCTCGGTTCACCCTGCCGACCCACCTGCCCGGCCGCTCCTGAGTCGACCGGTCAGAACGGTGGTCACCTTGGCGTGGTGGACTTCCCGCGTTCCGGACGCTCTGCAGGCGAGCTCGCGCTGACGGCATACCCATCTCCACCTTCTGAAGCCGGTCAGGCAAAGGACTCTTCCACCACCGGGGACAAGTCAGCGAGCTCAGCGCACGAGCGTCGACACGTCGGCAAGCATGCGGTCCAGGTCTCGCGCGCCAGGCGCGTCCTGCTCGACGAGTGCCGAGAGACGATGCCGAAGGTCCTCGAGGCCGGTCGTCGCGTCGCTGCGGCTCACGTCGCCGCCCTTGACGAGCTGTGCGAGATCGGCGACGGCCGCAGCAACTCCGAGAGTCCCCGCCGATGTCTTCGCGTCCTCGAGTTTCAGCGCCAGCGTGTCCTCGCGTTGATCGCGATCGTCGACGGAGAGCCACCGAACCCGGACCGTCCCCAGCACATCGCCTTCCTCGGCGCCGGCCGTCGGCAGCACTTCGTAGAGAGCGGTGACCCTGTGCCCAGCCCCGACCTCGCCGGCATCGACGGTCATGTCATCGAAGGCCTTGTCGGCCAGGCCGCGGTTCTCGTACCCGATGAGCCGGTATGTCGAGACGGTCCGGGGGTCGAACTCGACCTGGATCTTGGCATCCTGCGCGACTGGCGTCAGCGTGGCCCGGAGGTCCTCGACGAAGAGCCTCTTCGCCTCCGCGAAGGTGTCCACGTACTCGTAGAAGCCGTCGCCCTGATCGGCGAGCTGCTCCATCAGGTGGTCGTTGTAGTTGCCCATCCCATAGCCAACGGTGACCAGGTGGATACCGCGGCGCCCGTTGTCCCGGATCGCCGACGCGAGCCTTCCGCCCTCTGTCGCACCGACGTTGGCCACTCCGTCGGAGGCGAGCAGGACGACGTTGGTGGCGCCCTCCTGGTACGCCGCGCGAGCCCGGTCATATCCCAGCAGGAGTCCGGCCTCGAGATTCGTGCTGCCGCCGGCCCGCAGGCGATCGATCGCCCTCAGGATCTTGTCGGAGTCGCGCACAGGTGTGGGTTCGAGCAGGGGCGTCGCGTTGGTCTCGTAGGTCACGATCGCGATCGTGTCGCTCGGGCGAAGGTTCTCTGCCAGGAGTGCGAGCGAGGACTTCACCAGGCCGAGGCGTTCACGGATGTCCATCGATCCGGACGTGTCCACCACCATCGTCAGGGCCACGGGTCGCCAGTCCTTCCCTGCGACCTCACGGCCCTGGAGGCCGATCCGGACCAGTCGGGTGCCATCGCTCGCCGACGGGGCCTGCGCCTGGTCGGACCGCAGCTCCAGGTCGTCCTTCACAGGTGAGGGAAAGCCGCTGTCGAACGAGTTCACCCACTCCTCGACCCGCACCGACTCGGGCGGAGGCAGGTGCCCGTCGTGGAGCAGCGCGCGTGCCACGCGGAACGAACCGCCGTCCACGTCGACGGCAAAGGTCGACCGGGGCTTGTCGCGCGGGTCCACGAACCCACTGGTGCCGGCGTCGACGAAGGTGTTGTCCTCGAGCGGGCCGGGCACCGGCGGACCCGCCGGGGAGGGCTGTGCCAGACCCGAACTCGACCGTCCGCTGACGGCGGACGAGGAGTTCCCGCTGGCCGAGTCGTTCTGGTGGGGTGTGTAGCTCTCGTAGTACTCGTTGGCGTCCGCGGATGCGTCGCCTTCACTCGTGGCAGTGCATCCGGAGACGAGGACGACGACTGCGGCCATCAGTGCGGCGGGGAGGGAGTTCATGCGGCTTGGACCGTGTCGAGCTGCGTGAGGTTCCGTCCGTGACCGAAGCGCAACACTTCCGGGAGTGCGCGGCTGCTAGGTCGTCTGCCCTCGCACCGACACCCTCTCCATCGAGTCGAGGAGGGCCGTGAGCGGGGGAGGGCAGTCATCCTCGGCGAGTGCCGCCGCCATGGCCCCCGCGAGCAGCTCCTTGCGTCCGGAGGTAGTGCCGACGAAGCGCCGTAGTTGGTCCATGATGGGCCTGCCCTGCCAGGCCAGCTGCCGGGTGAACGCGGCGAACGTCGCGTCGAGGTCCAGGTCCGCGAGCACCGCCAGGGTCCCGTCCACGCCGAGGGCGCGCATCAGCTCGTCCTCGAGATCGCGTCGGCACACCTGGAACCCGAAGTCCGGCAACGTCGCCACCGACGGCTGGGCCGTCGGCCCGGGACCGGACGGGACCCGGACGACCGTCCTGTATGCCGTGAGCGCCCGCACGAAGTACGGCGCCTCCTGCTCGTCACACAGGCCGAGAACCCTCGGCAGCGGGTCGCTCTCGGCGGCGGCGGCGAGGTGGCGCCGGACGTTGGTCGCGCCGCCCATGTCCACGAGCCGACAGGGCTCGTCGTCCGGCTGGACACCTCGTGCAGCACGGAGGGAGCGCACGGCGGCGACGTCGCTGGTGCCCTCGAGCAGGACCCAGGTCGGCGCGGAGTCGGACGCAGGAGCCATGGCTACGAGCGTCGCTCATCCGGCGCCGCACCGCCACGCAGTTGCGTGGGATCCCCGGGTCACGCCATGGGAGAGGGAGAGACGGAGGTGCTGAGGCTGACCGTGACGGAGTGCTCAGCGGTGGGTTCGCCCGTCAGGGCGGCGTGCAGGTCCTCGGAGGCGGCCGCGATCTCCAGTCGCTGGGTGAGTCGTCCGAGGGCGTAGTCGTCGGCTGCTCCCAGGGTCACCGTGGCCATGCCCTCGGTGTCGCTCGCGGGGTCACCTCCCGTCGTGGCAACCTCGAGGTCGGCGCTCGCGTCCTCGTCGGCGAAGAGCGTCAGCGCCACGACGCGTGCCACCCGCGCGGCGAAGGCCTCGGGTGCGACCGAGCGGATCCCCACGGCCTCGGACTCGGGGGAGCCCGGGGCGACCCCCAGCGCCTGACGGAGCGCCTCCACGTGGCCGAGCGCGAACCAGTCGCCGGTGCCGGTGCGCACGAGCTGCCGTGCGCCAGAGGCGAGCTCATGCTCCGAGCCGTCCTCGAACCACGACTCGGGAAGTCCGCGGACGAGGGCGGCGGCCACGCCGTCGGCCTTGCCCTTGACGAGGTCGGCCGCGGCAGCGATCTCGTCGGCCACGGCCCGCGCGGTCACGGACATCACCCGCCCGTCCGCGTCCGTCTCACCGCGGTGGTCGAGGAGCACGCGCAGCCCGGCCGCACCGAGGGCGAAGTCCGTGAGCCCGGCCCGCCAGGGACGACCAGCCGTGTCGCTGAGGACGACGGCGAGAGGTGCGCTGGGCGGCATACCGGAGAGGGAGAGGAGGGCCGCGCGCAACGCACGCGCACACGCGTCGGGGTCGTGGGGCAGGAGAAGGAGAGAACCGGACGGGCCGGTGTTGGACCCGTCGATCCCCGCAGCCGCCATGACGGGTCCGGCAAGGGCCTCGACGACACGGGTGATGCGATCGCCGGAGGTCCGCTCCGCCACGACGCGGACGGACTCGCCCTGCACGAGCACGGACTTGTCGGACCCGACGCCGGTGAGCCCCAACGCCTTCGAGACGACCTTGCTCGACACGACGACGACGTCGCCGGGAGCGAGCGAGGTCTCACCGAGGGCGGCGAGCACCAGACCGGCGACGTCGTCACCCTCGTGCACCTCGGGCATGCCGAGGACAGGGACGATCGTGAGCGGCCGGGTCATCGGGTCACGTGCGGACTCGCTCAGCGAGCGCGAGGAGGCTCTCGGCGATGCGCGCGGTGGCCGGCACGTCGGTCATGAGCAGGGGGCCGTCGTGGACCGCCGTCTGGACGCCGCGCACCCTCACCGACGCGTCCGCCGGGTCGACGAGCCAGCCGTCGAGGAAGTCGGCATACAGCCCGGCCACGGCGGCGGACGTCGACTCCACGCCGATCGCCGACAGGCAGGCGTCGGCGTGCCCCCGCACCGGTCGCCCGGAGATGAGCGGCGACACACCCACGACCGGGGCCGTCGAGCCTCGCAGTGCGTCGCGCACACCGGGCACGCCGAGGATGATGCCGATCGACACGACCGGGTTCGACGGTGGCAGCACGATGACGTCGGCGTCACGCAGAGCGTCGAGGACGCCGGGAGCGGCCGCCGCCCGGTCCAGGCCGGCGACGACGAAGCGCGACGCGGGCACCTCGGCCCGCAGGCGCACCCACCACTCCTGGAAGTGCACGGCTCGCTGCGTCTCGCCCTCGTCGAGCACGACGTGGGTCTCGACGGGCGTGTCCGTCATCGGCAGCAGCCGGATGCGCTGCTCGGGCAGTCCCCACCGCTGCGCCAGCCGCGCCGTCACGGCCGACGCCGTCTGCCCCTGGGCCAGCCACTGCGAGCGCACGATGTGGGTTCCGAGATCAAGATCACCCAGCGTGAACCACTGCGGCACCGCACCGTAGGCCGCCAGCTCACCCTGCACCCGGGTCGACTCGTCGGCCCGACCCCAGCCCTGACCCTCGTCGACCCCGCCGCCGAGGGTGTAGAGCAACGTGTCGATGTCCGGGCACACCCTGAGCCCGAAGAGGCTGATGTCGTCGCCGGTGTTGGCGATGACGGTGAGCTCGGATTCCGGTGCCACGAGGTCGAGCTGGGCTCGCAGGCCCCTGAGGAACCGGGCTCCGCCGACGCCGCCCGCGAGGGCTGTGATTCGCATGGGGGACATTCTGGCTCACCCCGCGAGTCACGCCGACACGCCGGTCTTCCCAAAGAAAGTTGCCCCGATAGCAGATCTCCGCTTGACGGATGGGGATGACACGCGTGTAATTTCATCATTGTGTTCCAGCACAAGCGTTCCCTCAGCTCGAGGGAAGGGGTCGGAACACGCAGTTGGGTCGCGGAAGGGTCGAGGAGGCAGCGATGCACGAGTTGATGTTGATCGACGCCATGGTCGAAGAGGAGACACAGCTCTCCTGGCAGGAGCGCAGTCTGTGCGCACAGACGGACCCGGAGGCGTTCTTCCCGGAGAAGGGCGGATCCACTCGCGAGGCCAAGAAGGTCTGCGTCGGGTGTGACGTCCGGTCCGAGTGCCTCGAGTACGCACTGGCCAACGACGAGCGCTTCGGCATCTGGGGCGGGCTGTCCGAGCGTGAGCGTCGCAAGCTGAAGAAGCGCGCAGTCTGACCGGGCGCGCGCCCACCCGATGACCCTGACGACTGCCGCCGTGCTGCCCCCTGCCTCCACCCCGGCCACCGGGGCGGTGGTCCACGCGGTCGTCCTCACCTCGGGCGGCGTCGCCGGCCTGCGGGCCCTCCTCGACGCTGTCGCCGCGTCCTCGACCCGCCCGGACCGGGTCGTCGTCCTCGACACGACCACCTCAGGTTCGGCCACGGACGTCGCCGACGTGGTCGCCGCGGCGCAGTCGCACTCGTTCGCCATCTCGCACGTTCGTCTCGATCCGGGTATGCCGGATCGCGCGGCGGTCACGCACTGGGTCCCGTCCGCCGACCTCGACGACGACGACCTCGTCTGGCTGCTCCCGGTCGGCTCCATCCCGGAGCCGAGGACCCTGGCGCGGCTGCTGGCCGCCCACCGACGGAGCCCGTCCGTGGGGCTCGTCGGCCCGAAGCACGTCGCCGCCGCCGACCCCCACACCCTGCGCTCCGTCGGGATCAACACCACCCGCAGCGGCCGGGTCGTCGAGGACCCGCCCCTGGGTGAGCCGGACCAGGGGCAGTACGACCTGCGCCGCGACGTCCTCGCCATCCCGCTCGCCGGCATGCTTGCCACGGCCGCGCTGCTCCGCGAGCTCGGTGGGTGGGAGTCCTCGTTCGGTGACCTCGGGGGAGACCTCGACCTGGGCTGGCGGGCGCAGCTCGCCGGACGTCGCGTGGTCGTCGCCCCCGACGCCCGGATGCGGTCCGTGGCGTCGGTGGGGTTGGCGACCGCCACCACGGGCGCGCGGCGCCGGGCTGCTCGGCGGGTGGCCCTGGCGCGGTCCTCGTGGTGGGCCGCACCCTTCGTCGCGCTGTGGATCCTGGTCAGCGCCCTCGCCGCCGCCATCGGCCTGCTCCTGCTCAAACGTCCCAGGGCCGCTGCCGAGGCCTTCGGCGATCTCGGTGGCCTCGACCCGGTCCGTGGCCTCCTCGGCCGCCTGCGAACCCGTGGCCGTCGGCAGGTCCGTCCCGGCGACATCGCCACGCTCTTCGTCCCCGGCTCCGACGTCGTGCGGTCCGCTCTCGATCGAGCCCACGAGGCGCTCGTCGCCCCACCGCGCCTGCCCGGTGAGGACACCACCGAGGCGCAGGAGCGGTCACTGGTCTCCCAAGGGATCCTGCATCCCGGGGTCCTCACGGTTCTCGCCACCATCGCAGTCGTCGCAGCCGCGGGGCGCGAGATCGGTGGGGGGCTGCTCAACCGCTTCGGGTCCGGTGTCACGGGCGGCGAGCTGATCACGACCAGGGCCACGTCGAGCAGCCTGTGGCACGCCGCCTTCGACGGTTGGCACGGCACGGGGCTCGGCGGCGACGGCCCCGCCAGCCCGTCCCTGGCCCTGCTGGCGATCCCCACGTGGATCGTCGAGCACCTGCCCGGCAGTGGCGACCTCGCCTCCCCGGCAGGCGCCGTCGTCGGCGGCCTCCTCGTCCTCGCCCTTCCCCTGGCTGCCCTCTCGGCCTATGCGTCGGCGCGGGTGCTCACCACGTCGAGGGTCGTGCGCGCCGCCGCCGGCCTGGCCTGGGCCACGACCGGAGCCGCCGGCGCGGCCGTCGCCCAGGGCCGGCTCGGTGCGCTCGTCGCCCTCGTCCTGCTCCCAGCGGTCCTCGCCGGTGTCGTCCTGCTGGCCCGTCCCGCCGCGACGGCCACTGGGGCCTTCGCCACGACTCTGGGAGCGGCCGTGCTGGGCGCGTTCGCCCCACCGCTGCTCCTCCTCGTCGTGATCGTGTGCCTGGGGGTCGCCGTCGCCGGCACGTCGGTCTCACGCCGCCTCGCTCTCGTGCCGGCCGTGGTCGCGCCCCTCCTGCTCGGGCCCTGGCTGGCTGATGTGGCCGTCGACTGGGCGCTCGCCGCGACCGGGCCCGGCCTCAGCCAGTGGGGGGCCTCCGGCTCGGGCGCCCTCCACCTCGCCCTCCTGCATCCCGGCGGGGCGGGCAGCCTGCCGGTGTGGGTCGGCGGCCTCGTCATCGCTGCGGGCCTCGTCGGGCTGCTGACCCCGAGGCCGATCCGGTCGACGGCCACGGCGGCCGCCCTCGTCGGGCTGGCCTCGCTCGCTGCGGTGCTCGCGTCACCGCACCTCGACCTCACGAGGCAGTCCACGGTGGACACCGGTGCGGTCGGCGTCGTCACCCCGTGGGCCGGCACGTTCATGCTGCCGCTGACCCTGGCGCTCCTCGCGTCGGCGGTGCTCGGCGTCGACGTGCTCCGTCGCCGAGGCCGTGGCGTCGCCGTCGGGGCCCTCGGGCTTCTCGCCCTGACGGGCGCCGGCGCCCTCGGCTGGTTCGGCTTCGGCGACACCCTGCGCACGTGGTCCGACCCCCGGCCGGCGGTGGCCGTCGAACAGGCCGCCGGCGAGCTGGCCAACCGCACGGTCTTCGTCACCCCGGGACCCAGCGGTGCGGCATACCGGATCGTCGGTCGTGAGACCGGCTCGCTGGCCCGATCCCTCCCGCAGAGCGTGGCCGGTGACGCCGTCATCGCCAGCGACGTCAGTCGCCTCCTCGACGGCACCCGCGCCGACGCGGGCCCGCGCCTGGCGGAGCAGGCCGTCGGCTTCCTGGCCGTCGCCCAGGGTGCTGGAGACGACGTCTCGCGGCGGCTCGACTCGGCCCAAGGGCTCTCCCGCCTCGCCAGCCGTGACGGCTTCGACGTGTGGCGGATCGCTGCTCTCGGCAACGCCACCAACCGAGCCGTCGCGCCGACCCGACTGTCGATCGTCACCGGCGGTGACCCCACGCCGGTGGCGACGACGGGCGAGCACGGCGCCACTGAGACGACAGTCACCGCTCGACAGGGCGACCTGCTCACCGTCGCCGAACCCGCGCAGTGGGCCCGCCACGCGACCGTCGAGATCGGCGGCCGACAGCTGGTCGCCACCCCGGGCGCTGACCGGCCGACCTACGCCTTGCCCACGGGCACTCACGAGCTCACCATCGACGTGAGGGCCGAACACGGGTGGTGGCGACTGCTGCAGGGCCTCGCGGTCCTCGTCGTCGGCTTCCTCGCCATCCCCTTCGGCACCCGGGCCTCGAGGAGGCGACGATGAGGCGCTCACGCTGGGTCGGACCCGCGCGGCTCGCCCTCACCGCGGTGGCCGCAGGCAGTCTCGTGACGCTGGCGGTCGTGACGCCACCCTCCCGCGCCGTCCCGTCCGCCGACCGCCAGGGCACGGCATCCACGCTCGAGCTGGTGGCCTCGGCGGCGCTGTCGTGCCCCGGTCCCGAGCTCAGCGGGATCTCCGGCGTCGAGGACATCGAGGTGCCGGCCAGGGTGGCCGCCGGGACCGCACCGGACTCCGTCCTCGCGCCGTTGACGGTCTCCGGTCAGGGCACGCTGACGTTCCGGAGTGGTCAGGACGTCAGCGCGCCGATCACCGAACGTGGTGTGACAAGCAGCAGTGAGAGTCGTCAGGCCGCCCCCAGCGACGTGCTCGCCACGGGTGCGATGGCGCCCGGGCTGGCAGCCACCCAGGAATGGGTCGTCGGCCGCGACGAGATCAACGGGCTGGCCACGGTGCCGTGTGCCGGGCCGGGGTCCGACCTCTGGCTCGTCGCCGGCGGGGGAGCGGCCGGGCGCCAGGAGCGGCTGGTCCTCAGCAACCCCGGCGCCAACGAGGTCACGGTGGACCTGCAGGTGCTCGGTCGCAAGGGTCTCGTCCCGTCGCCCACGGGCACCACGGTCGTGCCGGCACGCGGTCGCGTCACCCTGCTCGTCGACGCCATCAGTGGCGCCGAGGAGTCACCGGCCCTGCGCGTGCGCGCCAACGGGGGCACGGTGCGGGCCGTCATGAGCGACATCTGGCTCGACGGGTCGGTGCCGGTGGGCGCTGAGACCACCGTGCCGACGGCCGCCCCGTCGAAGCGGCTGGTGATCCCGGCCGCCATCCTGCGCTCCGGCGGCTCCATCCGCATCGCCGTCCCTGACCGCCAGCAGGCCGTCGTAAGCGCCCGCGTCATCGGTGCGGACGGGCCCGTGCCCGTGCCGGGCGGTGGAGTGATCCGCGTGCCCGGGCGGAGCACCGGAGAGCTCGCGCTCACCGGGCTGGCCCAGGGCACCTACACGATCGAGGTCACGGCGGATGTGCCCATCGTCGCGTCGTTGTTCGCCTCCTGGCGGGTGGGGACATCCGCGGGAGACTTCATCTGGGCTCCCTCGACGACCCCCGCCGCGGGCCTGCTCGGCGCCGTCTATCCCTCACGCCCGGAGCGACTCACCCGCATCGTCAACATCGCGGCCAGCGGTGGCCCGGCGGCGGTGTCCGTGACGTCCCGCGTGGGCGGTGTGTGGTCGACCACGACCCACGACCTCACCCAGGACACGTCGAAGCTCGTCATCCTCAGGGATCCCGAGGCGGTCTGGGTCCGTCGGGTGTCGGGCACCGGCGAGGTGCGGGCCGGTGTCGGCTCGTTGACCGGCACCAATGCTGCGCGCCTGGTGTCGGTGGCTCCGCTCGTCGAGAGCCCCGTCACGTCGACAGTGGGCCGCGCACATCCGGTGTCCTGAGGGCCTGGTCGGCCCGAAGCCTCAGAGCTCGATCTCGGACGGCGGGACGTTGAGCAGCGCCGCAACCTGCTCGGCGACGACCTCGCGCACGATGGCGGCCACCTCGCCGACGTCGCGGGCGCGGGTCTCGACCGGGCGCCGATAGACCACGATCCGGTGCCCCGCCGTTCCGCCGACCGGCAGGAGCCGCCCGACCGCAGCAGCCTGCTCCTCCCACGGCGCGGGGTCGACCGGCGGCACCTCCTCGACGGCGAACTCGACATCAGCGTGGCGCGTCCCGAGATAGGCCCGGGCCCGCTCCGCGACGTCGATGACGACGTCGTCGAAGGTCTCTCGCCGGGTGCGCATCGCAGGCACCGCGGGCCAGGCCAGAGGACCGCGCACGCCTCGGCCTCGTCGGTCGCGGCGGGGGGCGCGAGCCGGGGTGCGGGGGTCGTTGGGGGCCACATGGGGAGACTACGGCGCGCCACCTCACGGCGCTCGGAGCGGTGACCTAGAGTCCATGGCGTGAACGCGTCGAGGAAGTGCACCAAGACCGCGTGCTCCCGGCACGCAGTGGCCACCCTGACCTACGCGTATGCCGACCGGGCCGTCGTCCTGGGGCCGCTGGCCACCTATGCCGAGCCCCACAGCTACGACCTGTGCGCCGATCACGCCACCCGACTCACCGTCCCCCAGGGCTGGGAGGTCGTGCGCCTCGACACCGACGGCTACACCCCGGCACCCGAGATCGACGACCTCGTCGCCGTGGTCGAGGCCGTCCGCGAGCACGCGGCGCCGCAGCCCACCGTGGCGCGAGCCGTGGTCAGCGCGATGCCTGCACCCGTCGCCGGTGAGCACCGCCGCGGCCACCTCCGCATGCTCCCCGGCAGCGGCGAGGACTGACGCACACCATTTCGCGTGTCGCTCGGCCCTGCTCAGCTGACGTAGGCCGCCAGGTGCTTGCCGGTGAGGGTGGCCGCCTTCGGCTTCGCGCTCGCCTGGGCCACGAGCTCGCTCGGCGTGCCTTCGAAGACGACCTTGCCGCCGTCGTGGCCGGCGCCCGGGCCGAGGTCGATGATCCAGTCGGCGTGGGCCATCACGGCCTGATGGTGCTCGATGACGATGACGGACCGGCCGGAGTCGACGAGCCGGTCGAGCAGTCCGAGGAGGTTCTCGACGTCGGCGAGGTGGAGCCCCGTGGTCGGCTCGTCGAGGACGTAGACCTCGCCCTTCTCGGCCATCTGGCTGGCGAGCTTGATGCGTTGGCGCTCGCCGCCGGACAGGGTCGTGAGCGGCTGGCCCAGGGTGAGGTAGCCCAGGCCCACGTCGACGAGGCGGTCGAGGATCTTGTGCGCCGCTGGGATGCTGGCCTCGTCCGAGCTGAAGAAGAGCTCGGCCTCCTCCATCGACATCGTCAGCACCTCGGAGATGTTCTTGCCACCGAGCCTGTACTCCAGGACCGAGGCCTGGAACCGACGGCCCTCGCACTCCTCGCACGGCGACTCGACGGTGGCCATGACCCCCAGCTCGGTGAAGATGACGCCGGCCCCGTTGCACGTCGGGCAGGCACCCTCGGAGTTGGAGCTGAAGAGGGCCGGCTTGACCCCGTTGGCCTTCGCGAACGCCTTGCGGATCGGCTCGAGCAGCCCCGTGTAGGTCGCGGGGTTGCTGCGACGCGAGCCCTTGATGGCGGCCTGGTCGATGACGACGACACCGTCGCGTCCGTCGACCGACCCGTGGATGAGAGAGCTCTTGCCGGATCCGGCGACCCCGGTGACGGCCACCAGCACCCCGAGCGGGATGTCGACGTCCACGTCCTTGAGGTTGTGGGTCGAGGCGCCGCGGATCTCGAGGCTGCCCTTCGGCGTGCGCACCTCGTCCTTGAGGGAGGCGCGGTCGTCGAGGTGGCGACCCGTGATGGTGTCGCTCTTGCGGAGGTCCGCGATGGAACCCTCGAAGACGATCTCGCCGCCGCCGGTCCCTGCCTTGGGGCCGAGGTCGACGACGTGGTCGGCGATGGCGATCGTCTCGGGCTTGTGCTCGACGACAAGGACCGTGTTGCCCTTGTCGCGCAGGCGGATCAGCAGCCCGTTCATCTGCGCGATGTCGTGCGGGTGCAGCCCGATGGTCGGCTCGTCGAAGACGTAGGTGACGTCGGTGAGCGACGAACCGAGGTGGCGGATCATCTTGGTCCGCTGGGCCTCACCACCGGACAGCGTCCCTGCGGGCCGGTCGAGCGAGAGGTAGCCCAGACCGATCTCGGTGAACGAGTCGAGCAGATGCTGCAGTCCCGCGAGCAGCGGCGCGACAGAAGGCTCCTTGAGCTCACGCACCCAGTCAGCCAGGTCGCTGATCTGCATGACGGCCAGGTCCGCGATCGACTTGCCACCGATCTTGGACTTCAGCACCTCGGCCGTCAGACGCGTCCCGGCGCACTCGGGGCACTGCTGGAACGTCACGGCCCGCTCGACGAAACGCCGCACGTGCGGCTGCATCGCCTCGGGGTCCTTCGACAGCATCGACTTCTGGATCTTGGGGATGATCCCCTCGAACGTCAGGTTGATGCCCTCGACCTTGATCTTGGTGGGCGGCGCGTAGAGCATCGTCTCGAGCTGCTTCTTGGAGAACGCCGAGATGGGCTTGTCCATCGGCAGGCCCATCCCCTCGAACAGTCGGCCGTACCAGCCATCCATCGAGTAGCCCGGCACCGTCAGCGCACCCTCGGCGAGGGTCTTCGTCTCGTCGTAGAGGGCGGTCTTGTCGATGTCGCTGACGTTGCCCATGCCCTCGCAGCGCGGGCACATGCCACCCAGGTAGACGGCGTCCTTGACGACGGCCCTCTCGGTGCGACCCTCCTTGTCGGTCGACATGACCCCGCTGGCCTTCCGCGTGGGCACGTTGAAGCTGTATGCCGTCGGCGGACCGACGTACGGCTTGCCGAGGCGGCTGAAAAGGATGCGGAGCATCGCGTTGGCATCGGTGGCGGTGCCCACCGTCGAGCGCGGGTTGGCTCCCATGCGCTCCTGGTCGACGATGATCGCCGTCGTGAGGCCCTCGAGGTGGTCGACCTCGGGCCGGGCGAGTGAGGGCATGAAGCCCTGGACGAACGCGCTGTAGGTCTCGTTGATCATGCGCTGCGACTCGGCGGCGATGGTGCCGAAGACGAGCGAGCTCTTGCCCGACCCCGACACCCCCGTGAAGACGGTCAGTCGGCGCTTGGGGATCTCGAGGCTGACGTCCTTGAGGTTGTTCTCGCGGGCGCCCTGGACGCGGATGAGGTCGTGGTTGTCGGCAACGTGGGGTTCGGCGGTCACGAGCCCAAACCTAGTGCGCTAGTAAGGTCACTGCGTGCCTCCCCGAAACCTTGCAGACTTCGTCAAGGCCTACGACGTCCGCGGCCTCGTGCCGGAGCAGCTCGACGTCGATGTGGCGTGGGCTCTCGGCGCCGCGTTCGCCGAGGTGGTCATCCTCCGTGAAGGTCGCGGGGCCGGACCATCTGGCTGCGTCATCGGCCACGACATGCGAGCCACGTCACCCGAGCTCTCCCGCGCGTTCGGCGCCGGTGTGACGAGCCGTGGGGTCGACGTCACGCACATCGGGCTGGCCAGCACCGACGGTCTCTACTTCGCCAGCGGTCACCTGGGCCTCGCCGGTGCGATGTTCACCGCGAGCCACAACCCCGCGGCATACAACGGCATCAAGCTGTGCCGCCCGGGTGCCCGCCCGGTCGGCCAGGACTCCGGCCTCACCGACGTGCGCGACCTCGCCCAGGAGCTCCTCGACGGCACGGTCGAGCAGCGTGACGCGCGCGTCGGGAGCACGGGGGAGCGGGACGTCCTCGCCGACTACGCAGGCTTCCTGCGCGGGCTCGTCGACCTCTCCGCCATCCGGCCGCTGCGGGTCGTCGTCGACGCGGGCAACGGGATGGGGGGCTACACCGTGCCTGCCGTCCTCGAGACGGCCGCCGGCCTGCCACCCCTGCCGCTGGAGGTGGTCCCGCTCTACTTCGAGCTCGACGGCACCTTTCCCAACCACGAGGCGAACCCGCTCGAGCCCAAGAACCTGCTCGACCTCCAGGCAGCGGTCCTGACTCACGCCGCCGACCTCGGGCTGGCCTTCGACGGTGACGCCGACCGTTGCTTCGTCGTCGACGAGCGAGGCGAGGCCGTCAGCCCGAGCGCCATCACCGCGCTCATCGCCACCCGCGAGGTCGCTCGTGAGGTCGCCGCCGGCACCCCGGTGGACGAGGTGTCCATCGTCCACAACGTCATCACGTCCGCGCAGGTCCCCGAGATCATCGCCGAGCTCGGCGCCAGGGCCGTCCGGACGCGGGTCGGGCACTCGTTCATCAAGGACGAGATGGCCCGGGCCGACGCGGTCTTCGGCGGCGAGCACAGCGCGCACTACTACTTCCGCGACTTCTGGTTCGCCGACACCGGCATGCTCGCGGCGATGCACGTCCTCGCTGCCCTCGGTGAGCAGAGCGGGTCGCTCAGCGACCTGATGGGCGACTACACGGCATACGCGGCAAGTGGCGAGATCAACTCGACGGTCGAGGACCAGGCCGCGAGGACCGCCGAGGTCCGTCACTGGGCTGCCGGCCGGGGCGTCGAGGTCGACGAGCTTGACGGCCTCACCCTGACGCACGCCGGCGACGGCGCGGACGACCCGATGTGGTGGCTCAACCTGCGCGCGTCCAACACCGAGCCCCTGCTCCGGCTCAATGTCGAGGCAGCCGATGCGGACACGATGGCCGCGATACGCGACGATGTCCTGAGCCTCGTCCGAGGCACTGCGAGAGGAGTCAGCTGATGTCGACGATGGAGCCCTGGCTGCGCGAGATCCTGCGCTGCCCGAAGTGCCGAGCCGAGCTGCGTGACGAGACGGGCGAGTCCGGCCCCGAGCTGGCCTGCACCTCCGACACGTGCGGCCTCATCTACCGGATCGACGACGGCGTCCCGGTGCTGCTCGTCGACGAGGCGCGCACGCCGGCCTGACCGGCTGCGCAGCACGACCGTGCCACACCTGGACGAGGCGTTCCTCGACTCGGCCGAGTCCCTCGAGGCTCTCGACAGCCGGGGCTCGCTCCGTGCGCTTGCGACCTCGGGCGCCCAGGTGCGGCGCGCGATCGTCGCGGCGCGAGAGGCTGGCATCGACCGGGTCGCCGGTGGCGACCGCCCGCGCTCGGTCCTCGTGGCCTCGCTCGGCGGCTCCTCCGTCGTCTGTGACGTCCTCGACGTCCTCGCCGAGCCCGGTTCGCCCGTCCCCGTGACCACGCGCCGTGAGGCGCCGCTGCCGGGCTGGATCGGCCCGCTCGACCTCGTCATCGCCGTCTCCCTCTCCGGTCGTGCGCAGGGCCCACTGGCGCTCGCGGCCGAGGCCGCCCGCCGGGGGGCTTCGCTGCTCACGGTCGGAGCGTCCGACTCGCCGCTCGCCGACGTCTGCGCTCGAGGCCGCGGGATCCATGTCGATGTCGCCTCTCCGGCGCCCACGTCGCGATCGGCCCTGTGGTCGATGCTCACGCCGGTGCTGCTCGCTGCCGACGGGCTCGGGCTGGTCGACTGCTCCGAGGCGGAGCTGGAGCGTGTGGCCGACCTGCTCGACGAGCGCGCCGAGGAGTGTCGTCCGTCCTCGGAGTCCTTCGTCAACCCCGCCAAGGTCCTCGCCCTCGGACTCGCCGAGACGGTCCCTGTCGTGCTGGGCGATGGTGCCCTCACCGGCGTCGCAGCCGGCCGCGCCGCCGCGATGTTCGCGCGCACGGCTCGCATCCCCACGACCCACGGCTCCCTCCCCGATGCAGCGTCCCAGGTGGTCGCCTGCTTCGACGGGCCGTTCAGCGGCGCCGGGGGAGCGGCGCCCGACGGCGGAAGCGATCTCTTCGCCGACCCGTTCCTGGACGGTCCGCCGGCACCCCAGCTCGGGTTGCTCGTGCTGCGTGACCATCCGGTGGCGCCGGGCGCGCCCGACCACCTCGACGCCCTCGAGGCGGGCCGACTCGCCGATGCCGTCGTCGGGTCGGCGCGAGACGCAGGAGTGCGGGTCTGGGAGGTCGAGGCCCTCGGCGGTCACCCGATCGAGCGGCTGGCCTCCCTCATCGCGATGACCGACTACGTGGCGACCTACCTCGCCCTCGGGCTCGGACTCGATCCCGCGGTCTCGCGCCACGTCACCGAGCTGCGCGACCGCACGAGCTAGCCGCAGGACCGGCTTCGCTCGATCCACTCCTTCCTGAACGTGTTCAGGTTGGTTGGGCTAGTGTGTGCCCATGGCTGTTGAACACGTTCAGAATGGGTCGAGCTCCGGCCCTTCGCGCCCACCACGGGGCGAGGCCACGCGTGATGCCATCGCTGCCGCTGCACAGGAGCTGTTCCTGGAGCGGGGCTACGACCGCACGACGATGCGGGCGGTCGCCGAACGCGCAGGGGTGAGCGTGGGCAACGCCTACTACTGGTTCGCGTCCAAGGAGCACCTGGTCCAGGCGTTCTACGACCGGATCCAGGTCGAGCACGCGGCGTCGAGCGCGACGGCGCTCGGTCGTCGACGGACCTTCGCGAGCCGCTACGAGGCGGTCCTGCTGGCCTGGGTCGACGTGGCTGAGCCCTTCCACGAGTTCGCCGGCGCCTTCTTCAAGGCGGCGGCAGAGCCCACCAGCCCGTTGTCGCCGTTCAGTCCGGAGTCGCGCCCAGCGCGCGAGGCCGCCATCGCCCTCCACCAGCGCGTCGTCGAGGAGTCCGACGTCACCGTGGCGCGGGCGCTGCGCGAGGAGCTCCCCGAGCTGCTCTGGCTGGCCCAGATGGGTGTGGTGCTCTTCTGGGTCCACGACCAGAGCCCCGGCCAACGGCGCACCCGCACCCTCATCCGCACTGCGGTGCCGCTCGTGGACCGGCTGGTGCGGCTGAGCCGCCTCCCGGGCATGCGCGGGGTCGTCGGCGACCTCACCAAGACCATCCGATCAGTACGGACCTGAGGAGTTTCATGTCCTGGAACCAGACCAACCGTGCGGTGCTCGCCGCCGCTCCCGACGCCGTCTTCGCCGTCCTCGCCGACCTGGACCAGTGGGGTCGGTGGTGCGGTGGGGTCTCCGAAGCCGGCCTCGACGGTCCGGTGAGGGTCGGTCAGACCGCCGGGATGGCGCTCGACATCCCTGTCGTTCGCCACGTCCACCGTGCAACCGCCCCTCCGGTCAGGGTGCGAGCGCTCGAGCACGGAACCAGGATCGTGCTGGAGCAACCGCAGCCCGGGGGAAGCCTGACGATCGAGTGGACCGTGACGGCGGACTCGCGAGAACCGGGCCACACCCTGTTCACCCAACGCCTTGCCGGACGGGGTCCGCTGTCGTTCGGCATGGGCCCGGTGGCTCGTCACGCCCTGGCCTCGGACTTCGCCATGGACGCCTTGCGTCTGTGGCGTCTGGCCGGCGGAGTCGTCGACCCCAACCTGGTCCGGGTCGTCGTCGCGGGTGGCTCCGGCACCCTCGGGCGCCGCCTCGTGGGTGATCTCGCGGCTCGTGGGCACGACGTCGTCGTCCTCACTCGCAGCCCTCAGCCCCACCTGCCGGTGCGCCAGGCCCTGTGGGACGGCGTCACGGTGGAGGGCTGGGCCGCTGAGCTGGAGCCCGCCTCGCGCACCGCGGTGGTCAACCTTGCCGGTCGTCTCGTGGACGTCCGTCCGACGGCTGCCAACATCGCCTCCCTGCGATCCAGCAGGGTGGACTCCACTCGCGCTCTCGTCCGTGCCAGCAGTGGCCTCACGGCTCCCTTGGCCGCCTGGGTGCAGGCGAGCACCACGGCGATCTACAGCGACGCGGGCGAGACCGAGATCGACGAGTCCAGCCCGGTGCCCGTGGGACTGCCGCAGATGACCGGGGTGGCGCAGCCGTGGGAGGACTCGGTGCAGGGCGCGGCAGCCGAGCACCTGCACATCCTGCGCACGTCGCTCGTGCTCGATCGGGGAGCTCCCGTCGTCGACCGACTCGTGGCCCTGACCCGGGCCGGACTGGGCGGTTCGATCGGCACCGGACGCCAGTGGATCAGCTGGATCCACATCGACGACTGGCTTGCCGTCGCGCGCGCGGCCCTGGGCATCGAGCCGGGTGTGCGGCTGCCCGACGGAGTGGTCATCGCGTCCGCGCCCTTCCCCGTGCGCAACTCAGAGCTCATGGCCCAGCTGCGCTCTCGGCTGCATCGTCCGTGGTCACCGCCGACGCCGGTTCCGCTCATGCGGCTCGGCGCGGTGCTCCTGCGGACCGATGCGGCGCTCGGTCTCACCGGCCGGCGGGCCACCTCGTCGGTCCTGCCGGCGAGCGGGTTCGAGTTCGCCCACCCGCGTCTTGACGGCGCACTGGACGACCTGCTCGGCGCCGATCAGGGCTGACGGAGCTCGAGCACCGTCGCGTTCGGGAGCTTGGCCAGGGCAGCGCCCTCCACGAGGAGCTTGCTGCGGCGCAACCCGCTACCGATGACGACTGCACCCGCGGCCACGACGGCGGCGTCGACGAGGACCGGCCAGGCGGCTGGCAGGCCGATCGGCGTGATGCCACCGAACTCCATCTCGGTGAGCGACACGGCATCGTCGTGTGGCGCGAACGAGATCTTGCGGACACCCAGGTGCCTGCGGACGACGCCGTTGACGTCGGCGCGGTCGGACGCGAGGACCATGACCGCGGCATACGTCGTCTCACCGGCGCGCTTCCCGGCGACGATGACGCAGTTGGCACTCGCCCCCGGTGCCACGTCGTATGCCGCACAGAAGGCTTCCGTGTCGGCGAGCGTCTCGTCGATGGAGGCCACCTCCGCTGCCGCGACTCCGCTGTCCCCGGCTGCCTCCGGCGTCGGGATCGCAGCCTCGGCCAGGGCCGCGGCCACAGAGGGCGCGACGAGCTCTGGGTGCGAAGCGCCAGGCGACCAGTCGAGCGTTCCGCGAGCGGACGGCATACGGGTCAGTGCTTGTCGTTGTGGGGGACGTCTGCAACGGGCGCAGCGGCCGCAGGCTCGCTCGCCTCGTGCGCGCCATGGCCGCCCTTGCGGGGGATGACGTGCATGACCGCGACGACGATGGCACCCACGATGAGGCCGAGGATGGCCGAGCCGATCGTGTTGGTGACCCAGCCGAGGACGCCGCCCAGTGGCCCGGTGGCGTCGTGCACCCACTCCTCGACGCCGTGCACCCACTGGTAGGGGTAGTGCAGCGGCGACCAGTACTCGCTGAGCTCGTCGAGCCCGACAAGGATGATGTGGCCCCCGACCCAGATCATGGCGGCGATCCCGACGACCGACAGGGTGCTGAGGAGCCTGGGCATCGCAGCGACGAGGCCGCGGCCGATCGTGGCCTGGGCGCCGGACTTCTTCGCGAGGTGGAGGCCGACGTCGTCCATCTTGACGATGAGGGCGACGACGCCGTAGACGAGCGCGGTGATGGCGACCGCGACGACCGCGAGGATCGCGGCGCGGAGGGCGAAGCCCTCGTCCTTCACCTCGTTGAGCGAGATGACCATGATCTCGGCCGAGAGGATGAAGTCGGTGCGGATCGCACCACTGGTGATGGTGTCCTCGTCGGCGACCTCGCCGGCCTCGTGCGCCTTGGTGGCCTCGTCCTCGGCGTGGCCGCTGACTCGCTCCCAGATCTTCTCGACGCCCTCGAAGCAGAGGTAGGTGCCGCCGATCATGAGGAGTGGCGTGAGTGCCACAGGGAGGAACTGGCTCAGCAGCAGGGCCGCAGGGAGGATGAAGAGGAGCTTGTTGCGCAGCGAGCCGATCGCGATCTTCCTGATGATCGGGAGCTCGCGCTTGGGGTCGATGCCCTGGACGTACTGCGGCGTGACCGCGGTGTCGTCGACGATGACCCCGCTGGCCTTGACGCTCGCGCGCCCGGCCGCGGCGGCGACGTCGTCGACCGAGGCGGCAGCGGCCTTGGCCAGCACCGCGATGTCGTCGAGCAGGGCAAAGAGGCCGCCGGCCATCAGGTCACCTGCGGGTCTGGGAGGGGGAAGTGGTGAGGCACCCGCCCAGCGTACCCACGGCGAACCCTCACTCCTCCTCGGCGCTCGTGCCGTCCGGGGACATCTCGAGGTCGTCGTGGCGCTCGCCCTCGACGAGAACCCGGTCGTCACCGTGCCCGCTTCCGTCCGGGTAGGCGGGCTGGCTCTCGTCGCTGTCGCTGATCCCGGGGCGGGCCACTTCGGAGTCGGGGTCGACGGCATAGTCGGCGCGCACGTCCTCCCACGCGTCGAGCTTCTCCTCGTCGAGGTCGAGGCGCACCTCGTCCCGCACCTCGTCGCCGCTGGCGCCGCTGGCGCCGCCACTGCCGAAGGTCTCACTCATCGGGTTCTCCGTTCGTGCATCGCGCGGGCCGGTCCCGCACGCGTCCATGTCTACCGCGTGGAGTCGGTACGATGGGGGCTGCCGGCGCGGGTGATACCCCGCTCTCACGTGAATGCCCAGATGGGCTGCGCCGGGTCGCAAACCACACTTTCAACGGAAGAGATGTCGCATGTCCACTGACACCACGACTTTTGACTACCGGGTTGCCGACCTGAGCCTCGCCGAGGCCGGCCGTCACCAGATCCGTCTTGCCGAGCACGAGATGCCGGGCCTCATGAGCCTGCGTGAGGAGTTCGGCGCGAGCCAGCCCCTCAAGGGCGCCCGCATCGCCGGCTCGCTGCACATGACCGTGCAGACCGCCGTCCTCATCGAGACGCTCACCGCGCTCGGTGCCGAGGTCCGCTGGGCCTCCTGCAACATCTACTCCACGCAGGACGAGGCCGCTGCGGCCGTCGTCGTCGGGCCCGAGGGCTCGGCGCAGGACCTGCAGGGCGTCCCCGTGTTCGCCTGGAAGGGCGAGAACCTGACCGAGTACTGGGAGTGCACGGAGCAGATCCTCACCTGGCCCGGTGGTTCCGGCGCCAACATGATCCTCGACGACGGTGGCGACGCCACGATGCTCGTCCACAAGGGTCGCGAGTGGGAGGCCGCCGGTCAGGTGCCCCCCACCGACGAGAAGGACTCCGAGGAGGTCGGTGTCTTCAAGGAGCTCGTGCGCAAGACGCTCGCCGCCGACCCGCAGAAGTGGACCACCGTGGCCGCCGAGATCAAGGGCGTCACCGAGGAGACCACGACCGGTGTCCTCCGGCTCTACGAGCTCGCCCGCGCCGGTGACCTGCTCTTCCCGGCGATCAACGTCAACGACTCGGTCACCAAGTCCAAGTTCGACAACAAGTACGGCTGCCGCCACTCCGTCATCGACGGCCTCAACCGCGCCACCGACGTCCTCATCGCCGGCAAGGTCGCGGTCATCTGCGGCTACGGCGACGTGGGCAAGGGTTGCGCCGAGGCGCTCCGTGGCCAGGGCGCCCGCGTCATCGTCACCGAGATCGACCCGATCTGCGCGCTGCAGGCCGCGATGGAGGGCTACCAGGTCGCCAAGCTCGAGAGCGTCCTCGAGAGCGCCGACATCTTCGTCACGACGACGGGCAACTTCAACATCATCACTGCCGAGCACATGCAGGGGATGAAGAACAAGGCGATCGTGGCCAACATCGGTCACTTCGACAACGAGATCGACATCGCCGGACTGGCCAAGGTCCCCGGCATCGTCAAGACCGAGATCAAGCCCCAGGTCCACGAGTGGACCTTCGCCGGTGGCAACAGCATCATCGTGCTGTCCGAGGGTCGCCTGTTCAACCTCGGCAACGCCACGGGTCACCCGAGCTTCGTCATGTCGAACTCGTTCGCGAACCAGACGATCGCCCAGATCGAGCTGTTCACCAAGAACGACGACTACGACAAGCAGGTCTACGTCCTCCCCAAGCACCTCGACGAGAAGGTCGCGCGCCTCCACCTCGCCGCCATCGGGGTCGAGCTCACCGAGCTCACCAAGGAGCAGGCCGAGTACATCGGTGTCGACGTGGCCGGCCCCTACAAGTCCGACCACTACCGCTACTGAGCCAGCGGGTCCACCCAGAACGAACAAAGGCCGGGTATGCCGGGAACGCGAGTTCCCGGCATACCCGGCCTTTGTGTGCTTCGACGAGGGACAGACGGCGGACAGTGCTGCGCCTCAGGGGAGCCAGACGCTGAGTCCCTCTCGCGTGGTCGACCTCGTCCACGGCGCGTCGGGACTCGCATCGACATGCACGGTCGACGCTGTGGTGGGCACGACGGCGCAGGTCGCTCCCTCGGGGAGTGACACGGCGGTCGACGATAGGAGCCGCTCACGGACCTGTGAGTAGGCCGCCGCACCGTAGACCTCGGTGCGCATGTCGATCCAGACCTTGACGTCCGGGCGGAGGAGCAGCGCCACCCCGGCCGTGTCGGGATCGGTGAAGAGCCTGCAGCTCGGGGGGAGCCCGTCGACGACCTCCGCCGCCGGTGACGGTCGGCCCGGGGCGTTGGACGCCACCACGGCGAGCGGCAGCAGGAGGACGGCCACGCCGGTGAGGATCGGTCGCCAGTAGCCAGCGGTGAGCCGGGTGCGCACGGTTGCGGGCATGCTCGGGCGGGCGCGCCATCGGACGGTTGCCTCCGAGAGCTCAGCCGCGAGGACGGGCAGGAGGGTGAGTGCCGCGACACCGAGGAACCGGATGGCGATCAGCCCTGCGAGCGTGGCCAGCAGAGCGATGACGACGAGGAGGACCTCGAGAGCCCAGCGGGCGCGTTCGGCCGAGCCGCGCGCCCCGGTCCGGTGTCGCAGCAGCCGCACCGCACACACGGCGACCAGGACGAGGCAGAGGCTGGCGACAGGGAGCCATCGAAGGCGCAGCCCTCCTGTGAACGGCGAGAGCCACTCGACGACCTGGCCGCCGGACGCCGAACCGATGTCGGCGAGCAGCTGCCACACGGACCAACGGAAGGGTCCGAGGAGGCTGCCGACAGCCAGGCCAGACCCCAGCGTGGCCGCGAGGCCGACGCGCCACCGGCTGGCGCCGGCGAGCACCGCGAGAAGGGGCAGGCCGGCGGCAAGCCCGAGCGCGGTGACCGACCAGGACACGTGCAACCACGCGCCCGCCCAGCCGAGGGCCGCACCCGCAGCGGCAGCACCGGCGAACGCCCACCACTGTCGGGGAAGAGGTCTGGTGATGAGGGCATGGCCGAGGAGAAGCGTCAGGAGCAGCATGGCTTCGATGACGATCGTTGCCCGCGGCGAGACCATCGGGAGCGCCAGCAGGGCCACGAGCGCCGTCGTCGCCAAGGTGGGCAGGGCGCGCGCGCCGAGGCGGCGTGATACGAGGATGGCGACGACGAAGTAGGCCGCCATCCCGAGCGCCCCGATGAGAGCGATGCCCGCCACGCCGAACCCGTCATGACCGAGACCAAGTGCGGTGTTCCACGCCGGAGACGTCGGACGGAAGATGCCGTCGGGCTGCGCCCAGCTCCACGTGTCCGCTCGTGCGAGCGGTGCGCCGGACCAGCGTTCCAAGCCGTCGCGAGCCTGCCAGTAGGGGTCGCGCTCGGTCATCCGTGCGGATCGAAGAACCACGAGGGCGGCGACCCAGCCACCCAGGACCATCCAGTCCCAGCGTGCCCTCACGAAAAGCCGGGGGTGCGGGAGGCGTATGCCGCGTAGCCGGCGACCTCCTCGCGCAGGAGACGCTCCTCCCAACGAGCGCGAAGGACCTGAAGGACGCCGAGGGCGGCGACGACGAGCCAACCCCACCCGCCACCGGAGACGAGCACGAGACCGATGGCCGCGACGTACTCGAAGACATAGAGCGGATGCCGGAAGAATCGGTACGGACCCGTGGTGGCCAGCTCGCGCGCCTGCGGCACGACGCTGATGTTGGTGTTCAGGCTGAGCAGCGCCCAGATCGCCAGGCCGATGCCGAGCACGACCAGAAGGGCTCCGGCGAAGGAGGCGACGGGTCCAGCCTCGTGGGAGGCCACGACGGGAATCGCAAAGGGAGAGAACGTCGCTGCGCCCGCGACGAGCCACACCTTCGGCCGTCTGTCCGTGTGGGAGGCCACCCCACGACGGAGGTACATCACCGCCAGGGCCGCGTTGAAGGACAGGGCCGCGATGGTCCCGAGCGTGGCCACCACGGTGCGGTCGTCGTTGTCAATGAGCTTCATGACGTTGAGGAGCACGAAGCAGGCGAAGACGGGCACGAGCACGATGCGGCCGAGGTCGAGCTGGGTGGTCGGGGGCATGGCGGAAGTATCGGGCATCCGGGCCACCGCCGCCCCCATTTTGGTGAATCTCGACTGCATAAAAGCACCTAGTTCCCTATGACCATTCCGGAAGGGGTCATAAGCGGGCATCAATGAACCATGGACACGAGGTAGGTTCTCGGCCCTGCCGTTGTCACCCGAGCACGGAAGCGACGATTCTCTGGACGCCAAGGTTTGGCTCGTGAGATGGTCACGGTGCCGGGTCGTGGAGGTGGCTAGGAGTAAACTAGTCACTAATGACCAGTCCATAACAGCCTAATCACGTCATGGCTACCGAAAGTCGGAACCTCCACGCTGGACCCGGATCGGTCATCCGGTCCCTTGACCGGTAGTCCGGTAGCAGCACAACCCTCAACACTCAGATCATCAAGGAGAACCAAATGTCCAAGGCCCTCATCAAGTTTCACCAGCGCCTCACCGCAGAGAAGGGCGCCACGATGGTGGAGTACGGCCTCATGGTCGCGCTCGTCGCCGTCGTCGTCGCCGTCGCTGCCGCCGTCCTCGGCACCAACATCAGCACGATGTTCGCCGGCCTCGCTTTCCCCTGATCTCGTCCCGGACCGAAGGGCTTCACATGTCTGAGCGCGTCAAGCGGCTGCGGTGGAACTGGGGGTCCGAGCAGGGCGCGACGATGGTGGAGTACGGCCTCATGGTCGCGCTCGTCGCCGTCGTCGTAGGGGTGGCCGCCAGCGCCCTTGGCGCGGCGATCTCGACGATGTTTGCCGGTGTCGCCGCCGCGATCTGAGCGGTTGGCACTGCGGGTCGACAGCCTGGCGGCCGTCGGCCCGCAGTGTTTCTCTCCACGATTTCTCGCATCAACTTGGCAGCGAAGGGGGTCGACCCATGCCTCACCACCGTGAGCGCGGTGCAACCATGGTCGAGTTCGCCCTCCTCCTGCCGCTCCTCCTCCTCGTCCTCTTCGGTCTCATCGACATGGGCCGGATGTTCCTCACCCAGGCGATGGTCACCAATGCGGCCCGTGAGGGCGCGCGCATGGCGGCCTTCCGCCTCGACGCGGATGTGCCGACCCGCGCCAACGCCTCGATGCCTGGCATCAACGGGGTGTCCGGGGGTACCACCACGGTCCAGATCCTCGACGCGTGCCCGGCTGCCCCGACCGCGGCCCAGGCGGCCCGGGTGCGCGTGACGGTGAACGGATTCAGCTGGGTCGCCCTCGGGGCCATCAGCGGCCTCTTCCCGGGAGGCGCGATCGCCGCGCCGACCCCCACAGCGACCTCGTCGATGAGGTGCTTCGGGTGACACGGCCGACCTGCCGTCGTCGACGCGACGAACGAGGAGCCGTCGGTGTGCTCGTGGCGATGCTCTTCGGCTTCTTCGTGGTCACCGGCCTCCTGGCGTGGTCCGTGGATGCCGGGCAGATCATCCTCGAGCGGCGACAGACCCAGAACGCTGCCGACGCCGCGGCTCTGGCCCTGGCGCAGAGCTGCGCCAAGACGAACTGCAACCTCGATGCCGACGGCCTGCCAGCCCTGGTCAACGCCAACACGATCAACATCGGCACCCGAACCCACACCATCGAGCGGCAGTGCAAGTCCGCGGCATCGATCCCGGGCTCGCTGCCCGTGTGCAGTTCGTCGCCCAGCGTCACGGAGCTGCGCGAGTGCCCACCCCTGCCGTCCTCGCTGTCCTCCGGGTTCCCCTACGTCGAGGTGCGCGTCCGCGCCAACGACACCGGTCCGGGCCTCATCCCCAACCTCTTCACACAGGTCAACAGCACCGGTCCGGACACGAGCAACGTCGTCTCGTGCGCACGGGCCGCCTGGGGGTCACCGACGTCTGGCGCTTTCACGTCGCCGATCACCATCTCGACGTGTGAGTGGCAGACCTACACCAGCGGCGGAACCACGTACGTCGCCCAGCCGCCCGCCGCGCCCTGGCCCGGATACGGCGGCGCCGGGCAGCCTGCGTACCCGCTTGCGGCGACGACTCCGAACAGCCCCGGTCGCGAGGTCATCATCGACCTGCACGACCCGGCCAAGCCCGGGTGCTCGTACAAGGGCAAGGACACCGCGGGAGGCTTCGGCTACCTCGACACCACTGGTTCGTGCAGCACGACCCTCACCACGACGAACGGTGTGAACATCTGGGCCAACATCGACACGGGCTCCTCGACCACCGGCGGCTGCCAGACCGCGCTGTCGAACATCTGGACCAGTGGTCCGGTGATCGACCTGCCGGTGTTCGACTGCATGGTGAAGTCCACCACGGGCACCCCTGCCGGCGCACCCCCTGCGGACTGTGACCCGTCCGACGCCGGCGGCGCCAACACCTACTACCACGTCGCCGGCATCGCGAAGTTCTACCTCAGCGGCTACCGCATCGGCGGCGGGGTGACGAAGGCCAGCCACGTCTCAGGCGCTATCCCCTGCGGCAACCCCCGTCGGTGCATCTCGGGCTGGTTCGTCCAGGGCGTGCTCAACGTGCCTGCCACAACGATCGTCCCTCCGTCCTCCACCACCGGTTTCGGTCTTTCGGCTGTCGTCGCCGCCGGTTGAACCACACACGCCCTGTCGAAAGGCTTCCACCCCATGGGCCGTCGCATCATCGCCCTCATCGCTGCCGTCCTGCTCGCGCTCGTCGGCGCCGTCCTCGTGCTGCTCTATGCCAACGGCGCGGACAAGCGTGCGCTCGAGGGGCAGCAACCGCAGACGGTCTACGTCACCGCGGAGGTCGTGCCGTCGGGCACCACGCTCAAGGACGCCGAACGCGGTGGGCTCATCAAGCGGACGCAGGTCGCCGCCAAGGCCAAGCCTGCTGGTGCCCTCGCCGCGATCAACGCCGAGAACAGCGGTCTCCTCGCCCTGGCGGACATCGCACCCGGGCAGGTCGTCCTCGAGGCGGCCTTCGGGACGGAGCGCCTGGGACAAAAGGCGATCGGGGTGGCGTCGGGCAAGGTCGCGATCTCCGTCAGCCTCGAGGATCCCAACCGCGTCGGGGCGTTCGTGACCCCGGGGAGCATCATCACGATCTACGACACCTACGACCTCAAGAAGCTCGGCACCGACGACGCAACGGCGCAGTACAACGAGCTGGGCGTCAAGGGGACGAGCGTGCTGCTCACCAAGGTCCCGGTCATCGGCATCGGCACGACGAGCCTGACAGGCGCCTCCGAGCCCCGGAAGGACGACAAGGACGACACGGAAGAGCAGGCGCCCACCGCCGCCACGCCGGTGCAGACCTATCTGGTCACGGTCGAGCTCACACCAGCGGACTCGCTGAAGCTCGTGCACGCCATCCAACACACCCAGAACCTGCAGAACAACCCGGCCAAGCACATCTACTTCGGCCTCGAGGGACCGGACACGACCGTGCCACCGAACCTGGGCACGGACGACTTCAGCTATCACGGGACACCTCGATGACGATCCTGTGGGACAACGAGCCCGGCGCCAGCGAGCGCTACCACTTCGCGCTGGGCGATGTCCTCCTCCTCGGCTCGGCCCCGCTCGTGCACCGCGCCCTCGACGACGACCAGCACGCTGACCTCGTCGTCATCGGTCCGCTGGTGCACATCGACGAGGCGTCGATGCTCGTGGAGTCGGTCCGGGCGTCGCGCCCGGAGGTGGGGTTCATCCTCCTGCGCCACCGCCTTGACGTCACCACGATGGGGCAGGCCCTGCGCAGCGGGTTCCGCGAGGTCATCGCCTCCGACGACGCGCCCGCGCTCTCGGACGCGGTGCGGCGCAGCCGCGACCTCACGGCCAAGCTCGCCGGTCACCACGGAGCCGTCGCCACCCCTCAGGGGCGCATCGTCACGGTCTTCTCGGCCAAGGGCGGTGTGGGCAAGACGACCCTGTCCACCAACCTCGCCACCCACCTCGCTCTCAGCGGTCTGCGGACCGTGCTTGTCGACCTCGACCTGTCCTTCGGTGACGTCAGCATCAGCCTCCAGCTCCTCCCCACGAGCTCGGTGCACGACGCGGTCGGGATGCACGGCCACCTCGACAGCGAGGGGCTGGCGCAGCTCGTGACGCACCATGAGCCCAGTGGCCTCGACATCATCGCCGCCCCCACCGACCCGTCCCTGGCCGACCGGATCAGCGCTCATGTGGTCACCGAGCTGCTCCGGGTGGCCGCGGCGTCCTACGACTTCGTCATCGTCGACACCCCACCCTCGTTCACCGAGCACGTGCTGGCCGCCTGCGACGTGAGCAGCCTCCTGGTGCTCATCGCCACGTTGGACATCCCCGCGGTGAAGAACCTCAAGCTCGCTCTCGAGACGCTCGATGCCATCGGGAGCCCGCGCGACTCGCGGGTCATCGTCCTCAACCGTGCCGACGTCAAGGTGGGCCTGCGCCCGGAGGACGTCGTGCAGGCCATCGGAGCGCCGATCGCGGTGAGCGTGCCGGCGAGCAACACCGTCCCAGCCTCGGTCAACCGCGGTGTCCCCCTGGTCCTCGAGTCCCCGCGTGACCCGGTGAGCGTGGCCATCAGGGAGATCGCAGACACGCACATCCGGGCACGCTTCGGCGGCCCGGTGGAGGAACCCCAGCGCCGCAGCCTCTTCAGCAGGAGAAGTCGATGAGCAGTCTTGCCGATCGTCTCGACACCGCCCGCCGCTCGCAGGAGACGGTCCCCGTCCACGGCAGCGTGTCGACGCAGTCCCACAGGGTCGACCCCATCGTAGAGGTCAAGGAGCGGGTCCACCAGGGACTCATCGACTCACTCGGACCGCGACTGTACGACCCGCACCTCAAGGAGAGCGACCTCGCCAACCAGGTGCGTCAGACGCTCCAGGAGGTCATCGACGCGGAGCAGAAGCCGCTCACCCTCTCGGACCGCACCCGCATCGCGCAGGAGGTCTCGGACGAGATCCTCGGTCACGGCCCACTGGAGCCGTTGCTGCGTGACCCGGAGGTCACCGAGATCATGGTCAACAGCGCCAGCAGCATCTTCATCGAGCGAGCCGGCAAGATCTACCCGACCTCGGCCCGGTTCACCGACGAGACCCACCTCCGACGGATCATCGACAAGATCGTGGGCCGCGTCGGCCGCCGCGTCGACGAAGCCAGTCCGTTGGTCGACGCGCGCCTTCCGGACGGGTCGCGCGTCAACGCGGTCGTGGCGCCGATCGCGCTCGACGGCGCCATCCTGACGATCCGCAAGTTCGCGGCGGACCCGTTCACCGACAAGGACCTCCTCTCCTTCGGGACGTTCACCCCCCCGGTGCGCGACTTCCTCCACGCCTGCGTCCTTGGCCGGCGCAACATCATCATCTCGGGTGGTACCGGCTCGGGGAAGACGACGACCCTCAACGTCATCTCGTCCTTCCTCCCCGAGGAGGAGCGCATCGTCACCATCGAGGACGCGGCGGAGCTCCAGCTGCACCAGCAGCACGTGCTGCGGATGGAGTCGCGTCCGGCCAACATCGAAGGCTCCGGCCTGGTGACCATCCGCGACCTGGTGCGCAACGCCCTGCGCATGCGGCCCGACCGGATCGTGGTCGGTGAGGTCCGAGACGGAGCCGCCCTCGACATGCTCCAGGCGATGAACACCGGCCACGACGGCTCGATCACCACCGTCCACGCCAACAGCGCCCGCGACTCGCTCTCCCGACTCGAGACGATGGTGCTCATGGCGGGGATCGAGCTGCCCATCCGGGCGATCCGCGAGCAGGTGTCCGGAGCCGTGGACCTCATCATCCAGCAGTCCCGCCTCAAGGACGGGACTCGTCGCATCACCCAGATCACCGAGGTGGTGGGCATGGAGGGCGACATCATCACCCTCCAGGACCTTTTCACCTTCGACTATGCCGCGGGCCGGGATGCCAACGGTCGTTTCCTCGGTGAGCTGCGCAGCACCGGGATCCGCCCGAAGTTCACCCAGGACCTCCAAGACCTCGGCGTCGAGCTGCCCATCCAGCTCTTCGCCCCGCGGTACTGATGGTCAGGCTCCGGGGCTGGCGAGCAGTCCTGCTGACCGCCGTAGCGGCCGCGGCGACCCTGGGGGCGCCGGTTCCCGCGTCGGTCGCCGAACCCGTCCCCGTGCCGGCGACGATTGGCTCGGTGACGATCGGACGCGACAACGTGACCGGGGTGCTCACCCTGCGTCCGGGTGGCCAGGGGGCCACGGTCGACCCCGGGATGACAGCGATGCTGGGCGACACGCTTGCCCCGGTCTCCGCGACGCCTGCCGCGCGCGCGCAACGAACCACGGTCCTGCTCATCGACACGAGCGGGTCGATGGGCACGAGTGGCATGACGACCGTGCGAGGAGCGGTCAAGGACTTCCTCGCATCCGCTCCCGCGGACGTCAAGGTGGGTGTCGTGTCCTTCGGCAACACGGCAGGTCCCGAAGTTGCTCCGACGAACGACCGGGCTGCCGTTCAGCGGGCGGTGGATGCGCTGCGGGCTGACGGGAACACTGCCCTCTTCAGCGGGGTGACCGAGGCCGTGAAGATGCTGGGCCCGGACGGGGACCGGAGCATCGTCCTGCTGAGCGACGGCAAGAACACCGTCGGCGACCGGGCCCCCGGGCTCGCGGCGTCGGTCAAGGCGCTGACCTCGTCCCAGGTCCGCGTCGAGGTGGTCCGGTTCACCACCGGAGAGAACGACCCAGCGGCTCTGGCGGCTTTCGCCAGGGCAGGGGGAGGCTCGGTGGTGCAGGCCACCGACACGGCTGCGGTCCGAACCGCGTTCCAGACAGCGGCGAAGGTCCTCGACTCGCAGGTCCAGCTCGACATCACCCGTCCACCCGGTCTGACCGGCATCGTCCCCTTCACCCTGAAGGGGACGGCCACCGGCCGCCCGTTCCTCGTGAAGTCGAGCATCAACTTCGGCTCCGGTGGCGTGGCGCTGCCATCGCCCCGCCCCACCCCCGTCGTCACTCTTGACTCGGGTGCCGCGCCGACCGCTCTGACCCGGGCCAGCGCGGGGACGAGCACGTTCCTCATCGCGGCTCTCGTCACACTCTTCGTCGGGGTGCTCGTCCTCACCCTCGCCGTGCTCAACCCGTTCCGGTCCCGGCGCCACGACCGCGTGGCCGAGGTTGAGCTCTACACGATGGCAGGCGCCACGCGGATCTCCCGCCACGAGGAGGCAGCGCCGTCTGCCGTCGCTCAGTCGGCGGTCCGGCTCGGTGACAGAGTGATGGCCCAGCGTGAGTCGACGAGCCACACGATGAGGCTCATCCAGCGTGCAGACCTCCCGTTGAGGGCCGGTGAGTGGTTCGTCCTGCGGGTGGTCGCCGTGATCGTCACGAGCCTCATGCTCCCGTTCCTCCTGCCCATGCCATGGTGGCTGACCTTCCCGCTCGGGCTCGTCCTGGGCTACGCCCTCCCGGCAATGGTCCTGCGCTTCCTCGCCGCTCGCCGGGCGAAGAAGTTCGAAGGGATGCTCCCCGACGTCCTCATGCTCGTGGCCACCACGCTGGCCAGCGGATTCAGCCTCAACCAGGCGCTCGACGCCATCGCCCGCGACGCCGCGGAGCCTGCCGGCAAGGAGTTCTCGCGTGCGCTGGCCGAGACCCGCATCGGTGCCGACGTCTCCGACGCCCTCGACAACATGTCGCTGCGGATGGACAGCGAGAGCATGCGCTGGACGACGATGGCCATCAGGATCCAACGTGATGTCGGCGGCAACCTCGCCGACACGCTGCGCACCACGGCACACACCCTGCGCGAGCGTGAGTCGCTCAAGCGTCAGGTGAACGCGCTCTCGGCCGAGGGCCGGTTGTCCGCCTACATCCTCATCGCCCTCCCCATCCTGCTCTTCCTCTACATGGCCTGGAGCAACCCGGAATACACGTCGTTGCTCTGGACGCGGTCCGTGGGCATCGTCATGCTGGTGGGCAGCGGGATCAGCATGGTCATCGGCTACCTGTGGATGCGCAAGATCGTCCAGATTGAGGTGTGAGACATGCTCATCGTCGCACTCGTGCTCGTCGCAGTGGCCCTCTGCGTCGTCGTCGTGCTGCTCGGGACCATGGGTGCGGGCACCACGGGGGTGGCGCGCTCGCTCGAGCTGGTCAACTACCGGCCCGACAGCAGGAGCGTGGCCAAGTCCGAGCTCGCTGCCAAGGACCGCCTTCTCGTCCCCTTTGAGGAGGGGCTCAAGGGCGCGGCCCGCCGGATCTCCCCCTCGGGCACCGCCGAGCGGCTGGCATCCAGTCTCAACAAGGCAGGAAACCCTCCGGCCTGGCCGGTCGAGCGGATCTTCGGCGCCAAGGGCATCGGACTGGTCGTCGGTGCCGTCGTCGGCCTCCTCCTCGGGGGGCTCGGGCTGACCGGCCTCCTCTATGCGGTCATCGGTGGTACGGCCCTGTTCTTCCTTCCCGACCTCCTCGTCTACAACACCGGGATCAGACGCCAGGAGCAGCTCAGGAAGGGCTTCGCCGACGCCCTCGACATGCTCACGGTCTGCGTCGAGTCGGGGCAGGGCTTCGACGCTGCGCTGGGGCAGGTGGCGCGCAACGTCACGGGGCCGATCGGCGGAGAGTTCGCGAGAGTGCTGTCCGAGTTCCACATCGGCAAGACGCGGGGGGAGGCATTCCAGGCGATGGCCCAGCGCAACACCTCACCTGAGGTCAAGAACTTCGTGTCGGCCCTGGTTCAGGCCGACCGGTTGGGTGTGCCTATCGCGGGTGTCCTGCGGGAGCAGACGCGGGAGATGCGCGTCATCCGTCGGCAGCTTGCCGAGGAGAAGGCACAGAAGGTGACGGTCAAGGTCGTCTTCCCCGTGCTGCTCTGCATCTTCCCGGTGATCTTCGTTGTCATCCTCGGTCCGGCTGCGATCAACATCTCGGACCTGTTCAGCAACCAGTGACCCGCTCGACCCAGAGGCATCCGCGCGCTCGGTAGCCTCCCGACCACAGACAAAGGCCGGGTATGCCGGGAACGTGAGCTCCCGGCATACCCGGCCTTCGTCGTGGGTCTGTTCTGTCGCCTCAGAGACCCAGGCCGTGGCCGAACGGGAAGAGCACGCCGGAGCCATCCGCCTTGGGGATGGAGACGGGCAGCTTGCCGACCGGGTTCACCTCGCCGAACATGACGCGCACCAGCGACTCGACCTGGTGGGCGGTGTAGCCGAAGGTGTCGACCACGGTCGGCGCCTCCGGGAACGATGCGACGTCGTACGGGTTGCGCATGGCCGCGACCACGACGGGCTTCCCGGTCGCGAGCAAGGCCTTCACCAGCTTGGTCTGCGCCGCCGCGGCCGCAGTCGGTTGTCCGGTGGCCGCGCTGACGGCGTAGGCGTTGTTGGTCGAGACCACCACGAGGTCGGAGGTCTGTGCCGCCGCAACGGCGCTGTTGATCGCCGTCTGCGACGGTGTCGTCCCGGACTCGCGGATCTGGGTGGTGGCTCCGCGGGCCGTGAGTGCAGTCGCCATGGTCTGCGTGGTTCCGACGCCCCAACCGGCGACGAGGACCCTGCGGGGACCAGCCGCCAGCGGCAGCAGGTCGGCGTCGTTCTTGACGAGGGTCGTCGTGCGGTCGGTGATCGCCTGTGCGTCAGCAGTGTGCTGCGGTGCGCCCATGATCTGCGGCGCCGCAGCCACGTCGACCATCGGGTCCTGGAAGATCCCGCGCTGGTGCTTGTGGAGCAGGATCCGGTAGACCGACTCGTCGATGCGCTTCTCGCTGAGCGCACCGCTGTTGACGGCGTTGAGCACAGCGTTGTAGGCCGTGTCCATCTGCGGCGGGACGAGCAGCTGGTCGGCGCCGGCGAGCAGGGCCTGAACGGGGGCGACGTCGGCCGGGTAGGTCGCCGCGGCACCCGCCATGTCGAGCGCGTCGGTGACGATGAGCCCCTCGTAGCCGAGCTCCTCACGCAGCAGGCCGGTGAGGACCTTGTGCGACATCGTGGCCGGGACGTCCGGCTCGATCGCGGGCATCACGACGTGCGCGGTCATGATCGAGTCCACTCCGGCGGCAATCGCTGCCCGGAAGGGCGGGAGGTCGATCTCGTGGATCTGCTCCAACGTGTGGGTCACCGCGGGGAGGCCGTAGTGGCTGTCGACGCCGGTGTCGCCGTGGCCCGGGAAGTGCTTCGCGACCGCGGAGACACCGCCTGCGCGGAAGCCCCTCACCTGGGCCGCAGCGAGGTCGGAGACCAGGCCGGGGTCACTCCCGATGGAGCGGATACCGATGACCGGGTTGTTCGGGTTGATGTTGACGTCGGCGTCCGGCGCGTAGTCCTGCGTCACACCGACGGCGGCCAGCTCCTTGCCGATGACCTCGGCCGAGCGGAAGGCATCCGCCTCCGAGCGGCCGGCGCCGAGCGCCATGTTGCCAGGCATCTGCACCGCGGGTGCACCGAAGCGGGCGACGAGGGCGCCGCCCTCCTGGTCCACCGAGATCTGCAGCGGGATCTTCCTGGGCTGGGCCAGGGCCGCGGCCTGCAGGCCGTTGGACAAGGTGGCCACTTGGGCGGGGTCGCCGATGTTGTCGTCGTTGTTGCGGGTCGTGAAGTAGATGACGCCGCCGGGCTGGTACTTCGCGATCGCCTGGGCGGGAGTGTCGACGCCGTAGAGGCGCTGGTTCGTGGCCTTGGCCGTGGTGCTCACCGTGTTGGCGTCACGACCTGCCACCTCGATGACGAAGAGCTGGCCGACCTTCTGCTCCAGCGTCATGTGGTTCATCAGGCTGATGATCTTGCCGCGGTGGGGCGCGTCGCCGGAGTTTCCCGGATCGCTGTTCGCAGGTGGACCGAACGCCGCGGTCAGGGCCACGGCGAGGCCGACTGCGGGCAGTCGGATCATGGTGCGGCGGGTGGTGGTTGCTGACCGAACAGTCATGTGGGTGCCTCCGGGCTCACGTGCCTCCGGGGAAGAGGACTTCCTCGACACTAGGCCCGACACCGCGCGTTGGGAAGACCCAGGGTGGGCCAACTTTGTGGAAAAAACATTCACACTGG
The DNA here is from genome assembly GCF_042666355.1 of Knoellia altitudinis. NCBI lineage: Bacteria > Bacillati > Actinomycetota > Actinomycetes > Micrococcales > Intrasporangiaceae > Knoellia > Knoellia altitudinis. The sequence continues at coordinate 2,822,798 of NZ_JBHTDK010000001.1, forward strand.
GGCGCCACTAGTCTCCGTGGATGAGGATTCAGGAGCTCGACTGGGGCAACACCCCATGGGGTGCGGTCAGCCTCCGCCAGCGTTGGGACCGCATCACCGAGCGCGACGTCTACGAGGTCAAGCTCGGCGACGACTTCCTCATGTCGAGCCAGTTCACCACGGGGGAGCGCGAGCTGGCGCGGATCGGTCTCGCGGCACTGGGCGCGGACCGCACGTCCCTGACGGTCATGGTGGGTGGGCTCGGACTGGGCTACACGGCACTGACCGCCCTCGAGGACGACCGGGTCGCTGAGCTCACCGTCGTCGAGGCTCTCGAGCTGGTCATCTCGTGGCACGAGCGCGACCTGCTGCCCGACACCGAGGGGCTGGCGGCTGACCCGCGGGTGCGCCTCGTGCGCGACGACTTCTTCGACATGGTGCGCGCGGGTCGCGCCGACCGGACCTATGACGCGGTGCTGCTCGACATCGACCACGCACCCGACTGGCTGCTGCGCGACGACCACGGCGACCTCTACACCGTCGAGGGCTTCGCGCGCGTCGGCGCGATGCTCACCGACGACGGAGCCTTCGCGCTGTGGTCCGACGAGCCCCCCGAGCCCGAGGTCGTGCGGAGGATGGGCGTGGCCTTCGAGCACGCCGACGCGCACGTGGTCCCGTTCCCCAACCCGATCACCGGCGGGGAGTCGACGAACACGGTCTACCTGGCGGTCCGCCCGCGTCGCTGAGCACGCGGCTCGTCCTGGCGACGGCACTACGCAGGGGTATGCCGCACACTCGCGTTCCGGCATACCTGGGCTTGTCGTTCGGTCACCCGATCCGAAGGTGACGCAGGACGCCCGTCGAGACGGGATGAACCGGGCACGGGCGGGGCTGTGGGATCATGAGGAATCGGCGCGGGGACAGCGCCGGATCAGCTCTGCCACCTGAAGGAGTGAGCGTGAAGGGTCGCGTGCTCGTCGTCGACGACGACCTCGCTCTTGCGGAGATGCTCGGCATCGTGCTGCGCAACGAGGGCCTGGACGTCGACCATGTGGCCGACGGCTCGGGGGCGCTCGCGGCCTTCCGCGAGACCCGCCCTGATGTCGTGCTGCTCGACGTCATGCTTCCCGGCATCGACGGGCTCGAGGTGTGCCGTCGCATCCGCGCCGAGTCCGGCGTGCCGATCGTCATGCTCACCGCCCGCACCGACACGATCGACGTCGTCGTCGGGCTCGAGTCCGGCGCCGACGACTACGTCGTCAAGCCGTTCAAGCCGCAGGAGCTCATCGCCCGCGTCCGCGCCCGACTGCGGCGCGACAACGACGCCGAGCCGGAGCGCCTCACCATCGGCGACCTGACGATCGACGTCGCGGGCCACTCCGTCAAGCGCGACAGCGAGTCCCTCAGTCTCACCCCGCTCGAGTTCGACCTCCTCGTCGCGCTCGCGCGCAAGCCGTGGCAGGTCTTCACCCGCGAGGTGCTGCTCGAGCAGGTCTGGGGCTACCGGCACGCCGGCGACACGCGCCTCGTCAACGTCCACGTCCAGAGGCTGCGCTCCAAGATCGAGAAGGACCCCGAGCGACCCGAGATCGTGGTCACCGTGCGTGGCGTGGGCTACCGGGCGGGACCGGCCTGACCATGGCGGAGACGCCGACCGCCGCTGCTGGCGCCGGACCGTCACCGTCCCCCACGCTGTCGCGACAGCTCCAACAGCTCGGGGGCACCTCACTGCGCGCCCTGCACCGGCTGGCCCGGGCGATCGTCACGGCCGTCTCGGCGCTCCTGCGCACGTGGCGTCGCTCCCTCCAGTTCCGGGTCGTCACGACCACCGTCCTGCTGGGCCTCGTCGTCGTCTCCCTGCTCGGCTCCTACCTCTACAACGAGATCGCCACCGGGTTGCAGGACGACAAGATCCTCACGAGTGAGTACGAAGCCCGGGCCCTCACGACCGCCGCGCAACAGCAGTGGGACAGCAACGCAGCGACCACCGCGGAGGACCTCAACATCGCGGCGAAGGACATCATGGGGTCCGTGCTCACCCCACCCGGGCCCGAGCCGTCGCGCTACGTCGTCATGCTGCGCGGCCTGAGGAACAACAGCCCGATCGCGCTCAACTCCCTCGAGTCCGGTGGTCTCGGCCTGGCCTCCATCACCGACGAGATCCGCGAGCGCGTCGCGGCCGACCCGACGCATCAGCAGAAGATGGTCAGTGACGTCGTCATCGACGGGCAGCAGGTGCCGGCGGTCTTCGTCGGCAGCGGGGTCGAGGTGCCCGGCGCCGGTCGCTACGACCTCTACTACATCTACCCGATGACGCAGGAGCTCAGGACGATGAGCCTGATCTCCACCGCGTTCGGCATCGCCGGCCTCATCCTCACGGTCCTCGTCGGTGCCGTCGCCTGGGTGGTCACCAGACAGGTCGTCTCGCCGGTGCGTCGGGCCGCCGAGGTCTCCGAGCGCCTCGCGTCGGGCAAGCTGAACGAACGTATGCCGGCGCGCGGCGAGGACGACCTCGCTCTGCTCGGCACGTCGTTCAACGCGATGGCCGACAGCCTCCAGGCGCAGATCCGCCAGCTCGAGGGGCTGAGCAGGGTGCAGCAGCGCTTCGTCTCCGACGTCTCCCATGAGCTCCGCACGCCGCTGACGACCATCCGGATGGCCGGCGACCTCCTCTACGACGCCCGCGCCGACTTCTCACCCGTCGTCGGGCGCTCGGCGGAGCTCCTCCAGGGTGAGATCGACCGCTTCGAGTCGCTCCTGTCCGACCTGCTCGAGATCAGCCGCTTCGACGCGGGCGCGGCCGCGCTCGACCTGGCTTCGGTCGACCTGCGCGGCACCGTGGCGGCGGTCGTCGCCGCAGCCCAGCCGCTCGCCGACCGGCGCGGCTCGACGATCACCGTCGTCGCCTCCGGGCCGGTCGAGGCCGACGTCGACGAGCGCCGGGTCGAGCGGATCCTGCGCAACCTCGTCGTCAACGCCATCGAGCACGGCAACGGCAAGCCCATCACCGTGCGCCTGCGCGAGGGGGACGGCGCGGTCGCCGTCGTCGTCGAGGACCATGGTGTCGGCCTGCGCCAGGGCGAGGCCTCGATGGTCTTCACCCGCTTCTGGCGTGCCGACCCCGCCCGCGCCCGCACCACCGGCGGCACCGGCCTCGGGCTCGCCATCGCCCTCGAGGACGCCCGCCTGCACAACGGGTGGCTCCAGGCCTGGGGCGAGTCGGGTGTCGGGTCGCGCTTCCGTCTCACCCTGCCGCAGCGGTCGGGCGAGTCCCTGACGTCGTCGCCCCTGGCCCTCTCGCCGGGGGAGCGGAGGTGAGCGACGTCGTGCGACCGGGGGACCGGCGCCGGCCACCTCGTTCGGGCGCTTCTCTGGCCCTCGTGCTGACCCTGGTCGCCGCGGTCCTGGCCGGGTGCAGCGGCAGCGTGGGCGCAGGCAGGGCCGTCGAGCCGGGCCTCGAGGTGCGCGGCGGTGAGGCCCAGCCGGTGCGCGCGTTCTTCCCCGGACCGGCGGAGCAGGCGACGCAGCAGCAGATCGCCGCCGGCTTCGTCCGAGCCGGTGCCGCCAGCGACGGCGACTACGAGACCGCTCGCAGCTTCCTCACCCCGGAGGCGGCCAAGGCCTGGGTGCCCGAGGGCGAGGTGCTGCTCTACTCGACGAGCACGCCGCTCACGGTCAAGCCGCAGCCACCCAACGTCGCCGTCCTCTCCGGTGGCGTGGAGGGCACCATCGACATCAACGGTCGCTACGTCAACGCGGCGCCGTCCACGAGTCGCAACGTGGTCTTCGAGTTCGCTCGCGTCAAGGGCGAGTGGCGGATCAGCAAGGTTCCCAAGGACTTCGGTCGGTGGATCACCACCTCCGACCTCGGCAACCTGCTCAAGCCCTACACCCTGCACTACCTCGCCAAGGACCGTCGCGCACTCGTCCCCGACCGGCGCTGGTTCCCGCGGGACCACCTCGCCACGCGACTGGCTCGAGCCCAGCTCGCCGACCCACCGGCATACCTTGCCGGTTCGGTGCGCAACGACATCCCGCGCGGGTCGCGGCTCACGGCCGACTCGGTGTCGGTCAACGACGGCATCGCCCGTGTCGAGATCACGGGGAGCGTCCCCACCGACAGGGTGCAACGGGAGAACGTCTGGGCCCAGCTGGTCTCCACCCTGCTCCAGGACTCGCGCGTGCAGGCAGTCACCGTGCGTGTCGGCGACGTCACGCTGGAGCTGCCGGGCGTCGACCTTCCCGTGCGCACCCTCCAGCAGGTCGGCTTCCCGGACCCCCCGGCCTCGAGCACGGGACGGCCCGTCGTGCGCCGTGGGGACTCCCTCTTCCTCCTCCCCAGCTCGAGTGCGGCCGGCCGCCAGCCCGAGAAGTCGGGCCATGTCGACCTCACCCGCACGTTCCGCTCCCTGGCCATGTCCGCCGACTCCACCGAGATGACCGCCGTCGACCCCGACGGACAGGGGCTCTCGCGCTTCCACGGGACTACCCGCTACGAGATGCCGTTCTTCGGCACCAAGGTCGGCCATCCGGCATACGACACCCGCGGGTTCCTGTGGGCCGGTGGCATCGGGCTCGACGAGGAGTCCGACCTCAGGCTCTGGGCCTTCAACATGGCCGGTGACCCTGCGACCCAGCGGCAGCCGGCGGCCAAGGCGGTCGCCGCGGACTGGCTCAAGGAGCGCCGCGTCATCGAGTCCAAGCCCTCTCCCGACGGCTCCCGGGTCGCCATCCTCCACACGGCCGAGGACGGGTCCAAGCCGCAGCTCGACCTGGCTGGGGTCGTCCGTGGTCCGGGAGGGGAGCCGACCCAGCTGGCGGCACCCCAACGCCTCGGCGCCAAGCTCGTCGAGCTCGCCGGTCTCGTGTGGCTCTCCGACCTCACGGTGGCGACCCTGGCCCGTCGCGCCGGATCGACCGAGAAACGGCGCCCCTACGTCATCTCGGTCGACGGGCAGGAGCAGTCCCTGGCCGAGGTGTCGAGGGGCCTGGCGATCACGTCCGGCGGGGGCGAGCGCGACATCCTCGTGACGACGTCTGACGGCGTCGTGCTGAGTCGAGCAGGTCAGCAGTGGATCTCGCTCGGCCCCGGCACCGACGTCGTCATCCCCGCCCGCTGACTCGTCCACAGGTCCGTGGACGGGCCGGCCCCGTCCACAGCGTCTCTCGAGCTCCTGGCGCGCGATCCCTATGTGCGACAGGGTCGTTCGATGTTCTCCGACCTGCTCGACCTCGTGCTGCCCGCTTCGTGCGCGCTCTGCCACCGCCCCGACGGGCCGCTGTGCCCCGGGTGTCGCGCGGCGGTCGAGGAGTGCCTGCACCCGTCGCCGCGGGTTGCCCTGCCGTCACCGTGCCCACCCGGTATGCCGCAGTGCTGGGTGTCGGGGGAGGCCAGCGGTGCGCTGCGTGCCGTCGTCACGGCATACAAGGACGAACAGCGGCGCGACCTGGCGCGACCGCTCTCCGCCTGGCTGGCTCCGGCCCTGGGCGCCGCGACCGGCAGCAACGCAGGCGCGCGCAGGGCACTGCGTGGACGGGGGCTCGTGGTCGTCCCCGTGCCCGGCTCGCCACGGGCCCGCCGGCGGCGAGGCGACGTGCCTCTCCGTCCGCTCGTGACCTCGGCTGCCGAGGGTCTTGCCGGTCGGGCGCTCGTCGCCGACGTGCTCGCGCCGACGCGGATCACCCGCGACCAGTCCGCCCTCGACGCCGCGGAGCGTGCCCTCAACCTGGCTGGCGCCATGGTCGTGCGCGAGCGTCACCGACGCGTCGTCGAGGGCGCGGTGTGCGTGGTCGTCGACGACCTCATCACGACGGGAGCGACCCTCGCCGAGGCGTCGCGGGCCCTGCGCGACGCCGGCGCCGCCGAGGTCCTGGCCGCCGCCATCGGTGCTACGAGGCGGCGTTTGGCGGTCGATGGACAAACAGATGGGCCTCCACTTGAAAGGGTCTGGCGACAGGTCTAACGTCGGTGCATGAGACGCATCCTCCCGTGGAGGTGGTGCCGCCGCCCTTAGCCCTCGACAGGCGCCTACTGGTAGAGCCAGGCACACCGATCCTCAGGAGGACTAGTGGACATCGTCGTCACCGGACGTCACACAACCGTCTCGGACCGATTTCGGGAGCACATCGCGGAGAAGCTCGACAAGGTCCAGCAGCTCGCGCCGCGCACCCGCCGGATCGAGGTCGTCATCAGCCACGAAGCGAACCGTCGACAGTCCAAGGCCTGTGACCGCGTGGAGATCACGTGCCACATCAAGGGACCCGTCGTGCGTGCCGAAGCCTGCCAGGAGGACAAGTACGCCGCGCTCGATGTCGCTCTCGAGAAGCTCCTCGAGCGGCTCCGTCGCAAGCACGACCGCACCGTGCGACGCGGACGTCACACGCAGGAGTCGGTGGCGAGCGCCACCGCCTACGTCCCCGACGAGACCGGTCCCGACGACGCCGCAGCACCCGAGGACGACGCCGGACCCTTCGTCGACTCGCCCATCGAGGTCCGCGAGAAGGTCCACACCTCCGCCCCGATGAACCTCGAGCAGGCGCTGCGCGAGATGGAGCTCGTCGGGCACGACTTCTACCTCTTCCACGACACCGAGACCGACAAGGCGAGCGTCGTCTACCGGCGCCGCGGATGGTCCTACGGTGTGATCCACCTCGACCTCGACGAGTCGGCCCCCCACAGCGCCGAGGACCCCGATGCGATCCTCGTGGATCCCGGTCCTCCCGTGCCCGCCCCTGTCGCCGAGCGCGCTGAGGCCTCCTGAGGGCGTGACCTCCGTCGCTGTCCCGGACGAGGTTGTCCAATCGTCAGACGGGGGCGGACACACCGTGTCACGATTGCGTGGTGAGTCCGCCCCCAACTGAGCAGGGATCACGGGCCCCGTCCCCGGGGGAGGCCCGTGACTACCGCATCCGCATCGTCATCGCCGATGACCACGATCTCTATCGTCGTGGCATGCAGGCCGTCATCGGCCTGGAGCCCGACCTGGAGATCGTTGCCGAGGCAGCGTCCGGCATCGAGGCCGTCGAGAAGTGTTTCGAGTTCGACCCCGACGTCGTCCTCCTCGATGTGCGCATGCCGGGCAACAGCGGGATCGAGGCATGCACGGCGATCAAGGAGAAGGCGCCCCGCACCAAGATCCTGATCCTCACGGCGTCCGACGACGAGTCCGACCTCTTCGCCGCCATCAAGGCCGGCGCGAGTGGCTACCTCCTCAAGGACCTGCCGACCGAGCAGATCGCGCAGTCGGTCCGCATGGCCCACGACGGTCAGTCGATGATCCCGCCGCACATGGCCAGCCAGCTCATCGCCGAGTTCTCCCGGCTGAGCAACGAGCCGCCCAAGGACGCCGCACCGGGCCCTCGACTCACCGAGCGCGAGCTCGAGGTCCTCGGGCTCGTGGCCCGGGGCAAGGCCAACAAGGAGATCGCGTCCCAGCTGTTCATCAGCGAGAACACGGTCAAGAACCACGTGCGCAACATCCTCGAGAAGCTCCAGCTCCACTCCCGGGTCGAGGCGGCGCTCTACGCCATGCGGCGCAACCTCATCGAGCCCGACACCTGAGCAGGCCGCGCCCCAGGGGGCGGGTGTCGGGCATGGCGGCCATGATGGCCCCATGCGCCTGAGCACTGTCGCCGCCCGGCGGATCGCCCTTGCCGCGCAGGGTTTCGGTGGGTCGCGGCCCGCGCCGTGGACCGCGACCTCTCGCCAGGTGCAGCGCGTCATCGACACGCTCGGCATCATCCAGATCGACAGCGTCAACGTCGTCTCACGCAGCCACTACCTGCCGTTCTTCTCACGGCTCGGGCCGCACGACAGCGGACTCGTCGACCGGGCGCGCGACCGGGCGCCGCGCCGGCTCGTCGAGTACTGGGCTCACGAGGCCTCCCTCATCCCGCCGGCCACGTGGCCGCTGCTCGACTTCCGCATGCGCCGCGCGCACGACGAGTCCTGGGGCGGCATGCAGAGCGTCAAGCGCGACCATCCCGAGCTCGTCGAGGCGGTCCTGGCCGAGGTCCGAGCGCGCGGTCCGCTGACGAGCCGGCAGCTCGAAGCAGCGCTCGCCCACGACCTGCCCCGCGAGCGCGACCAATGGGGGTGGAACTGGTCCGTCGTCAAGAGCGCCCTGGAGCAGCTGTTCTGGGCCGGCGAGATCAGCTCCGCCGGACGCACGAGCCAGTTCGAACGCCGGTATGCCGTCCCCTCCCGGGTGTTGCCACCTCACCTGCGCGAGCTGGCTGAGTCCCCGGCTGCCCGCCCGCCGGACGACGAGGCGTTCGTGGAGCTCGTCCGCATCGCCGCCCGGGCCCACGGGGTCGGCACCGAGCAGTGCCTGCGCGACTACTTCCGGCTCAAGCCCGAGCAGGCTCGCCCGGCGATCGAGGCCCTGGTGTCGGCGGGGGAGCTGGAACCGGTGGCGATCGAGGGATGGAAGCGGCCGGCATACCTGCACCGGGACGCACGCCGACCACGGCGCATCTCGGCCCGGGCACTGCTGTCCCCGTTCGACTCGCTCGTGTGGCAGCGGGACCGTACGTCAGCCCTCTTCGGCTTCGACTACCGGCTCGAGATCTACGTGCCGCAGGAGAGGCGGGTCCACGGCTACTACGTGCTGCCCTTCCTGCTCGGCGAGGACCTCGTCGGCCGTGTCGACCTCAAGGCCGACCGTGCGCGCGGGCGGCTCCTCGCGCGCAAGGTGACGTGGGAGCCCGGTCGCGGCGCGGGTGACGACCTGCATGAGCTGCACGAGGAGCTGGCCCTCATGGCGCAGTGGCTCGGTCTCGCCGACGCCGAGGTTGTCCGGTCCGGCGCCTGAAGAATCACCATCCGTCACCCCTGTGACTAGGCGGCGGATAGCCCGTTCGGACTGAATATCGAATGGGTGGCCGCGATTCACCACGGGTTTCTCCGTTCCCGTACGCGCAGGTCCCGAGTCTGGTCTCTTTGCTCTTGATCAGTGAAGATCCCCTGCCAGGAGAATCAACATGTCGTCACCGCTGCGCGCCATCCCCCGTCACACCTCCAGTAAGGGGCGACGTCTCCCTGCCGCGTTCGTCGCGTCGGCGATGGTCGTCGCCGGCGTAGGCGTGGTCGCACCGGCGGCTCATGCGGCGTCGGTGACCAGCGCCGCCTTCTCGGGAGGAGCAGGCACGTTCACAGGCGCGAACGGGACGGTGTATGCCAAGCAGGGCGGTGCGCTGACGCTGACCTTGGTGACCGACGGCAACACCCAGTGCGTCGACGTCATTGACGGCAACAGCAACACGATCGCAACCCAGAGCGCCACGAAGGGCCAGAGCAGCTGGACGTTCAGCGGCTCGGCCTACCCGTGGCTGACGGCCGGCACCGGCAGCGGCGTCGTGCAGTACACGACCAAGGCCTGGCGCAACGTCAACGGGCAGGGCAAGTGCGTCGCGAACCAGAACGAGAACTTCGGGGTCCAGTCGGCCGCCTACACCCTCGACAACACCGCTCCGACCGCGACCGGGGCGCTGAGCCCCGCGCCGAACGGGGCAGGGTGGAACAAGGGCGACGTCACGGTCACCTGGACCGGTGCGGACAGCGGCGGCTCGGGCGTCAAAAGCGTCACCCCTGCGACCGACACGGTGACCGCCGATGGCACCGTCACGAAGACGGCGACGGTCACCGACAACGTCGGCAATACCGGGACCAGCGCCCCCGTGACGGTCAAGCTCGACAAGACGGCTCCCAGCATCACCGGTTCGCGCACCCCCGCGGCCAACGCAAACGGCTGGAGCAACACCGACGTCACGGTGTCGTTCACTAGCAGCGACGCGACGTCAGGCATCAAGACCTCCACCGCTCCCACCACGCTGAGCACTAGCGCGGCGAACCAGTCCGTGACCGGCACCGCGGTCGACAATGCCGACAACACCGCCAGCACGACGGTGAGCGGAATCAGCATCGACAAGGTGGCACCGACGCTGTCCGGCACGCCGACCACGAACCCCAACGCCGCCGGCTGGTACACAGGCGACGTCGCCGTCGCGTGGACCGCGGCCGACGCGCTCTCCGGCACGACGAACCCGGCCAACAGCACGATCACCGGTGAGGGCACCGCGCTCACCGCGAGCGCCACCGCCACGGACAAGGCCGGCAACAGCACCAACGCGCAGTCCGCTGCGGTCAGGATCGACCGCACCGCCCCGACGACCACGGTCACGGCGCCGCCGGCCTGGAACAAGACCGACCTCACGCTCACCCTCGTGCCGAATGACGGCTTGTCCGGCGTGGCGCAGACCTTCTACGAGCTCGACGGTGGCGCCCGGACAGCCGGCACCAGCGTGCCGGTGACGGCCGAGGGCAGCCACACCCTGAAGTTCTGGAGCGTGGACGCCGCGGGCAACACCGAGGCGGTGAGCACGGTCTCCTTCGGCATCGACAAGTCCTCACCCACCATCGGGCACACCCAGGCACCAGCGAAGAACGCGGACGGCTGGAACAGGACCGACGTCACCGTCACCTTCAGCTGCTCCGACGAGGTTTCCGGCGTGGCGAGCTGCACCGGCCCCCAGACCGTCACCACCGAGGGCAAGGCGCAGGCCGTTACCGGCACCGTGACGGACAACGCCGGCAACACCGCCACGGACCCCGCGGCTGTCAGCATCGACAAGACCAAGCCGGTCATCACCGTCGACGCCCTCCCGGCCCCGAACGCCAACGGCTGGTACGGCGACGACGTCACCGCCACCTACACGGCCTCCGACGCCCTGTCGGGCATCAAGACCCAGGACAAGGCCCACACCTTCGGCGAGGGTGCCAACCAGACGGCGACGGGCACTGCGACCGACGCCGCCGGCAACAGCGCCTCGGTGACCACCCTTCAGGTCAACGTCGACAAGACCGCCCCCACCATCACGGGCAAGGTTGTCAGCACGCCGAACTCCAACGGCTGGTTCTCCGGGGACGTCACGGTGCAGTGGACCTGCAACGACAACCTGTCCGGCGTTGTCGTCTGTCCGGCTGACTCGGTCGTCACGGGCGAGGGCAGCGACCGGTCCGCCTCCGCCAGCGTCACTGACAAGGCGGGCCACACCACCTCCGCCACGGTCGACGGCATCCGGATCGACCGGACCGCACCCACCACCTCAGCCACCGGTGTCCCCGGCGGTTGGGTCAACGCCCCAGTCACCGTGGGGCTGTCGGCCAGTGACAACCTGTCGGACATCGACAGCACGTACTACGCCATCGACGGCGCCAGCACCGCGACGAAGGGCAACACCGTCACGGTGGGTGCCGAAGGCGTCCACACCGTCAGCTACTGGTCCGTGGACAACGCCGGCAACACCGAGAGCGCCAAGTCCTTCTCGGTCCAGGTCGACCTGTCCTCGCCCAGCATCACGCCGAGCCAGTCGCCTGAGCAAAACGCCAGGGGCTGGAACAACACCGACGTCTCGGTCAGCTTTTCCTGCGCCGACCAGACGGCTCTGTCGGGCCTGAAGGACTGCTCGTCCCCTGTCACCGTGAACACCGACGGCAAGGCGCAGAAGGTGACCGGCACCGCGACCGACAACGCCGGCAACAGCGTCACCGGGACCGCCACGGTCAACCGCGACACGGCCGCTCCGACCATCACCGGCGCTCCCGACCGGGCGGCCAACGCCGCCGGCTGGTACAACGACGACGTCACCGTCTCCTTCGAGGGCAAGGACAGCCTGTCGGGCATCGACACGGTGACCGGTCCCCAGCACCTGGCTGAGGGTGCCGACCAGAATGTCGACGGCACCGCGGTCGACAACGCCGGCAACAGCGCCAGCACCTCCGTCAGCGGCATCAACGTCGACAAGACCCCGCCGAACCTCAGCGCCGCCCCGACGACTCCCGACAACGAGAACGACTGGTTCAACACGGACGTCACGCTCCAGTGGTCCGCGGACGACGTGCTCTCGGGTCTCGCGGGAGACGTGCCCGCCATCTCGGTCCTGACTAGCGAGGGTGAGGGCCAGACCGCCTCAGCCTCTGTCACGGACAAAGCGGGCAACACGACGAACGCCACCAGTGCCCCGGTGCGGATCGACAAGACTGCTCCTCGCACCGACGTCTCCGCTCCCAGCGGCTGGGTCAACGAGAGCGCGACCGTCGAGTTCGATGCCTTCGACGCCCTCTCCGGCGTCAGCTCGACCCACTACCAGCTCGACGGCGGCGCCGACATGATCGGTACGTCGGTACAGCTGACCAGCGAGGGCACCCACAGCCTCAGCTACTGGTCCGGCGACAAGGCAGGCAACGTCGAGGTGGCTCAGACCGTCACCATCAAGATCGACAAGAGCAACCCGACGATCTCGCACGCACTCGAGCCTGCGGCGAACCGCAACGGCTGGAACAACGCCGACGTCACCGTCACCTTCACCTGCGAGGACCAGGACACCCTGTCGGGCATCGCGAGTTGCACCGCCACGCAGACGGTCACGACCGAGGGAGAGGACCAAGCGGTCACGGGCACGGCCACGGACAAGGCCGGCAACACCGCGACCGACCCGGCCACGGTCAGCCTGGACAAGACCAAGCCCACCATCACCGGCAGCCGCAACCCGGCCGGGAACAGCTACGGCTGGAACAACACCGACGTCACCGTCCACTTCGAGGGCAAGGACACGCTCTCCGGGATCGACTCGGTCACGCCCGACAAGACCTTCGGCGAGGGTACGGACCAGTCTCTCGAAGGCACCGCCGTGGACGCGGCCGGTAACTCCGCCAGCACGACGGTGGGCGGCATCAACGTCGACCAGACTCCGCCGACGCTGAGCGGCGCTCCCACCACGGCGGCGAACGGCAACGGCTGGTACAAGGGCGACGTCATCATCGGCTGGACCGCTGGCGACGACCGCTCCGGAGTGCCTTCCACCCCCGCCAACAGCACCATTGCATCCGAGGGCCGCGCCCTCACGGACACCGCAACGGTGGCGGACCGGGCCGGTAACAGCACGACGTCCGCCAGTGCTGCGGTCAACATCGACCGGACGGCTCCCACCACGGGTGCCGATGCGCCGGCCGGCTGGAACAACAGCCCGGTCACGATCAGCCTCGAAGCCACCGATGGTCTCTCCGGGTTGGCCGCGACCTACTACAGGGTCGGCGCCGCTGACGCGGTCAAGGGCACTTCCCTCACCATCAGCACCCAGGGCGTCCACAAGCTGACGTTCTGGAGTGTCGACCGGGCTGGCAACGCCGAGGCGCTCCAGACCGCCACGGTGAGCATCGACCTCACCAAGCCGACCATCGGCCACACCGTCACCCCTGCGCCCAACGGCAAGGGCTGGAACACGTCGGCGGTCACCGTCGCCTACCAGTGCGATGACGACCTGTCCGGTGTCGCCAGCTGCTCGAGCCCGGTCGAGGTGAGCACCGATGGTGCGGGCCAGGTCGTGCCAGGCACGGCCGTCGACAACGCGGGCAACAGCCAGTCCGACAACGCCAAGGTCAGCATCGACACGGTCAAGCCGACCATCACCGGCGCTCCCGACCGCGACGCAAACGGCAACGACTGGTATGCCGGTGACGTCACCGTCAGCTACAGCTGCGACGACGCGCTCTCCGGGATCGCCGACTGCAGCTCACCGACGAAGCTCGGCGAAGGCTCGGCGCAAACGACCGAAGGCACTGCCACCGACACCGCCGGCAACAGCGACGAGGTCACCGTCGGACCGATCAACGTCGACAAGACGGCCCCGACCCTGAGCGGTGCCACCAGCACCGAGCCGAACACGGAGGGTTGGTACAAGGGCAACGTCACAGTGAACTGGACCGCACGCGACGCTCTTTCGGGCATCGACGGCCCAGCACCCGGCGACAGCACGGTCACCGGCGAGGGGACGGGCCTCACGGTCGGCACCTCGGTTCGTGACCGCGCCGGCAACCAGACCTCGGCCACGAGCGCCCCGGTGAAGATCGACCGGACCGCACCGACGACGAAGGTCTCCGACGTCTCGGACTGGAGCAACAGCGCGGTCACCGTCGAGCTGATCGCCGGTGACAACCTCTCCGGAGTCGCCGCCACGCACTACCAGCTGGACAAGGACCCGGTGGCCGAGGGCACCAGCGTCGTGATCGACACGGAGGGCGTCCACACGCTCCAGGTGTGGAGCGTCGACGTCGCCGGCAACGTCGAGGCGCAGAAGAACGTCACGGTGAAGATCGACCGGACCGCTCCCGGCATCAGCCACACGCAGGCGCCGGCCGCCAACCTGAAGGGCTGGAACAACACCGACGTGACGGTGACCTTCACCTGCACTGACAGCGGCGGCTCGGACATCGCCTCCTGCACCTCCCCGCAGGAGGTCACCACTGAGGGTCAGGACCAGCCCGTCGAGGGTGAGGCGGTCGACAACGCCGGTAACAGTGCCATCGACGCGGCCTCCGTCAGTGTCGACAAGACCAAGCCCACCGTCACCGGCAGCCTGTCTGCCGACCCCAACGGCAACAGCTGGTTCAACGCCGACGTCACTGCGACCTTCACCTGCGCCGACCAGGACGGACTCTCCGGAGTCCTCTCCTGCCCCGCCAAGAGGACGTTCGGTGAAGGAGCCAACCAGAGCGCCGGCGGCACGGCCACCGATGCCGCGGACAACGTCAGCGACGTCTTCGGCATCACCGGCGTCAACGTCGACAAGACCGACCCAACCCTGAGCGGCGCCGTGATGGCGGCGGCCAACGGCAACGGTTGGCACAAGGGCGACGTCACCGTGAAGTGGACTGCCGCCGACGCCCTGTCTGGCATCGACGGCGACACCCCGGCCGACAGCACCATCACTGGCGAAGGTGACGACCTCTCGATCGGCACCTCGGTGGGTGACAAGGCTGGCAACACGACGGGCACCACCGTCGGAGGTATCAAGATCGACCGCCACGACCCGAGCACCTGGGCCACCGCACCCAGCGGCTGGCTGAACGCCGACGTCACGGTGAAGCTGAGCGCCACCGACAACCTGTCGGGTGTGGCCAGCACGCACTACGCCGTCGACGGAGGCACTGCCCAGGCCGGCACCGAGGTCACCGTGAAGAGCGAGGGCACCCACCAGGTGACCTACTGGAGCGTCGACAAAGCCGGCAACACCGAGACCGCTGGCACCGTCACGGTGCTCGTGGACAAGTCGGCGCCGACCATCACCGGTAGGGCCACGACCAGCCCGAACGGAGCCAGCTGGTACAAGGCTCCCGTCACCGTCGCCTTCACCTGCGCTGACACCGTCAGTGGCATCGCCAGCTGCCAGCCGGACGCCACCCTGTCCGCCCAGGGCGCCAACAGCGTCACGGGCACCGCAGTGGACAACGCCGGCAACGAGGGCACCACCACGGTGAGCGGGATCAACGTCGACACCGTCGCACCCGCCGTCACCATCGGCGGCGTTAAGGACGGCGCGACCTACACCATCGGCGCGGTTCCCACCGCCACCGCCTCGGCCACGGACGCCACCAGCGGCCTCGCCGGACCGGCGACGGGGACCACGGCCGGTGGGGCCAACGGGGTCGGGACCTTCACCTACACGGCCACCGCGACGGACAAGGCCGGCAACACCGGCGCCGCCACGGCGACCTACACGGTGGTCTACGGGTTCGGAACGACACTGTTCCTCCAGCCGGTCAACGACACCGCCCACCAGACGGGCGTTGCGACCAGCGTCTTCAACGCAGGCCAGACCATCCCGATGAAGTTCGAGCTGAGAAACGCGTCAGGTCAGGTCATCCTGGCTGCCACCGCGCCGAGGTGGCTCACCCCCCTTAAGGGAAGTGCCACGACGGCGGCAGTCAACGAGGCGGCATACGCCACCACCCCGACGGTCGGCGGCACCTACGCCCTGAGTGGCACGCAGTACCACTACAACTGGAAGACCGAGAAGTCGCAGTCCGGGTTCTACTGGCGGGTCGGCGTCGCGCTCGACGACGGCAAGACGTACTACGTCAACATCGCCCTGCGCTGACCGAACCGACCTGACGTCAACGGCCCCGCACCTGGTGGTGCGGGGCCGCTGACGTCTGCGCTCAGCGCGCGAGCAGCTCCCAGTGGTCTGCCGGGCCGACCGAGCCGTCCGGCGCCTCGGCTGCGGCCTCGTGGCCCCACCTGGTGAACCCGACCGACGCCAGGATCGCGTTGCTCGCCGCGTTGTCGGCAGCGGTCTCGGCGACGAGTCGGCGCAGACCCAGCCCGCCGTCGTCCGTCGACGCGAAGGCGTGCCCGACGGCAAGACGCGCTGCCGTGCGGGCCGCGCCCCGGCCACGGGCTCGGGGGTAGAGGAAGTAGCCGAGCTCGGCCGTGTGGCTGCCGGCAAGGGCGCCGTCGTGGACGAAGACGAGCACCTCGCCGAGCGCGACATCGGTATCCACGTCGGCGATGCACCAGTTGGAGCCCACACCTCGGGCCATGTTGAGGCGCCGACGGATGAGCCAGTCGTCCCACGTGTCCGCGGTCGGGACGGCCCGCGGGGGGATGAAGTGCGCGGGAGGGCTCGGTGCCTCGACGGTCTCGACGTCGTCGTCGCGCCACTGGCGCAGCCGGATTCCGTCGGCCTCGAGAGGCGGAGGATCGATCCACGCCGTGCGCGGCTCCATGGTGTCGTTGCGTCCAATGGTGGCGAACCACGCGTCGACGAGGCCCCCGTCGCCGTGGGCGACGTGCTCGGGCAGGGTCGCGAGGAACTCGAAGCCAGCGGCACGCGCCACCGCCCACGACGCGAAGTTGCCGCGCTCGGCATACCAGTCGACGCGCGTGCCCTCGGCATCGAACCAGTACTGGTTGACCAGCTTGACGGCACGTGCCATGAGGCCGCGCCCCCGGCCTTCGGGGTGGAGCCCGAAGCCGAGCTCCGCGCGACCGGCCGCGCGGGGGCGCAGGTCGATCGAGCCGAGGAAGCGGCCGTGGGGATCGGCGACCTCGTCGATGGCCCAGACCTGGTCGCCACCTCCGTCCCAGCCCTTCGCGATCTCCTGGATCCACTCGCGCCCCATGTCCGCGGTGTAGCCGCGCGGCACCTGGGTCCACCGCACGCTGTCGGGGTCGATGCACTGCTCGACGATGCGGTCGACGTCGTGCTCGGTGTGGGCGCGAAGGCGCACGACACCATCGGTGAGGATCGGGACGGAGTCCGGGAACGGCATACCCGAATGTCATCACAGTGCTCGCGCGGCCGGAACCGAATTACCCGACCCCCTCGTTGGGGACCGTGGAGTGCTGCATCAGGTGCAGCCCGTCACGCAGGGCTCGACTACCCTTGGCAGGTCTCGTCGAGTGTCAGCGGGGCATGCCGAGCGAGACTATGTGCAACGAGGAGTCCCACCCGTGGTGAAGATCATGGAAAAGCTGCTGCGCGCCGGTGAAGGCCGGATCGTCAAGAAGCTCGAGAACGTCGCCGACCAGATCAACGCGATCGAGGACGACTTCGTCGCCATGAGCGACGACGAGCTGCGCGGCATGACCGACGAGTTCCGCGCCCGCCTCGCCGAGGATGAGACACTCGACGACATCCTCCCCGAGGCGTTCGCAGCCGTCCGCGAAGCGGGCAGGCGCACCCTCGGCAAGCGCCACTTCGACGTCCAGCTCATGGGAGGCGCTGCCCTGCACATGGGCAACGTCGCCGAGATGAAGACCGGTGAGGGCAAGACCCTCGTCGCCACCCTGCCGTCCTACCTCAACGCCATCGAGGGCAAGGGCGTCCACGTCATCACCGTGAACGACTACCTGGCCGAGTACCAGGCCGAGCTCATGGGCCGCGTCCACCGCGCCCTGGGCCTCGAGACCGGCTGCATCCTGGCCAACATGACGCCGGACCAGCGCCGCGCGGAGTACGCCAAGGACATCACCTACGGCACCAACAATGAGTTCGGCTTCGACTACCTGCGCGACAACATGGCCTGGTCGACCGACGAGCTCGTGCAGCGTGGCCACAACTTCGCCATCGTCGACGAGGTCGACTCGATCCTCATCGACGAGGCCCGCACGCCGCTCATCATCTCGGGGCCGGCCGACCAGCCGACGAAGTGGTACGGCGAGTTCGCCAAGGCCGTCATGCACCTCGAGCGGGGTGAGGGCGCCGACCAGCTGCGTGGCATCGAGGCGCGCGGCGACTACGAGGTCGACGAGAAGAAGAAGACCGTCGGTGTCCTCGAGCCGGGCATCGAGAAGATCGAGGACTACCTCGGCATCGACAACCTCTACGAGTCCTCGAACACGCCCCTCATCGGCTACCTCAACAACGCGATCAAGGCCAAGGAGCTGTTCACCCGAGACAAGGACTACGTCGTCATGGACGGCGAGGTCCTCATCGTCGACGAGCACACCGGTCGCATCCTCAAGGGCCGCCGCTACAACGAGGGGATGCACCAGGCCATCGAGGCCAAGGAGGGCGTGACGATCCAGAACGAGAACCAGACGCTCGCCACGATCACCCTCCAGAACTACTTCCGCATGTACGACAAGCTCTCGGGCATGACGGGTACGGCCATGACTGAGGCCGCCGAGCTCAACTCGATCTACAAGCTCGGCGTCGTCCCGATCCGCACGAACCGCCCCATGGTTCGCAAGGACCAGGCCGACCTCGTCTACCGCACCGAGGAGGCGAAGTACGCCGCGGTCGTCGACGACATCGCCGAGCGTCACGAGCAGGGTCAGCCCGTCCTCGTCGGCACCGTGAGCGTCGAGAAGAGCGAGCTGCTCTCCGAGCAGCTGCGTCGCCGTGGGATCAGGCACGAGGTGCTCAACGCCAAGCACCACGAGCGTGAGGCCGCGATCGTCGCGGACGCGGGACGCAAGGGCGCCGTCACCGTCGCGACCAACATGGCTGGTCGAGGCACCGACATCATGCTCGGCGGCAACCCCGAGTTCATGGCCGTCGCCGCCCTCAAGGACCGCGGTCTGGACCCGGTCGAGACCCCGGACGAGTACGAAGAGGCGTGGGAGGCTGCCTTCGAAGCCGCCGAGGCCAAGGTCAAGGCCGAGCACGACGAGGTCGCCGAGACCGGTGGCCTCTACGTCCTCGGCACCGAGCGCCACGAGTCGCGCCGCATCGACAACCAGCTGCGTGGTCGTTCCGGACGCCAGGGCGACCCGGGCGAGTCCCGCTTCTACCTGTCCCTCCAGGACCACCTCATGAGGCTGTTCAACGCCGGCATGGTCGAGCGGGTCATGAGCACCGCCGGCATGGAGGACGACACTCCCATCGAGTCCAAGATGGTCTCGCGCTCCATCGCCTCGGCCCAGAGCCAGGTCGAGGCGCAGAACTTCGAGATCCGCAAGAACGTGCTCAAGTACGACGACGTCCTCAACCGCCAGCGGACCGTCATCTATGACGAGCGCCGGCGTGTCCTCGAGGGCGAGGACCTGCACGAGCAGATGCGCTTCTTCGTCAACGACGTCGTCGGTGGCTACGTCGACGCCGAGACCGCGGCGGGCTTCCCGGAGGACTGGGACCTCGACCGCCTGTGGACCGCCATCAGGGCGCTCTACCCGATCTCGCTCAGCCAGGAGCAGGTCGTCGAGGCCGCGGGCGGCGTGTCGGGCCTGCGAAGCGAGAGCCTCAAGGAAGAGCTGCTCTCCGACGCCCACCACGCCTACGACCAGCGCGAGGAGCTCCTCGGCAGCGAGGTCATGCGTGAGGTCGAGCGCCGCGTCATGCTCTCGGTCCTCGACCGCAAGTGGCGCGAGCACCTCTACGAGATGGACTACCTCCAGGAGGGCATCGGCCTGCGGGCGATGGCCCAGCGCGACCCGCTCGTCGAGTACCAGCGCGAGGGCTTCCAGCTCTGGGAGGCCATGAACGAGTCGGTCAAGGAGGAGGCCGTCGGGCTGCTGTTCCACGTCGACGTGCAGGTCGACCAGCCGGCACCCGAGGTCGCCGCGGCGCCGCAGCACGTGTCGGACATGTTCGGTGGACTCGCGACTGACGAGGACTCAGCGGCGGCGCCGGCGTCCGAGCAGCCGCACGTCGAGGTGGCCGGTGTCGGCATCGAGCGTCCGCGCCGGCCCGCCCAGCTGCACTACACGGCTCCGTCCGAGACCGGCGAGGTCGAGGAGCGGGACGTGGCGTTACGCGCGGGAAGCAACGGTGGTTCGGCTGAGGGTGGGCGCGACGGTCTCACGGCAGACCAGCTGGCGAACACGCCCAAGAACGCGTCCTGCCCCTGTGGCTCGGGCAAGAAGTTCAAGATGTGCCACGGGCAGACGGTCTGAGCTCAGCCGATCTGGAGGGCCTCGACGCGCCAGCGACCGTCCTGCCCGGTGAGGCGCAGCGCCATCGCGCGCACCCGCTCGCCCTCGCTGACGACGACGCTGCACTCGGCGACGCCGTCGTCCGGCTCGCAGACGTGCACGGACCTGACGATCGCGCGCTGGGCGACGGCGCGCGACCGGGAGGCCCGCCGACGGGCGGCGAGGGCTCCGCGACGGGCGATCACGGCATACACCTGCGGGGTCGTCCACCGGACGACCTGGGGGGCTGGCCGCAGGCCTGACATGACCTCGACGATCGCCTGCGCGATCTGGCCGGCCCATGGGCCCGGGTCGGGCAGGTCGACGCGTGAGGTGCTCTGCGGGCCGAAGATCTGCTCGTCGCTCGCGTGCGCGAGGTCGACGGCGAGAGAGTCCTGGACGTATGCCGGGTGCCCCAGCTCATCGACCGACCGCCGCATCGCCTCGGCCGATGGCGGGTGGGCGCTGCGTAGCGGGGGAGAGGACCTTCACGGACCGCAGGTGGGACGTCGTCTGGCTCATCGGTGCACACTCACTGTCTCGTCGGTGTCGGGGGCACGCAGGATCTGGCCGGGAAGGATGAGGTCGGGGTCGTCCCCGATGAGGCCACGGTTCTGGGCGAACCACCTGGGCCAGGCCGCGGCGATCTCGGCGTCTGAGGCCTGCGGGCCGAGGTGACGCGCGGCGATCGACCACAGGGTGTCGCCCCGGTGGACGACGACCTCGTCGCCGGTCGCTGGGCTCGGTCGCCCGCCGACGAGGCCGGGGTCGGGCTGCGGGCGCACCCGAGGAGCGGCGGGCGTGAACCCCGGCGCCGGGAGCGTGGGCGCGGGTCGGGTGGCCGGCGTGAGACCGGGTGCGGCCGCGGTGGGACCGAACCCGGGATCCGGCACGGGAAGGCTGGGCACGAAGCCCGGATCGGCGACGGAGGCGACGGTGCTCGAGGGCCGCGGGTGGGCCACGGCCTGGGTGGGGCCTCCCGCGACGCCCACTCCCACGCCCAGCACGAACGCCGCGACCCGACGCGCGAGGACGGGGGTCAGCCGATCGGACCACCCCTGCGCGAGGCGCCCGACGCGCCCCGGCAGGCGCGCCAGGACCTCGAGCACGGTGCTGAGGCCGAGCCAGGCCACGATGGCGAGGGCGATGGAGGCGGCTGCCAGCGCGAGCAGCTCGTCGCTCGCGGCCGGGCCGGGGGCGGTCACGCTGCCGTGGGCCGAGAGCCAGGCCCGGGTGAGGATCCACCCCGCGGCACCACCGACGACGAGGGATCCCATCGCCAGCACCACGCGGGCCATGAGATGGGCGAGAGGCGTCCTCTGAGGCCGTTTGACGTTGTTTGATGCGCTTTGCATGTGTTTGACGGTATTTCATCGCGTGTGATGACGCAACAGGAAGAGAGGAGTGGCGGGCTCTACGCTCCGGGCATGAGGTGGGACCAGCTCTTCGATGACCTGGAGGCGCAGCTCGGGGCGGAGGAACGGCGAGAGCGCGACTCAGAGGTGGCTGACCGGACCCGGCGTGAGCGGGCCAGCGTCGAGCTCGGCGCTCGTCTGGCGGCAGCGGTCGGCGCCGTGCTCCGGCTGCGACTGCTCTCGGGGCTGCAGTTGCAGGGTGAGCTGCTCGACCTCGGTGAGGACTGGCTCCTCGTGCAGGTCCAGAACGGTCGCCAGGCCGTTGTCCCCCTCGCCTCGGTCACGGGTGTGGTCGGCCTACCCGCGCGTGCCTCGGCGGCGCGCACGGCGCGGCGCTTCGCGCTTGGCTATGCGCTGCGCGGGTTGTCGCGCGACCGTGCTGCAGTGGCCGTCACCGACACGAGTGGGCACGTGCTCACCGGGACCATCGACGTCGTCGGGGCGGACTCGCTCGACCTGGCGGAGCACGAGATCGGGGACAGCCGACGCGCCGAGAACCTCAGGGGCCGCCAGACGATCCCCTTCTGGGCCCTGGTGCTCGTCGAGGCGCGCTGAGCTCGAGGGCTCAGTCGTCGCTCTGGGTGCGGACGAAGTCGCGGGTCTGGGAGTACATCCTCTGGATGTAGTCCTCGAGGGCGGTGGTCTCCACGCGCCACTGACCGCGGCCCCCGACCTTGATCGCGGGAAGGTCGCCGGAGCGCACCAGCGCGTAGGCCTGCGCCGAGGAGATGTCGAGGATCTCGGACACCTCGGTGAGCGGGATGAACCGCTTGGCCACGGGCTGGCTCCTCTCGTCGTCTGCGACGGACAGTCTGCCACGCGCAGCAGGCCACACCGGGGCACTTGTCCACAGCCCACACCCGGACGGCGCGGTTGTCCACAGGGAGCCGCCCTCCCCGCGCGGCCTGCACGGATCTGCGTCAGAATCTCTGCGGGGGGTGAGCGCGGCGACCCCCGATGATGTCCGGCCGCCGAGTTCACACGACACGGAGCACGCGATGAGTGACCTGCCCACGCCCACCGCCCAACGACTGCGCAAGCCGTCGTGGCGCGACAGCCGCCTCCTCATCGGGCTCCTGCTCGTCCTCGCCTCGACCGCCATCGGGGCGTTCGCCCTGAGCCGGGCTGACGACCGAGTGCCGATGTATGCCGCAAAGGCAGGTCTCATGGCCGGTCAGCCGCTCACCGCCGAGGACGTCACCCGGGTGGACGTGCAGCTCGGCGAGGCGGGCACCGACTACCTGAGCGCAGAGGGCGGCCTGCCGCCGACGTTCTTCGTCCTGCGCGAGGTCCGCGCCGGCGAGCTCATCCCGCAGAGCGCCGTCGGCCCCCGTGACCGGGCCACGGCCCAGCCGGTCGCCCTCCAGGTGGACGCCACGTCGGCTGCCACGCTCCAGGCCGGATCCGTCGTCGACGTCTACGTCAACCGCCCGGCTGCTTCCGCCAAGGGCACCGTGGGCTCGGCCACCTTCGCCGGACCCGACCTCGCCCTCGAGGGTGTGACCGTCGTCGGACTCTCGAGCGAGGACAGCGTCATGGGGGGAGGGGCGGGCGACACCCGGCCCGTCCAGGTCATGGTGCCCAAGGACGAGGTGCAGCAGCTTGTCGGTGACGTCGACCTCGGCGCCAAGATCACCCTCGTGGCGGTTCCGGGCGCCGTGGCGCCCAAGACGTCATGACGACCGCTGTCATCACCGGGGTCTCGCACCATCACGAGCAGGAGCTCGTCACGAACATCGAGGACGCCTCCGGGGTGAGCGTCGTGCGTCGGTGCGCAGACGTGGCCGAGCTCATGTCCACCGGCGCCTCGGGCATCGCCGACGTCGCCATCGTGTCGGCCGACTTCCGAGGGCTCGACCGTGACGCCCTGCGTCATCTCGCCGGCCACGGAGTCCGGGTCGCGGGCTTTGTCACCTCGGGCGATGACGCGGGCGAGGCCCGGCTTCGTCAGCTCGGCGTCACCACCCTGGTCCGACCCGGCGCCGACCCTGAGGAGCTGGCCCGCACCGTCATCGAGCTGGCCGAGGGCGTCGACCGGTCGGCACGGGGCGGGGGACCCGGACCGAGCAGTGCGACGAGCGTCAGTGACGCCGACCTCGCCCGCTGGCTCGAGGATCCGACGAGTGCGCCCGGCCTCGGCCGGGACCCCGACTCGGACCCCGGACCCGGTACGGCTGGTGGCACGACCACCTCACGAGACAGTGGCGATCCGGCCGCCGCGGCCGGCTCGTCCCCATTCGAATCTGCCGACGCACGGTTGGCCGACCTCAGTGAGCCCCGAAGGGCCCGCGTCACCGCCGTCTGGGGCCCGGCAGGTGCGCCCGGCCGCACGACCATCGCCGTCACCCTCGCCGCCGACCTCGCCTCCCGTGGCGTCAGCACCCTGCTGGTCGACCTCGACACGTGGGGGGCCAGCGTCGCCCAGGCGCTGGCCCTGATCGACGAGGCGCCCGGGGTCGCCGCCGCCGCTCGGGCCTCCGAGCAGGGGACCCTCGACCGGGCCTCCCTCTCGCGCGTCGCACCCGAGGTGAGCCCCGGGCTCAGGGTGCTCACCGGCATACCCAAACCCGAGAGGTGGCCCGAGCTGCGAGCCGCGGCGGTCGAGGACGTCCTCGAGAAGTCGCGCAGCCTCGTCGACCACGTCGTGGTCGACTGTGGCTTCTCCATCGAGGACGACGAGGAGCTGAGCTATGACACAGCCGCTCCGCGCCGCAATGCGACGACACTCACCGCGCTGGAGACCAGCGACAGCCTCGTCGTCGTCGGTGGCGCCGACCCGATCGGTCTGCAACGGCTCGTCCGGGCAGTGCAGGACGTCGGCGTCGTGCCCTCACCCCCGCCGGCCATCGTCGTCAACAAGGTGCGGGCCTCCGCTGCCGGAGCGCGGCCCGAGAGGGCGATCAGCGACGTCCTCGGCCGGTTCGCCGGACTCGAGGAGCCGATCTTCGTGCCGTGGGCCCCCGACGAGTGCGACGCAGCCCTGCTCGCCGGCCGCAGCCTCGTCGAGTCCGCGCCGGCCGCGCCCGTGACCCGGGCAGTGGCGCGCATCGTCGACGTCGTGCGTCCCGACCTCGCCCCGGCGGCCGAGACCAGGGTGGGGCGGGCCAGGGCACGCACCCGGTTCGGGCGACCAACCCGTCGGTCCGGGTGAGAGTTCGGCTGGGTCACGCGATGCGATCTGCGAGCATGGGGCCGTGTCCGACCGCCTGAGCCCCCTCGACAGCAGCTTCCTCGCGCTCGAGGAAGCGGCCACCCCGATGCACACCGGTTCGGTGATGGTCTTCGATGCGCCCGCGGAGGGCTTCGACCACGACCGGCTCGTCGGCATCATCGAGCGGCGCATCGCCTACGTCCCGCGATACCGCCAGCGCGTGCGCTTCGTGCCCGGCCGCATCGCCAACCCGGTGTGGGTCGACGACGAGCGCTTCGACGTCACCTACCACGTGCGGCGCTCCGCCCTGCCCCGACCCGGCGGTGACGAGCAGCTCGAGGAGCTCATCGCGCGCATCCAGCCGCGCCCGCTCGACCGCAGCCGTCCGCTGTGGGAGGTCTACCTCGTCGAGGGCCTGGCCGACGACCGTTTCGCCATCATCACCAAGACCCACCAGGCGCTGGTCGACGGTGTCCACGCCGTCGACATCGCCCACCTCATCCTCGAGGACTCGCAGACGCCCAGCTCCGAGAGCATCGACGACACGTGGCGTCCCAGCCGCGAGCCTTCCCTGACCGAGCTCGTCGTGAGTGCGCTCGCCGACTCCGTGCGCACTCCGAGCCAAGTGGTCGACACCGTCCAGTCCGGCATCACCGACGTCAAGGCCACGACCGGTCGACTCCTCGGCGCCGCAGGGGCTATGGTGTCGACCCTGGCCCGCGCCTCGGCGAGCCCCGCGCCCACGTCGCCGCTCAACGTCACCGTGGGGCGCTCCCGTCGTTTCGTCATGGTCGGCACCGACCTCGACGACCACAAGAAGATCCGGTCCCGCCTCACCAAGGGTGCCTTCGCCGACGACGTCACGATCAACGACGTCGTGCTCGCCGCCGTCACGGGCGCCTTCCGCACCTGGCTCATGACGCGCGGCGAGAGCGTGCACGGCGGGACGACCGTGCGCGCGATGGTTCCCGTGAGCGTGCACGGCGACGACAGCGAGCTGTCGCCCGGTCGCCAGCTCGCCGCCTGCTTCGTCGACCTGCCCGTGGGTGAGCCCGGCGCCTCCATGAGGCTGCACCAGATCGCCTTCGCGATGCGCCAGCAGATGGAGGCCGGTCGGGCGGTCGACGCCGACACCCTCTCAGGCCTGGGGGGCTTCGCGCCGCCGACGATGCACACCCTCGCCGCCCGTCTCGGTGGCGCCATGTCGCGCCGCCTCTACAACGTCGCCGTGACCAACGTGCCCGGCCCGCAACACCCCCTCTACGTGGCGGGGGCCCAGATGGCCTCGACCTACCCGGTCATGCCGCTCGGGCAGTCCAAGGCGTTGTCGATCGGGGTCACGTCCTACGACGGCGGCGTCTACTACGGGCTCTACGCCGACCGAGATGCCCTCCCCGACGTCGACGTGCTCGGCCAGTCGATCGTCGACGCCCTCCAGGAGCTGCTCGAGGCCCCTCGCTCCAGGGCTCGCTGAAAGGAACCGTCGTGCCCCTCGTCCGCGTCTACGTCCCGCTCGACCCGGCCTCGCTCGCGGCCCTGCGAAGGAGCGGTGAGGTCGGACCCGCACCCGTCGCAGCCCACGCAGCCCTCACGCCCACGGCCCGCCCCGGCCTCGGCAACGACGACGAGGAGCGTGAGTATGCCGCGTGGTCGGCCGCCGCTGCGGACGCCGCCGATCGTGCGCCCGACGGTGGTCGCCGGGTCATCGCCTCGGCCGACGTCGACGCCGCCGTGGTTCATCACGGAGCGAGCGATGACACCGTCGTCGAGCTCGACACGGTGATCGCCCTCCCGCGGATCGCCTCGTTCCACATCGACGAGGAGCCGGGCGGCGACGTGTCGGACCTTCTCTGGTACGACGTCACCGAGCTCGACGACGTCATCGCCCTCCTCGGCAGCTGACCGGCCCGACCTTCGCGGCATCTGCGCAGGAGGCCGCTGGAGCAGCCATCGGCGCAGACGCGAGCGGCTGGGAGGGGGCACGTCGCGCGTGGTGCAGCGTGCGACCATGGGAAGGCACCAGACACCCATGGAATCGAGGAAATCACCGATGGACGCTGTGACCCAGGTCCCTGCCCCGACCAACGAGCCGGTCCGCGACTACGCCCCCGGCAGCCCGGAGCGCGCTGCTCTGGAGATCGCGCTCACCGAGGTCGGCAGCACCACGTGGGACCTGCCGCACACCATCGGCGGCAAGCGGGTCGAGGGCAACGGCAAGAAGATCAAGGTCGTCCAGCCGCACGCCCACGCCCGGGTACTCGGCACGATCCGCGACGCCACCAAGGCCGACGCGCGCGCCGCCGTCGACGCCGCCCAGGCCGCTGCCCCGCAGTGGCGCGACATGTCCTTCGACGACCGCGCCTCGATCCTGCTCAAGGCCGCCGACCTCCTGGCCGGCCCCTGGCGTGCCAAGGTCAACGCCGCGACGATGCTGGGACAGAGCAAGACGGCATACCAGGCGGAGATCGACGCGGCCTGCGAGCTCATCGACTTCTGGCGCTACAACGTGCACTTCGCCCGCCAGATCCTGGAGGAGCAGCCCCCGGCCAACGCGCCCGGCATCTGGAACCGCACGGACTACCGCTCGCTCGAGGGCTTCGTCTATGCGATCACGCCGTTCAACTTCACCGCCATCGCCGGCAACCTCCCGACCGCACCGGCCCTGATGGGCAACACCGTCGTCTGGAAGGCCTCGCACACCCAGGCGCTCGCGGCCCAGTTCGTCCTCGAGGTCCTCGAAGAGGCCGGTATGCCGCCGGGCGTCATCAACCTCGTGACCGGTCACGGCACCGAGGTCTCGGACGTCGTCCTCAAGCACCCCGAGTTCGCCGGGCTGCACTTCACCGGCTCGACCCGCGTCTTCCAGCAGCTGTGGCAGGAGATCGGGTCCAACCTCACGACCTACCGCCACTACCCCCGCATCGTCGGTGAGACCGGCGGCAAGGACTTCATCCTCGCCCACCCCAGCGCCGACCCCGACGTCGTCCGCACGGCGATGATCCGCGGCGCATTCGAGTACCAGGGGCAGAAGTGCTCGGCGGCCTCGCGCGCGTTCATCCCGCGCAGCGTCTGGAAGGTCATCAAGGACGACCTGGTCACCCTGACGGAGGGCCTGACCGTCGGCAACGTGACCGACCTGTCCAACTTCATGGGCGCCGTCATCGACGACCGGGCGTTCGCCAAGCACAAGGCTGCGATCGACCGGGCCAAGGCGACGAGCGGCATCGACATCGTCGCCGGTGGCACCTACGACGACTCTTCAGGCTGGTTCGTGCGTCCGACGATCATGGTCGGCGAGGACCCGCACGACGAGATCTTCACGACCGAGTACTTCGGTCCGCTGCTCTCGGTCCACGTCTACCCGGACCGCCAGTTCGACAAGGTCATGGACATCATCGACAGCGCCTCGGCCTACGCCCTGACCGGCTCGGTCATCGCCCAGGACCGCGCGGCCGTGGCCAAGGCGTCTCACCGCCTGCGGTTCGCCGCCGGCAACTTCTATGTCAACGACAAGCCCACGGGCGCGGTCGTCGGTCAGCAGCCGTTCGGTGGTGGGCGCGCGTCCGGCACCAACGACAAGGCCGGCTCGGCGCAGAACCTGCTGCGCTGGACGAGCCCGCGCTCCATCAAGGAGACGTTCGTGCCGCCGAAGGCACACCCCTACCCGCACATGGGCTGAGGCTCAGCTGACGCGCTGGCGGAGGAGGTCGGTCTCGGTCCTCGCCGCCAGCGCCAGCGGGTCCGAGGCCGCTCTCTCGAGCTTGCCGCCGATGAGTGGCACGCTCACCCGAAGGTCGCCATCGATCACCTGGACGCTGCCAGAAGCGGTGGGGGACAAGCGAACCGTCCCCCTGAGGGTCATCGGGGCACCCTTGATCTGCACCTGGAGATCGGCGGTCCGACTGCCGTCAGCGGCGCGGGGTCCCCACTCCTGCAGCTCGGCGATCGTGAGTGTCGGTCCTACGAAGGTCTTGGCGATGTCGGGGAGGTCATCGGTCGGGAGGACGCGCTCGCTCGTGATCCTCGTCGTGTCGGCCGTCGTGGACACGTGTGACGTCCAGTCGCCGGTCGTCGTCGCCTCGCACTTGGCGTTCTGGAAGTCCTCGGAGCTCATGACTCCCCAGACCTCGTCGACGGTGGCGGGGTACTCGGCTCGATGGGTGAACTTCACCTGGACCTCCTCATGTGGCGGATCCCGATCCTCTCACCGGCCGTCCCTCACCGAAGGCGGAGGTCGGTCGCGATCTCGTCGAGCTCACGGGTCGAGGTGGCCAGCTCCGCCAGCAGCCGGTCGCGGCGACGCCGGTGCTGAGCGCCCAGCCCGTCGAGCTCCGCCTGGAGCGTGCTCGCCAGGGCCGAGCGGTCGTTGGTCGCCTCCAGGTCGGCCTCGCCCGTCACACCCCACCCCAGACGCACCTGTCCGTTCTCGATGACGAGCCCGGCCAGGTCTGCGGTCTCGACCACACGGCGAGCGCGAGCCTGCAACGCACTCAGCTCCGCGGCATACCCCTGCAGTGCAGTGCCCACCACGTCGGCCTGACGGCCGGCCTCGGCGAGGGCCGCCATGGACCGTTGCCCCTCCTTGCGCGCGCGCACAGACGTCGACGTGCCCCAGACGTCCTTGAGGGACAGGTATGCCGTCGTGCCACCTGCGCTCGCCCGGTCCAGGTCGCGTGCTGACTGACGGGCGGCCGTGCCGGCCGCTGCCAGGGACCCCGGGTCGCCGGGCACCGAGCTCCTCATCTCGGCTCCACGGGGAGCGAGGGGGCCCGGGACTCGGCGGACTCCCGGTCGGCGAGCCGAGTCGTGACCCGGGACAGCGTCGACCGATGCTGGCCGGTGATGTCGTCGACCGCCCGGAGGAGATCCACGAGCTGGTCGACCCACGCGTCGACGGTGTGCTGCGCATCGGGCTCACCCATGACGACGAGGCAGGACAGGAGGCGCTCCTCGACGTCAGCCGCGGTGTCCGACAGTCCCTCGAGGACGCCGCTCACCTCAGTGAGTGCTGGGGAGTCGACAGGCCTGCGCACCACGTCACTCTAGTGCTCAGGAGCCACTCTCCCAGCCCTTCATCCACAGCCTCACCGGGGTGGGTAGTCTCGGTCTCGGACACAGAGACGTGTCCCGCCGGAGGCCATCGGCGAGGCCGCAACCAAAGGATCTGCAGCGCACCATGACGGAGTCATCGGTCCAGCCCCGATCGACCACGCTCGACACCATCATCGCGGCGTTCGCCGACCTCGACGACCGCCCGGACGGGCCCGTCGTCGTCAGTCGCTACTACCGTCACGTGCCCGATGAGGAGCTCAGCGCGCGACCTGCGCAGACGCTGGCCGGGGCGGTCAAGTCCCACCTCGAGATCGGGCAGACCCGCGTCCCCGGGAGGGCGGCGGTGCGGGTCTTCAACCCCACGACCGACACCGACGGCTGGTCGAGCGCGCGCACGGTCATCCAGGTCGTCACGGATGACATGCCCTTCCTCGTCGACTCCGTCACCTCGGCCCTGGTCCAGCGCGACATCGACATCCACCTCGTGGTCCACCCGCAGCTGCGGGTCCGGCGCGACGGGTCCGGGCGGCTGCTCGAGACCTGCGACGAGGACTGCGCCACGGCCGGGGAGGGCGATCCCGACGTCCTGTCGGAGTCGTGGATCCTGCTCACCGTCGACCGCCAGAGCGACCAGGCCGGACGCGAGCAGCTCCAGGCGATCCTCGAGAACGTGCTCGGCGACGTGCGCGAGGCAGTCGAGGACTGGCCCGCGATGCGCACCCGGTGCCTCGTCATCGCCGCCGAGCTGGAGGGGGCGCCGCCCAGGGGAGTCGACCCGGGCGAGGTCTCGCAGGCCGTGGCGTTCCTGCGGTGGATGGCCGACAACCACTTCACCTTCCTCGGCTACCGGGAGTACGCCCTCGAGGCCACCGACGAGGGTGACGTGATCCGCCCGCTGGGCGGCACCGGGCTGGGCATGCTCCAGCAGGACCCGCCCGCTGACAAGCGGCTCATCCCGCTGTCGCCCCAGTCCAGCGCCAAGGCTCGTGAGCGGGGGGTCCTCGTCCTGACCAAGGCGAACTCGCGCTCGACGGTGCACCGTCCGGCATACCTCGACTACGTCGGAGTGCGCACCTACTCCGCGGACGGGCAGACGCTCGGCGAGAAGCGCTTCCTCGGGCTCTATGCCTCCACGGCCTACACCGAGTCGGTGCTCCGGCTGCCCGTCGTCGCCGAGAAGGTCGCGGCAGTGCTCGACCGATCCGGCCTGGCCGCCGACTCGCACACCGGCAAGGACCTCGTGGAGGTCCTCGAGACCTATCCACGGGACGAGCTCATCCAGGCCACGCCGGACCAGCTCTTCGAGACGGCCATGGCCGTCACCCAGCTCCAGGAACGACGTCGGACCAAGCTCTTCCTGCGCGAGGACGACTTCGGTCGGTTCGTGTCGTGCCAGGTCTACATTCCGCGCGACCGCTACAACACCGGTGTGCGCACGCGCATGGCCGCGATCCTCAAGGAGGCCTTCGGCGGTGAGAGCGTCGAGTTCACGGCCAGGGTGAGTGAACGCGCCCTCTCCAGACTGCAGTTCGTCGTCCGGGTTCCCGTCGGTGAGCGCATCCAGTCCCTCGACGAGGCGCAGCGCGCCGACCTCGAGCGTCGGCTCGTCGAGGTCAGTCGCAACTGGGCGGACCGCCTCGGTGACAGCCTGCGCGACCGGCTCGGCGAGGTCGAGGGCGACCGCCTCCTCGACAAGTTCGGCCGCGGGTTCCCCACCGCCTACGAGGAGACGTTCTCGATCGTCCAGGGGGTGGCCGACCTCCACCACCTCGACCGGCTCGGCGACGGCCAGGGCACGAGTGTCGCGCTCTACCGCCCGTCGGACTCGACCGAGAACCTGCGCCGCTTCAAGCTGTTCCGCATCGACCCGCTCTCCCTCACCGACATCCTCCCGATCTTCACCGACATGGGGGTCGAGGTCGTCGACGAGCAGCCCTACGAGGTCACTCGCTCCGATCGCGCGCCCCTGCACGTCTACGACTTCGGGCTCCGGGTGAGCGACCCCCGGATCTGGGGCGGCGTCACCCACGAGGACCTGCGCGACCTCTTCGAGAGCGCGGTGCTTGCCGTGTGGGACGGGCGCGCCGAGTCCGACGGGTTCAACCAGCTCGTCCTGGCCGCCCGGCTGACCTGGCGCCAGGTCGTCATCCTGCGCACGGTCGCCAAGTACCTCCGCCAGACGCAGGCGACGTTCAGCCAGTCCTACTTCGAGGACGCGCTCGTCTCCAACCCGGCCATCGCCACCGACCTCGTGGAGTTCTTCGAGGCGCGGTTCGACCCGGACCGCTTCGGGGGTGGCGCGACTCCGGAGCGGGCGAAGGCCGAGCAGGAGATCGCCGAGCGCATCATCACCGCCCTCGACGAGGTGAGCTCGCTCGACGAGGACCGCATCATCCGCTCCTTCCTCGCGGTGATGCAGGCGACGCTGCGCACCAACTTCTTCCAGACCGTCGGGGATGCTGACGACGCCGGCGACGGCGAGGCCGGGGCCAAGTCCTATGTCTCGCTCAAGCTCAATCCCCAAGCGATACCCGACCTCCCTGCTCCGCGGCCGGCATACGAGATCTGGGTCTACAGCCCCCAGGTCGAGGGGGTGCACCTCCGGTTCGGCTCCGTGGCTCGGGGTGGGCTGCGGTGGAGCGACCGGCGAGAGGACTTCCGCACCGAGATCCTCGGACTGGTCAAGGCGCAGATGGTCAAGAACGCCGTCATCGTGCCCACCGGCTCCAAGGGTGGCTTCTATGCCAAGCAGCTCCCGGACCCGGCCCTCTCGCGCGAGAAGTGGCTCGAGGAGGGGCAGTCGGCCTATCGCACCTTCATCTCCGGCCTGCTCGACCTCACCGACAACCGGGCGGGCACCGCGATCGAGGCGCCCGAGCGAGTCGTGCGGCACGACGGCGACGACCCCTACCTCGTCGTCGCCGCGGACAAGGGCACGGCCACCTTCTCCGACATCGCCAACGGTGTCGCCCAGTCCTACGGCTTCTGGCTCGATGACGCCTTCGCGTCTGGTGGCTCCGCCGGCTACGACCACAAGGCCATGGGCATCACCGCTCGCGGCGCGTGGGAGTCGGTCAAGAGGCACTTCCGCGAGATGGGTGTCGACAGCCAGTCCGAGGACTTCACCGTCGTCGGCGTCGGTGACATGAGCGGCGATGTCTTCGGCAACGGCATGCTGCTCTCCGAGCACATCCGGCTCGTCGCGGCCTTCGACCACCGTCACGTCTTCATCGACCCCAACCCGGTTGCGGCACACTCGTTCCAGGAGCGTAAGCGCCTGTTCGAGCTGCCTCGCTCGTCCTGGGACGACTACGACCGCTCCCTCATCTCGGCGGGCGGTGGTGTGTTCCCGCGCTCCCTCAAGTCGATCGTGATCACGACGGAGATCCGCGAGGCACTGGGTCTGCCCGACGACACCACGACGATGACGCCGACCGAGCTCATCCACGCGATCGTGCTCGCTCCGGTCGACCTCTTCTGGAACGGCGGCATCGGCACCTACGTCAAGGCGTCGAGCGAGACCCACCTCGAGATCGGCGACCGGGCCAACGACGCCATTCGCGTCAACGGGAACGAGCTGCGGGTCAAGGTCGTCGGCGAGGGTGGCAACCTCGGGCTCTCGCAGCTCGGGCGCATCGAGGCGGCCCTCGCGGGCGTGCGTGTCAACACCGACGCGATCGACAACAGCGCCGGCGTCGACACCTCCGACCACGAGGTCAACATCAAGATCCTCCTGGGCGACGTCGTCCGACGCGGGGACCTCACGACGCAGGAGCGCAACGTCCTGCTCGCGTCGATGACCGACGACGTGGCCGACCACGTGCTGCGCGACAACTACGAGCAGAACGTCCTCCTCGGCAACGCCCGGGCGCAGGAGCTGTCCATGGTCCCGGTGCACATGCGGCTCATGGGGTGGCTCGAGGGCCGCGGCGAGCTCGACCGTGCGCTGGAGTTCCTGCCGACGGACGCCGAGATCGCGAAGCGCGCCTCCGAGCGCATCGGGCTGAAGTCGCCCGAGTTCGCGGTGCTCGTCGCCTACGCCAAGCTCGCCCTCAAGAAGGACATCCTCGAGAGCGAGCTGCCCGACGACCCCTACTTCGCGGCGACCCTCGCCGAGTACTTCCCGGCAGCACTGCGGGAGACGTATGCCGCGGAGCTTGGCGAGCATCCGCTGCGGCGTGAGATCATCACGAACTCGGTCGTGAACTCGATGGTCAACCGTGGCGGCATCACCTTCGCGTTCCGCGCGCAGGAGGAGGCCGCGGGCAGCCCGGAGCAGGTGGCTCGCGCCTTCATCGTCTGCCGTGAGGTCTTTGACCTGCGCGGTCATGTCGAGGCCGTCGAGGCACTCGACAACGTCCTGCCGACGGCCGTCCAGACCGAGCTCTATCTCGAGTTCCGGCGGCTCCTCGACCGTGCGGTGCGTTGGCTCCTCGCGGCCCGGCCCTCTCGGCTGGACATCACCACCGAGGTCGAGCGCTTCGCGCCGGTCGTCGCCGAGCTGGCCCCACGGATCCCGGAGCTGCTGCAGGGGACCGAGCGTGAGCGGGTCGTCGCCCAGTCGGCGCGGTGGGAGGAGGCTGGGGTGCCCACCGGGCTCGCCAGGCGGGCGGCCACGCTGCTCGACTGCTACTCGCTCCTGGACGTCGTCGACATCGCGACCGACCTCGGTCACACGAGCCGTGACGTGGCGGAGGTCTACTTCCGCATGTCCGAGCGGTTCGGCATCGACGGCATGCTCACCCGTGTGGCGGGCCTGCCGCGTGACGACCGGTGGGACGCCCTGGCCCGTGGGGCGCTGCGTGACGACCTCTATGGCGTGCTGGAGGCGTTCACCCGCAGCGCGTTCGAGTTCGAGGAGGACCTCGACGGGGACGGCGTCGTCACCGCAGAGGAACGCATCGAGGCGTGGAGCCGGGCCAACGCGGACGGGGTGGCCCGCGGAGCGAGCCAGCTGACCGGCATACGTTCGCTCGAGAAGCCCAACATCGCTGCTCTGTCGGTCGCCCTGCGAGCACTGCGGTCCATGGTCCGCTCGGGGACGTGACCACGGCAGGACCTAGGCTCGGCTCGTGAGCACCCTCGCCGAATCGCTGCGGGCCTCGACGACCATGGAGGACCACGAGATCGAGTGGGTCCACCTCGTGGTCGGCGACTGGCAGCTCATCGCCGACCTCTCCTTCGCCGATCTCGTCCTCTGGGTTCCGTCGGGGCTGGAGGGGTGGCGGGCCGTCGCGCACGTGCGACCCAACACCGGGCCGATGGTCTTCTACGACGACGTCGTCGGCCGGACCTCGGGGCGCGGGCGCGACCCCATCCTCGACGAGGCCTACCGATACCGGCGGATCGTCGATGCCCGCGAACCCGAACGTCAGGGGGAGATGGCCGTGCGCGAGCAGGCGATCCCCGTCGTCACCCAGGGCCGGTCGCTCGCGGTCATCACCCGGCACACCAACGTCGTGTCGGGACGCACCCCCAGCCGGCTGGAGCTGACCTACCGGCTGCTCGCGGACGCCTTGACGCGGATGATCGCGACGGGGGAGTTCCCGAGCACCGCGGCGCCCACCGGTGCCCGTCGTGGGGCGCCACGGGTGGGAGACGGCGTGGTCCACCTCGACGTCGACGGGTCCGTGCTCTATGCCAGCCCCAACGCCATCAGCGCCATCCACCGGCTCGGTCACCGGGGTGACGTCATGGGCGAGGTCCTGGCCACGGTGGTCACGGAGCTGCTGCAGGCCTCCGGTTCGGGGGTCGACGAGTCCCTGGCTGTCGTCATCACCGGCCGGGCCCCCTGGTGGACGGAGGTCTCGACCCAGTCGGCCAGTGTCACGCTGCGCGCCATTCCGCTGACGGCGGGCGGCAGCCGTGACGGGGCGATGCTGCTCCTGCGTGACGTCTCGGAGCTGCGCAGGCGGGAGCAGGAGCTCATCACCAAGGACGCGACGATCCGCGAGATCCACCACCGGGTCAAGAACAACCTCCAGACCGTGGCCGCCCTGCTGCGTCTGCAGTCCCGGCGGGTCCCCGACCTGGGCGCGCGCAACGCCCTCGACGAGGCCGTGCGGCGGGTCGGGACCATCGCCCTCGTCCACGAGACGCTCAGCCAGGGAATCGACGAGACGGTCGACTTCGACGAGATCGCGGTGCGGGGCCTGCGGGCCGTCGTCGACATCGCGGTGACCGAGCATCGGGTGGAATCGACGGTGCGGGGCTCCTTCGGGAGGATGCGCGCCGAGGACGCGACCTCACTGGCGATGATCGTCTCCGAGCTGGTCCAGAACGCCGTGGAGCACGGGCTGGCCTCGCGGGGTGGGTCGATCTCGATCGAGGTGGAACGGGTCGAGGTGGAGCCCGGGGTCGAAGGCCTGACCGTCACGATCACGGACGACGGCACGGGGCTGCCGGCCGGGTTCCGTCCGGGCCTGGCCGGGCTGGGCACGCGCATCGTCACGTCGCTGGTCCAGGACCTGCAGGGTAAGATCCGCTGGGAGACGGCGTCTCCCCAGGGGACCCGGGTCGAGTTCACGGCCCGCTTGCGCCCGCTGACCCGTCACTAGGACACCAATGCCGGCGTATGCCGTCCGCTCACCTCTGTCACCCTTCTCCGGTTCGTTCCCGAGTCCTGCCGTGAGCGGCCTCGCAGGCGAGGACCAGGATGCATCTCGCTTGCTGCATCGCCAGGCGCTTCTGCAGGATGAGCGATGTGGACTCACGCCCGACCTTGTTCCTCACCGTCGGGCTGCCCGGCGCGGGAAAGACCACGCGTGCGAAGGAGCTGGCATCGAACCATCGGATCCTGCGCCTGACACCGGACGAGTGGATGGCACCGCTGTTCGGGCAGAGCGATGCCGATGGTCGTCGCGACATCATCGAAGGCCGGATGATCTGGGTGGCGCACCAGGTGCTCGCCAGCGGATCGGGTGTGGTCTTGGACTTCGGCTGTTGGTCCGCCGTTGAGCGGTATGCCATCCGCGTCATAGTCGAGACGGCCGGTGCTGACTTCGTTCTCGAGTACGTCCACACCAGCGAGGAGGAGCGCCGTCGTCGCGCTACCACGCGGTGGGCGGTGGCACCGGACACCACCTTCGAGATGACCGACGCCGACCACGATCGCTTCCTGGCGTCCATGGAGCTCCCTAGCCGCAACGAACTGGAGAACGGCCCGCTCCCGGCGCCGCCTCAGGGTCACACCACCTGGCCCGACTGGGCCAGCTGGCGCTGGCCGACTCTGCCAGTGATCACGACGCAGGATCACGCCTGATCGATCGACCATCCCGAGCTGACCGGGATCCGGGTCGGGCGCGGTCGCGATCACCTCTCCCGTGAGGCGATCGCTCCGGGGCTGATGCGACGCGCAGCATGAGGAGCACAGTTGTCGACGCCGGAAGAGCCGGGGATGCTGCAGGGACAAGAACGGCCTCGCCGCAATGGCGAGGCCGTCGAGTGTCGTGCTGTGAGTCAGCCTGCGCGGCGTGCGCGGGCATTGCGGCGCTTGAGTGCGCGCCGTTCGTCCTCGGAGAGTCCGCCCCAGACGCCAGCGTCCTGTCCGGACTCCAACGCCCACTTGAGGCAGGTGTCAACGACTTCACAACGGCGGCAGACAGCCTTGGCCTCCTCGATCTGCATGATCGCCGGGCCGGTGTTCCCAATGGGGAAGAACAGCTCGGGATCCTCATCGAGGCAGGCAGCGCGGTCGCGCCAATCCATGGGTGGTGCTCCTTGTCCGTGGAGTTCAGGTGGTGCTGGCCGCTTGCAGGGGTGAGCAAGGGCCAACCGGGGGTTGCGTCCTTGCAAACCAATCGGGCGTAGACACACACAGACGTCCGAACCTTCAGTCTAGACCCTGCATCCCAATTCTGCAGCGATTCCGGGGGAATGGACCTCTGCGCCCACGCTCTGCGCCGGCTCTGGCGTCCACCTCGCGCAACGACCTGGGCGGCGATTGCGTTCCGTCAAAGCACCTCACGCCGGCACGCGGTCCGAGGGTAGCGCCTGGGCCACCTGGATCTCCTCGTGCTGCCTCCCACTGATCAGGAGTGCTCGACCGGGTGTCGAGGAGAGCCCCCTCGGCGCCCGGATCGCGAACGCCTCGCCGTCGCTGGGCGTGCGGGGACAGAGGAGGATGCCGGACTGCTCCCGAGCCACCGCATGGACGATCCCTCGGAACGCCGTCGCGACTGCTGGCGGGGTCGTCGCGCAGACGACGAGACCGCCGTCGCGATCCACGAGCGCGAGGATCTCAGTGAGCACGGGCTCCACGGGGCTCCCGTCAAGGCGTTCGGCGTCGTCGACGAGGACGACGAGGTCCGGGTGGCGACGCTTGGCCTCGACCAGGGCCCGGTCATCCCAAGGGTCGATGGTGATCTGGGCGGCGACGATGCGGCCGACCTCGCCCCCACGCCCCTCGACGACCGCGACCGGCCGACCCGAGACCACCGCAGAGCGGCCGATCGCCACGAGCGTGGTGGAGCGACCCGACCGGCCATGCCCTGCCACCAGGATCCTCCGACCGTGGACGTCAGGGTCCAGGGTGGCCACCCCGCCGGTCTCGGCGGACAGCCCCACGGGCAGCGCCGACGACCTGCGGTCGGAGCTGCACCTGCCACCGTCGCCGACCCTCCCGCCGCTCTCGTCGCTCGAGGAGCCAGCCAGCAGTCCGGCCAGCACGAGGGAGTGATCGACGACGGCGGGGAGCTGCGGCAGCGCGAAGGGTGGCGCCGCGCTCGTGTCACGCGGGGCCGCCTCCACCAGCGGATCTCGCAGCGCGAACTGCACCTCGACCCGATCGCGAAGCCGCAGCCCTCGACCCGGTGCTCGACTGGACGGGAGATCCCGGCGCGAGAGACCGGCATACGCAGCCTCGGAAGGATCTGCGAACGGCAGGAGGAAGGTCTCCGAGACCACCGCGCCCAGCCGGCTCGACAGGACGGACCGATCCCCGGTGACGACCGCCCGCAGAGCGCTGCCACCCGCGCGCAGGAGGTCCTGCAGGTCGTCACGCAGCCCACCGATGGCGAGCGTCTCGTCGGAGTCGAGCCGCTCCCAGCCGTCGACGAGCAACAGCACGGAGGGCACCTCCCCGTGCTGGGTCGATGGTCCGTCCGTCATTGAACGCAGCCTGTCCACGAGCCGCCGCACGCGCGAGACGTCGTCGGCGCGCACGACGGCGCCGACGTGCGGAACGCTCTCGAGGTCGGCCAGCTCGCCGCTGGTGTCGATGAAATAGGCGTGGGTGGGGCTGAAGGTCTGTGCGACGTGGGAGGCGAGGACCGTCCGCAGGGTCGCCGTCCGTCCCGACCGTGGCCCTCCGACGACGAGCCAGTGGCCGTGCTGGCCCGAATGCTCGAACTCGTCCTGACGTTGGTGCGCAGGCGAGTCCAGCAACCCGACCGCGCGCACCCCCATGCCCTCAGGGCTGAGGACCTCGGGCAGCGGCGGCAACCACGGGCGGTGCGGTCGGCAGGACCCGGCCTGCGCCGCGGCCTGTCGTGCCGTCGCCGCGAGAGTCGCCAGGCCGGGGCTGCCCGCTTCAGCATGCGTGCTCGCCGAGGGGTCCCGACCTGCCGACGTGGCGACCCCAAGGTCCACCGACGTGACGTCCCGCCCGATCGGCAGACCGGATGCACTGAGCACGCCCACCCGGATGGTCGGGGTGGACGTGCCGTTGCCGACGCGAGCTGCCTGGAACTCGACGAGCTCGCCGTCCCCGCCACGGGCGAAGCCGCGCCCCGGCAGGTGAGGGCTGAGGTGGGCAGCGTCCGGTCCGCCGACGACATCGGTGGAGTCGGCGACATCGCGCATGCGCATGGCGATCCGCAGGTTGACGTTGGCCTGGATGTCCGCCGTGATGGCGCCCGCAGGACGCTGCGTGGCGAGGACGAGGTGGACGCCGAGCGATCGTCCGACGGCGGCGAGCGACACCACCCCGGCGACGAAGTCGGGCAGCTCGTCCGCGAGCAGCCGGAACTCGTCGATGACGATGACGAGCCGCGGGAGGTCCCCGGCCCGGTGTCGGTGGTCGTCGAAGTCGCGGGCACCCGAGGCCGCGAGCAACGCCTCGCGACGGGTGATCTCGGCGCCGAGGCTGACGAGCGCGCGGTGCGCGAGACCCTCGTCGAGGTTGGTCACGAGACCCACCGTGTGCGGCAGGTCGGCACACTCGCCGAAGGCGGATCCGCCCTTGTAGTCGACGAGCACGAACGTCAGGTCCTCGGGTGAGCACTCCAGTGCCAGGGACGTGACCAGGGTGCGGAGCAGCTCGGACTTGCCGGAGCCGGTCGTCCCCCCGACGAGCACGTGGGGGCCGTCGGCGGCCAGGTCGATCGTCCACTCGCTCCCCGCGAGCCGCCCCACCCGGGCCGATGGCCGCCCGTCACCCAGGGCCCAGTGCTCGGCCAGTGCCGTGGCGGTGAGGGTCGGAGCGCCGTCGAGCCACGGGAGCACGTCGAGCAGGTCCACCGAGCTGGGCAGGACATCGCCCTCGCCGGCGGCGTCCACCAGCGGCGCGAGGGCGCGCGCAAGGCGCTCACCCCACCACCATCCGACGAGGTCCGGGGTGAAGGCGGCCACCGGCTCGGCTCCGTCGACGTCCAGTCTCGCCGCGAGCCCACCGGCGCCGGCGCCACCGCTGGCACCGATGCCGACGACCGCGCGCGACGACGACGGCAGGGCTCCGGCGGTGCGTGCTCCCACGAGGCACCACACGCCAAGGTCGCGACCGCGCTCGAGGAGATCGACCAGCTCGCCCATGGCGAGATCGCTCTCACACCGGGGGAGGACGAGCAGCACCCGCGGCCATCGGCGCTCGCCCTGCTGGTCGTCCTCTCGGCGACCGACGAGCTCTCGCAGCGTCTCGAGGCAGGTGGACAGATCCCCGTATGCCGTGGTGTGCGGGAGCCAGCGTGTCCACGACAGCGAGCAGTCGCCGGTGCCGTCCTCGGAGCACACGAGGATCCGGAGGTCCCGAGGTGAGTGCAGGGCCGCGACCTGACCCAGGACATGGCGGATCATCGCCTCGACCTCGGCGGGCGGCCCGGCGATGCCGAGTCCTCCCACCTCGTCGAGGTCGAGCTCGACCGGGAGGTCCGCCAACGTGGGATGCTCAGCGGGGCTGCCGCTGTCCGTTGCCCAGCCGGTCCTCGTCGGGAGCTCGCCGACACCGAGCCGCACCCGGCCGAAGTCGGGCGCCCCACGTCGTCGTTCCCAGAGGCGGGTGCGGGGAGCGACCGCGATGTCGAGCACCGTTGACGCATCGGGCAGGTCACGCCACCGCTGCTCGCGCTCGAGCCGCCGCAGGGCGTCGAACTCACTGCGGCGCTCGGCCAGCTCGGTCTCGTGGGCGGCGACCTCGCGGGCGTGGTCCCGCCGGCCTCCCCACCGGTCGCCGACGACGCTGCCGACGAGCATGAGCGGTGACAGCAGGGCGAACGCCAGCATCTGTGGGCCGAAGAAGACCGCGAGCAGCCCGGCGAAGGGGACGGGCAGCACGGCCGCGACCCAGGGGATGCGCCCTCGACGCGGCGGGATCGGCGCCGCAGGTGCCGTGATCGTCATCGCGAGCTCGGGCGGGCGGGTCCGGGGCGAGCGGTTGACGAGGACGCGTCCGTCGCCGCGTGGAAGCGTCGACGCCGTGGTGCCTCCGGCGCGCACGAGACGCAGCAACGAGCTGCCGATGCCGATGAGCTCCGAACCATCGACGTCGGCGGAGCCTCCGTCGTCAAGGATCAGGGCCCCGCATCGGGTGCCGTTGGTGGAGGACAGGTCGGTGACCCGGAAACCGTTGTCGGACAGGCTGATGCGAGCATGTCGGCGACTGAGTCGATCGTCCGCGAGATGGAGGCCCAGGCCCGCGGACCGCCCGACGAGCACCCCGTCCGGGCTCAGAGGGACACGACGACCGGCATCGGGACCGGCGACGACCGCGAGGTCCATGGGCGCCGACCCGCCACCAGGAGCGCGCTCGGGCTCGTCGAGGACCAACGTGGCGCCGTGGACCAGGGGTGGCCTTCCGAGTCGCGCGGTGGGCTCGACGCCGATCCCGCCGCACGAGACCGTGGTCGGGGTGCAGTCGAGGAGGTCGCTGAGCAGCGGCAGGACGTCGGCCAGGGTCGACCCGTCGGGCGCCGAGATGCGGACGTCGATCCCGCTCTGGCGGCGCCTGGGCCACCGCACGGTGACGTCGAGGTCGATCGAGGACGGCATACCCCGAACGCTAGGGACATCGCCCGAAACGGCCGGAGAGTTGTCCACAGGGCGCCGGAACGCCGCCGGCCGACGACTCAGGTCGGGTCGGTCACGGCATACGCGCGCATGCTGAGCGGCGCGAGCGTGACCTCGTCACCCGCGGTCGACCGCGCACCGTCCTCCGGCCGCTCCCACTGGCTGTCCCAGAGGAGACGGAAGTGGGCGAGTCCCGGCGCCGTCGGCAGCCTCACCTGCTGCTCCTGCTGCCCGCCGTGGAGCACGACGAGGACCGACTCATGACCGAGCCAGGCACCGTTGACGAGCATCTGCAGCGTCCTGTTGTCGGGGGAGGACCAGTCGTGCATGGGCTCACCGTCGGCGGCATACCAGGCGAGGTCGATGGAGCCGTCCTCGTGCACCTCGCGCCCGACGGCCCACGTGCGCTGACGCAGCGCCGGGTGCTCGCTGCGGATGGCGAGGAGGTGCCGGGTGGTCGCCAGGAGGTCGTCCTGCCACGGCGCGAGGTCCCAGTCGAACCACGTCGTCGCGTTGTCCTGGTTGTAGGGGTTGTTGTTGCCGTTCTGGCTGCGACCGAGCTCGTCACCGGCGTTGATCATCGGGATGCCCGAGGACAGCAGGAGGGTCCCGAGGAGGTTGCGCATCGAGCGCCGACGCAGCGTCTGCACCTGTTCGTCGTCGGTCGGCCCCTCGACCCCGTGGTTCCACGAGTGGTTGCCGTTGGAGCCGTCGTTGTTGTCCTCGCCGTTGTCCTCGTTGTGCTTCTCGTCGTATGCCGTGAGGTCGGCGAGGGTGAACCCGTCGTGAGCCGTCACGAAGTTCACCGACGCGGTCGGTCCTCGGTCCCGCGTGCCGAAGAGGTCTCGCGACCCGGCGAGGCGGGTCGCGAGGTCCTGCACGCCGTGCGGCACCTGACCCGGAACGGCGGGCCGGTGGTCGGCCAGCCAGAAGTCACGCACCGAGTCACGGAAGCGGTCGTTCCACTCCGAGAACGGCGGTGGGAACTGGCCGGTGCGCCAGCCGTGCATCCCGACGTCCCACGGCTCGACGATGAGCTTGGTGCGCGACAGCACCGGGTCGGTGCGCAGGCCGACGAGGAAGGGGTGGTCGGGGTCGAACTCGTCGGTGCGCCCACGTCCGAGGGCGACCGCCAGGTCGAACCGGAAGCCGTCGACGTGGCACTCCTGAACCCAGTAGCGCAACGAGTCCAGGGCCAGGCGGCACATCACCGGGTGACGCAGGTCGAGCGTGTTGCCGGTCCCGGTGACGTCGATGTCGCGACCGCGTTCGTCGAGCCGGTAGTAGGCGCGGTTGTCGAGGCCGCGGAACGAGAGGGTGGCGCCGGTGCCGTCCTGCTCGGCCGTGTGGTTGTAGACCACGTCGAGCAGCACCTCGAGCCCGGCGGCATGGAGGAGCTTGACCATCCCCTTGAACTCGTCGACGGCTCCCTGCGGGTCCGGGGCCGCCGCATACGGAGCGTGAGGAGCGAAGAAGCCCAGCGTGTTGTAGCCCCAGTGGTTGGCCAGCCCCTTCTGCACCAGGGCCGGCTCGGAGGCGAAGGAGTGCACGGGCAGCAGCTCGACCGCGGTGATCCCGAGCCCGGTGAGGTGGTCGATCGTCGCCGGGTGGGCCATCCCGGCATACGTCCCTCGGAGGTCCTCGGGCACCCCCGGGAGCTGCATCGTGAGGTTGCGGACGTGCGTCTCGTAGATCACGGTCTCGCTGCGTGTCACCGCTGGTGGCGCGTCATCACCCCAGTCGAAGGACTCGTCGACGACGACGCACCGGGGCATGTCGGGGGCGGAGTCCGAGTCCGAGGGCGCGGACCCGTCGCCGCGCCAGGAGTGGTCGTCGACGACGTGACCGTAGACGCTGGGCCCCCAACGGACCTCACCCTCGATGGCGCGGGCATAGGGGTCCATGAGCAGCTGGGCCGGGTTGTGGCGCAGGCCCTGCTCCGGGTCCCAGGCGCCGCCGACGCGGAAGCCGTAACGCTGTCCGACACCCACGTCGGGGACGAAGCCGAACCACCAGCCGAAGGCATGGTCGACCAGGGGCACCCGACGCTCGGTCAGGCCCTCGCTGTCGCCCACCTCGAAGAGGCACAGGTCGACCGAGTCC
The DNA here is from genome assembly GCF_042666355.1 of Knoellia altitudinis. Classification (NCBI taxonomy): domain Bacteria; kingdom Bacillati; phylum Actinomycetota; class Actinomycetes; order Micrococcales; family Intrasporangiaceae; genus Knoellia; species Knoellia altitudinis. The sequence goes on from NZ_JBHTDK010000001.1 coordinate 2,866,912, forward strand.
GCGTGTCCGGCATAGACGCTCACCTCCATGCCGCCGTCGACGAGGGTCACGCCCGGTGCGGGCGGCAGGTCGCGGGGGACCCGGAACGAGGAGGCGGTGGCGGCGGACGTCAGTGGCGTCATGGCGTGCAGCCTATTGACGCCCCGAGGGACTGGGCGCGAGCAGGCGCCGCCCGCGCGCGTCGCACACCACACATGACAAGGTGGACTCATGAGCGATCCGACTTCTCTCCCGAACTTCCCGCCGCCGGCGAACGAGCACCCGCTCCGTGGCCGAGTCCTCGACGTGCTCGTCGACGCAGGCGCCCAGCCCAACCTCGACACCGACGGCGACGTCGCCTACCAGGCCAACGAGCAGACGATCTTCGTCCGCGTCACCGAGGGCGAGCTGCCCGTCATGCGCATCTTCGGCCAGTGGACCCTGCCCGAGGAGGTCGCGGCCGACCGGGACAAGGTCATGGCCACGTGCAACGAGGTCAACCTGTCGCTCAACTGCGTCAAGACCGGCGTCGCCAACAACACGCTCGTCGTGACGAGCGAGCACATCGTCGTCGAGGGTGCGGACGTCGGCACGCTCGTCCAGGTGAGCACCTCGATCATCCTCTCGGGCGTTCAGCTGTGGCACGAGCGGGCCCTCGGCCTCGAGCCCGGGCAGACGCAGGGCGAGGTCCCGGGCGATGCCCCCGAGGGTTCCGATGAGCCCGGCCCCGAGGCCAACGGCTCGGCGCCGGGCCAGGACAGCTGACATGAGCGACGTCGTGCGCCTCGAGGTCGAGGACGGCATCGGCATCATCCGGCTCGACCGGCCGCCGATGAACGCCCTCGACGCCGAGGTGCAGCGCGGCATCATCGCCGCGTCCGCCAAGGCGACCGAGCGCAAGGACGTCTTCGGGGTCATCGTCTACGGCGGCGAGAAGGTCTTCGCTGCCGGAGTCGACATCAAGCAGATGGCGAACTGGTCCTACACCGACATGGTCGACCACTCGCACCTGTTCCAGGACTTCACCCGCGCCCTCGCGCGAATTCCCAAGCCCACCGTCGCTGCCATCACCGGCTACGCCCTCGGTGGGGGCTGCGAGGTGACCCTGGCCTGCGACTTCCGCATCGCGGCCAGGGGCGCCAAGCTCGGTCAGCCCGAGGTCCTCCTCGGACTCATCCCCGGAGCCGGCGGCAGCCAGCGACTGGCCCGCCTCGTCGGCCCGGCCAGGGCCAAGGACCTCATCTTCACGGGCCGGTTCGTCGACGCCGACGAGGCGCTCGCGATCGGGCTCGTGGACGAGGTCGTCGACCCGGGTGAACGCGGTTCGGAGGCGGTGCTGGTCGCAGCCAAGGAGATGATGAGCCGGTATGCCGGCGGGCCGGCCTACGCGATCCGTGCCGCGAAGGAGGCCATCGACTCCGGCCTCGAGACCGACCTGCAGAGCGGGCTCGAGATCGAGCGGATGCTCTTCGCGTCACTCTTCGCCACGAAGGACCGCACGACCGGCATGGCGTCCTTCATCGAGAACGGACCGGGCAAGGCGACCTTCGAAGGCGCCTGATCACGAACTGAGGAGCCCGTCGACGAAGGTCCGCAGTCCGTCGACGCCGGTGTAGAGGTGTGACCGAATCCCGAGGATCTCCGCGGTCGCGACGTTCTCCGGCGAGTGGTCGACGAAGGCGATCTCGCTGAACATCATCCCGTTCGCAAGGGCGACCCGGCTGAAGACGTCCGGATCCGGCTTGGCCATCCCGATGTCCGCGCTGCTCATCACCGCGTCGACCTCGTCCCCGAGACCCAGCTGGACGAGGTCGTCATCGAGTCGGCTGGTGGCGTTGGTGAAGAGCACGACCCGCAGCCCGGAGCGGGCGCGGCGCACGATCTCGAGGACGCCGTGGTCGACCGTGCCAGCCGGCGCCATCCAGTCGTGCACCGCGGCATGGGCCGCCTCGCCGTGCTCGACGGCGATGGCGTCGGCCACCGATGCACGCCAGGCGCGGTCGTCGACGACACCGGTGAGGGCCGGTTGCAGCCGGTCCGGGGCGAACGCCGCCACCGCCAGGGTGCCGGCGGGGAGCCCGTGGGCCTGCTCGACCGCGCCGGTGAAGTCGGGGTCCCAGAGCCGGAGCACCCCGTCGAGGTCGAGCAGCAGCACCTTGAACACCTGGCACTCCCTCCTCGTGGTCGCAGCTCTCGCTCGGTCCAACGCGCGGTCCTTCGATGGTCTCTCACCCGTCGCCGGGAGTGGGGCGGAGAGGTCGGCAACCTTTTCTGTGCCCACGATCACGCCCGGGGGATTCTCCGGAGGGCGAGCACGCGGCATACGCTCGGTCGTGAACGTTTCACCCCACCCGGAGTCACCCAGAGATGAGGACGAGGCACGCATGAACATCGTCGTCTGCGTCAAGTACGTGCCTGACGCACAGTCCGAGCGCACCTTCCACGAGGCCGACAGCACCACCGACCGCGACGGCGTCGAGGGGCTCCTGTCGGAGCTCGACGAGTACGCCGTCGAGGAGGCGCTCAAGCTCGCCGAGTCCGGTGAGGGTGAGGTCACCGTCCTCACGGTCGGACCCGAGCAGGCCGTCAACGCGATCAAGAAGGCGTTGCAGATGGGGGCCCACAAGGGCGTCCACGTCAGCGACGAGGCGATCCACGGCTCCGACGCCGCTGCCACATCGCTCATCCTGGCCGAGGCGATCAAGAAGGCCTCCGGGGGCGGCAACCCCGACCTCGTCCTCACGGGCATGTCGTCGACGGACGGCGTCATGGGCGTCGTGCCCGCGATGCTCGCCGAGCGGCTCGGACTGCCGCAGGTCACCTACGCCTCGGAGCTGACCGTCGACGGCCAGTCGCTGACGATCCGTCGCGACGGGGACGCCGCGTCCGAGACGATCGAGTCGACGCTCCCGGCCCTGGTGTCGGTCACCGACCAGATCAACGAGCCTCGCTACCCGTCCTTCAAGGGGATCATGGCCGCCAAGAAGAAGCCGGTCGACACGTGGACCCTCGCCGACCTCGGGGTCGACGCCGGTCAGGTCGGCCTGGACGCCGCGTGGACCAGGGTGACCTCCTTCGCCAAGCGCCCGCCGCGTGAGCAGGGCCAGCTCGTCACCGACGAGGGCGACGGTGGCACCAAGCTCGCCGAGTTCCTGTCCGCCCAGAAGTTCCTCTGAGGAGATACCAGACATGGCTGAAGTTCTCGTCCTCGTCGACCACGTCGGCGGCAAGATCCGCAAGGCGACCGCCGAGCTGCTGACCATCGCCCGCCGTCTCGGTGAGCCGTCCGCCGTCTACATCGGCCCCGGTGCCGAGACCGCCCAGGTCACCCTCGCCAAGTACGGCGCCGCCAAGGTCTACGTCTACGACGCCCCCGACGCCCTCGAGTACCTCGTCGCACCCCAGGCCGAGATCCTCGCGGCGGTCGTCGAGAAGACCTCTCCGCTCGCCGTGCTCATCCCGAGCAACGCCTCCGGCAAGGAGATCGCGGCCCGCCTCGCGATCCGCACCGAGTCGGGCGTCATCACCGACGCCGTCGACGTCACCGCCGGTGGCGAGGGCGTCGAGACGACCCAGTCGGTCTTCGCCGGGTCCTACACGGTGAAGTCGACCATCACCAAGGGCACCGCCATCGTCGCGGTCAAGCCCAACTCCGTCGCCATCGAGCCGGCCCCGGCCGCGGGCACCCTGGAGAAGGTCGAGGTCACCCTCTCCGACGCCGCCAAGGCCGCGAAGATCACGGAGTCCAAGCCCAAGGAGTCGACGGGTCGCCCGGAGCTCACCGAGGCCAAGATCGTCGTCTCCGGCGGTCGCGGCACCGCGGGCGACTTCGGTCCGGTCGAGGAGTTCGCCGACTCCCTCGGTGCTGCCGTCGGTGCCTCGCGCGCCGCCGTCGACGCCGGCTGGTACCCGCACAGCAACCAGGTCGGCCAGACCGGCAAGGCCGTCTCGCCGCAGCTCTATGTCGCCGCGGGCATCTCGGGTGCGATCCAGCACCGGGCCGGCATGCAGACGTCCAAGACGATCATCGCGATCAACAAGGACGAGGAGGCGCCGATCTTCGAGCTCGTGGACTTCGGTGTCGTCGGTGACCTGTTCACCGTCCTGCCGCAGGCGACCGAGGCCGTCAAGAAGGCCAAGGCCTGACGCACCGCACGCCTCCTGCGCGCATCAGCCGCGCCACGAGCTCACCCCGCGGACCTCTGGTTCGCGGGGTGAGCTCTTGACCGAGGCTGATCGAGCGCCGCCACTTCAGGTCAACCGCGGTAGGGCGGAGCCTCACCCCAGCCCCAGCGTGGTGCCGGCAGGTTCTCGGGAGGGTCGGCACCGGCAGCGGAGTTGGCCAGCGCGATCCGGGTTCCCCACTCGACGTAGGCCATGAAGGCCGACCGGAACTCCGGGTCCTCGGGCAGGCCGGCCTCGTCGGCGCTCGCCGCGATGAGGCCGGCCCACCGGGCACGTTGCTCCTCGGTGATGCCCAGGCCGACGTGGTGGCGCAGCATCGCGGGGTAGCCGCCGAGGTGGTCGGTGTAGTCCGGCGGTCCACCGAAGACCTCACCGAGCCAGCGCGCCACGTGCTCTCGGTGGTCGGGGCTCATGTGCCGGAACACCGTCTCGAGGACCGGGTCGGCGAGCACCCGGTCGTAGAACACCTCGGTGAGCCGCAGCAGAGCGGCGTGACCGCGCTCGCCCGAGTGAGGTCGTCGCTCCTGCGGCGGTGGCTCTCACGTGGCGAACGTAGAATCGGCTGGTGAGCGCCTATCTGGACCATGCGGCGACGACCCCCATGCGGGCGTCGGCTCGCGCTGCGTGGGTCGAGCAGAGCGAGCGCGGTGGCAACCCGTCGTCGCTGCACACCTCCGGTCGCGCCTCCCGTGCCGTCGTCGAGGAGTCGCGCGAGGAGATCGCCGGTGCCCTCGGCGCTCGACCGTCGGAGGTCGTCTTCACGTCCGGTGGCACCGAGGCGGACAACCTGGCCATCAAGGGCACGTATGCCGCCCGCCTGCGGTCCGTCGGCGCGCGCCGGCTCGTCGTGGGCGGGATCGAGCACCACGCCGTCCTCGACCCGGTGGAGCACCTCGTCAAGCGCCACGACGCAGAGGTCACCTGGCTGGAGCCGGACCGCTGCGGGCACATCTCGGTCGATGACCTGCGCGGTGCCCTCACGGCCCCTGCTGGAGCGACCGATGCGCTCGACGTGGCGATCGCCAGCGTCATGTGGGCCAACAACGAGGTGGGGACGGTGCAGCCCGTGGCCGAGCTGGCCGCCGTGGCGCGCGAGGCCGGCGTGCCGTTCCACACCGACGCCGTGCAGGCCGTCGGGCAGCTCCCGGTCGACTTCGCCGCGAGTGGCGCCGACCTCATGACCGTCTCTGCCCACAAGGTCGGGGGACCCGTCGGTGTCGGGGCGTTGCTGGCCCGGCGCGATGCCCGGCTCGTGCCGCTCGTCCATGGAGGTGGCCAGGAGCGGCAGGTGCGGTCGGGCACTCTCGACGCGGCCGGCATACGCGCGTTCGCGGTCGCCCTCACCGAGGCGGTCGCCGGACGTGACGTCGAGGCCAAGCGCCTCACCGAGCTGCGGGACCGCCTCATCGGCGGCGCGATCGGGCTCGGGCTCGGCATCAGCGTGAGCGGCTGCTGGACCGAGGGTGATGCCACCGACCGGCTTCCCGGCAACGCCCACCTGCTCATCCCGGGCTGCGAGGGCGACTCGCTGCTCTACCTCCTCGACGCTGCCGGGGTGGAGTGCTCGACCGGCTCGGCGTGCCAGGCCGGTGTGCCGCAGCCGAGCCACGTGCTGCTTGCCATGGGCTACCCGGAGGCGGAGGCCCGCGGGGCGCTGCGCCTCTCGCTCGGGCACACGTCGACCGACGCCGACGTCGACGCCTTCCTCGCGGCGCTGCCGGCTGTGGTCGAGCGGGCCCGTCGTGCCAGCGGGGCGGCCTGATGCGCGTCGTCGCCGCGATGAGCGGGGGAGTGGACTCGGCCGTAGCCGCCGCGCGGATGCTCGACGCCGGGCACGAGGTGGTCGGTGTGCACCTCGCGCTGTCGCGTTCGGCTGCGACGCTGCGAGAGTCCGCGCGTGGCTGCTGCACCATCGAGGACGCCGGCGACGCCCGGCGCGTCGCCGACCGGCTAGGCATCCCCTTCTACGTCTGGGACATGGCCGAGCGGTTCCAGCGCGATGTCATGGACGACTTCGTGGCCGAGTACCAAGCGGGCCGCACTCCCAACCCGTGCCTGCGCTGCAACGAGTCGATCAAGTTCGCCGCGCTGCTGGACCGTGCGGTGGCGCTGGGGTTCGATGCCGTGGCGACGGGGCACTACGCGCAGATCGTCGAGCGGCCGGGCGCGGACGGCGTCGTGCGGCGCGAGCTCCACCGTGCGGTCGACCCTGCCAAGGATCAGTCCTACGTCCTGGGAGTGCTCGACGACGAGCAGCTGGCGCGCGCCTTCTTCCCGCTCGGTGACACGGCCAAGCCGCAGATCCGTGAGGAGGCGGCGGCTCGCGGCTTCTCGGTCGCCAGGAAGCCGGACTCCTACGACATCTGCTTCATCCCCGACGGCGACACCCGGGGCTGGCTGACCAAGCGGCTCGGGGAGCAGCCCGGCGAGTTGGTCGACGCGTCCAGCGGCGAGGTGGTGGGCGCCCATCGTGGTGCCTACGGTTTCACCGTCGGACAGCGTCGCGGGCTCGGTCTGGAGCGCTCCTCGCTGGACGCCGAGCCACGCTATGTCGTGGGCGTCGACGCTCCGACCAACCGGGTGCTCATCGGGACCCAGGACCTGCTGGGGGTCGACCTCATCACGGCCGACCACGCTCGCTGGTGCGGGGGCGCTCCGGTCGGTGAGGTCCGGTTGGGGGCCCAGGTGAGAGCGCACGGGGACGAGGCGCCGGCGTGGGCCCGTGTCGACGCCGCCCACCCGGAGGTGGTGCACGTGCGGCTCGACGAGCGCATCCGTGGGGTCGCTCCAGGCCAGTCGGTCGTGCTCTATGAGGGCACCCGCGTCGTCGGCTCGGCCACGATCGCCTCGACCTCACGTGCCCAGGCCGCGAGGTGAGCCCGGACCTCCTCCCCGTTCTCGGCACGACCATTTCTTGATGGGGCGACCAGGTCTTCCTGGTCGGCTCGCGAGGACGTGGTCGTCTCGAGGCCGTCAGGCGAGGCCGCGAGCCAGGGCACGCACCGCCGCGTCGGCCTGGGACTCCGGCAGGCCGGCATACCCGATCACGAGTCCGCGGCGCACCGACTCCACGCAGTAGGCCGAGAGCGGGTTGACCGCCACACCGTGGTGCAGCAGCGTCATCGAGACCTCGTGGTCGTCGACGTCGTCCGGCAGGAGCAGGACGAGGTGCAGGCCGGCGTCGACCCCGCTCAGGCGGTGACCGGGCAGCTGCCGGGCCAGGGCGGCGACGAGTCGCGCACGGCGAGCGGCATACGTCCGCGAAGCGCGCGCGTGGTGCGCTGCGAGCGAGCCGTTGGCGATGAACTCCGCGACGGCCTCACCGGTCATCTCGTTGACGAACAGGCTGCGCCGCTCCAGCTCGACCCGGATGGCCTCGCGCAGGTGCGTCGGTGGTGCCAGCCACGACACCCGCAGCGTGGGCACGAGGATCTTGGAGGCCGTGCCGATGTAGAGGACGTGGTCGTCGGCTCCCTCGAGCGAGCGCAGCGCCGGAAGCGGCGAGACGTCGTAGCGGAACTCGCCGTCGTAGTCGTCCTCGAGCACGAGCCCGTTCGAGGCCCTGGCCCACTCGAGGAGGGCAGTGCGCCGGGCGACCGGCATGCGGGCACCCAGCGGGTACTGGTGCGACGGGGTGACGTAGACGGCCGCGTCACCACGTCTGAGCATCGACGGGTCGAGACCGTCGTCATCGACCGGCAGCGGCCGGATGCGGGATCCGGTGTCGGAGAAGGCTGTCCACGCCTCGGCGTATCCGGGGTCCTCGACGGCGACGGTGCGCCCGACGAGGCCCAGGGCGGCGGGAAGGGCTTGGAGGGTGGCGCTGACTCCCGGCGTGATGAGGAGGTCGTCGGCGGCGACGGCGATGCCCCGGCTGCGCCGGATGTGGTCGGCGAGCACCTCGCGCAGCCGGGTGTGGCGGGGGCCGTGGCTGATGTCGGTCGTGGGCGCCTGGGACGCGGCCTGTCGCCAGGCCCGTCGCCATGCGGCCTGGTCGAGGAAGCCCACGTCCGGGCGACCCGGCCGTAGGTCGAAACGCGTCTCGCGACGCACCGGCCACGACGGTGTGGTGGGGACGGGGTCGGTCGGGCATGGCGCCATGGGCTCGACCGACGAGGTGGCGCCGGCTCGGGCGGCCCGGTCCGCACGGGGCGCGACGGCAGCACCCGATCCGGGGCGGGTCTCGATGAAGCCGGCCGCCGCGAGCTCGTCGTATGCCGCGACCACCGGTCCCCGGGAGATCTCGAGCTCCGCTGCCAGCACCCGAGTCGAGGGGAGTGGGTCGCCCGGCCGCAGCCGCCCTTCGCGCAGCGCGGCGACGACCGCATCGGCGATCCGGTGACGCAGCGGCCGGTCGGACGTCTCGAGCCGGAGAGGAAGGCTGGTGGTGCGGGCGGACCGGGGCATCCTGCCAGAATACTGGTCCTGCGCTTCCGGCGATACTGGTTCTGGAGGGGGGTCCAGTTGTGGCTGAGCATGGAGTCATGTCCCACCTCACCCTGCACCGGCACCGCGAACGCGGCAGCACCGAGCGGGTCGCGCTCGACGCGATCCTCGACGACGTCCTCGCCGGCACCCTCAGCACCGTCGTCGACGGCGAGCCGTGGGTCGTGCCGATGCTCTTCGCGCGTCAGGGCGACCGCATCCTCCTGCACGGCTCCACCGGCGCCGGCGCCCTGCGCCACGTCGCCGCGGGCGCGCCGGCCGCACTCGCCGTCATCGCCGTCGACGCGCTCGTCGTCGGCCACACCACGTTCGACTCCTCGGCGAACTACCGCTCCGCCGTCGTCTACGGCAACCTCACCCCGCTCAGCGACGGCGACCGCACGACCGCCCTCGACGCGGTCTCGGAGCGACTCATCCCGGGGCGGACCGGCGAGGTCCGGCCCATGACGCGTCAGGAGGTGGCGAAGACCTCGGTCATGGCACTGCCGATCGAACAGGGGCGCTTCATGACCAAGGTCCGGACCGGGACGGCCAGCGCACCGGGCGAGGAGACCGACGCGTGGCACGGTGTCGTGGAGCTGCGCACGGTGGCGCTGGAGCCCGTGGCGGCCCCGACCTCCACCACCTCCGAGGTCCCGCGGTCGGTGCGTGACTTCGCGAGTGCGAGGGTTCTCGCGTGACCCACGTCTCCGGAGTCGGCTCCTGGCCCGGCGAGTCGTCGCGGGAGGCCGTCGTCACGGTCCGCGATCTCCTCGCCGATGTTGATGGCCACGGCCTGCCCTACCTGCCCGAGCTGCCCTCTCGTGGGCCGGGATCCGACCTCATCGGGCGATCCGCCGCCCTGCTTGCGGACCTCTCGGTGGACCTCCAGCCCTCCGGTTGGCGGTTCACCGACCGCCCCGGCCGGGACAGCGCACGCGCCCGCGCGTTCCTGCGCCAGGACCTCGACGAGCTCGCCGAGGCCTACGACGGGTATGCCGGGCCGCTCAAGATCCAGGTCGCCGGACCGTGGACGCTCGGCGCGTCCATCGAGCTGAACCGCGGGGAGCGCTCGGTCACCGACGAGGGCGCCCGCCGTGACCTCGTCGCCTCGCTCACCGAGGGGGTGCGCCAGCACGTCGCGGACGTGCAGCGGCTCGTCCCCGGAGCAGTCATCACGGTCCAGCTCGACGAACCCTCCGTGCTGTCGGTCCTGCGCGGCGAGCTGCCGACGGCGTCGGGCTACGGACGCGTCCGTGCGGTCGACCGCGTGGAGGTGGCACGCGGCATACAGGAGGTTCGTGACGCGCACGACGGTGACGTCGTCCTGCACTCGTGCCACCCGGACGCTCCGGTGGAGCTCCTCGCCGCCACCGGCGTCACCGCCCTGGCGCTCGATCTCACCGAGTCCTCGGCGCAGCGGTGGGAGGCCGTCGCGGCAGCCGTCGAGGCCGGCACCCGGCTCTGGGCCGGTGTGGTGCCGACGAGCGCCGTCACCTCTTCGGCTGACGCGGTCCGGACGGCTGTGGCGCACGTCGTCGAGGGGTTCGGCCGGGTCGGACTCCCGCTGGCATCGCTCGCGGACGTCACGGTGACCCCGACGTGTGGTCTGCCGTCACTCACACCTCGGGGGGCCGTGGACGTTCAACGGGTGGCGGTCGCTGTCGCCGGTGAGCTGACCGAGAAGGAGCACGACTGATGTCACCCGCACCCAGGGTCCCTTGGCAGGCGAAGTACCTCGCCCTGGCGCTGATCTGGGGGTCCAGCTTCCTGCTCATGAAGATCGGGCTGGAGTCGCTGCACCCGGTGCAGATCGCCACCCTGCGCCTGGTGGCCGGCACCGCCACCATCCTCGTCCTGCTCTGGGGGCGCGGCGGCTCGCTGCCGACCGAGCGTCGCACCTGGGCCCACCTCGTCGTCACCGGGGTGTTCCTCGGCGCGCTGCCGTTCACGCTCTTCGCCCTGTCCGAGACCAGGATCAGCTCGGCGCTGGCCGGCATCGGCAACGCGTCCACGCCCATCGCCACCGTGCTCATGACGATGCTCATGATGCCGGGGACCCGCACGAGCCGACCCAAGCTCGCCGCCGTCCTCGTCGGGTTCCTCGGGGTCATCACGATCATGCAGCCATGGAACGATGCCCGCCCCGACCTCGTGGGCTTCGCGATGGCGCTCGCCGGTGGTGCCAGCTATGGCGTCGGTTGGACCTACAACCGCCGTTTCCTCGCCGGGGCCGACCTGGGCGGGCTGAGCCAGCCGGCGGCGACCCTGCTCATGGGGACCGTCGTGATGCTTCCGCTCGCGGTGGTCTGGGGGCTCGCCCAGGACGTCGGCGTGTCCTCGCTGTGGGCCTACGACACGGCGCGGCTCGGGACCTCAGCTCTCGACGCCGGGCACACCGGGGGAGGCTGGGCGTGGCTGCCCCTGGTGTGCGTCCTGGTCCTGGGCGCGGTCGGGACCGGCGCGGCATACATCCTGCTGTTCGACGTCGTCCGCGCCGCGGGCGCCGTCGTGGGCTCGACGATCACCTACCTCATCCCGGTCGTGTCCGTGCTCCTCGGGGTCGCCCTGCTCGGGGAGTCCCTCGGGATCTGGGAGCTGGCCGGGTTCGTCATCGTCCTTGCCGCAGCCGGGGTGATCAACGCCCCGGAGCGGGCGCCCGCCGCCGAGGAGACCGCGGCCGCGCCGGAGGCCCTCCGCACCTGAGCGTGCCTGCCGCGACCGGGTGTCGGGGATCCGGGCCCATCCAGCTGACGGTGACCCCGGATCCCCGACACCGGGCTTGGCGCAGCAGCGCACCGGGGACCGGCGTCAGCCCGTGGTCGGTGCCTTGACCTCGCGCCGCAGGATCTTGCCCGTCGGCCCCTTGGGCAGCTCGTCGAGAAACCACACCTGCCGCGGGTACTTGTAGGCCGCGATGCGCTCCTTGGTGAACTCGATGATGTCCTCCGCCGTGGCGCTCGACCCCTCGCGGAGCGTCACCCCGGCGCCGACCTGCTCGCCGAGCAGCTCGTCTGGGACCGCGACGACGGCGACCTCGAGGACGTCGGGGTGCTGGTAGATGACCTCCTCGACCTCGCGCGGGTAGACGTTCATCCCACCGCGCAGGATCATGTCCTTCTTGCGGTCGACGATGGTGAAGTAGCCCTCGTCGTCCTGGGTGGCCAGGTCGCCGGTGCGGAACCAGCCGTCGGGGATCGCCTCGGCCGTCGCGTCGGGGTTGTCCCAGTAGCCCTTCATGACGTTGTCGCCCCGGATGGCGATCTCGCCCACCTCGCCGTGCTCGACCTCTTGGCCGTCGAGGTCGATGACCCGCATCTCGCAGCCGGGGATGGCGAGGCCGATGGTGCCGGGCTTGCGCTCGCGTCCGGGCAGGTTGAACGAGGCCACCGGAGAGGTCTCGGACAGGCCGTAGCCCTCGAGGATGACGCAGCCGAACTTCTCCTCGAACGCCTTCATCACCTCGAGCGGCATCGCCGACCCACCCGAGGCGCAGGTCCGCAGCGACGACGCGTCGAGGCTGTCGGCGTCGGGGTGGTTGAGGATCGCGGCATACATCGTGGGCACGCCCTGCATGACGGTGACCCTCTCGTCACCGATGACCTTGATCGCGGCAGCCGGGTCGAAGCGGGGGATGAGCGCGAGGGAGGCCCCGACGCGAACCGCCGCGTTGAGGCCGACGACGAGACCGAAGACGTGGAAGAGGGGCAGGCAGCCCATGATCACGTCGTTCTCGTTGAGCTCCTGGATGACCTCGGCGCAGCGCATCGCGTTGAGGCTCACGTTGTCGTGGGTGAGCTCGGCCCCCTTGGGGCGGCCGGTCGTGCCCGAGGTGTAGAGGATGATCGCCGTGTCGTCGCCCTCGCGCTCCGTCGGCTCGGCGACGGCCTCTCCACCCTCGAGCGCTCCGTCGACCGGTCCCATCGGTCCGCACTCGATGACTCTCGTGCCCGAGCTCGCCGCCCCCTTGGTGGCCTCGTCGACGAAGTCCGGCCACACGAAGGCGATCTTGGCGCCGGAGTTCGTGAAGAAGAAGTCGATCTCGCCCGACTTGAGCAGCGGGTTCATCGGGACGACGACGCCGCCGGCGAGGAGCGTGGCGAAGAAGGCCACCGGGAACGCCGGGACGTTGGGCAGGATCAGCGCGACGCGGTCACCCGGCTCGATGCCGTTGGCGCGCAACGCTCCTGCGAGCTTGGCGGCCATGCCGTGGAGCTGCTGGTAGCTGATGTCCTGCCCGTTGATCTTCAGGGCCGGCCGTTCCGGCATCTCCCTCGCCGTGCGGACGAGCGGTGATGCGAGGTTGGCGTCTGCGCTACCCATGGTGTGGCTCCTTTGCCGAGACGGGGTCGCCGCCATTCTGTCTGCTGGAGCGGGCCCGTGGGGCGGCACGCACGAGACCCATCCGTGCTGCTCACGCCCCCGTCGGGACGTCCACCCGACCGGCCGGGAGATCGGTCGACGAGACAGACCTGAGTGTTTGTAGAAGGTTTGTGCAAGGTGTGGCCTAGTATACGAGGGTGACGGATACCCTGGCCACGCCGAACGTGGGGATGCTCGACGCGGTCCGTACCGCGCCCTCCCTCCTCGCGGCGATCGAGTTCATCGACCCCCTCGTGGAGTCCGTGCGCGAGGACGGCGACGCGGCGAGAGGCAGCTTGCGTGCTGCCATCGACGACGACACCGACCAGCTCACGGCGATCGCGGCGGTGCACGCCGCCGCTGCCGGGGGACCGGCCATGGTGCGGGCGCTCGTGGTGCCGCTGCTGACCTCACGGGTGCCCTTCCTCAAGGAGCACGCTGCGTGGGCGCTGCGCACGTCCGCTCCGGTTGCCGAGGCGGTGTCGCCGTTGCACGCAGCGATGGAGGAGGGCGGCTTCGTCGGGATGCTCGCCGAGGCGACCCTCGAGGCCTGGGGCGTCGTCGAGCCCGAGGCCGACGACGAGGCACCGCCTCGTCCGATGCGTCCTTCCGAGTCCGGCCGTGACGGCCTGACGGTCGCCCAGCTGTTCCTCCACGCCGACGTCGACGGGAGCCTGCGCAACGCGGGCAAGGGAGACACCGGCGGGATCGCGACCCTGCTCGTCCACCTCGGGGATGCGCTCGTCGCCGAGCCGGGGGTCTCGCGAGTGCTGACCTTCTCGCGCAGCCACCACGAGGGGGAACGGAGCCCCGACCAGTCCCCGGCCCCCGGCCACCACTACCTCGGCGTCCCCCTTCCGGGCCCGGCACGGCCGTCTGCCGACACGTGGCCGCTGCGGGTCGGCATCCGGCGCGGGCTCCGGCGAGCGCTCGTCGCGGCGGCCCCGGTCGACGTCCTCCACCTGCGCATGGCGGACGTGGGGTCGTGGGCGGCGTCCGAGGTGGCGAGGGAGCTGGGCATCCCCACGGTGCTCACCCTGGCTCCCGACCCGCACGCGCTCATCGCTGCGCGTGAGGCCTCCGGCACCCTCACCCGGGCCACCTTCGGAGCGGCGGACCAGGCGGAGCACCTCGTCTTCAGGGTGCGGCTCCTGCGCGACCTCGCGGACCAGGCGGCCCACCTCGTCGCCTTCCCGCGACCACGGCTGGACCGCGACCTGCGAGAGCTCCTGCACCTCGACCCGGACGCGGGTGACCGATCGCTCACGGTGGTCCCTGAGGGCATCGATCTCGCCCCACTCGAACGTGCGGCCCAGGAGGTGGCGGACGCCACCCGTGGCGTCGCCGTCCCGGTCGCCACGGCGGACGCTCTCGCCGAGCTGGACACGCTGCTCGCGACCCTCCCACCGAGGCGTCGGCACCTGCCCCTGGTCATCAGCGTCGGGCGGCTGCACCGGGTGAAGGGCATGGCCACGCTGGTGGAGGCGTGGGCGTCGGATCCCGTGTCCGGCGACAGCTGCAACCTGCTCGTCGTCGGCGGCGACCTCGACGACCCGAACGCCGACGAGGCGGAACAGCTGACCCGCATCTGCGCGTCGGTCGCCCGCCCCGACGCCGCGGACCGGGGCCTGCTGCTGGCCGGTCACCGTCCGAACGGGGTGGTCGCCACGTGGCTGTCGGCGATCCGGCTGGGGCGCCCCGGGCTCAGTGCACCGGGTGGGATCTACGTCTCCGCCAGCCTCAAGGAAGAGTTCGGCATCGCCATCCTCGAGGCGATGGCCTCGGGCCTCGTCGTCGTCACCCCTCGGGAGGGCGGGCCGGCGACGTACGTCGAGCACGGGGTGACCGGCCTGCTCGTCGACACCACCTCACCGACAGCCCTGGCAGCCGCCGTGGTCTCCGCGCTCGATCTGGCCGACGCACCCGACGCCGGAGCGCGCGCCGACCACGTCCGGGCCCGGGTGGCGCAGGAGTTCGGTGTCGGCACCATGGCTGCGTCCCTCGCCGCGATCTATACGGAGGTCTCCCATGACGCTGCTCGTCATCAGTCCTGACTACGCCTCCCACCTGCTGCCCCTCGCCACGCTGGCCACGGCCTGGGCCGATGCCGGCGAGCGAGTCGTCGTCGCCACCGGCGCTGCGACAGACGAGATCGTGCGCTGGTTCGGCTTCGAGCGCGAGCACCTGCAGCTCGGTCGCGGGTCCAACCCCGGTGTCATCCGTGCCGAGGACCAGCCGCGCGGGGAGGAAGACGCGCTGCGCGGCTTCTTCGACGCCACCCGCCTCGGTGCGGTCCCGACGCTCGCGTTCCAGGCATCGGCCCGTGGGGCCGACCTGCTCTGGGAGCCGCTGCGCGTCGCCTGCGAGGTGCAGCGCCTCGTGGAGCGCGTGCGACCCGATCACGTCATCGTCGACCACCTCGCCTTCAGCGCCCGCCTGGGCCTGATCGGCGCGGGGGTGCGGCACGCCGACGTCGTCCTGGGCCACCCGTCCGCGCTGACCGTGGGCGACGAGGTCTACGGGTACCCACCGGCCTGGCCCCGGCGCCTCCAGCCGACTCGCTCCTCCCTCGTGGACCTGCGGCGCCAGTGCGAGGGAGTGCGCAACGTGTTCACGCAGGAGTGGAACGCGGCGCTCGCCGTCCTCGACCCGTCCGCTCCGGCGAGCGACGACGCCTTCGCCGAGACGGGGGACGTCCTGCTCCTCAACTACCCCGGCGAGCTCCACCCGCCCGAGCGGACGGCGCTGCTGGGCCGGCACGCCTTCCTCGGTTCCGCTGTCCGCAGCGACGAGCCAGATGCGGAGGTGGACGCCTGGCTGGCACGCGACAACCGTCCGATCGTCTATGTCAGCCTCGGCAGCTTCCTGTCGGTGCGCTCCGACGTGCTGGGGCGCATCGCCGAAGCCCTGCGAGGCATGGACGTCCGCGTCGCGCTGGCCGGCGGGTCCACGCCGCGTGGCGCTCTGGGCCCGGTCCCGTCGTCGTGGCTGGTCCGCGCGGAGCTCCCACAGCCGACGCTGCTCCGGCACGCCGCCCTGGCCGTGTCGCACGGAGGCAACAACAGCGTCACCGAGGCGTTGACCGCGGGCGTCCCGCTCCTGCTCGTGCCCATGTCCACCGACCAGTTCGCCGGCGCGGCAGCGCTCGAGAGGGCAGGGCTGGGCGAGGCGCTCGACCCGAACTCGGCCACTCCCGCGGAGCTGCGAGCCTCAGCGGAGCGACTGCTCTCACCCGACCCCGACACGGCAGCCCTTCTCGCCCGGCTGTCCGGGGACCTCACCCGCACTCCGGGCGCGCAGCGTGCCCGGACGGCACTGCTCGCCGATGACGACGATGCGGCGGTGCTCATACACTCCCGTGCGTGATGAGCATCGACGAGTACCTCACCTTCTGCGACCGGGCCCTGGACGGGTATGCCGCGTGCGTGCGTGAGCTGGGCGATGTCCACGTCAACAGCTCGCTCACCGGCATCGAGGGGTCCAACTCCGCCTTCGTCCTCGTGGCGCACGTCGTCGGTGTCATGGGCCGATGGGGTCGCACGGTGAACCGCGGGATCGTCGTGCCTCGGGACCGGGACGCGGAGTTCACGGCCACGGGGACCGTCGACGAGGCCCTGGCCCTGCTCGACCTCGGACGTGCGCGGTTGCACGAGGACGCACACGCCGCAGAGCCGGCCGCAGCGCCGCGGAACCCGCCCGCGGACCGGGACCGGACGGCATACGCGACCCAGGGAGCCGTCCTCGCGCACGTCTACGAGGAGCTCGCGCAGCACCTCGGTCAGCTCGAAGTCACCCGCGACGTCCTTCTCGGCGCCGACGCGACCGGATGAGTCCGGCGGCGTGTCGGTCCCGTGCGGCAGGATGACTCCGTGAGCGAGAACGACATGGTGGTCGAGGTCCCCGATGAGGTCCGGCACGAGTGGACCGACCTCGCCGAGCAGGCGGCCGCCCACCAGTTCGCCTACCACGTCAGGGACACGCCGACCATCAGCGACGGTGAGTACGACACGTTGATGAGGCGCCTCAACGCGCTCGAGGACGAGCACCCGTCGCTGCGCACGCCGGAGAGCCCCACCCAGAGCGTCGGTGGAGCGATCTTCTCGACCGACTTCGACTCCGTCGACCACCTCGAGCGCATGCTCAGCCTCGACAACGCCTTCTCGCCCGACGAGATGCTCGAGTGGTCGGCCCGGGTCACGCGCGACGCAGGTGCCGGCTTCCACTACCTGTGCGAGCTCAAGATCGACGGGCTCGCGATCAACCTCCTCTACGAGAAGGGCAGGCTGGTCCGCGCCCTGACCCGTGGCGACGGCCGCACCGGCGAGGACGTGACGCTCAACGTGCGGACGGTGAAGGGCATACCGACCAGGCTCAAGGGGACCACGGAGCATCCGGTGCCCGACCTCGTCGAGGTGCGCGGGGAGGTCTACTTCCCGATCGAGGCGTTCGGCGAGCTCAACGCGCAGCTCGTGGAGGCGGGCAAGCCGCCCTATGCCAACCCGCGCAACACCGCGGCAGGGTCGTTGCGGCAGAAGGACCCTCGCGTCACGGCCAGCCGGGAGCTGCGGATGCTCGTCCACGGCCTCGGCAAGCGCGAGGGCTTCGCGCTCACGACGCAGAGCGAGGCGTATGCCGCGTTGGAGGCCTGGGGTCTGCCCGTCTCGAGCCACTACCGCGTCGTCGACACCATCGAGGAGGTCAACGAGTTCATCGTCTCCACGGGCGAGCACCGCCACGACGTCGAGCACGAGATCGACGGTGTCGTCGTCAAGGTCGACGAGATCTCGGTGCAGCGACAGCTCGGGTCCACGTCCAGGGCGCCACGGTGGGCGATCGCCTACAAGTACCCGCCCGAGGAGGTCAACACCGTCCTCCTCGACATCCAGGTCAACGTCGGTCGCACGGGCCGGGTGACGCCGTTCGGTGTCATGGAGCCCGTCGTCGTCGCCGGCTCGACGGTGGAGCGGGCCACGCTGCACAACGCCACCGAGGTCGTCCGCAAGGGCATCCTCATCGGCGACACGGTCGTCCTGCGCAAGGCCGGTGACGTCATCCCCGAGATCCTCGGACCCGTCGTCGACCTGCGCGACGGCAGCGAGCGGGCGTTCGTCATGCCGACGCGGTGCCCGTCCTGCGACACGCCCCTCGCGGCGGCCAGGGAGGGAGACAAGGACATCCGTTGCCCCAACGCACGCTCCTGCCCGTCGCAGCTGCGCGAGCGGCTGTCGGGGCTCGCAGGTCGTGGTGCGTTCGACATCGAGGCGCTGGGGTGGGAGGGCTCGGTCGCGCTGCTCGAGTCGGGGGTGCTGACCGACGAGTCCACGCTGTTCGGTCTCACCGACGCCGACATCGCCAAGGTCCCGCTCTACACCCGTGCGGCCAAGAAGACCGACCCGCCGGAGTCGGTCATCGGGGGCCGGGTGCTGTCGGCCAACGGAGCCAAGCTCGTCGCCAACCTCGAGTCCGCCAAGGCAAAGCCACTGTGGCGCGTGCTCGTCGGGCTGTCGATCCGCCACGTGGGGCCGACGGCGGCCAGGGCCCTGGCCCAGCACTTCGGGTCGATGGACGCCATCCGCGCGGCCAGCGTCGACGAGCTCTCCGGTGTCGAGGGTGTCGGCGGCATCATCGCCGAGTCGGTGCGTGACTGGTTCGACCGCGACGGCAACGAGTGGCACGTCGCCATCGTCGACCAGTGGGCTGCCGACGGCGTGCGGATGGAGGACGAGCGCGATGCCTCGGTCGAGCAGACTCTCGAGGGGCTCACCGTGGTCGTCACCGGGTCGATGGAGGGCTTCAGCCGCGACGAGGCCAAGGAGGCCATCCTCGCGCGCGGTGGCAAGGCGTCGGGGTCGGTCTCCAAGAAGACCGACTACGTCGTCGTCGGACCCGGCGCCGGCTCCAAGGAGGCCAAGGCGCGCGAGCTCGGACTGACCATCCTCGACGAGGCCGGCTTCGTCACCCTGCTCGAGTCCGGGTCTGCGCAGAGCGCTCCCGACGCATGATCGCAAGCCTGCATCCCGAGCGAGGGATCGCGCTCTCGCACAGAGCGCCCCATCCGGACCAGCGCACGGGCCGAGGTCTGGCTAGGCGATGGCTCTTCTGGACAGTCGTCCTCGTGGGCCTCGGCTACTGGCCGGCCACCCTCGCGGTGAGGCTGGTCCAGCTGCTCCTCGCCGACTGACACCGAAACCGACGAGACTGAACGCGGTCCCTCGCGCGGGCGCAGAGGTCACCGATGACCGGCGTGGTCCCTGGACTCCATCTGACGGTCGACGGCGGCGTGGATCGCCTTCGCGGCGTCGTTGAGGTTGTTGGGCGTGCCGTTCTGGAACGCGTCCGAGATCACCTTGGACCACAGGTTCGGGTCCTTCGCCAGGATGTGCGCGTACTGCGGCTTGAGGTTGATCTCACGGATCCAGTCGTTGACGCTCGTCCCCGGGAAGTGGGGGAGGTCGTCGTGAAGGACGTTGCGCCACTTGAGGTTCGGGTGGTTGGGGACGCTGTAGCGGTCACCCAGGAAGCGCGGGATGTCGTTGAGGATGTCCTTGAGCTGGCTGATCAGGGTGTCGAGGTCACGCACCGAGTTCTTGAGGCCCTTGATCTTGGGCAGCACCTCGGCACAGAGAGCCGAGACACGGGTGGTGGCCTGGTGGATCACGAGGGGCGTCGCCGCCCCGAGAGTGAGGACCAGCTCGGCGACATAGCTGCAGATGGCGCCGGCGATCTGGGCCAGGGCGTCGCGGATGAGGCCGTGGACGAACCCGACGAGGACGGCACAGCCGTCGAAGCCGAAGGACATCGCCCGCGCGCCCTTGGACATGAGGTCGAGCTTCTGCACCTGCTTGGTGACGTGCTGGCGGTAGGCCTCGACGTTGGGACCGGTCATCCCCTCGAGCCGGCTGTCGGCGTCCTCCCGGAAGTCGTCACGCACCGAACCGACCTCAGTCGAGACGTTCTGCCAGGTGGCGGCGAAGGCGCTGACGGCCTCCGGGTTGCCGGTGAGCTCGTCGAACCAGGTCTTGATCGGGTCGAGGTGGTCGATGATCCAGCCGATGCCTGCGGCGAAGAGGCTGCCGAGCGGGTCGGAGATCGTGGCATAGACGTCGAACCCGACGGCGACGCTCGAGAGGGCCATGTCGATCCAGTTGTTGCTCTGGATGGCCTCGCAGTAGCTCGCGCCCGAGTCGATCAGGCCGGCACCCGAGTGCCAGGACCGCTCGCCCGGTTGGACGACCAGTGGGTTGTCGCTCACTGCATGCCCACGTTCTCGACGCTCTGCTTGGCGTTGTCGTCGTCGGAGGTGTACTGGGTCACCGTGTTGTTGAGGCCGATCATCGTCTCCTCCATGTCCATGGACAGGTTGGAGACGGTGGTCTTGGCGACCCCGGCGATGCCCACCGCGAGCAGGGCGAGCGGCTGGTTGATGATGCCGAAGGCGTCCGTGGTGAGGGTGGTCTGCGCGGCACTGCTCGCGGTGGAGAGCCGATCCGTGAACGACCCGACCTTCTTGCTGTGGCCCCCGATGTCGTCCGGGCGGACGTCGTACTGAGTCACCCTGTGCCTCCCCCGTCGTAGTCACTGCACGTCTGAACCGACGCAAGGCTAACGAGCCGTGACGCGGCGACGCCATGGGGAGCACTCCCCATACGACGCGTTAGGGTCGGGCCATGGTTCGCGAGACTGACATGACCGGCCTCGTGTGGGGCGTTCGTCTGTTCCTCGTCGTGGTGGCTCTCGCGATCTTCGCGATGTTCTTCTTCGTCTTCTGGGTTCTCGTGCGACCGGTCGTCACGGAGTTCTTCCGGGCTCGGACCGCGGGAGACCTGTGGCTCCCGTTCCTCCCGGACGAGCAGGGAAACTACGGTCCGCTCGCCGCGAACCGCTGGTGGAGCGTCTTCCGGGCGACCTCACGCGGCTCCGCGGGCGACCTCGCGTGGCGCTGGGGGGCGTGGGTCCTCACCTCGGTCGGTCTGACCGTCGGCAGCGTCGCGGCACTCTGGGCCTGGGGTCGCGGAGTGGCCCGCGTCTGGGTCTGACCGGCCTCGTCCGACCCGCCTCGTCCGACCCGCCTCGTCCGACCGGCCTCGTTCGACTTGGCTCAGCGAGTCTCGTCGGGGCCGAGGACCTCAGCCGGCCGAAACCTCGTCCCCAGCGAGTCGCTGACCAGCTTGGCCTGGTCGGAGTCCTCACCGAAGGCGTCGTGGCTGCTCTGCCTGATCAGCGTCGCGAGCTCCGCCTGCGCGGCGGCGATGGCCTGGAGGATGCGCCCCGTCACGGCGTCGCCACCCTCGGAGCAGGCGCTCGTCGGCACGCGCAGGTCGGTCAGCGCGCCGTTGCCGGAGACCGTTGCGACCACGCCCTCCGCACGACCCTGCGCCGTCAGGGTGTCGACGTGCGCGCGCCAGGCGAAGGCGGCCCTGGCTCTGGCCACAGCCCGGTCGAGGTCGCCCTGGGCGGGGACGTCACCGTTCAGCCCGCCACCGAAGGCGTCGAACGCGCTCACCACCGACCCCCCGGGTTTGTCGTGCCCCGCGTGCCCGTCGTGGGCTCATCGGGGTCGGGCGTCCTGACGTTGGCCCGGATCTCGCCGGTCACAGCGTGGGTCGTCGGCGAGTCCGCACCCCACTGCGCCGTGGTGAGCTCCTTGGTCTGCTCGGCCACGTGCTCCTGCGCAGCATGGACCGCGCTCTGCACGGCGAGCTCGACCACTCGTCCCCCCTTGGCCGCGACGACGTCGGAGACCGAGAGCCCGGTGACGAGACCGTCGAGGTCGACCGTGGCCCGCACCTGACCGTTCTGCGCGGATCCCGACCCGGTCAGGCTCATGACCTGCGCGCTCCACGCGGCGCTGGTCTCGGCCCGCCGCGCGGCGGCTTCTACCTGCTCGTCATACCGCCGGTCGTCGGCGTCCCTGCCCCCACGCTGCCCCTCGAATGTCATGGGCGCCAGCCTAGCCACGGGCATGGCGAGCCGCCGTCGGGACGTCCGGGCGTCGCGCGAGCCCTGTGCCGAGCGCTGGCGGATGAGAGCATCGGGGCGTGACGAGCATCTCTGACCTTGCGCCCACCGGGGTGCTGCGCGCCTCGATCAACCTCGGCAACGCGGTCCTGACCAACGGATCCTCGGACGCCCCGGCGGGCATCACCATCGACATCGCCCACGAGCTCGGTGAACGCCTGGGCGTGCCGGTCGAGCTCGTCCTCTGGGACGCCGCGCGCAAGTCGGTCGACGCGGTCCGTGACGGAGCTGCTGACGTCTGCTTCCTCGCGGTGGACCCGATCCGCGCCGAGGAGCTCGCCTTCACGGCGCCCTACGTCCTCATCGAGGGCGCGTATGCCGTCCGGGAGACTTCTCCCCTCCGCTCGGCCGGCGACGTGGACCGGGACGGCATACGCATCGGCGTGAAGCTCGGGTCGGCCTACGACCTCCACCTCACCCGGTCGCTCGACGCGGCCGAGCTGGTGCGGGGCTCTGACGGGGTGGAGGTGTTCGCCGAGCAGGGTCTGGAGGTCGCGGCCGGGATCGCGCAACCGATCGAGGCATACGTCGCGGCGAA
The DNA here is from genome assembly GCF_042666355.1 of Knoellia altitudinis. NCBI lineage: Bacteria > Bacillati > Actinomycetota > Actinomycetes > Micrococcales > Intrasporangiaceae > Knoellia > Knoellia altitudinis. Next base: position 2,889,419 of record NZ_JBHTDK010000001.1, read on the forward strand.
CCCGGGACTGCGCGTGCTCGAGGGGGCGTTCATGCAGATTCCGCAGGCCGTTGCCGTGTCGCGCCGGCACGACGCCGTGACGATCTCCTGGGTGCGTTCGGTCATCGACGAGCTCATCGCGACCGGCTGGGTGGCGAAGGCCCTGGCACGGCACGGCCACGACCCCGCCCTCGCGGCCCCGGCCGGGGCTCACTGACCGAGAGTGACCTCGAGCTGTGCCACGGTCGCCCCGCGGGCCGCGAGCACGTGCTGCTCGGCACGCTGGCCGGCCGTGGTCGCGTCGGCCGCTGCGATCGACTCGACGATCCCGCGGTGCTCCGCGAGGGCTGCCGCGCGACGGTCGGGCGAGGAGTTGCTGAAGCGGCGGTAGCGCGCAAGCTGGCCCTCGATCTGCGCAAGCACCCGTGAGGCCCAGGCGTGGTCGGCGATCCGCTCGATCTCGACGTGGATGGCGTGGCCCGACTCCATGGCTCCCTCTGCGAGACCGGCAAGGGCCTCGTTGCGGTCCAGCAGGGCGTTGAGCCGGCCCACGTCAGCGGGTCCGGCCCGCTGCGCCGCAGCAGCGGCGACGAGGGCCTCGAGACTGGCGCGGACGGCATACAGCTCCGCCGCGTCGCGCGTCGAGAGGCGACGGACGACCATGCCACCGGTCGGGAGCTGCTCGAGGAGGTCCTCGGCGAGCAGCAGTCTCAGGGCCTCGCGCAGGGGAGTGCGGCTCACCCCGAGGGAGCTCGCGAGCTCGGTCTCGTTGAGGCGTCGTCCTGGCTCGAGCCGCATGTCCTGGATCTGGGCGAGCAGCTCCTCGTAGACGAACTGGGCGCCGCTGCGGCGACGAGGGCTGACGCTCGTGGACATGAGTGCATCCTGTCGCGGGACGGTCATGTTGTCTACTTGTGTACAAGTATGCAACGATGCTGTCATGACCGATCGCACCCTCAAGGCGCAGCCCCTGGCCATGTTCATGGCCGACGTGGCCCGGGCCCACGGGGTGCCGACCGACGACGCCGACCTCCTGGCCGACAGCCTGCTCGTCGCCGAGCTGTGGGGGCACCCGTCGCACGGGGCGATCCGGCTTCCCTGGTACCTCACCCGTATCAGGAGCGGTGCGATGCGGGCCGTCACCGAGGTCGAGACGGTGCGCGACTCGGGCAGCGTCGTCGTCCTCGACGGCCATGACGGCCTCGGGCAGGTCGTCACGCAGCGCGCCGTCGAGCTCGGTGTGGAGCGCGCCCGGACGCACGGCATCAGCGCCGTCGCAGTGCGGGGGTCGGGTCACTTCGGGACGGCCGCCTACTTCACGAGGTATGCCGCGGAGCGCGGCTGCATCGCCCTGCTCGCGACGAACGCCTCGCCGGCCATGGCGCCCTGGGGCGGTCGCGCGAAGCTCATCGGCACCAACCCGTGGTCGATCGCGGCTCCGGGCCCCGACGGCGACGTCCTCGTCATGGACATGGCCAACACCGCGGTGGCCCGCGGCAAGGTCTATGTCGCCGCCGACCGGGGCGTGTCCATCCCGCCGGGGTGGGGCGCAACGTCCGACGGGACACCGACCACGGATCCGCGCGAGGCGATCGAGGGGCTGATCCTGCCGGTCGGCGGGGCCAAGGGATATGTCATGGCGTTCATGTTCGACGTGCTCGCCGGGGTGCTCACCGGCAGCGCGTTCGGCGCCGATGTCGTCGGGCCCTACCGCCCGGAGGGAGCCAGCGGCGCCGGTCATCTGCTCATCACCCTGGACGTCGACGCCTTCGCCGACCGCGACGACTACGACGCCCGGGTGTCGGCACTGGCCGACCAGGTCCGCTCCAGCGAGCCGGCCGCCTGGTCCGACGGCGTGCTCACCCCGGGCGAGCTGGAGGACCGCAACCGACGACGCGCGGAAGCGGACGGCATACCCGTCTCCGACCAGACCTGGGCCGAGCTCGCGAAGCTCGCCGACGTCACGGGCGTGGCACTACCGCAGACCCGCACACCGAAGGAGACCGCATGATCTCGCTCATCGTCCGACTGGACGTCGTCCCGGATCGTCGAGAGGAGTTCCTGGAGGCCATCACGAGCAACGCGGCCTCGACGTTCGGTGACGAGCCCGGCTGCCTGCGGTTCGACGTCTGCCAGGACCGGTACGACCCGCATCACTTCGTCTTCTACGAGATCTACCGGGACGAGGCGGCGCTCGAGGCCCACCGTGCCGCACCGCACTTCGCACGGTGGCGCGAGGCGGTGGCTCGCACCGTCGTCCCTGGCAGCCAGGTCAACGCCATCACCGACCTGGTGATCGCCCATCGCGAGACCGACAAGCAGCACGGAGGGTCGGCATGAGGCTTCTCCTGCTCCCGGGGGACGCCATCGGACCCGAGATCGCCGCAGCCACCGAGCGCGTGCTCGGCGCGGCCGACGACGCGTTCGGTCTCGACCTCGAGATCGAGCGGCGGGACATCGGTTGGGCTGCGCACGAGGCGGTCGGCGAGACGATGCCGCAGGACGTGCTCGAGCGCGTGGGAGAGGTCGACGGCACCATCCTGGGACCCGTCTCGCACCTGGACTATCCCTCACGGGCCGAGGGCGGATGGAACCCGTCAGCGGCGATCCGGACGACCTACCAGCTGTACTCGAACATCCGACCGGCCCGCAGCATCCCCGACCTCACCGTGCTGCCCGAGCCGCTCGACCTTGTCATCGTCCGGGAGAACACCGAGGGCTTCTACAGCGACCGCAACATGTTTGCCGGCAGTGGCGAGCTCATGCCCGATCCCGACCTCGCACTCTCGGTGCGCAAGGTCTCGCGCCGGGCCTGCAACGCCGTCGCCGAGGAGGCATTCCGGCTGGCCGCCGGACGACGCCAGCAGGTCACGGCGGTGCACAAGGCGAACGTCCTCAGGCTGTCCGACGGTCTCTTCCTCGATGAGGTGCGCGCTGTCGCTTCCCGACACCCGGGCATCGAGCTGCGTGAGCTTCTCGTCGACGCAGCGACCGCCCACCTCGTGCGCTCACCCCAGGAGTTCGACGTCGTCGTCACGACCAACATGTTCGGGGACATCCTGTCCGACCTGGCCTGTGCCCTCTCGGGAAGCCTCGGCCTCGGAGGCTCGCTCAACGTCGGCGACGGAGTGGCCGTGGCCCAGGCCCAGCACGGCTCGGCACCGGACATCGCCGGTCAGGGGATCGCGAACCCGACGTCGCTCATCCTCTCCACCGCCATGCTGCTGCGCTGGTGGTCGGAGCGGACCGCGTCCGAGAGGTTCTCCCGCGCTGCCGACGCCGTCGACGCAGCCGTGGGGGCGTGCATCGGCGATCCCGCCACCCGCACCCGCGACCTGCGCGGAACCCTGGACACCGACCAGTTCACCACCGCCCTCCTCACGAAGCTGGAGTCCCACCGATGACCGACCACCCCCGACCCGACCTGCCGAACCTGCTCATCCGACCCGACGAGGTCGAGCCGTTCGACCGTGGCAACGGCGTCCGCACCATCCCCTACGTCGGCAGGTGGAACTGCGAGACCAACCGGGTGACGACTGGGCAGACGCAGTTCCAGGAGGGGACGGGCCTGCCGCTGCACAGCCACAACGTCGAGGAGTCCGTGCTCATCCTGGAAGGCGAGGCCGTCGCCGAGATCGACGGGCAGGAGCACGAGCTCGTCGCCGGTGAGGCGACGTGGGTGCCGGCGGGTGTGCCGCACCGTTTCTACAACCGCGGCACGGGCGTCATGCGGATCTACTGGGTCTATGGCGGCCGCGACGTGACGCGGACGATCACTGCGACCGGAGAGACCTTCGAGCACCTCTCGGAGGCCGACCGAGGCGGGCTGAGCGCTCCGTGAGCATTGACGAGACCGTCATCGAGACCGTCAACCCGGCCACAGGGGAGGCGCTTGCGTCGTATCCCGTCATGGACGACGCTGCGATCGAGGACGTCCTCACCGAGGTGACCGAGGCAGGGCGGACATGGGCTGCGGTCGGGGTCGCCGACCGGTCAGCCCTCCTGGCCCGGGTCGCCGACACCCTCGACGCGCAGCGTGACTCGGTGGCCGCACTGATCACGTCCGAGATGGGCAAGCCCCTGCGCGAGGCGCGCGGTGAGGTGGACAAGTCCGCGAGCACGGCTCGCTGGTACGCCGAGAACCTCCAACGGCTGCTCGCACCCAAGCCCGTCGACGTGGGGGACACCGCGAACGCGTGGGTGACCCGCGAGCCCATCGGCCCCGTCCTGGCGATCATGCCGTGGAACTTCCCCCTGTGGCAGGTCATGCGCTTCGTGCTCCCCGCCGTGGGTGCGGGCAACACCGTCCTGCTCAAGCACTCGCCGAACGTCACCGGATCGGCGCTCGCCATCGAGTCGCTGCTGCTCGATGCCGGTGTGCCACAGGGCGTCCTGCGCGTCCTCGTCGTCGACGAGGCTCGGGTCGCCGGGGTGAGCCAGCGGTTGATCGCCGACCCGCGCGTGGCCGGCGTGACCCTGACCGGCAGCAACCGCGCCGGCGCGGCGGTCGGGGCGGCGGCGGGTCGTGCGGTGAAGCCCTCCGTCCTCGAGCTCGGTGGCTCCGACGCGTTCGTCGTGCTGTCGGACGCCGACGTGGCAGCTGCGGCCGACGCCGCCGTGCGTGCCCGGTTCCACAACGCCGGCCAGTCCTGCGTGTGTGCGAAGCGGTTCGTCGTCGCAGCCGACGTCGCCGACGCCTTCCTCGAACGGTTCCTCCTGGGGGTCTCGGCCCTGCAGGTGGGCGACCCGACGGACGAGTCGGTCGACGTCGGGCCGATGGCGCGCGACGACCTGCGCACGGCCATCCAGCGGCAGGTGGACGAGTCCGTGGCTGCGGGGGCGCGGCTCGTGGCCGGTGGCTCGACGATCGAGGGTGACGGCTGGTTCTTCGAGCCGACCGTCCTCACCGTCGACGGACCGGGCGTCCCCGCCTTCGACGAGGAGACGTTCGGTCCCCTGGCCGCGGTCGTGGTGGCGAAGGACGACGACGACGCGGCACGGCTGGCCGGTGCCACGGCATACGGGCTGGGTCTTTCGGTCTGGAGCGCGTCGACCGAGCGGGCCGTCGAGCTCGCCGCGCGCGTCACGACGGGCGCGGTCTTCATCAACTCGGTCGTCGCATCCGACGTGCGCGTGCCGTTCGGCGGGACGAAGCAGTCGGGCTACGGGCGCGAGCTGTCGGCCGAGGGGATGTATGCCTTCATGAACCAGCGGACCTACTGGGCAGCGATCTGATAGCGACGCTCCGGGCGACCGGCCGACCCGTAGCGGTGACGGACGGCGGCCGCCCCCGTGTCGACGAGATGCTCGAGGTAGCGGCGGGCGCTGCTCCGCGCGATGCCCACGGCTTCTCCGCACTCGGTCGCGGACAGGCCCTCGTCGCCGGCGCCGGCGAGGGCCTGGCTCACGAGCTGGACCGTCTCGGCGCTGATGCCCTTGGGGAGCGAGGTGCGGCTCCGGCCGGCGGGCCCGGCGCGGAAGAGGCGGTCGGCCTCGTCCTGCTCCACCGCGGTGTCCGGGTCCTGACCGCGGATCCGGGCGCGGTGCAGGGCGTACTCGTCGAGCCGTCGTCGCAGCTCCTCGAGCTCGAACGGCTTGACGAGGTACTGGTAGACCCCCGACTGCATCGCCTGCCGCAGTGAGTCGAGGTCACGGGCTGCGCTGATGACGATGACGTCGCAGTCGGCGCCCAGGCCGCGTAGCCGACGCAGCACCTCGAGCCCGGTGAGGTCGGGCAGGTAGACATCCAGGAGCACGAGGTCGGGCCGCTTGTCCTTGACCATCGCGAGGGCCTGCGCGCCGGTGCTCGCGACCCCGACGACCTCGAACCCTTCGAGTCGGGCCACGGTGCTCGAGTGCAGGCGCGCGACCATGAAGTCGTCGTCGACGACGACGGTGCGGATGGGGGAGGAGTCGATCGTCGCCATGGCTCAGACCGTCGGGAGGCTGACCGTGAAGACGGCACCGTCGTCGTTGCTCACGCTCACCTCTCCTCCTCGTTTGCTGCAGACCATACGCACGAGCGCCAGACCGATGCCGCGCGAGGACCCGGGCTCTGCGTCCTTGGTCGACCACCCACGCACGAAGAGGGTGCCCATGTCGCCCGTGGGCACGCCGGGACCGTTGTCGCGCACCACGAGTCGGACCGAGCCCTCGTCCGGTCCCGTGAGTGCCACGCGGACGCGGCCGCTGAGCTCCGGGACGGCATCGAGGGCGTTGTCGACGAGGTTCCCGAGGATGGTGTTGAGGTCCGTCGACAGGTCACCGTCGAGCCGGGCCAGCCGGGTGTCGTCGTCCAGGTCCAGCGTGATCCCGCGCTCCGCGGCCTGGCGGCTCTTGGCCATGAGCATCGCCGCGACGGCAGGGTCCTCGACGGCAGTCCCCACGCGTGCTGTCAGCTCGGCCTCGTCGGCGGTGATGTGCCGGATGTAGTCCTGCACGTCGGCGTACTCCTCGAGCGCGATCAGCCCGGCGACGACGTGCATCCGGTTGCTGAACTCGTGGGCCTGGGCTCGCAGCGAGTCGGTCGTCGCCCGGGTGACGTCGAGGTCGCGCTGCAGCTCGAGGAGCTCGGTGCGGTCGCGGAGCGTGGCGACGTGCCCCACGAGCCGCCCCTGCTGGCGCACGGGCCTGACGTTCGCGGTGACGAGTCGTCCCCGGGCGAGCAGGACCCGGTCGACCGACTGCACCTCGGGCTCGTCGGCGACAGTGACCGTGGGCCCACTGCGGACGCGTCGTGACGGGAACAGCCCGAGAAGCGGCCGGTCGGCGCCCAGCTCGGACAGTGAGTGCCCCACGGCTCCTGCCTGGGGGATGGACAGCAGGCTCGCGGCCTCGTCGTTGATGAGGGTCACCCGTCCGGCGAGGTCGACGGCGAGAAGTCCCTCCTTGATGCCGTGCAGCACCGCCTCGCGCTGCTCCACGAGGCCCGCGATCTCCCGTGGCTCGAGCCCCAGCGTCTGTCGCTTCACCCGCCGGGCAAGGAGCAGTGAGCCGACGACGCCGATGAACCCGGCCAGGCCGAGGTAGGTCAGGAGGTTCGGGGTGATGGTCGCGAGGTCGTCCCAGACCGAGGGCGAGGGCCTCGTCACGGCGACGACACCGACCGGCTCGAACTCTCCGGGGACGATCACCGGCGCCATCGCCATGATGGTCTCGGGGTCGTCGTCGTCCCCCTCGCCGCCGAGCCACGAGCTGCCCTCGAAGGCGTCGGTCCGGGGCAGGCGACGCAGCGGGTCCTCAGCGGCCGCCGCGACGACGGAGCCGTCGCTCGTGCGCGCGAGGTAGACGCCCTCGGAGTCCGAGAGCGTGCGCGCCGACTCGAGCGCTGCCTGGGCCTGCGACATCCAGGACTCGCCCTGCGGCCCGAGCACCTGTCGGACCCCGGGCTCCTGGGTCACCTGCTCGGCGACCTGGCGAGCGCGGCGGACCTCGCGGTCGGTGACGCCGGCGCCCTGCTGGGCGACGGAGAGGGCGCCCACGCCGACGAACACGATGCTCACGATAAGCAGCTGGGTGGCGAGCATGCGGCCGGCCAGGGTCTGGGGCCAGATGCGACGCAGCAGCGTCCGCACCCGTTGGCCCACTCCTTGCTCCACCCCCTGATTGTGCCGGTCGGTCCCTCGCAGAGGTGCCGGGACCGTGAGCACAAAGAACTCAACAGAGTCTGTGGCCGCAACCGTGACAGCGGGGCCGGGAGGCGGAACGGTGGTCATCGACGCACCCACCCGACAAAGGAGTCCCCCGTGCGAATGACCTCTCTGGTTCGCGGCGCCGCAGTCACCGCCGCCGCAGCCCTCGCCCTCACCGCCTGTGGCGTGAGCAAGACCGACGAACCCGCCTCCGGCTCCAGTGGCAGCGCCACCGCCGAGAAGCTCTCCGGCCTGCGCATCATGGTCCCCAACTCGCCCGGCTCGGGCTACGACCAGACGGCCCGCGCGGTCTCTGCCGACCTCCAGTCGGCCGGACTCAGCGGCTCCGTCGAGGTCTTCAACCAGGCCGGTGCCGGCGGCACCGTCGGCCTCGCGCGTCTCATCAACGAGAAGGGCAAGGGCGACCTCCTCATGCAGATGGGGCTCGGCGTCGTCGGCGCGTCCTACAGCAACAAGTCGGAGGCCAAGCTCACCGACACGACCCCCATCGCCAAGCTCATCGAGGAGTCGGAGGCCATCGTCGTGGCGAAGGACTCGCCCTACAAGACCCTCGACGACCTCATCAACGCCTGGAAGGCCAACCCGGGCGCCGTCCCCGTCGGTGGCGCGTCCAACGTCGGTGGCCCCGACCACCTCACCCCGATGCTCCTCGCCAAGACCGTGGGCCTCGAGGCCAAGAAGGTCAACTACGTCGCCTACGACGGCGGTGGCGAGCTCATGACGGCCGTCCTCGGCAAGAAGCTCGGCTTCGCAGCCACCGGCGTCAGCGAGGTCATCAAGCAGGCCGAGTCCGGTGACGTGCGCGTCCTCGCCGTGACGAGCGACAAGCCGGTCGAGGGCCTGGACGCCAAGCCGCTCAAGGACCAGGGCGTCGACATGGTCTTCACCAACTGGCGTGGCCTGGTCGCCGCTCCGGGCATCACCGACGCCGACAAGCAGAAGCTCGTCGCCGCCGTGACCGCCCTGCACGGCACGGAGGAGTGGAAGAAGACGCTGGCGGACAAGGGCTGGACCGACGCCTTCATCGAGGGCGACGAGTTCAAGACCTTCCTCACCTCCGAGAGCGACCGCGTCGCCGGTGTGCTCAAGGAGCTGGGACTCGTCTGATGAGCGACGACGTGCAGTCGCGGGGGGAGGGGCGCTCCGAGTACGGGGTGTCCCTCCTCCTGCTGGCCCTGGGCATCGTCGCGATCGTCGACGCCCTCGGCCTCATCGAGCGGGGCGCGCGCGGCTTCATGACCGCGCGGACCGTCCCGATGTTCGTCGGCGGCCTGCTCATCCTCTGCGCCGTGCTCCTCGCGGTCGACGTCGCTCGCGGTGGACGTGGGGAGCAGGAGGAGGGCGAGGACGTCGACCTCAGCCACGGCTCCGACTGGAGGACCGTGGGCCTGCTCGCCGCGGCGTTCGCCTTCAACGCCGCCTTCATCGACCGCCTCGGCTGGCCGATCACCGGCGCCGTCCTGTTCTTCGGATCCGCCTACGCCCTCGGCAACCGTCACTACGTGAGGCTCGCGATCATCTCGGTCGCACTCTCGCTCACCACCTGGTACGGCTTCTTCCTCGGCCTGGACGTCAAGCTCCCGGCCGGCCTCCTGGACGGGATCCTCTGACATGGACGGCATCAACGCCCTGCTCGAGGGGATGTCGGCGGCCCTGACGCCCATGAACCTCCTCTACGCCTTCTTCGGTGTGCTCCTCGGCACCGCCATCGGCGTCCTGCCCGGCATCGGCCCGGCCATGGCCATCGCCCTGCTCCTGCCACTCACCTTCACCCTCCCCGTCGAGCAGGCGATCATCATGTTCGCCGGGCTCTACTACGGCGGGATGTACGGCGGGTCCACGACCTCGATCCTGCTCAACACACCCGGCGAGAGCGCCTCGGTGATGACAGCCATCGAGGGCAACAAGATGGCCAAGGCGGGTCGCGGCGCGGCGGCCCTGTCGACCGCGGCCATCGGGTCGTTCGTCGCCGGCACCATCGCCACGCTGCTCCTCGCGCTCCTCGCGCCCCAGGTCGTGAAGTTCGCGATCCAGCTCGGTGACCCGGACTACCTCGCCGTCATGCTCTTCGCGTTCGTCGCGGTGACCACGGTCCTCGGCGCCTCGAAGATCCGTGGTTTCGCCAGCCTCGGGCTCGGCGTGTGGATCGGCCTCGTCGGCATCGACCAGACGTCCGGACAGCAGCGGCTGACCTTCGGCATCGACCAGCTCTCGGACGGCATCGACGTCGTCGTCGTGGCGGTCGCCGTGTTCGCGATGGGTGAGGCCCTGTGGATCGCGGCGCACCTGCGGCGGGCCCCTGCCAGGATCACCCCCATCAAGGGCCGGTTCATGACCAAGGATGACCTCTCCCGGTCGTGGAAGCCCTGGCTGCGCGGCACGGCGATCGGCTTCCCCTTCGGTGCGATCCCGGCCGGAGGCGCCGAGATCCCGACCTTCCTGTCCTACGTCACCGAGCGCAGGCTGGCCAAGAAGCCCGAGGAGTTCGGGCACGGTGCCATCGAGGGCGTCGCCGGACCCGAGGCGACCAACAACGCCTCCGCGGCGGGCAGCCTCGTCCCGCTGCTCACCCTCGGGATCCCGACGACCGCGACCGCGGCCGTCATGATCCTCGCCTTCCAGACCTACGGCATCCAGGTCGGCCCGCGCCTGTTCGACGAGCAGGGTCCGCTCGTGTGGACGCTCATCGCGAGCCTGCTCATCGGCAACGCGATGCTTCTGGCGCTCAACCTGCCGATGGCCGGCCTGTGGGCCAAGCTCCTGCTCATCCCCAGGCCCTACCTGTATGCCGGCATCCTCATGTTCGCCTCGCTCGGCGGCTACGCGGCCAACGGCTCGCCGTTCGACCTCTGGCTGCTGCTCCTCGTCGGCGGACTCGGGTTTGCGATGCGCCGCTACGGACTCCCGGTCGTTCCGCTCATCGTCGGCCTGATCCTCGCCCCGCGGGCCGAGGTCTTCATGCGCCGCGCCCTGCAGATCAGCGACGGCCACCTGTCGGGCCTGGTCAACACGACGTTCTCGAAGGTCGTCTACGCCCTCATCCTGCTCGTCGTCATCGTCCCCCTGATCTGGTCGAGGGTCCGCGGTCGCGGCACCACCCCCGACGACACGACCACAGGTGCCGACGACGTCCGCGCACCCGCCAACAGCAACGAAGGAGCCTGACATGCCGGTCATCGTGGGGTTCGTACCCACCAAGGAAGGGCGTGCCGCCCTCGACGCCGCTGTGGTCGAGGCACGGAGCCGCAACAGCCGGCTGATCGTCGTCAACGCCAGCACCGGTGCGGCCTCGGCCGACAACCGCTACGTCGACGACGACCAGCTCACGGCGCTGCGGGCCGAGCTCGACGCGTCCGGCCTGGACTACGAGGTGTCGCACGCGGTCCACAAGAAGGACCCTGCCGAGATCCTCGTCGACCTGGCCGAGGAGACCAACGCCGAGCTCATCGTCATCGGTGTGCGGCGACGCACACCGGTCGGGAAGCTCCTCCTCGGGAGCCAGGCCCAGAAGGTCCTGCTCGACGCCGAGTGCCCGGTGCTCGCCGTCAAGGCCCCTCGTTGAGCCGCACGCACGACAGGCCGGAGCCGTCCGCGGGAGATCCGTGGGCGGCTCCGTCACGTCAGGGGAGCAGCGGCCGCGCCCGTCGGAGCCCTGACACGGCACGCGGTGCGGAGACCTAGACTGGCGCCCATGGCTGAACTCACCCGCGATGACGTGGCCCACCTCGCCGGTCTCGCCCGCATCGACCTCTCCGACGCCGAGCTGGACAAGATGGTCGGTGAGCTGGGCGTCATCCTCGAGTCGGTGGCGACCGTGCAGCAGTCCCCGATCGACGGCGTCGAGCCGATGAGCCACCCGATGCCGATCGTCAACGTCACCCGCCCCGACGTGATCCGACCGAGCCTCGGTGCCGACGCCGTGCTGGCGGGAGCCCCGGAGGCCGACCAGCAGCGCTTCTCCGTGCCGCGCATCCTCGACGAGGACTGAAAGACGCACGTATGCCGGGTGGTGAGCACCCGGCATACCCCGCCGTAGTTCTCCCGCACCTCGCACACCAAGACCGCAAGGACCGATGTGACCACCGACCTGACCCGCGCCAGCGCCGCCGAGCTCGCCGACCTCCTCACCAGCGGTGAGACGTCGTCGGTCGAGGTGACCGAGGCTCTCCTGGCCCGCACCGACGCCGTCGACGGCGACGTCCACGCCTATCTCCACGTCGCCCGGGAAAGTGCCCTCGCGAGTGCTCGCCACATCGACCAGCGACGCGGCCGGGGCGAGGAGCTGCACCGGCTCGCCGGTGTGCCGATCGCCGTCAAGGACGTCATGGCGACCAAGGGCCTGCCGACGACGTGCGGCAGCAAGATCCTCGAGGGCTGGATCCCGCCCTACGACGCGACCGTCGTGAGGCGGCTGCGCGAGGCCGGCATGCCGATCCTCGGCAAGACCAACATGGACGAGTTCGCGATGGGCTCGTCGACGGAGCACTCGGCCTACGGTCCGACGCGCAACCCGTGGGACCTCGACCGCATCCCCGGTGGCTCCGGTGGTGGCTCGAGCGCGGTGGTCGCGTCGTTCCAGGCGCCGCTCGCGATCGGCACCGACACGGGTGGCTCGATCCGCCAGCCGGCCGCCGTCACCGGCACCGTCGGGACCAAGCCGACCTATGGCGGGGTGTCGCGCTACGGCCTCGTCGCGCTCGCGTCCTCGCTCGACCAGGCCGGGCCCTGCACCCGCACCGTCCTCGACGCGGCCCTGCTGCACGAGGTCATCGGGGGCCACGACCCCATGGACTCCACCTCGATCGACGCACCCGTGCCGGGCGTCGTCGAGGCCGCTCGCCGCGCCGACGTCAAGGGCATGAAGATCGGCATCGTCCGCGAGCTCACGGGTGAGGGCTTCCAGGCCGGAGTGCAGGCGCGCTTCGACGAGTCGGTCCAGCACCTCGTCGACGCCGGCGCCGAGGTCGTCGAGGTCTCGTGCCCGAGCTTCACGGCGGCGCTCGCGGCCTACTACCTCATCCTCCCCAGCGAGGCGTCCTCGAACCTCGCCAAGTTCGACGCCATGCGCTTCGGCCTGCGGGTCCTGCCCGAGGGCGTCGACGACCCGAGCGCCGAGCAGGTCATGGCAGCGACGCGCGATGCGGGCTTCGGTGACGAGGTGAAGCGCCGCATCATCCTGGGCACCTATGCGCTGTCGTCGGGCTACTACGACGCCTACTACGGCTCGGCGCAGAAGGTTCGCCGCCTCATCGCCGACGACTTCACCAAGGCCTTCGAGAGCGCTGACGTGCTCGTCAGCCCGACCGCGCCGACGACGGCGTTCAGGTTCGGCGACAAGCTCGACGACCCGATGGCCATGTATCTCAACGACGTCGCGACCATCCCGGCCAACCTCGCGGGTGTCCCCGGCATGTCGCTGCCCAGCGGCCTCGCCGACGAGGACGGGCTGCCGGCCGGCTTCCAGATCCTCGCGCCGGCCGCTGCCGACGAGCGCCTGTATGCCGTGGGTGCAGCCCTCGAGCAGCGCCTCCTGGCCGCGTGGGGCGGTCCCCTGTTGGACAAGGCTCCCGACCTCTCCACCTCGACGAAGGGTGCGTGAACGCATGACATCGACTCATGTCGACACCGAAGCGACGATCTCCTTCGACGAGGTCATGGCGTCGTTCGACCCCGTCATGGGCCTCGAGGTCCACGTCGAGCTGGGCACCAACACCAAGATGTTCTGTGGCTGCGCGACCGAGTTCGGCGCCGAGCCCAACACCCAGGTCTGCCCCGTCTGCCTCGGCCTGCCCGGGGCCCTGCCGGTCGTCAACGAGAAAGCGGTCGAGTCGGCGATCCGGATCGGCCTGGCCCTCAACTGCGAGATCGCGCAGTGGTGCCGGTTCGCCCGGAAGAACTACTTCTACCCGGACATGCCCAAGAACTTCCAGACGTCGCAGTACGACGAGCCCATCGCGTTCGAGGGCTACCTCGACGTGCCGCTCGATGATGGTTCGACCTACCGGGTGGAGATCGAGCGGGCGCACATGGAGGAGGACACGGGCAAGTCGCTGCACGTCGGCGGCTCGACCGGTCGCATCCACGGCGCGACGCACTCGCTCGTCGACTACAACCGCGCCGGCATCCCGCTCATCGAGATCGTCACCAAGCCGCTGCGAGGTGCGGGGGAGCGGGCCGGCGAGATCGCCCGGGCCTACGTCGCCACCCTGCGCGACCTGCTCAAGGCGCTCGACGTCTCCGACGTCAAGATGGAGCAGGGCTCGATGCGCTGCGACGTCAACCTCTCACTCATGCCCAAGGGTGAGACGACCCTGGGCACCCGCACCGAGACCAAGAACGTCAACTCCCTGCGATCGGTCGAGCGCGCGGTCCGCTACGAGATGTGCCGTCACGGCGCGATTCTCCAGCAGGGCGGCACCATCCTCCAGGAGACCCGTCACTGGCACGAGGACACCGGCGTCACGACCTCCGGTCGCGTGAAGTCCGACGCCGACGACTACCGCTACTTCCCCGAGCCCGACCTCGTGCCGGTCGCTCCGTCCCGCGAGACCGTCGAGGAGCTCCGGGCCACGTTGCCCGAGCCCCCCGCGGAGCGTCGCAAGCGGCTCCAGTCCGAATGGGGCTTCAGCGACCTCGAGATGCGCGACGTGCTCAACGCGGGTCTCGTGGACCTCATCGGTGAGACCGTTGCTGCCGGTTCGACTCCAGAGACGGCGCGAAAGGTCTGGCTGGGGGAAGTGGCTCGTCATGCAAAGCAGCTAGGGATATCCGTCCCTGAACTTGCAGACAAGGGCTTGATGACCCCGGCTTGGGTAGCGGAGCTCGACACCATGCTCGCCCACACGTACATCGACTCCAATGGGCTTAAGAAGGTTGTCCCGCGCGTCTTGGGCGGCGAGGGATCTCCGAAGGAAGTCGTTGATGCCAACGGCTTGCAGGCAGTCGTTATTGACGACTCAGTCCTTGAGGTGGCCGTCGACAAGGTCATCGAGGCCAACCTCGACGTCGCACAGAAGGTTCGTGACGGCAAGGTCCAGGCCGCCGGTGCGCTCATCGGCCAGGTCATGAAGGAGATGAAGGGCCAGGCCGACGCCGGCAAGGCGCGCGAGATCATCCTCGCCAAGCTCGCCCCCTGACCCCGCCCCCCTCCTCTCGCCGCATTATCGGGTGACCCGATAAAGGACCGCTCCACCCGAGTTGCCAGATCGGGTGGAGCGGGCCTTTGTCGGGTCGAGCGACGAGCCGTCGCCGCACGAACGGCCAGTGGGCCGGGCCCTCAGCGGCGGCCGCCGCCGAGGAGACCGCCAAGGACGTCGAGGATGCCGCCACCGGGTGACTGGTCCGACTGCTGTGTCTGCTGCTGCGGGGGTGGCACGTGCTGGGTCGTCCCGCCGAGCGCTCCGCCTAGCACGTCCTGGAGCATCGAGTCGAGCGAGCCCGGCCCGCCCTGTGCGCTCTCGTCGGCTGGTGCCGTCGGCGTCCCGGCGGTGCCCCCGGCGGTGCCGGCACCTCCCTTGAGCACCTTCTTGGCGAGGTAGGACAAAACCATCGGTGCGAGGATGGGGATGAGCTTCTTGACCAGGCTGCTGCTGGCACCGGTGCCGCCGAGGGCGGAGTAGACCTGGTCCTCGTTGGGTCCGAAGATGTGGGAGGCGATCTTCTCGCCGTCGGCCCGGTCGACCTGGCCCGGATCGACCTCGTCGGTGTGCTGGCCGAGCGCCTCGACGATCGAACCGCCTCCACCACCCTGGGCGTTGGCCTGGAGCCCGCCGAGGAGTGCTGGCAGTGCGGCTTGCGCGGCCTGCTGGACCTCCTGCGGCTCCGCGCCGACCTGTTGGGCCAGCTGCTCGATCGGCAGGTTCTGGAGGATGTCGTCAACTGCAGCCATCGTGGGTGCCACCTCTCACGGGTCCGGTGGGCGTCGTCGTCCACCGCTTGCCCCAACGTACCCACCGTCCGGTACCAGAAGGGTTTCCACCCCGGACGGGCAGGGGTTCAGCCGATCGGCACCCGCACGAGGCGGTCGTCGCCGTCACGCGGGTCGCCGCGCGAGGTGTTGTTGGTCAGCATCCACAGGGTCCCGTCCGGTGCACTGACGACATCGCGGATCCGGCCGAACCGGCCCTCGAACAGGCGAACCGGCTCGCCCTGCCGGCGGCTCCCGGCGACGGCGATCTTCCACAGGGACTCACCTCGCAGCGCCGCCATGTAGACCGCGCCGTCTGCCCCGACCGTGATGCCGCTCGGCGACGAGTCCGAGGTCTCCCACTGAGCGATCGGCACGGTGAAGTCCCCGTCGCCGTCCTCGATGCCCTCGACCTCGGGCCAGCCGTAGTTGCGGCCCGGCACGATGACGTTGAGCTCGTCCCAGGCGTTCTGGCCAAACTCGCTGGCAAACATCGTCCCGTCCTCGCCCCACGCGAGTCCCTGCACGTTGCGGTGCCCGAGGGTCCAGACGGGGCTGCCGCCGAACGGGTTGCCGGGTGCAGCCTTCCCGTCGCCGGTGACCCGCAGGATCTTGCCGCCGAGGTTGTCGCGGTCCTGGGAGCGTCCACTCTCCGCCGCATCACCCGTCGCGACATAGAGGAAGCCGTCCGGACCCCACGCGATGCGGCCACCGTTGTGGTTGCCTGCCTTGGGTATGCCGGTGAGCACCGCTGTCATGGGGCCGAACCCGTCCGCCCCGAGGGTCGTCCTGACGACCCGGTTGTCCTCGTCGGCGGTGAGATAGAGGTGAACCGTGCGGTCCGACCCGAACCGGGGGGACACCGCGACGCCCAGCAGGCCGCCCTCACCGCTGGCGTCCACGCCGTCGACGGTTCCCAGGCTGGACCGTCGACCTGTCGGTGTGACACGCAGGACCTCTGCCTGGTCCCGCAGGGTCACGAGTGCGTCACCGTCGGGGAGGAAGGCGATCGACCACGGCACGTCGAGCCCGGTCGTCACGTCGGAGGGGGACCCTGCCGGGACGGTCCTGCTCGACGAGTCGCTCGGGGACGGAGCCGGGGTTGCCGTTCCGGACGCCGTCGGGGTCGCTGTCACCGACGAGCTCGGCGACGACGAGCTCGTGCTCGAGGGCTCCGGGTCGTCACCGCTGCCGGCGCAGCCGGTCAGGCTGAGTGCCACGACGGCACCCAGGACGAGAGGTCGGTTCCAGAGGCGAGCGGACGGCATACTCCATCGTTGCCGCAAAGTCTGTGAAAAGGCGGCCTAGTCCGTGAAAAGGCCGCGAGGCAGGGTCGGTCACCGAGCTCATCCGGATCTGAGGTCGCCTAGGGTCGGAGCATGGTTGTCGTCTCCTTCCCGGACCCGCTGCTGCGAGACGCCGTGGGCGAGATCCCCGGTGTGCAGCCGGTCCTGTGGGACCCGGCCGCCGGGCCGGCCACCGACGCGCGGATCGAGGTCGTCATCGCCCCCTACCTCGGGGCGGCCGGGGCTCTCGGTCATGTGGTCGACCTCCCGGACTGCCGTCTGGTGCAGCTCCAGTCGGCCGGCTACGACGGCGTGCTCGAGGTCGTCCCCGAGTCGATCGCCGTCGCGAACGCGGCAGGTGTCTATGACGCGCCCACCGCCGAGCTGGCCCTCGGCCTCACCATCGCCTCGTTGCGCGGCCTCCCCGAGGCCGTGCGTTCCGGCGACGACGCGCGATGGACCCCGCTCGGACAACGTCCCTCGCTGGTGGGCCGTCGCGTGCTCGTCGTGGGCTACGGCTCCGTGGGGACGGCAATCGCTCGTCGTTTCAACGCTTTCGACGTGACCCTCGCGGCTGTTGCCTCCCGCGCCCGCGCAGGAGATGACCTCGTCGACGCGGTGCACGGCATCGACGAGCTGCCTCGACTGCTGCCAGACCAGGACGTCGTGGTGGTCATCGTCCCGCTCAACGACTCGACCCACCACCTCGTCGACGAGGACTTCCTCGCAGCCATGCCCGACGGCTCGCTGCTCGTCAACGTGGCCCGGGGACCGGTCGCCGACACCGACGCGTTGGTGAGGCACGCCGGACGCCTGCGGATCGCCCTCGACGTCACCGACCCCGAACCCCTGCCGGACGGGCACCCCCTGTGGACCGCGCCCCAGGTGCTCATCACTCCGCACGCCGGAGGCAACACGACCGACCTGCTGGGGCGGATGGCCGAGCTCCTGCGTGAGCAGCTGACGGGGGTGGCTGCAGGCGCGGCGCCCCGCCACCTCGTTCGACCGGTTGTCAAGACCTGACAACCCCGCCCGACAGGGGCAAGATCAGGACATGACCGCTGCAGCTGAGGACCGGACGCTCGTGCTCGTGCGCCATGCCAAGGCGCAGCAGAGCGGCTACGACGCCGACCACGAGCGCGAGCTCACCCCCCGCGGGCATCGCGACGCTGCCGCAGCCGGACGGTGGCTCCACGAACAGGGCATCGGCGTCGACGAGGTGCTCTGCTCGACGGCCACCCGCGCCCAGCAGACCTGTGAGGGTGTGTGGAGCGCGGGCTGCTCAGAGGCCGACATCCATCATGAGCACCGCATCTACAACGCCTCCGTCGACCGGCTCCTCGAGGTCGTGCGTGAGGCCGACGCGGACGCCAACGTCGTCATGATGGTCGGTCACGCGCCGGGGATCCCGATGCTGGCCTCGCTCCTGGCCGACGGGGAGGGCAGCGAGCGGGCCCACGAGCTGCTCAGCGAGGGATTCCCCACGACGGGCGTGGCGATCCTGCGCTTCTCCGGTCACTGGAGCGACCTCGCTGCCGGGGTGGCGCGGCTCGACCGTTTCCACGTCGCCCGTGCGGCAAGCACCGCGCCCGCCGGCAGCCACTGAGCCTCGCTCGAGCCGCTCTGCGGGGGTGCTTGCGGCACGCCCAGTCAGCGTCCGGACGACTCAGGTGACCGCCTGCATCGCCGCGATGGCCCCGCGCAGGTAGCGCTCGACCACGACTCGCTCGTCGTCGTCGAGTGAGGAGTCGACCTCGGCCAGCTTCGCGAACATCGGTGCCAACAGGGCGAAGACCTCACGACGGCCCGAGTCCGTGACGCGCACCTCGGTGCGTCGGCCGTCCTGGCCATGGGGGAGGCGCTTCGCGTGCCCCCGGGCGACGAGACGATCCACCACTCCGGACGAGGCCGCGGAGGTGACGCCGAGGGCCTTGGCGAGCTCGACCGGTCCCATGGGCGCTGCCATGAGGTGACGCAGTGAGTGCAGCTCGGACACGGAGAGTCCCGCCTTGCGAGCGACGTCGTGAGGCACCTGCGCAGCGAGGTCGACGAGCTCCTGTAGTGCGTCGAGCGACGCCGAGGGTCGATAGCCCGGGACGAACGACGTCACGGTCGTGGCCGGGTCCTCAGCCGTGCCGTCTGGGCTTGCATCGCCTTGCTGTGGTTCCGTAATATCACTCACCTACTTAGTAACTTGGTGAATCACCCATCAACCAACACTATCAAGGAGCCCGTGACCATGGCCGGTCTCGCTCGCCTCATCACCCGCAAGTGGGTCGCAGGTCTGCTCGCGCTGGTCGCCCTCGTCGGCGCAGGGGCCGTCATCGGCGTGCTGGGGCAGGCCGAGCGTGGGCCGACGGCCACCGCCGCCCTCCCGATCGGGTCCGACAGCCGGGCAGCGGCGGACCTGAGCGCGACCCTGCCGGAGGCCGAGGGCTCCGCAGCCGTCGTGCTCTTCAGCATCGACCGACCGCTCGCCCCGGATGCTCTCGCGCTCGTGCAGGAGAGGGCGCGATCCCTGCCCGGGGCCTCCGGCGCACCACCCGTCATCTCGCAGGATCGCACTGCCGCAACGGTCTTCGTCCCCGTCCTGGCCAACGACGCGACCCAGACCGCCGAGGTCGTCACCGAGCTGCGCGCTGCAGCCAAGGCCGGCCTGCCCGACGGACTGCTCGCGCAGGTCACCGGGCCCGCCGCGATCCAGGCCGACCTCGCGGCAGTCTTCGACGGAGCGAACTTCCGCCTCCTCGGGGCCACCGCGGGCGTGGTCGCCATCCTCCTGATCATCACCTACCGCAGCCCGGTGCTGTGGCTCGTGCCGCTCACCGTGGTCGCCGCAGCCGACCAGCTGGCGGCGGTCCTGGCTACGCACACGTTGGCGACGTTCGACGTGCAGTGGGACGAGTCGACGATCGGCATCCTCTCCGTGCTCGTCTTCGGGGCGGGCACGGACTACGCGCTGCTCCTCATCTCGCGATATCGCGACGAGCTGCGGGTCCACGCGGACCGTCGCGACGCGATGGCCCGGGCGCTCGCCCGCACGGCCGAGGCCGTGCTGTCGAGCGCGTCGACCGTCGTCGTCGGTCTGCTCACCCTGCTCCTGTCGGCCTTCCCCACCACCCGAGGGCTGGGTCTCGCCTGTGCCGTTGGCGTCGTCGTCGCCGCGGCCTTCGTGCTCGTCGTGCTGCCGGCGACCCTCGTCGTGTTCGGCCGATGGATCTTCTGGCCCAAGGTGCCGCGAGAGGGTCAGGCCAGCCTGGCCGACTCGAGGTCGTTCTGGCGTCGCATCGGGAACTCGGTCGCGCGTCGCCCCGCCCTGTTCGCGACCGTCACCGTCGTGCTGCTGGCCCTGGCCGGGACCGGGCTGACCCAGATCCGGGCCGGTCTCGACGGGGCGGACCAGTTCCTCCAGAAGCCCGAGGCGATCGCGGCGGGTGAGCGCCTGTCGCAGTCCTTCCCTGCGGGCTCCGCCGACCCCGTCGTCATCGTCTCCCGGGGCGCGAGCTCCGCCGAGCTGACTGCGACCGTGTCCGCGGTCGACGGTGTCTCATCAACACGTGACGTCGCCAGCGCCGGAGGCGTGAGTGAGATCCAGGCGGTTCTCGAGCCATCACCGGGCTCGGACGAGGCGGCAGAGGCAGTGACCGGCATCCGGGCGGCACTCGACGGCGCGCCCGGGTCGCACGTCGGCGGAACCGAGGCCGAGGCCCTCGACACCGCCGAGGCGTCGAGCCGAGACCGCCTGCTCATCTTCCCGCTCATCCTCGGTCTCGTCCTCGTCGCGCTGGGCCTGCTCCTGCGCTCGGTCGTCGCGCCGGTCATCCTCGTCTCGACCGTCGTCGCGACCTACCTGGCGAGCCTGGGGATCTCGTGGGTTCTCTTCACCCAGGTCCTTGGCTTCGAGCGCCTCGATGACGGGGTGCCCCTACTGGCGTTCGTCTTCCTCGTGGCGCTCGGCGTGGACTACAACATCTTTCTCGTCACCCGGGCGGCCGAGGAGGCGCGTGGTCACGGCGCCCGCGAGGGCATGTTGCGGGCACTCTCGGCCACGGGTGGGGTCATCACCAGCGCCGGAATCCTGCTTGCCGCAGTGTTCGCGGTCCTCGGTGTCCTCCCGCTCGTCGTGCTCGCCCAGCTCGGGGTGGTCATCTGTGTGGGCGTGCTGCTCGACACCCTCGTCGTGCGCACCGTGCTCGTCCCGGCCATCGCGCTCGTCCTCGGCGACCGGTTCTGGTGGCCGCGTCGCCTGGCTGACGGCCCGTCCGAACAGGCCGGGTCGGGGAGTGAGATCCGCGTCCCACGTCGTAGACCTCACCCTAGAGTTGCCCCATGAGCAAGCCCGACATCGACATCAAGCCCCGCAGTCGCGACGTCACCGACGGTCTGGAGAAGACCGCCGCCCGGGGGATGCTCCGCGCCGTGGGCATGGGCGATGACGACTGGGTCAAACCGCAGATCGGTGTCGCGAGCTCCTGGAACGAGATCACCCCCTGCAACCTCTCCCTCGATCGGCTCGCCAAGGCGGTCAAGGACGGCGTCCACGCGGCCGGCGGCTACCCCCTCGAGTTCGGCACCATCTCGGTGTCGGACGGCATCTCGATGGGTCACGAGGGCATGCACTTCTCGCTCGTGTCGCGCGAGATCATCGCCGACTCGGTCGAGACCGTCATGAGCGCCGAGCGCCTCGACGGCTCGGTCCTCCTCGCAGGTTGCGACAAGTCCCTGCCTGGCATGCTCATGGCTGCCGCGCGCCTCGACCTCGCCTCGGTCTTCCTGTATGCCGGGTCGATCCTTCCGGGGATCGCGAAGCTCTCGGACGGCACCGAGAAGGAGGTCACGATCATCGACGCCTTCGAGGCCGTCGGAGCGTGCAACGCCGGACTCATGTCGCTCGAGGACGTCGACGCCATCGAGCGCGCGATCTGTCCTGGTGAGGGTGCCTGTGGCGGCTTCTACACCGCCAACACCATGGCCGCGGTCGCCGAGTCGATCGGCATGTCGATCCCCGGGTCGGCGGCTCCGCCAGCGACGGACCGCCGCCGCGACGTCCACGCCCGCAGGTCCGGCGAGGCGGTCGTCGAGCTCCTCCGTCGCGGCATCACCGCCCGCCAGATCATGACCAAGCCCGCCTTCGAGAACGCCATCGCCGTGGTCATGGCCTTCGGTGGCTCGACCAACGCCGTGCTGCACCTGCTGGCCATGGCCCACGAGGCCGAGGTCGACCTCACGATTGGCGACTTCCAGCGCATCGGCAAGCAGGTCCCGCACCTCGCCGACGTCAAGCCGTTCGGCGCCTTCGTCATGAAGGACATCGACCACATCGGCGGCATTCCTGTCGTCATGAAGACGCTGCTGGAGGCCGGCCTGCTCGACGGCGACTGCCTGACCGTGACCGGCAGGACGGTCGCCGAGAACCTCGACGAGATCAAGCCACCACACATCGACGGCAGGGTCATCCGCGAGTTCACCAAGCCGATCCACAAGACCGGTGGCCTGACGATCCTCACCGGATCACTGGCCCCCGAAGGCGCCGTCGTGAAGTCGGCCGGCTTCGACGAGTCCGTCTTCGAGGGCACCGCCCGCGTCTTCGACGGCGAGCGCGCTGCCATGGACGCCGTCGAGCAGGGCTCGCTCAAGCCCAAGGACGTCGTCGTCATCCGCTACGAGGGTCCCAAGGGCGGCCCGGGCATGCGCGAGATGCTCGCCGTCACCGGGGCCATCAAGGGCGCCGGTCTGGGCAAGGACGTCCTGCTGCTCACCGACGGTCGCTTCTCCGGTGGCACCACCGGTCTCTGCGTCGGACACGTCGCACCCGAGGCCGTCGACGAGGGCCCGATCGCCTTCGTGCGTGACGGTGACGGCATCCGCCTCGACGTCGCCGGCGGCACCCTCGACCTCCTCGTCGACGACGCCGAGCTCGAGCGTCGGCGCGCGCAGGGAGTCACCCACCCGGAGCCGAAGTACACCCGCGGCGTCCTCGCGAAGTACCGCAGGCTCGTCGGCTCGGCGAGCAACGGCGCCGTCTGCGACTGAGCCCACGCGTCCGGATGGGGCTCGACGAACGCAAGCGCGCGGCATACCCAAAGGCTCTTCGGTATGCCGCGCGCTGGCCGTTCGTGGTCGCTTAGCGGACGACGGGGAGGCCGTTCACCCAGTCCAGCTTGGCCGTCCTGAGGATGCGCTTGCCCGGGGTGCTCGGGTAGGGCTTGCTCTCCTTCCAGACGTGGTACGCGATCCAGGTCGACCCGTCGGCTGCCGTCTCGACCTCGGCCCCACCGGGGCCGTAGCCGTAGCCCTGGCCGGTCTTCATGAGGTTCTTGCGGAAGGTGAAGGTGCCGTGGATGGAGTCGGCGGAGTAGACGGCCGTGTAGTAGGCATTGGTGTCGTAGCGGTTGCGTGAGACGAACAGCCACACCTTGCCACCGCGACGCACGATGCTCGGCGCCTCGTAGACGTCGTCCGAGGTCCGGTGGAGCAGGTTGTTGTTGGCGGAGCCGGTCGCGAACTTCACGGTGCTGCCGCCGAAGGCCAGCATGCGGGCGATGATGTCGTAGTCGCCGCGCGGGAAGCCCAGGCGGTGCACGCCGCTGCGCCAGGTCAGGTAGGTGTTGCCCTCCGTGGTGACGTAGGTCGTGGCGTCGATCGCCTCGCGACCGCTGCCACCGCCGCAGGTGAGCAGGCGGGGGGCGGAGTACCCACCCACGACGGTCGTCGAGGAGGCGTAGTAGACGCACGGCTTCGCGCCGTTGTAGCTCGCGCTGAAGAAGGCGAAGTAGTAGCTGCCGCGCTTGACGAGGTGCGGTGCCCAGAACTTCGAGTAGCCCGATCGGGCGGCGTTGATGTTGCCGATCTTGGCGTAGGCGCCGGTCGGCGAGCTGCGCCGGAAGACGGGCATGGTGCCGGTCTCGCCGCTGCCGGTCGCTGCCAGGTAGTAGCTCGAGCCGATCCGGGTGAAGCCCGGGTCGGCCGCCCCCAGCGGGCTCGCGATGGTTGACGCGCTCGCCGACCCTGCTGTCACTGCGATCAGGCCCACGGCGGTGGCCGCACTGACCAGCAGCTGTCGAATCCTCATGTTCTTGTCCCCTCCGTCACGGGCTCCTCGCCCTGCAGGCGCCACCTTGCCGGAGGCGCCGTCGGCCCTGCGCCGATGAGATGAAAGGTAGGGACGTCCGGTGGGTTTGGACATGGGGAGCACTCCCCGCCCCTCAACGTTCACCGGAACGTCTTCGAAGTCCTCGCTGGTGGCCACCCCGGCTCTGTTGGGTGGGGGCGAGACGCCACCCCCGAGAGGACTTGTCGATGAGCCACACGCACGACCACACGCACGGTCACGACCACGGACACGGTCACACGCACGAGAGCGCTGTCGGTCCCGCCGTCGATCTCTCGATCCCCGACGCGGACCTGCCGCAGGGGGATCTGGGTCGGCGCAACTTCCTGCGTGCTGCCGGTGTGCTCGGGGCCGGCGCAGCGACGACCAGCCTCGTCACGGCAACCGGCGTGGCGGCGGCGGCCGAGGGCTCCGACACCGCGCACCGGGGCTCCCGCAAGCCGCGCACGTGGCTCGCCGGCGACCACCACATCCACACGCAGTACTCCTCCGACGGCCTCTACACCGTCGAGGACCAGGTCAAGCACGCCGACGCCTTCGGGCTCGACTGGGTCGTCATCACCGACCACGGCGGCACTACCCACTCCAAGATCGGGGTCGACAAGGTCAACCCCGACATCCGGCGCTCGCGCGACCAGCACCCCGAGATGCTCGTCTTCCAAGGTCTGGAGTGGAACATCCCGGCCGCTGAGCACGGCACCGTCTTCGTCCATCCCGGAGCGAACGAGGTGGCGGTCCTCAAGGCCTTCGAGACGGCATACGACGGGTCGGTCAACGGCACGAGCGGCAACACCCCGGCCAACGAGCTCCAGGCGGTCAAGGGACTGCAGTTCCTCAAGTCCGCCATCTCGGACCGCAAGGTCCAGGACGCGCTCATGCTGGCCAACCACCCGGCGCGCAACGGCGTCGACAGCCCGCACGAGGTGCGTGCGTGGCGTGACGCAGCCAAGGGCATCGCGGTCGGCTGGGAGGGCGCCCCCGGGCACCAGGCCGCCGGACTCAGGGCCACGACACCGGGGCCCGGCAGCGCGCGTGGCTACTACGGCAACGCTCCCAGCGCCGGCCGGTCGTTCCTGCCCTACCCACTCGAGTCCTACCGGACATGGGGCGGGTTCGACTTCTACACGGCCACGGTCGGCGGCCTCTGGGACTCACTGCTCGCCGAGGGCAAGCCCTGGTGGATCACGGCGAACTCCGACAGCCACAGCAACTACCTCGACACCGCCGTGCGCGGGGCCGGAAGCAGCTTCGACGCCAACGGCCGCTACGACGACCCGGAGTACTCCGGTGCACCGAACTTCTCGGCGGGCGACTACTTCCCCGGCTTCTACAGCCGCACCCATGTCGGGGTGACGCACGACTCGTATGCCGGTCTCATGGCCGGTCTGCGCGCGGGCAACGTGTGGGTCGACCACGGGCGACTTCTCGAGGAGGTCGATGTCGCGGTGCGCGTCGGCGGTCGCGAGGTCGGTCTCGGTGGAGCTGTCACCGGCCGTCGCGGGGAGGCTGCCGAGCTGCGCATTCGCATCACGCCGGCACAGCGCTCCAACTGGGCGCAGTTCCTGCCGCAGCTCAAGAAGCTCGACCTCGTCAAGGGGCGCGTAACCGGACCCGCGGAGGACCGGGACGTCTTCCACACGCCGCACACGTCGGTGGTGCGGACCTGGGAGGTCAAGGACGACGAGACCGTCGAGCTCGTCGTCCCCCTCGGCCGGATCGACGAGACCGGCTTCTATGTCCGACTGCGCGGCTCGGACGGCAACCGAACCCAAGCCGGCTACCACGGTGCGGCCGTCGACCCGGCCGGTCCGGCCATGGACGTCGTCGGGGATGCCGACCCGTGGAAGGACCTCTGGTTCTACACCAACCCGATCTTCGTGCTGCCCCGCGCGTGAGCGCCACCCACCTCGTCGGGGTCGATGTCGGGATCGGCGACGAGCTCGACCTCGAGCCGGTCGTCGACGTCATCGCGACCCGCCTCGACGAGGTGGGAGCGGGTCATGGGGTCCGCATCACGACACACGCCGTCACGACGACGACCGGGACGCGCGGTGCGGTGACGGTGTCGCTCCAGCAGGCAGTGACGTCGCAGGTGCAGATGAGCGAGCTCGTCAGGGCCCTGGCCCAGCCGTTCGCCACGGCTGACCATCTGCACGGTGCGCGGGGTCCCGGGGTGTGGTCCGAGCGAGGGGGCACCGCCGGCCCCGAAGCACTCGTCGAGGGTGCCCGGGCCGCGTGCCGCGCCCTGCGCGAGGGCCTGCAGGGACGATCGGTCCGGTATGCCGGCCGGTCACAGCTCGTGGGAGAGGTCACCATCGCGCAGCTGTCGCTCGTCGCGCCGGTCGTCGTCATCGGGGGTGTCGAGCCGCCCTGCCCGTCGGCGGTCGTGGTGACCCGTGACTTCGTCCGGCCGCGTCTGGTCATGGGGGACTGGGTGATCCACGTCCAGGCCGCCGCCGACGGGTCCTACGTCCCTTTCGAGACACCCACGCCCACCCGTTGCTGCCAGGACAAGTGAGCGACCTCGGCGCGAGGCGCCGACGACACGGTCCGGATCGTGGGATGTGCTGTCTCACACGTTGACACGGCATACAGGGCGCGGGAGAGTCGTCCCGTGACCCACCTCCTCGTACTTCCCTCGGCGCCCGGCCCCTCCTGACAGGTCCGGCCAGGCGCCTCCCTCCATCGTCCCCACAGCACGCGGGACGGGAGGGTTTTTTTGTGGCCACACGCAGCAGGACGAGCAGCACGACCAGCAGCAGGACAACTCCGACTCAAGAGATGGTGACGACGTGAGCGAGACCAAGGCAGCGCCCACCCCGGCGCGGCTCGCCGAACAGGCCCGAGCCAAGGCGCCCCTCGAGGTGACCGGAGCCCAGAGCCTCGTACTCGCTCTCGAGGCCCTCGACGTCGACACCGTCTTCGGCATCCCCGGGGGAGCGATCCTCCCGGCCTACGACCCGCTGCTCGACTCGGTGAAGGTGCGCCACATCCTCGTCCGCCACGAGCAGGGTGCGGGCCACGCGGCCGAGGGCTACGCGTCGGCCACCGGCAAGGTCGGCGTCTGCATGGCGACGTCCGGGCCGGGCGCGACCAACCTCGTCACCGCCCTCGCCGACGCCCACATGGACTCCGTCCCGATCGTGGCCGTCACGGGCCAGGTCGCGAGCGCGGCGATCGGCACGGATGCGTTCCAGGAAGCCGACATCCGCGGCATCACGATGCCGATCACGAAGCACAACTACCTCGTCACCGACGCCTCCCAGATCCCTCGTGTGCTCGCCGAGGCGTTCCACATCGCCCTGACCGGTCGCCCGGGCCCGGTCCTCGTCGACATCAGCAAGGACGCCCTCCAGGCGAGGACGACCTTCACCTGGCCACCACGGATCGACCTGCCGGGATACCACCCCGTGACGCGTCCGCACGCGAAGCAGATCCGGGAGGCGGCCAAGCTCATCGCCGCAGCCGAGCGTCCGGTGCTCTATGTCGGTGGTGGTGTCGTGCGCGCCGACGCCTGCGCCGAGCTCGGCCAGTTCGTCGAGCTGACCCGGATCCCCGTGGTCACGACCCTCATGGCTCGCGGCGCCCTGCCCGACAGCCACGAGCTGCACCTCGGCATGCCGGGGATGCACGGCTCGGTGGCTGCCGTGACGGCCCTGCAGAAGTCCGACCTGCTCATCACCCTCGGCGCCCGCTTCGACGACCGGGTCACCGGCCAGCTCTCGTCGTTCGCCCCCGAGGCCAAGGTCATCCACGCCGACATCGACCCGGCCGAGATCTCCAAGAACCGGCAGGCCGACGTCCCGATCGTCGGCTCGTGCAAGGACGTCCTCATCGACCTCATCGGGGCGGTCGACGCCGACATCGATGCAGGTCGCGGTGGGAACTACGCCGCCTGGCGCGAACGCACCCAGGGGTGGAAGCGCGACTTCCCGCTGGGCTACACCGAACCCGAGGGCAGCACCCTCGCCCCGCAGTACGTCATCGAGCGGCTCAGCGCCATCGCCGGTCCCGAGGCGGTCTACGTCGCGGGAGTGGGCCAGCACCAGATGTGGGCCGCACAGTTCGTGCAGTACGAACGACCGCGGGCGTGGCTCAACTCCGGTGGGCTCGGGACGATGGGGTATGCCGTGCCCGCCGCCATGGGTGCCCAGGTCGGTGAACCCGACCGCACCGTGTGGGCCATCGACGGTGACGGCTGCTTCCAGATGACCAACCAGGAGCTCGCGACCTGCGTCATCAACGACATCCCGATCAAGGTCGCCGTCATCAACAACAGCAGTCTCGGCATGGTGCGCCAGTGGCAGTCGCTCTTCTACGACAAGCGCTACTCCAACACCGACCTCCACACCTCGGCGGGCGGCCAACGCATCCCCGACTTCGTCAAGCTCGCCGACGCCTACGGCTGCGTCGGTCTGCGGTGCGAGCGGCCCGAGGACGTCGACGCCACGATCCGTGAGGCCATGGCGATCAACGACCGTCCCGTCGTCGTCGACTTCGTCGTCCACCGCGACGCGATGGTGTGGCCGATGGTCCCGGCCGGCGTGAGCAACGACGCGATCCAGGTCGCGAAGGACACTGCGCCACAGTGGGACCGCGAGGAGTCCGAAGCGGTTCCGCAGTCCCTTGACGCCGACCACAGTGGCGACGACGCCGCGTCTGCCGAGAACGATGGCGCTCCGACCGAAGGTGAGGAGAAGTGATGTCCCAGCACACCCTCTCGGTGCTCGTCGAGAACAAGCCCGGTGTCCTTGCGCGCATCGCCGGGCTCTTCGCCCGACGCGGCTTCAACATCCACTCCCTGGCCGTGGGCGAGACCGAGCACAACGACATCTCCCGCATCACCGTCGTCGTGGACGTCGACGAGCTCCCGCTCGAGCAGGTGACCAAGCAGCTCAACAAGCTCATCGAGGTGCTCAAGGTCGTCGAGCTCGATGCGGGCTCCGCCGTGCAGCGGCAGGTGATGCTCATCAAGGTCAGGGCCGACGCAGCGACGCGCAGCCAGGTCCTCGAGCTGGTCCAGCTCTTCCGGGCCAAGGTCGTCGACGTCGCCACCGAGTCCGTGACGATCGAGGCGACCGGCCACGGTGAGAAGCTCACCGCGCTGCTCGGGGTCCTCGAGCCCTACGGTGTGCGAGAGCTCGTCCAGTCCGGCATCGTCGCCATCGGCCGCGGCCCCCGCTCGATCACCGACCGCGCGCTGCGCGGAGCCTGAACACCGAACTGTTGCACCCGGCATACCCACAAGGAGAACTGCGAAATCATGGCTGAAATGTTCTACGACGACGACGCCGACCTGTCGATCATCCAGGGGCGCAAGGTCGCTGTCATCGGCTACGGCAGCCAGGGCCACGCCCACGCGCTGAGCCTGCGCGACAGCGGGGTCGACGTGCGCGTCGGGCTCGCCGAGGGCTCGAAGAGCCGCGCCAAGGCCGAGGCCGAGGGTCTGCCGGTCGCCAGCGTCGCCGACGCGGTCAAGGATGCCGACCTCGTCGTCATCCTCACGCCCGACCAGGTGCAGCGCACGGTCTATGCCGACCACATCAAGCCCAACCTCAAGGAGGGCGCAGCGCTCCTCTTCGGCCACGGCTTCAACATCCGCTTCGACTACATCCAGCCCGAGCCCGGCTCCGACGTCATCATGGTCGCGCCCAAGGGTCCCGGTCACCTCGTGCGTCGCGAGTACGTCGACGGTCGCGGTGTCCCCGTGCTCCTCGCCGTCGAGCAGGACGCGTCCGGCACGGCCTGGGACCTCGCGAAGTCCTACGCCAAGGCCATCGGTGGCCTGCGCGCCGGGGGCATCGGGACGACGTTCACGGAGGAGTGCGAGACCGACCTCTTCGGTGAGCAGGCGGTCCTGTGTGGTGGCGCGTCGCAGCTCGTCATGTATGGCTTCGAGACGCTGACCGAGGCCGGATACCAGCCCGAGATCGCCTACTTCGAGGTGCTGCACGAGCTCAAGCTCATCGTCGACCTCATGGTCGAGGGCGGCATCGCCAAGCAGCGCTGGTCGGTGTCCGACACCGCGGAGTACGGCGACTACGTCTCCGGCCCGCGCGTCATCGACCCGTCGGTCAAGGAGAACATGCAGGCCGTGCTCGCCGACATCAAGAGCGGCGCGTTCGCCCAGCGCTTCATCGAGGACCAGGACAAGGGTGGCCCCGAGTTCAAGGCGCTGCGGGAGAAGGGTGCGCAGCACCCGATCGAGTCCACGGGCAAGGAGCTGCGCAAGCTCATGTCCTGGGTGAAGTCCGACACCGACAGCGACTACGTCGAGGGCTCCGCCGCCCGCTGACCCACCCCTTCTCCGCCTGATCATGGAAGCGGAGTGTTCGGCCCGGAACCGTTGCGGGCCGAACGCTCCGCTTCCGGGCTGATACGGCATCTCTAGGGTGGGCGGGTGAGTGACCTCGTCGACGGCTGGCCCGTGTGGGCGGTGTTCGGCGCGTTCTTCGTCATCGCGATGCTGCGGTCGAACGCGACCTACTGGGCCGGGCGTGGGCTACGGGCCGGGGGAGCCCGCACCGGGATGGCGCGGCACCTGGACCGCCCAGCGGTCATCCGCACGGGGTCGTTCGTCGACCGGTGGGGCGCACCGGTCGTGGTCCTGAGCTTCCTCACCGTCGGGGTGCAGACGCTCGTCAACGCCGCTGCCGGCGCCCTGCGCATGCCGCTGTCGAGGTTTGTCCCTGCGACCTTGCTCGGATCTCTGCTGTGGGCCACGCTCTACACCTCTGTCGGTGTCGCACTCTGGGAGGCAGTCACCGCCGGGGCCTGGTGGTGGCTGCTCGGGGTCGTGGCCGTGGGTGCGGTCGTCGCTGGAACCACCACCTGGCTCACTCGCGTGGCGTCGTCCCGCTCCGATCCGAGACCATGACCCTGCGCCCCCGGGCCTGCCGGACATGACCGGCCGTGCTCACGTGGGGGAGTGGAAGCGGCGCGGCATCGGTGTCGGCTGGTCGTCGAGCCAGTCCTTGAAGGAGCGCCCACCGGTCTCGGCATCCGGGCCGGGGAGGATCCCGCCCTCGGCGAAACCACGCAGCACGGGCAGCAACGGTGGGATGCGCACGACCCGTGGCGGCCTGCGCCCGTCGTGCGCCGCCAGGATCGCAGCCAACTGGACGGCGGAGTATGCCGCGGGGCCGGCGATGTCCCTCGCCCGTCGGTAGCCGCTGGGTGCCGGTCCCGTGGCGTAGTCGGTGAGGCGCTGCGCGACCCAGTCGATGTCGACCGGCTGAATGCGCATGTCGCCGACCGAGAAGGCCAGCGGACCCACCCGCCCGGCCGTGGCGAGGAAGGCGGCCAGCGAGTGGAACTGCGTGGCACGCAGCACCGTCGCCGGAAGGGCGGCGTCCTCCAGAGCGCGTTCCGAGTCGACCTTCGCGCGGTAGTACGGGTAGGGGACCCGGTCGGAGCCGACGATCGAGATCGACACGACGTGTGCTCCGGAGCCGAGGCGCCGGAGTGACTCACCGATCCTGCGCGCGCCGGCGACGTCGACGTCCTGGGGTCTGGTCTGTGAGGACGCAGAGTGGATGACGGCGTCGGCACCCGCCAGGACGGCGTCGAGCCCGACACCCGTCGCCAGATCGACGCCCGTGCGTCGACTCGCCGGCACTGCCTCATGGCCTCGGGCCTCGATCTGCCGGACGACGCGACCACCCAGGTCACCTGATCCGCCTGTCACGACGATGCGCATGGGCCCATCCTGCTCCCCTCTGTGTCGTGTCACATACCGGGCGTGACCATCCACATGCTGAACGCAGCTCTAGACTCGGCCCTGCGCACAGCGTCGTGCGGACCCCCATCCCGTGAACCCTAAGGACTGCCGTGAGCAAGCCGATCGTCCTGATCGCCGAGGAACTCAGCCCCGCCACCATCGACGCGCTCGGACCCGACTTCGAGATCCGCCAGATCGACGGATCCGACCGGTCCCAGCTCCTTCCGGCCCTCGCGGACGTCGACGCCGTGCTCATCCGATCGGCCACCAAGATGGACGCCGAGGCCATCGCGGCCGCCAGGAACCTCAAGGTCATCGCGCGCGCCGGAGTGGGCCTCGACAACGTCGACGTCCCGGCCGCGACCCAGGCCGGCGTCATGGTCGTCAACGCCCCCACGTCCAACATCACCAGTGCCGCGGAGCTCGCCGTCGGCCTCCTCCTCTCGACCGCCCGCAACATCGCGCCGGCCAACCAGGCCCTCAAGGCGGGCGCGTGGAAGCGCAGCAAGTACGGCGGCGTCGAGCTCCTCGACAAGAAGGTCGGCGTCGTCGGTTTCGGCCGCATCGGTCAGCTCGTCGCCGAGCGGCTCAAGGGTTTCGGCATGGAGGTCCTCGCCTACGACCCCTACGTCTCGGCACAGAAGGCCGGCCAGCTGGGCGCTCGCCTCGTCACCCTCGACGAGCTCCTGGCCGAGTCCGACTTCATCACCGTCCACCTGCCCAAGTCGCCCGAGACCCTCGGTCTGCTCGGCAAGGAGGCGTTCGCCAAGGTCAAGCCGTCGGTGCGCATCATCAACGCCGCCCGCGGTGGCATCGTCGACGAGCAGGCGCTCGCCGATGCGCTGCGTGACGGCCTGGTCGCCGGCGCCGGCATCGACGTCTTCGCGACCGAGCCGACGACCGAGAGTCCCCTCTTCGAGTTCGAGTCCGTCGTCGTCACGCCCCACCTCGGCGCCTCCACCGAGGAGGCCCAGGAGAAGGCCGGCGTCGCCGTCGCCAGGTCCGTGCGCCTCGCGCTGAGCGGTGACCTCGTCCCCGACGCGGTCAACGTCGCCGGTGGAGTCGTCGCCGAGGAGGTCCGCCCGGGGATCGACCTCGTCGAGAAGCTCGGTCGCATCTTCACCGGTGTCGCCGGCTCCGTCCCGGTCCAGCTCGACGTCGACGTGCGTGGTGAGATCACCGCTCACGACGTGTCGGTCTGGGAGCTGGCTGCCCTCAAGGGGGTCTTCACGGACGTCACCGAGGACGCCGTGACCTACGTCAACGCGCCCCTGCTCGCCAAGGAGCGCGGCTGCGAGGTGCGCCTGCTCACCGACGCCGTCTCGGAGGAGTTCCGCAACGTCACGATCCTGCGCGGCACCCTCGCCGACGGCACGACGGTCTCCGTCGCCGGGACCCTCACCGGCCCCAAGATGGTCCAGAAGGTCACGGGCATCAACGGCTTCGACCTCGAGGTCGCGATCAGCGACCACATGGCCTTCTTCTCCTACAAGGACCGCCCGGGTGTCGTCGGTGTCATCGGCCGGCTCCTCGGCGAGGCCGACGTCAACATCGGCGGGATGCAGGTCGCCCGTGACGACGCGGCGGGCACCGCCCTGGTGGCCCTCACGGTCGACAACAAGGTCCCCGCCGGCGTCGTGAGCGCCATCGCTTCCGAGGTCGAGGCAGACGTCCGCGTCGTCGACCTTGTGGAGTGACTTCCGGCTGAACAGGCCTGTGGCACAGTGCCATTGACTCGACCCGCGTATGCCGTGAGGTCACCTCCAGAGGTGACGACACGGCATACGCGTATCTGGCCGATGCCAGAGAACGACCCGGCGTGTGCTTATCGTTGCCCGTCAATGACCACGTTTACCCAGGAGGGTTTGTGAACCGTACGGATCTCAAGAACAAGGTTGCCGAGAGCACCGACGTCAGCGCTGCTGACGCCGACCGCGCCATCGATGCAGTCCTCGGCGCCATCACCGACGCGCTCGTCGCCGGTGACAAGGTGTCGCTCCCCGGCTTCGGCATCTTCGAGACGCGTGAGCGCGCTGCGCGCACCGGTCGCAACCCGCAGACGGGTGAGGCCCTCGAGATCGCTGCCAGCACCGCTGCCGCGTTCAAGCCGGCCGCCGAGCTCAAGCGCAAGCTCGCCAAGAGCTGACCACCGCTCCATCACGTATGCCGTGTGCTCACCCGAGGTGAGCGCACGGCATACGTGCGTTTCGCCGGGGGGAGCCGAGCCCACCTGAGACACCGTCTCAGGAAGTGGGCAGGCCCTTCCGGATAGTTGGACGTCCTCATAACCTCGACGACATGCAGCGGCAGGTACGACTTCTCATTGCCAGCCGCGGCGAGGTCCGGTAGTCAGCTCCCTCGCCGCGGAGACCCCGCGACGCCGCTGACCGGTTCGCCCCCACCACGGGCTGGAGCCGACCGACCTGGCCCACACCACGATCACTGCACCAAAGGACGGACACCTCATGAGCGAAGAAGCCAAGCAGGCACAGCGAGCGCTGCAGGAGTCGATGGACCTGCGCGACCAGGACCACACCGACGCCTGAGCCGCCTCAACTTTCCCGCCTGAAGTGGGTTCGTCTCACTTCGCTTGACCGCCTCGACCAAGCGAAGAGAGAGAAACCCACTTCAGGCGGGAATCTCTTTTCTCCGGTCCGGATGGTGAGCCAGCCATCCCGGATCGCGAGACCACTTCCTAGGGTGTGGGCATGACGGACAGCAGCGCAGGGGACCCCGCCACGCAGGACATCGATCTCGCGGTCATCGCCGGCGACGGGATCGGACCCGAGGTGGTCGCGGAGGGGCTCAAGATCCTCGAGGCCGTCACCGCCGGCACGGGCGCCAAGGTCACCAGCACGGCATACGACCTCGGCGCGAAGCGCTGGAACGCGACCGGTGAGACTCTGCCGGACAGCGTGCTCGACGAGCTGCGCGGCCACGACGTCATCCTGCTGGGTGCCATCGGTGACCCGAGCGTCCCGAGCGGCGTCCTCGAGCGGGGGATCCTGCTTCCCCTGCGGTTCGCCCTCGACCACTTCGTCAACCTCCGCCCGGCCAAGCTCTTCCCTGGCGTCGAGAGCCCTCTTGCCGTCGATCGCGTCGCGCCCGAGGGCATCGACTTCGTCGTCGTGCGCGAGGGCACCGAGGGGCCTTACGTGGGCAACGGCGGGGCCCTGCGCACCGGCACCCCGCACGAGATCGCGACCGAGGTGAGCGTCAACACCCGCTTCGGTGTCGAGCGCGTCGTCCGCGCCGCGTTCGCCCGCGCCCAGGCCCGCCCGCGCCGGCACCTCACGCTCGTCCACAAGCACAACGTCCTCACCCACGCCGGTCACCTGTGGCGTCGCACGGTCGACGAGGTGGGCGCCGAGTTCCCAGACGTCGAGACCGCCTACCAGCACGTCGACGCGGCGACGATCTTCCTGGTCAACGACCCGGGCCGCTTCGACGTCATCGTCACCGACAACCTCTTCGGCGACATCATCACCGACATCGCTGCCGCCATCGCCGGCGGCATCGGCCTCGCGGCGAGCGGCAACATCAACCCGACGGGGTCGGCACCCAGCATGTTCGAGCCGGTCCACGGCTCCGCGCCCGACATCGCCGGCCAGGGCAAGGCCGACCCGACGGCGACGATCCTCTCGGTCGCGATGCTGCTCGAGCACCTGGGCCGCACCGACGAGGCTGGGCGGGTCGAGGCCGCGGTCGCAGCGGATCTCGCTGCGCGAGGCCGCGAGGCACGCACGACGAGCGCCATCGGTGACGCCGTCGCCGCGCGCCTGTCATAGGCTGAACCTCGGCCCTGCAACACCGTCCTCATTGTCTGGAAGGACCTCACGATGACCGACCTCTCGTTCACCCTCGAGCGACGTCAGGACCCGGTGGGCGACGAGCGTCGCGCCGAGATCCACGGCAATCCGGGCTTCGGTGTCCACTTCACCGACCACATGGTCTCGGCGACGTGGACCAAGGACGGCGGGTGGCACGACGGTCGGGTGGTGCCGTACGGCCCGATCCAGATCATGCCGAGCGCGGCGGTGCTGCACTACGCGCAGGAGATCTTCGAGGGCATGAAGGCCTACCGCCACGAGGACGGGTCGGTCTGGACGTTCCGGCCCGAGGCCAACGCCGCCCGCATGGCCCGCAGCGCCCGTCGTCTCGCCCTCCCCGAGCTCTCCGAGGCCGACTTCATCGGCTCGCTCAAGGCGCTGCTCGCCGTCGACTCCGCATGGGTGCCGCCGGCCGACGGCAGCGAGGCCAGCCTCTACCTGCGGCCGTTCATGTATGCCTCCGAGGCCTTCCTCGGAGTGCGCCCGGCCAACGAGGTGACCTACTCGGTCATTGCCTCCCCGGCCGGCCCCTACTTCCCGGGCGGCCTCAAGCCGGTCACCCTCTGGATCTCGCAGGACTACGCCCGCGCGGGTGCGGGAGGCACGGGCAACGCCAAGTGCGGTGGCAACTACGCCTCCTCGCTCGCCGGCCAGCTCGAGGGCATCGAGAACGGTTGCGACCAGGCGGTCTTCCTCGACTCCGGCACCCAGCAGAACATCGAGGAGCTCGGTGGGATGAACCTGTTCATCCTCACCAAGGACGGTGAGCTCATCACGCCGGAGCTGACCGGCTCCATCCTCGAGGGCATCACCCGCAGCTCGATCCTCGAGCTCGCCAAGGACCTCGACCTCACACCCGTCGAGCGCACCGTGCCGATCCAGGAGTGGAAGGACGGCGTGGCCTCCGGCGACATCGTCGAGATCTTCGCCTGCGGCACCGCTGCCGTCATCACCCCCGTCGGCGAGCTCCGCTGGCAGGGTGGCACGGCGCCGGCCGTGGGCGGGCCCGAGGGTGGCGAGGTGACGCGGGCGATCCGCTCCCGGCTTCTCGACATCCAGTACGGCCGCGCCGAGGACACCCGCGGCTGGCTCACCCGGCTCGCCTAAAGGTTCAGTGCCAAACCATTGACGGCGTATGCCGTCTGGGTGTTCCCTGTCCTTCATCGAGTTTCGGGGCCAAAGGGTTCTGGAACAGACCTTTGATGGAGACCCCCATGGCGACAGAGGCAGGTAGCAGCGCACCCCCGTCCGGGCACCACGACGACGAGGCGATGTTGGCCGAGCTCGGCTACAAGCAGGAGCTCCATCGCGGGATGAGTGGCTTCAGCAACTTCGCCGTGTCGTTCTCGATCATCAGCATCCTCTCCGGGTGTGTCACGACGTTCTACCTCGCGATGGACGCGGGCGGGCCGTCAGCGATCAACCTCGGCTGGCCCCTCGTGGGACTGATGGTGCTCTGCGTGGCCCTCGCCATGGCCGAGATCTGCTCGGTCTACCCGACGGCCGGCGGTCTCTACTACTGGGCCGGCAAGCTCGCCCGCCGCAACAAGCGGGTCTGGGCCTGGTACGTCGGCTGGTTCAACTTCCTCGGCGAGGTCGCCGTCACGGCCGCCATCGACTACGGCGCGGCGATCACGTGGATGGCGCTGCTCAACCTCGTCTTCGGGCTGGAGGTGACACTCGTGTCGACCTTCGTGGCCTTCGTCATCATCATCTCGCTCCACGGGTTGCTCAACACCTTCGGCGTCAACCTCGTCAAGCTGCTCTCCGACGTCAGCGCCTGGTGGCACCTCGCCGGTGTCGCGATCATCGTCGCCGTGCTGTGGCTCGTCCCTGACCGGCACCAGAGCATGGACTTCACCTTCACCGGCTTCGTCAACGAGACCGGCTGGAGCAGCGGCATCTACGTCTTCCTCATCGGTCTGCTGCTGGCGCAGTACACCTTCACCGGCTACGACGCCTCCGCCCACATCGCCGAGGAGACCAAGAGCGCATCGACCGAGGCACCCAAGGGCATCGTGAGGTCGGTCTGGGTCTCGCTCCTCGCCGGCTGGATCCTGCTCATCTCGATCACGGCGGCGATCCAGGACTACGCGGCGACCCGCGCTTCCGACACGGGACTGCCCGTCGCCCAGGTCTTCATCGACGCGGCCGGTCGGAACCTCGGCATCGCCCTGCTCTTCATCTGCGCGGTGGCGCAGTTCTTCTGCGGCATGGCCTCGGTGACGGCGAACTCGCGCATGACATACGCCTTCTCGCGCGACAACGCGCTCCCCGGCTCGCGACTGTGGGCGAAGGTCAACCCCCGCACCGGCACCCCAACGAACTCGATCTGGCTCTGTGTCGGGCTGGCCATCGTCGTCACCCTGCCTGCGATCCAGAACCTCACGGCCTTCTTCGCGGTCACCTCGATCGCCGTCATCGGCCTCTACATCGCCTACGTCGTCCCGGTCTACCTGCGTCGGACCAACCCGTCGTTCCGCGAAGGCCGCTGGAACCTCGGCCGGTGGTCGGCCCCGATCGGCTGGATCGCCATCGTGTGGGTGGCGTTCATCGTCGTGCTCTTCATGCTCCCGGCCTACGCCCCGGGAACCTTCGGTGACGCCAGCTTCAACTACGCGCCGATCGCGGTGCTCTTCGTCCTGGTCTTCTCGACGGTGTCGTGGTTCGTCCGCGGGCGCAACCACTTCATGGTCGACGTGCCGGAGGGGCACGACACGGTCGAGCCGGCCGAGATCTTCCGATGACGACGAGGCCCGGCCCTGTGTGCCCGTCGCAGGCGAGTACGTCGGCCACAGGCACACGAGGCGGCGGTGTGCCGTGACGGCTCACCTTCCCGACGTGGGCCGCCTCTCGGCGGCGGTCCTGCGTCCGGCGAGCGCCAACGTCTTCGAGACCACGGTCGAGCAGCTCGCGACGGCGATCCGCCTGGGAGTGTTCGTCGACGGCGAGCAGCTGCCTCCGGAGCGCGAGCTCGCCGAGCGGCTCGGGGTCGCTCGCAACACCCTGCGCGATGCCATCGCCGCCCTGCGAGAGAGCGGTCTGGTCGCCACTCGACGCGGACGCGGCGGCGGCACGGTGGTCACCTATGTCACCCCGGAGCCAGGGAGCTCGCCCCCACCCACGCCGGTGCGGCGTGGGGCGGCGCTGGCCGATGCGCTCGACTTCCGTCGCATCGTCGAGCCGGGTGCCGCCTGGTTGGCGGCCCGTCGAGCCCTTGCGGGTGACCAGCGCTCATGGCTGGTCGAGTCGGCCGCTGCCGTCTGGGCGGCGCCCGACGCGGGCGCCCACCGGATCGCGGACAGCCGCTTCCACCTCGCGGTCGCCACGCTCTCGGGCTCGCCGATGCTCATCGAGTCCGTCACCCGGGCGCAGGCGGCCCTGGGTGAGATGCTGGGCGCCATCCCCGTCCTGCCACGCAACATCACCCATTCGTGCGAGCAGCACGACGCGGTCGTCGAGGCCATCCTCGGCGGCGACGCCGATGCTGCTCGTGCTGCCATGGAGGAGCACTGCGACGCCACCTCCGCCCTGCTGAGGGGACTTCTCGGATGAGCCCGAACCAAGGAGAGAACGCATGAGTGGATCGATCCACGCCAGTGGTCCCAGGCAGCTCACGCTCGACGACCTCCGGGAAGGGTCCGCGAGCGGTGCGATCGACACGGTCATCGTCGCCTTCACCGACATGCAAGGTCGGCTGACCGGCAAACGGCTGCACGCGGCATACTTCCTCGACCACGTCCTCGAAGGGGGAGCGGAGGGGTGCAACTACCTCCTCGCCGTGGACGTCGACATGAACACCGTCGACGGCTACGAGATGTCGTCGTGGGAGAAGGGCTACGGCGACTTCGAGTTCGTCCTCGACCTCGACACCCTGCGACGCACCCCCGGTCAGCCGCACTCCGTGACGATCCAGTGCGACCTCGCCTGGCTCGATGGCTCGGGACCCGTGCGGCAGTCCCCACGGGGCATCCTGAAGGCGCAGGTCGAGCGGGCCGCGGAGAAGGGCTGGATGGCGATCGCCGGCACCGAGCTCGAGTTCATCGTCTTCGAGGACACCTACGCGTCGGCGTGGGACCGGCGCTACGTCGGGCTCACCGGGGCCAACCGCTATAACGTCGACTACTCGATCACCGGTGGGACGACGGTCGAGCCGCTCCTGCGCGAGATCCGCAACGAGATGTATGCCGCGGGCATCACCGTCGAGGGTGCCAAGGGCGAGTGCAACTTCGGACAGCACGAGATCGGCTTCCTCTTCGACGAGGTGGTCCGCACGTGCGACAACCACGTCATCTACAAGACGGCGGCCAAGGAGCTCGCGGCCAAGCACGGGATGTCGCTGACCTTCATGGCGAAGTACGACGAGCGGGAGGGCAACTCGTGCCACATCCACCTGTCGCTGCGCGGACTCGACGGTGAGGTCGTCTTCGCCGACGACGACCGCGAGGGTGGTCAGGGTGTCCTCCACGACCAGTTCCTCGCCGGTGTGCTGGCGACGATGCGCGACTTCACCTACTTCTATGCGCCGAACATCAACTCCTACAAGCGTTTCGCGGCAGGTTCGTTCGCGCCGACAGCCATCGCCTGGGGCCGCGACAACCGCTCCTGCGCGCTGCGCGTCGTCGGCCACGGGGGCGGGCTCCGAATGGAGAACCGGGTGCCCGGAGGCGACGTCAACCCCTATCTCGCCGTGGCCGCGATGCTCGCGGGTGGGCTCTACGGCATCGAGCACGAGCTCGAGCTGGAGCCGGCGTTCGAGGGCAACGCCTACCTGTCCGACGTCCCCACCGTCCCGAGGACCCTGCGCGAGGCGCGCGACGTGCTGGCAGAGTCGGCCATCGCCCGTGAGGTCTTCGGTGACGACATCGTCGACCACTACGTCAACGCTGCGGACGTCGAGCTCAAGGCCTTCGACGCCGCAGTGACCGACTGGGAACGCATCCGAGGCTTCGAGAGGCTGTAGACCACCCCACGAAGTTCTACGCTCCTCCCTCGCTCCGATACGTCGCGAGGACCCCGGAAAGGACAAACGCCACATGACCGTGCACGACGTGATCAACCCGGCGACCGAGGAGTCGGTGCGCACCATCGACCTCGTGGGGGTCGAGGAGACCGACGAGGCGGTCGCCCGCGCCGTCGAGGTCGGTCCGACCTGGCGTTCCATGGCCCCGGCCGAGCGGGGCCGGCTGCTGCGCCGGTTCAGCGAGGTCGTCGACGAGCACCTCGAGGAGCTCGCGCTGCTCGAGGTGGAGAACGCCGGCCACACCATCGGCAACGCGCGGTGGGAGGCGGGCAACGTCCGCGACGTGCTCGCCTACTACTCCGCCGCGCCGGAGCGGCTCTTCGGTCAGCAGATCCCCGTGGCCGGGGGGATCGACCTGACCTTCAAGGAGCCCCTCGGGGTCGTGTCGATCATCGTCCCGTGGAACTTCCCGATGCCCATCGCCGGCTGGGGCTTCGCGCCGGCGCTCGCCGCCGGCAACACGGTCGTGCTCAAGCCGGCCGAGCTCACGCCGCTCACGGCCATCCGGCTCGGAGAGCTCGCTCTCGAGGCCGGGGTGCCTGAAGGCGTCTTCACCGTGCTGCCGGGCAAGGGCTCGGTCGTGGGGGAGCGGTTCGTCACCCACCCGGACGTACGCAAGGTGTGCTTCACCGGGTCCACCGCTGTCGGTCAGGGCATCATGCGCAAGGCCGCCGACCAGCTCAAGCGCGTCACCCTCGAGCTCGGCGGCAAGTCAGCCAACATCATCTTCGACGACGCCGACCTCGACACGGCAGCCGCTGCCGCTCCCATGAGCTTCCTCGACAACGCTGGCCAGGACTGCTGCGCGAGGACGCGAATTCTGGTGCAGCGCAGCGTCTTCGACGACTTCATGGAGCGTTTCGAGGCCGGCATCAAGGATGTGCGGGTCGGCGCACCGGGGGACGACACCACCCAGATGGGTCCGCTCATCAGCGCTGGTCAGCGCGACCGGGTGCGCGCCTTCGTCGAGGACTCCGAGGCGGACGTCGACGTCGCCTTCCGTGGCAGCGCACCGGAGGGCGCCGGCTACTGGTATCCGCCCACAGTCGTGCTGCCCGGCTCCACGACGGACCCGGTCTGGCAGGAGGAGATCTTCGGTCCCGTGGTGGCCGTCCTGCCCTTCGACGACGAGGCCGACGCGGTCCGCCTCGCCAACGACACGGCATACGGGCTGTCGGGTTCGATCTGGACCCGCGACGTCGGGCGCGCCATCCGGGTCTCGCGCGCCGTCGAGGCGGGCAACCTCTCGGTCAACAGCCACAGCAGTGTGCGCTACTCGACACCCTTCGGCGGCTACAAGGCGAGCGGCATCGGGCGCGAGCTCGGACCGGACGCCCTCGACGCGTTCACCGAGGTCAAGAACGTCTTCATCAGCACGGACAACTGAGAAAGGCCAGCAACACATGGGAGATCGGCTCGAAGGCTTGGTCGCCGTCGTCACCGGGGGATGCTCCGGCATCGGGCTCGCGACGGTCCGCCGCTTTGCGGAGGAGGGCGCCAAGGTCGTCATCGGCGACCTCGACGACACGAACGGTGAGCGCATCGCGCAGGAGGTCGGCGGTGCCTACGTCCACTGCGACGTCACCGACAAGGACCAGGTCGACGCGCTCTTCGCCACCGCGAAGGAGAGCTTCGGAAGCGTCGACATCGCCTTCAACAACGCTGGCATCAGCCCGCCCGAGGACGACTCCATCCTCGACACCGACCTCGACGCGTGGCGCAGGGTGCAGGAGGTCAACCTCACCTCGGTCTATCTCTGCTGCAAGGCGGCGATCCCCTACATGCTGGAGCAGGGCAAGGGCTCGATCATCAACACGGCGTCGTTCGTCGCGGTCATGGGCGCGGCGACGTCGCAGATCTCCTACAGCGCCTCCAAGGGTGGAGTCCTCTCGATGTCGCGCGAGCTCGGTGTGCAGTTCGCTCGCCAGGGCGTGCGCGTCAACGCGCTGTGTCCGGGGCCGGTCAACACCCCGCTCCTGCGCGAGCTCTTCGCCGCGGACGAGGAGCGCGCCGCGCGCCGGCTCGTCCACGTGCCGATGGGTCGCTTCGGTGAGCCGGAGGAGATGGCCAACGCCGTCCTCTTCCTCGCCTCGGACGAGTCGAGCTTCATCACCGCCAGCACCTTCCTCGTCGACGGCGGGATCTCCGGCGCCTACGTCACACCCCTCTGAGGCGTCGTGACCGACCGGCCGGTCATCGGCGTCACGAGCTATGTCGAACCCGTCACCCGAGGTGACTGGGCGGGGCAGCACAGCACCGTCCTGCCGCACGCCTATGCCGAGCACCTGCAACGGGCCGGCGCCGTCGCCGTGATCCTCCCACCGCGCGAGGATGCCGACGACGCCCTCGTCGCAGGCCTGCTCGCGCGCCTTGACGGTGTGATCATCGCCGGCGGCGCCGATGTCGAACCCAGCCGGTATGCCGCCGTGCCCCACTCCCGGGTGCAGTCACCTCGGCCGGACCGGGACACGTTCGAGCTCGCGGTCGCCCGGGTGACCGCGCGGACCCGCCAGCCGCTGCTGGGCATCTGCCGCGGGATGCAGGTCATGGCCGTGGCGGCCGGCGGGGAGCTCGAGCAGCACGTCCCGGACCGCGTGGGTCACGAGGCCCACAACCCCGCGCCCGGGGTCTACGCCTCGCACCACGTGACTGCGGTCGAGGGCACGCGCCTGGCCTCGATCCTCGGCACCGACACCATCGACGTCCCGACCTACCACCACCAGTCGGTGCGCACGCACCCCGGCTACGCGGCTGCGGCCTGGCACGAGGACGGGACGCTGGAAGCGATGGAGGACACGGCATACCCGTTCCGTGTGGCTGTCCAGTGGCATCCCGAGGCGGGCTCGGACGGGCGGCTCTTCGACGCATTCGTGAACTCGTGCGGCAATCGGGTCCCACCTGGGTGAGACTGGGTGGCGTGAGAGTTCCTGGACTTGCCGTTGCCGCCGGAGGTGTCGGGCTCGCTGCCTGGCTCGTCAAGGCGGGTCGCCCCATCCCCGAGGCCATCGGCGGACG
This sequence comes from Knoellia altitudinis, assembly GCF_042666355.1. Classification (NCBI taxonomy): domain Bacteria; kingdom Bacillati; phylum Actinomycetota; class Actinomycetes; order Micrococcales; family Intrasporangiaceae; genus Knoellia; species Knoellia altitudinis. The sequence goes on from NZ_JBHTDK010000001.1 coordinate 2,932,941, forward strand.
GGCCACGGGTGCGCGCGCTGCGCGCATGCAGTCCTCCCCCGAGTGGTCGAACGGGAAGTTCCACAACCAGCAGCTGCGCTTCGAGCCGTCGTCACGTTCGCTCGCCGGCAGCGTCAAGGAGCTCGTCGCCGGCCGCCAGGAGCGCCACCCCGTGGGTGACGTGCCGCTCGTGCGCGAGCCGCTCGGGCCGCTCGCCGAGGGGACGCACGTCACGTGGCTGGGCCACTCGACCGCGCTCGTTCAGGTGGACGGGGCCGTCCTGCTCCTCGACCCGGTCTGGAGCGACCGGTGCTCGCCCTCGCAGCAGGTCGGTCCGCGCCGCCTGCACCCGGTGCCGGTGGCGCTGCGTGACCTGCCGCCGGTCGACGTCGTCGTCATCTCGCACGACCACTACGACCACCTCGACATGGAGTCGGTCAAGGAGCTCGCGGCCCTGCGTCCCCAGACCCGGTTCGTCGTGCCTCTCGGAGTGGGCGCGCACCTCGAGAGGTGGGGCGTGCCACTGGAGCGCATCGACGAGCTCGACTGGCACGAGGAGATCAAGGTCGAGGGTGTGCGCCTCGTCGCGACCCCGGCGCAGCACTTCTCCGGTCGTGGCCTGTCCCGCGACGGCACGCTCTGGGCGTCGTGGGTCATCGAGGGTGGGACCGGCAAGGTCTTCTACTCCGGCGACACCGGCTATTTCGTGGGCTTCGCGCAGATCGGGGAGCGCTATGGGCCCTTCGACGTCTCGCTCGTGCAGGTGGGCGCCTATGACGACGGCTGGCCGACGATCCACATGACGCCCGAGCATGGCGTCGAGGCCCACCTCGACGTGCAGGCCGGGGTGATGGTGCCGGTGCACTGGGGCACGTTCAACCTCGCGTTCCACCCATGGGGCGACCCCATCGAGCGGGTTCTCGCCGAAGCCGAACGGCGTGGGGTGAAGGTCGTCGTTCCGAGGCCGGGCGAGCGCTTCGACGTCTCTGCCGTGCCTGCCGAGCCGAGCTACTGGTGGCGTTCGGTCACCTGAGCTCGGGCCGGAGCGTGGGCCATGGGTCCGCCTCTGCTGGAACCCGGTCGCGCGGTGCGGGCGGCGCTGGTTGACTCGCCGGGTGACTGACGCCCTCGGTTTCTATGAGCACCTGACCTTCAACGCACCGCTGTCCGAAGCGCGGGCCGACGCCCTCGTCGGGCGGCTGGCGGCCGCCGCACCGTCCACGGTCCTCGACGTCGGCTGCGGTTGGGGTGAGCTCCTCGTCCGGGTGGGCGCCGCCTGTCCGGAGGTGAGTGCCCTCGGGGTGGACACGGAGGAGCGCCACCTCGAGCGGGCCCGGAGCCGGGCGGTGGAGCTCGCGGTCGCGGACAGGGTGAGGTTCGAGAACAGGCCGGGTGACCAGCTGACCGAGCCGGCCGATGTCGTCATCTGCATCGGCTCGTCCCACGCCTTCGGCGACACGGCGGCAGAGGCTTTGGTCGGGCTGAGGAAGCTGGTGCGTCCGGGCGGTCGGCTCGTCCTCGGAGAAGGCACGTGGGAGGTGCGGGGTCCGGTCGAGCCCGAGCTCGTGTGGGACGACCTCGTGGCTCTGCCCTCGGTCGCCGGGCTCGTCGACGTGGCGGTCGAGGCGGGCCTGCGACCTCTGTGGATCGAGACGGCCAACGAGGACGAGCTGTTCGCCTTCGAGTCCGGCTATCTCGCCGACCTCGAGGAGTGGCTCGTCCACCATGACGACGCTGCGGTGCGATCTCGCGCCGATGAGCACCGGAGGCGGTGGCTGCACGGCTACCGCAACGCCTTCGGCTTCGCCTACCTCACGCTCGGCGTTCCTGCGCTCTCCTGACCTGGTGTGCCTTCAGCGGGGAGGCCGGTGTCGCGCACGAGGTAGATCCACGGCAGGGCGCGACACCCCACGACCCATCCGCCCTTCTCGTACCTCTTGAGCGACCCGGTCCACACGACGCGTTTGTGCTCCCACTGCGTCGGGGTGTGGACCACGAGGTGGCGCAGCATGCCGGCGCGGACGGTGCGCCATCCGCGCCGGCCGGCGATCTCGAGCTCGGCCATCTCGTCGAAGGCGGTGACCGGGCCGAGCCAGCGCTGCTCCGCGGAGGTCGGGTCCCCGGCCGGGCTGCCCCCGAAGCGCTGCTGGACCGCCTGTCGGCTCATGCCGAGCTCGGTCCCGATGGCGGCCCAGCTGTGGCCACTCGCACGGGCGGCTCCGACCGCCTGCTGGAGGAGCTCTCGGACCGTCACGTCGGCCGATGCCGCCTGGCGGACCAGCACGAGCGGGTCGTCGCCGGGCGCTGACGCGAGGATGGCGGCACCGATGGCGTCGACGAGGGCGGTGCTGCGCCCCTGGTCGCCGACGCTCTCAGTGCTTGTCACGGCTGGGCAACCAGAGGTCGTCGTCGCCGTGGCTCTCACCTTCGACCTCGCGAGGGGCGTCGTGGCGGGCCCGGATGGCCGAGCACAAGAGGTAGGCGCCAAGGAGCATGAGCGCGACGGTGGCTCCGGTGAACAGGCCCTTGTCGAAGCCGTCCCGTCCCCGCGAAAGCATCACGGTGAGCGAGCCCAGCAGCACGCAGAGCGTGCCGGTCGTCAGGTCGGTGGCCTTGGTGGTCCGTAGTCCCCGTGTCCTTGCCATGCGTCAACCTTAGGTTGACGCTCATGCGATGTCAATGATGCGTTGACACGTCGTCCACAGTTGAGGGCCGACGTATGCCGTTGTCCACAGCCGCGTTCCGGCGTACCTGGCGGGTCGGTCACCGATGCCATGCTGGGCGCTCACACGTCGTCAGCGGGGGAGTCCATGAGCAGCACCACGACCGAGGCGGAACTTGTCGACCTGGCCATCCGGTCGCTGAACCTCCAACGCACTCGCACCTTCGACGACGTCACGGTGGAGCTGGCGCAGCGGTGCGCCACGGCGCAGGGTTCGCGCACGGTCGTCAGCGCACTCGTCGTGGGTCTGCGCGATGCGACGGCCGGTGCCTGGCAGCGCGGGTGGCAGCCCTCCGACCTCCATCGGATGGCGGTGCGGCGACTCACGACCGACGAACAGGCACTCGTCCTCGACGCGATGTCCGACGAGCTCGACCGCTATGCCCCGGCGACGGTCGACCCGGTCTTCATGGCCCAGCTCCACGCGCTCGGAGGCGGTGTCTGGTGGCCGCGACCGCAGACATGGCTGGACGCCCACCGCCAGCGTGGGGCCGACTGGCTGAGCCTCATCGCGCGGGCACTGACGGCCATGCACCTGCTCCAGTGGGTCCCGGCCATCGAGCGCCTCACGTCGGCGCCGGGTGCGTACCGTCCGTCCGCGGCTGACGCCGCCAAGGCGTCCGCCTCTGGTCAGCCGGTCGACGTGGACTCGCGGATCCTCGAGCGGGTTCGCCTGCTCCTCGCCAAGGCCGAGTCGACGGGCTTCGCTGCAGAGGCCGAGACCTTCACGGCGGGTGCGCAAGCGCTGATGGCTCGGCACAGCATCGACGCAGCACTCGTTGCCGAGAGCGAGGAGGGAGGCGCGGTCGATGGCGGACCACAAGGTCGGCGGATCGGGATCGACACGCCCTATGACGGTCCGAAGGCCACCCTGCTCACCGCGGTCGCGTCGGCCAACCGGTGCCGCATGGTGTGGACGCGAGAACTGGGCTTCGGCACCGTGGTCGGCTTCGAGTCCGACCTCGGCGCCGTCGAGCTGCTCTTCACCTCCCTGCTCGTCCAGGCCAACACCGCGATGATGGCCGAGGGCTCGCGCGCGGACCACCGCGGACGCAGCAGGACCAGGGCCTTCCGGTCGTCCTTCCTCACGGCCTACGCCCACCGGATCGGGGAGCGCCTGGCCCTGGTCGCGGCCGCCGAGATGGAGTCGGCGGTGACGGAAGCCAGTACGAGAGGGCAGGAGCTCGTCCCGCTCATGGCGGCGCGGACCGAGAGGGTCGAGCACACCGTCAGCGAGTGGTTCCCCACGCTCACCCGCCGGAGAGCCCAGGCCGTTCGCGATGCCGAGGGGTGGCACGTCGGTCGAGCCGCTGCCGACCGCGCCCGACTCGACGGCACGGCGTCACACGAGAGCGTGGGCCGTCGGCGCACCGGCTGACGGTCAGCGGGTCCTGCCCTCGCGCACCATCTCGACGGCCTTGGCGATCCGGTCGGCTCGCGTGTTCTCGCGTTTGGCCTCGCTCACCCAGCGGACGTACTCCTTGCGGTGCGAAAAGGCCATCGCAGCAAAGGCCTCCGCCACGGCAGGGTCGGCGGCGAGGGCCGCGGCCAGGTCGTCAGGCACCTCGACGGTGCGCGGGGCGAGGTCGGCGGTGATGTCGAACGTCACCTCGTCGTCGATCTCGATCCCGGCAGCAGACCGGCTCGCCTTGCTGAAGCCGACGAGGTTCTTGCCGCCCATGCGTGCGAGCCGGAGCGGGACCGCGGTGCCGTTGATCGTCACGATGACCGGGAAGGTCCTGGCGCCGTCGCCGAGCGCCGCGACCTGCTCGTCGGTGAGCTCGAATGCGCCCGCTGGGCCCCCGTGCGACTCGAGGACGGCGGTGAGGTGCAACGTCTCTCCCATGGGAGACGAGCCTAGCGACGCAGGGCCGGGGACGGCATACCAGGAGAGAAGCTCGGGCGACCGCGATGTGGACAGGCCTTCCCGGATGCTGGTCGCTCGTGTCAGTCTCTCCCCGTGACCCTCCAGTCCGTGGCCACCGCCACCGTCATTATCGACTAGCGCGACGAACGCAGAAGTTCGTCGCGCAGACCTCCCTACCCGGGGGGTCTTTTTGTTGGGTCGACGACGGTGCACCAGGTCGGCCGGACAAAGGGCTCGGCCGCCACACCCCCGGCCGCTCGAGCAGCAGCGCAGGTCGACAGCGACACTTGGGACACACGTTTGACGAAGCCGACGCACGAGAGACGATCGAGGCGAGACACGCATGAGTGACCTGCACGTCTACGACACCACCCTGCGTGATGGTGCCCAGCAGGAGGGCCTCAACCTGTCCGTGGCGGACAAGCTCACGATCGCGTCGCACCTCGACGACCTCGGTGTCGGCTTCATCGAAGGTGGCTGGCCCGGTGCGAACCCCAAGGACACGGAGTTCTTCGCCCGGGCCGCCACCGAGCTCACCTTCAAGAACGCCACGCTCGCCGCCTTCGGTGCGACGCGCCGAGTCGGCGGCAAGGCGGCGTCGGACCCACTCGTGCGCGCCCTGCTCGACAGCCAGGCGCCGGTCGTCACCCTCGTCGCGAAGTCGCACGTCGGCCATGTCGAACGGGCGCTGCGCACGACGCCGGGCGAGAACCTCGAGATGATCCGCGACACCGTGTCGTTCCTGCGTGGGGAGGGGCGGCGCGTCTTCCTGGACGCGGAGCACTTCTTCGACGGGTATGCCGTGGACCGTGCCTACGCGATCGAGGCCCTGCAGGCGGCCCTCGAGTCGGGCGCGGAAGTGGTGGCCCTGTGTGACACCAACGGCGGCATGCTGCCCGGCCAGGTCTGGGACGTCGTCAAGGACGTCACCGCCGCTCTGGGCCTCGGTGAGCTGGGGAGGGCCGGCGCCGATGGCGCCGCCCGGCTCGGGATCCACTGCCACAACGACACCGGCTGCGCCGTCGCCAACTCCATGGCGGCCGTCGATGCCGGAGCGACCCACGTCCAGGGCACGATCAACGGCTACGGGGAGCGCACCGGCAACGCCAACCTCGTCACGGTCGTCGCCAACCTCCAGCTCAAGGAGGGGCGTGAGGTCATGGACCCGCACCTGCTCCAGGAGTCCACCCGGATCAGCCACGCGATCAGCGAGATCACCAACGTGCCCGCGTACTCGCGCCAGCCCTACACCGGCGCCAGCGCGTTCGCGCACAAGGCGGGACTGCACGCCAGCGCGATCAAGGTCGACCCCGACCTCTACCAGCACCTCGACCCCAAGCACGTCGGCAACGACATGCGGATGCTCATCTCCGACATGGCCGGTCGTGCCTCGATCGAGCTCAAGTCGCGTGAGCTCGGGCTCGAGCTCGACCCCGAGGACGAGGCAGACAGCGCTCTCGTCAAGAGGGTCCTCGCCAAGGTCAAGGATCTCGAGATGCGCGGCTACACCTTCGACGCCGCCGACGCGAGCTTCGAGCTGCTGCTGCGGCGTGAGGTCGAGGGCGCCCTGCCGACGTTCTTCGACATCGAGTCGTGGCGGGTCATCACCGACTCCCAGACCGTGGGCGACGCCCTCTCCGAGGCCACCGTCAAGCTCACCGCGGGAGGCAAGCGGGTGCTGCGCACCGGTGAGGGCAACGGTCCGGTCAACGCACTCGACCACGCACTGCGGCTCGCTCTTGCCACGGCATACCCAGAGATCGAGCACCTCGAGCTCATCGACTACCGGGTGCGCATCCTCGACGCCGCCCATGGCACCGATGCCGTGACGCGGGTGCTCATCGAGACGAGCGACGGCGAGACGACCTGGGAGACCATCGGCGTCGCCCCCAACATCCTCGAGGCGAGCTGGATGGCCCTCGTCGAGAGCGTGACCTACGGGCTGCTCCGGGCCGGCGTGCCTGCTCGCTGACGATGCCGGCGGTCGACCACTCAAGGAGCGTCCAGCTCCTGACGAGGCAGACGTGCTCGACACCGCCGCTGCCTCGCGCCGATGATGGCGTGGTGACGAGCGACGTTGAGGCACTGGGCGCAGGGCACGTCGTCGACGAGGGCGTCGATGACGGTGCTGGTCGACGGGTCACGTTGGTCGGTGTCACCGATGCCAACTGGCGTGACATCGCCGACGTGGCACCGCGTGACGACCAGCGCGACCACGTGGCCGCGACTGCAGCGCGCTACCTCCTCCTCTCGGAGCGTGAGGAGGTCTGGCAGTCGCTGGGTGTCGACGCGGACGGGGCGATCGTCGGTCACGTCATGTGGGGGTGGGACGACGACGACCAGCTGCCCTGGATCGGTGGCCTGATCGTCGACGCGCAGGAGCAGGGGAGGGGCGTGGGCCGAGCGGCCATGGTGACGCTCGTCCGCTGGCTCCTGCGGCGGCCCGACACCAACGCCGTGCGCCTGTCCTACCGACCCGACAACGTCGCGGCAAAGGCGATGTACGCGGGGCTCGGCTTCCTGGAGAGCGACCTGCCCGTGGACGACGAGGTCATGGCCGAGCTCACTGCCGTCCGGGCAGCGCCGCTGTTGTGAGCACCGGAGTGGGGGACCTCGTCGTCCGATCGGGGCCGGGAATGCCGAGCGGGCTCGTCATCGACGGCGCCGAGCTCGTCGAGAGGTTCAGCCGGTCGTCCGGACCCGGTGGTCAGGGCGTCAACACGACGGACAGCCGTGTCGAGCTCACCTTCGACCCAGCCGCGTCCAGCTCGCTCACACCGACGCAGATCGAGCGCGTCCTCGAGGTGCTGCAGCCGAGCCTCGTGCAGGGGCGACTCGTCGTGGCCGCGTCCGAGTACCGGTCGCAGCTGCGCAACCGCGCCGCCGCCCGGGAGCGACTCGCGAACCTGCTCCGCGATGCCCTGGCTCCTCCACCGCCGGCACGTCGCCCCACCCGACCCACGCGCGGCTCGCAACGCCGCCGCCTCGACGCCAAGAAGCGTCGTGGCAACGTGAAGTCCGGTCGCGGCCGCGTCCCGCCGGAGTGACTCCCGGGGGCCCTCAGACCTGGTCGACCGGGATGGCGAGGGGTTCCAGGACCGTGAGCAGCCGCTCACGAAGGACGTTGGAGCGCTCGGCGAACGCCCGCTGACGCCCCACGTATGCCGCCTTGCCAGCCGCCGTCTCGATCCTCACCGGCTCGACGTCGTAGGCCGCGAGGTCATAGGGCGAGGCCTGCATGTCGAGCAGGCGGATCTCCATGGCGAGGTCGAAGCAGTCCATCGTGAGGTCGCTCGGCACCAGGGGGGTCAGCTTGGTCGCCCACTTGTACACGTCCATGCCGGCGTGCAGACAGCCCGGTTGCTCGAGCTCCACCTGGGACTCGCGGCTGGGCTGGATGGCATTGCGGGACAGGGCATCCGGAGTGAAGAAGCGGAACGCATCGAAGTGGCTGCAGGTGATCTGGTGGCGTTCGACGACCTCGTCGGTCTCGCCCTGGGTGAGCCTCAACGGCACCTGCTCGTGCCGCACGTCCCCCTCTCGTGCGCGGTAGACCATCGCCCACTCGTGGAGGCCGAAGCACCCCAGGCGGGCCGGACGGCTGGCCGTGGAGGAGAGGAGCCGACGGATGAAGTCGACCGCGCGACCGCGGGCGGCCACGAACGACCCCACGTCGACCTCCACCGCGTCCCCGACGACGCGATAGTGCTTCCACGATGCTCGATCCAGCAACGCGGCTCCCTCGAGCCGCACGCCCACCCCGGGGTGCCAGCGCCGCAGCTGGGCCGGCTTCGTCGAGTAGTAGCTGAAGAGGAAGTCCTCGATCGGGTGGGGCACGCCGAGACTTCGGCGCAGGCGATGACCCACCGTGGCGGCATCGACCCGTTCCTGGTGCGCGGTCTCGAGTGCCGACCACGTCCGGAGGTCCACGAGCGTGGGGACCTCTGACGGTGGGGTGGCAGCAGTCATGACCGGACCAGCGTAGGCGAGCGAGTTCGCCCGACCTCCTCCCGAGTGACAGATCCCTGTGCGACGATCCGACGAGGTCCGCAGCGCCGCGGTCCGTGACTTCCTTGGAGCTGATGTCGTGCGTCGAGTCCTCACCCTTGTCATTGCTTCGATCTTCGCCCTCGTGGCGCCGTCGGCGGCCATCGCCGGACCCGGCCAGGGAGCGGACACGGCGACGAGCTGGTACCTCGCCCTGGGCGACTCGCTCGCTGCCGGCTACCAGCCGGGCGTGGGTGACGACCGGGCAGGTGGCTACGTCGGAGGAGTGCTGGATGCGTTGCAGGACACCGCACCCAAGGCCAGGCTCCGCAACATCTCGTGCTCCGGTGCGACGACCACGTCCCTCATGGGCACCGACCGCTGCGCCTATGAAGCGGGCAGCCAGCTCGCCGAGGGGGTCGAGTTCCTCAAGGCGCACAAGGGCAAGGTCGACCTCGTGACGATCGACATCGGCGCCAACGACGTCACCCCGTGCGCGCGCCCGAGCATCGATGTCGCCTGTGCCCTGGCCGCTGTCGCCACCGTGGAGCGCAACCTCACCGAGACCCTCGGCCAGCTGCGCGCCGCCACCGGTCCAGACACCGAGATCATCGTCCTCAACTACTACAACCCCTTCCTCGCCGCGTGGCTCACCGGTCCGGCCGGCCAGCAGGTCGCCGCAGTCTCAGGCTTCCTGCAGACGCTGCTCAACGGCGCCGTCGCTCGATCGTCGGCGACCGTCGGAGCCGACGTCGCGGACGTGGCCACCGCGTTCAGGTCCGCGGACAGCACTCCGGTCGCCACGGCATACGGGATGATCCCGACGAACGTCGCGACGATCTGTGCCTGGACCTGGATGTGCACGAGGAACGACATCCATGCCAACGACGCCGGGTATGCCGTCCTCGCCGAGACGGTGGCCGCGCGCCTCGGGTGAGGCGAGCCCGCGGCGCCGAACTAGAGTGAGCGCGTGCGCATCGCGAGATTTACGACAGGTGAGGACCCGGTCTACGGCTTGGTCGACGGGGCCGGCGAGAAGATCGCCGAGATCACGGGCGACCCGCTCTACACGAAGATCGAGCTGACCGGCGCCACCCACCTCGTCGCCGACGTGCGCCTCCTCGCGCCCGTCATCCCGCGCAGCAAGGTCATCGGCATCGGCAGGAACTACGCCGACCACGCCAAGGAGATGGGTGGCGAGGCTCCGTCCACGCCGCTGATGTTCCTCATCCCCAACACCGCCGTCGTCGGCCCAGGTGACCCCGTCGTCATCCCCGGGTTCACCCAGGAGGTGAGCTACGAGGGGGAGCTGGCCGTGGTCATCGGCCGCGTCACCAAGGACGTGCCGGCCGACCAGGCCCTCGCGACCGTCTTCGGCTACACCGTCGCCAACGACGTCACCGCGCGCGACCTCCAACGCGGCGACGGGCAGTGGGCGCGGGCCAAGGGCCTCGACACGTTCTGCCCGCTCGGGCCGTGGATCGAGACCAGCCTCGACCCGTCGGCCTGCCGGATCCGCACGACCCTTGATGGCGACGTCGTCCAGGACGGATCCACCTCCGACATGGTCCACGGAGTGGCCGAGCTCATCGCCCATGCCTCGCAGGCGTTCACGCTCCTGCCGGGCGACGTCATCCTCACGGGCACGCCGGCGGGCGTCGGCCAAGTCGTGGCGGGTCAGCGCGTCGAGATCGAGATCGACCAGATCGGCACCCTGGCCAACCCCTTCGTCGACGCTGATTGACGAGCGCCCCGTCGCGCGCGCTGACAGACTCGGCGCATGAAGATCTTCCCGTTCGGCGTCCAGATGTCCTGGGGGTTCGGCCTGGTGCTGGCGGCGCTGGTCCTCGGTAACAAGTCCACCAACGCGCTCGCGTGGGCCATGGCCACGCTCGGGGTGGTCGTGGCCCTCGGAGCCTTCTGCTCGCAGATCGTGGACGATCTCAGGGAGCAGTTGGACGCCGCTGAACGGATGGCGCGCACGCCTCACGACGACGTCTGAAGAAGTCTTGGCGGAGGTGTCGTATCCATGACGACCCGTTCGTGGAGAGGATGAACGACACCGCAGGGCGCCAGTGAGGGCGGCCGGTCGCTTCGCAGAGGAGAACCACCATGACGCAGTACATGCTTTCCGTCCCCGGCTCCGTCGACGACGAGATGCCCCCGGACGAGGTCGTGCAGAAGATGTTCGCGGACGTCGAGACGTTCAACCAGAAGGTGCGTGACGCCGGCAAGTGGGTCTTCGCCGGCGGCCTCGAGCCGATCACGACGGCCACCGTCGTGGACGCCACCGGCGAGCGCCCGACCGTCACCGACGGGCCCTACTCCGAGGCCAAGGAGTTCCTCGGCGGCTTCTGGGTCATCGAGGCAGCCGACCTCGACGAGGCGCTGCAGTGGGCGAAGGAGGGTTCGGCCGCCTGTGGGGGAGCCGTCGAGGTCCGCCCCTTCGCCGGCGAGGCCTGATCGTCCGCGAGTGAGCGCCCCCGACCCTGCTGCCGCCCTCGGTGCGGACGCCGTCGCCGACGTCGTCCGCGCCGAGTACGGCCGGGTCGTCGCCGGACTCATCCGTCGCTTCGGCGACATCGACCTCGCCGAGGACGCCCTCGGTGAAGCCATCGTCATCGCGCTCGAGCGGTGGCCGCGCGACGGAGTGCCGCCCAACCCGGCCGGGTGGCTCACGACGACGGCCGCCCGCAAGGCGCTGGATCACCTGCGCCGCGAGAAGGTCCGCGACGAGAAGTACGCAGAGGCCGCCATGATCACCGACGACACGCTCCCCGAGCCGACCGGTCCGGTCTCGGACGACCGTCTCCGCCTCATCTTCACGTGCTGCCACCCCGCGCTGGCCGAGCCGGCCCGCGTCGCGCTCACCCTGCGCCTGCTCGGTGGCCTCACCGTCGCCGAGATCGCCAACGCCTTCCTCGTCCCCGAGACGACCATGGCCCAGCGCATCACCCGGGCCAAGGCCAAGATCGCCAAGGCCCGCATCCCCTATCGCCTCCCCGAGGAGCACGACCTCGTCGAGCGCCTCGACGGGGTGCTCGCGGTCCTCTACCTCGTCTACAACGAGGGCTACCTCAGCTCGACCGCCGACAACGCCGACCGCCAGGACCTCGCCGAGGAGGCCATCCGACTCACCCGGGCGGTCCGCTCGATCGCCGCGGGCATCGGGTCGCCGCCCGAGGTCGACGGATTGCTCGCCCTCATGTTGCTCAGCCAGGCACGACGTCCGGCCCGCATCGCCGCCGACGGACGTCTGGTCACGCTCGACGACCAGGACCGCACCCTCTGGGACGCAGACCTCATCGACGAGGGGCACGCGCTCGTTCGCGACTGCCTGCGCCGCAACGCTCCCGGCGCCTACCAGATCCAGGCCGCCATCCAGGCCGTCCACACGGACGCGCTCGACGCCTCTCTCACCGACTGGGGCCAGGTGGCCGCGCTCTACGACCAGCTCATGCACGTGCGCCCCTCACCGATCGTCGCGCTCAACCGGGCCGTTGCCGTCGCGGAGCTCGACGGACCACAGGTCGCCCTGGCCGTCGTCGACGGACTGGAGCTCACGGCATACGCGCCCTGGCACGCGACGCGTGCAGACCTGCTGCGCCGCCTGGGACGGACGGACGACGCAGGCCGCGCGTATGCCGCCGCCATCGCGAGCACGGAGAACCCCGCCGAACGTGCGTGGCTGGCTTCGCGGCGCGACCGCCTCGAGGGCGCGCCGCAGGGGAGTCCCTAGAATCGGGGCATCATGAGCGAACAGCCCACCCCAGCAGCCAGCAGCCCCCGACTCCGTGTCGCCCCGTCACCGACGGGCGATCCCCACGTCGGCACGGCCTACATGTCCCTGTTCAACCTCGCCTTCGCGCGGCAGCAGGGTGGGCGCTTCCTCCTCCGCATCGAGGACACCGACCGGGCACGCTTCCAGGCCGACAGCGAGCAGCAGGTCTACGACACGCTTCACTGGCTGGGGCTGACCTGGGACGAGGGCCCCGACGTCGGCGGTCCGTTCGCGCCCTACCGCCAGAGCGAGCGGCTCGACACCTACAGGCCCTACGTCGAGCGGCTGCTCGCCGACGGCAAGGCCTACCACTGCTACTGCTCGGGGGAGCGGCTCACGCAGATGCGCGAGGTGCAGCAGAAGACCAAGCAGCCCACCGGCTACGACCGGCTGTGCCTCGGCAAGAGCCGCGAGGAGCGCGCCGAGCTGCCCGGCTTCAGCGAGAAGGACCCGGTCGTGCGGATGCTCATCCCGGAGGACGCGCCGCTGACCTTCGACGACCTCATCCGCGGCACCGTGTCGGCGCCGCGTCCCGACGACCAGGTCATCCTCAAGGCCGACGGCTTCCCGACCTACCACCTCGCCGTCGTCGTCGACGACCACGAGATGGGCATCACCCACGTCGTGCGCGGGGAGGAGTGGATCAGCTCCACGCCCAAGCACGTGCTGCTCTACCAGTGGCTCGGACTGGAGCCGCCGAAGTTCGCGCACATGCCCCTGCTGCGCAACACCGACAAGTCCAAGATCTCCAAGCGCAAGAACCCCGCGGCCCGTCTCACGTGGTTCCGGGAGGAGGGCTACCTCCCCGAGGCGCTCGTGAACTTCCTTGCCCTCCTGGCCTATCCGCCGATCCTCGAGGAGGACGGCACGGAGCGTGAGGTCTTCACGTTCAGCGAGTTCAGCGACGGCTTCGACTGGAGGAAGGTCAACCCCGTCGGGCCGATCTTCGACCTCAAGAAGCTCGACTGGCTCAACGGTGTCCACATCCGTGAGCTCGAGCTGGGCGACTTCACGTCCCGCCTCCTGCCGTTCCTGGAGCGCGACGAGGTGCTCTCGGGCAACCCGTCGCTCGGTGAGCTCGGCCGGCTCAAGGCAGTGGCCGAGCTGATCCAGACACGCATCGCGCACCTCACCGAGGCGTCTGCCCTCGTCCGCCCCTTCTTCGTCCCCGACGACGCTCTCGAGATCGCCGAGGACGCCCGAGGGCAGCTCAAGGACGACGCCGCACAGGTGCTGGACGCGGCCCTGGCCGCTCTGGGTGACATCGACGACCACGGCGACGGGGTGCTGGGCACGCAGAGCGGCTGGAACGCTGCCGCGATCGAAGCCGCACTCCGTGAGTCGATCGTCGAGGGTCTCGGCATCAAGCCGAAGTTCGCGTTCGGTCCCTTGCGCACGGCCGTCTCGGGTGCGCGGATCAGCCCGCCGCTCTTCGAGTCGATGGAGATCCTCGGCAAGTCCTCGAGCCTGACCCGTCTGCAGGCGCTGCGCGACTCGCTCTGACCAGCTCGCGAGGAAGCTTGCAGTCGGGGACGACCTCGCGGGATCCAGCCGATTTGGGAGTGGAGGAGGCGGCCGGTAGTATCACTCCTCGGTTCACCGGTGAGTGAGGTCCTCGGGCCAAAGCAACGGTGATACCCCCTTGGGGTATGGTGTAATCGGCAACACTACGGTTTCTGGTACCGTCATTCTAGGTTCGAGTCCTGGTACCCCAGCAAGGCCAATGCCCCTGTGGCAAGGGCCAATTCGAAGGAACGACCGCTTTGCGGTAGTCTTTCACCCGCTGTTCGGGGCTTGCCTCGGCAGCACAGCTAGGGCCCCGTTGTGTAGCGGCCTAGCACGGCGCCCTCTCACGGCGTTAGCGCGGGTTCGAATCCCGTCGGGGCTACCAGCACGAAGTCCCCGTCACCTCCAGGTGACGGGGACTTCCGCGTTCAGCCGGGTCGACGCCTCTCGTCGCCCAGCCGCATCATCGGGTGACCCGCCATGGGGCCGCGCGACCCCGGATGCCAACCAGGGTGAGGTGCCACGAAGTCGGGTGAAGCCCGGCGCTCAGGCGGAGTGCTGCTCCTCCGCCGTCTTCGCGTGACGGGCGAGCACCTCGGTCAGCTTGTTCGCGCCGGCGATGACGGTCGCCGCGTGGAGGCGACCCGGCTGACGGGACAGGCGCTCGATCGGGCCCGAGATCGAGACGGCGGCGATGACTCGGCCGGAGGGGGAGCGCACCGGGGCCGAGACCGAGGCGACTCCTGCCTCGCGTTCGCCGACGCTCTGGGCCCAACCGCGGCGGCGCACGCCGGAGAGGGTGGTCGCGTTGAAGGCTGCCCCCTGCAGGCCGCGGTGCAGCCGGTCCGGCTCCTCCCAGGCGAGCAGGATCTGGGCTGCCGACCCGGCAAGCATCGTGAGGCTGGCGCCGATGGGGATCGAGTCGCGCAGGCCCACGGGGCGCTCGGCGGCCGACACGCAGATGCGGTGCTCACCCTGCCGACGGAACAGCTGCGCGCTCTCGTTGGTGTGGTCGCGCAGGGCGCCGAGCACCGGTCCGGCGGCGGCCAGGAGGCGGTCCTCGCCGGCAGCGGCCGCGAGCTCGCCGAGCCGCGGGCCGAGCACGAAGCGACCCTGCATGTCACGGCCGACGAGGCGGTGGTGCTCGAGGGCGACCGCGAGCCGGTGCGCCGTCGGGCGCGCGAGCCCAGTGGCGGTGACGAGCTGGGCGAGGGTCGAGGGGCCTGCTTCGAGTGCGCTCAAGACGATGGCCGCCTTGTCGAGAACGCCCACCCCGCTGGTGTTGTCCATGTCTTGATACTGCCGTCCCAAGCGGTGAGACGCAAGTCCCACGGTGCGGACGGCGTGCCAATCTCGGTGGGAGCGATGGCGCCGGCCTGTGCGGGGCGGCGCCACAGACCCGTTTTCGTGGAGGTGTTGGCCGTGGGGAAGACCCTGGCAGAGAAGGTGTGGGAGGCGCACGTCGTGCGTCGTGGTGAGGGCGAACCGGACCTCCTCTACATCGACCTTCACCTGCTGCACGAGGTCACCAGTCCGCAGGCCTTCGACGGGTTGCGCCTGTCCGGGCGGCCCGTGCGTCGCCCCGACCTCACCCTCGCCACCGAGGACCACAACGTCCCCACGACGCCCGGGCCCATCACCGACCCGATCAGCCTCACCCAGGTCCAGACCCTCCGCAGCAACTGCGAGGAGTTCGGGATCCGGCTCTATCCCATGGGGGATGTCGAGCAGGGCATCGTCCACGTCGTCGGCCCCCAGCTCGGCCTGACCCAGCCCGGCATGACCGTCGTGTGCGGAGACAGCCACACGTCGACGCACGGCGCGTTCGGCGCGCTGGCCTTCGGGATCGGCACCTCCGAGGTCGAGCACGTCCTCGCCACGCAGACCCTGCCGCTCAAGCCGTTCCGGACCATGGCGATCACCGTCGAGGGTGAGCTCCAGCCCGGAGTCACCGCCAAGGACATCGTCCTCGCCGTCATCGCCAAGATCGGCACCGGTGGTGGCCAGGGCCACGTCCTCGAGTTCCGCGGCAGCGCGGTCCGGGCGCTGTCCATGGAGGCGCGGATGACCGTCTGCAACATGTCGATCGAGGCCGGTGCCCGAGCGGGCATGATCGCGCCGGACGAGACCACGTTCGCCTACCTCGAGGGCCGCGACCACGCCCCGACGGGCGCCGACTGGGATGCTGCGGTCGCGAGCTGGCGGCAGCTGCGGACCGACGACGACGCCGAGTTCGACAACGAGGTCATCCTCGACGCCGCTTCTCTCACCCCCTTCGTCACCTGGGGCACCAACCCAGGACAGGGCGCGCCGCTCGGTGACAGCGTCCCGGACCCGTCGATGATGGACGACACGGAGCGGCAGTCCGCCGAGCGTGCCCTCGAGTACATGGGACTCGTGCCCGGCACACCGCTGCGCAGGATCGCCGTCGACACGGTGTTCGTCGGCTCGTGCACCAACGGCCGCATCGAGGACCTGCGTGCCGCCGCGTCGGTCGTGCAGGGGCGACAGGTGGCTGACGGTGTGCGCATGCTCGTCGTCCCGGGTTCGGCCAGGGTGCGTCTCCAGGCCGAGGCCGAAGGGCTTGACGACATCTTCACGCAGGCAGGCGCCGAGTGGCGCCTCCCCGGCTGCTCCATGTGTCTGGCCATGAACCCCGACAAGCTCGCGCCCGGGGAGCGCAGCGCGTCGACGTCCAACCGCAACTTCGAGGGCCGCCAGGGCAAGGGCGGACGCACCCACCTCGTCAGCCCTCTCGTCGCCGCGGCCACCGCGGTGCGGGGCACCCTCTCCAGCCCGTCCGACCTCGAGCAGCTCGCGACGTCGCCGGCCGGCCCCGCCGCCCAGGAGGCCTGACATGGAAGCCTTCACCACCCACACCGGCACCGGCGTCCCGCTGCGCCGCAGCAACGTCGACACCGACCAGATCATCCCTGCCGAGTACCTCAAGCGCGTGACGAAGTCCGGCTTCGAGGACGGGCTGTTCTCGGCCTGGCGCAAGGATGAGACCTTCATCCTCAACGACCCGACGTATGCCGCGGGCTCGGTTCTCGTGGCCGGTCCCGACTTCGGGACGGGCAGCTCGCGCGAACACGCGGTCTGGGCGCTCATGAACTACGGCTTCCGCGTCGTCATCTCCTCGCGCTTCGCCGACATCTTCCGCGGCAACAGCGGCAAGGCCGGGCTCCTCACGGCCCAGTGCAGCCAGGACGACGTCGAGCTGCTCTGGAAGCTCCTCGAGAACGAGCCCGGGACCGCGGTCGTCGTCGACCTCGTCTCGCGCACGATCACTGCCGGTGAGCTCGTCGCGGCCTTCGAGGTCGACGAGTACACCCGCTGGCGCCTGCTCGAGGGTCTGGACGACATCTCGCTGACGCTTCGGCACGAAGGCGACATCACGGCATACGAGCGCACTCGCCCGGCGTGGAAGCCGGTCACGATCTGAGGCATTCTCCACGCGACACGCCGTGTGCGAGTGGGCAGTTCGTACCCTCGGCCGACGCGTCCACCGTGTGGCTGAAGTGACTGGTGTGACTTGCCACCCCGACGAGGTAGCGCGGGCTAGTCAGAGCTCACGGTCGTCGACCCAGCCTGAAGTCGTTGTCCCGCAATGGAACTCACGCCAGCCTGATGAGTGCGGCGAGCGTCCGCTGTGTCGGCGAGCCGGACCTGTCGCTCCGGGTCTTGGGCCCGAAAGGCATTGTGCGACAACGGAAAGCGTGCGAGAGGTGATGGACTCTACGCGGTGGGCGGCCTAACGTCGTGACCAGCCAGGTGATCGCCTGGCCACACACCTCGTCGGGATGTCCCGGCGGCACACTCGATGGAGAGACAGTGAACAAGGGAGAACTCGTCCGGGAGCTCGAGAAGCGTCTCGGCAGCCGCAAGGCAGCGACGGAGGCCCTCGATGCGGTCCTCGACACGATCGTTCGTGAGGTCACCAAGGGTGGCAAGGTCGGCATCACCGGCTTCGGCACCTTCGACCGGGTGGAGCGTGCAGCACGCACCGGCCGCAACCCGCACTCCGGTGCCAGCGTCCGCATCCCGAAGTCCAAGGCCCCGCGCTTCCGGGCAGGCGCTGCCTTCAAGACGTACGTGAAGAAGCCGTCCGCACTGCCCAAGGCGTCCCCGGCCGCCCAGCGGGCCAGCGCCGGCACGGCATCGGTCGTGGCCAAGGCGACCCCCGCCAAGAAGGCCGCGACCAAGGCCGCTCCTGCCAGGGCTGCCGCGAAGAAGACGACGACCAAGGCCACTCCGGCCAAGAGGACCACGGCCACCACCAAGGCCGCTCCGGCCAAGGCGGCTGCGAAGAAGACGACGACCAAGGCCACTCCGGCCAAGAAGGCCACGACCAAGGCCGCTCCGGCCAAGGCGGCTGCGAAGAAGGCGACGACCAAGGCTGCTCCGGCCAAGAAGACCACGGCCACCAAGAGCGCTGCCAAGAAGACCGCGACGAAGACCGTGGCCAAGAAGGCGCCCGCCAAGAAGGCTCCGGCCAAGAAGGCGCCCGCCAGGAAGAAGTGACCGCTGGCGCGTTCGCGCGTCATGCACTCGGACAGGGTCGGCGCCTCGGGCGTCGGCCCTGTCTCTCGTGCCCGGTGTCGCGGCACGGGAGGTGCTGCTCAGCGGATGACTTCGCCCTCGCCGATCCCCACGATCCACAGGCGGGTCACGTCGGCGCCCTCGACCTCGACGCTGACGCGTTGGCCCACCCGCACGTGGCGCAGGGCAGTGTGGCCGAAGACCTCAGCGCCCCATGACACGACCTGCCCGTCGTCGAGCAGCGCTGAGCCCGAGCCGTCCTCGGCGAAGGTGTGGATGCTTGCCTGCACGCCCTGACGCTATCGCTCGAGCGCGCGCAGTGTGCGCGGGCCCAGCGTGAGGTGGTCCGCTGCGTGGCGCAGCGAGACCTCGTCATCCACGTCGTGGCGCAGCCCGGGAAGGTCGAGATCGAGGCGCACGTGACCAAGGGACGCGTGCCGGTCGGCGCTGCCCGGTCCGAAGGCGAGATCGAGCTCGGCAGCCACCGTGGAGCCGACGAGGGCCGTGCCCAGACCATCGGCATCGGGAACGAAGAAGGTTGCGAGGTCGGCACCCGCGGCGAGAGCGGTCGACAGCTCGTCGTCCGTGAGGGCGGGGTGGTCGCCGAGGAGGATCGCGACGGGCCCGATGCCGCGGCGGCGCAGGCTACGGAAGCCGGCCCGGCAGGCGGCGTTGAGCCCTCCACCGGGGTCGCTGACGACGACCAGACCTGTTGACCGTGCGTGGGCCGCCTCCCCGGGATCGGCCGTCACGACCACCACCCGGGCCGGGGTCACGACGCGTGCGACCACGTCGAGGGTGTCGTGGATGATGGCGGTGACCAACGCCTCGTCGTCGACCTGTCGACGCAGTCGGGACTTCGCGGTCAGCCCCCCCTTGACGGGGACGACGACGTGCCAGTCGGTCTCACGCGGCGACTCCATGTCCTGATCCTCCAACGCGACCCCAACCTGCTCGACATCGCCCCCGGCGCCGACGAGGATGTGCCCAGACCCGTGCCGCAGGCCCGTCGCGGTGGACGAGACGAAAAGGACTGCATGAGGTTCGGACCACGCCACTCCCCACCGGCATACCGGTTCGCGGTCAGCGTCCTTCGACCACTCCTCATGTCGCTCACCCGACGGAACTGGTCGGGAGCCGAGAACCTCCCGCGCGATCGCGGGTTCGTCGCGGTGTCGAACCACATCTCGCACCTCGACCCCTTCGTCCTCGCCCACTTCCTCAACGACGCCGGGGTCGTGCCGCACTTCCTCGGCAAGGTCGAGGTCTTCCGGATCCCGGTCATCGGAGCCATCGTTCGTGGTGCCGAGCAGATCCCCGTCTACCGAGAGACGGGGGAGGCCTCGGACGCCTACCGAGCGGCGGTCGACGCCGTCCGCGAGGGGAAGTGCATCGCCATCTATCCCGAAGGGACGATCACGAGGCAGCCAGACCTGTGGCCGATGCGCGGCAAGACCGGTGCGGCGAGGATCGCCCTCGCAACCCGGTGCCCGGTCATCCCGGTCGCGCAGTGGGGAGCCCAGGAGATCCTCGCTCCCTACGGGCGGAGCCCCAGTGTCCTGCCACGACACACGATGAAGGTGCGGGCGGGCGCACCGGTTGACCTGTCCGACCTCTACGACCTCCCCGTGACCGCCGAGGTCCTCGCCGAGGCGACCGAGCGCGTCATGGCCGCCCTCACCCGCGAGCTCGAAGTCCTTCGCGCCGAGCCGGCTCCGGGCGCACGGTTCGACCCTCGCGAGCAGGGGCTGACGGTCACCGGACGCCCTCGCGCAGCCACCCCGACCGAGCGTTCCGGCCCGCGGGAACGCGAACAGCCCCCACAATGGGCCGACGACGACCCGGACGACCCCGACGAAGTGGAGGACGACGCGTGAGCACCGCAGCTGTGTTCGGAACCGGTAGCTGGGGGACGGCCTTCGCGGCAGTCCTCGCGGATGCCGGCACCGACGTGAGGATGTGGGGCCGCCGCGGCGAGGTGGTCGACGCGATCAACGCCGGCTGCAACGACGAGTACCTGCCCGAACTTCGCCTGTCGCAACGTGTCTCGGCCACGAACGACCCCCAGGAGGCTGCTGCTGGCGCTGACATCGTCGTGCTCGCCGTGCCCTCGCAGACGCTGCGGGCCAACCTCGAGGTCTGGGGTGCGACCCTGCCTGGTGACGCGGCCATCGTCTCGTTGATGAAGGGGGTGGAGCTCGGGACGACGAAGCGCATGAGTGAGGTGATCGCCGACGCGGGCGGTGTCGACCCCGGTCGGATCGTCGTGGTCTCGGGGCCCAACCTCGCCCGGGAGATCGCCGTGAAGCAACCGGCGGCCAGCGTCGTCGCGGCGGCCGACGAACGGGTGGCGCAGCGGGTCGCGGACGCGTGCGCCGCGGCATACTTCCGCCCATACACCGGCACGGACGTCGTCGGCACCGAGATCGCCGGTGCGACCAAGAACGTCATCGCCCTCGCCGTCGGGATGGCCGAGGGCCTCGGCATGGGCGACAACTCCAAGTCCTCGATCATCACCCGCGGCCTCGCCGAGACCACCCGCCTCGGGTTGGCGCTGGGTGGCGAGGCGGTGACCTTCGCGGGGCTGGCGGGCGTGGGCGACCTCATCGCGACCTGCATGTCGCCGCTGTCGCGCAACCACAGCTTCGGCGTCCGCCTCGGTCAGGGCATGACCGTCGACGAGGTGGTCGCGGTGACGAACCAGACGGCGGAGGGTGTGAAGTCGTGCACCTCGATCCTCGACCTCGCCCGCCACCATGGCGTCGACGTGCCGATCATCGAGCAGGTCAACGCGATGATCACCGAGGGCAAGTCGGCCCAGGACGTCGTCGGGGCCCTGCTGTCGCGACCGCGCAAGGCCGAGACCGCCTAGATCGCGCCCAGCGCCGCGTCGAGGTCCCGCCACAGGTCGTCGACGTCCTCGATGCCCACCGAGAGGCGCAGCAGGTTCTCGGGCACGACCTCGGGCTCGCCCGGCTGGCGTCGGCGACGCTCGATCTGGCTCTCGACCCCGCCGAGGCTCGTGGCATGGACCCAGAGCCGGGTCGCCGCGGCAACCCTCTCGGCAGCCTCTGCGTCGCCCGAGACATCGATGGCGACCATCGCCCCGAAGCCGGGGTAGCGCATCCGGTCGACACCGGGGTGCTGCGCGAGTCGCTCGGCGAGGACCGCAGCGTTGGCGCACGCCCGCTCGAGCCTCACCGAGAGGGTCCGCAGCCCGCGCAGCGCGAGCCAGGTCTCCATCGGGCCGGCGATGGCGCCGTGCAGCTGCCGGTGGCGCCGGATGCGTTCATGGAGGGCACGACCCCGCTCGGTGGCAGCCGTCACGGTCGCGCCGAGCAGGAGGTCGCTGTGACCGGACAGGTACTTCGTCGCCGAGTGCACGACGACGTCTGCTCCCGCCGCGAGCGGCTGCTGGAGCAGGGGTGTCGCGAACGTGTTGTCGACGACGACGAGCACATCCCGGTCGCGTGCCGCCCGGGACAGGGCCGCCACCTCGGCGACCTCGAGGAGGGGGTTGGTGGGTGACTCGATCCAGAGCATCCGGGCGCCGTCGAGCGCCGCGACGACCGCGCCGGTGTCGGTGATGTCGACGTGGGTGACCTCCACCTCGCCTGCGTCGGCGCGGTCGGCGAGCGTCACGAGGGTGCCGTTGTAGGCCGCTGTCGGCACGACGACGCGTCCCCTGTGGGGCACCAGCGAGAGCGCCGCGGCCACGGCGGCCATCCCCGAGGCGAAGACGAGCGACTCGCCGCCCTCGAGCGACCCGAGCGCCTCCTCGAAGGCCGTCCACGTCGGGTTGCCCACTCGCCCATAGCTCGTGCCACCGTCCGCGTGATAGGTGGAGGTCAGGGTCAGGGGGGCGCCGACCTGCGCGCCGGGCTCGCGCGGGACGCGTCCCAGCGAGACGACTCGGGTGGCGGGGCTCAGCTCATCGGGATCCACGCAGGCGAGCGTATGCCGTGTGCCCACCCCACCGGGATAGGGTCGCTGGCGATGAACACCGAGATCACGCCGACCGGGGCGCCGTCCGAGAGCCCGAGCCCTGCTGGTGCGCCTGACGCGCCTCGCCGACTGCGCGTCGCGCTGGTCTTCGGGGGGCGTTCCTCCGAGCACGCCGTGTCCTGCGCGACGGCCGCGAGCGTCATGTCGGCGCTCGACCCGGAGCGCTACGACGTCATCCCGATCGGGATCGCCAAGGACGGCAGCTGGGTGCTGGCGCCCAACGACCCCGAGCCGTTGCGTCTGACGGCGACGCACATCCCCGAGGTCGACGCGAGCGGCCCGAGCGTGCTCGTGCCCACGGGTGCGACCGCTCGACACCTCATCGTCCACGAGCCCGGCGCGGCCCCGCGCGAGCTCAGCGAGGTCGACGTCGTCTTCCCGCTGCTCCACGGCCCCTTCGGCGAGGACGGCACCCTCCAGGGGATGCTCGACCTCGCCGACGTGCGCTACGTCGGGTCCGGGGTCACGGCCTCCGCCGTGATGATGGACAAGCACATGATGAAGGTCGTCTTCGCGGCGGCCGGTCTGCCCGTCGGCCCCTACACCGTGATCACCGACCGAGAGTGGCTGCGCGACCCGGAGGCGGCGCTGGACGCGGTCGGGGCTCTCACCTTCCCCGTCTTCGTCAAGCCGGCCCGCGCCGGGTCGAGCATGGGGATCAGCAAGGTCGACTCACCCGAGGGGCTGCGCGCCGCCGTCGAGGCCGCTCGTGAGCACGACCCCAAGGTCGTCGTCGAGCAGGGCGTCGTGGGCCGGGAGATCGAGTGCGGCGTCCTCGACGGTCACGGCACCGACGAGCCGCGCACGAGCCCGATGGGGGAGTGCATCGTCGTCCAGAACCACGCCTTCTACGACTTCGAGGCCAAGTACCTCGCGACCGACGACATCCGGCTGGAGGCACCGGCTGACGTCTCCCCCGAGGTCGCCGAGCAGATCGCCGAGATGGCGGTCAGGGCGTTCACGGCAGCGGGGTGCGAAGGGCTGGCTCGCTGCGACTTCTTCCTCACCGAGACCGGCGACGTCATCATCAACGAGATCAACACGATGCCCGGCTTCACGCCGAGCTCGATGTATCCGCGGATGTGGGCCGCTGCCGGGCTTGCCTATCCGGAGCTCATCGACGAGCTCATCGCTCTCGCGATGGAGCGCCGCGTCGGCCTGCGCTGATCAGCTGCAGGCCAAGGAGTTCCTCGGAAGCCTCTCCGCGGCGGCCGTGAAGGCCGGCAGGAGCAGCGGCTCCGGTGCGTAGTCGCTCGGGATGAGCACCTCGATCGCCGGGTCCCGCCCGAAGGTGGTGAACCGGGTCCCGTCGCTGAGCTGCTGGGCGACCCACCCCATGCCGTCGACCTCGATGCAGTCGTCCGTGGTCGGTCCCAGCGGCGGGACACCGCACCGGGCGATGATGGCTGGATCCCCGTATGCCGCACCGGCGCTCGCGTCCGACACGTCACGTCGTGCCTGGTCACCCACGTCCGCCGGCCACGCGGAGGCGACCGCACGGCATACCTCACCGTCCGCCAGGGGAGCGGGCTCGATCTCGACGGCAGACGAACACCCGGACAGCATGAGGACGGCGGTGGCGCCGAGCGCCACCGCCGTCCTCGAACGTCTCCGTGATGGCACCGTCAGACGTGAACCACCGTGCAGGTGAGGGTGCGGGTGATGCCCTCGACCTCCTGGATCTTGGCGATGACGAGCTTGCCGAGCTCGTCGACCGTCTCGGCCTCAACCCGGGCGATGCAGTCGTACGGGCCGGTGACGTCCTCGGCGAGGGCCACTCCCGGGATCGCCGCGATCGCGGTCGCCACGGCTGCTGCGCGACCGACTTCGGTCTGAATCAGGATGTAGGCCTGGACCACTGGGTGTCACCTCACTGTCGGGGAGAGGCTCGGTGCGCCGGCTCCGTCTGAGTCCTGCTGGGTCTTGGTCGACCGTCGCCGAGGCGACGGTGGTCTGCACGGTACCGTGCGGACCGTCCGCAAGTCTCGGGTGGTCAGGAGGTGGGTTGGTGAGCGTGCACACGACGATCGGTTCGGTGAGCGAGTCCGAGCTGCTCGCCCGGATCATCCCGATGTTCGGTGAGAGCCCCTTCGCCAGTGTGGGGGTGCTCGTGCCGCCGGGCGACGACGCCGCCGTGCTCACCACCGGGGGCTCCGTGGTCGTCACCACCGACTCGATGGTGCGGGGGAGGGACTGGCGCGACGACTGGTCCAGCGGGCACGACGTCGGCGTCAAGGTCGTCGCGCAGAACGTCGCCGACGTCGCCGCCATGGGCGCGGTCCCGACCGGGCTGCTCGTGTCCGTGGCCGCCGACCCCGAGACCGACCTCGACTGGGTCATCGACCTCACGCGAGGCATCGCGGACGCCGCCGAGGACGCGGCGGCGCCCGTCGTCGGCGGTGACCTCTCCTCGGCGCCCGCCGGGACGGTCCTCGTGGCGGTGACGGCGTTCGGCGACCTCGAGGGTCGGGCGCCGGTGCTGCGCTCCGGCGCCCGACCCGGCGACGTCGTCGCGGTGTCGGGATCACTCGGCTGGTCCGGCGCCGGCCTCGCGCTCTACGAGTCGGGGACCCCGGACCCGATCGGGCACGGGGCCGACGGAGCGCACCTCGGGTCGCTGGAGCTGGCGACCTCTCTGCTCATGTGGTTCCACCGCTCGCCACGCCCGCCCTGGGAGGCCGGCCCCGTCGCCGCCGGGGCCGGCGCGACGTCGATGATCGACCTCTCCGACGGGCTCGTCCGCGATGGTGGACGGATCGCCACCGCGAGCGGCGTGGAGCTGGTCCTCGACGAGTCCGCGATGCGCGAGCACTTCCTCACGGGGCCGGTCGAGCTGGTCCTGGGCGGTGACGCCGGCTGGCGTCAGGTGCTGTCCGGGGGGGAGGAGCACTCGTTGCTCGCGACCTTCGCCCCAGGCTCCGTCCCGGACGATGCACGTGCCCCTTGGACCGTCATCGGCGTGGTCGCGCAGGCGGGACCGGAGGGGCCGCGGCTCACGGTCGGTGGAGCCGTCCCGAGCGTGACCGGCTGGGATCACTTCGCCGGCTGAGCGGCATACCGGAGCACGGCAGATGAGCATGCGAGAGGGCGCCGTCCGGGTGGACGGCGCCCTCTCGGGATACGACTAGGGGGTCAGCGCTTGACCTTGCCGGCCTTGAGGCAGGAGGTGCAGACGTTGAGACGCTTCGGGGTCACACCCTTGTCACCGACAAGAGCCTTCACGCGCTGGATGTTGGGGTTCCAGCGACGCTTGGTGCGGCGGTGCGAGTGCGAAATGCTGTGGCCGAAGCCGGGTCCCTTGCCGCAGACATCGCAGTTGGCAGCCACGGGTGGTCTCCTTGAGTCAGGTGTCGAACAAGACGACAGATCAGTCGTCTCAGGTCAGTGGATTCCGGTGCCCGCCCCGGAGGGGGCTCACGCGGAACCGTCAAAGCGTAGCCGAGTTCGGGTGTGGCTCCAAAACGCGTCGGGGGCGCCCGATAGCCTGCCATCGTGCCCCCCGTTCTCGATGCCGATGGAGCCCGTCTCTGGGGAGCGCTGACCCGTGCGGCCTTCGCCGCCCGACGCACCGAGATCGACGCCCTCAACGTCTATCCCGTCCCTGACGGGGACACCGGCACCAACCTCTATCTCACGATGGACACCGCCATCGACGAGCTCAAGCGGCTCCACTCGAGCCAAGGAGTGCTGGGGACGGCGTCGCTCGTGGTCGAGGCCCGGGACCTGTCCCGCGCGCTCCTGATGTCCGCGAGGGGCAACTCCGGCGTCATCGTGAGCCAGCTGGTCGCCGGCATGTGCGCCGTGGTCATCGAGGAGGAGCTCACGGAGGTCGACGGTGGCGCGCTGGCCCGGGCCGTGACCCGCGGCGCCGAGCTCGCCCGGGCAAGCGTCGCCCACCCTCAGGAGGGCACGATCCTCAGCGTCGCCGACGCGGCCGCCCAGGCGGCGCGCGAGGCGGCCGAAGCCGGGCTCGGGGCGGTGGACGTCGCGGGGGCGGCCGCCGCCGCTGCCGAGATGGCTCTCAACCGAACCCCGGAGCAGCTCCCCGTCCTCGCCCGGGCCGGCGTCGTCGACGCGGGTGGAGCCGGCTGCCTGCTCATGATCGAGGCCCTGCACCGTGTGCTCACGGGGGACTGGAGCGATGCCGGCCGGCTCCACCGCGCCAGCGACGACCTGGTGCCGCGCGCGTCGTGGACGGCCGATCCCGTCGCGGGCGGCGACCCGTCTGCGGCACCGCACGGTGGTGCAGCCGGGGGCGACCCGGCCTCCCTCGCCTTCGACGCGCCCACAGCCGCAGCCGGTGGTCCGGCCTTCGAGGTCATGTTCCTGCTCGACGACAGTGATGCCGGCCGGGTGGCGATGATGCGCACCGCCCTCGACGGCCTGGGTGACTCGCTGCTCGTCGTCGGCGGACCCGACCTCTGGAACGTCCACGTGCACGTCGACGACGTCGGTGCCGCCCTCGAGGCCGGGATCCTGGCCGGCCGGCCGCACCGGATCAAGGTCACCCACTTCGCCACCCAGATCGCCGCTCGCGAGCCCCAGCAGTTCGCGGTCATCGCGTGCGCCGCCGGACCCGGCATGGCCACGATCCTGGCCGAGGCCGGCGCCGTCGTCGTGCCCAGCTCACCCGGGGCGCGTGCCTCGGCGGGACAGCTGCTCGAGGCCATCCGGCGCTCGGGCGCCGCCTCGGTCGTCGTGCTGCCCAACGACAGGGACACCCTCATGGCGGCCGAGGTCGCCTGCCGGGCAGCCACGGACGACGGCGTCGTCACGGCGATCGTCCCAGCGCGCACGGCCGTCCAGGGCCTCGCCGCCCTCGCCGTCGTGGACTTCGACAAGGGGCTGCGCGAGAACGCCATCTCCATGACCAGCGCGGCCGTCGCCACCCGACACGGGGCCGTCTCGATCGCCTCCCGCGAGGTGCTCACCTGGGCCGGCTCCGTCTCGGTCGGCGACATCCTCGGCATCGTCAGCGGCGACGTCGCGCTCATCGGCGACAACCTCGCGGACACGGCCGGCGAGGTGCTCGACCGGCTGCTCTCGGGTGGTGGCGAGCTCGTCACCCTGGTGTCGGGCGCGGACGCCGACCCGGCCTTCATCGACGCCGTGGAGGAGCGCCTGGCCAAGGAGCACGCCGAGGTCGAGGTGGTCCGCATCGACGGCGGTCAGCAGGTCTACCCGCTGCTCGTGGGGGTGGAGTAGCCCGGTGTACGACGAGTCGACTCCGCTCACCAAGGTGCTGGACAAGCGGGAGGCGAAGAAGTTCAAGGACTCGCGCGAGATCGAGACCGTGCGCGACCTCCTCGCCTACTGGCCCCGGCGCTACCAGTCGCCCGAGAGCAATCTCGCAGCCGCCCGCCCCGGCTCCTACATCGTCGCTGTGGCAGAGGTGAAGTCGGCGACCACGCGCTCGATGAAGGCCCGTCGCGGACGCATGCTCCAGGCCGTCATCACCGACGGCTCCAAGGACCTCGAGATCACCTTCTTCTCGGCCCATGGGCACGAGGGCAAGCTTGTCCCCGGCACGCGGGCGCTGTTCGCGGGCAAGGTGTCCTCGTTCAACAACCGCCTCCAGCTGGCCCACCCCGGCTACTCGCTGCTCAGCGACTTCGACCGGGGAGAGCGACGGGGCCTCATCCCGATCTACAAGTCCGTCGGCAACCTCCACACGTGGACCGTGACCGAGTGCGTGCGCATGGTCCTCGACCTCCTCGACGAGAGCCCCGAGGCCATCCCCGAAGAGATCCTCGACCGTCGTGACCTCGTGGACAGGACGTCAGCCCTGCGCGGGATCCACACACCGGACTCACAGGCCGAGGTCGACGCGGCACGCAGGCGCATGTCCTACGAGGAGGCCCTCGTCCTCCAGGTCGCCCTTGCGCAGCGGCGGGCGCGGCAGGCGCAGGAGTCGACGCTCGCCCGAGTGCCCCGCCCCGGTGGCCTCCTCGACTCCTTCGACGACCGGTTGCCCTTCACCCTCACGGCGGGGCAGGTCGAGGTGGGCCGGACCCTCGCCGCCGAGATGGCCCGGGACGTCCCCATGCACCGACTCCTCCAGGGTGAGGTCGGCTCGGGCAAGACGGTCATCGCCGTCCGCGCCATGCTGGCCGCTGTCGACTCCGGCGGCCAGGCCGCGCTCCTCGCCCCCACCGAGGTCCTCGCCTCGCAGCACCATCGATCGATCACCGCCATGCTCGGCGACCTCGCCGAGGGCGGGATGCTGGGTGGCAGCGAGGTCGGGACGCGGGTCACGCTCCTCACCGGGAGCATGTCGACCCAGTCGCGCCGCAAGGCGATGCTCGACATCGCGAGCGGCGACGCAGGGATCGTCATCGGCACGCACGCCCTCATCCAGGAGCACGTCAGCTTCCAGGACCTCGCGCTCGTCGTTGTCGACGAGCAGCACCGCTTCGGCGTCGAGCAGCGAGATGCGCTGCGGGGCAAGGCCGCTCAGCCACCCCACGTCCTCGTCATGACGGCCACGCCCATCCCGCGCACCGTCGCGATGACGGTCTTCGGCGACATGGAGACCTCGACCCTGAGCGAGCTGCCCGCCGGGCGGGCCCCCATCACGACCCATGTCGTGCCCGAGGCCAAGCCGGGCTGGCTCCAGCGGACGTGGCAGCGCATCGCCGAAGAGGTCGCCCAGGGACGACAGGCCTACGTCGTCTGTCCCCGCATCGGCGACGACGACGAGCCGGACGAGGACGCCGAGATCTTCGCGCCGGAGGCCGCCTCCAGCGACCCGGACGGGGAGGGAGACGGAGAGGACGGCAACGGGGAGGACGCCCCGCCTCCTCGACCCCTCGCCTCGGTGCACCGCGTGCACGCCGACCTCGCGGCCAACCCGGTGCTCGAGGGACTGCGCATCGAGATCCTCCACGGGCGGTTGCCCGCAGAGGACAAGGACGCGATCATGCGTGACTTCGCCTCGGGCGACATCGACGTCCTCGTCTCGACGACGGTCATCGAGGTCGGTGTCGACGTCCCCAACGCGAGCGTCATGGTCGTCATGGACGCGGACCGCTTCGGGGTCTCGCAGCTGCACCAGCTCCGCGGTCGCGTCGGTCGTGGCGGACTGCCCGGTCTCTGCCTGCTGGTGCACTCGGGTGAGGGCGACGCCCCCCACGAGCGGCTCGAGGCGGTCGCCGGGACGACGGACGGCTTCGAGCTGGCCCGCATCGACCTTCGGCAACGGCGCGAGGGCGACATCCTGGGCTCCTCCCAGCACGGCAGGCGCACCCAGCTGCAGTTCCTCCACGTCCTAGAGGACGAGGAGCTCATCGTGTCCGCCCGCGAGGATGCCTTCGAGGTCGTCGCCGACGATCCCGACCTGTCGACCCACCCCCGGCTGGCCGAGCTCGTCCACGCCCGTGTCGATGCCGAGCAAGCGGCATACCTGGAACGAGGGTGAGGCACCCGTGACCAGACTCATCGCCGGCACGGCCGGCGGACGTTCGCTCAAGACTCCTCCCGGTCGCGGCACCCGCCCCACGAGCGACCGGGTCCGCGAGGCGCTCTTCTCCTCCCTCGAGGCGCGCGACGCGCTCTCGGGCGCGCGCGTCATGGACCTGTATGCCGGGTCCGGAGCCCTGGGTCTGGAGTCCGCCAGCCGTGGGGCTGCCGAGGTGACCCTGGTCGAGTCCGACCGGACCGCGGCATCGGTCATCCGTGCCAACGCCACCGGGCTGGGGCTGCGCGCGACGGTCCTCCCGATGACCGTGTCCTCATCGCTCGCGGGAGCTCCGCGCGAGCTCGACCTCGTCTTCCTCGACCCGCCGTACGACCTCCCCGAGGAGGCGCTCGCCACCGACCTCGCGACCTTGGTGACACGCGGCTGGCTGGCCGACGGAGCGCTCGTGGTCGTGGAACGGTCGAAGCGGTCGAGCGAGCCCACCTGGCCCGAGGGTCTCGAGCCGGAGCGGCTCAAGAAGTACGGCGAGACGGTCATCTGGTTCGCCATCCGCAGGGTCGTTAGCGACACGAACGGGCTTCCCGTCAGCGAGGATGCTGGCATGAGCGACTACGAGATCCCCCGTCCGACCAGTGGTGACGTCCTCGACCTCATCCTCGCCGACCACCGCCTCTTCGAGGATCTGATCCGGGAGTGCCGTCGCAACGACGCCGACCGCGGCTCGGCTCGCGAGGCGCTCGCCGAGATCCTCGTCGCGCACGGTGAAGCCGAGGAGGAGAAGGTCTATCCGAGCCTGCGCAAGAAGCGCGCGATCACGGCAGACGAGCAGGAGCACGGCGAGGAGGAGCACGCCGAGATCCACGAGGCCCTCATCGCCTTCCTGGAGGCCAAGGGCACCGACACGGAGAAGTACGACACAGCGCTGGAAGAGCTGGCGACCGTGGTGAACCACCACGCCAACGAGGAGGAGCAGACGATCCTCAACCCGGCGCGTGAAGAGGTCGCGGAGAGTGTCCGCGAGGAGCTCGGTCTCGCCTGGGCGACCCGCCGCAACGAGCTGCTGGACCAGGGCTGCGCCAGCCTCGAGCAGGTGCAGGCCCTGTTGCACCGCGCCGAGAAGGAAGGCGTGATCGCCGCTCCCGAGGCTCGGGACGAGGCCGACAAGATCAAGGACGAGGCCAAGGAGGAGGCGACGAAGGTCGAGGAGGCCTCCAAGGAGAAGGCCAAGGACTGAGGTCGTCCCGGCCAGGAACCGTAGGGTGGCGCAGGTGAGCGACCAGCAGATCAGGCGAGCCGTGTGCCCGGGGTCCTATGACCCCATCACCCTCGGACACGTCGACGTGCTCTTGCGCGCCGCCGCGCTCTATGACGAGGTCGTCGTCGCAGTGCTGCACAACCCGTCGAAGAGCGGGACCTTCGGCATCGACGAGCGCATCGGCTTCATCGAGCGCGCCCTCCCGGAGGCGGTTGCCGCGCGCGTGAGGATCGAGGCATTCGCGG
This sequence comes from Knoellia altitudinis, assembly GCF_042666355.1. Classification (NCBI taxonomy): domain Bacteria; kingdom Bacillati; phylum Actinomycetota; class Actinomycetes; order Micrococcales; family Intrasporangiaceae; genus Knoellia; species Knoellia altitudinis. Next base: position 2,964,247 of record NZ_JBHTDK010000001.1, read on the forward strand.
GTCGCCTTCTCGTCGACGTCTGCCGAGACGTCGGCGCCGAGGTCGTCGTCAAGGGGCTGCGTGGGGGCACCGACTACGCCTACGAGCTGCCGATGGCGCTCATGAACCGCCATCTCACGGGTGTCGAGACCGTCTTCCTGCCAGGTGCTCCGGCGTTCGAGCACGTGTCGAGCTCGCTCGTCAAGGAGGTCGCGAGGTTCGGCGGCGACGTCTCCGGGCTCGTCCCGGACGAGGTCCGTGACGCACTCGCCGCCCTGCGCTCACCTTCCTGACCCATCCCGGACCCCCGCTCGGGTCGGCACAGGTGGTCCTGAAGGCGGGCAGGGTTGCGACACAACGCGAACGCGACGGGCGGCATACCAAGCCTTGGGGCTCGGACGGCTCAGGCGGCAGGCCCCTCCACGGCGTGGGTCGTCGGATCGATGAAGAAGTTGTCGCGGAACAGCCCGGTGGGGTCGTAACGACGTTTGAGGTCGCGCAGGCGGGCGAGGTGGGCGGCCGGGAAGACGCGTTCGAGCCACCGTGGTCCGGTGCCGGTCTCGAAGCTGAGGTAGCTGCCGGACAGGTGTGGCACGAGCCGTTCCCAAGCCGCGTCGAATGCCGGGCTGGCGCCGAAGCCGGAGAGTGAGAAGGCAGCGGTGCGGCCTGCGTACGCCGTGGCGCCGCTCGGCACGTCACTGACGGCCCCGCCGACCGCGCGGATCGAGAAGAAGTAGGACGTGCCCGCGTCGAGGAGTCCCTCGACCTCGGCGGCGAGCTCGGGGGAGAGGTGGTCGGCCAGGCCGGAGTGGGTGTGCGGTTCACCGCCGCCCTGCTGGGGCTCGTCGCTTCCCAACAGACCCATCACCTCGTCATAGGTCGTGAGCGCGACCTGCTGCTGGACCAGCGGCGCGATGTCGGCGATCGGCCGCAGGCGCGCGATGACGGTCTCAGGGTCGGCAGAGTCGACGACCAGCATGGCTCGGGCCATCCGCTGTCCGCCCTGCCGGGGGCCGAGGATCACCTGGCCGGTGACGCTGCGGTCAGCGGCCTCGATCTCCCGACCCCATCGCTGCAGAAAGGTCCCGGTGTCACTGGCATCGAAGGTGAGCTGGGCGAAGGCGATCGTGCCGACGCGGGCAGCGGTGAGGTCGAAGGCGGTCGCGATGCCGAAGTTCGCCCCGGCGCCGCGCACACCCCAGAACAGGTCGGGCTCCTGATGAGCGTCGGTGCGCACGAACCGGCCGTCGGCGAGGACCATCTCGACCGCGGTCACGTGGTCGATGGTCAGGCCGTGGCTGCGCGCAAACCAGCCCACACCCCCGGCAGTCGCGAGCCCGCCGACGCCCACGCCGCCGTAGTCGCCACTACTGATCGCGAGTCCGTACGGCGCGAGGGTACGAGCCACATCGACCCACCGCGCGCCGGGCCCGAGCCGGACGTGGCCCGAGTCGGGGTCGACCACCTCGACGGTGTCGAGGGCGCTGACGTCGATGACGAGCCCGCCGTGGTTCAGGGAGCGGCCGGAGATGCCATGCCCGGCGCTGAGGATGCCGAGCGGCAGTCCGCGGTGCTCACGAGCGACGGCGACCGCGGCCTGCACCTCGACGACGGTCCGCGGCCGAAGCACGAGACCGGGGGCGCCGCCACGCAGGTAGCTCGACGTGTAGCGCGGGTATGCCGGGTCGCCCGGCTCGACTGCGCGATCGGCCAGCTCCGGTGGCAGGTCGTCGTACCCGATGCCGGGGAGTCGCTTCGCCAGGGCCGAAGGGCGACGGGCCCGCCCGCGCTCACGCACCCCGGCGCTGGCGCGAGCTCCGGCGACCCGGTCGCGTACCTCGCTGGTCAGTGCGGCGAAGCGCCGCAGTCCGCCCTCGTCGTCGCCCATGACGATGAAGGTGCTGACGCCGTCCTCGACAGCGAGGCGCACCAGCTCGTCAGCGCCGGTGTCGGGCGTGACGTTGAGCAGACGGACGACCTCGGCGGGGTCCCGACCGGCCTTGCGGGCAGCCTCGTCGATCACTCGCATGCCGCGTTCGAGGTCCCCGGGCTGGAGGTACGGCATCGATGGCAGCCAACCGTCGGCCGAGCGGCCGATCAGGCGGAGCATCCTGGGCTTGAGCGCCCCGAGCCAGATGGGTACCTCGTGCCCTGGCGCCGGGCCCCGCTTGGCGCCGCGAACCCGGTGGTGAGTGCCATCGACGACGAAGACCGAACGGTCGGCGGTGTCCCAGACGCCACGGATGATCGCGATCGCCTCGGCCAACGCGTCCACCGACTCACCGGAGGTCAGGCGGTTCCCGCCGTAGGCCTCGATGGCATCCCAGAACCCGCCGGCGCCCAGCCCCAGAGCGATGCGGCCGCCGGAGAGCAGGTCGAGACTGGCCACCGACTTCGCCAGCACGGCAGGCGGGCGCAGGGGCAGGTTGTGCACGTTGCCGGCCAGGTGGATTCGCTCCGTGCGTGCGGCAGCGTAGGACATCAGCGTCCACGCGTCGAGGAACGTCGGCTGGTAGGGGTGGTCCTGAAACGTCGCCAGGTCGTAGCCGAGCTCCTCGCTGAGCAGGGTGAGCTCGACCGGCCTTCGGGGCGAGGTGGCCGTCGGGGTGATGAAGGATCCGAAGCGGAGAGGGTGACCGTAGTCGGGCATGTCACCAGCCTGCGCCGTTCGCCGGCGGCGTGCCAGTCCCAGGTAAGTGACTTACTATGAATAAGTGACCTCCCAGAAGCTTGCTTCGCACCGCTCAGCCCTGATCGATGACACCACCTGCCGAGAGGCCACGACGGGTCTTGAGTTCGTCGGCCGCCGCTGGACGGGTGCGATCATGCTGGCGCTCGGCCGTGGGGCGTCACGGTTCGCCGAGATCGAGGCGGCCGTCGACGGACTCTCCGCCCGCATGCTGACCGCCCGGCTACGCGAGCTCAAGGTCCACGGCGTCGTCGAGCGCGACGTGATCCCGACGACACCGGTCTCGGTGCGATACCGGCTGACCCCTCGCGGCCGCGAGCTCCTGGCAGCAATGCAGCCGCTGGTCGCGTACCACATGCGGTGGCGCGACTGACTGGACGATGTTCCCCGTGTGTCACGCAGTGGGTCAGCTCCGATCCGACGCCTCGAACGAGTCGCGGCCGGGGGTGCATTTGGGCTGGTGGTCCACCCTCCGGTACCTTTGATCTTCGGTCTGCGTCAGCCGTGACGACGGACCGAACCACTCGACCAAGGCATAGGGCAATGACTCGTCTCGATCCTCGGTCTCCTCTGGTGCTCGACACCAAGGAGGTCGGCCGGCGACCCGGCTCGATGACGGAGCTTGTCCGCGAGGTCGAGGCACCAGCCGAGTTCGGCACGGAGGTGCTGCGCGTCGCCGAGGGGGAACCCTTGGCAGTGGACGTGCGGCTCGAGTCCGTCGTCGAGGGCGTCCTGGTCACCGGTTCGGTTCGAGGCACGGCGACCGGCGCCTGCGTGCGGTGCCTGGATCCGATCAGCCACGATGTGTCTGGCAGGTTCCAGGAGCTGTTCGCCTACGCCGATCGCAACGCCCACCACCAAGAGGTGGGCGACGAAGAAGCAGCCGAGGAGTACCTCGTCGAGGACGGTCTGATCGACCTCGAAGCGGTGCTCCGGGACTCGGTGGTGCCCGCACTGCCGTTCCAGCCCGTGTGTCGTCCGGACTGCCCGGGGTTGTGTTCCGAATGTGGGATGCACCTCGCGGAGGACCCGGACCACGCACATGACGTGATCGACCCCAGGTGGGCGGCTCTCACGGACCTCGCGTCCGAGCCGTCCACGACACAGATATCAGATAGGACCTGACGTGGCTGTTCCGAAGCGGAAGACTTCGCGATCCAACACGCGCCACCGCCGTGCCAACTGGAAGGCCACGCCGGTCACCCTGACCGCATGCCCCCAGTGCAAGGCCCCGACGCAGCCGCACATCGCGTGCCCGTCGTGCGGAACCTACAACGGGCGCCACTACGGCGTGGCCGAGCGCACCGAGCACCAGGGCTGAGCCAACTCCTCATGGGGAGGGGCTCGAACGGCCCGGCGGCTCGCACGCCACAGCGCCCCGTCGCTGAGCTCCACCAGTACCTCACCGAGGTCACCGGTGGCGACATCGACGAGGCGCTTCTCGGGCGTTCCCTGACGCATCGCTCCTACGCCTACGAGGCCGGTGGGATCCCGCACAACGAGCGACTCGAGTTCCTCGGCGACTCGGTGCTCGGCCTCGTCGTCACGGACACGCTGTACACGACGCACCCCGACCTCACGGAGGGGCAGCTGGCCAAGCTCCGGGCCGCAGTGGTCAACATGCGCGCTCTCGCGGCGGTCGGCCGCACGCTGGGGTTGGGGGACTACCTCCACCTCGGGCGCGGCGAGGAGTCGACCGGGGGGCGCGACAAGGACTCGATCCTGGCCGACACCGTCGAGGCGGTCATCGGCGCGACCTTCTGCAGCGCCGGTCTCGAGGCGGCGGGTGCGCTGGTGCACCACCTCCTCGACCCGCTGATGGCGAGCTCGGCCACGTTGGGGGCCGGACTGGACTGGAAGACCAGCCTGCAGGAGATCTGTGCCCTGCACGGAGCCGGACCGGTGGAGTACGTCCTCGAGGAGGACGGCCCCGAGCACGCCAAGACCTTCAGCGCCCGCGTCCTTCTCGACGGGGTGGAGCACGGCAACGGTGTCGGCCGCACCAAGAAGGACGCCGAGCAGCAGGCCGCGGCCCAGGCATGGCAGGCCCTGCGCGACCGTCACGGTGACGGCCTGTCGACGGCACCCCTGCCCGACCTCACGCGACCCACCTGAGCCGTGCCGGAGCTGCCTGAGGTCGAGGTCGTCCGTCGCGGCCTCGCCGACCACGTCGTCGGCCGCCGCATCACGTCGGCCTCCTTCACCGGAGCGCGCGTGGCCCGGCGCCACGTCCCGGGGCCGGACGACCTGGCCGAGCGGGTGACCGGGCTCGACGTCACCCAGGCCCGGCGTCGCGGCAAGTACCTCTGGCTGGTCCTCTCTCAGGACGGGCACCCGGTGCACGGACTCATCGCTCATCTCGGGATGAGTGGACAGCTCCTCGTCGAGGCCGCCGAGGCCCCGGACGAGAAGCACCTGCACGCGCGCTTCACCTTCGCCGACGGGGATCCCGAGCTGCGGTTCGTCGACCAGCGCACGTTCGGTGGATTCGCCCTCGACGACCTGGAGGACGACGGGGTGCCGCACCAGATCCGGCACATCGCTCCCGACCCCTTCGAGGACGCCTATGACCAGACAGCCGTCGTGCGTCGGATCAAGACGAGCGACAGCGCGATCAAACGGATGATCCTGCACCAGGGCGTCGTGTCGGGCATCGGCAACATCTATGCCGACGAGGCCCTCTGGCGAGCCGGGATCCACGGGGAGCGTCCCTCGAGCAGCCTCACGAAGCCGGCGATCTCCCGAGTCCTCGACCACGCTCGTGAGGTCATGGCGGCTGCGCTCAGCCAGGGCGGGACGAGCTTCGACGCGCTGTACGTCAACGTCAACGGCGCCTCCGGCTACTTCGACCGGTCACTGCACGCCTACGGCCAGGAGGGTGAGCCGTGCGCGCGCTGTGGCACACCGATCCGGCGCGAGCACTTCATGAACCGGTCCTCGTTCTCGTGCCCTGCGTGCCAGCCCCGCCCTCGGCTCCGCCGCAGCGCCTGACGAGGTTGTCGCGGGTCCCAGGCCTGCTCCGTGCTCATCGAGATCGGGCGACGTGCTGCACAGACCCGTGATCCCGCGCGCTTCACCCGATCTCGACGCCGTGGCCGAAGCCGCACGGCGTCACGGCAGCGGGAGCTCCTTGAGCGGAACTGCCTTGCCCGTATGCCGTTCGCTGAGGTCCGCGAACGCCTGCTGGATCGTCCGGGCATACAGGTGGGCACCCTTGATGGAGGGATGCATGCCGTCGGACTGAAGCTGGCCGGTCGTGCCCTTGAGCGCAGCGTCCCAGTCGGCGAGCACGACGTTGTCGCGTCCGGCGACGAGCTCCTTGAGCGCTGTGTTGTCGGAGGCGATGCGGTTGATCCGTCCGTGGAGCGTGACGAGGACGACCATGCGGTCGGGGCCGAGTGCATCGAGGGTCAGACGGGCCTGCTCGAGGTCGGTGCCGGCGTTTGTGCCGAGCGCGAGGACGACGGCTCGCCGGGTGTCGGTGGCGCGGGCACGGACGACCTTGAGGCCCTCGGCCCACTGGCGGTTGGACCGGGCGTCCAGACGGATGCCGGGGAAGTAGTAGCGGAGGGCGTGGACGCTGCCGACCATCATCGAGTCCCCGTAGCCGTCGATCTCGGCGCCGGTCGGCATGGCCCAGGTCTGGGCGGCTCCCGGCGCCACGGGCGGCTTGGCCCCCGTCGATGCGCTCGAGGGAGAGCTCGACGGGGCAGCCGTCGGCGTGAGAGCGGGTGCGGCCGCCGTTGCGGCAGAGGCGTTGGCATCGAGGAGCTGCTCGACCCGGGTCCGGGTCGGTGCGGTGACCAGGACGGCGGTGAGGGCGATGACGAGGACGGCTGCGGAGGCCCACACCGCCCGGGCTGTGCGTGTGCCGGAGTAGCGGATCGACCGGACGAGGTGGCGCGCCGACCCACGGAAGCCGCGTCGGCGGACGGGCATCTCGATGAGCCGGTGGGACAGGTCGGCCAGGGCGACGGTGACGACCACACACCACAGCCGCGACCAGACATAGTCGTCCGCGCCGCGCACGGCCCACGGAAGGTCGGCCTCGACGATGAGGATGACCGGCCAGTGCCAGAGGTAGAGGCCGTAGGAGCGCTCACCGATCCAGCGCAGCACCGGCAGGTCGAGGACCGAGCGCAGGGGACCCGGCCGCTCGACGACACCGAGGACGAGGAGGGTGGTGGCCACGGACGCCGCGAGGATGCCGCCCCGGAAGGTCAGCGCCGTCGACTCGTCGAGGAGGACGAGCAGCGCCACGAGCAGGACGCCGGCACCAGCGACAGCCGGCACCCGCAGCCGTTGCCAGCTGTCCGACGAGGTCCAGGCGCGGTGAGGCGCCGCCCAGGCGAACGCGAGGGCCGCGCCCAGCATGAGGCCCATGAGGTGGGTGTCGGTGCCGTAGTAGACGCGGGTCGCACCCAGGGCCGGGTCGTAGTGGCTCGCCATGAGGACGGCCGAGCCGAGCGCGAGGGCCCCGGCCACGCCAGCACGGGCGCGAGACGATGGAGCAAACCGCAGCAGCGCCAGGGCGACGAGGGGCCACAGGAGGTAGAACTGCTCCTCGACCGCGAGCGACCACAAGTTCATGAGCAGCTGTGGCGCGGTGCTGTGGAAGTAGTCGGAGCCGGCCCGGATCTCCAGCCAGTTGCTCGTGAAGCTCAGGGCGCCGACGGACTGGCGGCCGATGCCGACGAGGAGGTCGGCCTCGACGAGCCGGGCGATGAGGATGACGCTCGGGACGAGGACGAGGAGGGCGGGCAGGAGGCGGCGGGCCCGCCTCGTCCAGAAACCGCGCAGGTCGATGCGTCCCTCACGCTGGTGCTCGCGCACGAGGAGGGTGGTGATGAGGAAGCCGGAGATCACGAAGAAGATGTCGACGCCGAGGAAGCCGCCTGGCAGCCACCGTGGGTCCAGGTGGAACGCGAGCACGGCGAGGATCGCGACGGCGCGCAGACCATCGAGCCCGGGCAGGCGACCTGCCGAGGGCGACGGTGTGCTGCGGGACGGGGCGCTCGTGTGGGTGGCCCCGGGCCGAGCGGAAGGGTTCCCCACGCTCATGACCACAGGCTATGGACGGGCACCGACAGGGTCAGGGAGGCGCGCTGGGGAGAGTCCGTCCTAGCATGCGGCCATGGAGACGAGCCTCGACCCCCGTGGGGAGGGACTCCAGCCCGTCCGCGTGACCGTCAACGTGCGCGGAGCGGTCCAGGGCGTGGGGTTCCGGTGGTGGACCAGGGCGCGCGCCCTCGAGCTCGGCATCGTCGGTCATGCCCGCAACACCGCCGACGGACGGGTGGAGGTCGTGGCCCAGGGCCCTCGTGGCGCCGTCGCCCGCTTCCTCGACCTCCTCGGCGAAGAGCCGTCGACGACCCACCGTCCCGGCAGGGTCGTCTCGGTGTCGACGGCGCTGGAGACCGCGCCCCGCCTCGACGTCACAGGCTTCGTCGAGAGGTGAGCGCGGGGTCCCACGGTCTGCGTGGGCCGGCATACCGGGTCGTGGGACGCACGGACCACGGTGGGTCGGCGTTCCTACGATGGGGGAATGAGCGACGTCCCCCCGGAGCTGGCCCGCCTGCGTTCGAGCATCGACAACATCGATGCGGCCCTCGTGCACCTCCTTGCCGAGCGCTTCAAGTGCACCCAGCAGGTCGGCGAGCTCAAGGCGACAGCGGGTATGCCGCCCGCCGACCCTGCGCGCGAGGAGCGGCAGATCACCCGGTTGCGTGGACTGGCGGACGAGAGCGGCCTCGACCCGGAGTTCGCCGAGAAGTTCATCAACTTCGTCATCGCCGAGGTCATCCACCACCACGTGTCGATCGCCAAGGGCTGAGCCCACCAGTCACTTCCGCCACTCGCGTCACGGGCAACGCAGGGAGGTTCCCGGTTCCCGGGTGGGGATTCGACCCGCCGGTACAGTGAGCGGTCACCGCAGCCCCCGAGGAACCGAGAGTCATCGCGTGTACGTCAAGAGCCTGACCCTCAAGGGGTTCAAGTCCTTCGCCTCGGCCACGACCATGCGCCTCGAACCCGGCATCACCTGCATCGTGGGCCCCAACGGATCCGGCAAGTCCAACGTCGTCGACGCCCTCGCCTGGGTCATGGGTGAGCAGGGCGCCAAGACCCTGCGCGGCGGCAAGATGGAGGACGTCATCTTCGCCGGCACCGCCGGCCGCCCACCGCTGGGTCGCGCCGAGGTCAGCCTCACGATCGACAACACCGACGGCGCGCTGCCGATCGACTACGCCGAGGTGACGATCACCCGGACGATGTTCCGCAACGGCGGTTCCGAGTACGCCATCAACGGCACGCCCAGCCGCCTGCTGGACATCCAGGAGCTGTTGTCCGACAGCGGTATCGGCCGCGAGATGCACGTCATCGTCGGCCAGGGCCAGCTCGACGCCGTGCTGCGAGCGACCCCGGAGGAGCGCCGCGGCTTCATCGAGGAGGCCGCCGGGGTCCTCAAGCACCGCAAGCGCAAGGAGCGCGCCCTCCGCAAGCTCGACGCGATGGAGGCCAACCTCACCCGCGTCCACGACCTCACCGGCGAGATCCGCCGCCAGCTCGGGCCCCTCGGACGTCAGGCCGAGGCCGCCCGCAAGGCCGCGGTCATCCAGGCCGAGGCCCGTGACGCGCGCCAGCGCCTCCTTGCCGACGACCTCGTCCAGCTCACCTCGACCCTCGAGCAGGAGGTCGCCGACGAGACCGCCCTCATCGAGCGGCGCACCATCGTCGAGAACGCCCTCGAGTCGCTGCGCTCGCGGATCACCGAGATCGAGCGCCAGGCCGCCGATGCCGCGCCCGAGCTCGGCCGATCGCAGGACCGCTTCGTCCGGCTCCAGTCCCTGCGGGACCGCCTCGAGTCGACGGCGTCCGTCGCCCGCGAGCGCGTGCGCCTGCTGAGCCAGGACGACGTGGACGAGGCCACGACCGGCCGTGACCCCGAGGAGCTGCGCGCCCAGGCCGCGCAGGCCCGCGAGGCGGAGCAGAAGCTCCTCGCCGAGGTCGCGACCGCGGCCGAGCAGCTCGCCGGCGCGGTGACGGCCCGTGAAGAGGCGGAGAAGGCGTATGCCGCGGAGCAGGACCGCCTGTCACGTCTCGCCCGTGCCGCGGCCGACCGGCGTGAAGGGCTGGCCAAGCTCGCCGGACAGGTCGGTGCGCGCCGCAGCCGCATCGAGGCCGGGGAGGCCGAGATCGGGCGGTTGCGCAGGGTGGTCGAGGCGTCCCAGACCCGAGCGACGGAGGCCGAGCGGGCCTTCGCCAGGCTCGAGGGCACGGTCGCCAACGACGAGGAGGGGGAGCAGGGGCTCGACAGCGCCTACGAGACCGCGGCTGAGGAGCTCGCCGAGATCGAGGCCCACATCGCCGCCCTCGAGAACGCCGAGCGCGAGGCCGAGCGCGACCGCTCGTCGGCCTCGGCCCGCGTCGAGGCCCTCGGGCTCAGCCTGCGTCGCAAGGACGGCGCCGCCGCGCTGCTCGCCGCCTCCGACGAGGAGCACGGCATCGTCGGCACGGTCGCCGCACTCCTCCAGGTGAGCGGCGGACACGAGGGCGCAGTGGCGGCGGCCCTCGGCTGGGCCTCCGAGGCGCTGGCCGTGGGCTCGGCGCAGCACGCCGCCCGGGCCGTCGACTCTTTACGACAGGACGACCAGGGCCAGGTGACGCTGCTCGTCGGCGAGACGGCCCGTTCGTCGGACCCCGCCACCTGGCCCGACCTCGACGGGTCCGGGGTGTGGGCCCGCGACGTCGTCTCCGCTCCTACCGACGTGCTGCCGGCAGTGGAGCAGCTCCTCGACCGCGTCGCCATCGTCGCCACCGCCGAGCACGCCCTCGCGCTCGTCGCCCGTGGCGAGGGCATCACCGCCGTCACCGAGGACGGAGACGTCTTCGCGCCCGGATGGGTCCGGGGCGGGTCGAGCAGCGGCGAGTCGCTCCTCGAGATCCAGTCGGCCCTCGAGGAGGCCCAGGCCGCCGTGGCCGCAGCGACGTCCAGGAACGAGCAGACCCGCTTCGCCCTGGCCACCGCGCGCGAGAAGTCCGCAGCGGTGACCGAGCGGGTCGAGGCCGCCCTCGAGGCCCTCCACGACAGCGACGCCCGCATGGCCGCCGTCGCCGAGCAGCTGGGCGGACTGCAGTCGACGATCCGCACGAGCCGCGCCGAGGTCGAGCGGACCGAGCGGACCATCGCCGACGCCGAGGCCGCCCTCGAGACCGACCGTCTCGAGCTCACGGCCCTGACGGCGAGGTTGGACGAGGCGAGCGCCGAGCCCACCGAGTCGGAGGAGCCCTCGACCGACGCGCGCGACGACCTCGAGCTGGCCGCGAGCCGGGCCCGCACGGCCGAGACCGAGCTCCGTCTCACCCTCCGCACCCGTGAGGAGCGCGCACGCTCCCTCAAGGGCCGCGCCGACTCGCTCGAGGGCGCCGCCCGCAACGAGATCCAGGCCCGCGAGAAGCTGCGGCAGCGCCAGGAGCGACGCCGCCGGGAGGTGACGATCGCCGACGCGGTGAGCCGCGCGGCGGCATACGCCACCGATCGCATGGCGAGCGCGCTGGGACGCGCAGGCCGGCTGCGCGAGGACGCCGAGCGGCAGCGCACCGAACGCGACACCGCCGTCCAGGCCCTGCGCACCGAGATGGCCACCCACCAGGACGAGCTGCGCGAGCTCACCGACTCGGCCCACCGCGACGAGGTCGCCCGCGCCCGCCAGCTCGCCCGCATCGAGCAGCTCCAGGCCAAGGCCGTCGAGGAGCTCGGTGTGGACCCCGACGTCCTCATGGAGGACTTCGGCCCGCACCAGCCCATCCCGTTCATCGCCGGTCCCGACCACGAGGGCGACCTGCCCATGCCGTCGGCGTTCGTGCGCGAGGAGCAGGAGAAGCGGCTGCGCCGGGCCGAGCGGGGCCTGTCGGCGCTCGGTCGGGTCAACCCGCTCGCCCTCGAGGAGTTCTCGGCCCTGGAGGAGCGCCACAGGTTCCTCACCGAGCAGCTCGAGGACCTCAAGAACTCCAAGCGCGACCTGCTCGACATCGTCAGGTCGGTCGACGAGCGGGTCGAGCAGGTCTTCACCGAGGCCTTCCACGACACGGCGGCCCAGTTCGAGCAGGTCTTCCAGAGGCTCTTCCCCGGAGGCGCCGGCCAGCTCGTCCTCACCGACCCGAGCGACATGCTGACGACCGGCATCGAGGTCGAGGCCCGCCCGCCGGGCAAGAAGGTCAAGCGCCTGTCCCTGCTCTCCGGAGGCGAGCGCTCGCTCGTCGCGGTCGCGATCCTCGTGGCGATCTTCAAGGCGCGACCCAGCCCCTTCTACATCATGGACGAGGTCGAGGCGGCACTCGACGACACCAACCTCGGCCGGCTCATCACGCTCTTCGAGGAGCTGCGCGACAGCAGCCAGCTCATCGTCATCACCCACCAGAAGAAGACGATGGAGATCGCCGACGCGCTCTATGGCGTGAGCATGCGTGGCGACGGGATCACGACGGTGGTGTCGCAGCGCATCCGCGACGTCGCCGCCAGCGCCTGACCCCAGGGACCTCAGTCGGCGTTGACGCGCCCGAAGGTGTCGAGCGGCCAGATCCGGAAGACGACCGGCCCCACGACGCGGTTCACCGGCACGAACCGGGCGCACCCCTGCGGGTCCGTGCCTCCGCGGCAGTTGACGACGGAGTCGGCCGACTGCGAGCGGTGGTCCCCGAGGACGAGGAGACGGTCGGCCGGCACCGTGATCTCCGGGAAGCACCGCGACGACCTGGGGGTCGACTCGCAGGTGAGGTCGGGGGCGTCGAACGTGTGGTCCTCGTGGACGTAGGGCTCGTCGAGCGGTTCGCCGCCGACGAGCACGCGGCCCTCGGCGTCGCAGCAGGACACGCGGTCGCCGGGCACCCCGATGACCCGCTTGACGGTGTATGCCGTGTTCGACGGCCCGATCCCGGTGAGGTCGCCGAACGCGCGCGCCGCCTTGACGACCGGGTTGCCGGCCTCCGGCAGGCGCGCCTCCTGCCAGGTGGCGCCGTGCGAGAACACGACGATGTCGCCGCGCTCCACGGACGGGTTGGTGCGGTTGACGATGATCCGGTCGCCGATGCGCAGGGTCTGCTCCATCGACTGGGACGGCACGCCGAAGGGCTTGACGACGAACGTCTGGACGAGGGCGACCGCGAGGATGGCCAGCAGGATCTCGAACCCCACCGGGAGCCTTCGGCGGGTCCGTCGAGGGGCCACATCCGAGGTCGTCGCGGTCACCCGCCAGACACTACGCGGCGGCACGCCGCGCAGGTGCCTCATCTCACCCCGGGGTGTCGTTTGCGGGTGGGCGCGCCCGTGAGAGACCCTAGGCACATGGTTGCGCTCATCATCGGCATGCTCATCTGCGTCGGACTCGCCCTGGCTGTCGTCGCGCTCGTCGCGGTGCCGGCGCGGCGCGATGGTCGGGACCTGCTCACCCCCAAGGGGGAGGAGGTCGTGAGCGCTCTCAAGGAGCGGCAGCAGTCGACCCGCCAGCGCCGCGAGCGTGGTGACCGGGACGAGAGCGACGTCGTGACCGAGACCGCCGCCGTGTCCGCGGCCCCGGCCGACCCTGCCCACTCCTGATGCGCTCCGGGATCGACCACACCGCCAGCGACCCCGACGTCCGTCCCCAGGACGACCTCTTCGGGCACGTCAACGGTGGCTGGGTGGCCCGCACCGAGATTCCGGCCGACCGCGGCCGCTACGGATCCTTCGACATGCTCCGCGAGAGCGCCGAGCAACAGGTTCGCGACATCATCACGGCAGTGGCGCAGGGCAACCCCGAGAGCGGCACCGTTGCCCGCAAGGTCGGTGACCTCTTCAGCTCCTTCATGGACGAGGCGCGCATCGAGGCGGTCGGTGTCGAGCCGTTCGCACCCTTCCTCGCCGCCATCGACGAGGCCGCGACCCCCAGCGACGTCATGTCGCTCCTGGGTCGCTTCCTGCGGTCGGGCGTTGACGGTCTCGTCCACCCCATCGTCAACACCGACGACCGCGACTCGACCCGTTACGTCGTCTACCTCGAGCAGGCCGGCATCGGCCTGCCCGACGAGGCCTACTACCGCGAGCCGCAGCACGAGGCGATCCGCGCGGCATACCCGCCTCACGTGGCACGGATGCTCACCCTTGCGGGGGTGTATGCCGGTGACGCGGCGGCCGCTGCCGCCGACCGTGTCATGGCGATCGAGACCCGTCTCGCGGCGTCCCACTGGGACACCGTCGCCAACCGTGACGCCGTCAAGACCTACACCCTCGTCGACCGGGCCGGGCTCGAGGAGCTCACGCCGGGCGTCGACTGGGAGCGCTACCTCGCCGGTGCCCAGGCGCCCGCGGGCGCGTTCGACCAGGTCATCGCCCGCCAGCCCGACCACCTCCGCGCGATGAGCGGGGCGTTGACCGAGGTCGAGCTCGCCGCCTGGCAGGACTGGCTCCGCTGGCGCGTCGTCCACGCCCTCGCGCCCTACCTCGGTGACGCGATCGTCGCCGAGAACTTCGACTTCTTCGGTCGCACCCTCTCCGGGGTCCCGGAGATCCGCGAGCGGTGGAAGCGCGGTGTGGGACTCGTCGAGGACGCCCTCGGTGAGGCCGTCGGCCAGCTCTACGTGGAGCAGCACTTCCCGCCCCGGGCCAAGGAGCGGATGGTCGAGCTGGTCGCCAACCTCGTCGAGGCCTTCCGGCGCAACTTCGACACCCTCGAGTGGATGGGCCCCGACACGCGCCGTGAGGCCCTGGCCAAGCTCGAGGCCTTCACGCCCAAGATCGGCTACCCCGAGCAGTGGCGTGACTACTCAGGGCTCGAGGTCGACGCCGCCGACCTCGTCGGCAACGTGGGCCGGGCCGCGGCCTTCGAGGTCGACCGCAACCTCGCCAAGCTCGGAGGGCCGGTGGACCGCGACGAGTGGTTCATGACGCCGCAGACGGTCAACGCCTACTACAACCCCGGCCTCAACGAGATCGTCTTCCCGGCCGCGATCCTGCAGCCACCGTTCTTCGACGTCGACGCCGAGGACGCGGTCAACTACGGCGGCATCGGTGCCGTCATCGGTCACGAGATCGGTCATGGTTTCGACGACCAGGGCTCGCAGTTCGACGGCGAGGGCAACCTGCGCAACTGGTGGACCGAGGCCGACCGCGAGAACTTCGACGGCCGCGCCCAGCGCCTCATCGCGCAGTTCAACGACCTGGAGTCGCGTGACGCCCCGGGCCACAAGGTCAACGGCGCCCTCACGGTCGGCGAGAACATCGGCGACCTCGGCGGGCTCACGATCGGGCACGCGGCATACCGGATCTCCACCGAGGGCTCCGACGCCCCGGTCATCGACGACCTCACCGGCGACCAGCGGTTCTTCGTCGGCTGGGCGCGCGTGTGGTGCGGCCTGGCGCGGGAGGCCGAGGCGGTTCGCCTGCTGGCGGTCGACCCGCACGCCCCGATGGACCTGCGCGCCAACGCCGTGCGCAACCTCTCGGAGTTCCACGAGGCGTTCGGTGTCGGCGAGGGCGATGCGATGTGGGTCCCCGAGCAGGACCGGGTCCGGATCTTCTGACAGTCGCGTCCGGATCGTCTGCAGGGCGGGTCCGCGAGTGATGCGAGGATGAGCGGGTGAGTGCCATCGACACCCTCTGGGAATTCCTTGCCATCGGCCTCGGCCTGCTCGTCGTCCTCGGCGGTCTCGCCGCCACCCTCCTTCGGGGGCGAGGTGGGGCGACCAAGGAGCTGCCCCCGGAGCGGACGCCTGACGCGCCCTCGACCCGCCCCGCTCCGGGCCGGGACTCCGGGGACGTCGACGACGACAGGGTCGGCGGATCCTCGGTCGACACGCTTCCGGCCGACGACACGGTGGTCGAGGAGACCCTCCCGCCCACGACCGTCCCGGAGGTCGAGCGGCCGGAGTCGCCGCGCACCCGTCTGCAGCGGCTGCGCGCCCGGCTCGCCCGCTCCAACACGGCTCTCGGCAAGGGGCTGCTGGCGCTGCTCTCCCGCGGTGACCTCGACGAGCAGGCGTGGGAGGACGTCGAGGACACGCTGCTGACGGCCGACCTCGGGGTCGAGGCCACGACCGAGCTCGTCGACGCGCTGCGCACGAGGGTCAGGGTCCACGGCGCCGCCGACGAGGCGACCGTGCGCGGCTGGCTGCGCGACGAGCTCGTCTCGCTCGTGGACCCGTCCATGGACCGGACACTGGCGTCCTCGCGCGTCGACGGCCGACCGGCCGTCGTCGTCGTCGTCGGGGTCAACGGCACCGGCAAGACCACGACCGTCGGCAAGCTCGCCCGGGTGCTCGTCGCCGAGGACAAGGACGTCGTCCTCGGTGCGGCCGACACGTTCCGCGCTGCCGCAGCCGACCAGCTCCAGACCTGGGGCGAGCGCGTGGGCGTGCCCACCATCCGCTCCGACCGGGACGGGGCCGACCCGGCCGCCGTGGCGTTCGACGCCGTGCGGGGCGCGGCCGAGCTCGAGGCCGACGTCGTCATCATCGACACCGCCGGCCGCCTCCACAACAAGGTGGGGCTCATGGACGAGCTCGGCAAGGTCAAGCGCGTCATCGAGAAGCAGAGCCCGATCGACGAGGTCCTGCTCGTCCTCGACGCGACGACCGGTCAGAACGGTCTGCGCCAGGCCGAGGTCTTCAGCGAGGTCGTCGGCATCACCGGCATCGTGCTCACCAAGCTCGACGGCACCGCCAAGGGCGGCATCGTCGTCGCGGTGCAGCGCAAGCTCGGTGTCCCGGTCAAGCTCATCGGCCTGGGGGAGGGTCCCGACGACCTCGCCCCGTTCGACCCCGAGGGCTTCGTCGACGCCATCCTCGACTGATGGGCAGCCCCGTCCGACTGGGGTCGGTGATGAGTCGCGACGACGCGGCCACGGCCTACCTCGCGTGCGCGTCGGTGTCGCTGGACCTCGCCTCGCGTGACGAGGTCGCTGCCGCCTGGACGCACGAGAGCTCTTGCGA
Source organism: Knoellia altitudinis (assembly GCF_042666355.1). NCBI lineage: Bacteria > Bacillati > Actinomycetota > Actinomycetes > Micrococcales > Intrasporangiaceae > Knoellia > Knoellia altitudinis. Next base: position 2,980,877 of record NZ_JBHTDK010000001.1, read on the forward strand.
GGGGATGACCGTGGGTGGCCTGGTCGACCACCTTCTCGCGCAGCTCCGCCACGTCGCCCAGGGCCTTCGGGTCCCCGCCGCGCCCGAGGCACCCGTCGTCGGACTCCTCGACCACTACTCGCAGGCGCCGTGGGTCGCCGCCTCGCGCGAGGGCGTGCTCGACCCGGACCAGAACGACACCAACAACAGCGCCGCAGAGGCGGGCTTCGACGCCGTGCTCGCCGCCGCACGTTCGGAGCGCGAGGCGCTGCCCGCACTGCTGGCCGCGCCACGCTCGCCCGACGTCATCCACATCCCGTGGCAGGGCTGGTCCCTCGCGACGCCCGACTTCCTCACGACCCGGATGATGGAGCTCGTCGTCCATGGTGACGACCTCGCAGCGAGCGTGGGCGTGGACACTCCGGAGCACGATCCCGCCGTCGTCGCCGCCGTGCTGGGGCTGCTCGCCGACGTCTCGCTCGCGCGGCACGGGCAGGTCGCGCTGGTGCGTGCACTGAGCCGCCCCCAGCGCTCGACCGGCGACGTGTCCGCCTTCTGAGCCGGTGTGTCCCTCCCGCCTGTCGCCCATGACGCGGATCCGGCGCCATGACGCGGAACGTTCCGCGCCACGGCGCCGGAACTGCGGGCGGGTGGGCGGACGGCATACCCTCTGCGCATGACTGCGGGGGAAGTGCGCCGAGACGTCGTCCGGCTCGGTGCCGCGGCACGTGCGTGGCGCGCCGGGCTGACCGTGGTGCTCGTCGCCCTGTTCTGCGCGGGTTCGCTGGTCGGCGACGACCACTGGTGGCCGTTCAGTCCGTGGCGGATGTTCTCGACGTCGCAGAAGGCCACGGGCTCCGTGTGGTCGACCGGCATCGAGGTACGCACGGCCGACAAGCCGACCGAGTGGGTCCCCGCGCCGCTGACCCCGTCGAACGTCGGCGTCAACCGCGCCGAGATCGAGGGCCGGCTGAGGCAGATCGAAGCCGACCCGGCACGGTTGGGGACCTTGGCCGAGAGCCACTCGCGGCTGCGACCGACGTCGGCGCCGTGGCTGGGGCTGCGCGTGGTGGCCCGCAAGATCATCGTCGTCGACCGCAGACCCACGGGTGAGGTCGAGACCGATGTCCTCGCCGAGTGGTCCGCGTCGTGAGGCGCCTTTCGGGATGGCTGTTCGCCCCTGAGCCCGTGGCTCGCGTGGCCGTCCTGCGGTGGCTCGTCTTCGCCTTCGTCATCGTCGACGTGCTCCTGCTGCACACGTCCGGCTGGTACCACGGCTTCGCCGACCCGGTCTGGTACGAGCCACTCGTCATGGGCGAGGTCCTCCACCTCCCGGCCGCTTCCGTGCTGCTGGTCGAGACGCTCAAGTGGGGATGCGTCATCGCTGCGCTGGCGGCCATGAGCGGTCGTGCCCCACGCCTGCTGGGCTGGACCGTCGCGGTGTGCTGGATCTGGTACCAGTACATCGCCTTCAGCTACGGCAAGGTCGACCACGACCGGGCGGACTTCGTCGTCGCCCTGGCCCTGCTGCCGACGGTCGGCATCGCACATCTCTCCGACCGGCGCCGCTCCGAGGCCGCCGGGTTCGCGCTGCGTGCCGTGCAGCTTGCCGCCATCGCCACCTACTTCCTCTCGGCCTGGGCCAAGCTCCGCTTCGGCGGTGTCGAGTGGGTCAACTCGGCCACCATGGTGCGCGCGGTCGTCCGCCGTGGCACTCCGTGGGCGGAGTGGCTCCTCGAGATCCCGTGGACCCTGCACTGGGCCCAGTGGGGGCTGATGGTCGCCGAGCTCACGGCGCCGGTGATCTTCCTGCTCTCCGAACGGTGGCGTCGGCGCGCCGTGGCCGCCTGGTTCGGCTTCCATGCCGTGACGTATGCCGCCATCACCATTGCGTTCTGGCCCCACCTCGTGATGATGCTCGCGTTCCTCCCGCTGGAGGAGTACGCCGACCGGTTGCGCGCCCGGTGGGCAGCGAGTCGGCCCGGCCGGTGGTGGTCGCAGCGGGGAACATCGCGCGGCCCACGTCGGTTGCCGGTCTCGTGAGCGCCCCCGAGATCACCCGCGCCAGTGTCGGTCTCCGCAGCGAGCGCGGACCACTTTTGCTGGCCGTCATGCTCAGCATCGGTCTCGTCGCGATCGACGCCACGATCCTGGCCACCGCCGTTCCGGCGGTGGTCGACGACCTCGGCGGGTTCACATCCTTCCCCTGGCTGTTCTCGATCTACCTGCTGGCCCAGGCGGTCTCCGTCCCGATCTACGGCAAGGTCGCCGACCTTTACGGGCGCAAGCCGGTCATGCTGCTCGGCATCGGGCTGTTCGTCCTGGGGTCGCTGCTGTGCGGCATCGCCTGGAGCATGCCGGCACTCATCGTCTTCCGCCTCATCCAGGGCCTGGGGGCCGGCGCCGTGCAGCCGATGGGGATGACGATCGTCGGTGACATCTACTCGTTGGCCGAGCGAGCCAAGGTGCAGGGCTACATCGCCGGTGTCTGGGCCACCGCCTCTGTCGTCGGGCCGACTCTGGGCGGCCTCTTCGCCGACTACCTCTCCTGGCGATGGATCTTCCTCGTCAACCTCCCGCTGGGTGTCGCGGCCGCGTGGGTCATGTGGCGCCGCTTCGACGAGGACGTCGAGCCTCGCAAGCACGCCGTCGACCTCGTCGGTGCGGTCCTGCTGGCTGCGGGTGGAGCCTTGCTGCTGATCGGCCTGCTCGAGGGAGGTGTGCGCTGGGAGTGGGGGTCGCCCGCGGGTCTCGGCATCCTGGGCGGCGCCGTGGCCCTGCTCGCAGCCTTCGTCGCGGTGGAGGCACGCGTGTCCGAGCCGGTGCTTCCGCTGTGGATCTTCCGCCGTCGTGTGCTGAACGCGGCGAACTCGGGCGCCTTCGTCGTCGGGGTGCTGATGCTGGGGCTGACGACGTACGTCCCCCTGTACGCGCAGGCCGTGCTCGGGCACGGAGCCCTCGTGGCCGGTCTGGCGTTGGCTGCCATGACGATCGGGTGGCCGATCGCCGCGGCGACGGGCGGCCGCTTCTACCTGAGGATCGGGTTCCGGCGGACGGTGCTGATGGGAGCGCTCTTCGTCATCGCCGGTGCGGCGCTGCTGCTGCTCGTGGACGCCGACAGCGCCTTGTGGCAGCTGGCCCTGCCGTGCTTCGTGATGGGCATCGGCTTCGGGTACGTCGCCAGCCCCGGCGTCATCGTGGCCCAGTCGAGCGTGGGCTGGGAGCACCGTGGGGTGGCCACGGGGACCAACATGTTCGCCCGGTCGATGGGCAGCGCCGTGGGCGTCGCCGTGTTCGGCGCGATCGTCAACAGTCGAGTGGCGGGCGGCGCACCGGTCGGCACCCAGCTCGATCTCGAGCAATTGTCGGCAGGCGTGCTGGCGCCGGCGGTCCACGCAGTCTTCGTGTGCTCCGCAGCGGTTGCCCTCGCGCTCGTGCTGTCAGGTCTGCTCATGCCGCGCCACGCGGGCCGCGACGCCCTCGAGGACTCCTGAGGCGCTCAGAGCGGGCGTTGGGCTGCCGGCAGGGAGCACGCCGGCGTCCCCCCGGGGAGCCGGTGCCGGTTGCGGGCCACCCAGCGATAGATCGCACCGGCGAGCGCGTTGACGCCGGGCACGAGGATGACCGCCCCGAGAGGCCTGAACGGCAGGCGGCCCGCGAGCAGCACGCGCGCCACCGCGTCCTGTGCCGAGCTGCGGCGACCCGTGGACGACACCCACTGCAGGGCTTCGTCGCACTCCTGTGGCGTGAGCCCCAGTGCGCCGAGGTCGGCGTCCTGGTAGGCGCTCACCGTGAAGTCGGTCGGTGCCCGCCGCACTCGGGTGGCCACGAACCGGGACAGCTTCGTGCACACGCCGCAGTCACCGTCATAGATGATCACCGAGTTCGCCATGACCCCAGTCTCGCACCAGGGCGCCGACTCAACGGACGGGAGCGCGGGTCCCACGCACTGGGTGGGACGGCATACCCGTGTCGTCGTGAAACACACTTCTTACGCACGTCGGGAACGCGCAACACGGCCGTAACACAAGGCGGCAGGAGGGGAAACGGGGCGATCCCAGACTCGTCTCCCATGAGCCCAACTCTCCTCCCTCTCGCGGCCGAGCCCGCGATCGACGCATCGGCGACGGCCTTCGTCCTCATCTGCTCCTCCCTGGTGCTGCTGATGACCCCGGGCCTGGCCCTCTTCTACGGCGGCATGACGCGCGCCAAGTCCGTCCTCAACATGATGATGATGTCGTTCGGCGCCATGGGCGTCGTCGGCGTCATCTACGTGCTGTGGGGCTACTCGATGTCCTTCGGTGGCAGCAACATCGGCGGGATCATCGGCAACCCCTTCGAGAACTTCGGCCTCCGAGGAGTCGTCGGCGACGCCACCGGTGCCACGCTCGACGCTGACGGCACGGCGATCATCGACGTCTTCGGTGCCGACGTGTGGATCCCTGAGGTCCTCTTCGTCGGGTTCCAGCTCACCTTCGCGATCATCACGGTCGCGCTCATCAGCGGCGCCATCGCCGACCGCGCGAAGTTCTCGACCTGGCTGCTCTTCACCGGCCTGTGGGTCACGCTGGCCTACTTCCCGATCGCCCACATGGTGTGGGGCGGCGGCCTGCTCAGCGGCTCCGAGGACGGCATCGCGGCCATGATGTTCGGTGCGGCCGACGGCGCGGCCAACGTGCTGCCCATCGACTTCGCCGGTGGCACGGTCGTCCACATCAACGCAGGTGTCGCCGGTCTCGTGCTCGCCCTCATCGTCGGCAAGCGCCTCGGCTTCGGCAAGAGCGCGATGCGGCCCCACAACGTGCCGCTCGTCATGCTCGGCGCGGGCCTGCTGTGGTTCGGCTGGTTCGGCTTCAACGCCGGCTCCGAGCTCGCCGCCGACGGCCTCTCCAGCCTCGTCTGGGTCAACACCACGGTGGCGACCTGCGCGGCGATCCTCGGCTGGCTCGTCGTCGAGAAGGTCCGTGACGGTCACGCGACCTCGGTCGGTGCGGCCTCCGGCGTCGTGGCCGGTCTCGTCGCGATCACACCGGCCTGTGGCGCGCTGTCGCCCGTCGGCTCGATCATCCTGGGAGCCTTCGCCGGTGTCTTCGCGGCCCTCGCCGTCGGCCTGAAGTTCCGCTTCGGCTACGACGACTCGCTCGACGTCGTCGGCGTGCACCTCGTCGCCGGCCTCTGGGGCACCGTCGGTGCCGGCCTGCTCGCGACCGAGGGTGGCCTCTTCTACGGTGACGGAGCACGACAGCTCGTCGTGCAGGTGGTCATCGCCCTCGCCACCGTCATCATCTCCGGGATCGTCACGACCCTCATCGGCCTGTCGCTCAAGGCCACCATCGGCTGGCGCGTCTCCGACGACGACGAGGTGGCCGGCATCGACCAGGCCGAGCACGCCGAGTCCGGCTACGACCTCGTGTCCCGTGGTGGACGCCTGGGCACGAGCTCGACCCCAGCGCTCTCACACGATGCCCGTCACCACGACGAGCTCACCTCCGAAGGAGTCAAGGCATGAAGCTCATCACCGCCATCATCAAGCCCCACCAGCTCGACGCGGTGAAGGAGGCGCTCGAGGCCTACGGCATCTCGGGCATGACGGTCAGCGAGGCCTCCGGCTACGGCCGGCAGCGGGGTCACAGCGAGGTCTACCGCGGCGCCGAGTACAACGTCGACTTCGTGCCCAAGATCCGTCTCGAGGTCCTCGTGGACGACATGGACGCGGTCAGCGTCGCGGACGTCATCCTCAAGTCTGCTCAGACCGGTCGGATCGGCGACGGGAAGATCTGGACGCAGACGGTCGAGGACGTCATCCGCGTCCGCACGGGTGAACGCGGCACCGAAGCCATCTGAGACTGCACACCGCTGCTGTCACCGCTGCCTTCCGCGGCACCTACTGCACCGTGGGTGGGGAGATCACCCCACTCACGGTGCAGTAGGCGCGGGGAGAGAGTGGGCAGCACATCGACGAACCGAAGATCCAGGGGAGTGATCGCATGACCGACGTCGTCGACGTGGCGGCCCGCAGGCTCGACCTCGCGGGCACGCGGGCCTTCGAGACGGCCGGCTCGGGGGTGGAGCGCCGGCTCCGGCTCGCGGACTTCAACCGTGAGTGGCTGGACGGCCTCTGGCGCGAGGCGACGAAGGGACAGCGGGTCGAGGGTGTCGCCCTGGCAGCGGTGGGCAGCGTGGGCCGCGGGGATGCCGGACCGCTGTCGGACTACGACCTCGTGCTCCTGCACTACGGCCGGACGCTCTCCGCGGACGAGATCACCCGCCTCGCAGACCGCATCTGGTACCCGATCTGGGACGCGGGGGTGCGCCTCGACCACAGCGTCCGCACCGTGAACCAGTGCCGCAGCGTCGCGGCCGACGACCTCACGGCTGCGGTGGGTCTGCTCGACATCTCGGCGGTCGCGGGGGACGCCGAGGTGGTGGCAGCGGCCCGCGCCACGGTGAGCCACGACTGGCGGGCCAACGCGCGCAAGCGGCTCCCTCAGCTCACCGAGGCCATGACCGTGCGCCACCACCGGCACGGTGACCTCGCACAGTCCATCGAGCCGGACCTCAAGGAGGCCCACGGCGGCCTGCGGGACATGACCGTGCTGGCCGCTCTCGCCGAGGCCTGGCTCGCCGACCGTCCGCGAGGCGAGGTGGACGCGGCATACCGGCTCCTGCTCGACGTGCGCGACGGTGTGCACGTCGTCACCGGGCGGGGTCGCGACCGCCTCGGTCGTGAGGACCACGATGCCGTCGCCGCGCTCCTCGGCTACGACGACCCCGACGACCTGCTCGCCGACGTGTCCGACGCGGGCCGGGCCATCGCCTACGCGCTCGACGGCACCGTGCGGCGGGCGAGCCAGTCGCAGCGCGCCCGCGTCCTGCGGGTCGGCCCGCGCCGTCCGCAGATGACCCCCCTGGGCTACGGACTCTTCGAGAGTGACGGTGAGGTCGTCCTCGGGTCGGGCCGGCTCCTCGACAGCGACCCCCACCTGCCCCTGCGGGCTGCGGTGGTGGCGGCCCGGGCCAACCTGCCGATCGCGCCGACCACCCTCGAGAACCTGGCGACGAAGTGCGCCGACCTGCCGACACCGTGGCCCCCGCTGGCGCGTGGGCTGTTCAGCGACCTGCTCGCCGCCGGGCCGGGACTCGTCACCGTGTGGGAGGGCCTGGACCAGCAGGGCATCATCGAGCGCTGGCTGCCCGAGTGGGCGTCGGTCCGATCACGCCCCCAGCGCAACGCCGTCCACCGGCACACGGTGGACCGGCACCTCATCGAGACGGTCGTCCACGCCACCGGCCTGCTACGAGGCGTCGGGCGCGCCGACCTGCTCCTCCTCGCGGCGCTCCTGCACGACATCGGCAAGATCCCCGGCGCTCGCGACCACTCGGCCACGGGAGCGCCCATCGCCGCGACGGTGATGCGGCGCCTGGGCCACTCCGAGGACGACGTCGCGGTGGTCTCCTCGCTCGTGCGCGAGCACCTCACCCTCATCGAGCTGGCGACCCGCCGGGACCATGCCGACCCGAGGACCATCGACGCCGCCATGGCGGCGATCGACGACGACCGTGACCGGTTCGAGCTCCTCCTGGCGCTGACCGAGGCCGACGCCGTGGCTGCCGGGCCCAAGGCCTGGACCGACTGGCGGGCCGCGCTGCTCGGACAGTTCTCCACGGCCGTGCGGGCCCGGCTGAGCCCTCCGGCTCCTTCAGCCGGAGAGGTCCCGCCCTCGCTCGTGCCCGACGACCTCGTCGTCACCCTCGCCGGCGGGGAGCCCCACGTCGAGGTCGTGCCCAACGGCGGGTCCTACCGGATCGACATCGCCGACCGCGACCGGCTCGGGCTCTTCGCCGACACGGCGGGCCTGCTCGCCGCCGAGGGGCTCGTGGTCCGGACAGCCGTCCTGCGGACCGTCGACGGAGTGGCCGTCAACGAGTGGCACGTCGAGAGCCCGAGCGACGCCGAGCCCGAGCAGGAGAGACTCGTGCGCGGGCTGATGCGCCTCGCCACCGGAGACCGCGGACCGCTGAGCCTGCTCGACCGACGCCGGCAGTTCGCGGCCCGACCCAGCGGGAGCTCGACCATCGGGACCCCGGGGCAGCCGCGGGCCCTCGTCGTGCCCGGCGCCAGCACCGAGGCGACCGTCATCGAGGTGCGCGCCCACGACCGGCCCGGGCTGCTCCACGAGCTGGGCATGACCTTCGCCAAGGCCGGGGTGTCCGTCCGGTCGGCACACATCGCGACGTATGCCGGCCAGACCCTGGACACGTTCTATGTCTCCGACTTCTCGGGGCGCCCACTCGACCCGGGCAAGGTGGCCCAGGTGGTCGCGGCCGTCATCGACACCTGCGACGGCAGCGACTGACGACGACGTCAGGGCTGGTCGTGACTCCGGTTAACCTTGTGCGGTGTTCACGAGCCTCTCCGACCGCCTGACAGCGACCTTCAAGAATCTCCGCACCAAGGGGCGCCTGTCCGAGTCCGACGTCAACAAGACCGTCCGCGACATCCGGATGGCGCTGCTCGATGCCGACGTGGCCCTGCCCGTCGTCAAGGAGTTCACGTCGGCCGTCCGTGAGCGGGCGCTCGGTGCCGAGGTCTCCGGTGCGCTCAACCCGGCGCAGCAGATCGTCAAGATCGTCAACGAGGAGCTCGTCGAGATCCTCGGTGGGCAGACCCGCACGATCCGCTTCGCCAAGACCGGCCCGACCGTCATCATGCTCGCGGGCCTGCAGGGCGCCGGCAAGACCACGCTCGCCGGCAAGCTCGCCCGCTGGCTCAAGGACCAGGGTCACACCCCGGTCCTCGTCGCTGCCGACCTCCAGCGACCCAACGCCGTGACCCAGCTCCAGGTGGTCGGTGAGCGCGCCGGTGTCCCGGTCTTCGCTCCCGAGCAGGGCAACGTCGGCGGCCACGACGCCGTCGGCGGCACGGGCGAGGGCACCCGCAGCTTCGGTGACCCGGTCACGGTGTCTCGCGACGGCATACGCGAAGCAGTCAACAAGCACCACGACGTCGTCATCGTCGACACCGCCGGACGCCTCGCGGTCGACGCCGACCTCATGAGGCAGGCCGGCGACATCCGGGCCGCGATCAACCCGCATGAGGTCCTCTTCGTCATCGACGCGATGATCGGTCAGGCGGCCGTCGAGACCGCCGAGGCCTTCCTCGAGGGTGTCGACTTCACCGGTGTCGTCCTGTCCAAGCTCGACGGTGACGCCCGCGGTGGTGCGGCGCTGTCCGTCGCCAAGGTCACCGGTCGGCCGATCATGTTTGCCTCGACCGGTGAGCAGGTCAAGGACTTCGAGGTCTTCCACCCCGACCGCATGGCCTCGCGCATCCTCGACATGGGTGACGTGCTCACCCTCATCGAGCAGGCCGAGAAGGCGTTCGACCGGGGTCAGGCCGCCGAGATGGAGCGCAAGTTCCTCGCGGCCGAGGACTTCACCTTCGACGACTTCCTCCAGCAGATGTCGGCGATCAAGAAGATGGGCTCGCTCAAGTCGATGCTCAAGATGATGCCTGGCATGGGGCAGATGTCGGCCCAGCTCGACAACCTCGACGAGCGCGAGTTCGACCGCGTCGAGGCGATGGTCCGCTCGATGACGCCGTTCGAGCGCAACCACCCCAAGCAGATCAACGGCTCGCGCCGCGCCCGCATCGCCGGAGGTTCGGGTGTCACCGTCTCCGAGGTCAACCAGCTGCTCGAGCGCTTCGGTGAGGCGCAGAAGATGATGAAGCAGCTCGCCCGGGGCGGCGGCATCCCGGGCATGCCGGGCATGGGTGGCGGCGGCGGCAAGAAGGCCAGGCAGCAGCAGCAACAGATCCGTGGCAAGAAGTCCAAGTCCGGCAACCCCGCCAAGCGGGCCGCCGACGCGCAGGCCGACGCGCAGCGCGCTGCGGCCAGGCCGGCCGGCGGTGCGTTCGGCGGTGGTGCTGGCGTCGGTGTCGACCCCGCCGACCTCGACCCGTCGCAGCTGCCCAAGGGCTTCGAGAAGTTCCTGGGCAAGTGACTCGCGGGCCTGCGCGCGCCCTGCCACCGGTCCCCGGTTTTGTCATCAGGTGTGGCGGGTAGGGAGCCCCCATGCGAGTCGTCGTCACCGGTGCCACCGGCAACATCGGCACAGCCCTGCTGCGTCGGCTGTTGCCGGCCGGCCACGAGGTCGTCGGTGTCGTGCGACGCCAGCCGGACGACACCGCTCCCTACGACGGAGCCAGCTGGGTCACCACCGACCTGTCCACCGACAGCTGCCTCGATCCTCTGCGGGCGGCGTTCTCGGACGCCGACGCAGTCGTCCACCTGGCCTGGGGGTTCCAGCCGTCCCATGACCTGGACTACCTCGAGGAGCTGGGCGTCGGGGGCACCCGCCGGGTGCTCGCCGCCCTGGCATCCGGCGGTCCCACGCACCTGGTGCACATGTCCTCGGTGGGCGCGTACTCGCCCAAGCGGGACGACGAGCCCGTCGACGAGACGTGGCCCACGGGTGGCGTGCCCACCTCGCCCTACAGCCAGCACAAGGCGACGGCAGAGCGGCTGCTCGATGCCCACGAGGACGCACACGAGGGAATCACCGTCACCCGCATGCGCCCGGGCATCGTCGGTCAGGCCGCAGCGGCCAGTGCGCTGCTGAGGTACGGGCTGCCGGCCATCGTGCCGGCGCGCGCCGTCGGCCTCCTGCCCGTCCTGCCGCTCGACCGGCGGTTGAAGGTCCCCATGGTCCACGCGGACGACGTGGCCGACGCGATCGCGCGGGCCCTGGAGGGGCGGGCACCTGGTGCGTTCAACCTGGCACCCGATGCGCCCATCACCACTGCCGACATCGCATCGGCCCTTGGCGCGCGCCCGGTCCACGTGCCCTCGCACGTCGTCCGGGCCATGGCCTCGGCCGCCTGGCACGCCCGGCTCCAGCCGGTCGACCCGGGCTGGGTCGACCTGGGCTTCAGTGTGCCGTTGCTCGACTCCTCACGGGCGAGGATCGAGCTGGGCTGGACACCGCAGAAGGACGCGGTGACGGTTCTCCGGGAGACCATCGACGCGATGCGTCGACCGATGGCCGGCAGCTCCGACGTCCTTCGGCCTCGGTCGGTGTCCGACGGGCTCCGACGCCTCCTTGAGAGCGGGCCGGTCACTCGCCGACGTCGGCCGTGACGCCTCGGGGCCCTGGTGCCGCGTTCCGTACAGTGCTTCCCATGGGTGGACTCGAGAAGCTCCTGGGCACGTGAGCGCTGCAGGGCCGCTGCACACGCTGTCGGTCGGCACCGCGGGACCGCGCGTCGCCTTCCTGCACGGGCTCTTCGGCCAGGGCCGCAACTGGTCGACCATCGCCAAGGCCCTTGCCGGTCCCGATGGCGAGCTGGCGCGGTGCACGTTGGTCGACCTTCCCGACCACGGTCGCAGCCCGTGGTCGCCCGAGTTCTCCTACGAGGGTTATGCCGTGTCCGTCGCCGACACGTTGCGCACCATCGACCCCGGGCCGTGGATCGTCGTCGGCCACTCGCTCGGCGGCAAGACCGCGATGGTGCTGGCCCTGACCGAGCCGACGCTGCTGTCACGGCTCGTCGTCGTCGACATCGCGCCCAAGGGCTACGGCGACCTGGAGCGCTTCGCCGGCTACATCGCCGAGATGCGTGCGTTGCCGTTGTCGGAGCTGGACGGCCGGGCCGATGCCGAGGCGCGGTTCGCCGAGCCTGACCCAGGGATCAAGGCGTTCCTCCTCCAGAACCTGCGCCGGGAGGGCGCGGCGTGGCGGTGGCAGGCCAACGTCGAGCTGTTCGCGGCCGACGCCGCCAGGGGGAGTGGCTCGGTCATCGCCGACTGGCCCTTCACCGCCGGCGAGGTGGAGCCGTATGCCGGGCCGGTCCTGTGGATCGCGGGTTCGGGGTCGAGCTACATCACGGCCGAGGACGGTGAGCCGATGCGAGCCTTCTTCCCGAAGGTGCGGCAGCTGACCGTCAAGGGTGCCTCGCACTGGGTGCACACCGACGCACCCGGGATTGTCATCGAGGCACTGCGCCGGGTCGTCGCCGCCTCCGCCTGATCCCTCCCGTGCGTCGACCTTTCTCGAACCGGCCTCGTTCGTGCCGGGGTGGGCGGACACTGGCGAGATGACGGAGACCGATCCGCGGTCAGGGCCAGGAGTGGGGGCACTGTTCGACGCGGTCGCCGACGACTACGACCAGAGCGGTGTGGACTTCTTCGCACCCATCGCGCAGGGACTCGTCGACGAGCTCGCTCCTGCTTCCGGGGAGCGCGCGGTCGACCTCGGGTGCGGTCGCGGAGCAGCGACGATCCTGCTCGCGCGGAGCGTGGGGGAGACCGGATCCGCCGTGGGTCTGGACCTCAGCGAGGGCATGCTCGCCCACGCCCGGGCGGCGATCGACTCGGAGGGTCTCGTCGTCGACCTGCGAGTGGGGGACGCCTCCGAGCCCGCGCTTCCTGAGGGTGAGTTCGACGTGGTGGCCTCCTCACTCGTCCTGTTCTTCCTGCCGAATCCCGGTGCGGCGCTGGCGCGCTGGGTGCAGCTGCTCGCTCCGGGTGGCCGGATCGGCCTGGCGACCTTTGGCCAGCAAGACCCCGTGTGGACCTCCGTGGACCGAGAGTTCGGCCCGTGGCTCCCGCCCGCGATGCGCGACCCCCGGGTCATGGGGCCACAGAGCCCGTTCGGCTCGGACGAGGGGATGGAGCAGCTGCTCGAGGATGCCGGCGCGGCCGAGGTGGAGACGACCACGCTCCGGCTTCCGGTGCGGTTCGGCACCCTCGATCGGTGGGAGGCCTTCTCTCGAGGCACTGGTCAGCGGGCCATGTGGGCGAGCGTCCCTGCCGACGAGATCGCCGGCGTGCGGGAGCGCGCCGCGACCCACTTCGAGGGTGCTCGCACGGCGGACGGCGACGTCGAGGTCTGGCAGGACATCCGCTACACCCTGGGGCGCGCTCCGGGACCTGACGCCGCCTGAGCCCACCCGGCACGTGAGCCTCTAGGGTCGGAGCCATGACGGCACCGGTGCTGCACCTGTTGGGTGAGGTCCTCGTGGGACCCGATGAGGTCCTCCCCGAGGCGTGGGTCGTCGGAGGTCGCCTCACCTTCGAACGCCCGACGGGGGCGGGCCACGACGTCGAGACACTGCGTGGCTGGTTCCTCCCGGGCATGGTCGACGCGCACTGCCACGTCGGCCTCGACCGGCACGGAGCCGTGGACGACACGACGTCCGAACAGCAGGCGATCGCCGATCGCGAGAACGGCACCCTGCTCATCCGTGACGCCGGGTCACCCGCCGACACGCGCTGGATCGACGAGCGCGACGACCTGCCCAAGATCATCCGCGCCGGCCGTCACATCGCCCGCCCCAAGCGCTACATCCGCAACTACGCGCACGAGGTCGAGCCCGAGCAGCTCGTCGAGCGCGTGCGCATCGAGGCCCGCGCTGGCGACGGGTGGGTCAAGCTCGTCGGTGACTGGATCGACCGTGACACCGGGGATCTCGGACCGTGCTGGCCGCGTGAGGTGCTCATCGAGGCCGTCGCCGCTGCCCACGAGGAGGGCGCCCGCACGACCGCACACTGCTTCGGCCCGGACTCGCTGCGTGACTTCGCCGCTGCGGGCACCGACTGCATCGAGCACGCCACCGGTCTCGAGGCCGACACCATCGACTCCTTTGCGGCAGAGGGCATCGCGATCGTCCCGACCCTCGTCAACATCGCGACCTTCCCCGAGATCGCGGAGCCGGCACGCGAGAAGTTCCCCGACTACCACCGGCGCATGCTCGACCTGCACGCACGACGTCACGAGACGTTCGGCGCGGCGCGAGAGGCCGGCATACCCATCTATCTCGGGACCGACGCGGGAGGTTCCATCGCGCACGGACTCGCCGCGCTGGAGGTCATCGAGCTCTCGCGCATCGGCTTCAGCAACGTGGAGGTGCTCGGTGCCGCCACGTGGGGTGCGCGCAAGTGGCTCGGCCGGCCCGGCCTCGAGGAGGGTGCCGACGCCGACCTCCTGGTCCTCGACCGTGACCCGAGGAAGGATCTGACGGTGCTGGGGAAGCCGACGGCGGTCGTCCTGCGCGGCGTGACGTACTGACGGCATCCACCATTCGAGACATAATCTGACGTTATTTGACGGATAACGCTGGACTATCGAAACTCCTAGGTGTCCGGTAGGAATTGCGGCCACTCTGGGTCGCTCTGCCGGACCCCGATCGAAGGAGTCCCCATGAGTCGTCATCCCCGCCTCGCCCTGGCCGCCGCCGCGACCGTCGGTGCGCTGGTGATGTCGGCCTGTGCTGGGGGAGGCGCGAGCGACACAGCCGGCGCCCAGGCCGAGGGCGCGGCACCGGCCTCGACGAGCACCCTCAACCTCTTTGCCTACGCGGTGCCGAAGGTCGGGTTCGACAAGGTCATCCCGGCGTTCAACGCCACTGACGACGGAAGGGGCGTGACGTTCCAGCAGTCCTATGGCGCGTCCGGTGACCAGTCGCGCAAGGTCGCAGCCGGAGCCCAGGCCGACTTCGTCAACTTCTCGGTCGAGCCGGACATCACCCGCCTCGTCGATGCCGGCCTCGTCGCCCCCGACTGGAACGCGGGCGAGCACAAGGGCATCCCCTTCGGCTCCGTCGTGACGATCGTGACCCGCAAGGGCAACCCCAAGGCCATCAAGGACTGGGACGACCTGCTCAAGCCGGACGTCGAGGTGGTCACTCCCAACCCGTTCAGCTCCGGGTCGGCGAAGTGGAACCTCCTTGCGCCGTATGCCGCCAAGAGCGAAGGCGGCACGAACGCCGCCGCCGGCCTGGCCTACATCGAGAAGCTCGTGACCGGGCACGTCAAGGTCCAGCCGAAGTCCGGCCGCGAGGCCACCGAGACCTTCCTGCAGGGGACCGGGGACGTGCTGCTCAGCTATGAGAACGAGGCCCTCTTCGCCGAGCGCAAGGGCGACCCGGTCGAGCACGTCACGCCGCCGACGACGTTCAAGATCGAGAACCCGGTCGCGGTTCTCACCAAGGGCAAGAACGTGGAGAAGGCGACGAAGTTCCGGGACTACCTCTTCACCCCGCAGGCACAGACGCTCTGGGCGGAGGCTGGTTTCCGACCCGTCGACGCGACGGTGGCAGCGGAGTTCGCCAAGGACTTCCCGGAGCCGACCAAGCTCTGGACGATCGACGACCTCGGCGGCTGGAAGACCGTGGACGGCACGCTCTTCAAGAAGGAGACCGGCTCCATCGCCGTCATCTACGACAAGGCGACGTCCTGACATGACGGCAACCGTGACCGGCGGCAGGGACGACACCGACGTGTCGACCCTGCCGCCGAACGCGCAGCCACCGACGGCCGACGCGGGGGTTGCCGGCGATGGGCAGGCGCCTCGCCCGGTCGGGCGCTCGCGACTGCGGGGAGCCGGGCGACCTCTGGGCATCGGCGTCGTCGGGCTGTGGCTCAGCGTCATGGTGCTGCTGCCGTTGGCCGCCCTCACGGCGACGTCCTTCGAGGAGGGGTGGACCGGCTTCTGGGAGGCCGTGACCGCACCGGTCGCGCTGGCGTCGTTGCGCGTGACGATCGTCGCCGCCCTGGTGGTGGCGGTCATCAACGCCGTCATGGGCACCCTCATCGCCTGGGTCCTCGTGCGTGACGACTTCCCGGGCAAGCGCTTCGTCAACGCGCTCATCGACCTGCCGTTCGCGCTGCCGACCATCGTCGCGAGCATCGTCCTGCTGTCGCTCTACGGCCCCAACAGCCCGGTCGGGATCCACCTCAACGCGACCCAGCCCGGCCTCGTCGTGGCTCTGGCCTTCGTCACGCTCCCGTTCGTCGTGCGCTCGGTGCAGCCGGTGCTGCTCGAGCTCGACCGCGAGGTCGAGGAGGCGTCGGCATCGCTAGGTGCCTCGAGCTGGGTGACGTTCCGCCGCGTCGTCCTGCCGACCCTCCTGCCGGCCATCATCAGCGGGACGGGGCTGGCGTTCGCGCGGGCCATCGGCGAGTACGGCTCGGTCGTCCTCATCGGCGGCAACATCCCGCGCGAGACCCAGGTCGCGTCGCAGTACATCCAGCAGCAGATCGAGATCGACCGCCCGGTCAACGCGGCGGCCGTGTCGGTCGCCCTGCTCGCCATCGCCTTCGTCACCCTGGCCGTCCTCCGCTGGTTCGCGGGACGGGCCCTGCACCGCGAGCAGGAGTCGTCATGAGCGCCTCGACCTCCCAGCCGGCCAAGCCGGCCAAGCCGGCCAAGCCGGCCAGGTCGGCCAAGCCGGCCCAGCCGGCCCAGCCGGCCAGGCTCGCGCTGCGCACGCTCGCCCTGGGCTACCTCACCGTCCTCGTCGCGGTCCCCATCGTCCTCATCCTCTGGCGCACCCTCGAGCCGGGCCTCGGTGCCTTCGTCGACTCCATCCGCACGCCCGCAGCCATCTCGGCCCTCAACCTCTCGCTGCTCATCGTCGCGATCGTCGTGCCCCTCAACGTGGTCTTCGGTGTCGGCACCGCGCTGGCGCTGGTCCGTGGCCGCTTCCCCGGCAAGGGGCTCCTCCAGGCCGTCGTCGACCTGCCGTTCGCCGTCTCGCCCATCGTCGTCGGCGTCGCGCTTATCCTGCTGTGGGGCTCCGGCGGCTGGTTCGGTGGCGTCGAGGGCCTGGGCTTCCAAGTGATCTTCGGCCTCCCCGGCATGGTCATCGCCACCCTCTTCGTCACCCTGCCCTTCGTCGTGCGCGAGGTGGAGCCGGTGCTCCACGAGATCGGCACCGAGCAGGAGCAGGCGGCCTCGACCCTCGGTGCCAGCTCGTGGCAGACGTTCTGGCGGATCACCCTCCCGGCGATCCGGTGGGGACTGACCTACGGCGTGGTCCTGACGATCGCCCGCGCGCTCGGCGAGTTCGGCGCCGTGATCATGGTCAGCTCCGGCTTCCCCGGCGTCTCGCAGACCCTCACGCTGCTCGTGCACTCCCGCTACATCGACGACCACAACACCTACGGCGCGTATGCCGCAGCCACCCTGCTCATGGGCCTTGCCGTGGCGACGTTGCTCGGCATGACCCTGCTCGACCGCAAGAGGAGCCAACGATGATCAGCGTCACCGGAGCCCGGAAGAACTACGGCACCTTCACCGCCCTCGACGACGTGTCGCTCGACATCCCGGCCGGCAGTCTCACCGCCCTGCTCGGGCCCAGTGGCTCGGGCAAGTCGACCCTGCTGCGTGCCATCGCCGGCCTGGAAGGTCTCGACGGCGGGCGCATCGTCATCGGCGGGACGGACGTCACCGGCATACCCCCTCAGAAGCGGGGGATCGGCTTCGTCTTCCAGCACTACGCCGCGTTCAGGCACATGACGGTGCGCGACAACGTCGCGTTCGGACTGACGATCCGCAAGCGTCCCAAGGCCGAGATCAAGCGCAAGGTGGACGACCTGCTCGAGATCGTCGGGCTCGACGGGTTCCAGCACCGCTACCCGGCCCAGCTCTCCGGTGGGCAGCGGCAACGCATGGCCCTGGCCCGGGCGCTCGCCGTCGACCCCGAGGTGCTGCTGCTCGACGAGCCGTTCGGGGCGCTCGACGCCAAGGTGAGGGCCGACCTGCGCCAGTGGCTGCGGCGCCTGCACGACGAGGTGCACGTGACGACGGTCCTCGTGACGCACGACCAGGAGGAGGCTCTCGACGTCGCCGACCGCATCGCCGTCCTCAACAAGGGGCAGATCGAGCAGGTCGGCGACCCGGTCACGCTCTACGACCGGCCGGCCAACGACTTCGTCATGTCCTTCCTCGGGTCCGTGGCCCGCCTCGGTGGGCAGCTCGTGCGACCCCACGACATCGCGCTCCACCGGAGCCGGGAGCGCGCGGTGCAGCTCGATGCGCGCATCGGTGGCTCACCCGGCGTCATCGAGGCGGTGGTCGATCGCGTCGTGCGTCTCGGCTTCGAGGTCCGGGTGGACCTGCGCGCCGACACCGGGGAGCGGTTCGCGGCGCAGCTCACCCGCGCCGAGGCCGACGCGCTGGCTCTCGTGGCCGGCGACACCGTCTTCGCGCACACCGTCCAGGTCGTCAACCCGGCCGAGGCGGAGCCCGCCCTCGCCATCTGAGGTCCGCGATTCGGGGTCCGGGCGCGGGTCGGGGCACAATGCGGGCGTGGACATCTCGGCGCGCACGGACTACGCAGTGCGCGCCATGCTCATCCTCGCCGAGGCCCAGGAGGCCTCGTCGGGCCCGGTGAGCGTCGAGTCCCTCGCCCAGCGCCAGAGCCTGCCTCGCAAGTTCCTCGAGGCCATCGTCGCCGACCTGCGCACGGCCGGGCTCGTGACGAGCACCCGTGGGGCCCATGGAGGCTACGCCCTGGTCCGGCCCGCGACCGACATCGTCCTCGGTGACGTCTTCCGGGCGGTCGACGGCCCGCTCGCCGAGGTGCGTGGGGTGCGACCGCACGAGACGGCCTACGACGGAGTTGCCGCGCACCTGCCCACCGTCTGGGTCGCGGTGCGGGCCAGCCTGCGCGCCGTCCTCGACACCACCTCGCTCGCCCACGTCCTCAGTGGCGAGCTGCCCGACGCCGTCCGCGAGCTCACCGCCGACCCCGACGCCTGGACGAACCGCACATGACCGACCGACCCGCCAAGAACGACCCGACGGACCCGAGCCTGCGAGTCCACGACCTCGGCCCCGGTGTCGACCCCGACGACCTCGCCACGCTTCTCCGCGTCCTCGAGCAGCTCCCGGAGCTCGACGGTGACCACCCCGACATCCAGGTCGTCAAGCGCGCGACCGGACGCATGTACAAGCAGGTCCGCAAGGCCCGTCGCCGCGAGGCCAAGCAGCCGCAGATCGACCACGACGAGGCGATCATCGCCCGGACCGCCACGGGCTCCCCGATGCGCATCGACGACGAGACCAAGGGCATCCTGCTCGAGGTCCCGGTCGCCGGGACGACCGTGGGCGAGCTCATCGAGCCACGCGGGTGCTACATCTGCAAGGACGACTACACGCACGTCGACGCGTTCTACCACTGGCTCTGCCCTCCGTGCGCCGCCAAGAGCCACCTCAAGCGCGTGCAGCGGGCCGACCTCACCGGCAAGCGCGCCCTCCTCACGGGTGGCCGGGCCAAGATCGGCATGTACATCGCGCTCATGCTCCTGCGCGACGGCGCCCACCTGACGATCACGACGCGCTTCCCCCACGACGCCGCGAGGAGGTTCGCGGCACAGGAGGACTCGCACGAGTGGATCGACCGCCTCAAGGTCGTCGGCATCGACCTGCGCGACCCCACGCAGGTCGTCGCCCTCGCCGACGAGGTCGCCGCAGCCGGTCCGCTCGACATCCTCATCAACAACGCCGCCCAGACCGTGCGCCGCTCGCCGGGCTCCTACTCGCACCTCGTCGACGGTGAGCAGGTGCCTCTCGAGAGCAACATCCGCTACCCCGAGCTCGTGACCTTCGACCGGATCAGTGACGCCCACCCGGCCAACCTCCTCGGGACCCTCACGGCCAACAAGGTCGCCCACCACGAGGGCGAGTCCGAGGAGGACGCCGCGCGCGCTCTCGCCCAGCGCACCGCGGCCTCGATGACCGAGATGGCCCTGACCGCAGGGCATGCCAGCCTGGAGGCGCACCTCGCCGGGACCGCCGTCGACGCCGGGGGCCTCCTGCCCGACACGCAGCGCAACAACAGCTGGACCCAGGTCGTCGACGAGGTCGACCCGCTCGAGCTCCTCGAGGTCCAGCTCTGCAACTCGACGGCGCCGTTCATCCTCATCTCCCGGCTCCGCCCGTCGATGCGAGCAGCGGTGGCAGCAGGGGCTCGTCGCGCCTACGTCGTCAACGTCTCGGCGATGGAGGGCCAGTTCTCGCGCCGTTACAAGGGCCCGGGGCACCCTCACACCAACATGGCCAAGGCCGCCCTCAACATGCTGACCCGCACCAGCTCGGGCGAGATGTTCGAGACCGACCGGATCCTCATGACTGCCGTCGACACCGGCTGGATCACCGACGAGCGCCCCCACCACGAGAAGCTGCGGATCGCCGCCGAGGGCTGGCACGCACCCCTGGACCTCGTCGACGGGGCCGCGCGCGTCTATGACCCCATCGTGCGCGGCGAGGCCGGCGAGGACGTCTACGGCTGCTTCGTCAAGGACTACGAACCCAGTCCCTGGTGAGAGAGCGGGGTATGCCGCGTGGACGACTTCGGTGAGTGGGTCCGGGACGCCTTCGCTCTGGGGGCGGGGCCACTGGCCCGCGTGGTCGGCGGGCGCGGCGCCGACGGAGACATCTGGCACCTGCGGGTCGGCGAGCGCGAGTATGCCGTCAAGCGCCCCTTCCGGGCCGTCGACGCGGACGTCGTCCACCGAGAGGCCGAGCTGCTCGAGTACCTCGCAGCCCACGGGGTCGAGGTACCGACCCACGTCATGACGGCCGACGGCCGGCTGGTCGTCGAGGTCCCGGACGCGCTCGGCGGCGGGAACGCCCGGGTGAGCCGCTGGGTGGCCGGGACGTCCGTCACAGATCAGACGTCGGAGGTCGCCGAGCCGCTCGGAGCCCTTCTGGCACGGCTGCACCGCGCGGCGCCCGTCACGCAGGACCCTCCGCGGGCCTGGTACACCACGATGGTGCCGACCGACGAGTGGACGGAGCTGATCGAGCGCTCGGTCGGACAGCCTTGGCACGGCGCCCTGCTCGCGCGGGAAGGCGACCTCACGGCATACGCGGAGGTCGTGGACCGAGCCGGCCCGGGCACGGGACCCTTCGTCCGGGGTCACTGCGACCTCCACCCGGACAACGCGCTCGCAGCGCCGGACGGCAGCCTGCGCGCGCTCGACTGGGAGGACTGCGGGCCGCTGGACCCGACCCGTGAGCTGGCCAAGACCCTCGTGCAGTGGCACGTGCTGGGCGAGGACGTCGACGACACGGCGATCGCGAGAACCGTTGCGGCATACCGGAAGGAGGGTGGTCCCGGGATGCTCGCCGGAACGACGGACTTCGCGATGGTGCTGTGCAGCGAGACGAACTTCCTTGCCCACCAGATCAGGCTCGCCCTCGACGGTGATGCGGCCGGGGAGCGTCGGGAGCAGGCCCACGGCGAGATCACCGAGGCGCTCGAGGACTACCTGCCGAGCCTCAGCGCGCTGGACCGGGTGCTGGACGCTGCCCAGCTGCCGTGACGAACCTGCGGGCCGCTCGGTGGCCCACGAACGTGAGCAGGACCACGACGGACGCGGCGGCGAACCACGGAGCCGCTGTGGCCCACTCGACGGCGTCGGGGTCGATCACCCGGCCCCCCGACGTGCAGGTCGTGGGCAGGTCCGCCCCACCCGAGCACGACATCGCAGAGGGTCCCGAGGTGGCCAGCACCCATCCCAGCCAGGCGATCCCCACTGCGAGGGCAAGTCCCAGGCCGGCGATCGCGGGCCAGCCGTCCGGGGCGTGGGCCGTGCGCACGATCGACACGACGAGCAGGGCAACAGCGACGGGGAGGACGAAGATCCCGATCGAGAACATCCCCAGGAGCGTGAGCACGCCGACGAGGCCAGTGAGGGCCCACAGGGCGAAGAGAGCCCACGGCGCCGGAGCCGGACGCACGATGACGGTCACGTCACCACGGTAGGACCGCAGGGCGCCCAGGAACAGGGGCGGACGGCATACCGGATCGACGGAGGTGTGCCGCATGCTCGGCTCGCCGTTCGGAGCACCTCTCGAGTTCTGGCAGAATGGGCGGCTGTACACCTTCTGGCCGCACCGATGTCGGCCGGATGCCTACCCCGGGCACCGGTACCCCGCGTGAACATCACCGCGGTCTCGCCGTGCCCACAACAGGAAACGGAGTCACTCACGTGGCCGTCAAGATTCGTCTCAAGCGCATGGGCAAGATCCGCACCGCCATCTACCGCGTCGTCGTCATGGACTCGCGCACCAAGCGCGATGGCCGCGCGATCGAGGAGATCGGCAAGTACGACCCCAACCAGGAGCCGTCGCTCATCGACATCGACATGGAGCGCGCGAACCACTGGCGCTCCAAGGGTGCCCAGCCGACCGAGGCCGTGGCTGCTCTCCTGAAGATCATGGACGAGGGCACCCTGCGGGTGGCCGAGCCCAAGGCCAACAAGAAGGACCTCTACGAGGCCGCCCTTGCCGCCGCCGGCAAGTCCGAGGGCGACGACGCCTCCGGCGCCACCACCGCGAAGAAGAAGGCCGCCGTCAAGAAGGCTGACGCCCCCAAGGCTGACGAGGCGAAGGCTGACGAGGCCCCCAAGGCGGATCAGGCCGAGCAGCCCACAGCGGACGAGGTCGCCCCGGCGGCCGACACCGACTCGGGCGCTGCTGCCGCCGAGAGTGCCGAGGCGCCCGCCGAGGGTCCCGACACCGAGGCCACCGAGGACAAGGCAGGGGCCTGACGATGCTCGAGGAGGCGCTGGAGCACCTCGTCACCGGGATCGTCGACCACAAGGACGACGTCGAGGTGAAGCGCAAGGAGCTCCGTCGCGGCGAGATCATCGAGGTCCGGGTCCACCCGGATGACCTTGGTCGCGTCATCGGTCGCTCCGGCCGCACGGCCAGCGCGCTGCGCACCGTGCTGACCGCGCTCGCCGGTGGCAGGCCCGTCCGGATCGACATCGTCGACACCGACCGGGCGCGCTGAGCACGACAGCGCCGACGCACGAAGCACCAACGCACGTCAGTCAGGAATGGCGCCGCGCCCCCGAGGGGCGCGGCGCCTCCGTCTGCCCGGAGCCTGAGAGGATCTCACCCATGGCCCGCAGCACCGACCCCCTCCTCATCGCCCGCATCGGCAAGCCCCACGGGCTCCGGGGCGAGGTGACGGTCCAGACGCACACCGATGACCCCGAGACCCGCTACGTGCCGGGGGCGACCTTCGACACCGAGGCGGCACCCGGGACCGGCGTGCCCCGGACCCTGACCGTTGCGACGGCGCGCAAGCACCGCGAGATCTGGCTGCTCGGCTTCGACGAGATCCCGGACCGCACCGGCGCGGAGTCGTTGCGGGGGACCCAGCTCTTCCTCGACGCCGACACGGTCGACGAAGCGGAGAGCGACGAGGACGACGGCTGGTACGAGCACGACCTCGTGGGACTGGCCGTCCACGACCCCGAGGGTGTCGTCCTGGGTGAGGTCACCGGGCTCGTCATCGGCGCCGTGCAGGACCTCCTCGAGGTGCGCCTCGTCGACCGCCGCGAGGTGCTCGTGCCGTTCGTCGAGGCGATCGTCACCGAGGTCGACACCGAGGCCGGCCACGTCGTCGTCGACGCGCCCGCGGGGCTCTTCGACCTCGACGAGGCGTAGTCGACATGCGCTCCCTGCGACTGGACGTCGTCTCGATCTTCCCCGAGTACCTCGCGCCGCTCGACCTCTCCCTCATCGGCAAGGCGCGCCGGGACGGGCTGATCGACCTGCACGTCCACGACCTGCGGGACTTCGCCCACGACCGCCACCGCACGGTCGACGACTCGCCCTACGGCGGCGGCGCCGGCATGGTCATGAAGCCCGGCCCGTGGAGCGAGGCGCTCGGACACGTCCTGGCACAGGGCAGTCCGCCGGCCGAGGACCACCAGCCGCGCGTCCCGACCCTCATCATCCCCGGTCCCGGCGGAGAGCCGTTCACGCAGCAGATCGCGCGTGAGCTCTCTGAGGAGCCGTGGCTCGCGTTCGCCTGTGGCCGCTACGAAGGCATCGACGAGCGCGTCTACGAGTGGGCGGGCGAGCGGATGCCGGTGCGCGTCCTCTCCCTCGGTGACTACGTCCTCAATGGTGGTGAGGTCGCGGTCCTCGCCATGGTCGAGGCGGTCGCCCGCCTCCTGCCGGGCGTCATCGGCAACGTCGAGTCGCTGGTCGAGGAGTCGCACGAGGACGGCCTCCTCGAGTACCCCGTCTACACCAAGCCCGCCGAGTGGGACGGCCGAGCCGTGCCCGACGTCCTGCTCGGCGGCAACCACCGGGCCATCGCCGCCTGGCGGCGCGAGCAGCGCATCCAGCGCACGGCGCAGCGCCGCCCCGACCTCCTGCCGCCGACCGCCGCCACGTCCGCGCTGAGTGGGCTCGAGGAGCGCGTCGCCACCCCCGCCGACGCCCCCGACCTGCAGGTGCTGACCCGGGCCTGCTGGGCGCCGGAGTTCGCCCGCTACGGCATGTTCAGCGCCGGCGAGGAGGACCTCGAGACGGTGCGCGACGGCATACAGGAGTGGGACACCAGGGTCTGGCGCAAGGACGGACAGCTGCTCGCCTCCGTGCGCGTCCGTCCGCACCCGACCCACTCCGGGACGTGGCAGATCGGTCGCCTCATGGTCGCGCCCTACCTGCAGGGGCGTGGACTCGGCCGAGAGCTGCTCGTGTATGCCGAGTCGCTGGCTCCCGACGACGTCCGCACCTTCTGGCTCAACACCGGTGCCAGGAGCACGGAGAACCTGCGCCTCTACAAGAAGGCCGGCTACAGGGTGCGCCCCGGCGAGGGCGAGTTCCCCGGAACTGTCGACCTCACCAAGCGCTCCACCACTAGCCTGCCGTGATGAGCACACCGTCCCTGCCGCCGCCGATGCCGCCGAACCTCGTCGACCTCCGGCAGCAGCACGAGCGCCTCGAGGGGCAGCTTCGCACCGCCAGGCTCGTCGTCCTCGGCGCCAGTGTCGTGTTCGCACTCTTCCTGGCGCTGCTCGCCGGGTCCCGGCTCGACGGTCTCGCCGGCCTCGCCCTCGGTGTCCTCACCTTCGCGATCCTCATGCTCTCCATCGCGCTGTGCGTGGCGATCTCGCTGACCCGGGAGAAGGAGCATGCCGGCCCGGCAGGCAGGGGGCCGTCGAGCTTCGGGCAGGTCGTGACGAGTGCGCCGGGTCCGCAGGTGTGGGAGTCGGTGAACGCTGCCCTGCGTGAGCTGAAGTTCGTCCCGGGCCGCCCCATCGACCCCCAGACCGTCGTGTCGACGCGCTCGCTCTCGATGGCCAGCTGGGGCGAGACCCTGACGATCCGGATCGTGTCGACGACCGACGGGCGAGGGCTCGTCACGGTGTGGTCGCGCCCGGCATACCCGTTGCAGTGGATCGACTACGGCCGCAACCGCAAGTACGCCAATGCCGTCCTGGGCGCCGTCCCCGGTGCGGAGACAGTTCGCGAGCCGGATGTGGCTTCCCGGGCCTGATCGATCCGGCTCGCAAGCGCAGGTCGGCTCACGAGCCGTCTCGGGTCGCGTCACTCACGGACGCAGGCGGGCGTGGAGGTCCGCGGGCAGGAGGCGAGCCGAGCTGATGAGCCGCCCAGCCACCACCGTGGTCGTCGTCTGCGCCGCCATGATCCCGAGCAGGACGAGCACCTGCGCCGCGGCCGCCTGCGCCGGGGACCCGCCCCCGAGCAGCACGCCGATGAACGCACCGGGCAACGTGACCACGCCGGCCGTGCGCACCTGGTCGAGGCCGGGGATGAGCGCCTCGGGCAGCCGGCGGTGGACGATCTCGTCGATCGACTGCGCTCGGGTCAGCCCGATCGAGAGCCCGGCGTCGTACTGTGCGGCCTCCTCGCGCAGCGCCGCGAACGAGCGTCGTCCCACCAGCGTGTGTCCGTTCATCGTGTTGCCCAGGATGATGCCCACGACCGGGATGAGGGCGATCCCTTCGAGCGGCACCGTCCGCGTCAGCAGGATGACCGCGACGACGGGCAGCAGCCCCGCGAGCATCGCCAGGGTCGACCACGGCCAGGCACCCACCGCCCCGACCCGACGCGTCGTCGTGAACACCGCCACCGCGAACATCGCGCAGAGCAGGAGCACCGACAGCAGCAGGTCGCGCGCCACGGCCGTGATGACCAGCGCGGCGAGCCCCAGCTGGACCACCGCCCGTCCGGCCGCCACGAGAGTGGCGGTGGGCTGCGGAAGCCGCCCCACGGCATACATGACCAACGTCAGCACGAGAAGTGCGACGCAGGCCAAGGCGACCGGCCACCCGGGATCGATGCTCATGTCGCAAAGGTAGGCCGCGCCTCCCACGCGCGGTTGTCGGCTCGCCTTGGCATCCTTGGGACATGACAGGGGAGTGGTGGGGAGGGATCCTCGCGTTCATCGGTGCAGCGATCGGGTCCGGCGCGACCTTCTACGCCGCCAGACGCGACACCCTGGCGCAGTCCGACGCCGCGGCCAGGGACCTGACCCAGCGAGAGCGGGCCGGCGCGCGGGAGGAGTGGGGTCGGCGTTTCACCGCTGCCCTGGCCGACATCAACGCGCAGGACTCGTTCCGACGACGCGAGCTGGGTCGGGTGGTCCTTGTCGAGCTGGCCACGAGCGACCTGGCCACCACGGAGGAGCGTGACCTCGCCGACTCCGTGCTCGTGGCCGACGCGCGTCTCGACCTCGAGAGGGACGAGGTCGCGCTCGGGCGCCCCGGAATGGTCGTGGACGACGTCGACGTTGTGGAGGATGATGGAGACGCAGCATCCGAGAGGAGCCGGTCATGAGCAAGCGCATCGTCAAGGTCACGCGTGACCAGGTGCAGTCCGCCAAGGCGCTCATCCGTCTGCGCGGTGGCGAGGACAAGGTGGACCCGGACATCGTGCTCATCGCGAACGCCCGTCGGCTCCCCCGTGACGAAGCCTCCGGGGCCGCGGCGACCTGACCAGCCGATTTCTCGGTATGCCGTGTGCTCTGGCAAACTTGTCCCTTGCGTCCGTCGATCAACGCCCCTGCCACAGGGGGAGTGCAGAGCGGCTGAGCCACTGGCCCAGATCCGCCGCGCATGAGGCACGACACCGCAACCTCCATTCATGGCAGTACCAGCACATGTGGGTGACCTGTGGCACCGCACGAGAAAGCGAAGCAGTCATGCAGCGTTTCCACGAGGTCGACAAGGCCTCCCTCCGCGATGACATCCCGGCCTTCCGCGCCGGCGACACCGTCAACGTCCACGTCAAGGTCATCGAGGGCACGCGCTCGCGCGTCCAGGTCTTCAAGGGCATCGTCATCCGCCGCCACGGTGGCGGCCTCGGCGAGACCTTCACCGTCCGAAAGGTCTCTTTCGGCGTCGGTGTCGAGCGCACCTTCCCGCTCCACACGCCGGTGATCGACCACATCGAGCTCGTCACCCGCGGTGACGTCCGCCGCGCGAAGCTCTACTACCTCCGCGACCTGCGCGGCAAGGCTGCCAAGATCAAGGAGAAGCGCGAGACCCCGGCGAGCTGAGCCGAGGCACGACGCGCAGCGACCCGGCGGCTAGCATCGACTCGATGACGTCGCCGGCCACCCCCGACACCGACCCGGTCCCCGCCACCACGGCAGGGGCCGGGTCGAGTCGTGCCCACCGGGTTCCCCTTTTCCTGGCCGCGGGTGTCCTCGCCGTGATGCTCGTGCGGGCCCTCCTCATGCAGCCGTATGCCGTGGCCAGCGACTCGATGGCGCCCACCCTCGAGGAGGGGCAGCGGGTTCTCGTCGCCAAGGTGGGTTCGCCCTCGATCGGTGACGTCGTCGTCGCCGACGTCACGCAGGCGTGGCCCGGGCCGGACCGTTCGACCCACACGGACGACGGGCTTCTCGGCCGAGTCCTCGGGTCGGCCTCCGCTGCCGTCGGCGTCGACCTCGGTGAACGTTCGGTTCTCGGTCGGGTCGTCGCCGGCGGGGGAGAGGACGTCGTCTGCTGCACCGCCGGACGGGTCACCGTGGACGGTGCCGCCGTGGGTCCGCGGCTCGCCGGGGATGCCGCTCCCTTCCGGGTCACCGTCCCGGAGGGCCGATACTTCCTGCTCAGTGACACGGCGGCCGGAGCCATGGACTCCCGCACCCACGTCGGGGCCGGATCAGCGACCACGGATGGGACGATTGCCGCGGACGCCGTCATCGGCACCGTCGTCACGCGCATCTGGCCCCTCCGCCAGGTGGGCGCCCCAGCCGCCCCGACCACCACCCAGCCCTGAGAGCGCGGACACCAGTGATGACGAGCCACGAGGCCCGGTTCGAACCGGGCCAGTTCGACCCTGACGCGTCCCGGGGGGCACCGGTCGACGGGTCCGGCCCGGGCGCCACCGCCGACCCGCGCAGTCCTCGCGACCCGGACCGTGACGGGCCCACTCGTGCCCGCTCCGCCGCCGGTGCCGCGGGGGCCGCGATCCGGGAGTTCGTCGTGGTCGTCGCGATGGCGCTGGCCCTGTCGTTCGTCGTCAAGACGTGGCTGATCCAGGCCTTCTACATCCCCTCGGGCTCGATGGAGGACACCCTCATCCTCAACGACCGCGTGGTCGTCAACAAGCTCGTCCCCGGCGTCGTCGACCTGCAGCGCGGTGACGTCGTCGTCTTCGAGGACCCGGGTGACTGGCTCTCGTCCGTCCCCGAGGTGAGTCACGGGCCGGTGCGCGACGGTGTCGAGCGGGTGCTGTCCTTCGTCGGCCTGCTGCCCAACACCTCGGACAACCACCTCATCAAGCGCGTCATCGGTCTGCCGGGTGACAGGATCGCCTGCTGCGACGCGCAGGGTCGGCTCACCGTCAACGGCGTCCCGATCTCCGAGCCCTACATCAAGACCGGTGACGTGCCGAGCTCGATCACCTTCGACATCACCGTGCCCGAGGGCAAGGTGTGGGTCATGGGTGACCACCGCAGCGACTCCGAGGACTCCCGCTTCCACGACCCGGACGGCACCGGCGCTGAGGGGTCGGTGCCGATCGACCACATCACCGGGCGCGCCGTCGCCATCGTCTGGCCGTTCGCCCGAGGCGGCTGGTTGGGCTCGCCGGAGACGACCTTCGACAAGGTGCCGAACCGCGGTGCCTCGTCGTCCACGCCGACGCCCTCCGCGCCCACGTCCCCCACGAGCCCCTGACCCGCGACCGATCCGTCCCCGCACGAAGGACCGCACCACCTGTCATGCCCCCAGCACCTCGATCCCGCAAGCCGAGTCTGCGCGTGGAGCGCGCCCTCCAGCGCGACGGCTACCGGCTCCTCGCCGGCATGGACGAGGTCGGCCGGGGGGCGCTCGCGGGACCGGTCTCCGTGGGTGTGGTCGTCATCGACGAGACCTGCCGGTCGGCTCCCCAAGGAGTGCGGGACTCCAAGCTGCTCCAGCCCCACGCCCGCGAGGCCATGGTGCCGCGGATCCGACGCTGGGCCTTCGCCCACGCCGTGGGGCACGCCTCGCCGGCGGAGATCGACGAGATCGGGATCATCGCCGCGCTGCGGCTGGCCGGGCGCCGCGCCCTCGCCTCGCTCGACGTCGCGCCGGACC
Source organism: Knoellia altitudinis (assembly GCF_042666355.1). Taxonomy (NCBI): domain Bacteria; kingdom Bacillati; phylum Actinomycetota; class Actinomycetes; order Micrococcales; family Intrasporangiaceae; genus Knoellia; species Knoellia altitudinis. The sequence goes on from NZ_JBHTDK010000001.1 coordinate 3,010,009, forward strand.
TCGTCATCCTCGACGGCAACCACGACTGGCTGACCTCCCCCGACGAGGTCGGGCTCCTGGCGTTCACCTCCGAAGAGGTCCACACGCCGCCGGTGACGACGATGATCAAGGCCGACCTGAAGTGCTCCTCCGTCGCCTCGGCCAGCGTCCTGGCCAAGGTCGAGCGCGACCGGATCATGGTCGGCCTCGCACCGGACCACGCGGCATACCGGTGGGACCTCAACAAGGGCTATGCCGCGCCGGAGCACATGGATGCGCTGCGCGAGCACGGCCCTTGCGACCTGCACCGACGCTCATGGCGACTACCCGGCACGATGGACGATGATGAGCCCTTCGCCGTGCCGGTCGACGGCGCGGGGATCGCACCTGACATGGTGGCGGCGACAGCTGGACCACACGACGACGGAGTTGGCACGCATGAGCGCTGAGGACCTCGAGAAGTACGAGAGCGAGATGGAGCTCGCCCTCTACCGCGAGTACCGCGACGTCGTCGGGCTCTTCTCGCACGTCGTCGAGACCGAGCGTCGCTTCTACCTGTGCAACTCGGTCGACGTCAAGGTCCGCAGCGACGGCGGCGAGGTCTTCTTCGACGTGACGATGCAGGACGCGTGGGTCTGGGACATCTACCGACCCGCGCGTTTCGCCAAGCAGGTGCGCGTGGTGACCTTCAAGGACGTCAACGTCGAGGAGCTCGCCAAGTCAGAGCTGCAGCTGCCCAAGGGCGACTTCTGAGCCTTCCGTCATCCCCTCGGGGGACGGATGAGCTCGCGGCGGATGCTCCAGAGGTTCGGTGACGAGCAGGTTCCGCCGTCGCCGGCGTAGACCGTGGCCGCGGACTCGAACAGCGCGAACAGCGACGGGGTGCCGTCGTTGCGCGGCGCCCACGTGATGCCCTCGGACATCGTGCGGATCTTCTGCTCGTAGTGGACCGTGAGGGCGCTCGTGTCCGTCGACTGCTGCTTCTCGGTCACCGTGAGCAGGCTGGCCAACGTCCTGCCCTCGGAGCGGCTGAAGGCGAAGAAGCGACCTGCCACCGCAGCGCCCTGGGTCTTGGACGGGGTGACGAACGTGCGCCACTGACCGTAGGGGATTCCATCGCCGTTGAGCGCGTCGTACTCGTAGAGCCGGTTGCCCTCGAAGCTGCCGACGTAGAGCTTGCCGCGATGCGACGTGGCGTAGGACCCGGCCCTGGTCAGGGTGTTGTTGCGGATCGGCATGACCCTGCCGGGCGCTCGTCGCAGCACCTGGTCGACCTTGTAGCTGAAGACGTGCGGATCGGCCTCGGTGTCCCCGTCCCCGAGGAGGTCCGCCGTCTCGGCCACCACGAGCCAGCCGTCGACGACGGCAAGCCCCCCGACGTGGGCTCCTCCGGCGGGGTTGGCGTTGACCGGGTCGACCTGCACGTGGGTGCGGTAGCCGCCGCGGCTGTCGAAGGCGGCGATGAGCGCGTTGCGTGCTTCGTAGTCGTCGTCGATCGCGGGCCGTCCGTCGTAGTAGGACACGAAGAACACGTCGTGAGCCGCGTCGTACGCCAGTCCCTGGGGGACGTAGTCGCGGCTGATGACGCCCCCGGCGAACACGTCCCACCGCTTCTTCTGCCACGTGCCGCGGAAGGACGCGAGGTCCTCGTCCTCGCAGCTGCTGACCTCGGGGAAGTCGTCGCTGGCGTGGGCGGGAGCCGCGGCCACGACACCGATCACGAGTCCGGATCCGGTCACGAGTGCAGCGAGGCCGGCAATGAGTCGTCGGCGAATCGAGGTCGACATGGTCCCCCCAAGGAGTGTTGGCCAGGGCCCACCGCCCTGGTTGGTGTCTGAACCCTAGCGGTGGACCGGGCTCGCGTCCCGGGGTTGTTGCGACCTCTCGAAACCGTCCGAGTTGTCCACAGGCACCCCGATGGGGAGGGACTCGTCCACAGATCGCTGAGGGGTGGTGGCGCCACGCCACGCTGCACGCCGACGCTGCTCGGTATGGACGGACACGTGGCCCTGGGCACCTACGGCGAGGACCTCGCGGCGCGATATCTGCGCGAGCGGGGCCTCCAGATCCTCGAACGCAACTGGCGGTGCGCCGAGGGCGAGATCGACCTCGTGGCGCTCGACGGCGACTGCCTCGTCGTGTGCGAGGTCAAGACCCGCCGTGGCACCGGCGCCGGCGACCCGCTCGAGGCGGTGACCTGGGAGAAGGCCCGGCGGCTGCGGCGTCTCGCCGCGGCATACCTGCGCTCGCGTCCCGGAGCCGTGCCGCAGGTGCGCATCGACGTGATCGGCGTCCTCGCCGAGCGCGGACGGCCACCGGTCGTGCGGCACGTCGTGGCGGTGGGCTCGTGAGCGCCAAGCTCGGTCGGACGCTGTGCGTGGCCCTCAGCGGACTCGACGGGCGGATCGTCGACGTGGAGGCCCACATCTCGTCACAGCTCCCGAACTTCAGCGTCACCGGCCTGCCCGACAAGGCCTGCGGGCAGGCACCGGACCGCGTGCGGTCCGCCGCCGCGACGAGTGGCCACCCGTTGCCGCCACAGCGCATCACGGTCAACCTCTCGCCCGCGTCGATCCCCAAGCAGGGCACCGGTTTCGACATCGCCATCGCGCTGGCGGTGCTCGCCGCAGCCGGGGTGGTCGATGCCCGGCGCATCGCTCAAGTGGTCCACCTCGGTGAGCTCGGGCTCGATGGGCGGGTGCGCGGCGTCCGCGGCATCCTCCCCGCCGTCCTGGCGGCCGCCCGCGCCGGGGTGGCTCATGTGGTCGTCCCACCCGAGAACGTCGCCGAGGCGCAGCTCGTCGACGGCGTCACCGTGCACTGCGCGCCCACCCTGGCGACCCTGGTGCACTGGTATGCCGTGCGCGGCGGTGTCGACCCGCTCCCCGTTCCGGGGCCGGTCGAGGCCGACGGCGAGGAGGTGCACCGGCACGGCGACCTCGCCGACGTCCTCGGCCAGCCCGAGGCTCGGCTGGCCGTCGAGATCGCCGCCGTCGGCGAGCACCACCTGCTCATGAACGGGCCTCCCGGTGTGGGCAAGACGATGCTGGCCGAGCGACTCGTGACGATCCTGCCGCCCCTCTCCCGGGAGCAGGCGCTCCAGACGCACGCCATCCGCTCCCTCACCGGCGACGAGATCAGGGCGAGCGAGCTCGACCTGACGCCGCCGTTCGTCGCACCGCACCACAGTGCGTCCATGGCCTCGATCACGGGGGGCGGCTCGGGCGTGGTGCTGCCCGGGGCGATCTCGCGGGCCCACTGCGGCGTGCTGTTCCTCGACGAGGCCGGCGAGTTCAAGACCTCGGTGCTCCAACAGCTGCGGCAACCTCTGGAGTCCGGAGAGGTGACGATCGCCCGGGCCAAGCAGCTCGTCCGCTATCCCGCACGGTTCCAGCTCGTCCTGGCGACGAACCCGTGCCCGTGCGGGCGGGGATGGGGCAAGGGCATCGACTGCGTCTGCAGCGCCGTCGAGCTCCGGAGCTACCAGGCCAAGCTGTCCGGGCCGCTCATCGACCGGGTCGACATCCAGGTCGTCGTGCCGCCGGTGTCGCGAGCCGCCTTCGGGGACGACGACGGCGAGTCGAGCGCCACCGTCCTCGAGCGGGTCATGGAGGCGCGGGGTGTCCAGCAGGAGCGCTGGTCGCGGCACGGCTGGGCGACCAACGCCCGGGTGCCCGGGCACGCCCTGCGGCGAGCGCCGTGGCGGCTGCCCGGTCAGGTCACGGCATCGATCGACCGAGGTCTCGACCTGGGACAGCTCACGCTGCGCGGCTACGACCGCACCCTGCGTCTCGCCTGGTCGGCCGCCGATCTCTTCGGTCGGGTGTCGCCGACCGCCGAGGACGTCGGCCTGGCCTTCACCCTCCGCAGCCAGGGAAGGGCTGCGGCGTGAGCGGGCGGAGTCCGGGCAGCATCCCGGGCGCGGCCGCGCTGGTGAGCGAGCGGTGGGCCCGGATGGCCTGGAGCCGGGTCGCCGAGCCCGAGACGGTCTTGGTGCGTGACTGGGTCGAGGCACACGGCGCCGTCGAGTCGATGGACCGACTGCTCTCAGGGTCCTTGGCGCCGGACGGTCGCTTTGACCAGCGCATCGCGGCGCTCGACCTCGACCAGGCCCGGCGCGCACTGGACCGGCTGCACGTGCGAGTCGTCATCCCCGGCGACGACGAGTGGCCCCTGGGGCTCGACCAGCTGGAGTCGCCGCCTCTGTGCCTCTATGCCCGGGGCACCTGCGACCTCGCCGTGGCCGATGGGAGCGTGGCGGTGGTGGGGTCGCGTGCGGCGACCGCCTACGGACTGAGGGTCGCCGCCGACCTCGGTCAGGGACTGGTGCAGCGCGGCGTCACGGTCGTGTCCGGTGCGGCGTTCGGCATCGACGCCGCGGCGCACCGGGGGGCCCTGGCCGGAGGCGGGCCGACGATCGCCGTGCTCGCGAGAGGACTGGACCGGGCCTACCCCCAGGCGCACGAAGGTCTGCTGCGCGAGATCGCCGACAACGGAGCGGTGGTGAGCGAGCTGCCTCCGGGTTGGGCTCCCTACCGGCAGCGGTTCATCGCGCGCAACCGGCTCATCGCCGCGATGAGCGTGGGCACCGTCGTCGTCGAGGCCGGCCTCCGGTCGGGCTCCCTCAACACGGCCAGGACGGCCCGCATCCTGGTGCGACACGTGGCTGCCGTGCCAGGTCCGGTGACGTCAGTGCAGTCGGCGGGATGCCACAAGCTCCTGCGCGAGACCGACGCCCTGCTCGTGACCGACGCCGCGGAGGTGCTCGACCTGATGGGGCGGTTGAGCCTCGATGCCGTGGGCCCGGCCAGGGCGCCGGTGACGCCGGAGTCCGACCTCGACTCCCTCGCCCGCACCGTGTGGTCCGCGGTGCCGGTCCGGACGCCGGCCGACCTGGCCAAGCTCCAGCGCCTCACGGCCCTGGACACGACGACCCTGCTGGGAGTTCTCGGACGGCTCACCATGCTCGGCCTCGTCGTCCGGGTGGGTGAGCGGTGGCGCAAGGTGCCGGCCCCACGACGGTGAGGGAGCCTGTCGGAGGCGGAACCGCCGCCGAGGTGGTTGATCGTGCAGCGACCTGATGAGAGCGTGCAGGGTGTGAGTGCCAGCCGGCAGGTCGTGGTCGACGCCTTCGAGCGTCATCTCCGGCTCGAGCGCAGCCGGTCGGCGCACACCGTCCGGGCCTACCTCGCCGACCTGCGGGACTTCCTCACGCACGTCGACTCCGAACACCAGCCACCGGCGACCGGGGCGGAGGGCGAGGTCCCCGCCGCCGACCCCACCCCGCTGACCGAGGTTCGACTCGCCGACCTGCGGGCCTGGCTCGGTGTCCTCGCCTCCGCCGGCGCGGCACGGTCGAGCATCGCCCGCCGCTCCGCCGCCCTCCGGACGTTCTTCGGCTGGGCCACGCGCCAGGGCCACGTCGACGCCGACCCCTCGCTGCGCCTCGTGGCTCCGAAGCGCCATCGGACCCTGCCCCCGGTGCTGGCCAGGGACGACGCCGTGGGCATGCTCGACGTCGCCGCCGTGGCTGCCGACGACGATGACCCCGTGCACCTGCGAGACCGAGCGGTGCTCGAGCTGCTCTATGCCACCGGGATCCGGGTCGGTGAGCTCACCGGACTGGACGTCGACGACGTCGACTTCGAGGTCGACGTCATCAGGGTGATCGGCAAGGGCGACAAGGAGCGTCGCGTGCCCTTCGGCCGGCCTGCCCGTTCCGCGCTCACCGGGTGGCTCGACCGTGGCCGGCCCCGCCTGCTCGTGGCCGACAGCGGTTCGGCTCTCTTCCTGGGCCGGCGAGGGCGCCGCATCGACCCGCGCCAGGTGCGTACCCTCGTCCACGACATGTTGACGCACGTGCCCGATGCCCCGGACCTCGGCCCGCACGGACTCCGGCACAGCGCAGCCACGCATCTCCTCGAGGGGGGCGCCGACCTCCGCATGGTGCAGGAGCTGCTCGGGCACGCCTCGCTTGCGACGACCCAGATCTACACCCACGTGTCCATCGAGCGCCTCACCGCCTCCTATGCCCAGGCGCACCCGCGTGCCTGACGAGCTCGACGTCCCGGAGTGGGTCAGTGAGCCCCCCTCCTCACCCTCGTCCGTCCAGGACCGTGGGGCCGCGCGCCGGGCCGACCTGCGCCGCGCAGGGCGCGAACGGGAGGACCTGCAACGCGAGCGTCGGCGTCACCACAGCGACACGCGGAGGCCGAGGCGCGAGCGTCGTCAGGCCCTCGAGCGGGACCTGCGACCGCTGCCAGGCGCCCGTCGAGCGACCCGGTCCGTCGAGATGGTTCCGCCGGGACTCCTGACGGATGCCGCCGACGATGTCCGAGCGGACGTCGCACCCGAGCCCGTGACCAGGTCCCGTCGGCGCTCCTCCGCCCACGTCCAGCGCCCGTCGCGCGTCCGATTCGCCCGCCGGAGGGCCGCAGCAGCGCTGGCCCTCACGACCGGCCTCGCCCTCCTGCTCTGGTCCTTCTGGCCCAGCGAGGGCTCGAGTCCGCCCGAGCGAGGCACGGCGGACCTCAGGGCGGCGGTGGCGCCGCGGAGCGATCCGACGGCCGTCGCCGAGGACCCACCCACGGCGACTGTCGAGGTCCCGTTACCGGGTGTCACAGCGGTGCCCAGGTCCGGCGACGGCGCCTTGACGTCGGTGGCGCTGCCCGCCATCGCCGCCCCCAAGGTCAACCCCCACCGCACCGTCCGGGTGGGGTTCCAGGTCGAGAGCGGGTCGGGAGTCGACGCCGCACAGGCCGCGACGATCATCTCGGCCACGCTGGGCGACGAGCGCGGTTGGCAGACCCGCGACCAGGTCCGGTTCCGGGCCGTGTCACCCGCCGCTGTCGCCGCGGGCGACGTCGACATCACCATCGTCCTGGCCAGTCCCAACCTCACCGACGACCTGTGCGCACCCCTTCGGACGCGTGGGGAGGTGTCCTGCTTCAACCTGCGCAAGGTGGTGCTCAACACCCGTCGCTGGACCGCCGGGGTGCCCGGCTACGGCAAGGACCTCGCGGCGTACCGGCAGTACATGGTCAACCACGAGGTGGGGCACGGGCTCTATCACGGTCACGTCGAGTGCCCCGGCAAGGGCACTCTCGCGCCTATCATGCTTCAGCAGAGCAAGGGCTTGGACGGATGCCGACCCAACGCGTGGCCGACCCTGCGCTGACCGGGCCTCACGACCCGACGGCAAGGGGCAGCAGGATGACCGGGCCGCCGCCGAGCAGGGGACGAGGGTCGAGATAGGCCGAGCCAACGAGCGCACCGAGATGAAGACACGCGCCGCCGCAGTGGGAGCGGCCCGCAACCGTGCCGATCAGCTGGCCTGCCGACACCCGGGCACCTGTGCTCACGGCGCCTCGCACGGGCTCGTAGGTGCTGCGCAGCCCCGACGCGTGGGTGATGCTCACCGTGCCACGCCCGGCGATGACGCCCACGTGGGACACGACTCCCTCGTCGACGGCCTGCACCTGCTGTCCCTGCTTCGCTGCCAGGTCGATACCGCGGTGACCGGCTCCGTAGGTCGAGCGCGGCGCCACGAACGCGGCCAGCACGGCCGGTCGGGGACTTACCGGCCAGGACCACGTCCGGCGCAGCGAGTCCGGGTCCGGGCCAGGCACCCGCACCGGCCCGGTCACGGCCCCGGCCTCCGGTGGGGACACCGGAGCATCGGGGCCCAGAACGACGCCGGGGACGAGGCTGCCCACCAAGGTGAGCGCGACGAGGAGCGGGCGGATGGCTGGGGTCGGTGACATGCCACCGACCCTGCGACGCGGTCGGCGCCGACTGCCAGCCCCATCGGCTCATCTGTGGACGCCGGCTGAGTCCCACCCGGCCTGTGGATGGTCCGGACCCTCAGGTCCGCAGGGCCGCCAACCGTGCGGCGGCGTCGCGCAGCACGTCGTCCCGCTTGCAGAACGCGAACCTCACCAGCGTGCGTGCGGCGTCCACGTCGTCGTGGAAGACCGACACCGGGACGCCGGCAACCCCGGCCCGCGCCGGGAGCTCACGGCAGAACTCGAGGGCGTCCGTCGCGCCCAGCGGCGCCGCGTCGGCGACGACGAAGTAGGTCCCACCCGGCACCGACACGTCGAGCCCGATGCCACGCAGTGCCGAGACCAACAGGTCACGCTTGCCCTCCATGGAACGGGAGAGGCCGGCATACACGTCGTCCCCGAGACCCAGGCCGAGTGCCACCGCGGGCTGGAAGGGCCCCGAGGCGACATAGGTGAGGAACTGCTTGACCGTCCGCACCGCCGCCACGGCCTGCGCCGGGCCGCTCACCCAGCCGACCTTCCATCCCGTCGTCGAGAACGTCTTGCCGGCCGACGAGATGGTCAGGGTGCGCTCGGCCATGCCGGGCAGGGTCGCGACCGGGACGTGCTCCAGCCCGTCGAAGACGAGGTGCTCGTAGACCTCGTCGGTGACCACCCACGCGTCGAACTCCCGGGCCAGCTCGCAGATCAGCTCGAGCTCGGCCCGGGTGAAGACCTTGCCCGTCGGGTTGTGGGGCGTGTTGAGGAGCACCAGCCGGGTCCGCGCAGAGAAGGCCGCCCGCAACGAGTCCTCGTCGACGGCGAAGTCGGGGAAGCGCAGCACCGACGTGCGGCGCACGGCACCAGCCAGGGCGATGGACGCGGCATACGAGTCGTAGTAGGGCTCGAAGGTGACGACCTCGTCTCCCGTCTCGCACAGCGCGAGGATCGTCGCCGCGATCGCCTCGGTGGCGCCGACGGTGACGAGGACCTGGCTGCGAGCGTCGACCTCCAGGCCGTAGAACCGCTTCTGGTGCGTGGCGATGGCGTCGAGCAGCTCGGGCTCACCGGCGCCGGGTGGGTACTGGTTGCGTCCGCCGTCGATCGCCGCCTTCGCCGCATCGAGAATCTCCTGCGGCCCGTCGGTGTCGGGGAAGCCCTGGCCGAGGTTGAGGGCGTCGTGCTCGACGGCCAGGGCAGTCATCTCAGCGAAGATCGTCGAACCGTAGCCCTGCATCCGGTGCACGAGAGGCGAATCCATGTGCGCAGGCTACGCGTCGGTGCCCCGCCCTAGGCTCGGCGTCATGTCCGACGGTTCCGAGCTCCTCGACGCGATCCGTGCTGGCCTGCGCTCGGAGACAGACCCGGAGCGGGCGGCGGAGCAGCAGCGCTACATGAAGAGCGAGATGCCCTTCCTCGGACTCACCTCACCGCAGCGCCACGGGATGTTGCGGCCGCTGCTCGCCGACCCCGCGTTGCGGATCGAGAGCCGAGCCGCCTGGGAGCGCAGCGTCCGTGAGCTCTGGGACGGGGCCGAGTACCGCGAGGACCGGTATGCCGCCCTCGCCCTTCTCCGACACCGCACCTACCGCTCGTGGCACGACCCGGACCTCATGCCCCTCGTCGAGCACATCGTCGTGACGGGGGCCTGGTGGGACCACGTCGACGAGGTCGGCAACGTCGTCGGTGAGGTGCTGCTCGTCGACCCCGAGGGGGAGGGGCTGCGGATGCGGGGGTGGGCCGAGCACGACGACCTCTGGCTGCGACGTTCGGCGATCATCAGCCAGCTGCGCCACAAGGAGCGCACGGACACCGTCCTCCTCGAGGACGTCATCGAGCCCAACCTCGACGACCGCGAGTTCTTCATCCGCAAGGCGATCGGCTGGGCACTGAGGCAGTACGCCCGCACGGACCCGGCCTGGGTACTCGACTTCGTCGAAGCGCAGGGGAGTCGCCTGTCCGGCCTCAGCCGGCGCGAGGCGCTCAAGCACCTGTGACCGGTCACCGACGTCCCGTCACAAAGTGGCGGGATGTGGCAGGGTCAGGTGTGTTGTTCACGGCGTCGTGCGCGGCGTGGCTCGCCCGTCATCCTCGAGGAGAAGTCTCATGACCCACCAGCGAATGACCCGTCGGACCGCCCTGGCGAGTGCGGTGGCTGCACCCCTGGCCATCGGCTCAGCCGCCTCCGGCGCCACGGCCGCACCGGTCACGGAAGGCGCCGCTGGGCCGCGCTCGCTCAGGGTCCCCGCGCCCCTGCGCCGAGGCGACACCGTCGCGGTCGTCGCCCCCTCCGGTCACGTGACCCCGGCGAGCCAGCGCGCGCGGGTGCTGACCGGCATCGAGCGGATGAAGGCCTGGGGACTCAACGTGGTCGAGGGCGCCCACCTGTGGGACTCCGATCCCACCATCGGCCTCGCGGGCACGGACGAGGCCCGTGCCTCGGACCTCCTGGCCGCGTGGCGTGACCCGGCCGTCGACGCCGTCATCACCGCCCGCGGTGGCTACGGCGCGCAGCGAACCCTCGAGGTCATGGACCCCAAGGACTTCCGCGACGGCACAGGCAAGTGGCTCGCCGGATACTCCGACACGACGATCCTGCTCAGCCGCATCAACGCCGAGACCGGCCTGCAGTCCCTGCACGGACCGGGAGTGACGGGCATCGCCACCGCGGACCCGGCCACCCTGGAGTCGATGCGCCGGCTGCTCTTCGGCGAGGTCGAGGCGGGGGAGGCCCTGCTCAGCGGCCTCACCCCGTGGCGCGACGGCAGCGTCGAGGGCCGGCTCGTCGGCGGCAACGTCACGATGCTCGCGACCTCCGTGGCCACGGGTGACCTCCTGTCCACCAAGGGCGCGGTCGTCGTGCTCGAGGACGTCGGCGACGCCGGCTACGTCCTGGACCGCAACTTCACCAAGCTGCGCCGCTCCGGCTGGCTCGACGACGCCGAGGGCTTCGTCCTTGGTGACTTCACGATGGCGTCGTCGCCGTCGGACACGCAAGTGATCCTGCGGGACCGCATCCTCTCCCTCGGCAAGCCGACCTGGGCGGGCGGCTCGTTCGGCCACATCACCGCCAACCGGTCCTTGCCGATGGGGGCCCACGTCAGCGTCGCTCAGGGATCCCTGAGACTCAGCTGACGCTGGGCCGGGCTCCCGGCACATCCGGGTCGTCGTCGCCGGCGTGGGCGATGGAGTCGAGCTGGCGCCACACCAGCGCCAGGATGAGTGCCGTCCCGACGAAGGCGAACCAGAACGGCGCGGTCAGCCCCCATCTCTGCGCGATGGGTCCACCGACGGCCTGCCCGATGACGATGCCGAGGAAGAGAGCGGTCATGTATACGCTGCCGACCCGACCCTGGTATGCCGTGGGCACGGACCGCTGGCGGATCGTGTTGCTGACCGTCCCCCAGGTGAAGGCGTAGGCACCGAACACGGTCATGACGACGATGGCCACCCAGCCGACGGTGGTGAGCGCCAGCGCGAGGTGGGTGAACACCTCGGTGACGAGACAGACCTTCATGAGCGTGGCGAGCGGGAAGCGGCGCGAGAGCCGGTCGAAGCTCGTCGTGGCCAGCACGCCACCGACGGCGCTCGCCGTCGAGAGCAGACCGAACCCGATCACGCCCATCCGCAGGTGGTCGAGCGACCAGAGGACGAGGATGGACCACGCGGCCCCCCACGTGATGTTGAACGTCAGGATGACGAGGACGAGCGTGCGCATGGGCGGGTGGTGGCGCACCCATCGGATCCCCTCCAGGATGTCGGCGCGGACATGCGTGTCGACCGTGCCGCGGACGCCACCGCGCGAGAGCTCCATACGAGCGACGAGTCCGATGGCGAGCAGGACGAGCAGGATCTGGGTGACGAACGGCCAGACCATGCCTGCCGCGAAGAGGAACGCCCCGACCGGTGGTCCGACGAGCTCGTTGGCGGTGAGGAACCCGGCCTGCAGCCGGACCTGGCCGGTCCGCAGGTCATCACGCTGGACGACCATCGGCAGCAGCGTGCCCGTCGCCGAGTCGGCGAAGACCTCACACACCCCGTAGAGGAACATCGTCGCCAGCACGGCGCCGATCGAGATGTGGTCCGTGCTGATGAACGAGCACAGGCCGATGACGACGAGCACGCGCAGCATGTTGGCCGTGATGATGATGCGCTTGCGGTCGAGCCGGTCCGCGACTGCTCCGGCCCACAGGCCGAGGAGCAGCCAGGGGAGTCGCTGGAGCAGGGCCGCGAGTGCGACGAGCGTGGGGCTGCGCGTCTGTGACGCCACGAGGAGCGGGCCGGCCGCGAGGGCGATGCCGTCACCGATGTTGCTCGTCCACGAGGCTGCCATGAGCCAGCGGAAGGGTGTGCCGAGACGGGAGGGTGCGATGGCTTCCCCGAGGCGTGACACGGACGGTGACGCTACGCGGAAGGAGAGCACGCGGCATACCGAGTTCGGACGGCTGCCCGGATTTCTCGGCGGGCCCGTTCACGCGTAGGATGACCGACGGTCTTCGTGTGCCCGCACGCGTGTGTGTGCGCCCGGTGACCTAATTCGCGCGTCTCATCGCCGCTGACTGGATTCCCACGAAGCGGGGCGCACCCCGACAGTCCATGTGCCTGCTCCACCGGAGCACACGGCACACGGCGGGGACTGCGTCGAGACGCCAGGCAGGCGGTGCACGACCCGTGCGCGGCCGACGCAACTGAAACCAGCACAAGGAGAACACCGGCATGGCCGTTGTCACCATGCGCCAGCTCCTCGAGAGCGGCGTCCACTTCGGGCACCAGACCCGTCGTTGGAACCCGAAGATGAAGCGCTTCATCATGACCGAGCGCAACGGGATCTACATCATCGACCTGCAGCAGTCGGTGACCTACATCAACAACGCGTACGAGTTCGTCCGCGAGACCGTTGCCCACGGCGGGAGCATCCTCTTCGTCGGCACCAAGAAGCAGGCCCAGGAGCCCATCGCCGAGCAGGCGACGCGCGTCGGCATGCCCTACGTGAACCACCGTTGGCTCGGTGGCATGCTCACCAACTTCCAGACGATCTCCAAGCGTCTGACCCGCCTCATCGAGCTCGACGAGATCGACTTCGAGGACGTCGCCGGCTCCGGCCGCACCAAGAAGGAGCTCCTGCTCCTCAAGCGTGAGCGCGACAAGCTCGACAAGACCCTCGGTGGCATCCGCGGCATGGCCAAGGTCCCCTCCGCCGTGTGGATCGTCGACACCAAGAAGGAGCACCTCGCCGTCGACGAGGCGCGCAAGCTCGGGCTCCCCGTCATCGCGATCCTCGACACCAACTGCGACCCCGACGAGGTCGACTACAAGATCCCCGGCAACGACGACGCGATCCGCTCCGTCACCCTGCTGACGCGAGTCATCGCCGACGCCGTCGCCGAGGGCCTCATCTCCCGTTCCGGTGGCAACGCCGCTGCGGACGCCGAGGGCGCTGCGGACGAGCCGCTGCCCGAGTGGGAGCGCGAGCTCCTCGGTGGCGACGCCGACGCTGCTGCCGAGACCGCGGAGGCCGTGGCCCCCGAGGCCGGCGCCACCGCGGCCGCCGACGCTGTCGAGGCCGCTCCGGCTGCCGAGACCGAGGCTGCTCCCGCTGCCGAGACCGAGGCTGCTCCGGCGCCCGAGGCCGAGGTTCCCGCCGAGACCGAGGCTGCTCCGGCCGCCGAGGACGCCCCGGTCGCCGAGACCGAGGACGCCTCGGCCGCCAAGGCCTGACCTGAGGCGTCACACCTCCTCTCTGTCCGAACTTGCTACAGAAAGAAGCGCACACACACATGGCGAACTACACCGCCGCTGACATCAAGGCGCTCCGTGGGTCCACGGGTGCCGGCATGCTCGACGTCAAGAAGGCTCTCGACGAGGCCGACGGCGACCAGGCCAAGGCCACCGAGATCCTGCGGGTCAAGGGCCAGAAGGGCGTGACCAAGCGCGAGGGTCGTTCCACCTCCAACGGTCTGGTCATCGCGAGGGCAGAGGGCGGCGTCGGCACGCTCGTCGAGGTCCTCTGCGAGACCGACTTCGTCGCCAAGGGTGAGAACTTCATCGCCCTCGCCGACCAGGTCTTCGCGCAGGCCGTCGACACCAAGGCCGCCTCGGCCGACGAGCTCCTCGCGAGCACCCTCCCCGACGGCCAGTCGGTCAAGGACCTCCTCGACGGCGCCAACGCGACCATCGGCGAGAAGATCGAGGTCAAGCGCGTTGCCCGCATCGAGGCTCCCGTCGTGGCTGCCTACCTGCACAAGACGAGCCCCGACCTCCCGGCGCAGATCGGTGTCCTCGTGGCGACCGATGGTGGCGACGAGCAGGTCGCTCGCGACGTCGCGATGCACGTCGCCGCGTTCAGCCCGACCGTCCTCACGCGTGACGAGGTCGACGCCGAGACGGTCGAGAACGAGCGTCGTGTCGCCGAGGCCACGGCCAAGGAGGAGGGCAAGCCCGAGGCTGCGCTCTCCAAGATCGTCGAGGGTCGCGTCAACGGCTACTTCAAGGAGAACGTCCTGCTCGAGCAGCCGTTCGCCAAGGAGCCCAAGAAGACCGTCGCCAAGGTCCTCGAGGAGGCCGGCGCCACGGCGACGTCCTTCGCACGGTTCCGCGTCGGTGGCTGACCTGAGGGTCTGAACCACACGCATCCCGTATGCCGCCCGCTCACCCGAGCGGGCGGCATACGTGCGTCTGGTCGCTGGGCGGCTACCTGACCTCGTAGACGGTGATGGTGCCGGCGCTGAACCGTGGCGTCGCGAACTCGGTGATCCGGGGGGAGACCGGGGTCGCGGTGGCGTCGGCGACGAGCCAGCCCAGCCCATGCTCCTGCTTCATCCGCTCGAAGCCCTCCGGGGTGGGGTCGGTGAACAGCGCGTCGTTCGCGGCGAGCCGCTCGGGGTAGGGACTCGGTCCCGAGGGTCCTCCCGACACGCTGACGTACGCCCAGGACTCGAGGACGGCCTGACGCCCCCCGAGCCCGCTGACCAGGTAGAGGTTCGAGACGCACCCCTTCGCCACGGTCCCTCGTGAGCAGTGACGGTTGGTTGCGACGACCGCATCGCGCGGAGTGTTGAGGTCCAGCCAGTGCATGGCGGCACCTCCGCCGGCAGGCAGCGGGATCTCGTTGCTGACCCGCGGCTTCTCCACGGCGTCCACCCGGGTCCCTCGCAGGGCATCTCCCGCCGCGTCCAGGGCTCCGTCCCGGACCGCGTAGGCCGGCGCTCCGAGGACGAGCGCTCCGGCCAGCACCGCGGCCGCCGACCGTTGGAGCTGACGCTGTCGTCGGCCGGCGAGCAGCAGCGCCCCCGCGATGAGGCCGAGGCCACCGACGAAGACCATCATCGACCAGAGGAAGGCCGAGCGCCACGCCACGACGCTCGATCGCTCGGCCAGGTCCAGCGTCGGCGCGAGCCGTGCCGTGAGCCAGGCGAGGGCCGCCCCGACGAGGGCACCGGCGGCGACGAGGCCGACCCGACGAGCTTGCGGGGCCGGTGCCCGGCGCGCTGCGCCGACGAGGATCCAGGCCAGCACGGCAGCGCCGTGGACCAGGGCGAGGCGGACGAAGTACACCTGGCTGAAGGCCGGGTGCGACACGATGAGGAAGGCGGCGAAGGACGCGGCGATGGTTCCGGCAACGAACCACGCCACCGGGTCGGCCCGCACGGACCGCAGGGCGAACCCGGCTGCGCCGAAGTGCAGGCCCACGTGGGGGAACGCCACGGCGAGGAGCCCGAGCCCGAGGATCTGGAGGGAGCGCACCCCGAGATCGGCCACGCCCGCGGGCAGCAGGCTGCTCCCGCTCCCTGCGGACAGGACGTCGCGCAGGGTCGGGTGCCACCTGATGAAGTCGAACAGCCGCACTGACGTCTCGCTGTCGCTGCCGGACAGGAAGATCGCGGTGAGGGGAAGGAGGGCAGCGCAGGCCAGGAGGACCATGGCCGGTGCCTTCACCCGGTCCCATCGGCGGTGCACGAGAAGGCTCATGGCAGAGGTCAGGGCCGCGCCGCACAGGAGGGTGGGAAGGGCGGCCGGTTTGCTCCCGCCGGCCCCGGCGAGGAGCGCCACCAGGAGCAGCCAGCCGCCCCAGCCGATCCTCTGCCCCCGCAAGGCCCACACGATGACCACCATGGCTCCGGCGGTCATCACGGCGACGTAGCCGTGGCTCGGGCTGGCCAGGACGATGGGGCCCTGGGCGAAGTGGGCAGGCAGGACCTGGACCCCGCGGAGGACCGCGAAGATCCACGCTGCGACGACTCCGGCCGCCCACGTGCCCGACAGCGCCCGCGCCAGGACGGCCACGAGCAGCAGGCCCGTGACGACCACGGCCGTGGGCCACAGGCGGAGCAGGACCACGGCCTCCGGGACACCGGAGACGACGCTCGCCGCCGCCATGTCACCGTCGGCGAACCAGTGGTACTCGACGGTGGTTCCCGCGACCTGTGGCACCTCGAGCGGCACGCTCCGCGTCGCGGCGTGGACCAGGGCCAGGTGCCAGGGGAGGTCCACGTAGTACACCCCCTCCCCGGGGGGCAAAGGCGACTCGAGGAACGCTCGAACCGCTCCGGCACCCGCCACCAGGCAGGCTCCGGCGACGCCCCAGTGCCACCACCCCGGTGCCTGCGCGGCTCGGGCCGCAGCCGACCCGGTGGACAGGCACCGCCGCCTCAGTCGAGGGACGAGAAGCACGGGTAGCACCACCAGGGCCGGCCACCAGCGCAGCCACGAGAGCTGCGACACGCCGAGCGCGACCACGAGCACGAGCAGGGCGAGCTGGGCCGCCATGCCGACAGCCGTGCCCAGGACGACGTCCTCCACCCAGGGGCGCCGCGACGGGACGAGGGCGCGCAGGATGAGCACGCCGGGCAGCGCCACCGCTGCCGCGAGGTAGCCGGCATACCGGCCCAGGTCGCTCATCGCGGTGCCGTTCACCTCGAGGTATGACCCGAGGACCGCGGCGCAGAGCACCCATGGGAGGCCGCGAGCGACGAACGTCGAGGCGACCGTGGCCACCGACGGCGCACCCCGACCAGTGGCTTGAAGCTGCCCCATGGGACTGACGCTACGCTGCCTCGGCCGTCGAGTTGCCGCACCGGCGCCGCCGTGTGCGAGGATTCAGGGCACCGCCAGAAGACACTGCCGAGGAGGCACGGTGACCACTGACGTCCAGACCCAGCCCGCTCCCACCAGCACCGGGGGCCGCCCTCGACGGGTCCTGCTCAAGCTCAGCGGAGAGGTGTTCGGGGGCGGCAGCATCGGGGTCGACCCCGAGGTGGTGCGCGGCATCGCGAAGCAGATCGCCGCCGCCATCAACGAGGGAACGCAGGTCGCCATCGTCGTCGGTGGCGGCAACTTCTTCCGCGGGGCAGAGCTCCAGCAGAAGGGCATGGACCGCTCCCGCGCCGACTACATCGGCATGCTGGGCACGGTCATGAACTGCCTCGCGCTGCAGGACTTCCTCGAGAAGGAAGGCATCGACACCCGCGTGCAGACCGCCATTACGATGGGCCAGGTCGCCGAGCCCTACATCCCGCGTCGCGCGATCCGTCACCTCGAGAAGGGGCGTGCGGTGATCTTCGGTGCCGGAGCCGGTATGCCGTACTTCTCCACCGACACGGTCAGCGCCCAGCGTGCCCTGGAGTGCCACTGCGACATGGTCCTCATGTCCAAGAGCGGCGTCGACGGCGTCTACGACTCGGACCCGCGCACCAACCCGGCTGCCCGCAAGCTCGACACCGTGACCTACGGCGAGGCGCTGCGCAACGGCCTCAGGGTCGTCGACGCCGCCGCGTTCAGCCTCTGCATGGAGAACGGCCTGCCCATGGTGGTCTTCGGCATGGAGGGCGAGGGCAACATCACCCGGGCCATCCAGGGCGAGCGCATCGGCACGCTCGTCACGCCCTGAGCCGGGCTGACTGGCCTCACGGCGATTGTTTGACAGACTGGACCCCGCCGCACGACCGCAGCGGCGCGGCATACCGAAGGAGACCTGACCGCATGATCGACGACACCCTGCTCGAGGCCGAGGAAAAGATGGAGAAGGCCGTCGAGGTGGCCAAGGACAACTTCGCCGGCATCCGCACCGGTCGGGCCCACCCCAGCATGTTCAACAAGGTGATCGTCGACTACTACGGTGCGCCGACCCCGCTCCAGCAGCTCGCGTCCTTCCAGACGCCCGAGGCGCGCACGATCCTCATCTCCCCGTTCGACAAGGGCTCCATGGCGAACATCGAGAAGGCCCTGCGTGACGCCGACCTCGGGGTGAACCCGTCCAACGACGGCAACATCATCCGGTGCATCCTGCCGCAGCTCACCGAGGAGCGTCGTCGCGAGTACATCAAGATGGCCCGCGGCCTGGGTGAGGACGCCAAGGTGTCGATCCGCAACATCCGTCGCACCGCCAAGGAGAGCATCGAGAAGCTCGTCAAGGACGGCGACGTCGGCGAGGACGAGGGCTCACGCGCCGAGAAGGACCTCGAGTCCACGACGAAGAAGTACGTCGACAGCATCGACGAGGTGCTCAAGGGCAAGGAGGCCGAGCTGCTCGAGGTCTGACCTCGAACGCACGGGCTCCAGATGAGCGACTTCCCCGCGAGCCCTCCGAGCGCCCCGGCCGGCACCCGCTCACGGACCAAGGCGGGGCGCAACCTGCCCGCAGCCATCGGCGTGGGCGTCGGACTGGCTGTCCTGATCATCGCCTCGCTGGCCATCCGGCGGGAGGCGTTCCTCGTCATCCTCGTCGCCGCCATGGTGATCGGCGCCTGGGAGATGCGCCGGGCGGTGCGCCAGGTCGGCATCGACGCGCCGCTCGTCCCCGTCGTCATCGGTGCCGTCTCGATGGTGCTCGCCGCCTACTTCCGGGGGGCGGAGGCCCTCATCCTGACCTTCGGCCTCACCTGTGTCGGGGTGCTCGTGTGGCGCGTCGCCGACGGCCTCGAGGGTGCCATCCGGGACATCGCCGGCTCGCTCTTCATCGCGCTCTACCCGTGCTTCCTCGGCGGGTTCGCGGCACTGCTCCTCGCGGCCGACGACGGCCACCTGCGCATCGTCTACTTCATCCTCGTCGTGGCGTTCTCCGACATCGGCGGGTACGCGTTCGGCGTCTTCCTCGGCAAGCACCCCATGGCGCCCTCGCTCTCGCCCAAGAAGTCCTGGGAGGGCTTCGCCGGATCGGTCTTCTCGTGCGCGACCGTCGGGGCCGTGAGCCTGGCGCTCCTGCTCGACGGCCCGTGGTGGAAGGGCGCGGTGATCGGCGTCGTCGTCGCGGCGGCCGCCACGGTCGGCGACCTCATCGAGTCGAGCATCAAGCGCGACCTCGGTATCAAGGACATGGGCGCCCTGCTGCCGGGTCACGGCGGCATCATGGACAGGCTGGACTCGCTCGTCCTCTGCATCCCCGTCGTCTGGGCGCTGCTCCTCTGGGCCAACCCCTGATCGCGGCTGCGTCGAGGTCCGCGGGGGAGTGGGACAATGGAGGCGATGACTTCTCTCCCTGAACCCACTGTCGGCCCTCCGGTGCCCGGTCAGCTGACCTTCACCGCGCCCCGTCGCGGCAAGCCGCCGCGTCACCTGGCCGACCTGTCGCCGACCGAGCGCAAGGCGGCCGTCGAGGAGCTGGGGCACAAGGGGTTCCGGGCCAAGCAGCTGTCGACGCACTACTTCGAGCGGCTCGTCGAGTTCCCCGAGGACATGACCGACCTGCCCAAGGCCGTGCGCGACCAGCTCGTCGCGGACCTCCTGCCGACCCTGCTGACGCCCGTGCGCACCCTCGAGGCCGACCGCGGCGCGACCCTCAAGTCGGTGTGGCGCCTGCACGACGGGGCGCTCGTCGAGTCGGTCCTCATGCGCTATCCCCGGCGCGTGACGATCTGCATCTCGAGCCAGGCGGGCTGCGGCATGAACTGCCCCTTCTGCGCCACCGGGCAGGCCGGGCTCACCCGCAACATGTCGGCCGCCGAGATCGTCGAGCAGGTCGTCGACGCCAACCGCAAGCTGCGCCACGGCGCCCTTCCGGCGATCGGCGCGACCCACCCGGCCGAGGCCGGGCTCGGAGACGAGGCCGAGGACGACGCCGCGGCGTCCGCGCTCGGGCCGGAGCGCGTCAGCAACGTCGTGTTCATGGGCATGGGTGAGGCACTGGCCAACTACAAGGCCGCCATCGGTGCGATCCGCCGCCTCACCGACCCGACCCCCGACGGCCTGGGCATGTCGGCTCGCGGCATCACGATGTCGACCGTCGGTCTCGTGCCGGCCATCGACAAGCTCGCCGCCGAGGGCATCCCGGTCACGCTCGCCCTGTCGCTGCACGCCCCGGACGACGAGCTGCGCGACGAGCTCGTGCCCATCAACACCCGGTGGAAGGTCGACGAGGCGATCGACGCGGCCTACCGCTACTTCGAGGCGACCGGCCGCCGGGTCAGCATCGAGTACGCCCTCATCAAGGACATGAACGACCAGGCCTGGCGCGCCGACCTCCTCGGCAAGAAGCTCACCTCGCGCGGCAAGGGCTGGGTGCACGTCAACCCCATCCCGCTCAACCCGACGCCGGGCTCCAAGTGGACGGCCTCGCGTCGTGGCGTCGAGCAGCAGTTCGTCGAGCGGCTACGTGCCCACGGCATCCCGACGACGGTCCGCGACACCCGTGGCTCCGACATCGACGGCGCCTGCGGCCAGCTCGCTGCCGCGACTCCCTGACGCCGCTCGCTCGACGACAGGCGAGGGTATGCCGTCCGCGCACCATCTCGTTCCCGGTTCCCTGGGCGGACGGGCGCGGCGCGACTACTGTGGGGTAATGCGCCTGCGTACCGTCGCGGTCGGCATCGTCGCCGCCCTCACCCTCTCTGCCTGTGGCGGTGTCCTGCCCGAGAACCTGCGCGGTGAGGACTCGCACGCCAGCTCCAGCCACGCGGCCTCGCCGTCGTCGGCGGCAGCAGCGGCCAAGGCCAAGCCGGAGCCGCCGGACGTCGCACTGCGCGCCGGTGAGAGCTTCCAGGAGCTCTCGATGGCGGCGAAGTACACACCCAAGGCGCCGTTCGGCACGGGCACCGACGACTATCGCTGCTTCCTCGCCGACCCGAAGTTCGCTGAAGACATGATCGTCAGCGGCGTCAAGATCGTGCCGGACAACCCGGCGGCGGTGCACCACGTCATCCTCTTCAAGGTCGACCCGGACAACGTCGCGGCCGCCGAGGCCAAGGACGCCGAGGACGCGGAGCAGGGCTGGACCTGCTTCGGCGGCTCGGGCATCGGCGGCGGGCCCGCCGCCCAGCTCGACAACGCCGAGTGGGTCGGCGCCTGGGCCCCCGGGGGCGGCGAGCGGGTCATGGCCGACGACATCGGCATCCCTCTCGCCAAGGGCTCGCGCGTCGTCATCCAGATGCACTACAACCTCCTCGCCGGTGGCGGCGCCGACCAGAGCAAGGCCCGGCTGCGGCTGACACCGGCCAGTGCCGGTCACAAGAAGCCGCTCGAGACGATGCTCCTGCCCGCCCCCGTCGAGCTGCCGTGCCGCAAGGGCACGCCCGGTGAGCTGTGCTCGCGCACCCCGGCCGTCGCCGACATCCGCACGCGCTTCGGCGAGCAGGTCGCGACCGCCGACCTGCTGCACCTCCTCTGCGGTGAGCTGAAGCCCGGCCCCACGCAGTCGTGCACCCGCCCCATCACGCAACCGGGTCAGATCCGGGCCGTCTCCGGCCACATGCACCTGCTCGGCAAGTCGATCACCGTCGACGTCAACAAAGGCACCCCGCAGGCCAGGCGGGTCCTCGACATCCCGGTGTGGAACTTCGACGACCAGGGCGCGATCCCGCTCCCCAAGCCACAGCCGGTGAAGCAGGGCGACACGGTCACGGTGACGTGCACGCACGACCAGGCAATGCGTGACGTCCTCCCGGCCTACGAGGGGACCAAGGAGCGCTACGTCGCGTGGGGCGAGGGCACCACGGACGAGATGTGTCTCGGGATCGTCCTCTTCACGCGCGCGAGCTGAGCACGAGCTCCGCGGCCTCGTCGGTGCTGTCGACGAGGTGCACGACCTGACCCATGCCCCGCTCACTGCTCAGCGCCCGGATGACGTCCCACACCGGCACCTCGCGTGACCAGTGGTCGACGCCGACGAGCACGAGCGGCGCGAGCGTCCGCTCGGCCTCGGCGTAGTAGAGGGGCGTGATCGACTGGAAGATCTCCTGCACCGTGCCCGCCGCGCCGTGGAGGACGATGAGGCCGGCGGTCGACCGCGCGAGCAGTCCGTCCTCGCGGATCGCGTTGCTGAAGTACTTCGCGATGCCGTTGCAGAACACGTTGGGCGGCTCGTGGCCGTAGAACCACGTGGGGATGCCGATGGAGCGAACAGCGCTGTCCTGCAAGGGAAGGGGCAGGACGTCGTCATACACCTCGAGGGCGAGCTCCGCCCAGGCCCCGATCGACGGGCGGAACGAGGGTATGCCGGCCAGCCGCCCGAGTGCCTCGCTCACGACCTCGTGGGATGGGCAGAGGGCGCCGAGGTTGGCGGCCTCCATCGCGCCGGGGCCGCCTCCGGTGGCGACGACGAGACCCGAGGAGGCGAGGGTGTGCCCGAGACGGGCCGCACCGGCATACGCGTCGCTGTCGCGCGTCAGCGCATGTCCGCCCATGACCCCGACGACAGGGACGTCGCCGACGAACTCGGTGAGGGCGTCGCTGACGGAGTCGTCGTGGATGGCTCGCAGGAGCGTGACGAAGACGTCGTGATGGGGATCTGCCTCGCGGGACCACCCGTAGGCGCGAGCGTCCGGCGTCTGCTCGTAGCCGTGCTCGGCCAGGCCGGCGTAGAGCTCGTGCGGCTGGTAGAGGCTGGCGCGGTAGGGGTTGACCGGAGCCCCGGGATCCGTCGGGAAGACGAGGGCACCGTGCAGCCGCAGGTGGTGGTCGAGCTCTGGGGAGAGTCGCCCGCCGAGCACGACGAGCCCGTCGAGGTCGGTGCGGGACAGGAGACGGGCCTCGTGGTCGCGGAGGTCGAGGTCCTGCAGGCGTCGACCGGTCAGGGGTGCACCGCTCTCGAGTGCGGCATCGAGGTCGCGCAGGCTCTCGATCTCGTTCATGGGGGAATCCTCGCATGGTCCTTGACCGGTACAGAAAGCGAGACCACTGTAGCGGTACAGAAACGACGAAGGAGCGCATCATGGACTACCTGCCACTCGCCTCGATCACCGCCGACAGGGCCACCCGTCGCCACTTCGACGGCGGCCGCGTCGACTCCACCGCGGCTGCACCGCTTCGCGGGAAGCGAGCGGCCACGAGCCCCACCTTCCGTGGTTCTGCTGCCCTGCGCGCTCGCGTGGCCGGGCTGCTCTACCGCGGTGCGCGCGCGGTGGAGCCCTGCGGCTACCGGCAGGTGGCGACACGCTGACCCAGCGCCTGTCCGACATCCAGAGGGACGCGCTAGCGTCGCCCGTGCGAGCCGTGCGGCTCGACGAGAGCGAGGTGGGCGTGGGCAGGGTGACCCTCCAGACCGTGGCCGACAGGGTCGGCGTGAGTCGGATGACGGTCTCCAACGCGTTCTCGCGCCCTGACCAGCTGTCCAGTGCGCTGCGCGACAAGGTCCTCAAGGCGGCCGAGGAGCTCGGCTACACCGGCCCCGACCCCTCCGCGCGCGCCCTCGCTCGGGGCTCGACCGGGTCGGTGGGGGTGCTGCTGTCCAACAGTCCGGCCGAGGCGTTCACCGACGAGGTCGCGGCGGCCTTCTTCAGCTCGATCGCTGCCACGCTCTCGCCCCGGGGCATCGCTCTGACGCTGCTCTCGAGCGAGCCGTCGGGCGACGTCATGCCCGCTCGGGACGTGGCGATGGACGGTGTCATCGTCTACAACTGCGACCCCGAGTCGGGGGCTCGCGAGCAGGTCGAGCGTCGCAAGCTCCCGCTCGTGCTCGTCGACCAGCCCAACACCCGCGGCTTCTCGAGCGTCAACGTCGAGGACCGCTCGGGCGCGCGGGCGGCGGCACAGCACGTCGTCGACCTGGGGCACAGCAGGGTCGCGCTCATCGGCAAGACCGGTGTGCCGCCCTTCGGCATCGTGGAGTCGTCGTCGGCCAAGGGGCAGGGCTACGCCTCGACCGAGCGGCTGGCCGGGTGGATCGAGGTGCTGACGGAGGCCGGCATCGAACCGGTCATCCTGCAGGAACCCATCGACTCCACCGCCGGTGGTCGGGGCGCCCTGAAGGCCATCCTCGAGGTGCAGCCCGACACGACCGCCATCCTCGCGTTCTCCGACGCCATGGCCGCCGGGGTGCTGCTCGATGCGCACGACGCCGGCATCTCCGTCCCGGACCAGCTGTCCGTCGTCGGCTTCGACGACAACCCGCTCGCGACCCGACTTCGCCCCCAGCTGACGACCGTCCGCCAGGACGTCACCGAGAAGGGGCGCCTCGCCGCGTCGATGCTCGTCGAGGCGATGGCGGACCGCCGGGCTGGCCGCCCCACCGAGCCCCGGGCCGTGACGCTGACCACCGAGCTCGTCGTGCGCGACTCCACCGCGCCGCCTCCCAGAGCGGGGAAGCCGCCCGAGGGTGCGAAGCGTCCCCAGGATGGCAAGCGTCCGAGGACCCGGCGGCCGTCGGCTCGGGCCTGACCTGTCGGCAGAGCGCGCCATGGCGACGATCCCGGCTCTGGTGGGCTGGTCCCCGTGCCCCTAGCGTGGTGTCATGCGCTCCCACGTGGAGACCCCCACCCTGACCCTGCACGCCGTGGCCGGCACGCACACCGTGCTTCTCGGATGGGACCTCGCTGATCCGACCGGTTGCCTGGGGTTCGCGATCCGGCGCCGGGAGACCGGTGGCGAGACGGTGTGGCTGCGGGGGATGAAGACCTTCGCCTCCGTCGTGCCCGACCCGCCTCCCGGCAGCGACTGGTCGACGCGGGAGCATCCCATCCAAGGCTTCCAGTGGGGTGACTACACGACCAGGCCGGGACGGTCCTACCGGTATGCCGTGGTGGCGCTGGGCGGATCGGCTGCCGCACCGAAGGAGCTCGCGACCGCGTCGGTGAGGGTGCGGACCGAGGTCGAGGACGACGGCGTGCACGGGGTGTTCTTCAACCGCGGGGTGGCGGGTTCGCAGGCCTTCGCCAGGCGATTCGCCGGCTACGTCCCGAGCAGGGACGAGGCCGAGGAGTCGCCAGCGATGGTCTGGCTGTCCCGAGGGCTCGGCGAGGCGTTCGTGGCCTTCTGCGAGCAGGCGACCGGGGCGGGTTCCGGCCTGCGTGGCGCCTTCTACGAGTTCACCTGGGGGACGGGTCTCACAGCGTTGGCCGCCGCCCGCGACAGGGGCGCCGACGTCGCACTCGTCGTGCACGGGCGCGACAGGGACGGTGACGGCGGCGCCGACACCACCTCGACCCAGGCCCGCGCAGCGGCTCGACGCCATGGCGTGAGCAACGGCGGCACCATCCGGTGGCGCGACGCCGACAACGTGTCTGCCCTGCACCACCACAAGTTCCTCGTCCTGCTCGACGGTGGGCGACCGGTTGCCGTCTGGACCGGGTCGACGAACCTCACGCAGGGCGCGATCTTCGGTCACTCCAACGTCGGTCACGTCATCCACGACCCCGTGGTGGCGCAGCAGTTCCTCGACGAGTGGGAGCGGCTCGAGACGGGCGAGACGACGGCCGAGCTGCGCGACGCCCATGAGCGGGACAACCCGGTCGTGGAGGTGACTCCACCGAAGCGGGGAGCGAGCGTCGTGCTCGCGCCACGGCATACGAGCTCGTCCGTCCTGCAGTGGTTCGCGAACGTCTTCGACCACGGTGAGGTGAGCGCGCACATCACGGGCGCCTTCGGGCTGAACGAGCTCTTCCGCGACACGCTGCGCACGGCGAAGCCCGACACGGTGCGCACGGTGCTGCTCGACAAGTGGCCGCCCAAGGAGCAGGCCGTGCCGCGCACCGACCCCAACGTGCGCATCTCGACCGGTGCCCACCTCACCGGTGGCGGCCTCGCACAGTGGGCCGGGGAGTCACTGACCGGCTTCAACACGCATGTGAAGTACGTGCACACCAAGATCATCCTCATCGACCCGTTCGGGACCGACCCCGTCGTCGTCACGGGCTCAGCCAACTACAGCAGGGCCTCCACCGTGTCCAACGAGGAGAACACCCTCGTCCTGCGCGGCGGCGGCAAGGGGCCGGCGTCGTCCCGGGCAGCCATCCGCCGAGTCGCCGACATCTACCTCACCGAGTACCACCGCCTCTTCATGCACTTCGTCTTCCGGTCGTGGGTCGAGCGGCGCGAGATGGTGACGGGGGCGAGGCAGGAGCCCGGGCACCTGGCCGAGGACGACGGCTGGACGCACCCCTACTATCGCGCTGCGTCCTGGCAGGCGCTGCAGCGGCGGGTGTTCTCCGGACAGGAGGCATGACGCCATGACTAAGGTCGAGTCATGGCCGTCGTGACCCAGAAGTCCGTCCTCTCCTCCGTGCCCACCCAGCTGTTCATCGGCGGGGAGTGGCGCGACTCGCTCAGTTCCACGACCTTCCCCGTGACGGACCCGGCGACGGGTTCGGTGCTCACCGAGGTGGCCAACGGCACGATGGCCGACGGGACCGCTGCACTCGACGCAGCGATTGCGGCACAGGCGGACTGGGCCGCGACCCCACCCAGGGTCCGCGGCGAGATCCTGCGGCGCGCGTTCGAGCTGCTCACGGCCCGCGCTGACGAGTTCGCGATGTTGATGACCCTCGAGATGGGCAAGCCGCTCGCCGAGTCACGTGGTGAGGTGGCCTACGGTGCGGAGTTCTTCCGGTGGTTCAGCGAGGAAGCCGTGCGGATCCACGGCCGGTATGCCGTGAACCCGGCTGGCGGGTCTCGTCTCCTCACGCTCCAGAAGCCGGTCGGGCCCACGTTCATGATCACCCCGTGGAACTTCCCGCTCGCCATGGGGACGCGCAAGATCGGGCCCGCCGTCGCGGCCGGCTGCACGATGGTGGTCAAGCCGGCCCACGAGACGCCGCTGTCCATGCTCGCGCTCGCAGCGGTGCTCGAGGAGGCAGGTCTGCCGGCCGGCGTGCTCAACGTCGTGACGACGGCCGACACGGCGGTGGTGTCGGAGCCGATCATCCGCGATCCGCGGCTGCGCAAGCTGACCTTCACCGGCTCGACCGCTGTCGGCCGGATGCTCGTCGAGCAGTCGGCCGAACAGCTCCTGCGGGTGTCGATGGAGCTGGGCGGCAACGCACCGTTCGTCGTCTTCGAGGACGCCGATCTCGACGCCGCAGTCGAGGGGGCGATGCTGGCGAAGATGCGCAACATCGGCGAGGCCTGCACGTCGGCCAACCGGTTCGTGGTGCACGAGTCGGTGGCTGCCGACTTCTCGGCTGCCCTGGCTCGCCGGATGGCCGGCCTCACCGTCGGCAAGGGCACCAAGGCCGGTGTCGAGGTCGGTCCGCTCATCACCGACAAGGCGCGCGAGGGCGTCGACGAGCTCGTGCGCGACGCCGTCGACCGTGGAGCCCGAGTGCTCACCGGTGGGGAGAAGCTCGCTGGCCGGGGTCACTTCTATGCGCCCACCGTGCTGGTCGACGTGCCCGCGGACGCCCGGGTCCTGGGTGAGGAGATCTTCGGTCCCGTCGCGCCGGTCACGACCTTCACCGACGACGCCGAGGCGGTCCGGCTCGCGAACTCCACGGAGTACGGCCTCGTGGCGTATGCCTACACGCGCGACCACGGCCGGGTCCTGCGCCTCAGCGAGGCCCTGGAGTTCGGGATGGTCGGCATCAACACCGGGATCGTCTCCAATGCGGCTGCCCCGTTCGGTGGGGTCAAGCACTCGGGCTTCGGGCGCGAGGGAGGCTTCGAGGGGATCCACGAGTACCTCGAGACGACCTACGTCTCACTCAACCCCTGACGCTCCGTCGTTGCCGGCCGCGGCGGTCTCGGGTCTCAGTCCCGACGCATGATGAGCAGCTGACCGGCTGACCGGACCAGGGGAGCGTCATAGGTGCCGACGACGCGCAGACCGCGTCGCCCGAACATCTCGGCGATGTCGGCCGAGCGCACGGGTTCGAGCGCTCCCCATTCCCCGGACTGTGTTGCGCGCGGCTTGCCGTCGCGCGAGTTGAGCGAGACGGCCCAGGTGATGCCCCGGTCGCAGACCTGCCCGATGTAGCTGTCGACGACGTCGGGCTCCATCTCCTGGAACGAGTACGAGTTGACGAAGACCTCGAACGTGTCCTGGAGGTCGCCGAGCCGATAGTTGGGCAGCACGGCCGACCCGGTCGACGTGATCGGCCCCTGGGTGGGGATGGACTCGTCGTAGGTGGCGATGCGGTCCGCGCCGAAGAGCTCGGTGAGGTAGTAGGACGCGACGGTCAGCAGCGGGGGAATGTCGATGTCGACGTAGCGGGTGGCGGGATCCCTCGAGAGCAGGATCTCTCCGAGCACGCCGAACCCCCCGCCGATCTCGAGGAAGCTGCGCGGTGGCGCGTCCACGTGCCGCGACAGCGCGCTGAGACACAGGAGGTAGTTGAGGTAGGCCCGCCCGAAGGCGACGTCCTGGTTGACCGGGTTGAGCCGGTAGGCCTGGGGTGGCTTGCCGACCTTGCTCTCGCCATGGTTGCCGAGGTCGAACGGCCACCGGGCCTGGTCCCACGCAGCGCTGGCGACGTCGTGGTCGCGCCGCGCGTCGAGCGAGCCGTTGAGCCCGCCGGCGAGGAACGGTTGCGTCGCGTGGGTGTTGACGCGACGAGCCGCGTCGAACACGTCTGCGATGGTCGCGTTGCTGTAGCCGTTGCCATAGACGGGATAGAACCAGACCCGCGACGTCGGCCACTTCTTGAAGTTCTCCAGCCCACTTCCCGACATGTCGCCGAGAAGCTGGTCGAGACCAGGCCCCCAGAAGTTTGTGGGCCGGTACGTCTCAGGCGCTGAGCGCAGCTCGGCCAGTGAACGGGCGGTCAGGTCACTCCAGATCGACACGTGTCTCCTAGGGTTCGGGGTCGGTCGTCCCGATGGTAGCGACCATCGGCGGCCGGAACGTGTTCCCCACGACGGCCGGCGAGGCCCGGATCGACCTCGTCCTCAAGGGGACGGGCGGACCGCCCGCCGCCGTGAAGGAGACCTTCGTGCCGGTGGCTCCGGCGACGGCCTTTGCCGACGAGGCCGAAGTCGTCAGGGTGGCCAACTCGACGGGCGAGACGATGACGTCTCCCTCAACCCGTGATCGTCAGGCGGGCTTCCGGTCGCCGGTGTAGGTGTACGTGGACTTCGGGTTGTTCACGAAGCAGCCGTTCCCCTGCAGCCTGTAGCCGGCGAAGTTGGACACGATCTGCACCGTGGAGTCGGTCAGCGTCATGGTCACGGCAGCCCGGCGCACACCGAACAGGGTCTTGTCGCACGGGTCGGTGGGAGGGGGCACCGCCGGGATGCTCCACCGGCCAGGGCCGGCGGGGGTCAGCACGACGGTGGACTTCCCGATGGGGCTGTAGACCGAGCAGGACCCGCTGCGGCAGTCGATCTGGTACGAGCGTTGTTGGCGGGTGGGTGCGCGGCCCCCCACGGTGGACACCGCCACGCCGGTCGAGGTGAAGAGCAATGAGGACGTTGCGGGCACTGACGGTGAGGCGGACGGAGTAGTGGTCCCGGGGGAGGCGGCCGCAGTGGTCGCCGGAGCGATAGCCGGGGTCGCACCGCTGGTGGCGCCTGTCGGGGCTGCCGGCCTGAGCTGATCCGCCTGCGTCGAGCCGTTCTGCATCATCACCGCCGCTGCCGCGCCACCGCCCAGGAGGACTGCGGCGGTGGCTATCCCGGCGGGAACGAGCCATCGGGGTCGGGGGCGAGGTCGGGGCCTGTGGCGAAGGCTGGACACGTCGTCTGAGCGCGACTTCGCGTCGTCGCTGTGGGCGATCCTGCGCGCACTGGCCAGGGCCGTAGTCGGAACGCGGCTCTCCTGCCAGGTCATGCTGCGCTCCGTCGGCTCATCCTCAGGTCCCGGCGACCGTGCCGCCGGGAGACACGGGGCACCGCTCCATCAGTGACCCGCCGCTCGGCCGGGACCAGTGCTCCCGGACGAACCTCGTGCCACCACGACTCGAGCCTGGTCGGGTCCAGCTGGGCGTGGACCACCAGACGTCGTCGTCGCCGTGAGCGGAACAAGCGGTCCACAGTGGCGTCATGCAAGCCGGCGTCCAATCGTTGGAGGAAGGCGACCTCCTCTGCAGCAGGAACGATGGCTCGACACGTCAGTCCCGAAGGGGACTGGAGCCTCCACACGACCCAGTCCCACGTCAACCACTCCGTCTGGGCGTGGACACCGCCGGGGCGTCGTCTCGCAGCGATGTCCGTCTGCCCCACGTCACCGGGTCCGGAGCCGAGGCTGACCAACGAGGGATCGTCGTGACCTGCGCGTCGAAGTGGCAGGTCCCCGACCGCCAGGGCGTCGAGGTCTCGCACAGGAAGTCCATGGGCGAGGGCGAAGGGCCGAGCCCACGACCAGACCTGCCCGAGCTGGAGCCACGGTGGCTTGGCGACGTACCAGCCGAACTTCTCCCGCGACGGCACGACGGCGGGCCGCTGGACCGGCGGTGCGGGTCCGGCGAACAGGCCTGATACGCAGGCGGTGAGCAGGACCGTGCCGACCTCGAGCCACTTGCCCTCGAGGTACTCGGTCCCCACCTCGAGCCGACCGCGGCGGGGGCGGACGAAGATGCCCGAGGAGCCCGTCGGTTCGACGGCGTCCGCCAGGGCACCTACACAGCTGTCGACGAGGCGGCGACCGGTGCGCACGACGAGGTGGTCCGGTGTTGAGATGTTGAGGTGCGTCGAGAAACCGGCCACGGACGTCACGTCGTGGTTCGCGCAGGCACGAGCCAGCTCGGTGCGCTCCCGACGGAGGAGGGAGTCGAGCCGCTGTGGCAGGTCGGGGGCCATAGGTAGCGGCGGGGTGGCCAGCTCGGCCTCCCATCCGTCAGCCGTCAGGGCGACCGTCGACGGCAACCGTCGGGCTCGTGGATCGCCTGGATCGAGAGTGGCCAGGCCGACGGCCACGTGCGGCAGGAGCTGGCGGAAGTCCACCGGTTGGGTGCCCGCCCACAGGCGGTACTCGTGCTCCACACCGAACCTGAAGGACATCACCACCTCCTCACGCGCACGGCGGAGGTGCCACCGCGTGCGGTCGACGCTAGGGCCGTGGCAGGTGCCGGGCCATGGCACGAACAGTCCCCCCTGCCCCACCCCGGAGGGCCATTGCGCCATGCCCCCCGGGCGGGCCTAATCATGAGATCCGGACGGACACTGGAGGGTGACCATGGGTGAGAAGGGCAACATCACGTCGGACGAGCTCGCGACTGCTGCCTCGGGCGGCCTCGGAGCTGTCATCGCCGGCACGGGAACCACGGTGACGGCGGTCTTCGAGGACGCCAGTGGCACGCTCAAGGACAAGGTCATCGACAAGGGAGCCGACGCGGGCATCGCCGCCGCCGAGGAGCGCTGGCGGAGGAACCACCCCAACGGTGAGGGTTCGGACGGGGCTCTTGGTCCGGACAGCGCGTCTGGTGAGGCCAAGAGCCCGAGCTGACCTCGGGGCAGTTCCGGCCCATCACGGTCACCGGAATGGTCGACGCCGGGCTTACATCAGCTCTCGATGCGGAGAGCCTCGACGGGGGCGATGGCGATGGCGCGCCGGGCCGGGCGCTGTGACGCCACGAGGACGAGCAGCGCCCCAGCAGCCGCGATGACGAGCAGGGTTGCGACGGGCACGCCGGAGACGATGCCCTCGGTCTCGACGCCGACGAGCGACTGCGCGCCGGCCGTGCCATAGAGGATGCCCAGCCCGATCCCGAAGAGCACGGCGGACGCCGACAGGGCGATGGACTCCTTGGTGATCATGGTGCGTACCTGCCGGCGGGTGAAGCCGAGCGAGCGTAGGAGCCCGATCTCGCGGTGACGCTGGATGACGGTGAGCGACATCGTGCTGACGAAGCCCACCGCCGCGATGATCGCCGAGATGACGATGATGCAGATGAGGATGGCTGACGTCACAGCCAGTGCCTGGTCGGCCTGCGCCGCCTGAGCCGGGTCCATCTCCCACGAGTTCACGGAGGCGCGCAGCGCCGACATCCCGGAGGCGAAGGTCGTGACGAGGGTGACGCCGATGACCAGCCCCATCGTGGAGCGCGTGGTGCGCAGCGGGTCGAGCAGGGCGTTGCGCCGCGCCACGACGCTCGCCGGGTCGCTCCCCAGCACCCGGCTGAAGGCGGAGACCACGCGGGGGATGACGAACCGGGCACCGATGAGCAGGCCGGTGCCCGACCCCGCCGCACCGCAGAAGGCGAGGACGAACCCGACGCCGGGGTTGGACTCCCCGAGGAGGGCGCCGAGAGCAAGGACGAGCAGCCCGCCGACGATCCCCGTCCCGGCCAGGACAGCGCGCCAGAGCGAGGAGGTGCGAGGCGCAGGCGTGTGGGCCGCCGTCCCGGCGAGCGCGGCGGCGGGCGTCACGCGCAGCACGCCGCGCGACCCCATCCAACCGGCGATGGTCGCAGCGACGGTGATGGCCGCGAACGCCGCGGCGAGCTGCGGGTCCACCCAGGCGTAGTCGGCCGTGGGCAGCGTGTCGCGCGCCACGAGAACTGCTCGCACCACCTGGGTCAGGAGGGTGCCGACGACGACGCCGGCCAGGGCGCCGGTCGCGCCGACGGTGGCGGTGCCACGCATCACGGAGGTGCGCAGCTGGCGGCCGCGAGCTCCGAGCAGGCGCAGGAGCGCGATGTGCCGCAGGCGGCCCGAGACGACGGTGTCGACCGCGCCCACGATGACGACCGCGCCGACATAGAGCGCGATGAGGATGAAGACCCCGGCGACGATGCCGAGCAGCAGCCCGACCGAGCCTCCGGACTCCTCGCTCATCGTCATGAGGATCGACGACGTCATGATGAGCGTGGCGGCATACGCCCCGCACAACCCGGCCACGAGACCGACCGTTCCGAGCTCGCGCAGGCTGCCGAGGGTGAGGTTGCGTCTCATGCGGCACCGACCTCGAAGCCGATGAGCAGGTCCGAGATCTGTTGCGGGGAGAGGGCGCCGTGGTCGCCGACGAGGGATCCGTCGGCGATGACGAGGATGCGGTCGGCATAGGACGCAGCCACCGGGTCGTGGCTGATCATGGCGATGGTCTGGCCGTACTCGCGAGCGGCGGTGCGCAACAACGTCAGCACCTCACGAGAGCTGCGCGAGTCGAGGTTGCCGGTCGGTTCGTCCGCGAAGATCACGGCGGGCCGTGAGGCCAGCGCTCGCGCGATGGCGACCCGCTGCTGCTGGCCACCGGAGAGCTCGCTCGGCCGATGGATGATGCGGTCGGCGAGACCGAGGGTGCCGATGAGGTGGTCGATCCAGGACTGCTGCTCGATGTCGATGCGTCGGCCGGCGAGCTCGAACGGAAGCAGGATGTTCTCGTGGGCCGACAGGGTCGGCACGAGGTTGAAGGCCTGGAAGATGAAGCCGACCTCGCGGCGGCGCAGGGTCGTCCGGGCATCGTCACCCAGATGGGTGAGCGCCGATCCGGCGAGCATGACCTCACCACTGGTCGCATCGTCGAGACCGGCTGCCACGTTCATGAACGTCGACTTGCCGGAGCCGGACGGTCCCATGATGGCGGTGAACCCACCGCGGTGGATGTCGACGGTGACCTCGTCGAGGGCGGCCACCCTGCCAGTGCCCTCGCCATAGATCTTCGACACCCTTCGCAGAGACACGACGGGATGAGCTGGGCTGTGCTGCAACGGTTCTGATGTCATATCTCCAACGCTAGGG
Source organism: Knoellia altitudinis (assembly GCF_042666355.1). Classification (NCBI taxonomy): domain Bacteria; kingdom Bacillati; phylum Actinomycetota; class Actinomycetes; order Micrococcales; family Intrasporangiaceae; genus Knoellia; species Knoellia altitudinis. The sequence continues at coordinate 3,043,503 of NZ_JBHTDK010000001.1, forward strand.
ACGCCGGGAACGCAGCACATCCGGCGACGGGACCACACGGCATACATCGTCCGGTGTATGCCGCTGCCCCGGAACGTAGGCTCGTGGCATGAGCCAGACACCGGACACCAGCACCGTCGACGCCCTGTCCCACGCCGCGCGGGCAGCCGGTAGCGACCTCGACGCACAGACCGCGCTCTGGCAGGCGATGTTCGAGCTGGACCAGTGGTACTTCGTCGCTCGCGGCACCCTGCCCGACGTGGCACCCCTCGTCGGAGTCGTCGACGGCGTGCCGTCGCTCCTTGCGTTCACCACCGGCCCGCGGGCGCGCGAGTTCGCGCTCGGGAACGGCTTCAGCGAGGAGGAGGCCAGCCAGGTCCTCGGCGTGCCGACCGGATCCGTCCTTGACCTCTGTGAGCAGTTCACCGCGCAGGGTGTGGATCGGCTCGTCGTCGACCAGGGCGTGCTCGGGTTCTTCGCGCCCCTGCCGCAGCTGCGACCCATCCACGAGTTCATCAACCGACCGCGTCGGGTCCCGCCCGGCTAGAGGAGGCCGTGCTCGTAGGCGTAGACCACGAGCTGCACCCGGTCGCGCAGCGCGAGCTTGCCGAGGACGCGGGAGACGTGGGTCTTCACGGTCGCCTCGGAGAGGAACTCGGCGGCGGCGATCTCGGCGTTGGACAGGCCCTGGGCGGCACGCAGCAAGATCTCTCGCTCGCGCGGTGTGAGCCGCTCGTAGTCCGGACCCGGTCTCGTCGTGGCGCGTTCGCGGAAGCGCTCGAAGACGGCGCGAGTCGCCCCGGCGGCAACGACCTGCGTCCCGTCGGCGACGGCCCGGATGGCTGCGAGGAGGAACTCCGGCCGTGACTCCTTGAGCACGAACCCCGACGCGCCCGCCTCGATGGCGTCGGCGGCCAGCTCGTCGAGGTCGAAGGTCGTGAGGACGAGCACGCGTGGCGCGTCGTCCCCGAAGCGCCCGACGATCCGGCGGGTCGCCTCGACTCCGTCGACACGCGGCATACGCACGTCCATGAGGACGACGTCTGGACGGGAGGTCTCGACGAGGCCGACAGCCCCGTCGCCGTCACCTGCCTCGCCGACGACGGTGAGGTCGTCCTGGCTGCCCACGACCATGGCGATCCCGGCACGGAAGAGGGCCTGGTCGTCGACGAGCGCGACGCGGATCGTCATGACGAGCTGACCGGGATGTGCACCCTGACGAGCCAGAGGTCGCCTTCGCGTCCAGCCGAGAAGGTGCCGCCCGCCACCGTCGTCCGCTCGGCCATGCCGATGAGGCCGTGGCCGGAGCGCTCGCCCGTCGCGTGGCCGCTGATGTGGTTGGTCACGCTCAGACGGTATCCGTCGGTCCAGTCGACGACGACGTGCACGGGCGCCGAGAGGTCGCCGTGCTTGAGGGCGTTGGTGAGCGACTCGCCGAGGAGGCGATGGGCCGTGAGAGCGAGAAGCGGTGACTCGTCACGCTGGCCCCTCTCGGCGATGTCCAGCGCCATCCCCGACGAGCGCATGCGCTCCTCGAGCTCGGCCTGTTGGGCAAAGCCGGGCGTGCTCGGCTGGAGCGCCGGATCGCGCAGCTGGGCGACGATGGTGCGCAGGTCTGTGATCGCGGTCCGGGCGGTCTCTCCGATGACCTCCAGGGCCCGTTCGGCGCCAGCAGGGTTGTCCCGGAACGCATATCGGGCACCGTCGCTCTGCGCGGCGACGACGGCCCACGAGTGGGCGACGACGTCGTGCATGTCGGCGGCGATGCGGCGGCGCTCCTGCTCGATGTCGTAGAGCTCGGTCACCCGACGCCGCTCGACGGCCTCGAGCTGGGCGTCGATCCGGGCCTGCACGGTCTGACGACTCTGCCAGCGCAGGTATCCCGCAACCCATCCGCCGAACACGAAGAGAGCAGCGGTGGATCCCAGTCCGACAGCCGTGGCACCACGTCCGAAGCCGCTCATCTCGACGCCCCCGCGTGTTGCGCCGTAGGCCGCCGCGCCGATCACCGCGACTCCCGCCGCGGCCATCCCGAAACGGCGCACCCGCGTGTCCCGGTGCGACCCCAGCGTGAAGAAGAAGACGGCGTATGCCGCGTTGGCCAGGTAGGCGATGTCCGAACCGAGCATCTGGGTGACCCCACCCGCGACGGCGAAGCCCGACATGGCCTGCCACGAGACGTGCCGCAGCCCCAACCCCACTGCGAGCAGCAGGGTCGCGACGGCCGCCCCAGCGCCGAGGCTGACGTGGATCGCGAACATCGCGAGGCCGAAGGCGGCAGCGCCGCCGAGGTCGATGAGCAGCTGGCGTCGGGTCGGCCGCTGGTCGCCCCACACGTCGGTCATCCCGCAAGGTTAGGTCGCACGCAGGATGCGCGTCGTCCCTCGCTCGACGGACCGGCATACCCCCGCTGATGTATGCCGGTCCGTCGTGGATCGCGCGAGACGCGCGGTCCTACGCGTAGGCGTTGTAGACCTGCTGGGCGTAGCGGACGCGGGTGGCGTGCTGGCAGTCGCCGCAGATCTCGAACCTGGACTCGAACGCCCGCACGGCGGCGTCGATGGTCGTCGCCGCCCTCAAGGTCGACTTGCCGTAGGCCGAGAAGGTGTTCAGCTCGTAGGTGATGAACTTCAGCTGGAGGCTCAGCGACCACACCGACTGGCCCTGCTGGTTGGCGTACCAGACCGCGTTGTCGTTGGCGTAGCGGTCCCAGCGTCCACCGACACTCCACTGGGCGATGCCTCGACCTGCACCCCCGGGCTGAGAGGCGCGTGGGTCGATGCTGCTGCCGGACTCCTGCATGAGGTTGCCGACGATGCCGGCGGACTGCACCTTGGTGTAGCCGGCGCCGACGAAGTAGTTGAACGCCGCCTGCTGGTTGTTGAGGGAGAAGCCGTGCGAGGCGTTGTTGTTCTTCAGGGCCGTGACCAGGTTGGACCTGGCGCCCGCCGGGATGGTCTGCGAGGTGCCCTGGTAGTCGCTGTTGTAGTAGACGGTGACCGGCTTGGTGCTGCGGTTGTGGACGGACGCGGCGTTGTTCTTGACGCAGATGCCCTGGCCGTTGCCGGGACCGCGGAACTCGTAGCAGCCCGGTTGGGTCGCGCCGTAGTCGCCGATCGACCCGGTGAAGTCCGAGACGGAGCCGGCTTGGTCGCTGTTGTAGTAGTAGCAGAACTCGCCGTCGTTGCAGACACCGTCGCGGCCGGCGGCCTGTGCGGTCGACGGGAGGGCGACGCCGGCCAGGATCATGACGAACGTGGCGAGAGGCGCGAGGAGCAGCGCGGTCCGTCGCGCGGAACGGTTCGTGGTCATCTGGATCTCCTGGGTGCTCAGGCGGACTGGAGCTGCTGACGGGGCGGCTGCGGGCGGGACGCGGCGCCGAGGACGGGGGTCCCCGGCACCGCGAGCGTCACGAGGTGGGTCAGGGATCAGCCGGGGGGCAGACCCGTGACGCCCTTGTTCTTCAAGAAGGTGTGGCCGTCGATCCTGGTGCCGTTGTTGCGCACCTCGAAGTGCAGGTGCGTGCCGCTGGAGTTGCCCTGGTTGCCGACGTTGATCAGCAGCTGCCCGGCCGTCACCTGCGCCCCGACGACGAAGGACGCCGGCTTGTCGCGGGCGTACCAGTGCGCGTAACCCATGCGGATGCCGCCGCCGCAGTTCACCCAGAGGTAGTTGGTCGAGCCGCTGACGCCGTAGGCGTTCGAGTTGGGGTAGGTCGCGTCGATGTCGATGTTGTCGATCGTGCCCGTGCAGGCCGACTTGAACCTGCCGGTGAAGCCCGCGTAGTCGACCGCTCCGTGGAAGCCACCGCTGGGGTAGTACTCGCGCGCGGTGATCACGGCCGTGGACGGGACGGGCGAGGCCCAGCTGGAGGCCGGCGGCGTCCCGACGTAGTGCGATGCGTTCTGGTTCTTCAGCGTCGCGTTCAGGTTGACCGAGGCTCCGGCCGCGATGGTCTGCTTGGAGCCGCCGTAGCCGCTGTTGTAGTAGACCGTGACGGCCTTCGTGGTCTTGTTGCGCACCGAGGCGACCTGGTTCTTGATGCACAGCCCCTGGCCGGCCCCTGGGCCCTTGAAGTCGTAGCACTCCGGCTGCGACGTGCCGTAGTCGGCGATCGAGGTGGTGAAGTCCGAGAGCGAACCGGCGAAGTCGCTGTTGTAGTAGAAGCAGACCTCTCCGGTGTTGCACACACCGTCGCGACCTGCGGCTTGGGCCGACGGGGAGCCGAGGGCGGACATTCCCGTGGCGAGCAGCGCCACCGCTGACGCGCCGACCGCGGCGCGCTTCTTGAGCTTGGTCATGATTCTCCTGGCTGAGGTGGCGGGTGGAGCTCGACCGTCGCGGCGGGTTTGTCGGACCGGTCAGGGTGGGGTCAGGCCTGGTTGCGCAGGTACTGCTCCCAGGTGATCTTGGTGACCTGCGGCCCGTCGTCGGGACCGTTGCCCGACAACCCGTTGCGGCCCTCGTAGTAGGCGCCGATCTGCTTCTGCGCGGGCAGGGAGAGGTCGGTGTCGTTGGTGGCGACGGCGTGGATGTGCCAGGGCCAGTCGTCCTGGCTCGGGTTGCGCAGCCAGGCGGCGAAGCCGACACGGCGCAGTGCGGTGACGGCTGCGGTGCGCTGCTGGGTGGTCAGCGCCTCGGCGTCGAGGTCGACCGTCCCACCGCCGTCGTGGGTCCCCGCGGAGGTCGGGTCGACGTCGGGCGAGTAGGAGCCCTGCTCGACGACGAACGCCTTGCCGGCCAGGAGTCGCGCCTCGGCCAGCATCGCGACGGTGCGGGTGTTGAAGGGGAAGCCCTGGAACGTCGTCCGGGCACCCGGCGTGACCGGCCGACTGACCGAGAACCGTTGGGCGCCGAGGGAGGTCAGTGACGCCTTGCCGGGGAGCCCGGTGGCTCCCAGCCCGCTGTAGCCCAGCGAGCGCTGCCAAGAGGCGTATGCCGTGCGGGTCACGCTCCCGAAGTGACCGTCCACGTACTGGCTGGCAAGGAACCCGCGGGCGACGAGAGCCTGTTCGACCAGGGTCACGCTCGGTCCGGCGCCGGCGGTGATCCCGGTGCCGGTCTTCACCGGGTCCCACTGCGCCGCCAGCAGCACCTTCTCCATGTCGACCGCGGGGAGGGCCGCGCTGGCGGGGCGGGCGCTCACGGCCGCGAGCACCGCGGCACCTGAGCCGGCGAGGAACACTCGCCGGCCGAGTGCGGCTCGCTCGCTGCCGGCGCTCGTCTTGTCGATCATGCGGACCTCATCTGGGTGGACTGCGCTGCTGATGTTCAGGAGTGTGGGAGCGGGCGCTGCGATTCCGCTGCGAAAGCTCTGCGAGTGATGAGGGCACAATGGCGCACGTGTCGAAACCAGCGCGTTCCTCCCTCGCCTGGTTGGCGCCGCTGCTCGTCATCGTCCTGCTCCTGGGTCTGTGGTGGTTCGTGAGCCGCGACAGCTCGACCGGTTCGGCGGACTCGCCCGGCGCTCGGGCGAGCGCGACCGCGGGACCCAGCGGGACGGCATACCCGCCCACCGGGAGGACGCCCGAATCGGGACTCGACACGATCGCGGAGTCGAGGCTGCCCGGGGAGGCCCGGGTCGTGCTCGGGCTGATCCGTGCGGGCGGCCCCTACGAGTACGACCAGGACGACCGGACCTTCCAGAACCGTGAAGGCATCCTGCCGGCGCAGAAGCGCGGCTACTACCGTGAGTACACCGTCGAGACACCGGGTTCGAACGACCGCGGCGCACGACGGATCATCGCCGGTGCGGGCGGCGACAGGTACTGGACGACCGACCACTACGACAGCTTCCGGCAGATCCAGGAGGGGCAGTGATGCGGGTTCTCGGTGGCCAGGTGGACCTCGACGGGCTCATCGCCGATGCGGTCGAGGAGGGGCGGCAGGTGCAGGTCGTCCGTGGAGCGGCGACCAAGGCGGCGACGCTCGAGGCGTTCTCGCAGGAGCTGAACTTCCCGGAGTGGTTCGGCATGAACCTCGACGCGCTCGCCGACTGCCTCGACACCCTGGCCCGTGAGAGCCAGGGGGAGTGGGAGATCGTCTGGGACGGCGTCGCCGGGCTGAGGCGCGACGACCCGCGAGCCGCTGCCGGGGTCGAGGACATCCTGCGCGAGCTGAGCGAGGAGCACCCCCGCGTCCACGTCACCCTCATCGACCGCTGACCCGGCGGAGCGCCGCTGGCAGGATGTGGGGCGTGACCACACCGAGCGAGACCAACGTCCAGCTGAACGAGATCATGCGGGCCACCGAGGCCAACCTGCTCGGCACCGTGCACGGTGGCCACCTCATGAAGGCGGTCGACAGCATCGCCGGCGTCGTCGCCAACCGCTACGCCGGTGGGCCCGCGGTCACGGCCGCGCTCGACGAGATGAGCTTCCTCACCCCGGTGCGGGTCGGGGACATCCTGCACTCGAGCGCACAGCTCAACTGGGCGGGCCGCTCGTCCATGGAGGTCGGCGTGCGCGTCGAGGTCGACCGCTGGGACTCCATCACCGACCGGGTCCACGTCGCGAGCGCCTACCTCGTGTTCGTCGCCGTCGACGCCGAGGGCAAGCCCAAGCCCATCCCGCCCCTGGACCTCGAGACACCCGAGGAGAGGCGCCGGTTCCGTGAGGCCGAGATACGGCGTGAGCACCGCCTGGCCATGCGCGCCGCCATCGAGGCCTCGCGCGAGGCCGAGCGGTCGGAGGGGGACGCGTGACCACTCGCTCCGTCTCCCTCCTCGGCTCGACCGGGTCGATCGGCACCCAGGCCCTCGATGTCATCGCCCGCAACCGGGACCGGTTCACCGTCACCGCGATCTCCGCCGGCAGCAACCTCGAGCTCGTCGCCCGCCAGGCCGTCGACTTCGACGTACCCCTCGTCGCCCTCGCCTCCGGCGCGCCGGAGGACGTCCGCTCCGCGATCGATGCGTATGCCGCGGGGCTGGGTCGGAGCGCATACTCGCCCGAGATCGTGGTCGGGGACGACGCCGCGGTCACAGCCGCCGGGGTCGGTGCCGACGTCGTCCTCAACGGCATCACCGGCTCGATCGGCCTGCGCCCCACGCTGGCGGCACTGGCGGCCGGCTCGACGCTCGCCCTCGCCAACAAGGAGTCGCTCATCATCGGCGGCGACCTCGTGAGGCGTGCCGCGAAGCCTGAGCAGATCGTCCCCGTCGACAGTGAGCACAGCGCCATCGCCCAGTCGCTGCGGGGAGGGCGCGCCGAGGAGGTTCGGCGGCTCGTCGTCACCGCGAGCGGCGGGCCCTTCCGGGGTCGCACCCGAGCTGAGCTCTCCGACGTCACGCCCGAGCAGGCCCTCGCGCACCCCAACTTCTCGATGGGTCGCGTCATCACGACGAACTCCGCCACCCTCGTCAACAAGGGCCTCGAGGTCATCGAGGCACACCTGCTCTTCGACATCCCCTTCGACCGCATCGACGTCGTCGTCCACCCGCAGCAGCAGATCCACTCGATGGTCGAGTTCCGCGACGGTTCGACCATCGCCCAGCTGGGACCGCCACGGATGCTCGTGCCCATCGCGCTCGGGCTCTCCTGGCCCGAGCGGCTCGACTCGGTCGACCAGCCCTGCGACTGGTCGCTTCCGCAGTCCTGGGACTTCGCGCCGCTGGACGACGACGCCTTCCCCGCCGTGCGGCTCGCGCGCCGCGTCGGGGAGGCGGGACGCACCTTCCCCGCGGTCTACAACGCCGCCAACGAGGTGGCCGTCGACGCCTTCCACGAGGGGCGCATCGGTTTCGTCGACATCGTCGACTCGGTCGAGCGAGTCGTGGACGCGCACGCGAGCGCGCATACTGGGAGTGATTTCGACGCCTCGTCCGTTGAGGGAGTGCTCGGGGCTGACGCGTGGGCCCGGGGGCGGGCTCGCACCGAACTTGGCCTCTGAAACGACACTGGAAGGCGCTGAGCAGCACATCATGACCGTTCTGGCATACATCGTGGGCGTGCTCGTCCTGGCCTTCGGCGTGGCGGCGTCCATCGCCCTGCACGAGGTGGGGCACCTTGCGCCGGCGAAGCGCTTCGGTGTGCGGGTCACCCAGTACATGGTGGGATTCGGGCCGACGGTGTGGTCGCGCAAGCGAGGTGAGACCGAGTACGGCATCAAGGCCATCCCGCTCGGCGGCTACATCCGGATGATCGGGATGTTCCCTCCGCGCGCCGGCCAGGATCCCACCATGATCCGCGTCTCGTCGACCGGCCGCTTCAGCCAGCTCGCCGACGAGGCCCGCAAGGCCTCGCTCGAGGAGATGCGTCCGGGCGACGAGCACCGCGTCTTCTACAAGCTGCCGGTGCACCGCAAGGTCATCATCATGCTCGGCGGCCCGTTCATGAACTTCGTCATCGGCACCGTGCTCCTCACCGTCCTCGTCACCGCCCACGGCGTCCTCGCCCTGCAGGACGGCGCGCGGGTCGCGAGTGTCGCGCAGTGCGTCAAGACGGTCGAGCAGGCCCGGACCGACCCGAGCTGTGCAGGGGCGCCCGCCACCCCCGCCAACGCGGCGGGAATCCTCCCCGAGGACGAGATCCGCACCATCAACGGCGAGCCGGTCCGGACGTCGTCGGACGTGGGGCGCCTGGTGCGCCCCCGGGTCGACCAGCCGACCGAGATCGGCATCGTGCGCGACGGCACCGAGCAGACCCTCACCGTCACCCCCATCCTCAACACGCTGCCCGCCTACGACGACGCGGGTCAGCCGATCCTGGATGCCGACGGCACGCAGAAGGTCGTCGAGACCGGCTATCTCGGCATCTCGTCGGCGGGGATCCTCGACTACGAGACGCAGCCGCTCACCGCCGTGCCCGGCATCATCGGCGAGAACCTGTGGCGCACCGCCGGAGCCATCGTCAAGATCCCGCAGAAGATGGTGGGCGTCTGGAACGCCGCCTTCTCGGGCCAGGAGCGCGACATCGAGAGCCCCATGTCGGTCGTGGGTGTCGGCCGGGTCGCGGGCGAGGTGTCCGCAGGCAAGCTGGACGGCATCGTGGGGGAGTCGTGGGGCGACAAGGCGTGGTTCCTCGTCATGCTCATCGCCTCGCTCAACTTCATGCTCTTCGTCTTCAACCTCATCCCGCTCCTGCCGCTCGACGGCGGCCACGTCGCGGGCGCCCTGTGGGAGGGGACCAAGAAGGGCTGGGCGCGGCTGCGCGGCAACCCCGACCCCGGTCACGTCGACGTCGCCAAGGCCCTCCCGGTGGCGTATGCCGTCTCGCTCGGGCTGCTGGTGATGTCGGTCCTGCTCATCTATGCCGACCTGGTCAACCCGATCAACCTCGGCGGCTAGCCACCCCCGCTGAGCCGTCCCCTGCCGCATTATCGGGTGACCCGATAATGGGCCGCTCAACCCAAGTTGCCAATAAGGGTTGAGCGGCACAAAGTCGGGTGAGGCCTCCGGGATCGGCCCGGTGAGGGTGCGCGGACAGGCGAGCCGACGGCATACCGGATAATGGGTGCCATGACTGTTGGTCTCGGTATGCCGTCCCTGCCCGCCCCCGTGCTGGCGCCGCGTCGCAAGACCCGCAAGATCAAGGTCGGCAAGGTCGAGGTCGGGGGCGACGCACCCATCTCGGTGCAGTCGATGACGACCACCCCGACGACCGACATCAACGCGACGCTGCAACAGATCGCCGAGCTGACCGCGACCGGCTGCGACATCGTGCGGGTCGCCTGCCCGAGCCAGGACGACGCCGAGGCCCTGCCCGCGATCGCCCGCAAGTCGCAGATCCCGGTCATCGCCGACATCCACTTCCAGCCGAAGTATGTCTTCGCCGCGATCGACGCCGGCTGTGCGGCGGTGCGGGTCAACCCGGGCAACATCCGCAAGTTCGACGACCAGGTCAAGCAGATCGCCGCGGCCGCCAAGGACGCGGGCGTCTCCATCCGTATCGGCGTCAACGCAGGCTCGCTCGACCCGCGCCTGCTGCAGAAGTACGGCAAGGCCACCGCCGAGGCACTCGTCGAGTCGGCCGTGTGGGAGGCCGGTCTCTTCGAGGAGCACGACTTCCACGACTTCAAGATCTCGGTCAAGCACAACGACCCGGTCGTCATGGTGCGGGCCTACGAGATGCTGTCCGAGCGTGGCGACTGGCCGCTCCACCTCGGTGTCACCGAGGCCGGCCCGGCGTTCCAGGGCACGATCAAGTCGGCCACGGCCTTCGGCGCGCTGCTGTCCAAGGGCATCGGCGACACGATCCGCGTCTCCCTGTCGGCCCCTCCCGTCGAGGAGGTCAAGGTCGGCAACCAGATCCTCCAGTCGCTCAACCTCAAGCCCCGCAAGCTCGAGATCGTCTCGTGCCCCTCGTGTGGGCGCGCCCAGGTCGATGTCTACACGTTGGCCGAGCAGGTCACGGCCGGGCTCGAGGGCATGACCGTGCCGCTCCGGGTGGCCGTCATGGGCTGCGTCGTCAACGGTCCGGGCGAGGCCCGTGAGGCCGACCTCGGTGTCGCCTCCGGCAACGGCAAGGGCCAGATCTTCGTCAAGGGCGAGGTCATCAAGACGGTGCCCGAGTCGATGATCGTCGAGACGCTCATCGAGGAGGCCATGCGGATCGCCGACGAGATGGGCGAGCCGATGGACGAGGAGTCCGCTGGCGCGCCGAGCGTCACCGTCAGCTGACCCGCTGTCGGGAGCGGGCGGCATACCCGTTGTTGCTGAATTGATCCACGACGGCCGGTGTTGACGCGCGCTCGCCGCTTAGGCTGAGCCCGTGCTTCGCACCCGCACCCCGGTGAGGTCGCTCACCAGATCTGACGTCGACGACGCCCTCGAGCTCTGCTCGCGCAATGTCGCGGCGCACGTCTTCGTGGCCGCGCGCATCCTCGAGTCGGTGCCGAGCGGGACGCTCTCCGCGGCGATGGGGGTGCGCGAGGAGGGCCGGCTCACCTCGCTGTGCTGGGCCAGTGCCAACGTCGTGCCCGTGGAGACGTCCGCCGAGTCGCGCATCCTGTATGCCGAGCGCATCCGCCGGTGGCGTGGTCGCGTCGCGTCGTTGCTGGGTCCACGAGACGAGGTCGTCGACCTGTGGAACGCCCTGGAGCCGCACTGGGGTCCGTCACGGGCCGTGCGTGCTCACCAGCCTCTGCTCGCGACGTCGACGCCACCATCGGGGCTGGGAGTCGCGCTGGACCCGCGGGTGCGGGTGGCGCGGGCGGACGAAGTGGACCTCATCCTGCCGGCAGCCGCGCACATGTTCACGGCCGAGATCGGCTATCCGCCCTACACCGGCAGCTCTCGCAGCTACCGCGGCTCGCTCGCTGGTCTCGTCGCCCAGGGACACACCTATGTCGTCGTCGAGGACGGCGAGGTCATCTTCAAGACCGACATCGGCTCACTGGCCCTGGGGTGCGCCCAGCTGCAAGGAGTCTGGCTGGCCCCTCGGCTGCGCGGACAGGGTCTCGCCGGGCCGATGCTGGCGTCGGTGATGGAGCAGGTCATGACTGGCCCGGCCCCGACCGTGTCGCTCTATGTCAACGACTTCAACGCGCCTGCGCTGGCGACCTACGAGCGGCTCGGTTTCGCACCCGTCGGTGACTTCACCACCGTCCTCCTCTGAGTGGGCATGACCCGTAGGAAGGTCCCACGCCTCGCGACCTCCATGCCGCGCTACGAGGGACATAGAGGTCGACGGCGCGAGCCACCTGCGCCATGAAGTCGTGGGGGACCAGGCGCAGACCCAGCACGGGGAGCCTGAGCACGCGGTCACCCTCGATGACGAGCTCGTTGGCGCGAAGAGCGTCGTCGACCGGGTTCAGCCCGGCGAGGTGGTGGCCACCGTCCACCTCGACCGCGGCCCGGATGTGGACAGAAAAGGTCCCACACCTCGCGACGTCTGTGCCGCGAAGTGTGGGACCTTGCTCAGCTCAGCGCCGAGCCCCCGGTGGGGGTCAGCAGCCGCCGCAGTTGTAGTAGAGGATGTCCCAGTGGTTGCTCTCCTTGGCATAGATGTTGCCGGCGCCTGACTTGTAGGTCGGCGCACCGTCGCCGCGCGTGCCGTTGTAGGGGAAGGTCCCCGTGATGTAGTTGCCCGCACAGGTCGTGAGTCCGATGTCCACCTTGTAGCCGTTCCAGTGGCTGTAGGTCCCCGACGCGTGACCGGTCTCGGTGCCACCGGTGATCGTGATGGCGCATCCGCTGGCTCGCTTGAAGGTGATGATCCCGTCGATGGTGGCCGAGTTCACCTGCTCGAACGACGTGCAGGTCGAGACGTTGCGGTTGCTGCACCCCCCGCTCGACGTCCAGCTGATCCCGGCGGCAGAGAGCTTGGCCGTGGCCTGGGAGTGCGTGAGCTTCGTGACTGCCGAGGCAGAGGGTGCGGCGCTGAGGACCGCCGCGACGGATACGGCAGCGACCGCGACAGTGCGGGCGCTCCGAGTGGCAAGCATGGTCATGAGAGTTCTCCTCGTGACGAGTTGGTCCCCACGGCTGTGAGGCCCGTCCTCGACGCTAGGTCGACGCGGGTCAACGCCCGGTGAAGCCCGGCTCAGGAGTTGGTCAAGTTCCGCGAGCGGTCGACAGCGGCCATGCCGGCTCTCTGACACGATGGGCGGCATGCGCCAGACGAACCCGCCGCTCGACAGGGCCACCATCGGACTCGCCACCATGTTCCTCGGGTCAGCGGCCCTTCACCTGGCGCGGCCGCAGGTCTACGAGGCGATCGTGCCCCACGCCCTGCCGCGCAAGCGCGAGCTCGTCTATGCCAGCGGCGTCGCAGAGATCGTGTGCGGGCTCGGACTGCTCCACCCGCGCACCCGCAAGGTCGCCGGACTCGCCAGCGCCGTGCTCCTCGTCGTGGTGCTGCCGGCCAACGTCCAGATGAGCGCCGACCACGCCAAGCGGGCCCAGCGCAAGGGCGACACCGGCTCCAAGGCGTTCTTTGCCGGCACGGTGGCGCGGCTGCCGTTGCAGTGGCCTCTCATCCGCACCGCGCTGCGCGCCTCCGGCCGGCTGCGCTGAGCCGCGAACGTCAGTAGAGACCCGTCGAGTAGGTCTCACCGTAGTAGCGCTCGAGCTCCTCGACGCTGTCGAGCGGGCGCTCGGTGAGCTTGGCGATGTGGGCTCGCGGCGGCACAGCGCCTGGCCGCCACGTCTCGGGGTGCCACAGCTTGCTGCGCATGAACGCCTTCGCGCAGTGCCCGAAGATCTCGTCGATCTCGACGACGAGGGCGAGCACGGGACGATGCCCCTGGACGACCATGTCGTCGAACCACGGCGCCTCCGAGACGAGGTGCGCGCGTCCGTTGATCCGCAGCGTGTCGCCTCGACCTGGGATGACGAAGAGCAGCCCGACGTGCGGGTTCAGCAGCACGTTGCGGTAGCCGTCGGCTCGACGGTTGCCCCTGCGCTCGGGGATGGCGATCGTGCGGTCGTCGAGGACGTGGACGAGCCCGGCCGGGTCGCCCTTGGGTGAGGCGTCGCACGAGCCGTCGGGCGCGGAGGTCGCAACGATGCAGAAGGGCGAGGCGGCGAGCCACTGTCGGTCGATGTCGAGCAGCGCCGGCCGCACCTTGTCACGCACGGCCGGGGTGGGCTCGCCGAGCAGGGCGGTCAGCTCCTCGTCCGAGGTGATGATGGCGCTGCGGTCGGTGCCGACGTCGGTCACGGCTTCCACCCCAGGTCGATGTCGGTGAGGGCCTCGTCGAGGATGCCGAGCGCCTTCGGGCCCATGCCGTGCAGGTCGGCCACGTCGGCCCGCCGCCACTCGCTCAGCTCCTCGAGCGTGGTGATGCCGGCCTGCGTCATGGCGTCGTGCGCGGGGTTGCTGGTCTTCGGCAACGGCGTTCCCATGGTCGCGAGCGTATCGGCGATGCGAACCCGGTATGCCGCCGCCAGGGCTTCCAGGTCGGCGCGATAGTCCGCGATCCGACACCCCAGACCGTTGGGCTTGACGAGGATCCCCTCGTCGCTCCAGTGCGGTCGAGCCTGCTCGAGCAATGGCGCCGGAAGGTCGCCCGCAGCATTGGTGATCCGCCACCATGTCAGTCCTTCGCTGTGGTGGCGCATGAACGACCCCACCTGGCGTGGCCCGATTCCCACGATCTTCCCCAGGTCGCCGTAGCTCACGACACGACCTCGGGGCACCAGCTCGACGAGGGTGAGCACCCGCTCGATCGTCAGCTCGCTCGCCATGGGCGCCAGCCTAGGCCGGTGGGTCCCGGCTCTGCGGCGGGCGGCACCCACGGCGGGCTACACGGAATCCGAGTGAACGGCATACCCAACCGTCGTTATCCTTGGCGAGTTCCCACCCCCTGAACTGACGGAGTCCCACCGTGGCCATGCGCATGTCGTCGCTGTTCCTGCGAACCCTGCGCGAGGACCCGGCCGACGCCGAGCTGCCGGGCCACCGCCTCCTCGTCCGGGCGGGCTACGTCCGCCGCGCCGCTCCCGGCATCTACACGTGGCTGCCGCTCGGGCTCCGCGTGCTGCGCAAGGTCGAGGCGATCGTGCGCGAGGAGATGGACGCCATCGGCGCCCAGGAGCTGACCTTCCCGGCGCTGCTGCCGCGCGAGCCCTACGAGGCGACGAACCGCTGGACGGAGTACGGCGACAACATCTTCCGGCTCCAGGACCGCAAGGGCGGTGACTACCTGCTCGGGCCGACGCACGAGGAGATGTTCACGCTCGCCGTCAAGGACATGTTCGGCTCCTACAAGGACCTGCCGCTCAGCCTCTACCAGATCCAGAACAAGTACCGCGACGAGGCGCGTCCGCGCGCCGGGCTCCTTCGCGGGCGCGAGTTCGTCATGAAGGACTCGTACTCCTTCGACGTGAGCGACGAAGGACTGCAGGCGTCCTACGCCGCGCACCGCGCCGCCTACGTCAAGATCTTCGACCGCCTCGGCTTCGAGTACGTCATCGTGAAGGCGCAGTCCGGGGCGATGGGTGGCTCGGCGAGCGAGGAGTTCCTCGCCGTCAGCGCGATCGGCGAGGACACCTTCGTCCGCAACGATGCAGGCACGTATGCCGCGAACGTCGAGGCCGTCGTGGTTCCCCAGGCCGAGCCCGTCGACGCCTCCGGTCTGCCGGCCGCGCACGTCGAGGACACCCCCGACACCCCGACGATCGAGACGCTCGTGGCCTCGCTCAACGCGAACCACCCGCGCCAGGACGGCCGCGAGTGGACGGCCTCCGACACCCTCAAGAACGTCATCGTCGTGCTCGTCCACCCCGACGGCACGCGCGAGCCCCTCGCCATCGGCGTGCCCGGTGACCGCGAGGTCGACGCCAAGCGGCTCGAGGCGCAGGTCGGCCCGGCCGAGGTGACGGCGTTCGAGGAGAAGGACTTCGCGGCGCACCCGATGCTCGCCAAGGGCTACATCGGCCCGGGCGTGCTGGGCGAGGAGCGTGAGTCCAAGATCCGCTACCTGCTCGACCCGTCGATCGCCGCGGGCTCTGCCTGGGTGACCGGCGCCGACGAGCACGGCAAGCACGTCCTCGACCTTGTCCTCGGCCGTGACTTCACCGCGGACGGCACGATCCAGGCCGCCGAGGTGCGCGATGGCGACCCGAGCCCCGACGGCAACGGTGTCCTGCACACCGCCCGGGGAATCGAGATGGGCCACATCTTCCAGCTCGGCCGCAAGTTCGCCGAGGCGCTCGACCTCAAGGTCCTCGACGAGAACGGCAAGCTCGTCACGGTGACGATGGGGTCCTACGGTGTCGGTGTCTCCCGCGCGGTCGCCGCCATCGCCGAGGACAACCTCGACGACATCGGACTGTGCTGGCCGCGTGCCGTCACGCCCGCCGACGTCCACGTCGTCGCCACCGGCAAGAACCGGGACCGCGACGGCGACGTCTTCGCCAAGGCTGACGAGATCACGGCCGCGCTGGAGGCGGCCGGGCTCGAGGTGCTCTACGACGACCGCGAGAAGGTCAGCCCCGGCGTGAAGTTCAAGGACTCCGAGCTCATCGGCATCCCCACGATCGTCATCGTCGGCAAGTCACTCGAGAACGGTGTCATCGAGATCAAGGACCGCCGCTCAGGTGAGCGTCGCGAGGTCGCCGTCGACTCGGCCCTCGACGAGGTGCTCGCCGAGGTTGGTCGCGCGTGAGTGCAGCAGGAGGTGGCACCCGTCCGCTCGAAGCCGTGATCTTCGACTGGGGCGGGACGCTCACGCCGTGGCACACCGTCGACCTGCCGCAGCAGTGGCGGATCTATGCGCGGGAGGTCCACGGCGTGCCGGTGGACGCCAGCGACATGCCCCCCGAGGAGCTCGCGGAGGCTGACTCGCTCGCGATCCGCCTGCACGAGGCCGAGGCGCGGGCGTGGGCGCGCGGGCGCACCGACCACAGCAGTGCCTCGCTCGAAGCCATCCTCAAGGGCGCCGGGATCGACGCGGCGCACGACCGGCACCACCTGGCGCTCGCGGCATACAGAGGGTTCTGGGAGCCGCACACGCACACTGACGACCACGTCCGTCCGCTGTGGGAAGGATTGCGGGAGAGGGGTCTTCGCGTCGGGGTGCTGTCCAACACCATCTGGTCGCGCGACTACCACCGTGAGGTCTTCGAGCGCGATGGCGTCCTCGACCTCCTCGACGGTGACGTCTACTCGTCGGAGATCCACGTCGTGAAGCCGCACGCCGACGCCTTCCGTGCCGCCTGCGCGGCCGTGGGCACGGAGCCGGAGCGCGCGGTCTATGTCGGTGACCGGCCGTTCGAGGACGTCTGGGGCCCGCAGCAGATCGGGATGCGGGCCATCTGGGTGCCGCACTCCGACATCCCGGTCGACCAGCAGGTGAGCGTCGACGTCACGCCCGACGCGGTGGCCCACGAGCTCCTCGACATCCTCGACATCGTCGACGGCTGGCGCTAGGTGAACGATCCCGAGCTGACGACCCTGGTCCTCATGGGCCTTGCGGGGTTCGTCGCCGGATGGATCGACGCGGTCGTGGGCGGCGGTGGTCTCATCCAGATCCCCGCCCTGCTCCTGGGCTTCCCCGGGGCCACTCCCGCGCAGGTTCTGGCCACCAACAAGATCGGGTCGATCGCCGGCACCGTCGCCAGCGCCACGACCTACTGGCGGCGGGTGAGACCTGATCTGCGGACGGCCCTGCCCATGGCGGGTGTCGCGTACGTCGGCGCCATCGGCGGGGCCCTCATCGGCTTGCAGATCCCGAAGTCGGCGTTCAACCCGATCATCCTCGTCATGCTCGTCTGCGTCGGGGCCTACACGCTGTTCAAGCCGTCACTCGGCACGAGCACGGCGTTGCGGTGGGACGGCACGCGGCACACGGTGACGGCCATGCTCGTGGGTTTCGTCGTCGGTGTCTACGACGGGACCCTGGGACCGGGCACCGGGTCGTTCATGGTGTTCGCGCTCGTCGGGCTCATGGGATACGCGTTCCTCGAGGCCACCGCCAAGGCCAAGATCGTGAACTTCGCGACGAACCTCGGAGCGCTGACGGTCTTCGCGCCCGGTGGTCACGTCATGTGGGAGGTCGGGGCCGTCATGGCGGCGGCCAACCTCGTCGGCGGATATGTCGGAGCGCGCACCGCCGTCGCGAAGGGCAGTGGGTTCGTCCGCGTCGTCTTCGTCGTCGTCGTGGCGGCCTTCACGATCCGGATCGGTGGGCAGGTGCTAGGTGTCTGGTGAACAGCGCTCCGTGGAGGACCTCCTCGCGCGCCTCGCGGATGTGGTGGACGGTGTAGCGCCCCGGCGAGCTGTCCTCGGGATCGCCGGGCCTCCCGGAGCCGGCAAGACGACCCTGGTGACGCGACTGCTCGCTGGCGCCGCGGCACACCCGGCACTGTCGGGTCGGGTCGCGCACGTGCCTATGGACGGCTTCCACCTCACGAACGCGGAGCTCGACTCCCTCGGCCGTCGTGACCGCAAGGGTGCACCGGACACGTTCGATGCTGTGGCGTATGCCGGCGTGCTCGCTGCCGCGCGTGCGTTGCCGCGCGCGGTGGTCACTGCGCCGAGCTTCGACCACGTGGTGGGGGAACCGGTGGCGGACTCGGTCGTGGTGCCGGTTGGTGCGGATCTTGTCGTGACAGAGGGGAACTACCTGTTGCTGGGGGAGGGCGACTGGGCGGCAGTGCCCGAGATGCTCGACGAGGTCTGGTGGTGCGCGTTGGCGCCCGACACACGGGTGCAGCGGCTCGTGGCTCGGCATGTCGAGACCGGGCGCGACGTGGCCGACGCGACCGAGTGGGTGCTGCGGTCCGACGAGGCGAACGCGGTGCGGGTCGACGGTGGAGCCGGACGTGCCGACGTCGTGCTGCTCGACGGTGCGGTCGTGCGAGAGGGACATGCGTGAACCGCGTGCTGCTCCTGGGTGGGACGGCCGAGGCGCGCGCACTCGCTGAGGCACTGAATGACGCCGGTGTCGAGGTGGTGTCGTCGTTGGCAGGACGGGTGACGCGCCCGCGTATGCCGGTGGGCGAGGTGCGCGTCGGCGGCTTGGGTGGTGTGGACGGACTGGCCGCTGCACTGGTGGCGGGAGGTTTCACGCACCTGGTGGACGCGACCCACCCGTTCGCGGTGCGCATGACGGCGAACGCCGGTGCTGCGGCGGACGCGGCTGGCGTGCCGTGTCTGAGGTTGGCTCGTCCGGGATGGTCCGAGCATCCGGACGCGGGGTGCTGGCACTGGGTTGACGGGTACGAGCAGGCGCGTGGGGCGGCGGAGGGGCTGGGGGCGTTGCGGCCGTTCATCACGACCGGACGCCAGACGCTGGATCACTACGCGTCGTGGGCCGATCGGGACGTCGTGCTGCGCGTCGTCGAGCCACTGGACGTCGAGCCGCCGGCGCGCTGGACCGTCGTGCTCGACCGAGGGCCGTTCGACGTGAGCGCGGAGCGGGCGTTGATGACCGAGCACGCGGTCGACGCGCTGCTCACCAAGGACTCCGGTGGCGCCTTCACGTCAGCGAAGCTCACCGCTGCCGCTGCGCTGGGCGTGCCGGTCGTCGTGGTCCGGCGGCCCCACGTCCCCAATGCCATGAATGAGGTCGCCCGCGTCGACGACGTGCTCACCTGGCTGCGAGCCTCGTCGAGATAGACCGACACGCGGTGCGCGGTCCGGCGTGGACGGCGTGTCGGTCTATCTCGACGACTTGGGTCGCTGACGCAGCACCAGCCGCGCGCTGACGAGGGTCACGAGCGCCAGGGTGGAGAGGCGGCGCAGGTGCCGAGTGGCACGCGGGATGTCATCAACGGTGACGGGCGGCCCGTCGCCGAGGTGCCCCCGGTCCTCGTCGGCGCCGTCGTAGTGGTTCGTGCCACCGAGCCGCACACCGAGTGCCGCCGCCCAGGACGCTTCGACCGGTCCTGCGTTGGGGCTGGGATGGGCCGGCGCGTCTCGTCGGACGGTGCGAAGGACGGAGCGACTATCCCTCGGACCGGCAAGGACGGTGTTGAGGGCGACGGCGAGCCTGGCGGGGACCCAGTTGGCGACGTCGTCAAGACGAGCCGCAGCCCAGCCGAACTCGCGATACCTGTCGTTGCGATGGCCCCACATCGCATCGAGCGTGTTGACGGCGCGGTAGCCGAGCAACCCCGGGACCCCGGCCACGGCACCCCAGAAGAGGGGAGCGACGACAGCGTCCGCGGAGTTCTCGGCGATGCTCTCGACGCAGGCGCGGGCGATCTCGTCCGCGGACAGTGCGCTCGGGTCGCGTCCGACGAGGTTGCGGATGCGCGCCCGAGCACCGGCGATGTCGCCGTCGCCGAGCAGCGACGTGATGGCCTCGCCCTCCCGGCCGAGCGAGCGGCCTCCGAGGACGGCCCACGTGGCGACCGTGGCAGCGACAGCCCGAGCGTGGGTGGGCAGTGGGCGCTCCAGCAGACCGATGCCTGCGGTCGTTGCCACCAGTGCACCCACGGCCAGCCCTCCGCGGCTTCGGTTGTGGGCGTGGAACCGGGTCTCAAGGCGCACGGCAAGCTGCCCGAAGCCGGCCACCGGATGCCCACGCTGCGGGTCACCCAACGCGCGGTCCGCCATGAACCCCAGGACGAGGCCCACCGCGACCGGGTCGAGCCGCACCTCTCTCATGGTGCGCGCAGCGGCAGGACGTGCCCGGCGACGACCAGCAGGACGCTGTCGCTGGCGCGGGCGATGTCCTGGTTGAGGCGACCCAGCTCGTCGGCGAAGATGCGACCCGAGCGGTGCTCGGACACCACACCCCAGCCGACCTCGTTGGTGACGGCGACGACGTCGCGCGGGCAGCGAGACCACGCGGCCACGAGGGCCGTGGTGCGAGCGTGGAGCGCCGGCTGCCAGTCGTCCCGGGGCGCGTCCCACACGTCGAGCTCGTCGAGGACTCCGGTGAGCCACGTGCCGAGGCAGTCCACGATGGCCGGTCCTGTCAGCGAGTCGAGCGCGGACGCAAGGTCCGGGGTCTCCAGGGTCTGCCACGCGCCGGGACGGCGACTGCGATGTGAGGCGATGCGATCGGCCCAGTCCGGGTCGTCGGAGGACGGGCCCGTCGCGACATAGGTGACGGGCACCTCGGCCGGGAGCAGCGCCGCCGCCTCCGTGAGGAGCCTCTCCGCGACCGCGGACTTGCCCGAGCGCACACCACCCGTGACGAGCGTCCGCATCCTCACCACCTCCCAGAGCTGAGGACCACCAGGACCACCGCGAGAGAGAGCTCGATGGCGGCACCCATGACGTCGCCGGTCACCCCGCCGAGCACGCGATGACACGTCCGAAGAAGCTGCCACACCGCCGCCGCAGCCAGGACCACCGCGACCACTCCCGCCGCGGGGCTCATGCCAACGGCGGTGGCGGTCGCGGCCAGCAGGGCCGTGACGACGAGCCCGCCGAGGCCCGTCATCCACGACGGAACGCACCCAGCGACGACGGCACCGAGCCCGGTGGGGCGAGCGGACGGCATACCCACTCGACAGGTCAACAACACCGAGGCGCGTGAGGCGACCACAGCACCGCCGGCGACCAGCCACCCCTGCGGGCGGTCGACGAGGGTGCTGAGGGCGGCAACCTGCGTGAGCAGCACGAGGACGAGCGCGGACGCGCCCATGGGGCCGACGTCACCACGACGCATGACCTCCAGCGCGCGCTCACGGGTCCAGCCGGCCCCGATGCCGTCCACCGTGTCGGCGAGACCGTCGAGGTGCATGGCCCGCGTCCCGACCGCGATCACGGCAAGGGCGAGGGCCGCCGTCAGCAGGGCGGGCAACGACGCCAGGTGCCCGACGGCCACCAGTGAGGCGACGGCTGCCGCGACGGGCAGCGCGGCCACAGGAGCCAGGGCCATGGCCCATCGCGCATGCCCGCGCGTCGGGTCAGCGATCGCGCCGACCGGCACGACTGTGAGCGTCCCGACAGCCAGCCTGAGCCCGGCAACAGCGTCTGACAACGGAGCTCAGTCCTCGAGGGCCGACACGACGGACCCGATCACGGTGATGGCCGGGGGAGTGAGGTCCCGCGCGGCCGCGACGTCGGCGATGTCGCCGAGGGTCGCCCGGGCCGAGCGCTGGCTGGGCATGGCACCGTCAGCGATGCAGGCGGCAGGCGTCGACGGGTCCATGCCGTGCTCGATGAGGGTCTCGGCGATCTCTGCCAGAGCCGCCACTCCCATGAGGACGACGATGGTCAGGCCGCTGCGGCCTAGGGCACTCCAGTCGGCTTCGTTGCGCTCGTCCTGGGGGCCGACGTGACCCGAGACGACGACGAATCCCTGCGTCATGCCGCGGTGCGTGAGTGGTATCCCCGCGAGGGCGGGCACCGCAACGGCTGAGGTCACCCCTGGGATGACGTCGACGGGTATGCCGTTCGCGACGCAGGCGTTCCATTCCTCGCCTCCGCGCCCGAAGACATAGCTGTCGCCGCCCTTGAGGCGGACGACGTGTCTGCCGGCAAGGGCATGCTCGACGAGCAGGGCGTTGATCGACTCCTGTGGGGTGAAGGCGCCGCGCGGAATCTTGCCCACGTGGATGACCTCGACGTCGGGCCCGGCCTCGGCGAGGACGGACAACGGGGCGAGTCGGTCGCAGACGAGGACGTCGGCGTCGCGGATGGCACGCAGCCCACCGACCGTGAGGAGGTCCACCGAGCCCGGCCCGCCACCGACGAGGGTGACCCGCCCCCTGTCATGAGTCCCGTGAGCTCGGGGGGAACTCACCAAGGAGGTCAGGGGGTCGCGCAACACGACGTCGAACTCCGCGCTCAGTGCGTCCTCCACCACCGTGGCGAGCCGGCGGCCCGTGAGGTCGTCGAGAACGGCGAGCGTGAGCTCGTCCGTCTCCTCGAGGCGGACGACTGTGACCTGAGCGCCCTGGTCGCTGAGCGAGTGCACGGTCTCAGCGACGCGTTGCCCCGGCCGGGTGATGAGGACCCTCGCGCCGGGGGCCATGGGAAGAGTCAGGTTCATGCGGTGCGCTCCTCAAAGGTCAGCACAGTGGCGAGCTCGCGGAGCATGCCGTCGATCGTCTGGGGGTCGCGCACGGCGATGCGGACCCACTGCGGTCCGAGACCCGGGAAGGTGTCGCCGCGACGCAACGCGTAGCCGCGCGCCCGCATCGCCTCTCGCACACCGGTGCCCACGTCGACGAGGACGAACGACGTCTGGGAGTCGACAGGGTGCAGGCCGAGCCCACGAAGCCCACCCAGCAGGTGCTCCCGCCACTGCGTCGTGTCGGCGACGGCAGCCGAGGCCTCGCTCATCGCCGCCATGCTGCAGGTGGCCTCCATGACCGTCGCGGCCAGCGTGCTCACGGACCAGTGCGGCTGGTGGTGGGCCAGGTCGGCGATCACGGAGGGTGAGCCGACGGCATACCCGGACCGTAGTCCTGCGAGACCCCAGGTCTTGGTGAGCGAACGCAGGACCAGCACGCCGTCCATCTCGGGAGAGATGAGTGAGTCGCCCTCTCCCGCAACGGTGTCCATGAAGGCTTCGTCGACCACCAGCAAGCGCCCGGGGCAGCGCAGAGCCCCGAGGGTGCCACGGGGATGGAGCACGCCAGTGGGGTTGGTCGGGTTGCCGATGATGACGAGGTCGGCGTCGGCGGGCACAAGGTCTGGCGTGAGCGTGAATCCGTCGACAGCGTCGAGGACCACGCGTTCGGGGAGGATGCCGGCTCGCCGCAGGGCAGCCTCGGGTTCGGTGAACTGGGGGTGCACGACGACCGGTCGCCTGGCGCGGGTCATCCGCGCGAGGAGGACGAACGCCTCGGCGGCGCCACTCGTCGGGAGCACCATGTCGGGCTCGACTCCGTGCCTGCGAGCGACCGCGCTCCGCGCACCGCAGACATCGGGGTATGCCGCGAGGTCACCGATCGTGTCGCGCAGGCGCCGTGCCAACCACGGGGGCGGCGTCGAGAGGCGCACGTTGACCGCGAGGTCGACCAACGAGGGGTCGGTCTCGGCGTCGCCGTGGTGCTCGAGCGGGTCGGTCACGTCGGGCTCGGACCGGTGACAGGTGCGGGGTGTGATGTGGAGGAGCCCTGTGCGAGAACGAGTCTCGCCGCCATGGACGGCATTGGCGAAGCTCAGGGCCAGCTCGGGATGGCCGGCCCAGTGGGTGTGGAGGTAGGAGGCGTGCACGGTGGGCGAGCCCGTCCCGGCCGGGTCGAGCGACCACCCCTCTGCTGCGCCGTCGAGCAGCCACGCCGCCCTGTCGCCTCGATCCGGCGTGGTCCGGGTTCGGTGGAACTCGTGGCCGCGCACCCGAGTGCCGGCAGGGCCGAGCAGGGTGTCCTCCGGCGCGACGGCGGTGACGTATCGCAGGGTCAGGCGTGGGTGCATCGCAGCGGTCGCGGGGACGGCGCCGACGAGCTCGTGCCCGTCCACCGCCTGCGCGAGATAGAGCAGGCCCGCGCACTCGGCCACTGTCGGGACGCCGGCGAGGACCGCGTCACGCACGTCGGCGAGCAGTCGCATGTTGGTCGACAGCGCAGCAGCGTGGACCTCGGGGAAGCCGCCACCGAGATAGATGCCCTGGGTGCCGGACGGCAGGGCAGTGTCGAGAGCCGGGTCGAAGGGCACCGGCTCGCATCCCAGGGCGCGCAGCTGCTCCTCGGTCTCGGCGTAGCGGAAGGTGAACGCGCGCCCGCCAGCGATGGCGACGCGCCGGGGTGTGGCCGTCGAGAGCGCATCCGAGGTCGTCGGAGTCCATGTCGGAGTGTCGAGATCGGGTGCGGCAGAGGCGATCTCGACCAGTGCATCGAGGTCGACGTATGCCGCGGTCTGCTCCGCCAGCCGCTCGAGTGCCGCGGCCGCCTCCGGTCGCTCGGCTGCCGGGACTAGTCCGAGGTGGCGTGAGGGCGCACTCACCCCAGCATCTCGGGGAAGCACGCCCAGCACAGGGGTGCCGAGCTGTTCGACACTGCGCCGCACCTCGTCGGCGTGACGCGACGATCCGGCCTTGTTGAGGATGACCCCGGCGACGTGGACCTCGGGGTCGAAGCCGCGCAACCCGTGGACGACAGCCGCGACGGTGCGGGCTGCCGACGAGATGTCGATGACGACGATGACAGGACTGCTCGTCAGGGTCGCCAGGTGCGCCGTCGATGCCCAGCCGTCACTGCCCAACCGGCCGTCGAAGAGCCCCATGACGCCCTCGATGACGGTGAGGTCGGAGGGTGCGGGGCTCTGGGCGCCGTGCCGGAGCAGCGGCAGGATGCGGTCCTCGCCCTGGAGCCACGGGTCGAGGTTGCGGCCGGGACGACCCGTTGCCAGCGCGTGGTAGCCGGGGTCGATGAAGTCCGGCCCGACCTTGGCGCCCGCCACGACGCGGCCGGCGCGCGTGAGGGCCGCCATGACACCGACGGCCACCGTCGTCTTGCCCTGACCCGAGGCAGCGGCCGCGATGAG
Organism: Knoellia altitudinis; assembly: GCF_042666355.1. Taxonomy (NCBI): domain Bacteria; kingdom Bacillati; phylum Actinomycetota; class Actinomycetes; order Micrococcales; family Intrasporangiaceae; genus Knoellia; species Knoellia altitudinis. The sequence continues at coordinate 3,068,261 of NZ_JBHTDK010000001.1, forward strand.
GACCCGCGGGATCTTCACCACTCGATGCCCCTCTGCCCCTTCTGTCCCTGCTCGAAGGGGTGCTTGACCTGCGTCATCTCCGTCACGACGTCCGCGATCGCGATGAGGCTGGGGTGCGGGTCGCGTCCGGTGATGACGACGTGCTGGAAGCCCGTCCGTGACGAGAGCACCGCCACGACCTCCTCGACGTCGACCCAACCCCACTTGAGGACATAGGTGAACTCGTCGAGGACATAGAGCCCGTGCGTCTGCGACTCGATGCGCCGTCGGATCTCGGCCCACCCCTCCTGCGCGGCTGCGGCGTGGTCCGCCTCGGACCCGGCCTTGCGCGACCAGGACCACCCGGCGCCCATCTTGTGCCACTCGATCGGTCCACCCTCACCGGTCTCCAGGTGGAGACGGTTCAGCGCCTCGAGGGCGCTCTGTTCGCCGATGCGCCACTTCGCCGACTTCACGAACTGGAAGACACCGATCGACCAGCCCTGGGTCCAGCCGCGCAGCGCCAGCCCGAACGCGGCCGTCGACTTGCCCTTCCCCTTGCCTCCATGGATGAGGAGGAGCGGGCGGTTGCGCCGCTGTCGCGTGGTGAGCCCGTCTGCGGCCGTGACAGGAACCTGTCCCTGCACCATCAGGCAGCCCTTCCGCCGCGACCTGCTCGCCACGCCTCGCGCGCGGTCGTCACCGACTCGACGATCGCTCCCGCTGCGACCTCCCCGAGGGGGACGTGTGTCGCACCCATGCGCGCCGCGAGGTCGGCGGCCAGTCCAAGGCGGAACGTGCCGGTCTCGGCGTCAATGACGACCGACTGGTGCCCCGTGCGGCCCCATGCGTCAGCAATGGTGCGCGAGCGATCGAGGGCGTCGGGTCCTGCCGTGGCCCGGCCGTCGGTGACGACGACGAGCAGCGGGCGGCGCTTCGGGTCACGCAGCTTCTCTCGCGCCAGCACCTTGGTCGCCATGAGCAGTCCCTCGGCAAGCGGGGTGCGCCCGCCGTGGGCCAGGGTCGTGAGCGAGCGGGCCGCGGCCTCGACGGACGACGTCGGATGCAGGGCCACCTCCGCTCCCTGGCCGCGGAACGTCACCAGTCCCACGCGGTCGCGCCGCTGGTAGGCGTCCAGGAGCAGAGAAAGCACGGCCGTCTTGACCTCCTCCATCCGGCGCCGTGCACCCATGGAGCCGGACGCATCGACCGCGAGGAGAACGAGATTGGACTCCTGGCCCTGAGTGACCGCCGTGCGGAGATCCCCGGGCAGGAGGACAAGCCGTCCGTATGCCGCCCCCCGCGTCCCGCGGTGGCGCGCGGCCTCCGTGATCGTCGCGGGAAGGTGAAGCCGACCGCGCCCGGTGGTGGACGACCCGATGGTGTGGCCGGTCGCGGTGACGGCGCGGCTACGACGTCCCGACTCTCCGGTCCCCAGGCCGGTGAGGGTGAAGGCCCGAGCCCGGAACGGCGTCCCCGCCGCGGCGACACCGACCGGAACCACGGCTGGTGCCTCGCTGTCGGGGACGGGGTTTGCTGCCTCGTCACGGGACTCGGGTGTCTGTGGGCTGCCATCGGCCGCGCGCGACGGCTCCGGCTCGCGGGATCCGTCGTCCTGCGGCTGGTCCTGCGTGCCTGCAGGGGCAGCAGCTCCCGGGTCGGGCACGGGGTCGGCGTCGCCGTCCACGTCGTGGGTGCGTCCCTCGGGGTCGCCGTCCGGCCCCGGGTCGTCCGGTTCGTCACCGAGCAGGCGGTCGAGGAGGTCCTCGTCGAGGCCCGGCGCGTCGAAGGGGTTGCGGCGGCGACGGTGCGGCAGCGCGAAGATCGCCGCCACCCTGATGTCCTCGCGGGTCACCGACGGACGGCCGTGCCAGGCCGCATGAGCCATCGCGGCGCGGGCAGTGACGATGTCGGCGCGCATCCCGTCGACCTCGAAGCCGGCGCAGACGCGGGCGATCGTCGCCAGCGAGCGGTCGCTCAGCTCGACGTGTCCGACAGCGGTCCGCGCGGCGGCGACCCGGTCCGCGAGGTCGCGCTGCGCGGCGGCATACCCCTCGGCGAAGCCGACTGGGTCGGCATCGAAGGCAAGGCGACGGCGGACGACCTCGGCCCGGAGCAGCGGGTCGCGGCTGGCCGCGACCTCCACCGTCAGCCCGAAGCGGTCGAGGAGCTGCGGGCGGAGCTCGCCCTCCTCGGGGTTCATCGTGCCGACGAGGACCAGTCGAGCGGCGTGGCTGATCGACACGCCGTCGCGCTCGACCGTGTTGCGCCCCATGGCGGCGGCGTCGAGGAGCAGGTCGACGAGGTGGTCGTGGAGGAGGTTGACCTCGTCGACATAGAGGATCCCGCGGTGGGCATCGGCGAGCAGCCCGGGCTGGAACGCCGCCTCACCGGAGCCGAGGGCCTTGCCGAGGTCGAGGGAGCCGATGACCCGGTCCTCGGTCGCCCCGACGGGCAGCTCGACGAGGCGCGCTGGCCGGGAAGTCGCCGCGTCAGTGGTGCCGTGAGGTCCATCGGGACACGTGGGGTCAGGGTTCCCCGGTTCGCAGGCGAAGCGACAGCCCTCGACGACGGCGTGCGGCGGCAACAGGTCCACGAGACCGCGCACGATCGTCGACTTCGCGGTGCCCTTCTCGCCGCGCACGAGCACGCCCCCGATGCTGGGGGAGACCGTGATGAGGATGAGGGCGAGGGAGAGATCGTCGGCCCCGACGACCGCGGTGAAGGGGTAGTGCGTCACGCGAGGAATCTCCTTGAGGCGAGTGACCACGCTCGCCTGAGTGCCGGCACGCATCGGGGGACCGACACGAGAGTCCCCGACGACGTCCTGGCTCTCCCGACGGGTCGGGATCACAGTGGCGGGACCGCTCCGGACTTGCACCGGTATTCCTCGCGGGGGACCGGCGCCATCATGGCACGGCGCCGCCGGCGGGGCGGTGGTGTGTCTACAGTGAGCGCCGTGATCGACGTCGTCGGGGTGCCAGCCGAGGGGTTTCACGCCCTGCCACCCGCCCATCGGCAGCGCATTGCCGCCGCCCGCACTCTCGTCGGATCGCCTCGACTGCTTGACCTCGTGCCTCCGGACGAGGGGCAGGAGCGGCGGGTGTGGCCCTCGCCGATGCTGCCCGGCCTCTCGGACCTCCTCGGCGAGCTCGGCCCGGACGGGGTGGTGGTCCTGGCCACCGGAGATCCGCTCGTGTCGGGCGTGGGGTCGACGCTGCTGCGTGTGCTCGGGGCCGATGACGTGCGCGTGCACCCGGCGGTGTCGTCGGTCGCGCTGGCTCGTGCTCGCATGGGTTGGTCGAGTGAGTCCACCGACGTCGTCTCGCTGGTCTCACGCAGTGTGTATGCCGTCCGGCGTCACCTTGCGCCGCGCGCTCGGGTCGTGGCCCTGTCGGCCGGTGCTGCGACTCCCGCTGAGCTGGCCCGGATGCTCGTCGACCTGGGACTCGGGAAGACGTCGATGACGGTGCTCGGCGATCTCGGCACGGCACAGGAGAGTCGGTTCACCTGTGCCGCGGGAGAACTGGCGTTGGGGATCATGCCGGGTGCGGACGGCATACCCGCTCTCAACATCGTCGCGCTCGAGGTCCCTGACGGCGTTGCGCTCTGGGGCTCGAGCCCGGGTCTGCCCGACGATGCCTTCGCCCACGACGGGCAGATCACCAAGCGCGAGGTCCGGGCCTTGGCCGTCGCGGCCCTGCGGCCCATGGCCGGACAGCGGCTGTGGGACCTCGGCGCGGGTTCAGGATCGGTGTCGGTGGAGTGGTGCCTCGCGGCTCCGCGCACGAGTGCCGACGCCGTCGAGCGAGATGGAAGGCGGGCCGAGCTCGTCCGTGAGAACGCTGCGACCTTCGGTGTCCCGATCACAGTCATAGAGGGTGACTCGATGGAGGCCCTCGACGAACTGCGTTCTCCCCAGGCTGTGTTCATCGGTGGAGGAGCGACCGAGGCGCTCATCCACGCCGCCTGGGATGCTCTCGCACCCTTCGGGCGACTCGTCGTCCACTGCGTCACCCTCGACACCGAGGCCCTCGTCGTCGCGGCGCAGGGTCGCCACGGAGGGGACCTGCGCCGCGTCAGCATCGAACGCGCCGAGCCGCTGGGCCGCCATCTTTCCTGGAAGCCCGCTCGTCCCATCGTCCAGTGGTCCGTCACCAAGGCAGTGTCATGACCGTTCACTTCATCGGCGCCGGACCGGGTGCTGCCGACCTGCTCACGCTGCGCGCCGTCCGGCTGCTCAGCGAGGCTCCGGTGTGCCTGTATGCGGGGACCTATCTCGACGTGGAGGTGCTGTCCCACTGCCCCGGGGGGGCCGAGCTCATCGACACCCAGCGACTCGACCTCGACACGATCACCGACCACCTGGTGACGGCGCACGAGGCCGGCAAGGACGTCGCGCGGCTGTGCTCCGGAGACCCGTCGATCTATTCGGCGATCGCTGAGCAGACCCGCCGCCTCGACCGCGCCGGCGTGCCGTGGGACGTCACTCCTGGTGTCCCCGCATATGCCGCTACGGCCGCTGCCATCGGGCGTGAGCTCACTGTGCCCGAGGTCGCCCAGACGGTCGTACTGACCCGGGCGCAGCGGGACTCGACGTCCTTGCCGCCGGGGGAGGATCTTGCGGCCTTCGCAGCGACGAGGGCGACGTTGGTCCTGCATCTGGCCATCCGGCACACCCGTCGGCTGGCGTCGGAGCTGGCCGAGCACTATGGCGCGAACTGCCCGGTGGTCGTGGGCTGCCAGGTCACGCATCCCGACGAGATCATCCTCCGCGGCACTCTCGCCGACATCGCCGATCAGGTGGAGGAGGCGGGGCTGCGCCAGGCCGCGGTGATCATCGTCGGGTGGGCCCTGGAGGCAGAGGACTTCGTCGAGAGCCACCTCTACGGAACTCGCGTGCGCGGTCTCCACTGAATGCTGAAGGTTCCGTGTTCGCCTGCAGCAGAGCGGAATTCGCTCCAGCAGGACTTGATCCTAGAACTCATGTTCGACTAGAATCGAGGCATGGAGAGCACCGCTGCGACCGCCGCCCTGGAGGGTCGGTATGCCGCGTTGCGGGCGTCCGCGGATCAGTTGAGTTCCGAGGAGCTGCTCGATGTCATCGAGTCGGCGCAGCGGGAGAAGGATGCGGCGTCGGCGCGGCAGGCGGTGGCGTTGGCGCACCTGTCGGCGCGGGGCTCGCACGTGCAGGAGGACGGCACGTCGGTCGAGGTCCACCACGGGTTGGGGTACCAACGGTTGGATGCCCCGGAGCTGGCTGCGCCCCGGTTGGGGTGTTCTGTCCATGTCGCGGCGAACCGGGTCCTGGATGCTGTCCGTCAGCTGACCCACACCCCGGCCGTGGTCGATGCGATGGCCTCGGGTGAGCTGGACAAGCGGCGGGCCAGGGTCGTGACGGAGGAGACCGAGTTCCTGTCCCCGGAATCGGCGGCGGAGGTCGTGGACCGGGTCAAGGACGTGTGGGGGCAGCTGACGACCGGCCCGTTGCGCCGGCTGCTGGCGCGCACGGCGGCGCAGGTCGACCCGGACGCGGTGACCGCGCACGCGCAGGACGAACGCGCCCGTCGCGGACTGACCCGGCGCACCGGGGTCCATGGCACGGACCATTGGCGTGGTGACTTCAAGGTGGAGCAGGCGCGGACCGCGTGGGCCGCCGTCACCGAGCGTGCCCGCCAGCTCGTGCGTGACAACCAGGCCGACTCCTTGGAGCTCGCCCGCGCCGACGCGATGATGGAGCTGATCCTGGAACATTCCGACGTCAAGGTCATTGTCCACACCACCCGCGCCGCCGACGACGAGGCGTCGGCGAGCGACACGCCTCACGCCACCACACCTACCACCACCACCGCCTCCGGCTCCGCCACCGCCTCTGGCTCGATTGGAGATCTCGTCGAGGTCGGTGGGCTCGGTGCACCGGGCACGACGTTCGTGCGCCGGGACTGGCTCCAGGCCGCGCGCACCTCTGACCCGGAGCGTGACCTGACCTGCGACGGTGTCACGGGCGCGCTGGTGCACGGTCACGTCCCCAAGGCGTTCGCTCGGGGCAACAGCGCCGCCCGTCGCGCGCACCGGGCCCGCGAACGCGCACGAGAACGGGCTCGTGAGAGGGCCCGCGAACGCGGAAACGCACCACCCGCGAGCAATGCACCGCCTGAAGACTTCAGCGACTCCTACCGCGTGCCTGACCCGATGGCCCGGCTGATCCGGCTGCGCGACGGGTCGTGCCGCTTCCCCGGCTGTGCCGTGCCCGTCCGCCAGTGCGACCTCGACCACGTCCGACCTTGGCCAATCGGTCCCACCAACGCGATGAACCTGATGTGCCTGTGCCGGCGACACCACCGCATCAAGCAACGCGACGGCTGGACCGTCAAGCTCCACCCCGACGGCACCGCCAGCTGGACCGACCCCACCGGACTGTCCACCACCACCTGGCCGGTCGACCACCTGCACCTCGTCACCGCCGGACACACCCGTCGCGACCTTGAGACGTTCGGGCGAGCCGCAACCAACCCCGCCGACATCCCCACCACCTTCGAAGAAGAGCTCATCGACCTTCTCGACGCCCACGACATCCCACGCAACCCCCGCGCCTACTCGGTCTCGTTCGACATCGACGGCAACACCTATGGCGGAGCGCCACCCACGATCGACCTCGACCACAGCACCGACTGGGAGCGCTACCGCATCGACCTCCCACCCCGCCCGTCCGGACAGCCCGAAGTCATCCCCTTTTGAGCCCCTTGCGGAGTCAGGCAGGTCAGTCGACCCAGCGAGGAGTCCAGACCCGGCCAGTCGGCGAGACGCGCGTGCTGGAGGCGCCGATGACGACGAGACAGCCCATGTCGACAGACTCCGGGTCGAGCTCCCCGAGGGTCGTGACCCTGAGCTCTTCGCCATCACGACCGACATTCCGGGCCACGACGACGACGCGCTCGGGAGGCGCCACCTCACGGACCGCGTCGAGTGCCTCGCCGAGCTGGTGCGGGCGGCTGCGGGAGCGCGGGTTGTAGAGCGCGACAGCGAGGTCCGACCGCACAGCCGAGGTGAGCCGGTCGAGCAGCACGTCCCACGGCTTGAGCCTGTCAGAGAGCGAGATGAGCGCGTGGTCCGCGCCCAGCAGGGCGCCAGCGAGCGCACTCGCTGCATGTGCGGCCGTGATCCCCGGAACCACAGTGATCGGCACCTGGGCGTATCGCTCGTCGTCGACCATCGCTGCCTCGGCTGCCTCGAACACTGCGGCAGCCATGCCGAAGACACCGGCGTCACCACCGGAGACCACGGCGACGTCGTCGCCCTTGAGGGCGAGGTCGAGGGCGTGGCGGCCACGGTCCACCTCGACGGTGTTGCCCGTGGCGTGCCGAGTGAGGCCGGGACGTTGGGGCACGCGGGCCACGTAGGGCGCGTAGCCGATGACGTGCTGGACCCGGCTGAGGACGTCGCTCGCCTCCGAGCTCAGCCACTTGTCCGGGCCAGGTCCGAGGCCCACGACATGGACCGTTCCGATGCTGGGCTCGCCTGTGGCGGAGACAGGTTCGCGTATGCCGTCCGTGGACGCTCGTCCAGCCGCATCGGCTCGCAGGTCCTCACCGGGCACGATGACGATGGACATGTAGGGCACGGTCTCGGGGTCGACGTCGCGGACCGGGACGACCCGCTGACCCGAGCGGCTCGCGTGCTCGACATACACGGCGCGGTCGAGCAGCCCGGCCTGGCGGAGGGCCTCCCGCACCCCCTCAAAGGTGCGGCCGAGCTTCATGATCACCGCGGCGTCCGTGTCGGCGAGGCGGCGGGCCAGCTCGGGTACGGGCAGCGTGCCGGGGAGCACGGTGACCGTGTCCTCATGGCGGGAGAGGCCGGACCCGACGGCGGCGGTGGCCGCGGCCATCGCGGTGATGCCCGGGACGACCTCGGTCGGGAACTCGTCGCGCAGGAGGTCGTGGACATACATGAACGACCCGTAGAAGAGCGGGTCGCCCTCGGCCAGGCAGACGATGCTGCGTCCCGCTGCCAGATGAGTCCGGAAGCGTCGGGCGCACTCGTCGTAGAAGTCGGCCAGGGCGCCGTAGTAGCCCCCCGGGTGGTCGGTGGTGCCCGTCGTCACGGGGTAGACGAGCGGCTCCTCGACGACCCCCGCCCGGATGTGGTCGGCGGCGATGCTGCGCGCTGTCGACTCCCGATGGGCAGCGCGGTGATAGGCGACGACGTCAGCCGAGCCGATGAGCGAGGCGGCGCGCAGGGTGATGAGGCCCGGGTTGCCGGGGCCCACGCCGACGCCATAGAGGTGGCCGGGCTGGGCAGTCCCACTCACGCGAGCTCGTCCTCGGTGGCGAGGGCGTTGAGCGCGGCAGCGGCCATTGCGGAACCACCACGTCGACCATGGACGACCAGCCACGGGACCTGCGAGCCGTCGGGCAGCACGTGCTCCGCCAGGGCCATCTTGGACTCGGCCGAACCCACGAAACCCACGGGCAGGCCGACGATGGCTGCGGGTCGTGGGCCGCCGTCCAGGATGACCTCGAGCAGGTGGAACAGTGCGGTGGGGGCGTTGCCGATGGCGACGACGGCCCCTTCCAGCCGCTCACCCCAGAGGGAGACGGCGGCGGCAGCTCGCGTCGTGTCCCAAGTGGCAGCCAGGGCCGGCACACGGTCGTCGCGCAGGGTGCAGATGATCTCGTTGTCGGCCGGGAGGCGGCGACGGGTCACCCCGGACGCGAGCATCTGCGAGTCGGTGATGATCGGGGCGCCGCTCCTGAGCGCCGTGCGAGCGGCGCGGACGACACCTGCATGAGCGGCAATCCGACCAGTGATCTCCACGTCGCCGGACGCGTGGATGATCCGCGTCGCCACTGTGTGGAGGTCGCTCGGCAGGGAGGACAGGTCGCTCTCGTCGCGGATCATCGCGAACGAACGGCGATAGATCTCCTGACCTTCGGTGACGTAGTCGTAGCGGCGGGTGGGCGCTGCGTGCTCGCTCACTGTTCTCCTCGAGTGGCTGCGGTGGCTGTGGGGACCGTGGTGGTCAGAGCCGCGACCACGTCGTCGACGGTTGGCGGTGCGACGAGAACCCTGTCGGATGCTCCTGTGCCACACCGCCGTTCGCACCCGACGACGTGCACGTCCTGTGTGGCCGTCAGTCGTCGGGACGCCACCGTCTCGGCCGCGGATCGCGCGAGGTCGAGGGTGGGGACCGTCGTGCGCCGGCACGACGGGGCGCCGACACAGGCAGAGATTCTGGCCCACGGCCCCTCTGGCTCCGTCACCAGCCCCGCCGAACGCAATGACTCGACGCGTGCCGCTCCGCTGGGCACCACGAGCGAGCGCCACGGCGTGATGACGACCTCGTCGGCAGCTTCGGCCAGCGCCTCCACGTGCTGGAGCGTGAGCATCCCCAGTGGGACTCCGGCCACCAGGTCGGTTCCCACGACGCCCGGGACCAGGGGTGCAGCGGCCACCGCCGTGGACGGTTCCAGACCCTCGAACACAGGCGAGTCGGACGGCAGGTCACACACGTTCCACGCGCCGTCCGGCGCCGTCTCGACAAAGCGCAGGGCGACGTCGACCATCGCTCGCACAGCGTGAGCCGGAGCGACCTCGCGACCGAGCCGACCGGCATACAGGGTTCCCGATCGTTCCGAGGTCTGCTGGTAGGCCACGTCCCACCTCTCCGAGAGCACCGACGCGGAGGCGTCGGAGATCGCGAAGAGGAACCGCCCGGGCAGCTGCGCCAACCGCGGCTCTGCCCTCAGGGCTGCGTCGAACGAGGCGACGAGCGGGTCGAGGTCGCGCGCCAGGGGGGCAGCGAGGATGTTGCGCACCCGCTCGTGCGAGGCCGACGGCAGCAGCCCGGTGGCCTCCACCGCTTCGATGACCGCGAGGGGCAGCGGGTTCGGCAGAGCGCGTAGCTGCAGGTTGCCACGTGAGGTCACCTGCACCACCGGGGCGCCGTGGGCGGCAGCGATCTCGACCACCTCGCGCAGCACGGACACGGCAACCCGACCACCCGGCATACGCAGTCGCACCAGTGCGCCGTCGTCCGCGACGAACGGGCGCAGCAGGCCCGGGCATCGGTCGAGAGGCGAGCGTTCGGACACGGCGGTCACAGTAGCCCGACCGACCGTTAGGCTGCCCACGGCTGCGAAGGACGGAACCCGGTGCGAATCCGGGACGGTCCCGCCACTGTGAGCCCCGCCCCTGTCTCGACGACAGGGTGTGGGTCAGTCAGGAACGTCGTCGCAGCTGGCTCGACGAAAGCCGTCGGGTCCAGCCGTCACGGGGCGAGGAAACCCCGGAAGGAGCCTCACGGCCCATGCCCCGCATCGCCCTGCTGTCGACCTCCGACACCGACCTCGTCTGCGCCCGCTCGAGCGGTGCCGACTACGTCTGGGCCAACCCCAGCCGCCCGGGCCACACCGACATGGCCGCCGCGATCGAGGGTGCCGACATCGTCGTGGCCCGCATCCTCGGCTCGCCGCAGGACCTCTGCTCCGGCTTTGCCCGCATCCGCGCCACGGGTGTCCCCCTCGTCGTCCTCGGCGGCGAGCAAGCCCCCAACGCAGCCCTCATGGCCGAGTCGACTGCCCCCGCGGGCGTCGTCCACGAGGCCCACCGCTACCTGGCCCAGGGTGGCGCCGACAACCTCCGCGAGCTCCACTCGTTCCTCTGCGACACCCTGCTGCTGACGGGGGACACGTTCGAGCCGCCGATCGAGCTGCCCCGGTGGGGAACGCTGGAGCGCAGGGCGACCACCGACGGCCCACGCGTCGCCGTGCTCTTCTACCGCGCCCAGCAGGCTGCCGGCAACACCGACTTCGCCCATGCTCTCGCTGACGCCATCGACGACGCCGGGGGAGTGGGCGTGCCCGTCTACGCCACCTCCCTGCGGGACGCGCCCGAGGACCTGCTCGAGCACCTCGGCACCTACGACGCGATCGTCACGACCGTGCTTGCCGCCGGTGGCACACGGCCGGCGACGGCCTCCGTTGGTGAGGACGACGACTCGTGGAACGTCGCGGCCCTCGCCGCGCTCGACGTCCCGATCCTCCAGGGCCTTTGCCTCACGTGGAGTCGCGAGGAGTGGAGCCAGTCCGACGAGGGGATGTCACCCCTTGACGTCGCCACCCAGGTCGCGGTGCCCGAGTTCGACGGCCGCATCATCACGGTGGCGTTCTCCTTCAAGGAGACCGACTCCGACGGTCTGCCGCACTACGTCGCCGACCCCGAGCGGTGCGCCCGCGTGGCCGGCATCGCCGTCGGTCATGCCCGCCTGCGCCACACGCCGCCAGCTGAGCGCAAGATCGCGATCCTCCTGTCCGCCTACCCGACCAAGCACTCCCGGATCGGCAACGCCGTCGGCCTCGACACCCCCGTCTCGACCATCCGGCTGCTGCGCGCCATGCGCGAGGCGGGATACGACCTGGGCGAGCGGGGCGGCATACCCGGCCTCGACGACGTGGAGCCGCGCGACGGGGAAGCCCTCGACACCACGGCCGGCAACGCCCTCGTCCATGCGCTCATCGCCGCCGGCGGCCAGGATCCCGAGTGGCTGACCGACGGTCAGCTCACCGAGCACCACGTGCGCATTCCGAGCAGCCGGTATGCCGGGTGGTTCGCCTCCCTTCCGGCTGACCTTCGCGACGGCATGACGCAGGCGTGGGGTGAGGCGCCGGGCGAGCTGTTCGTCGACTCGTCGGCCGTGGCCGAAGGCGGCGAGCCCGCGATCGTCTCGGCCGCGCTGCAGTCCGGCAACATCGTGCTGCTCGTGCAGCCGCCGCGCGGGTTCGGCGAGAACCCCATCGCGATCTACCACGACCCCGACCTCGCGCCGACGCACCACTACATCGCGACCTACCGGTGGATCGAGGAGGAGTTCGGCGCGCACGCCGTCGTGCACATGGGCAAGCACGGCAACCTCGAGTGGCTGCCGGGCAAGAACCTCGCCCTGTCCGCCGGCTGTGGCAGCGACGCGGCGCTCGGCTCGGTCCCGCTCATCTACCCGTTCCTCGTCAACGACCCGGGCGAGGGCACGCAGGCCAAGCGCCGCGCCCACGCGACCATCGTCGACCACCTCGTGCCGCCGATGGCGCGGGCCGAGTCCTACGGCGACATCGCCCGGCTCGAGCAGCTGCTCGACGAGTACGGCAACGTCGCCGCGATGGACCCGGCCAAGGCACCGGCCCTCCAGGGTGAGATCTGGACGCTCCTCCAGGCCGCGAAGCTCGACCAGGACCTCGGCCTCACCGAGCGCCCGGACGAGACGGGCTTCGACAAGCTGGTCGGCGAGATCGACTACTGGCTCTGCGCGGTCAAGGACGTCCAGATCCGGGACGGGCTCCATGTCCTGGGCGAGGCGCCCTCGGGCGAGGGGCTCGACAACCTCGTTCTTGCCATCCTCCGTGCCGGTCAGGTGTTCGGCGGCCAGCAGGACGGGGTGCCAGGTCTGCGAACGGCCCTGGGGCTCAGCGACACCGGTGCCTCGACCAGCGAGACGGACGCCGCCGAGGAGACGGCGGGGCGACTCGTCAAGGCGCTGTCCGCCCGCGACTGGGACGTCGCCGCCGTGCCGGAGATCGTCGCCACCGAGCTGGGCTCACGGCATCCCGGCGTCGAGGCCTCCCTGCGGTTCGCGTGCGAGGAGGTGGTCCCGCGCCTGGCCGGCACGACCGGTGAGATCCCGATGGTGCTCCACGCCCTCGACGGCGGCTACGTCCCGGCGGGTCCTTCGGGCTCGCCCCTGCGCGGCCTCGTCAACGTGCTGCCGACGGGCCGCAACTTCTACTCGGTCGATCCCAAGGCGATCCCGTCACGCCTCGCCTACGAGACCGGCGTCGCGATGGCGGAGTCACTGCTGCAGCGCTACCTCGACGAGGAGGGCGAGCTGCCCCGCTCCGTCGGTCTCTCGGCCTGGGGCACGTCGGCGATGCGGACCTCCGGTGACGACATCGGCGAGATCCTCGCCTTCCTCGGCGTGACCCCCCGATGGGACGAGCAGTCCCGCCGCGTCATCGGTCTCGAGGCGATCCCGCTGGCCGAGCTCGGGCGTCCCCGCATCGACGTCACGGTGCGCATCTCGGGCTTCTTCCGCGACGCGTTCCCGCACGTCATCAACCTCATCGACGACGCGGTCGCACTCGTCGTCGGCCTCGACGAGCCGCTGGACCAGAACTATCCCAAGGCTCACGCCACGGCCGACGCCCAGCAGCACGGCGACGAGCGACGCGCTCGCACAAGGGTCTTCGGATCCAAGCCCGGGTCCTACGGCGCCGGCATCCTCCAGGTCGTCGAGTCGGGCACCTGGCGCGACGACAAGGACCTCGCCGAGGTCTACACCGTGTGGGGTGGCTTCGCCTACGGCCGTGACCTCGACGGCGCACCGGCCCGCGACGACATGGAGCGCAACTACACGCGCATCCAGGTCGCAGCCAAGAACATCGACAACACCGAGTCCGACATCCTCGACTCGGACGACTACTTCCAGTACCACGGCGGCATGGTCGCGACCGTTCGTGCGCTGACGGGTTCGGACCCCAAGGCCTACGTCGGAGACTCCACCACTCCCTCGAGCGTGCGCACCCGCACCCTGCAGGAGGAGACCAACCGCATCTTCCGTGCCCGGGTCGTCAACCCGCGCTGGATGGCGGCGATGCAGCGCCACGGCTACAAGGGTGCGTTCGAGCTGGCGGCGACCGTCGACTACCTCTTCGGGTTCGACGCGACCGCCGGTGTCGTGCCCGACTGGATGTACGACCGGATCGCGCACGACTACGTCCTCGACAAGACCAACCAAGACTTCATGCGCCACGCCAACCCGTGGGCCCTGCGCGGCATCGTCGAGAAGCTCTCCGAGGCCGCCGACCGCGGGCTGTGGGAGGAGCCGGACCCGGAGGTCATGGACCAGATGCGTCAGGTCTACCTCGACGTCGAGGGCGACCTCGAGGAGTGAGCGCCGAACGCACGACACCATCGGGTCCGGCCACGACGTCATGGCCGCGCCCCACACCTCTCGTCGGGGACGCGACGAGCGCCCAGGAGCGCAGCGCCGACCCGTCCGGCTGGGCGTTCGAGCCGGGCGTGATCGCGAGCCTCGACGACGTCATCGCCGGCCGCCGCGACATCCGCCGGTTCCGGTCCGATGCGGTTCCCGAGCACCTGCTCATCGAGGTGCTCACCGCCGGCCACCGGGCCCCGTCGGTGGGCCACTCGCAGCCGTGGCGGTTCATCGTCGTGCGCGACCCTGGCATCCGCGACCGGGCCGCCCACCTCGCCGACCGCGCACGCCTGGACCAGGCTGCGCTGCTGACCGACGACCGGGCTGCCCGGATGCTCGACCTCAAGCTCGAGGGCCTGCGTGAGGCGCCCGTCGGAGTGGTCGTCGTCTGTGACCGACGCACCCCGGCCAGTGGCGTCCTCGGCCGCGCGACCTTCCCGGACGCCGACCTGTGGTCGTGTGCCTGCGCCATCGAGAACATGTGGCTGGCCGCCCGGGCACGCGGCCTGGGCATGGGCTGGGTGACCCTCTTCGATCCCGCCGAGCTGGCCGGCCTGCTCGAGCTGCCCGAGGACGTCGTCCCCATGGGGTGGATGTGCCTCGGCTGGCCCGACGAGCGCCCGCCGTCGCCCGGGCTCGAGCGGGCTGCCTGGTCGAAGCGGATGCCGCTGCACGAGGTCGTCATGCGCGACCGGTGGACTGATGACGGTGCAGCGCACCCGCTCTCGCACCTCGACCGGTTGCCGCAGGAGACAATCGTGTCGGCGACCGACGAGGCCGACGGACTCCTCGCACCACCCGAGTCGCTGGGAGTGCTCGACCGCGTCCTGAGCCGTGTCGAGGCACTGGGGCGAGGGCGTATGCCGCTCGGCGGCACCGTGGTCCTCGCCGGCGCCAGCCACCCGGTCGCGTCATGGGGCGTGAGCGCCTATCCGGACCGGGTCACGCGGGACGTGCTCGAGGCTGCCGTGGCCGGCGTCGCGATGGGCGCCATGAGCGCGAGGTCCGCCGGACTGGACCTCGTCGTCGTGGACGCGGGCACTGCGGGCGGACAGGCCGTCCCGGGCGCCATCGATGCGCGCCCCACCGAGCCCCGCGGGGATCTCGTGAACGCCGACGCGCTGCACCGCACCGACGTGGACCGGCTCCTTGACGCCGGACGGCGGCTCGGGCAGCACGCTGCACGCTCCGGGATCGTCGTCCTGGGCGAGGTGGGCATCGGCAACACCACGGTTGCCGCGGCCCTCACCTGTGTCGTGACGGGGTTGTCCCCGCGCGACGCCGTCGGTGTCGGTGCAGGGGCCGACACCGACATCGTCGAGCGCAAGCAGGCCGCCGTGGCCGCCGCTCGCGAGCGGTTCGGGGCACGCGCGGACTCGTGGCGCGACGACCCGGCCGACCTTCTGGCCGGACTGGGCGGACCCGAGATCGCCCTGCTCACCGGCGTCGTGCTCGGCGCCGCCGACGCGGGCGCCCCCGTGGTCCTCGACGGACTCGCGGGTTCACTGCCCGGCGTCCTCGCAGCCGCCATCGAACCCAGCGTGCAGGCCCACCTCATCGCCGGGCAGCGGAGCCGCGAACGCGCCCACGGCAAGGTCCTCGGCCTGCTCGGCCTCGAGCCCCTCCTCACCCTGCGCCTGCGCTCCGGCGAAGGTGTCGGCGCCGCCCTAGCGGCATCACTCGTCCTGCAGGGCCTGCGGACCCGGCGCGAGATGGCTCGGACGGAGCCCTGAGCGGGCGGGTTCACGGATAGGGTCCGGAAGCATGGACATGCTCAAGAGCGACGAGATCACCGCGGCCGGGCTGACCGACTGGCGCAAGCTGGCCCAAGGGCTGCACGCCCGCTACCTGGTCGACGACTTCGCCGCCGGCGCCCGGTTCGTCACCGCTCTGGGCGAGGCAGGCGACGCACTCGGACACCACCCGCGCGTCTCGATGGGCAAGGGATGTGTCGACCTCAAGCTGGTCACCGACGACGCCATCTATCGCGATGACGACGGCACCGAGTACGTCATCGAGTGGCCGACCCAGCAGGACGTCGACCTGGCCCGACGAATCACCGAGATCGCCGTCGACCACACGCTCAAGGCCGACCCGACCTCGGTCAGCGTCGTCGAGCTGGGCCTCGACACGGCGAGGTCCGGCACCATCGCGCCGGTGTGGGCCGCCCTGCTGACCGGGAACGCCGAGGCACAGGGCCACGGCTCACCCGGCGACGAGATCCGGGACGCCACGGGACGCGTGCCGAACCTGTGGTTCGGCGAGGCCGGCGCGGACGAGACTCCCCGTCAGCGGTTCCACGTCGAGGTCTACGTGCCGGCGGAGGTTGCCGAGCAGCGGATCGCCGCCGTCGTTGCCGCGGGCGGGACCGTCGTCGATGACAGCGACGCGCCCTCACTCACCGTGATCGCCGACCAGGACGGCAACACCGGCGTCCTGTGCGTCGAGGGGTGACGCGGGAGTGAGCGCGTAGGTGTCCATCACCCAGCCGTGCTCCTGACGCAGCCGGGCGCGCACCCCGACGATCTCGTCGATGACGTCGGCCAACCTCCCGGCGCGCAGGACCTGTTGTGGCAGACCAAGATACGCGCCCCAGTGGATCGTCAGGTCCGGAGCGCGCTCCACCAGCTCACGACACCGCAACGATGCGTCGAGCATGACGACGACGGTGCCGAGCGCGGGTGACCACTCGTCGACCAGCCGCCGCCCGGTGGTGATGTGCACGGGTTGGCCGATCCCGTTGAGGACGATGCCGTGCTCGGCGGCGAGGACCTGGATCGCGGACAGTCCGGCGGTGACCCGGACTCGCAGCGGCAGCCGCTGCGCCACCGCGTCGACGATGCGGATGGTGCTGTCGTAGAACGCGGGATCACCCCACACGAGGAACCCCACGGTCTCGCCAGCCGGCAGACCGTCGATGATCTCGGCGTAGCGCTCCGCTCGCGCTGCGTGCCACGCATCCACACCGGTCCGGTATGCCGCCCGGTCCCGGTGCGCGTCCGGCCCACGTTCCGGGTCGGTCACCGTGACGATGCGAAAGGTCCCCTCGTCGAGGAACGCCTCGCAGATGAGCCGACGGACGGCGACGAGCTCGTCCTTGACCTCGCCCTTGTCGGCGACGAGGAAGACGTCGCACTCGCGCAGCGCGTCGATGGCCTGCCCCGTCACGTGGGCGGGGGAGCCCGTGCCGATGCCGATGATCCGGACCTCGCGTGGGTTGCGCTGTGCTGCCACGGCGTTCACCGGGTGAGCTCCAGGAGCAGTTCGTGGTCGAGGTGTTCGTCGACGGCGTCGGCGAGGGCATCGATCATGGCCTCACGCCGCTGCGCGAACCCGCGGGCCGTCTCGTCCGGCTGCCAGGACGAACCAGCCGTCGCCGCGACCTCGGTGAGCCAGGCACGTCGGAAGTCGTCGCACTCGAGGGTGCCGTGCCAGATCGTGCCCCACACCGTGGCGGAGGCAGTCCCGCCGGGGAAGGCTCGGTCATCCGACACCGCGCCGTGGTGGATCTCGTAGCCCTCGACCCGGTGCCCCCGCCACTCGCCGGTCGGGCGGGCCAGCACCTTGTCGGGGAGGAATGTCACCGTCGTGGGCAGCAGGCCCAGCCCGGCAACCCGTCCAGCGTGCTCACTCTCGACCGGGTCGTCGATCCACTGCGCCAGCATCTCGTAGCCACCGCAGATCCCGAGCACCGCGCGCCCGTGCGCCGCCCGCCACGAGACGACGTCGGCCAAGCCGGTCGACCGCAACCACTCGAGGTCACTCACCGTGGCCCGCGAGCCGGGCAGGACGAGGAGGTCGGCCTCACGGCATACATCGGGGTCTGTCGTGACCCGAACGTCAACGCCGGGCTCGACGGCGAGGGCGTCCACGTCGGTGGCGTTCGACGTCCGCGGGAAGCGCACGACGGCCACCGACAGCCGGTCGCCCGAGGTGTCCGACGAGGGCCGCCAGCGACCGATCGACAGGGCGTCCTCCGAGTCCAGCCAGACGTCCTCGAGCCACGGGAGAACGCCGGCACACGGCATACCAGTCCGTTCGGAGACGACCTCGAGGCCCGGGGTCAGCACGGACTCGTCGCCGCGGAACTTGTTGACGACATAGGCCCGCAGCAGCGGTCGATCGGCATCGTCCACCAGGCCCCACGTGCCGAACAGGGCCGCCAGCGCGCCTCCACGGTCGATGTCCGCGACCAACAGGGCAGGCAGGGAGAAACGCTGTGCCAGGCCGAGATTCACGTAGTCACCGGAGCGGAGGTTGACCTCGGCAGGAGATCCGGCGCCCTCCGCCACGACGAGGTCGACCGAGGCGGACAGCTCCTCGAAGGCCTCGAACGCAGCGTCGGCGAGGTGCCGTCGCCCGGTGGCGTACTCACCCGCGACGAGCTGCCCGGCGGGCTTCCCCCGCACCACGACGAACGCGCGTCGGTCACTGCCGGGCTTGAGCAGCACAGGATTGTGGACCGATGTGGGCTCGACCATGGCGGCCTGCGCCTGCAGGTACTGCGCCCGACCCATCTCGGACCCGTCGCGGCACACCATGGAGTTGTTCGACATGTTCTGGGCCTTGAACGGCGCGACCCGGATGCCCTGGCGCGACCACAGGCGGCACAGCGCCGTCACGACGAGGGACTTCCCCGCATCGGAGCTCGTCCCCGTCACCAGCAGTCCCGACACCCGGCGGAGTCTACGCAGCCCTACAGTTGCCCGGTGCGCGCGCTCCAGCTCCACCTCGTCCGCCACGGACAGTCCAGCTGGAACGTCGAGGGTCGGCTCCAGGGCCAGACCGCCCATCCCGAGCTCACGGACCTCGGTCGCGCCCAGTCGGCGGCTGCGGCGGACCTCCTCGCCGAGCGGATCGCCGGCACCGGCACCGTCGCCGTGGTGTCGAGCGACCTCGTGCGCGCGCGTCAGACCGCCGCCGTCATCGCCGCCGCCCTCGGTGTGGCCGTCGCGAACGACCGCGATCTGCGGGAACAGTCGCTGGGCGAGCTCGAAGGGCGGCTCACGAGCGAGCTCACGGCCGAGGGGGTGCCGGACGGACTGCACGTCAGTGAGGTGAGATGGGGCGGTGGTGAGAGCCTCGCCGACGTCCATCGACGGCTGGCCTCACCCATCGCCCGGGCACACGGGGCACCCCACGACCACGTCGTCTGGGTCACTCACGGTGACACGATGCGCGTGGCGCTCGCCCGGCTCGAGGGACGCACCCACCGCGAGGTCGAGTGGGTCCCGATCACCAACGGCGCGGTCGTGACGGTGACCGTCCCTCGCGCCTGACCGGGGTTCATCAGCGTGTGCTGGGATGGTGCGCATGCTGCCCTTCCGCCAGGTCGACGTCTTCAGCTCCGAGCCATGGCTCGGCAACGCGCTCGCCGTCGTGCACGACGCCGATGGCCTCAGCGACACGCAGATGGCCGACTTCGCCCGCTGGACCAACCTGTCGGAGACGACGTTCCTCAGCGCGCCGACGGATCCGAAGGCCGACTACCGGGTCCGGATCTGGACGACCGGCGGCGAGCTGCCCTTCGCGGGCCACCCGACGATCGGCAGCGCCCACGCCTGGCTCGAGGCCGGGGGAGTGCCGCGGGGTGAGACCGTCATCCAGGAGTGCGGGGCAGGCCTCGTCACCGTCCGTCGGAGCCCGCGACTCGGGTTCGCCGCACCCCCGCTGATCCGCTCGGGCGACGTCGATGCCGGCCTGCGCGCCCGCATCGTCACCGCGCTGGCCGTCGACGACTCCGCCGTCGTCGACCTGGCCTGGGCCGACAACGGACCTGGCTGGGTGGCCGTCGACCTCGGCTCCGCACAGGCGGTCATCGAGGTGGTGCCCGACATCGCGGCCTTTGCCGACCTCAAGGTTGCCGTCATCGGCCGCTGGGACGCCACCCGCGCGACCGAGCTCGGCGCCGACGTCGAGGTGCGCGCCTTCTATGCCGACGGCCGCGACTTCGGTGAGGACCCCGTCACCGGAAGTGCCAACGCCGCGCTGGCGCAGTGGCTCACCGGCACCGGCGCCCTGCCCGACAGCTACGTCGCGCGGCAGGGATCGGTCATCGGCCGTGACGGCCGGGTGCACATCGAGGCCGCCGACGGTGAGGTCTGGGTCTCCGGCGACGCCGTGACGCGCATCACAGGCGCGGTCGACCTCTAGGCCCGGGACAGCGCTGCAGCGAGCGTCTCGACGCCTGTCACCGGGGCGTCACAGACGTAACCACGGCACACGTATGCCGCTGGCTCGCCTCCGACGAGCGGCCTTGCCTCGAGCAGTGGTTGCCCGGGGGAGTCCGGCGTCCCACGGGCGATGACGACGCCGGGAGACGTGCTGGCGCGCGCCGCGAGCAGCATCTGGTCGGCCACGGGTCCGTCGCCGACGATGGCCACCTGGAGCGGGCCGGCCAGAGCAGCCTCGGCAACCGCCAGGGCCCAGCCGGCGAAGCGTGGATCGCGGGCCGCGAGTGCACCCACGCCGGCCAGCGCGCCGTCAGCCGCCTCGCGGTGGCGGGTCGAGCCGGTGAGCGCGGCGTACGTGAGCCACGCGCCGGCGAGGGAGGAGACCCCCGAGGGTTCGGCGTTGTCGGCCTGGCTGCGGGGTCGGGTGAACAGCTGCTCAGCGTCGTCCGCCGTGTCATGGAGGACGCCCTCGTCGTCGACGAAGTGGTCCAGGGCGACATCGAGGATCGCCCCGGCCTCGGCCAGCCAGCGAGGGTCACCCGTCGCCTGGTGCAGGGCGAGCAAACCCTCGGCAAGGTTCCCGTGGTCGTCGGCGACCCCGGCCGCACTCCCGACGACGCCGTCCCGCGACGCGCGCCGAAGCCGACCGTCGACCACGTGGGCCGCGACGACGAACTCGGCACACCTCGCCGCCGCCTCGACGAGGTCGGGGCGGTCGAGGAGGACACCGGCGTCGGCCAGACCGGCGATCGCCAGGCCGTTCCAGGAGGTGACGACCTTGTCGTCACGGGCGGGCTGGGGCCGCTGGAGCCGTGCCTCGAGGAGCGTGCGACGAACCCCGGCCCACCACGACGGGTCCTCTGGGTCGGCGAGCACCTGGAGGGTCGACGAACCGTGCTCGAAGGTGCCGGCCTCCGTCACCGAGAGGAGGTCCGCCGCACGCGCCCCGTCCTCCGGCCCCAGCACCGCGACGAGCTCCGCTGGCGTCCAGGCATAGGTGGCGCCCTCGACGCTGACGCCGTCGACGAGGGTGTCGGCATCGAGGGCGGACGCGAACCCGCCCTCCGCCGTGCCGAGGTCACGGATGACGAAGTCCGCTGTCTCAGCTGTGATCCGGCGCGCCAGGGGATCGCCGGTCGCCCGCCACAGGTGGGCGTGGACGCGCAGCAGCTGTGCGTTGTCGTAGAGCATCTTCTCGAAGTGAGGGACCACCCAGTCCGCATCGACGGCATACCGTGCGAAGCCGCCTGCGAGCTGGTCGTAGATGCCGCCCCGGGCCATGGCCTCGCAGGTGCGTCGGGCCATGGAGAGCGCGTCGGCGTCGCCGGTGCGGGCGTGGTGGCGGAGCAGGAACTCGAGCACCATCGACGGCGGGAACTTCGGCGCGCCACCGAAGCCGCCGCGCGCCACGTCGTAGTGCTGCCGCAAGGTCGTCGCCGCGCTCCCGAGCGCCTCGACCGTGATCACCGCCGGGGCCGTCGGTGCCGTCAGCTCGCGCAGCTGCCCCGCGATGTGGGCGCCCGACTCCACGACGTCGGCGCGTTGCTCGGTCCACACCTTCGTGACGTTCGCGAGGAGTGCGAGGAACTGCATGCGTGGGAAGTAGGTGCCGGCGAAGAACGGGTCGCCCTCCGGTGTGAGGACGCACGTCATCGGCCAGCCCCCGTGCCCGGTGAGGGCGGTCGTGGCGTTCATGTAGACAGCATCGACGTCGGGCCGCTCCTCCCGATCCACCTTGACGGCAACGAAGTTCGCGTTGACGGCCTCGGCCACTCCCACGTCCTCGAACGACTCGTGAGCCATGACGTGGCACCAGTGGCAGGCGGCATACCCGACGGACAGCAGGACGGGCACATCACGGCGGCGGGCCTCTGCGAAGGCCTCCGGGCCCCATTCCCACCAGTCGACGGGGTTGTCGGCGTGCTGGAGCAGGTACGGGGACGTGGACTGCGCGAGCCGGTTGGCCATGCCTCCAGCCTAGGCGGGCCGCTGCGGGCCCTCGCGGACCATGGCCCGCACGATCTCCAGCCGCAGCGTCTCCGGGTCGAGGTCGGTCAGCAGCCAGGTGGCGCCCGCGGCCAGCCACGGAGCTGGATCCGTGCCGGGAGCCAGGTCGATGGCGACGTCGAAGGGTCGCGCCGGGTCCTCGCGCAGGTCCTGCACGCGCTGCACGGCCTCCGCCAGCTGGTCCGGGGAGGTGAGGTTGACCGGGAAGAAGCCGTCGTGAGCGGCGGCCCTGCGCAGCGGCCGCGGGTTCCCCGGGAAGCCGGCCACCCAGACGGGGATGGTGTCGTGCACCGGTCTCGGAGCGAACGTGAGGTCGTCCACGAGGTGGTGGGTGCCGTGATGGTGGACGGGCTGCCCGGCCCATGCGGCGCGCAGGATCTCCAGGCTCTCGTCGAGCATCTCGGCCCTGGTCCGGTCCGCGACGGGCTCGCCCGTGCGCGAGTACTCCTGCGCGAACCGGTCGCTGCCCAGCCCCACGCCGAGCACCAGCCGACCGCGGCTCAAGCGGTCGAGGGACACGCTCTCGCGGACGACCTTGGTCGGGCGACGCCGCGAGAGCGGACTGACCATCGGCCCGAGGGCGATCCTCGACGTCAGGGTGGCTGCTGCCGCGAGGCAGACCCAGGGGTCGGCGACCGCCAGCACCGGTGCGCGCCAGACGATCTGGTCCCAGACGAACAGCCCGTCCCAACCCGCCGCCTCGGCATCCACAGCGAGGTCGGCCACGACGCGCGGGTCGGCGAGCTCGTCGAAGAGCGGCAACCAGACACCGGCCTTCACGCCGGTTTCCGATCCGTGTGCGAGACGAGGGCATCGACGAACTCGCCCCATCGCTCCGCCGGCAGCTCGTGACCAGTCTGTTCGAGCACGACGAGCTCGGCGGCGGGAAGCGCGTCGCGCAGGGCAAACGCGTGGGCCAGGGGGAAGACCGGGTCGAGGTCGCCGTGCACGACCAGGGCGGGCATGCTCACGTCACCGAGGCCGCCGCCCACCGGACCGGGTGTCTCGATCGCGAAGTGGTTGTCGGTGCTCCTCAGGTCGCGGGTCCGGCTCGCGTCGAGCTCGGCGAGGGCGCGCACCCGGCCTTCGTCGAAGAACGGCGAGCCACCCCAGAACGCCCGGATCACCCGGACCATGTGGTCGACCCACGCAGTGTGGTCGGCGGGATCCGGCGCGTCATGCTCGAAGGCCTTCATGAGCTCGGGCGTCGGCGGCGGCAGGCCGGGGTCACCGGGCGACGTGGCCATGAAGGTCACGGTCTCGACCCGTTCCGGGTGGTCGACGGCGAGGATGAGTGCCGTCCCTCCGGACATCGACCGGCCCACGACGTGTGCCTGGTCGATGCGGAGGGCGTCGAGGATCCCGATCGCGTCCTGTGCCAGGTCGGCCATGTCGTATGCCGGGTGACCGGCCGGGTCGTTCGTCGAACGTCCCGTGTCGCGCTGGTCGTAGCGGATGACGAACCGGCCCGCAGCGCCGAGCCGCTCGCAGAGCTCGTCCTCCCACCAGATCATCGACGTCGCCGCACCGTGGATGAGGAGGATCGCAGGGTCGGCAGGGTTGCCCGCGGTCTGGACGCACAGCTCGACGTCGTGGACCTGAAGCATCGTCTCGGGGTTCATGGGCACCGACGCTAGGGCGACCGTCGATTCATGAAAAGCGATAGTTCTTGATCATCGTGATCGGCACCGCTGATACTGGACGCATGCTGGACCTTCGCCTCCTCACCCAGGGGGTCACCTCGATGGTCCGGGCCGGCCTCGGCGTCGCGGTCATGCCGTTGCTCGCCGTGTGGGGTCAGCGTGACGACGAGGCGTTGTCCTTCCACCCTTTGGAGCCGGCGGTGCCCGACCGCGTCGTGCACCTCGTCTGGCGCGGCACCCTCTCGCCACTGGCCGGGCGGCTGCGCGACGTGGCCGTCGACGCCGGGCGACGTCTCGTCTCGGAGCTCACCCTCGCCCAGGCCGCTTCTCGGCCTCGTCCCTGAGCAGCTGCGGTCGCGCTCAGTCCTCGAGCGCCTTGAGAAGGGTGAGGTTCTTCGAGAGCTCGACCTCGTCCCCGTCGACCGCCGCCCAGAGGATCTCGACACCGCAGCGCACGATGCACCAGAGCCGGCCGACCTCCTCGTCGAGGCCAGCCGCGTCGCACGTCACCTCGAGCCGGTGGCGCACCGACCATCGCATGGCAGCGCCGGTGCCGAGCTCGTCGAACCTGTTGCGCAACAGCGGATGCAGCTCGTAGCCGGGGTGGCCGGCCAGCGGCTTGGGGTCGATGGAGAGCCACGGGGCGCGCTCGGCGGCGAGGACGTTCTGGAAGTGCAGGTCGGTGTGCAGCAGCACCCTGGGCCCCGGCTCTGCGAGCAGGTCCCGGGCCAGGCCCGTCACCCGTGACGTGACCCGTCGCGGCACGTCGGTGCGCTGGCGCAGCTTGGTGAGATAGGGATCGAGGTATGCCGTGAGCGTGCGGATCGAGGGTGGTGCCGCCACGTGCAGCTCGCGGTAGAGACCGCCGATGGTGGCGCACGCCTCCTCGATGTCGACGGTCTCGAGGTCGCGGCTCGCGTCGAGGCGTTCGAGCAGGAGTGCCCCGCGCGACGGGTCGGCGGCCACGAGGCGCACCGATCCCCGTCCGTCCCAGGCCCGCAGGGCCAGGTGCTCCTGCGCGGACTCGACGTGGGGCCACCCCACCTTGAGCACGAGCGGGTCGCGCTCGCTACCTCGCCGCACGACGGGGTGCACGACGGCGGTCCACCCTGTCATCGGCTCCCCGGTGACCCTGAGGTCCCACGCATCGAGGCACTCGCGGGTGATCCGGTCCACGTCCCGTGCCCAGTCGGCCCCCGTCGGCCCACCTTCGGACGGGAGCCGGCTCATCCAGGTCAGCCACTCCGACGGTGCGTGTGGGTCGGGACCGGGCGGTGGGCTCACGCGAGTCCAGGGAACGGTGCGAGAGGCACGCCGTGCCGATGTGTCTGTGCCGCAACGGTTCCGAGCCACCGGGGAACAGCGGTGAAGGCAGAGTCCGCATCCCTCTCGGAGAGGGGTGCGAGGGCCGAGCCGAAGGTGGCCAGCAGGGTGGTCATCGCCTCCTTCGCGAGGGAGGCAGCCTCCGCCGGCGTGGTGACGCGCCGGGGCAGGGCACGCCCGAGCTCCGGGGCGGGCGCGGCGTCACCGGTCGCGGTGACGAGCTCGGCGGTGAGGCGCCCGAGTCTCCCGATGCCCTCGAGCCCCGCCCTGCGCGCCGGCTGCGGCGAACGTGCGGCAGCGACCTCGAGGAGATAGGTGGCCGAGCGAAGGGCTGTGACGAGGGGGGCGAGCGCAGCTGGTGTCGACCACACCGCTGGCACGTCCGGTGCCGGATCCGGCTCGAGGGTCGCGATCTCCAGCGCCGCGTGGGCCTGCCCGAGGAGCGCGAGCAGCGTGGGTCGGAGCTCTACCTCCGCGAGAGCGCAGCCGGCGCCGGCCGTGACGACGGAACGCTCGACGGCCACCAGGGTCGCGGGCGCCGTGGAGGGCGACGGCGACGGCGACGATGACGTGGATGGTCCTGCCGAGGTCGACGCCGAGGGTGGGGTCGACGGCAACGACAGCTGGTCCTCGGGCACCCCACGCTGTCGCAGGGCGTCGTGGAGCACCCTCGCCTGCCGCTGGTGCAGGGGAGCGAGCAGAGGCGAGATGCGTTGCTTCGGGTCCGCCGGCGCGACCGCCGCCGCCTGCACGGCGGCCAGGAGCCGGAGCAGTGCGTCCTCGCCCTCGATCGGTGAGCGGGTCGGGACGAGCGGCACGCGCGGCGCGTCGTCCTCGAGGCGGATTCCGCAGCCCGCCAGGGCGGTGACGGCGACGCCGACGGCCCCCGCCGTCACGAGGCGCCGGGACGGGCCCTGGCCCGTCGAGGAGACGTCACGCATGGCGGCATCCTCGCACGCGTGGAAGGGCGTGCCACCTCACGGCTAGAGTGGACGATGCTGCGACAAGCCTGCCAACGGCATACGACGCCTCCCTGGCGACGGAGGCACGACGACGGTGGTCGCGGTGATGACTCGAGAACTACAGAGAGGGAGACCGATGACTTCAGACGCTGGAGTGCAGGAGCTGATCGACGGCGCGCTGCACGGTTCGGGACTGGTCCTCGAAGAGGTCGTCGTGACTCCCGCCGGACGTCGCCGTGTCGTGCGGGTCGTCGTGGACCGGGTCCTCGAGGCCACGGGCGACGTCACCGAGACCCAGCGCCCCCTCACCCTCGACGAGATCGCCAGTGCCACCCGCACCGTGAGCGACGCACTCGACGAGTCCGACCTGCTGGGCGCCCAGCCCTACACGCTCGAGGTCACCTCGCCGGGGGTCTCGCGTCCGCTGACCGACGCCCAGCACTTCCGGCGCAACGTGGGCCGCCTCGTGGTGCTCTCACCCGTCGACGGCGAGTCCGTGACCGGCCGCATCACCCGCGCCGGATCCGACGACCTCACGCTCCACGTCCCCTCCGTCAAGAAGACCCCCGCGCGTGACGACACCTATCCGTATGCCGCGATCGCCCGCGCCGACGTGCAGGTCGAGTTCTCGCGGCCGGAGGACACGGACGCCACCGACACACCCGCGGACGACGACCCCGTCGACGCCCCGCTCGACAAGGAGAACTGACCCATGGACATCGATCTCGCCGTCCTCCGAGGGGTCGAGCGCGAGCGCGACATCTCGCTCGACGTGCTCATCCCCGCGATCGAGCAGGCCCTCCTTCTCGCCTACCAGCGCTCGGACGGCTCCTCGCGCAACGCCCGGGCCGAGCTCGACCGCAAGACCGGGCACGTGACGATCTGGGCCCGCGAGGAGTTCGAGGTCCCGGTCGAGGAGGAGCCCGCCGAGCCGACAGTTGGCGCAGCGTCTGCGCAGGTGGACGCTCCGGAAGCCGGAGACGACGGCGAGGCTCCCGCCGAGGCGGCGCCTGTCGAGCGACCGGCCCCGCGCATGCGTCGTGAGTACGGTCCCGAGTTCGACGACACCCCCACCGACTTCGGTCGCGTCGCGGCCGCGACCGCCCGCCAGGTC
Source organism: Knoellia altitudinis (assembly GCF_042666355.1). Classification (NCBI taxonomy): domain Bacteria; kingdom Bacillati; phylum Actinomycetota; class Actinomycetes; order Micrococcales; family Intrasporangiaceae; genus Knoellia; species Knoellia altitudinis. Next base: position 3,095,449 of record NZ_JBHTDK010000001.1, read on the forward strand.
ATCGTGCAGCGCCTGCGCGACATCGAGGACGACGCGATCATGGGCGACTTCAAGGGGCGGGAGGGCGACATCGTCGCCGGCGTCATCCAGCAGAGCCCGGACCCGCGCCACGTCACCGTCGACTTCGGCACGGTCGAGGGCATTCTGCCCCTCGCCGAGCAGGTCCCGGGCGAGAAGTACGTCCACGGCCAGCGCCTGCGCGTCTACGTCGTCAGCGTGAAGCGTGGTCTGCGCGGGCCGCAGATCGGGCTGTCGCGCACCCACCCCAACCTCGTCCGCAAGCTCTTCGCCCTGGAGGTCCCCGAGATCGCCGACGGCAGCGTCGAGATCGCGGCACTGGCCCGCGAGTCCGGACACCGCAGCAAGATCGCGGTGCACACCAAGGTCCCCGGGCTCAACGCCAAGGGCGCCTGCATCGGCCCGATGGGTGCTCGAGTGCGCGCCGTCATGTCGGAGCTGCACGGTGAGAAGATCGACATCGTCGACTTCAGCGAGGACCCGGCCACCTTCATCGCGTCGGCGCTCAGCCCGTCACGGGTGCAGTCGGTCGAGATCGTCGACTGGCAGCTGCGCGCGGCCCGGGTGATCGTGCCTGACTACCAGCTCTCGCTCGCCATCGGCCGTGAGGGACAGAACGCGCGGCTCGCGGCCAAGCTCACGGGCTGGCGCATCGACATCCGGTCCGACAACCCCGCCGCCGCCACCGGTCAGGGGGGCGCCCAGAGCCCTGTCGAGTCGTCCGGTGACGCACCCGACGTCCGCTAGGCGCTAGAGTGGAGGGGACCGACCGGACTGGACTCCGGACTCGGGCGTCGCACGCTGAGGCGGGCACACGGCATACATCGTCACTGATCGAGCCCGTGCGCACCTGTGTGGGATGTCGAGCCACGGATAGCCGGTCGGCACTCCTGCGAGTGGTTGTCGGAGACCAAGGGGACCTCGTCCCCGACCTTCGACGGTGTCTTCCGGGGCGCGGCGCCTGGCTGCACCCCACCGGAGACTGTTTCGACCTCGCCGTCCGGCGTCGGGCGTTCGGGCGTGCGCTGAGAGTCAGCGCGCCTCTGGAAACCGCAGCCGTGGCGGAGGAGATCGCCACCCACGAGCAGACGACCAACCGACCATCCCCAGGGAACCAACCGTAGCTCTGAGAACAGAGAGTGGTTTGACGCTGATGAGCACCCGATGAGAACTCAGTAATGAGCTCCCCCCCAAGCTAGCGGTCCGCGATTTCTGCTTCGTCAGGTCGCATGGACCAGAAGAAGGAGAAAACGTGGCAAAGGTTCGAGTCAGTGCACTCGCCAAAGATGTCGGAGTGACCAGCAAGGTCCTCCTCGAGCGCCTCAACGACATGGGTGAGTACGTCAAGTCGGCGTCCTCGACGGTCGAGGCCCCCGTGGTGCGTCGCTACCAGGAGAAGTTCCCGGTCGACAAGCCCGCGGCCGCCCCCGAGGCCGCCAAGCCGGCCGCCAAGAAGGCCCCCGCTCAGCCGGCTGAGGCACCTGCTGCCCCCAGCCAGGCCGCACCCGGGTCCGGCACCGCGCCCGCGACCCCCGGCCCCAAGTCGCCGTCGGCATCACCTGCCCCGACGCAGCCCGGCAGGCCCGCACCCGGTCCGGCGGCTCCCGCCCCGGCTGCTCCTGCTCCTGCCGCTGCGGCGACCCCGGCCAAGGCCGCGCCCGCACCGGCCGCCCCCGCTCCCGCAGCACCGGCACCGGCCGCGCCTGCCCCGGCAGCCCCCGCGCCGTCGGCTCCGGCCGCACGGGCCCCCCGCGAGGCCGGCGGCTCCGGCGCCCGTCCCGCACCTCGTCCCGGAGCGGGCTCCCCGCGCCCGGGCAACAACCCGTTCGCACCGAGCCAGGGCATGCGCCAGGGCCGCGAAGGCGGTCGTGACGCCGGCCGCGAGGCTCCGCGCGAAGGTGGTCGTGAGGGTGGCCGCGAAGGCGGCGGCGCCGCACGTCCCGGCAACAACCCGTTCGCCCCGAGCCAGGGCATGCCGCGTCCGCGCAGTGCGCCCCGTCCCGGTGGCCCCGCAGGTGCAGGAGCCGGCGCAGCCGGTCCCCGCCCCGGCGGCGCCCGTCCCAGCCCCGGCATGATGCCGTCCTCCAGTGCGGTCGCCCGTCCGGGCGAGCGCCCCGGTGGCGCCGGTGGTCGCGGTGGCCGTCCCGGCGCCGGTGGCCCGGGTCGTCCCGGCGGCGGTGGCCCCGGTGCAGGTGGAGGCGGCTTCGCCGGTCGTCCCGGCGGTGGTGGCTTCCGCGGTGGAGCCGGCCGTGGCTCGACGGCCGGTGCCTTCGGCCGCGGAGGGGGCCGTCCCGGTCGCGCCCGCAAGTCCAAGCGCGCCAAGCGCATGGAGTTCGAGGAGATGCAGGCGCCGTCGATCGGTGGCGTGAGCGTTCCTCGCGGTGACGGCAAGACGATCATCCAGGTGCGCCAGGGTGCATCACTGACCGACTTCGCCGACAAGATCAACGCCAACCCGGGCTCGCTCGTCACGGTCATGTTCCACCTCGGTGAGATGGCGACCGCGACCCAGAGCCTCGACGAGGACACCTTCAAGCTGCTCGGCGCCGAGCTCGGCTTCGACATCCGCATGGTCTCGCCGGAGGAGGAGGAGAAGGAGCTGTTCGACGCCTTCGACATCAACCTCGAGATCGGTGTCGACGCCGAGGACGAGGACGACCTCGCGGCACGCCCGCCGGTCGTCACGGTCATGGGTCACGTCGACCACGGCAAGACGCGTCTTCTCGACGCGATCCGCAACGAGGACGTCGCCGGTGGCGAGTCCGGTGGCATCACCCAGCACATCGGTGCCTACCAGATCCACAAGGAGCACGAGGGCGTCGACCGTCCGATCACCTTCATCGACACCCCGGGTCACGAGGCGTTCACCGCCATGCGTGCTCGTGGTGCGAAGGTCACGGACATCGCGATCCTCGTCGTCGCCGCCGACGACGGCGTCATGCCGCAGACCATCGAGGCGCTCAACCACGCCCAGGCGGCCGATGTCCCGATCGTCGTCGCGGTCAACAAGATCGACGTCGAGGGCGCCAACCCGTCCAAGATCCGGCAGCAGCTCACCGAGTACAACCTCGTCGCCGAGGAGTACGGCGGCGAGACCATGTTCGTCGACGTCTCGGCCAAGCAGGGCGAGAACATCGACGCCCTGCTCGAGGCCGTCCTGCTCACCGCGGACGCGGCCCTCGACCTGCGGGCCAACCCCGACCGTGACGCCCGTGGTGTCGCGATCGAGGCCAACCTCGACAAGGGTCGTGGCGCGACCGCGACGGTGCTCATCCAGTCCGGAACGCTTCACGTCGGTGACGCCATCGTCACCGGCAGCTCCTACGGCCGCGTTCGCGCCATGCTCGACGAGCACGGCAACAACGTCCAGGAGGCGGGCCCGTCCCGTCCGGTCCAGGTGCTCGGACTCTCCTCCGTCCCGCGCGCCGGCGACACCTTCGTCGTCGCGCCCGACGACCGCACCGCCCGCCAGATCGCGGAGCGTCGTGAGTCGGCCGACCGTCAGGCCAGCCTGGCCAAGGCCCGCAAGCGCATCTCGCTCGAGGACCTCAACGAGGCGATCGCACAGGGCAAGGTCGACACCCTCAACCTCATCCTCAAGGGTGACGTCTCCGGTTCCGTCGAAGCGCTCGAGGACGCCCTGCTCCAGATCCAGGTCGGGGCAGACGTGGACCTGCGGATCATCGACCGCGGCGTCGGTGCCATCACGATGAACAACATCAACCTCGCCGTGGCCTCCAACGCCATCATCATCGGCTTCAACGTCCGGGCCGAGGGCCAGAACGCTGACTACGCCGAGCGTGAGGGCGTCGAGATCCGCTACTACTCGGTGATCTACCAGGCCATCGAGGAGATCGAGCAGTCCCTCGTGGGCATGCTCAAGCCGGAGTTCGAAGAGGTGGAGCTCGGCACCGCCGAGATCCGCGAGATCTTCCGCTCGAGCAAGTTCGGCAACATCGCCGGATCGATCGTCCGCAGCGGCGAGATCAAGCGTGGCACCAGGGCGCGCATCACGCGCAACGGTGTCGTCGTGTCCGAGAACGTCGAGATCGCCGGTCTGCGCCGGTTCAAGGATGACGTCACCGAGGTCCGCGAGGGCTTCGAGTGCGGCATCAACCTGGGGTCCTACAACGACCTCCAGCTCGGCGACCTCATCGCCACCTACGAGATGCGCGAGAAGCCGCGCGCCTGAGTCGCCCCGGTGAGCGGCCGGCATACCAGGACCCGGGTATGCCGGCCGCTCACCTTCGGCTCGTGAGCCGAGTCTGGCCTCGCGAGCCGCTTCGACCAGGCTCGCGAGGCACAACCCGGCTCGCGAGCCGCCAAGAGAAGGAGTTGTCGTGGCTGACGCCGCACGCGCCCGCAAGGTCGCCGACCGCATCAAGACCCTCATCGCTGCCGGACTGGGCTCGATCATCAAGGACCCGGACCTCGGGTTCGTGACGATCACCGACGTCCGCGTGACCAACGACCTCCAGCACGCGTCGGTGTTCTACACCGTGTTCGGCGACGACGCCCAGCGGGCCAAGACGACCTACCTCCTCGAGGAGAACCGCGGCAAGCTGCGCAGCCACGTCGGCAAGAACCTCGGCATCCGCCTCACGCCCTCGCTCGAGTTCATCGCGGACGCCATCCCGGAGACGGCCGCCCACCTCGAGGTCCTCCTTCAGGAGGCCCGCGAGCGTGACGCAGCCGTCGCCGCCGCTGCTGCCGGGGCCAAGCACGCCGGCGACCCGGACCCCTACCGCCACGACGACGAGCCGGACGCCGACGACGCCGACGACGCCGACGAGGCAGAGGTCGAGCCGGCCACCGGCACGGCCGGGACCAGCGGCACCGACCGCGCGTGAGTGGCACGGTCGACGGGCTCCTCGTCGTCGACAAGCCTCGTGACTGGACGAGCCACGACGTGGTGGCCCGGGCGCGCCGGTTGTGCGACACCCGCAAGGTGGGGCACGCCGGAACCCTCGACCCGATGGCCACCGGCGTGCTCGTCCTGGGTGTGGGCCGGGCGACGAAGCTGCTGACCTTCCTCGTCGGCTGCGACAAGGACTACACCGCGACGATCCGCATCGGGCAGGCCACTCTCACCGACGACGCGGAGGGCGAGGTGACCAGCGCCCCCGGTGCGGGGGGCCTCTCCGACGACGCCGTCGCGGCTGCGGTCGTCACGCTCACCGGTGACATCGAGCAGGTCCCCAGCTCGGTCAGTGCGATCAAGGTCAAGGGCCAGCGCTCCTACCACCGGGCCCGGGCGGGGGAGAGCGTCGACCTGCCCGCGCGGCCGGTGACGGTGTCCCGCTTCGACATCGGCGTGCTGCGCCGGTCGACCCTCGCGGGCGATGACGGGCAGGACCTCGCGATCGTCGACGTCGACGTCGAGGTCACCGTGTCGTCGGGCACCTACGTGCGTGCTCTCGCGCGCGACCTCGGCACCGCCCTCGGCTCGGCTGGTCACCTCATCGCCCTCAGGCGGACCCGTGTCGGAGGGTTCGGTCTCGACACGGCACACCCGCTGGTCGACCTGGAGGCGCGCCAGGGTGAGCCGATGCCGGTCATCCCGCTAGCCGACGCGGCACGAGCGCAGTTCGTGGCACGCGAGCTCACCGCCGACGAGGCTCGCACCATCGGTCACGGACAGAAGCTCCCGTCCGCCGAGCCCGGGCGTCTCGAGCCCGTGGCGGCCTTCGCTCCCGACGGCACCCTCGTCGCGATGCTCGACGAGTCCCGCGCCACAGCGCGGAGCCACGTCGTCTTCGCCCCGGCGACTTCGTAGAGTGTCCACCGTGCACCGTTTCACCGACCCCGCCGAGACGCCCGACGAGCTGCGGCCCTGTGTCGTCACGCTCGGCAACTTCGACGGCGTCCACCGTGGGCACAAGGCGGTGCTGTCCCGTCTCGTCGAGATCGGCAGCGAGCGGGGCCTGCCCGCGGTCGCCGTGACGTTCGACCCGCACCCCCTCGCGGTGCTCCACCCCGACCGTGCGCCCGAGAGCATCACGTCGAGCGCGATCCGGGACGACCTGCTCGAGTCGACCGGGATCGACGGCCTCCTCGTCATGGAGTTCACCAAGGAGTTCGCCCAGCAGTCCCCCGAGGACTTCGTCCGCGACACCTTCGTCGACGGGCTCCGGGCCCAGGTCGTCGTCGTGGGGGTCGACACGCGGTTCGGCCACAAGAACTCCGGCGACGTCACGACCCTGCGGGCGCTCGGGGAGATCCACGGGTTCGACGTCGTGGCGCTCGAGGACGTCGGTGACGGCGAGCGCTGGTCGTCCACCTCGGTGCGCCGCGCCCTCGCCGCAGGTGACGTGACCGCTGCGGCGCGGGTCCTCGGCCGACCCCACCGCGTCGTCGGCACCGTCGTCCACGGCCACCACCGCGGACGCGAGCTCGGCTACCCGACCGCGAACCTCTCACCTGACTCCGACGGGCTCGTCCCCGCGGAAGGGGTCTATGCCGGGTGGCTGACCCGCCTTGACCTCGCGGAGGGCGAGCTGGACCGCACCATGCCGGCCGCCATCTCGATCGGCACCAACCCGACCTTCGACACCCTGGACCGGCGCACCGTCGAGGCCTACGTCCTCGACCGCGACGACCTCGACCTCTATGACGAGCGCGTCGTCGTCGAGTTCGTCGAGCACATCAGACCCACGCTGCGCTTCGACAGCATCGACGACCTCCTCGTCGCCATGGCCAAGGACGTCGAGCAGTGCCGCGCGGTGCTCACCCAGATCGTCCACTCCTGACCCTCCGGGGCCGATGGCTCCGCCAGGACGTCGGCCTGCTCGTGGGAGCCGCGGGGACGTCCGTCGTCGGCGCCCTGCTCGTCTGGTCAGCGACACACGAGGCGGCCGGCACGGCATACCTCGTCCGTCACCTCCTCAACACGGTCATCGGCGTGGGGCTCGCCGTGGCCGTGGCCCGGCTCGGCCACCACGGACTGCGCCTCGTCGCACCGTGGCTCTACGGGGTCTCGCTGCTGGGGCTCGTCGCGGTCCTCACGCCGCTCGGGCTCACCATCAACGGGTCCCGGTCGTGGATCCCCGTCGCGGCGGGGTTCACCGTCCAGCCCTCCGAGTTCGCCAAGGTGGGTCTGGCGCTGGTGCTCGCCTTCGTCTTCGCCGACCGGTGGGAGCGTCGGGTCGCGCCGAGCAACCGTGACGTCGCGCTCGGATGGGTGCTTGCGGCGGTGCCGGTGGCGCTCATCATGCTGCAGCCCGACCTCGGCTCGGCGGTGGTCCTCGGGGCACTCGCCTTCGTCGTCGTCGCAATCGCCGGCGCGCCGCGGCGCTGGGTCGTCGGTGTCGGGCTCGCTGCCGTCGGCATCGTCGTCGCGGCGCTCACGACACCGCTGCTCAGCGGCTACCAGCGCGACCGGATCCTGGCCTTCGCGAACCCGAGCGCCGACCCGCAGGGCATCGGCTACCAGACCCGGCAGGTGCGGCTCGCCATCGGATCCGGCGGCTGGTCCGGGCAGGGCTTCATGGAGGGCCGCCAGACCCAGGGCGGCTTCATCCCCTACCAGCTCAACGACTTCGTCTTCTCGGTCGCGGGGGAGGAGCTCGGCTTCGTCGGGGCCGCCGGACTCCTCGTCCTGCTGTCGTTCATCGTCATCCGCACCTTCGTCGTCGCCGGACGCTCCGGTGACGCGTTCGGCCGGTTCGTCGGTGTCGGGGTGGGCACCTGGCTCGCCTTCCAGGTCTTCCAGAACGTCGGGATGAACCTCGGGGTCACGCCGGTCACCGGTCTGCCGCTGCCGTTCGTCTCCTACGGCGGGTCGTCCATGTTCGCGTCCTGGCTCGCCGTCGGTGTCGTCAATGCGGCGTATGCCGCAGGGCACCGCGACCGCGTCTGACCGTCGCCGACGCTCGCGTCGTGATGACCGACACGTTCGTTACCCGTCGGTCACGTTTGTCGTGACAGGCCCCCCAACGGGCGTGCACTGTGGGAACATCCGGCAACGAGTTTCCCCAATGACGAGGACACCCTGATGCTCACAGCGCAGCCCCAGATCCACTCGCCGGCCGACGAGCCGATCGACCACAGCCTTCTCGAGGGACGCTCCCGGAGCGTCGGACACCTCTTCCGTGAACGGGTGAACGCCACGCCCGACAGGACCGCGTTCATGTACGCCAAGGTCGGGGCAGGCGCAGACGGCGCCGACGAGTGGGTGGACGTCAGCTGGGCGCAGGTCAAGGAGCGCGTCTACGCGCTGGGCGCTGGGCTCGTCGCGCTCGGGGTGGGCCCGGAGGATCGTGTCGCGGTGGCGTCCGGCACCTGCTACGAGTGGGCGCTCGCCGACCTCTCGGTCATGGTGAGTGGTGGCGTCACGACGACGATCTACCCGACGACGATCGACGACGATGTGCAGTTCATCCTCAGCGACTCGCAGAGCAAGGTGGTCTTCGCCCAGGACGCCGAGCAGGTGGCCAAGCTGCGCCGCATCCGCCACGGTGTGCCGGGCCTGGCCAAGGTCGTCACGTTCGACGCCGAGGCCGCCGACGGTGAGGACGACTGGGTCATCTCCCTCGACGCCCTCGAGCGGCTGGGCCAGAGCGGGCTCACGCGGGACCCGGGGCTGATCGACTCCCGCATCGACAGCATCACGCCGGACCGGCTCGCCACGATCATCTACACCTCCGGCACGACCGGCCGCCCCAAGGGTGTCCGGCTGCTGCACGACACCTGGACCTACCAGGGCGCCGCGATCCAGGCGATGAACATCCTCGACGAGACCGACCTCCAGTACCTCTGGCTCCCGCTCGCCCACGTCTTCGGCAAGGTGCTCCTGACCTTCCCGCTGCAGCTCGGCTTCGCCACGGCCATCGACGGTCGCATCGACAAGATCGTCGACAACCTCGCCGTCGTTCGCCCCACCTTCATGGGCGCGGCTCCCCGCATCTTCGAGAAGGCCTATGGCCGGATCACGATGATGATGGAGGAGGAGGGCGGCATCAAGCTCAAGCTGTTCACATGGGCCACAGGCGTCGGCCGCGAGGTGAGCGAGCTGCGGGAGCAGGGCAAGAACCCGAGCGGGATGCTCGCTCGCAAGTACGCCATCGCCGACAAGATCATCATGAGCAAGATCCGTGAGCGCTTCGGTGGACGGGTCCGCTTCTTCATCTCCGGGTCGGCCGCCCTCAACGTCGACGTCGCACGCTGGTTCGACGCGATGGGCATGCAGGTCGCCGAGGGCTACGGCCTCACCGAGTCCAGCGCGGCCGCCTTCGTGGCCCGGCCCAACGCCTACCGCTACGGCACGGTCGGCTGGGCCATCCCGGGCCTGGAGTGCCGCATCGCCGAGGACGGTGAGGTGATGCTCAAGGGGCCAGGGATCATGAACGGCTACCACAACAACCCCGAGGCCACGGCCGAGGTGCTGGGCGACGACGGGTGGTTCCACACCGGCGACATCGGTGAGCTCGACGAGCGCGGGTTCCTCAAGATCACCGACCGCAAGAAGGACCTCTTCAAGACGTCGAACGGCAAGTACGTCGCGCCCTCGATCATCGAGTCGAGGTTCAAGGGCATGTGTCCCTACCTCAGCCAGTTCATCGTCCACGGCGCGGACCGCAACTTCGTCACCGCGCTGGTCACCCTCGACCCGGACGCCATCCAGGGCTGGGCCGCCGCCAACGGCATGGGCGACAAGACCTACGCCGAGATCGTCACCTCCGACGAGGCTCGTGCCATGGTCCAGGGCTACATCGACGAGCTCAACGCGGGCCTCAACCGCTGGGAGCAGATCAAGAAGTTCTCGATCCTCGAGTCCGACCTGACCGTGGACAGCGGTGAGCTCACCCCGAGCCTCAAGCTCAAGCGCAAGGTCGTCACCGAGCGCTACCGCGACAACCTCGACGCCCTCTACACCGGCAGCTGACAGCTCCAGTCCGCCTCCGGAACCACCGCCGTCGTCCCCCTCGTCAGTCCTCGACGAGGGGGACGAACCGGTAGGCGCCGTGGATCTCGACGCGTGCGTCGCTGGGTCTTCCTTCCGCGTATGCCGTCCGCCCCCGTTCGTCGACCGCGTCGAGCTCTCGGGTGACCCGGTGCATCCAGCCCAGCACCGGGATCACCATGACGCCGCCGGGTTCGAGCTGCTCGACGAGCGCCCGGGGCAGGGTCTGCGCATCGGCCGACACGAGGATCCGGTGGAACGGGCCCTCGTCCGGTGACCCCAGCACACCGGGCGTGGCGAGCGTCAGGCGAGCCCACGGCATACCCGTGCGTTCGAGGTTGGCGGCGCCGACCTCGCACAGCTCGGGCACCCGCTCGACGCCGGTCACGGAGCCCGACGGCCCGGTCAGGTGGGCGAGGAGCGTGGTGCTCCAGCCCGAACCGGCGCCCACGTCGAGGACGCGGTCGCCGGGGCGCACGTCGAGGAGCTCGAGCATCGCGGCGACCGTCCGCGGCTGGGAGTTCGTCTGACCGTGGCCGATCGGCAGGGGTCCGTCACGGTCGGCGTGCCGACGCTCGCGCCTGGGCAGGAAGTCCCTGCGAGGCCACGCGGCCATCGCCTCCGCCACCCGGTCCGCAGCGTCCACCACCCCAGTGTGCGCCGAGCCTCAGCTCGTGGCGAAGACACCGAGCTCGTTGCCGCTCGGGTCGGTGAAGTGGAAGCGGTGGCCACCGGGGTACTCGTAGGGCCCTCGGGTGATGGTGCCTCCAGCAGTGGTGACGGCCGTCTGCGACGCCGCGAGGTCGTCGGAGTACAGCAGCACGAGCGGCCCACCCGATCCGGCGTCAGCGGTGCCGTTGAGGCCACCCACCTCCTCGCCGTCGGGACCCTTGATCCCGGCGTACTCCGGGCCGTAGTCCGTGAACTCCCAGCCGAAGGCGCCTGCGTAGAAGGCCTTGGCGGCCTCGACGTCACCCGCGGCCAGCTCGATGTAGGAGATGGCGTGATGTGTCTGTCCCATGACCCCACGGTAGGCAGGGGCGCCGACACCGTCCATCGTCGTGACTTTGGGCTCGGCAACAGGCGAACGTACCCTTGGCGCATGCACACCCGTACTGCTGGCGACTCCCTGTTCCCCCTGCTCGAGCCCTTGCTCGAGCAGGTGAGCAAGCCGATCCAGTACGTCGGCGGCGAGCTCAACTCGACGGTCAAGGACTGGGACTGCGGTGGCGACGCGACGGTGCGATGGGCGCTCATGTACCCCGACGCCTACGAGGTCGGTGTCCCCAACCAGGGCTCGATGATCCTCTACGAGGTACTCAACGAGCGCGAGGGTGTGCTGTGCGAGCGGACGTATGCCGTGTGGCCGGACATGGAGGCCCTCATGCGCGCCGAGGGCGTGCCGCAGTTCACGGTCGATGCGCACCGCGCGGTCGGCGACTTCGACGTGCTCGGTGTCTCGTTCTCCACCGAGCTCGGCTACACCAACCTCCTCACCGCTCTCGACCTCGGCGGGATCCCGCTGCACGCGCGTGACCGCATCGACGGCCACCCACTCGTCATCGCCGGGGGCCACGCCGCGTTCAACCCCGAGACCATCGCCGACTTCATCGACGCCGCGATCATCGGCGACGGCGAGGAGGCGGTGCTCATGGTCACCGCGCTCGTCTCCGCCTGGAAGCGCGAGGGTATGCCGGGTGGTCGCCGTGAGCTGCTCCTGCGCCTTGCGAGGACGGGCGGCGTCTACGTCCCCGGGTTCTACGACGTCAGCTACCTGCCGGACGGTCGCATCCAGCGCATCGCCCCCACCGAGCCCGGCGTGCCGTGGCGCGTGTCCAAGCACACGGTCATGGACCTCGACGCCTGGCCCTACCCGAAGCAGCCGCTCGTGCCGCTCGCCGAGTCGGTGCACGAGCGCATGTCGGTCGAGATCTTCCGCGGCTGCACCCGCGGCTGCCGCTTCTGCCAGGCCGGGATGATCACCCGCCCCGTGCGTGAGCGCTCGATCACCGGGATCGGTGAGATGGTCGAGAAGGGCCTCGCCGCAACGGGTTTCGAGGAGGTGGGGCTGCTCTCACTCTCGAGCGCCGACCACTCCGAGATCGCCGACCTGACCAAGGGGCTGGCCGACCGCTACGAAGGCACCCAGACGGGGCTGTCCCTGCCGTCGACCCGCGTCGACGCCTTCAACATCGACCTCGCCAACGAGCTCACCCGCAACGGGCGCCGCTCCGGGCTGACCTTTGCGCCCGAGGGTGGCAGCGAGCGGATCCGCAAGGTCATCAACAAGATGGTCACGGAGGAGGACCTCATCAAGACGGTCTCGGCGGCCTATGGGGCGGGCTGGCGCAACGTCAAGCTCTACTTCATGTGCGGCCTGCCCACCGAGACCGACGAGGACGTCCTGCAGATCGCCGAGCTCGCGAAGCGGGTCATCGAGACCGGACGCCAGGTCAGCGGCCGCAAGGACATCCGCTGCACCGTCTCGATCGGTGGGTTCGTGCCCAAGCCGCACACTCCCTTCCAGTGGGTCGGGCAGCTCTCGGCCGACGAGACCGACGCCCGGCTGGGCAAGCTGCGCGACGCCATCCGCGCCGACCGTCGCTTCGGCAGCTCCATCGGCTTCCGCTACCACGACGGCAAGCCCGGGATCGTCGAGGGACTGCTCTCGCGTGGTGACCGACGAGTCGGCGCGGTCATCGAGCAGGTGTGGCGGGACGGCGGTCGCTTCGACGGCTGGAGCGAGCACTTCTCCTACGAGCTGTGGATGGCCTCCGCCGAGAAGGCGTTCGCCGCCTGCCCGTGGCCGATCGACGTCGACTGGTACACCACGCGCGAGCGTGAGGAGTCCGAGTTCCTGCCCTGGGACGTCGTCGACTCCGGCCTCGACAAGGAATGGCTCTGGCAGGACTGGCTGGACTCGCTCGACGAGACCGAGGTCGACGACTGCCGCTGGACGCCGTGCTTCGACTGCGGCGTGTGCCCTCAGCTGGGGACCGAGATCGAGATCGGCCCGACCGGGAAGACCCTGTTGCCGCTCACCGTCCTCGGCGCCGGCAAGGCAGGCATGGCCGAGCACACCCACGCCTGACCCTTGCGTCCCCCGCCGAGCGAGCCACCAGTTGGCGAACCGACCATCCACAGGTGGTCGGTTCACCAGGTTCTGGCTCGCTCGAGCTCCGACCTCGACGACGTCATCGCGCTTCGCCTCGCCTGGAAGCCGGCAGCCGACGAGGCCGAAGCCCTCACGCTCGCTGACGAGATGCGTGCGTGGTGGGAGTCGAACGGCGCTGGAAGGCGAGCGTGGATCGCGAGGGGAGCGGACGGCATACCCGTCGGGATGGCGAACGCGGCCGTCTTCGAACGCATGCCGGTCCCGGGACGGGGATCCGCGCGCTGGATCTATGTCGCCAACGTCTTCGTGCTGCCGGAGCACCGCCGGCAGGGCGTCGCCGCGGATCTCATGAACGCCGTCGTCGAGTGGGCCCGCGCCGAGGGCATGGTGAGGGTCGTGCTGGCGCCGAGCGAGATGTCGGTCCCGTTCTACGCCTCGCTCGGCTTCCGCCCGGCCGACGACCTCATGCGCCTCGACCTGTCTTGAGCCCTGTCGGACCCCGGTGCCACTGTGGAGACATGAGCCGCACGATCCAGGTCACGTTCGACGCCCACGACCCGCGCGCCCAGTCCACCTTCTGGGCCGCCGCCCTGGGCTACGTCATCCCCGGTCCGCCGGGCACCGAGCTGCCCGACGGCGCCGACCCGCTTGCCGCGTGGACCGAGTTCCTCACGAGGATCGGGGTGCCCGAGGACCAGCACAACTCCCGGTCCGCGGCCGAGGACCCCGACGGCAAGGGTCCCCGGGTGTTCTTCCAACAGGTCCCCGAGGCCAAGGTCGTCAAGAACCGCGTGCACCTCGACGTCCGCATCGCCCCCGGTCTCGAGGGCGACGAGCGGATGGCGGCGCTGGAGGCCGAGTGCGAGCGGCTCCAGGCCCTGGGGGCGCAGCGCGTGCGGCGGGTCGAGCCGGAGCCGCCGATGGAGGCCGGGTTCATCGTCATGCAGGACCCCGAGGGCAACGAGTTCTGTCTGGACTGACCGCCTGTCCGAGGGTTCGGTCAGGGAGCGCTCGGAGGTGCCGCGCTGGTCGGTCTGCACCTCGTCTCCACATCGGCCGGCACCGAGGCGGCCGTCTCCACAGCCGGCCCCTACGCGCAGTCGCTCGCCCTTTGCCATCAACCTCGTCGTCGTCGACATGGTGATCCGTCGTCGCGAGCTGCTGGTCCACCCGCGGCACGTGGTCACGAGAGCCCAGCCGGACGGCATACAGGTTCATGAGCCATTCACCTTCGAAGGTTCTCCTCGCCCCCGAGCATGACTAGGTTGAGCGGACCCCCTGGAAACCTGACGGAGGAACCACCCATGAACCTCACCCGAGCCGCCCTGATCGGCGCCACGGCCCTGCTGACACTCGCGCCACTGACCGCCGCATCCAGCGCGTCGGCCCAGCCCGACCGCGGGGAGTCGCTGCGCGTCGCGACCTACAACCTCTCGCTCAACCGCAACGTCGCGGGCCAGCTGGTCAGCGACCTGTCGACGCCCGACAACGCCCAGGCCAAGGCGGTCGCCGAGGTCATCCAGCGCGCCAACCCCGACGTCGTCCTCCTCAACGAGTTCGACTACGTGGAGGGCGGCGCGGCGGTCGACCTCTTCCGCGACAACTACCTCGAGGTGCCGCACAACGGGGCAGCCGCGGTCGAGTACCCCTACGTTTTCGTCGCGCCCTCCAACACGGGCATCCCGAGCGGCGTCGACCTCAACAACGACGGCGCGGTCGGGGGCGGCGACGACGCCTACGGGTTCGGCCTCTTCCCCGGGCAGTACGGCATGGTCGTCCTCTCCAAGTACCCGATCCAGACCGACGGGGTGCGCACGTTCCAGAACTTCCTGTGGCAGGACATGCCCGGCAACGTCCTTCCGACCGACTGGTACTCACCCGCGGAGCAGGACGTCCTGCGGCTCTCGAGCAAGTCGCACTGGGACGTCCCGGTGACGGTCGGCAAGCGCACGGTCCACGTCCTCGCGGCGCACCCGACACCGCCGACCTTCGACGGCCCCGAGGACCGCAACGGTCGCCGCAACCACGACGAGATCCGCTTCTGGGCCGACTACGTCACCCCGGGTCAGGGGCGCTACATCTACGACGACGCCGGCACGCGTGGTGGCCTCAACCCCAGCGAGAGCTTCGTCATCCTCGGTGACTACAACGCCGACCCTGCCGACGGCGACTCCTACGACGGCGCGATCCATCAGCTGCTCGGGAACAAGCGCATCGTCGACCCGCTGGCCACGTCGGAGGGCGCGGTGGAGGCCGCTCGACTCCAGGGCGGCGCCAACCTCACCCACGAGGGCGATCCCAAGTACGACACGGCCGACTTCGCCGACGGCGCGCCGGGCAACCTCCGGGTCGACTACACCCTGCTGTCTAGGAGCTTCACCGTGAACGACGCCGGCGTCTTCTGGCCGGTCCTGGCCGACCCGCTGTCCCGCCTCACCGGCGTGTTCCCCTTCCCGACGAGCGACCACCGTCTCGTCTGGGCGGACGTCACCCTGCGCTGACCCTCCCGTCAGACAAGCGTCGGGTATGCCGTGGCACTCGACCGGTGCCACGGGCATATCTGCGTCTGTGGTGGCTCGGGTGGTGGGTCGCCCGAGGGGGAGGCTGCCCAATGGTGGTGAGAGGTGCGGTGCCCGCCTGCGAGAAACATCGGTCCACTCGTGCGCATCCGGCGGGGCGCACAGGGTAGAAGGGAGCGATGCAGACGTTCCTCCCGTATGCCGACCCGCGCGCTAGCGCCGCCGTTCTGGACGACCGCCGGCTCGGCAAGCAACGGGTGGAGACCTTCCAGGTGCTGCGGGCTCTGACCTGGCCGACCTACGGATGGAAGAACCACCCGGTCACGCGCATGTGGCGAGGCTTCGTCCCCGGACTCGTCGCCTACGGCCTGGCGTGCATCGACGAGTGGCAGGCCAGGGGACGGGCCGACTCCACGCGAAGCTCGCTGCTCGAGTTCTCCGCTGGGGTCGAACCAGACTGGGACGTGCTCAACGAGGAGGGTCGGTTGCCGCCCTGGGTGGGCGACGAGCCGCTACACCTCAGCCACCGGTCGGCCCTGGCGCGCAAGGACCCCGAGCACTACCGGCGGTACTTCGGTGACGTCCCCGGCGACCTGCCCTACGTGTGGCCCGACCCGACCTTCCCCCGGTGGCCGGTGCACCGACTAGACGGCGAGCCGCTCGCGCTCGCGGACGCCGTGACGCTTCTCGGCCTCGACGACGCGCCGGCTGGTGCGGCCGAGACGGTGCGCCGGCTGGCGCTGGGGTCGGACGTCGTCCTGGCGGGGCAGGACGCGCCCGACGCCAGGGTCCTGGCGCTGCTCGCCGGCCTGTGCACCCCCGGTTCGACGCTCTGGGTCGTGGACCTGCCTCCGCTCCCGCTCAGCGGCCCGCCACCGGAGCCGCGCGAGAGCACGGGCACGGTGAGCCCGTCGACGGCCCGCCCACCCTCGGGCGCCGACCGGCTCGCGATGGTGCAGGAGGCCGAGGTCGTCCCGGAGTTCCGGTTCGTCCGGCGCGGACTCGTCACGCGGACGCTCGCGGACGACCTGGGGGCCGGGCTGGTCGTGACACCGCCCGCAGGCGACCCCGGAGCCGGCGTCGGCCGACCGCGCCTGGTCATCCCGGGCAGCTGAGCCGACAGGGCACGTGTCGGCCGGACGGCATACGGGCGTGGAAGTCTGGGCCCACCGGTGAAATAGGCTGGGCGGACCATGGCTCGTCGCACCCCTGAAGGCCCTCCGCCGCCCCTCGCGGTCCAGAAGCTCCGCATCCGCTACGCCAAGCGCGGACGGCTGCGGTTCTCCTCGACACGCGACTTCGCACGGGCCCTCGAGCGCGCCCTGCGGCGCTCCGGGGTGCCGATGGCGTTCTCGGCCGGCTTCCACCCGCATCCCAAGATCAGCTACGCCAACGCGGCGCCGACGGGCACGGCGAGCGAGGCCGAGTACTTCGAGATCTCAGTGACCGAGCGCGTCGACCCGGAGGCCCTGCGCCTGGCGCTCGACGGAGCGTTGCCGCCCGATCTCGACGTCATCGAGGTCGTCCAGGCCGGCCCGGGAAGCCTCGCCGAGCGGCTCGAGGCCAGTGTCTGGCGTCTCGAGATGCGTGGGGTCGACCTCGCGACCCTGGCGTATGCCGTGGAGCGCTTCCTCGCGGTGGAGACCGCCGAGGTGACCCGCATGTTCAAGACCGGAGCCAAGACCTTCGACGTCCGCTCGCCCGTCGTGTCCATGGCCGCCACCGGGGGCGAGGACGACTCGTGTGCGATACTGCAGATGGTCGTTCGGCACACCACACCGTCCGTTCGCCCCGATGACATCCTGACCGCACTGCACGCAGTGACCGAGCTCAGGCCTCCGGTTCCACCACTCGTGACCCGGCTGGCCCAGGGCCCGCTGCTCACGGCAGCTGCTGGGGTGGCCGATCCACTGGCCGCCGACAAGGACGCCGTCGGTTCCTGAAAGGTTGCCGCAGCGGAGATCCAGGCCGCGCGAAACCCTCGGGGACAGCACATGACTTCCGGGTCGGGAAATTCCACCTGACACGATTGCGATACGCGCCCCACGGGGTCGGCAGGTCCGGGCACACGCCCAGATGGTGTGGCTGACGGCCACGTGGCGCCGAGAGGGTCACAGCCCATGGCTACCCAGGACGAAGCCACCACTCACATCGACACCACGACCGACGGCGGCGCGGGTGAGATCGTCGAGGCCGCACCCGCGAAGGCGCCCCGTCGCCGGCGAGCGACCAAGAAGGCCGCCGCTCCGGAGGCGGCCGATCTCGGCATCGACCTCCCGGAGAGCGAAGCCTCGGCTCCGCCCGCTTCGGACGACGCGCCTCAGGTCGCGCCCGAGGTCACGCCCAAGAAGAAGGCGGCCAAGAAGACCGCCAAGAAGGTTGCGAAGAAGGCCGCCAGCGCCAAGAAGACCGTCGCCGCTGAGCCGGAGGCCCCGGTCGCCGAGCCTGCTGCCGACGAGGAGCCGGTCCTCACCACGGCTGAGGTCGACGTTGACGCCGAGACCGACACCGACGAGGAGGCCGACGCTCTCGCCGAGGCCCTCAAGGCGGATGCACCCGTGAAGACTCCGTCGTTCGGCCTGGTCTTCCAGGCTCCGGACGTCAGCGCCGCTCCGCGGCGCCGCCGTGCGACCGCACCTGCCCAGGCGCCGAGCGAGGGCACGATCGACCCCGCGCCCGAGGAGGCGGCGACTCAGGACGAGCCCGCTCCGAACAGGCCCGTCAGGGGCCGGGCCACCAAGGCCGCTCAGCCGGCGACCGCTGACGAGGTCGAGGGCGAGGGCGACAGGCCCAAGAGGTCCCGCCGGGGCAGGGCAGCAAAGGCGACCCAGGCCGCCGAGCCCGTCGACTCGACCGAGGACGACGTGGCGATCGACGAGCAGAGCGACGATGACGGCCCGGACGACTCCGCCGACGAGCCGCAGGAGGGTGGCCGCCGCCGTCGTCGTGGTGGGCGTGGGCGTCGTGGTCGCGGTGGCAACGACCGATCCGACCAGGGCGACTCCGACGACAACGACGCCGACGCGTCCGACGACGCCGGGTCCGACGAGGACGGCACGGACGCCGAAGGCCGTGGCGACGACGCGGACAACGACAACGACAGCGAGGAAGGCGGCACGAGCCGCCGTCGCCGTCGCCGTCGTCGCTCCGGTTCCTCAGCCGAGGGCGACGACCCGCCCGGCACGGTGACCAAGGTGCGCGAGCCCCGCAAGGAGCGCGAGCGCAACGACGAGCCGACGGCCGTCAAGGGGTCGACGCGTCTCGAGGCCAAGAAGCAGCGGCGTCGCGAGGGCCGCGAGGCCGGGCGCCGTCGCACGATCATCACCGAGGCCGAGTTCCTGGCCCGCCGTGAGTCGGTCGAGCGCGTCATGACCGTGCGCGGCAAGGGAGACAAGACCCAGATCGGGGTCCTCGAGGACGGCGTGCTCGTCGAGCACTACGTCTCCCGCGAGACCAACGCCTCGATGGCCGGCAACGTCTATCTCGGGCGCGTGCAGAACGTCCTGCCCTCGATGGAGGCCGCCTTCGTCGACATCGGCAAGGGCCGCAACGCCGTGCTCTACGCCGGTGAGGTCAACTGGGACGCCGCCGGTCTCGAGCAGAACCGCGCCAAGCGCATCGAGAACGCCATGGGCTCCGGAGACACCGTCCTCGTCCAGGTGACCAAGGACCCGATCGGGCACAAGGGCGCCCGCCTCACGAGCCAGATCTCGCTTCCGGGCCGCTACCTCGTCTACGTCCCCGAGGGGTCGATGACGGGCATCTCACGCAAGCTCCCGGACACCGAGCGGGCACGCCTCAAGGCCATCCTCAAGGAGGTCGTCCCCGACCACGCGGGCGTCATCGTCCGCACGGCTGCCGAGGGTGCTTCGGAGGAGGAGCTGCGCGCCGACGTCGAGCGCCTGACCAAGGCCTGGGACAAGATCCAGCAGAAGGTCGCCGCGGCGTCCTCCAAGAAGGCCGGCAGCGGCGGCGCCCCCGTCCTGCTCCACGGCGAGGCGGACCTCACGGTCCGCGTCATCCGTGACGTCTTCACCGAGGACTTCAGCGAGCTCATCGTCTCGGGTGACCAGGCGTGGGCCGAGGTGAGTGGCTACGTCGAGGACGTCGCCCCCGACCTCGCCAAGCGCCTCACCCACTGGACGTCCGAGGAGGACCTGTTCACGCACCACCGCGTCGACGAGCAGATCTCGAAGGCGATGGACCGCAAGGTCTGGCTGCCCTCCGGCGGCTCGCTCGTCATCGACCGCACCGAGGCCATGACTGTCGTCGACGTCAACACCGGCAAGTTCATCGGCTCCGGGGGCAACCTCGAGGAGACGGTCACCAAGAACAACATCGAGGCCGCCGAGGAGATCGTCCGCCAGCTCCGGCTGCGCGACATCGGCGGGATCATCGTCATCGACTTCATCGACATGGTCCTCGAGTCCAACCGTGACCTCGTGGTCCGGCGCCTCCTCGAGTGCCTCGGTCGCGACCGCACCAAGCACCAGGTCGCCGAGGTGACCTCGCTCGGGCTCGTCCAGATGACGCGCAAGCGGGTCGGGTCGGGTCTCATCGAGGTCTTCTCCGAGCAGTGCGAGCACTGCGCCGGGCGCGGCATCATCGTCCAGAGCGAGCCCGTCGACCGCACCGGCACCTCCAACGAGCACGGTCACTCCAACGGCTCCGTGGGTGGACAGGGCAGCGACAAGGGCAACGGGGCGTCCAGCCGTGGCCGGGGTCGTCGCGGCAAGGGCGCAGACTCGGGTCAGGTGAGCGTTGCCAAGGGATCCCCGGCAACCGAGGCGCCCCCAGCGCCGAACGGACCCACCGCGGCCCAGATCGCGGCGGCGGCGCACGCCGCGGCGATCAAGTCCATGTCCGGCGAGCCCACCGACGACGATGTCGCCGAGCTCGCCGCGCCCCCGGCCGACGCGTCGAGCGCCGAGCCCACGACCGCCGCGGTTCCCGAGACCACCTCGACCGCTCCGAGCACGCCAAGCACGCCGAGCACCCCGAGCGCCCCCTCGGTCGTCGCCGAGGTCGGGCGGCTCGACGGCGCTGAGGACTCCGAGCCGGCCCGCCCGGTCGTCGTCGAGCCGGCACCGATCGACGAGCCCGTCGTGCGGCCCCGCCGCAAGCGTGGGCGGGTCGTCGCCCCGGCTGGTCCGCCGAAGGCCGTGGATTTGGAGCAGGGCGAGGGCGACCGATAGTCTTGTCCGTCGGTGCGCCCACCGAGCCGATGTCCGTCGTCCTGGGTGTTCTTCCGAACACGCGAGGCAACGGGTAGCTGTCAGCCGGTCATCCAGAGCGAGTGCATCCTGATTCGAAAGTGAGCTCCACTGTGTACGCGATTGTTCGCGCAGGTGGTCGGCAGGAAAAGGTCTCCGTCGGAGACCTCCTGCTGATCGACAAGGTCGGCCAGGCCGGCGACAGCATCGACCTGACCCCGCTTCTCGTCGTGGACGGTTCGACCGTCACCTCCGACGCCACGAAGCTGGCCAAGGTCTCCGTCAAGGCCGAGGTCGTCAAGGCGGCCAAGGGTCCCAAGATCGTGATCATGAAGTACAAGAACAAGACCGGTTACCGCAAGCGTCAGGGTCACCGTCAGCACCTGACCCAGATCAAGATCACCTCGATCGACGCCTGAGCGTTCCGTCCACAGACTCACGAAGGTAGAGAAACATGGCACACAAGAAGGGTGCAGCCTCGACCCGTAACGGTCGCGACTCCAACTCCCAGCGGCTCGGCGTCAAGCGCTTCGGCGGCCAGCTCGTCAACGCGGGCGAGATCATCGTCCGCCAGCGCGGCACGCACTTCCACCCCGGTGAAGGCGTCGGTCGTGGCGGCGACGACACCCTGTTCGCGCTCGTCGCGGGCAACGTCGAGTTCGGCACCAAGCGCCGCCGCAAGGTCATCAACATCGTTCCCACCCCGGAGACGGTCGCCGCTGAGTGACTTCCGGTGAGGGGCGGGCACGCCGTGAGCTGAGCTCCGGCGCCTCCTCACCACCGCGAAGGGCGGGCTGGATCTCGATCCGGCCCGCCTTCTCGTCTCCCCGGCGACCCTGCGTCTGCGCGGAGGGCGGCGGGAGCCGCTGAGTCCGCCCGAGTCCGCCGACGTTTCGGGTATGCCGCCCGCTCCCTTCTCGTCGCGTCTGCGCCTGTCGGTTGCTGGGGCAGCCGCATCCGCAGACGCGAGGGGTACGCGGGGGCGCCCGTAGACTGGGCACCCAGAACGCCTCGACGCACTTCGCACCACCTTCAACCCTTTGTGAAAGAGCAGGAACCCTTCATGGCCGTCAACTTCGTGGACCGCGTCGTCCTCAACGTCGCGGCCGGTGACGGCGGGCACGGCGTGGCCTCGGTCAAGCGCGAGAAGTTCAAGCCCCTCGGTGGACCCGACGGGGGCAACGGCGGCAAGGGTGGCTCGGTCGTGCTGCGAGTCGACCCCCAGTCGACGACCCTCCTCGACTACCACCACACGCCGCACCGTCGGGCACCCAACGGCAAGCCCGGTGGCGGCGACGAGCGCAACGGTGGCGACGGCGCCGACCTCGTCCTGCCCGTGCCCGAGGGCACGGTCGTCAAGAACGCAGCCGGCGACATCCTGGCTGACCTCGTGGGGCATGACGCCGAGTTCGTCGTCGCCGCAGGAGGTCGTGGAGGTCTGGGCAACAAGCAGCTCGCGTCCGCACGGCGCGTGGCCCCGGGCTTCGCCCTTCTCGGGGAGCCGGGCGAGGCCCTTGAGATCGTCCTCGAGCTCAAGTCGCTCGCCGACGTCGCCCTCATCGGCTTCCCGAGCGCGGGCAAGTCCTCGCTCGTGTCGGTGGTGAGCGCGGCCAAGCCCAAGATCGCGGACTACCCGTTCACCACGCTCATCCCCAACCTCGGCGTCGTCACGGCCGGCAGCGCCCGCTACACGATCGCCGACGTCCCCGGCCTCATCCCGGGCGCGAGCGAGGGCAAGGGCCTGGGCCTGGAGTTCCTCCGCCACGTCGAGCGCTGCTCCGTGCTCGTCCACGTCGTCGACTGCGCGACCCTGGAGTCCAACCGCGACCCGATGAGCGACCTCGACGTCATCGAGGCCGAGCTCGCGGCCTACGTCCCCGACGACAGCCTCGGCGGCCGACCGCTGTCCGAGCGGACCCGCATCGTCGTCCTCAACAAGGCCGACGTGCCCGACGCCCGCGACCTGGCCGAGATGGTCAAGCCGGACCTCGAGGCCCGTGGGCTGGAGGTCCACATCGTCAGCGCCGTCGCGCACACCGGGCTCAAGGAGTTGACCTTCTCGCTCGCCAAGCACGTCGCTGCCGCCCGCGCCGAGATGGAGGCCCTGGTGGTCGAGCGACCGCGCGCCATCGTCCGCCCCAAGGCCGTCGACGACACCGGCTTCACGGTCCGCAAGGAGAACTCACCCGACGGCGAGGTCTTCCGGGTGCAGGGTGACCGCCCGACCCGCTGGATCCACCAGACCGACTTCTCCAACGACGAAGCCGTCGGCTACCTCGCCGACCGGCTCAGTCGTCTCGGGGTCGAGGAGCAGCTCTACAAGGCCGGCGCCGTCGCCGGCTCGACCGTCGTCATCGGCCCCGAGGACAACTCGGTCGTCTTCGACTGGGAGCCCACGATGGCGGCGGGCGCCGAGCTGCTCACCGGTCCCCGAGGCACCGACCTGCGCCTCGGCGAGAACGACCGCAAGAGCCGCGGCGAGAAGCGCCAGGAGTTCCACGGCCGCAAGGACGCCCAGACGGCCGCGCGCGAGACGCTCGCCGCCGAGCGCAAGGCCGGACACTGGGCCACCGCCCGCGACGACACCGACGAGTGAGCGCGGCTCGTGGGCACTGAGGCGGTCCTGCGCGCCGCGATCGGCGAGGCACGTCGCGTCGTCGTCAAGGTGGGCTCGTCCTCGCTCACCGGGCCCGGTGGCGGAGCGATCGACGAGGCGCGACTGGTCGCTCTCGTCGGCCACCTGGCCGCCGTGCGAGAGCGCGGAGGAGAAGTCGTCCTCGTCTCGTCGGGTGCCATCGCGGCCGGACTCGGCCCGCTGGGCCTGACTGCGCGTCCTCGCGACCTCGCCACCCAGCAGGCTGCTGCCAGCGTCGGTCAGGGCGCCCTCGTCGCGGCATACGCTCGCGCGTTCGCCCACCACCACCTCACCGTCGGCCAGGTCCTGCTCACCGCTGACGACGTCACCCGTCGCACGCACTACACCAACGCACGGCGGACCCTGACGCGACTGCTCGACCTCGGCATCGTCCCGATCGTCAACGAGAACGACACGGTCGCCACCCACGAGATCCGCTTCGGCGACAACGACCGTCTCGCCGCCCTCGTCTCGCACCTGGTCGGCGCGGACGCCCTCGTCCTCCTCACCGACGTGGACGCCCTCTATGACGGCCCTCCGTCGCGACCGGGGTCCCAGCGGATCTCGGCGGTGCTGTCAGGGGAGGACCTCGCCGGGATCGAGATCGGCGGGACCGGGAGCTCGGTCGGCAGTGGGGGCATGGCCACCAAGGTGGAGTCGGCCGGCATCGCGGGGGCGGCCGGCATACCCACCGTCCTGTCCCGCCTCGCCGATGCCGCACACGCCCTCGCGGGTGCGGACGTCGGCACCGTCTTTGCTCCGCAGGCGCGCTCGCGAGCCTCCCGGCAGCTGTGGATCGCCCACGCCACCACGCCGCGCGGACGGCTCATCGTCGACGACGGGGCCGTGTCCGCCCTGACCAGGAGGCGCACCTCGTTGCTGCCCGCGGGCATCGTCGAGGTGCAGGGGACCTTCACCGGCGGTGACCCCGTCGACGTGTGCGGACCCGACGGCCAGGCGATCGCGCGCGGCCTCGTGAACTACTCCTCGGGCGAGCTGCCGCCCATGCTCGGGCGCAGCACGCACGACCTGGCGCGCGACCTCGGCGCTGCCTACGAACGCGAGGTCATCCACCGCGACGACCTCGTGATGCTCTGAGCTGCGTTCTCCCAGAACGCTTTTCCCCGCCTCCCTGGACACGCAAGGGGGACACGGTCGGCACGAACCATGAGCCCTGTGGCAGGATGCCGAATGCCGCAGTGCACGGGAAGTCGGTGTGATTCCGACGTGGTCCTCGCCACTGTGACCAGGGAGTGGCTCCTCGTCGTTCGCCACTGACAGCCGCAGGTTCACGCCGGGCTGCCGGGAAGGCCGAGGAGTTGTGGTGATCTGGAAGCCAGGAGACCGGCTGCGGCGCAGATCAGTCCACGAGGCATGGAACGAAAGGGTCCCATCATGACCAACTCCTCAGCTGTCGCTGTCCCCGCATCGCTCGCGAGCATCCGCGTCCCCCTGTGGGCGTGGGCGCTGCTCGCCGTCGCGGTGTTCGCGCTCTACTTCGTCTCCCAGGAGAACGGCGCGCTGCTCAGCGCGTCGAACGCCGAGGTGCTGCACGAGCTCACTCACGACGCGCGCCACGCCCTCGGCGTGCCGTGCCACTGATCCCGACCTGACCTCCCACACGAACGTCACGTGATCAGCTTTGGATCCGTGCTGCGCGCAGGCGTGGCCGCAGGTGCTGCCGCCGGTCTGGCCTCAGCACTTGTCATCTGGCTCCTCGTCGAGCCCGTCATCCGCAAGGCCCTCGTCATCGAGGACCGACGTGGTGCATCCGGTGGACACGCAGGCGGACACGCCGGCGAGTCGGCCCTGTTCGCCATCCCTGCCATCCTGCCGGCGCACGGCGGCGAGCTCGTCACCCGCGCCCAGCAGGTCATCGGGGGTGCGGTCACGTCGATGCTCGTCGGGATCGCCTTCGGCGTGATCTTCGCGGTGGTCTTTGCCAAGGCTCGCCACCGCCTGGCCGGCGACAGCGACTTCTGGCGCTCGCTCGGTCTCGCAGCCATCGGCTTCGGAGCGATCGCGCTCCTGCCAGCGATCGTCGTCCCGGCCAACCCCCCGGCCGTCGGAGACCCCGCAACGGTCACCCAGCGCACGTGGCTCTATGTCCTGTCACTGCTCCTCGGTGTGGCGATCGCGTTGGCAGTCCCGATGCTCGACCGTGTGTTGGCCGCGCGCGGGCTCGCCGACTCGACCCGGTGGTCGCTGGACGTCCTCGCGACGGTCCTTGCCGTCGTCGTCGTCGTGGTCGTGCTGCCGGGTAGTCCCGACGCGGTGCCCGAGGACGTCCCGGCTGCCCTGCTGTGGGACTTCCGCGTGGCCTCGCTCGCACAGCTGGCGGCCATGTGGGTGACGCTCGGGACGGTCTTCGGGCTGCTCATGGAGCGCACTGTCGCTGCGAAGCAGCCTTCCTCCTCGGGCGACTCCGGTTCGGCGCATGAGCAGGAGCTCTCCGCTGCCGGGCGGGCCCCCACGGCCGCACCTGCACGTGCCGACGCGTGAGTCGGCGCAACGACACCACCTGCACGATCCGGGTCTGCCGTGACTGCTGTTGCGGCACGGAGCGCCAGCACCCGGGCGTCGACCACGACGGGCTCCTCGCCCGACTCGAGGACGGCGCCCGAGGTGGCGTGCGGGTGTCGGTGAGCACCTGCCTGCTGGCCTGCGACCAGTCCAACGTCGTCGTGGTGTCGCCGTCACCGTCGGGGCGTCGAGCGGGCGGTCGACCTGTCTGGGTGCGTGGCGTGCTCGACGAGGTGACGGTGGACGCGCTGCTCGCCTGGGTGCACGAGGGCGGACCGGGGTGGACCGACCCCCCCGACCTGGTGGCTCGGCTGGCCTTCCCGCCGAGCGGTCTGTCGACTGCCCACGTCGCCCTCTGAAACCTCGCCTTGTGTGCCTGAGAACGGGCTACAGCCCGTTCTCAGGCACACAAGGTAGGTTGTGCCGGGTCAGTTCAGCTGCTCGACCTCGAACTGCATCTGCGGCGCGGCGAGTGCGGCCTGCGCCTGGACCAGCTGCAGCTCGCGCCGCCCCGAGTCGAGCGTGAGCTGCAGCAGGTCGAAGACGCTCGAAACGGTGCGACCCAGAGCCACACCTGCGTCGCCGCTCTCGAGCAGGTGGGCGGTGAACAGTGCGGCGGTGACGTCGCCGGACCCGTTGGCCTTCATCGGCAGCTGCGGCGTCTGCACGATCCACGCGTGGTCCCCGGCGACGGCCAGCATCTCGATCGTGCCCTCGGGTCGGTCCGGCCGGAGCACCGACGTCACGAGCACTGTGGACGGGCCCATGTCGCGGGCCTTCTCGACCGACGCGAGCGTGTCGTCCAGCGACTCGGGCTCGGTCTCGGTGAGGTAGCCGAGCTCGAACTGGTTGGGGGTGATGAGGTCGGCCCGGGGCACGACCCGCTCCCGCAGCAGCACCGGGATCGCGGGGTGGACGAAGCAGCCCGACTTCGCGTTGCCCATGACCGGGTCGCAGGCATAGATCGCCGCAGGGTTGGCCGCCTTGACCCGGGTCACGGCGTCGAGGATGACGTCGCCGATCTCCTCGCCGCCCTGGTAGCCCGAGAGCACCGCGTCGATCTCGGGCATGGCCTCGCGCTCCTCGATGCCGGTGATCACCTCACGGACGTCGTCGGCGGCGAGCAGCGGGCCGCGCCACGCGCCGTAGCCGGTGTGGTTGCTGAAGTGCACGGTGTTGACCGGCCACACCTCGACGCCGAGGCGCTGCAGCGGGAAGACGGCGGCGCTGTTGCCGACGTGGCCGTAGGCGACCGAGGACTGGATGGAGAGGATCGTCGTCACGCCCGCCATCCTTCCACCTCACGACCACGTCCTCGAGATGCCGGTATGCCGCCCACTCACCTTCGCTTCGCCGTCTCCCTCCCGCTTCGGGGGAGTTCCCACGAAGCGAGCGAGGATCCACGAAGCGAGAACGCGTCCGGGGTCGTGCGCACCCGGCATACGCTGGACGCATGTCCGCTGTCCTCACCGTCGCCGACCTCGCCGCCAAGGCTCGCACCGCCTCGCGGCGACTGGCCCTGCTCAGCAGGGCCGACAAGGACGCGGCGCTGCTGGCCATCGCCGATGCCCTCGACGCGGCGAGCGCCGACGTCGTTGCGGCCAATGCGCAGGACATCGAGCGTGGTCGAGCCAGCGGCATGGTCGAGGGGCTCGTCGACCGGCTCACCCTGACTCCGGAGCGGGTGGCTGCCGTCGCCGACGCCGTGCGCGACATCGCCGCACTGCCCGACCCGGTCGGCGAGGTCGTGCGTGGCTCGACGCTGGCCAACGGTCTGCAGATCCGCCAGGTCCGGGTGCCCATGGGCGTCGTCGGCATGATCTATGAGGCCCGGCCCAACGTCACCGTCGACGCCGCAGCGCTCGGGCTCAAGTCGGGCAACGCCGTCATCCTCCGGGGAGGGTCCGCCGCCGAGTCGACCAACCGGACCCTCGTGACCGTGATGCGCGACGCGCTCACGGCGCAGGGCCTGCCCGCCGACGCCATCGGCCTTCTCGACGGGGGCCGCGACGCGGTGCGCGCCCTGCTCACCGCCCGGGGCCAGGTCGACCTCATCATCCCGCGCGGGGGAGCGGGTCTCATCCAGACCGTCGTCACCGAGTCGACCGTCCCCGTCATCGAGACCGGCGTCGGCAACTGCCACGTCTACGTCGACGCGGCGGCCGACCTCGACAAGGCGCTCGCGATCACCCTCAACGCCAAGACGCACCGGCCGAGCGTGTGCAACGCAGCCGAGTCGCTGCTCGTCCACGCGTCGCTGACGCAGGAGTTCCTTCCCAAGGTGCTCGCCGAGCTGTCCGGGGCCGGAGTCGTGCTGCACACCGATCCGGCGGCCGGAAGCGCGGCTGAGGCGGCCGGCATACCCCACGTCCCGGCCACGGACGAGGACTGGGACACCGAGTACCTCGCGCTCGAGATCGCGGTCGCCGTCGTCCCCGACCTCGACGGTGCGCTCGACCACATCCGGGCCCACTCGAGCGGGCACACCGAGGCGATCGTCACCGAGGACCGGGCGGCGGCCCGGCGGTTCACGACCGAGATCGACGCGGCAGCGGTCATGGTCAACGCGTCCACGCGGTTCACCGACGGAGGCGAGTTCGGGTTCGGGGCCGAGATCGGCATCTCGACGCAGAAGCTTCACGCCCGCGGGCCCATGGCGCTGCCCGAGCTGACGACGACCAAGTGGATCGTCGAGGGCGACGGCCAGATCCGCTGACGGGGGAGGTCCGCAACCTCAGCCGAGCGACTGCAGGCGCTGGTAGGCGTCCGTGGCGACGAGGAAGCCGAGGATGCCGAGGACCCACCCCACCATCTCGTCCTTGCTCCGCTGCAGCCAGGCGTTCACGCGCTGGAGCATCGGCGTGACCCTGTCGTGAACCGCCAGGCGCAGGCCGAGCAGGATCAGCGCCGGCACGATCATGACGACGACGTATGCCGCCAGCAGACCCGCGTTGCCGACGAACCCCAGTCCTGCGGTGGTGAGCAGCCCGATGGCTCCGAGGTAGGGCAGCATCGATGCGGCCTCGATGACCCCGGCGACGACCGCGACCGTGGTGACGGTCCGCAGGGACGCTCCTTCGCCCACCGCGCGTGAGGTCAGGCGTTCCATCCGGGTGGGGCGTCCCCTGCGTCGTGCCCGGCGGGCGTCACCGCGCTTGCGCGTGAACCCGAAGCTCGCCAGGAACAGGGTCACGCCGACGACCAGCTGAGCGATGATGAAAGCACGGGACGTCGTGAGGTCCGTGAGGGAGCCGGCCACATCGCCCAGCGCCTCTGCGCCGATGAGCAGCACCAGGCCGAGGACCCAGTAGAAGGCGGCGATGACTGCGAGGTAGGTCAGCACCGCGGTCCGGCGGACCGTGGGCTGGACGAGCATCCAGACGGGCACGCCGAGCGTCCCGAAGCTCGTGCTGTCGACGAGCGCGAGCACGGCCAGTCCACCGAGCACGGTGAGCTCCACGGTCTACTCCCTCTTTTCGCACAGCTGCATCAGAACAGGGCACAGTCAACCACGATCTGGCACAACTGTGCGAAAATCACCGAGTGCCCAAGATCGTCGACCATGCGCAGCGCCGCACCGAGCTCGGCTCCGCCGTCCGCCGCGTCGTCGCCCGGTCGGGCGTCGGAGGAGCAACCGTCCGTGCCGTGGCGGCGGAGTCCGGCTGGTCCATGGGGGCGTTGCGCTACTACTTCTCGACCCAGACCGAGCTGCTCGACTTCGCCGTCACGCAGATGTTCGCCGACGTCCCGATGCGGATCGCCGAGGTGCTCGACACCCACGAGCCCGGGATCGAGCGGGCCCAGGCAGTCCTCGAGGAGATGCTGCCTCTCGACGCGGACCGACTGGCCGAGGTCCGCGTCTATCTCGCGTTCATGGCGAGGGTCCGCACCGCTGACGGTCGCCCCGGCCTGGCCGAGCAGACCTGGCACGGGGAGCGCCACCTGTGCGGCATCGCGGTCGCCGACGTCATGGGTCTGGACCACCCGGTCGAGGTGGGGGTCGTGCCGGCGCCGCTGCTGGCCGCGGTGGACGAGCTACAGGTCCTCGTCGACGGGCTGAGCTTCCTCGGGGCAACCGTCCCCGCGCAGCTCACTCCCGAGAAGTCACGGGCCCTGCTGCGGGCCCGGCTCGACGTGCTCCGCTCGAGGGCCCGGTGAGTCGAGCGAGTCGTGGGCCACGAAGTAGGTCGGCCGGCCCTGCATCGCGGCATACATGCGCCCGACGTACTCACCGAGGATGCCGAGGGCGAGCAGCTGCACGGCACCCATGGCAGCCACGATGACCACGGTCGAGGTCCACCCGGGCAGGACGTGACCGAGGACGCGGGCGAACACGGCATACAGAAGGACGCCGAGCGCGGCGACGCCACCGAGCAGACCGAGCCACGTCGCGAACCGCAGGGGGGCGAGCGAGAAGCCGGTCACCGAGTCGACGGAGAGCCGGACCATCTTCGCGAGCGGGTACTTCGTCGTCCCGGCGGCCCTGACCTCGCGGGCGTAGCCCACCGTGCCGGACGGGAAGCCCAGGGCGGGCACGACGAAGCGCAGCACCCGGTTGTGGTCGGGGAGGGAGTTGACGGCGTCGACGGTGGCCCGGGACATGAGGCGGTAGTCGCCGGCGTCCTCAGGGGTGTCGATGTTGCCGAGCCGGCGCATCGCCTTGTAGAAGAGTCGGGCGCTGCCGCGCTTGAAGGCCGTGTCGGTCGATCGGTCCTCCCGCACGCCATAGACGACGTCGACACCCTCCGTGCGGGCGAGGCTCAGCATCTGCGGGATGACCTCGGGCGGGTCCTGCAGGTCGGCGTCGAGGGTGACGACGTAGCTCCCGCGGGCGCGTTGCAACCCGGCGGAGATGGCGGCCTGGTGCCCCGAGTTCGCACGCAGTCGCACGATGCGCAGCTGAGGCCACTCCCGGCGCAGGCGTTCGAGCAGCACCGGGGTGCCGTCGGTGCTCCCGTCGTCGACGGCGACGACCTCGTATGCCGCGCCCATCCCGTCCGCGAGCGGGCGCAGCCTGTCGACGAGGAGGGGGAGGACCGCTTCCTCGTTGAACATCGGGATGACGATGCTCAGCGTGAGGTCAGGGACAGGCGCAGGCATGGGGATCAGCGTAGGGGGCGCGGCCGCACCGGCCCCCGACAGACCCTCCGGAATCACCGAAGGCCCCCGACGTATGAGTTCGGGGGCCTTCAGCGACGGGGCTAGCCCTCTTTTGCTGTGAGCCGGTCGTTCTCGACGGGCAGACCCGTCGAGGGGGCCACACGACAGTGGCGTCGCCCCGGCTGGACCGGGGCGAACTTCGACTCTGGCCGTCGGCCGCGGCGCGCCCCGCGATGTCGCTCGCGGTGTGGGTTGCCCCCCACCCGCCCCCGGTTCACCGGGGCCGGTGGCACATCCGTTCTCCTTCGACCCGACTTCCACCCGTGCCCGAGGGCCAGGGCGGTTGTTCGTGAGGCCTTGTTTATCGGTCAAAGCGCTTGTGGCGCAAGATGATCGGCGAGTTTCTCGCCCAGCGGTGAGGCCCGCGCGTGTCGTCCACAGGATGGGGCCCGTCCGCACGCTCCCATGCACAGCCCTGTGGACGGTATCGGTGGACAACTGTGACGGTAGGCTGGCATCCATGACGTCGCACGCCGCCCGTGTCTTTGCCGAGGAAGCCGCCTCGCACGATCTCCCGATGCCCGCCTGGGCCTTCGCCGTGGTCGCGCTGGGTGTCTTTGCGCTGCTGCTCTCCCTCACGTGGGCCTTTCGCGGCAACGCCAAGAAGCACGCGGCGCAGGATGAGCACAACGACCACTCGACCCCTCGGGTGCAGGCGCACGCGCACGGCGGCACGATGCACGATCAGAGCGAGCACTGAGCGCACCCCGACGCCGCCTGGGCGTGATGGGTGGGACCTTCGATCCCATCCACCACGGCCACCTCGTGGCTGCCTCCGAGGTGCAGTCCCTCTTCGAGCTCGACGAGGTCATCTTCGTGCCGACGGGTCAGCCGTGGCAGAAGGCCGAGCGCACGGTCAGCGAGCCCGAGCACCGCTACCTCATGACCGTCGTCGCGACCGCGTCGAACCCCGGCTTCCAGGTGAGCCGCGTCGACGTCGACCGTGAGGGACCGACCTACACCATCGACACCCTGCGTGACCTCAGGGCGCTTCACCCCGACGACGAGCTGTTCTTCATCACCGGCGCCGACGCCCTCGCCCAGATCCTGTCGTGGAAGGACATCGACGAGCTCTGGGAGCTGGCGCACTTCATCGGGGTCACTCGTCCGGGCTACGAGCTGTCCGAGTCCGGACTTCCGCAGGACCGTGTCACCCTTCAGGAGGTGCCGGCCATGGCCATCAGCTCCACCGACTGCCGGGACCGGGTCGCCGACGGCGAGCCGGTCTGGTACCTCGTGCCGGACGGCGTCGTCCAGTACATCAACAAACACCATCTGTATGCCGCGGCGCAGGATGCGTCGTCCGACGCACCGTCCGCAGCACCCAAGGAGTCCCGTGCCCGCCACTGACCGTTCCCTCGAGCTTGCCCGTGCCGCCGCCCACGCGGCCGCGGAGAAGCTCGCCACCACCATCGTCGGCATCGACGTGAGCGAACAGCTCGCGATCACCGACATCTTCGTCATCGCCTCGGCCGAGTCCGAGCGCCAGGTCGGCGCCGTCGTCGACGAGATCGAGGACTCCCTGCGCGCCATGGGCTCCAAGCCGGTGCGCCGCGAGGGACAGCGCGACGGTCGGTGGGTGCTCATCGACTTCGGCGACATCGTCGTCCACGTCCAGCACGACGACGAGCGCGAGTTCTACGAGCTCGAGCGCCTCTGGAAGGACTGCCCCGAGGTCGACCTCGGCGCCGTGGGCACGGAGCAGCAGGCCTGAGGGTGACTCCCGGCCCCAACGCAGCAGCCATGGCAGTCGACGCACCCAGCCGCCTCATCGTGCTCCGGCACGGCGAGACGTCTCACAACGCCGCCGGAGTCTGGCAGGGGCAGCTGGACTCACCCCTGTCCGAGCGCGGTCTGGCCCAGGCCGAAGCCGCCGCCGAGGCGCTCGCGGCCTTCGCGCCGGTGCGCGTCGTCGCGTCCGACCTGTCCAGAGCGGCGGTGACGGGCGAGACGGTCGCCCGGGTGGACGGCATACCCTTCTCGACCGACGAGCGCTTCCGTGAGATCCACGCAGGCGCCTGGCAGGGCCTCACGGGGGACGAGGTCCGCGCGGGCTACCCCGAGGACATGGACCGGCTGCTGCGGGGTGAGGACTTCAGGCGTGGGGGCCACGGTGAGTCGGTCGCCGACGTCGCCGTGCGCTGCCGCGCGGGGGTCGACGCCCTTCTCGACGAGCTCGCCCCGGGGGAGTGCGCGGTCATCGCCACCCACGGTGTGGCCGGTCGCGCGCTCGCGGCCGATCTCGTCGGCATCGACCAGCGCACCTCGTGGATCGCGCTCGGCGGACTGGGCAACTGCCACTGGGCCGAGCTCGTCGAAGGGCGCGTCGGCTGGCGGATCCAGACGTGGAACCAGTCCGCGCAGACCGCTCCGGCGCGTCACCCCGGGGTTGCCTGACCCCGATTTGGTTGCGGAGCAAAGGGCGTCGTAAACTTCCGCAGTCGCCTTCGGGGGACGTCCCACCCGGGCAGCTCGGGGCATTGGCGCAGTTGGTAGCGCGCTTCCATGGCATGGAAGAGGTCAGGAGTTCGAATCTCCTATGCTCCACAACGCAAGAGGACCGGACGCATTCAGCGTCCGGTCCTCTTCGTTCGTCCCGGGAGTCGCTCGGCCCGCCTCGTCAGGGCTTGAGGATGACCTTGGTGCAGTTGTCCCGCTTGTGCTTGAACATGTCGTAGCCCTTGGGCGCGTCCTCGAGGGGCAGGTGGTGGCTGATCATGAAGGTCGGGTCGATCTCTCCGCTGCGCACCCGCCCGTGGAGCTCCTTGATGTAGCGGTGCACATGGGCCTGTCCGGTCCGGACCGTCACCGACCTGTTCATCAGCGACCCGAGCGGGAACTTGTCGACGAAGCCGCCGTAGACGCCGACGATCGAGACTGTGCCACCGTTGGCGACCGACAGGATGGCCTCGCGCAGCGCCTGCGGCCGCTCGGTGGAGAGCTTGGCGAGCTGTTTGGCCTTGTCGTAGGCGTGCACGACGGACAGGTCGGTGTGCGCCTCCATACCGACCGCGTCGATCACCCGGTCGGGCCCGCGACCACCGGTGAGCTCACGAAGCTCCATGAGCACCGAGGTCTCCTCGTAGTTGACCGGGAGGGCCCCGGCGAACTTCTCGGCCATGGCCAGCCGTTCCGGGACGCGGTCGATGACGATGACCTTGGCCGCACCCATCAGGGTGGCGCTGAGGCAGGCGATCAGGCCCACCGGACCGGCGCCCCAGACCGCCACGACGTCGCCCGACTGGATGTCGCACATGTCAGCCGCCATCCACCCGGTCGGCAGGACGTCGGTGAGGAGCAGCACCTGGTCGTCGGTGAGGTCGTCCTCGATCTTGAGGGGCCCGACGTCGGCGAAGGGCACCCGGACGAACTCGGCCTGGCCACCGGCATAGCCGCCGAGCATGTGGGAGTAGCCGAAGATCCCTGCGGGGGAGTGGCCCATGACCTTCTCGGCCGCCCCGGCATTCGGGTTGGAGTTCTCGCACAGCGACGACAGCCCGCGTTGGCACGAGTGACAGCCGCCGCAGGCGATGGGGAAGGGCACGACGACGCGGTCCCCCACCTGCAGCCCGTTCCCGTTGCTCGAGACACCCTTGCCGAGCTCGACCACCTCGCCCATGAACTCGTGCCCGAAGATGTCACCGGGCTCGACGGTCGGGACGTAGCCGTCGTAGAGATGCAGGTCGGAGCCGCAGATCGCGGTGGAGGTGACCTTGACGATGGCGTCGCGGTCGTTCATCAGCTGCGGGTCGGGGACGTCCTTGACGGCCACCTTGGTGGGTCCCTGCCAGACGAGGGCTCTCATCGTCGTCCTTTCCTGAGGGCGCGCGCAGATCGTTGCACGAGCTGCTTCCTGGCTTCGGCGCCATGGGGCAGGCCGTCGGAGCGGACGACCTCGCCCGTCTCCATCACCTGCTTGAACCGGCGTAGGTCGTCGCGCACCTGCTGCTCCGGCTCCTCCCCGAGGAGCTTCGCGGCGGCGCGGCCGAGCGGCCCGCCGGGGACGTCGTAGTGCAGGACGACCTTGACCTCGGTGCCACGGTCTCCGGGGGCGGGTGAGAAGTGCACCGTCCCGGAGTTGTGGACATCGGCGCCCTCGAGAGACTTCCAGGCCAACCGGCGTCCGACCTCCTCACCGGTGATCTCGGCGTCCCACGACACCGAGGTGCCGGCGGGGCCCTTGGCCACCCAGTGGCTGGTGCCGTCACTCCTCTCGGAGACCGACTTGAGGTGCCCCATGAACGAGGGCAGGTTGCCGAGGTCGCGCCAGAACGCGTGGACCTCCTCGGGCGTGCGGTTGACGGTGACGGACGCCTGCAGCCTCAGCGGTCCGGGTCGGCCCGAGCCGTGCTGGGAGCGTGCCGTGCGCACGGCGGCATACCCGTCGACGGCGGCGATGCCGAGGGCGGCAGCGGTCGCGACGGCGAGCCTGGATCGTCGCTCGCCTGAGCGCCTGCTCCAGGCGTGCCCCAGGACGGCCACGTCCATGGCGTCTCCGGCGACCCGTGTCCACACCGCTCTGCGGGGGCCGAAGAGGAGCAGCCCGGCGTGGAGCAGCTCGCGGGCCCCCACCGCGCGGATCACCAGGGGTGCACTGGCCGCGTCGTCGACGCCGACCCTGCGCGCCACGCCGTCCGGGCGCCAGAGCATCGGAACCCCCAGTCCTGCGCTGGCGAGGCCCAGGCCACGTACCAGTCGGTCCATCCCGCGTTCCGGACTCTGCGTGCTCTTCATACGCGCGTCTTACCCCGGCGCACGCATCCCATTCATGGACGCAGCGGCTCAGTCCGGCCAGACCCCGGAGGTCCCGCGACGGTGCGAGCCGAGGAGGTGGGTGTCGACGATGCCGAGCGCCTCCATGAGCGCAAACATCGTCGTCGGCCCGACGAAGGCAAACCCCTTGCGCTTGAGCCCCTTCGACAGGGCCGCCGACTCGGCGGAGGTCGTCGGCACCTCCGCGAACGTCCGGGGACGCGGCGTCTGCGTGGGCTGGAACGACCACACGTATGCCGCCAGGTCACCTTCGGGGTCCAGGCGCAGCTCAAGCGTGGCTCGGGCGTTCTGGATCGTCGCGAGGATCTTGGCCCGGTTGCGGACGATGCCGGCATCGCCCATGAGCCGCTCGACGTCGTCCTCACCGAAGCCGGCGACGGCCTCGGGCGAGAACCCCGCGAACGCCTCGCGGAACGCAGGTCGCTTGCGCAGGATCGTCGCCCATGACAGCCCGGACTGGAACGCCTCGAGCGAGAGCCGTTCGAAGACACCGCGCTCGTCTCTCACCGGCATACCCCACTCGGTGTCGTAGTAGTCGCGCAGCATCGGGTCCACGGACGCCCACGCCGGACGGGACAGGCCGTCGTCACCGACGACGATCTCGCTCACGTGATGTCCTGGCGAGCGGCCACGACGGCCTCGACGAACTCGTGCGGGTCCTCGAGCGAGACGCCGAGGCGACCGCGACGGTGCACGACCGTCGCCATCGGGCCACCGACGCGGTAGGCCCACTTGCCCCGGCCCTCCCACCGCACGCCCCAGCCGTAGCCGAAGCCGTTGACGTGGTCTCCCGCACCGACGTCGGTGACGTCCTCCATCCGGATCCGTCGGGAGGCGAGGGGGTGGGCGACATGGATGTCCCGGTCGGTCACGCTGACCGTCACGGTGCCACGGGCGATGAGCCAACCCAGGGCGACGAGCACGAGGATGACGACGAGGCCCAGCGCGACGGACCAGCCACCGAGGGCCGCGACGAGCAGTCCGGCGACCACGCCGACAGCGGCGACGAGCGCACCGACGACGACCAAGGGCCTCCCGGGCCGGGCGACGGACCGGTATCTCGGTGCTCCCGGCGAGGTCGCGGCCGGCAT
The DNA here is from genome assembly GCF_042666355.1 of Knoellia altitudinis. NCBI lineage: Bacteria > Bacillati > Actinomycetota > Actinomycetes > Micrococcales > Intrasporangiaceae > Knoellia > Knoellia altitudinis. Next base: position 3,132,397 of record NZ_JBHTDK010000001.1, read on the forward strand.
CTCAGCCCCGCCTCAACGTGATGAGCGGGATCTCGGGAGCCGCGGCCACCCGCACCGGCGGACCCCACGTCCCGGCACCCCGGCTCGTGATCACCGGGACGCCGTCGACCACCGCGAAGCCCTCGACCATCGGCTGTTGCAGGGGCACGACCAGCTCGCCGGGCCAGACCTGGCCACCGTGCGTGTGACCGGACAGCTGCAGGTCGACACCGAGATCCTGCGAGACCTCGGCCATCCGCGGTTGGTGCGCCACATAGAGGGTGAACGCGTCGGACGTGCCCGCGAGTGCCCGCTCGGGGTCGGGAGTGAAGTCGCCCGTGCCCTCGTGGTCGTGCACTCCGGCGATGCTGATGGTTGCGCCGTCGCGGGTGAGTACCTCGGAGGCGTTCGCGAGGACGGTGATGCCCAGGCGCTCCCACTCGGCGACCCACTCGGCCGTGGAGCCGGTGTAGATCTCGTGGTTGCCGGTGACCGCGAAGACCCCGAGGGGGGCCTTGAGGTCGGCCAGCGGGGCGATCTCGGCGCGGTGCCGGTCGAAGGGTGCGTCCACGACGTCCCCGGAGAGGACGATGAGGTCGGGCGCGGCCGCGTTGACCCGGTCGACGACCTCCTGGGCGAAGTCGGCCCCGTGGACGACGCCTGCGTGGAGGTCGGTGACGAGTGCGACGGTCGTGCCGTCGAACGCCTGCGGCAGCTCCGTCGCCGTGTGGGTCGTCCGGGTGATCGTGGGGTTGGCCGCCGCCACTGCGCCGTATGCCGTCGTGCCCAGTGCCGCTGCCAGTGCCACGAGGGCGACCATCCGGTTGAACCGGCGCAGCGCGGTGGCACGGCGCTCGCGCGGTGTGAGGAGCCAGGCGAGCACGGCCAGCACCTGACCCGCCGCCAGGGTGAGGATGAGATAGAGGGCGACGACGAGCCAGGTCAACCCGACCCAGGCGACCGGCCGTGTGTCGTCCGCGGTGCCCCACCGGAGCCCACCCGCGATGGCGACCACGGAGAGAACGGTCAGGGCAACGAGGACGGCGGTCCCGGCATACCTCCACCGCGTCCGCCAACCGGGCGCGACGACGAGCCGACGGTGCAACCAGAAGGTGAGCAGGCCGACGAGTGTCGCAGCGACGAGGGCGAAGAGGGGCACGCAGGGGTCCTCATGCTTGACGGTGGTCGTGACGGAGGCCTCATGCTTTCACGGTGCCGCGACCGGCCCCCTCGTGGTCTCATGGTGGCTCCATCCCGCCGCCTCCCCGGGAGTTCCCTCGATGAAGAGCCTCCACGTCGACGTCCTCGTCGTCGGTGCTGGTCTCTCCGGTGTGGGCGCCGCGTGCCGGCTCGCGCAGCTCGCCCCCGACCGCTCGTTCGCGATCCTGGAGTCGCGCGAGGCCAGTGGTGGGACGTGGGACCTCTTCCGATATCCCGGGATCCGGTCCGACTCGGACGTGTTCACGTTCAGCTACCCGTTCCGGCCGTGGACCGGGACCGACGTCCTCGCGTCAGGGGAGTCGATCCGGAGCTACATCCGCGACACCGCCCGCGAGTTCGGCGTCGAGGACCGGATCCACTACGGCCAGCGCGTCATCGCCGCCGCGTGGTCCTCGGGCACCGGTCGCTGGACGGTGAAGTCCGAGACGGTCGACGGGCTCATCGAGCACACCGCCCAGTTCCTCCATGTTTGCACCGGCTACTTCTCCTACGACACGGGTCACGTCGTCGACTTCCCAGGACGGGCCACGTTCGACGGCCCGATCATCCACCCGCAGTTCTGGCCCGAGGCGTTCGACCCGGCGGGCAAGCGCATCGTCGTCATCGGCTCTGGCGCCACGGCGGTGACGCTCGTGCCCGCGCTCGCGGACCAGGGCGCGGCCCACGTGACGATGCTCCAGCGCAGTCCCGGCTATGTCCTGCCACTCCCGGACACCGACGCCGTGGGCAACGGGCTGCGTCGGCTCCTGCCGCTCCGGGCGGCGCACCGCGCGATCCGCGCCAGGAACGTCGTCCAGAACGTCGGCCTCTACGAGCTGAGCAAGCGCTTCCCCGGCGTGGTCCGCACGGGCATCGCGCGGCTCAACGCGCGCTTCGTCGGCGAGCAGACCGTGCGGGAGCACTTCACCCCGGCCTACGACCCGTGGGACCAGCGCATGTGCGTGGTCCCGGGCGGCGACTTCCTCGCGGCCATCCGTGACGGCGCGGCCTCCGTCGTCACGGACTCGGTGGAGACGTTCACCCGCACCGGCATCCGGCTCGCGGGTGGCGAGGAGCTCGAGGCGGACGCGGTCATCACCGCGACGGGCCTGCGGGTCGAGGTGGCCGGCGGCATCACGTTCACCCTCGACGGTGTGAGCTTCGCGCCGAGCGAGCGCTACTTCTACAAGGGTGCGATGTTCAGTGGGGTGCCCAACCTCGCGGTGTGCCTCGGCTACACCAACAACTCCTGGACGTTGCGTGCCGACCTCACGGCGCGGTTCGTCTGCGCAGTCCTGGCCCGGATGGCGGCGACGGGCGCGGCCACCGCCACGCCACGGCTCGACGAGCCGATCGAGGACGGGAGCCCGCCCTTCGGACTGACGTCGGGCTACCTCGAGCGCTCCCGGCACCTCTTCCCGAAGCAGGGCACGACGAAGCCCTGGACCGTGCGTCAGAACTACTTCCACGACCTTCGTCTCATGTCGTCGCGCCGGGTCGATGACGGGGTCCTCGAGTTCGAGCCGCTGATGGTGCGACCGCCGGTCGGGGTGGGACGCTGACATCGAGCGTCACTGACACCGGTCGTTCCTAGACTGATGGTCATGAGCCTCACCATCGGTGCCCACGTCGACCAGACCGACCCGCTCGCCGAAGCCGCGGAGCGCGGCACGACGCTGGTCCAGTTCTTCCTCGGTGACCCGCAGGGATACAAGGGACCCGAGATCCGGTATGCCGGAGGAGCCTCCGGTCTGCGCGCGGATGCCGAGGTGGCTGGAGTGGCGTTGTACGTCCACGCCCCCTACGTCATCAACGTCGCGACGACCAACAACCGGATCAGGATCCCGTCGCGCAAGCTGCTGCAGCAGCACGTCGACGCCGCGGCCGACATCGGGGCCAAGGGCCTCATCGTGCACGGCGGGCACGTCGGCAAGACCGATGACCCGGCGGTCGGTTTCGACAACTGGCGCAAGGCCATCGACGCGACCGACCTCAAGGTGCCACTCCTCCTCGAGAACACCGCCGGTGGCGACAACGCCATGGCCCGTTACCTCGAGCGCATCGCTGGGGTCTGGGAAGCGATCGGCTCCGCGTCGCAGTCCGACCAGGTCGGCTTCTGCCTCGACACCTGCCACGCCCACGCCGGCGGCAACAAGCTCGACACCGTCGTGGATGACGTCCTCGCGATCACCGGGCGCATCGACCTCGTCCACTGCAACGACAGCCGCGATGCCTTCGACTCTGGCGCCGACCGCCACGCCAACTTCGGCGCTGGACAGATTGACGCCGACCTCCTCGCGGGAGTCGTGCGCTCCGCAGCTGCCCCGGTGATCTGCGAGACGCCCGGTGGTGCCGTGGAGCACCAGGCTGACTTCGCGTGGCTGCGCGAGCGCCTCTGACGAGGACCTCCTTCTGTCGCCGGCGGGCGGCAGGCCCGGCCCATTCGCCTGTGCCGCAACGGTTTTCCGTATGCCGCCCACCGGCCCTGTCTGTTCCGGGGGAGCCGATTTGTGTTCTCGACCAGACGTCATCTACTGTTCTCGACGTCAGCCCGACAGGGAGGAACGGACACCACGGTGTGAGGCCCAGTGCCAAGCACGACGTAGGCCGGTCCCGGGGCAGACCCCAACAGCTCGACACGATGGAAACGTCGTGAAACACGTAGCCCTTCGGGACCACGGTTGGGAGCGTCATCCAGCCGAGATCGTCGGAGACGACAGGTTTCGGAAGTGGCCAGCAGGCTGCTAGGATGGACAGCCCACGAAGACCCAGGTGTGATCAGGTTCGAACCGCTTGTAAGCGGTTGACTGGATTTGACGCCCAAGTGTGGCCGTGGGTAGGTTTTGTGAGGTTGCCCTGTTGTCTGGCCCCGTGTGTGGGTTGGGTGGTGGTGTGCGTCCGATCCT
>NZ_JBHTDK010000002.1:0-711243 GCF_042666355.1 Knoellia altitudinis
GTACTGCACTGGTGACGGTGTGGGAGAGTAGGACGCAGCCGGACAAACATTCACCGGAATGGCCCGCCAACAATGGCGGGCCATTTCGCATTTGGGGGCATCGGCAGCGCTGCGATACCCTGACGTCATGGCAAGGTCGCAGCAGTTTCTTCCGTGGCCGCGCTGACGCCCCTCCACGGACGTCACCGCGGCGAACCCCTCCAGTGTGAGGGGCTTTTTTGTGGCCAGTCGCCCGAGCACGGCAGAGCCATCGAACCGGGCAGAGTTCTTGAACAGACAGGTAGGACATGAGCGAGACGGCGCACCGCTACACGGCCGAGCTGGCCGACCAGATCGAGCTGGCGTGGCAGGACCGGTGGGAAGCCAGCGGGACCTTCAACGCGCCCAACCCGGATGGTCCCTACGGCGACCCGGCCGCGGTCGCTCGCCATGACGCGGGCCACCTGCTCGTGCTCGACATGTTCCCCTACCCCAGCGGCGCCGGCCTCCACGTCGGGCACCCTCTCGGCTACATCGCGACCGACGTGTTCTCGCGCTATCACCGGATGCTCGGCAAGAACGTCCTGCACTGCCTGGGCTATGACGCCTTCGGGCTGCCGGCGGAGCAGTATGCCGTGCAGACGGGCCAGCATCCGCGCATCACCACCGAGGCCAACATCGTGATCATGGCCCGCCAGCTGCGGCGCCTGGGGCTCGGTCTGGACCAGCGGCGTTCCATCGAGACGATGGACCCGGACTATTACCGCTGGACGCAGTGGATCTTCCTGCAGATCTTCAACTCCTGGTACGACCGCACCGCCGAGCGGCCCGATGGTGAGCGCGGACGTGCCCGTCCCATCAGCGAGCTCGTCGCCCAGTACGCCTCGGGCGAGCGGCCACTGCCCGCTGACGACGGCCGCGACTGGTCCGACCTCAGCGAGGTCGAGCGGGCCGACATCGTCGACAGCCACCGGCTGGCGTACGCCTCACAGGCGCCCGTCAACTGGTGCCCGGGACTGGGGACGGTGCTCTCCAACGAGGAGGTCACCAACGACGGCCGCTCCGAGCGTGGCAACTTCCCGGTCTTCAAGCGCAACCTGCGCCAGTGGATGATGCGGATCACCGACTACTCCGATCGCCTCGCCGACGACCTGGACCGCGTGCAGTGGCCCGACAAGGTCAAGGCCATGCAGCGCAACTGGATCGGTCGCAGCCACGGGGCGCGGGTCGCGTTCCCGGTCGTCGGCTCCCCTGTGGACGGCCAGTCGATCGAGGTCTTCACGACCCGGCCGGACACCCTGTTCGGAGCGACCTTCATGGTGCTGGCGCCCGAGCACCCCCTCGTCGACGGCCTCGTCAGCGAGGGCGCGTGGGCTCCGGGTACGAACCCGAGCTGGACGGGTGGCGAGGCGACACCGGAAGCTGCGGTCACGGCATACCGGAGGGCGGCCTCCCGCAAGAGCGATGTCGAGCGCCAGATCGAGGGCAAGGACAAGACCGGTGTGTTCACCGGCGCCTACGCGGTCAACCCGGCGACCGGCGCCGAGCTGCCGATCTTCGTCGCCGACTACGTCCTCATGGGCTACGGCACGGGGGCGATCATGGCCGTGCCCGGGCAGGACGAGCGGGACTGGCACTTCGCCGACGTCTTCGACCTGCCCAAGATCCGCACGGTGCAGCCGAGCGAGGGTCACCCCGAGCACGAGGCGTTCACGGGTGAGGGCCCGGCGATCAACTCCGCCAACGACTCGATCGACCTCAACGGCAGACCGATCGCCGAGGCCAAGGCCGCCATGCTCGACTGGCTGGTCGAGCGTGGGCACGGTGAGGCCACGGTCAGCTACAAGCTGCGCGACTGGTTGTTCTCGCGCCAGCGCTACTGGGGTGAGCCGTTCCCCATCGTCTTCGACGCCGACGGCACCGCGCACGGGGTCCCCGAGTCGATGCTGCCGATCGAGCTGCCGGAGGTGCCGGACTACAGCCCACGCACGTTCGACCCCGAGGACGCCCAGAGCTCCCCGGAGCCGCCCCTGGGTCGGGTCGACGAATGGGTCAACGTCGAGCTGGACCTCGGCGACGGGCGGGGCGTGCAGCCCTACCGTCGCGAGACCAACACCATGCCCAACTGGGCCGGCTCGTGCTGGTACTACCTGCGCTACCTCGATCCCGAGAACCGTGAGGAGCTCGTCTCCGCGGCGAACGAGGAGTACTGGATCGGCCCCCGGGACACCCCTGTAGACGGTGCGCCCGCCGGCAGCCGCGACCCCGGTGGCGTGGACCTCTACATCGGTGGTGTGGAGCATGCCGTGCTGCACCTGCTCTACGCGCGCTTCTGGCACAAGGTCCTCTTCGACCTCGGCCACGTGTCGAGCGAGGAGCCGTTCCGGACCTACTTCGCCCAGGGCTACATCCAGGCGGCGGCCTTCCGCGACGACCGAGGGCAGCCCGTCGAGGCCACCGAGGTCGACGAGGGCCCGGGCGAGGACGGGCACCCGACCTTCACGTGGCAGGGCCAGCCGGTCACCCGTGAGTTCGGCAAGATCGGCAAGTCGCTCAAGAACATGGTCTCCCCGGACGACATGTATGCCGCCTATGGTGCGGACACGTTGCGGCTCTACGAGATGGGTCTCGGCCCCCTGGACCAGAGCAAGCCATGGGACACCCGGGCCATCGTCGGCTCGCAGCGCTTCCTGCAGCGCCTCTGGCGCAACGTCGTCGACGAGGAGACCGGCGACGTGCGGGTCTCAGAGCGTCCGATCGACGAGGCCACGGCGCGGGTGCTGCACCGCACCATCGACGCGGTGCGACGGGACTACGACGAGCTCGGCTTCAACACGGCGATCGCCCGACTCATCGAGCTCAACAACGCGCTGACCAAGCTCGACGCCGTCCCACGTGAGGCAGCCGAGCAGATCGTGCTCATGGTCGCGCCACTCGCCCCGCACATCGCGGAGGAGCTGTGGTCACGCCTCGGGCACGAGGAGTCGCTGACCCACGAGGACTTCCCGGTCGCCGATCCGGCGTTGCTCGTCGAGGAGTCGGTCACCTGCGTCATCCAGATCAAGGGCAAGGTGCGTGACCGGATCGAGGTCGCCGCCGACATCAGCGAGGACGAGCTGCGCGAGAAGGCACTCGCCCTGCCCAAGGTTGTCGAGGCGACGGCCGGTGGAGTGCGCACCGTCATCGTGCGAGCCCCCAAGCTCGTCAACGTCGTCCCCCTCTGAACCGGTCGTCCTGGACGCGACGCACGGCCGCGTGGTGGGGCAGGATCGCAGGATGATCCGGGTCGGCATCTCCGGTTGGCGCTATCCCGCGTGGCGAGGCGTCTTCTACCCGGCGGGGCTGCCGCAGCGCCGAGAGCTCGAGTTCGCCGCGGAGCGACTGGGCTCCGTCGAGATCAACGGGTCGTTCTACTCGTTGCAACGCGCCAGCAGCTGGAGCCGGTGGGCCGCCTCGGTGCCGGAGGACTTCGTCTTCTCGGTCAAGGGCCCACGTTTCGTGACGCACATGAAGAAGCTCCGGGGAGTCGAGGTGCCGTTGGCGAACTTCTTCGCCTCGGGAGTGCTCTCCCTCGGCCACCGGCTCGGGCCGATCCTCTGGCAGCTGCCACCCCAGCTGGCCTACGACCCCGAACGGCTCTCCGCCTTCTTCGACCTCCTGCCACGACGCACCGGCGACGCGGCCAGGCGGGCGACCACGCATCACGAGCCCGCCCGCCTGAAGGGTCACGGGGACACCACCGCGCCCGTGGACCTGCCGCTGCGCCACGTCATCGAGGTCCGGCACGAGTCGTTCTGCACCCCGGACCTCGTGACTCTGCTGACCGCGCACGACATCGGTCTGGTCCTCGCCGACTCCGCCGGCACCTGGCCGTTCCTCGACGCGGTGACCAGTGGCCTCGTCTACGTGCGCCTGCACGGCGACCAGGAGCTCTACGTGAGTGGCTACGGCGAGGAGGCCCTCGACCACTGGGCCGACCGGGTCGAGCAGTGGTCGGCCACCGGCCTCGACGTGTTCGTCTACTTCGACAACGACGTCAGGGTGCACGCGCCGCACGACGCGCTGCGACTCCAGGAGCGGCTCGGCGTCGGACCTCCCGCGGGCCCATCGCTGATCTAGGCTCGCTCCATGGCGCTGACCCAACTCATCCTCGTCCGGCACGGTCAGTCCGAGGGCAATGTGGCCGCCGAGCTGGCCCAGCGGGAGCGTCAGGACCGGATCGACGTCCCGGCCCGCGACCCCGACGTCGTGCTGTCGCCGCTGGGGCGAGAGCAGGCCGATGCCGTCGGCCGATGGCTGACGCGGCTCCCGGCGGACGAGCAGCCCCAGGTCATCTGGACCAGCCCCTATCGCCGGGCCCGTGAGACCGCCGAGCGCGCCCTCGCCATCGCCGAGGTGGAGCTCGACTACCGCGTCGACGAGCGGCTGCGCGACCGCGACATGGGCATCACGGACCAGCTCACCGCGCAGGGCATCACCGCCCAGTTCCCGGAGGAGGCGGAGCGGAGGGAGTGGCTGGGCAAGTTCTACTACCGACCGCCGGGTGGTGAGTCGTGGGCGGACGTCGCCGGGCGGGTGCGCGCGGTGCTCACCGACCTCGCGGGCAGCGAGAAGCACGACCGGGTGCTCGTCACCGGTCACGACGTCGTCCTTCTGCTCTTCTGCTATGTCGCCGAGGGCCTCGACGAGAAGCAGGTGCTCGACCGCGCGAGGACCAACGGACTGCGCAACGCCGCCATCTGCCGGATCCGCCGCGACGACGACTCCGCAACCGGATGGGTCGTGACGGACTACAACCTGGACACCCACCTTCGCGAGGAGGGTCTCGAGGTGACCGACCAGCCCGGGGCCTCCGACGAGGTCGGGGGTGAGCATGTCTGAGGACCGCGGTCCCCGCCGAGTCGACGACGAGCTCCCCTCGGGGGTCGAAGGGGGGTCACCCGCGTCGCCCAGGCTGGTCACCCCTGCACTGCTGCGGTCATGGCCGTTGCCGGCGCCGGACGGCACGAAGTACAGCCGGGGCCTGGCGCTCGTCGTGGGCGGATCCTGCTCGACGCCCGGGGCGGCGATGCTCGGCGGGACGTCCGCGCTGCGCATGGGTGCCGGGAGGTTGCACCTCGCCACGGCGGAGGGGGTCGCGACGCAGGTGGCCGTGGCGGTGCCCGAGTGCGGCACGACCGGGCTGCCGCAGGACGACGAGGGTGCGATCACCGGCGTGGATTCCGGAGCGCTCCTCGAACGCGAGCTCTCCCGGGCCGACGCATTGCTCGTCGGGCCGGGCCTCATGGACGCCGAGGGCGCGGCCCGACTTCTCCGCGAGATCGTGGCGGTCCTACCGGCCGACACGCCGGTCGTCCTCGACGCCTTTGCCGCGACCGTGCTGCCGGACGTCGACGCGGCGGTCACCTCCAGTCTGGCCGGGCGGCTGGTGCTCACGCCCAACCCCGCCGAGCTCGCCCGGCTCGCCGGCGAGGATGACCTGTCCGACGACGACGTCGTCGAGGCGGCGATCGCGGTGGCCCATCGGTTCGGCGCGGTCGTGGGCTGCAGCACCTGGGTCGTCGCGGGTGGCGACGTGTGGCAGGTGACCACCGGTGACACCGGGCTCGGGACGTCGGGCAGCGGTGACGTCGTTGTTGGTGCTGCCCTGGGTCTGCTGTGCCGTGGCGCCGGCCTGGCGCAGGCCCTCGTCTGGGCCAAGTACGTCCACGCCGCGGCGGGAGACGTCCTCATGGCGCGGTTCGGCCGGGTCGGCTACCTCGCCAGCGAGATCCCGCCCGAGCTGCCACTCGTGCTCGGGTCGCTGCGGGGCGACTGAGGCACGTCGGCGCCCATCAGCCGCTGGTCACGCCGGCCGTCGAGCGTGTCGACGGTATGCCGTGGGGCTGGCCGAGTATCGGCGGGTGAACGCCGCGCTCAGCGCGAACGGGCTGCCGTAGCCGACGTCACGCGCCACCGCGGCGACCGTGACGTCGGTGTCCCTCAGCAGGTCGGCGGCGAGCGAGAGCCGCCACTGGGTGAGGAACGTCATCGGTGGAGTGCCGACGAGCTCATGGAAGCGTCGGGCGAAGGCAGCACGGGACATGCCGGCCTCGCGTGCGAGGACCGCGACCGTCCACCCTCGGGACGGGTCGGTCTGCATCGCCCGGATCGCCGGTCCGACGAGGTCGTGCTCGGCCGCCAACCACCACGTCGGGGCGTCGGCGGCGCGCGTGGTGAACCAGTGCCGAAGGGCCTCGATCAGGACGAGGTCGAGGAGCCGGTCGAGGACGACGCCTTGTCCGGCCGCGTCGCGCCCGACCTCTGCGACCAGCAGGTCCCGCACCGGCGAGGTCCAGTCATGGCCCCGGGTCACCGCGCTCCGGGGGAGGAGCCCCACCAGTAGCGGCGTGATCTGGCTGGTCAGGTCGTAGGCGCCGACGAGGCACACGTCGGCGTCGTCATCGGTGAGGTCGGCGTTGCCCCAGGTGCGCACCCCGATGCTCATCTCGTCGACGAGGCTGCGTCCGTCCTCGAGCGACCAGCAGCGTTGCTCGGGGTCGACCCGCACCTGCGGCTGGCTGTCGGGGGAGTCGGCGAAGAGGTAGGGCCGCGGACCTCGGACGAGGGCGACGTCGCCGGCTGTGAGGCTGAGCGGCTCACCGTCCTCGTCCACGAGGCAGGCGGAGCCCGAGACGACGGTGATGACGGTGAGAGGTGCCTCGTCCTCGACCCGCACACCCCACGGCGGCGACAGCACGAGGCGCAGCAGGAAGGCTCCTCGGGCCCGAGGACCATCCAGCACCGCGCTGAAGGCATCCATGCGCACAGCGTAGACGCTGGCGTATGGATGTGATCCTCCGGGCCATGGATCGTCCACCCGGCAGAAGGTGAACTGGGCACATGACCACGACACAGGATCCCCAGACATCACGGACCACCGCCGACAGCACCAGCAGCCCGGTCGTCATCATCGGCGGCGCCGGCAAGACCGGAGGGCGAGTCGCCGACCGGCTCGAGGCGCGCGGCGTCCCGACCCGCTTCGCCTCACGCTCGACCAGCCCGGCCTTCGACTGGGAGGACGCGACGACCTGGCGAGGTGCGCTGGAAGGTGCGCGGGCGGCATACCTCGCCTATCAACCGGACCTCGCTGCCCCCGGGGCGGCGGAGCGGATCGGCGAGATCGCCGCGCTCGCGTCGACGCTGGGCGTCGAGCGCCTCGTGCTCCTGTCCGGTCGGGGTGAGGAGGGAGCGATCGCGTCGGAGAGGGCCGCCTTCGCAGCGCACGACGGCGTGACCGTGTGCCGGGTGGCCTGGTTCGCCCAGAACTTCACCGAGGGGGCGCTCGCCGGCGCCGTGCCGAGCGGGGTGTTCGTCCTACCTGCCCCGGGTGACGTGCCCGAGCCGTTCGTCGACCTCGACGACGTGGCCGACGTCGCCGTGCTCGCCCTGACCGAGGACGGGCATGGCGGGGTCGTGCATGAGCTCACCGGGCCGGAGTCGGTCACCCTGGACGAGGTGGCCCTGCAGCTGGCCGAGGTCAGTGGTCGTCCGGTCGAGTACGTCCAGGTGACACAGGACGAGTTCACGCAAAAGGCCGTGGATGCTGGCCTCGACCAGCCGACGGCGGCCTTCCTCGCGGGACTCTTCTCCGAGATCTTCGACGGACGCAACGTCGCTACCACCACTGGGGTTCGTGACGCACTGGGACGTGAGCCGCGCGCTTTTGGCGAGTGGGCGAAAGATGCTGCGGCACAGGGCGTCTGGAGCACCGAGACATGAGCGACACGGCCTGGGTCCTGGCCGCCACCGCCGTGTCGTCGACGGTGTTCGCCGGAGCGATGTTCGCCTTCTCGGCGTTCGTCCTCCCGGCCCTGGGTGACCTGGCGCCGCGTGACGGGATCCTTGCGATGCAGGCGATGAACGTCCGGGCGCCCGCCAGCCTGCTGCTCCTCCCGATGGGAGGGGTGGGGGTGGGTTCGGTCGCCGTGGTCGTCATGGCGCTCGCGGGTGACGGACCGGATCGTGCCGTGAGGATCGTGGGCGCGCTGCTCGCGCTCGCGTCCGTCGCCATCACGGGCATCGGCAACATCCCGCTCAACAACCAGTTGGCCGGCGTCGATGCGGACGTCGCGACCGCGGTGGACTGGCAGGGTTTCGCCGGTCCGTGGCTCGCGTGGAACGCCGCGCGCTCCCTCACCGGTCTCGCCGGCGGCGTCCTGCTGGCCGTCGCCGCTGCGCGCGCGTGACCGGTGAAGTTCCAGATGGTGGACGTGGGGTCCCTCAGGCGGACTCGCCAGGCCTAGACTCCTCAACCAAGGTCACGAGTACCAGTGTTCAGCCCCGGCTTGCTGGTCGGCAACCCTCCTCCGCGGTGGGGTGCTCCGGGTGACGACCTGGTCGGTTGCAGCAACGCAGCCGGCAAGCGCGGACTCGCGAGCACCTCGGGAGTCCAACGACTCTCCAGGGAGCACCGGATGTCCATCGCCAGCTCGATCCCGCACACGTTCACCCGCGAGCGCCGCCAGCCGTGGCTGCGTTCCGTCCCCGCGCCGGCCCCCGTGCCCGCCGCCACGACCGACCCTGCCACTGATACGGACACTGCCACCAAGGCACCGGCATCGACGGACACCACGGTGCCGGCCGTCGTCGCCGCACCGCGCGTCCCGACCTGCCACGGCACGCTCGTCGAGTACGCGAACTTCGACCACGGCGCCTCCACCCCCGCCCTCGTGAGCGTCAAGGCAGCCGTGGACAGGGCGACGCAGACCTACTCGAGCGTCCACCGCGGACAGGGCTGGACGAGCCAGGTGTCGAGCCACTACTACGAGGCCGCACGCGACGAGGTCGCCCGCTTCGTCGGCGCCCGGGAGAGCGACGAGGTCGTCTTCACCAGGAACACGACGGACTCGTTCAACCTGCTGGCCCGGTCGCTGCCGCGGCGCACCCAGGTCATCGTCTTCGCCACCGAGCACCACGCGACGCTCCTGCCGTGGGAGGCCCGCAGGACCACCCGCCTGCCGGTGCCCCTGACGCACACGGATGCCGAGGCACTGCTCGTCGAGGCCCTCAAGCGCGCCACCAGCTCCAGCGTCCTCGTCGTCCTGAGCGGCGCCTCCAACGTCACCGGGGAGTACTGGCCGGTCGCACGCCTCGCCGCCGCCGCCCGCAAGCGCGGTGCCCGCGTGGCGCTCGACGCCGCCCAGCTCGCGGGGCACCGCCGCATCGACCTCGAGACCCTGGGAGTCGACTACGTGGCGTTCAGCGGCCACAAGATCTATGCCCCCTACGGCACGGGCGTGCTCGTCGGTCGCGCGGACTGGCTCGACGCCGCCCCGCCCTACCTCGCCGGCGGGGGCGCGACCGCCAAGGTGGGTCCGCTCAGCACGACCTGGCAGACCGGTCCGGCCCGTCATGAGGGGGGCAGCCCCAACGTGCTCGGGGCCGTGGCCGTCGCCGCGGCCTGTGCCGCCATCCGCGAGAACCGGGGGGCCGTCGAGAGCCACGAGTCGCGCCTGTCCACCCGCCTCGTCGACGGACTGCGCGCCATCGACGGTGTCGAGACCTTCAGCATCTTCGGCGCCGACGCCGAGCGTGCCCCGGTGGTGACCTTCACCGTCGAGGACGTCGACTCGTCGCTCGTCTCCGCGGTGCTGTCGGCCGAGCACGGCATCGGCGTGCGTGACGGCAAGTTCTGCGCGCACCTGCTCGTCGACAGCCTCCTAGCCGACGAGGACGCCGACGTCACGACTGCCGTGCGCGTCAGCGCCGGGCTGGCCACGACCGACGAGCACGTCGACCGGCTCCTCGCGGCAGTGGCGTCGCTCGCGGCCAGCGGCCCTGGTGTCGCCTACGAGCAGGTCGACGGGCGCGGCTGGGTGCCGGTCGGTGACCAGCGCGAGACGCTGGTCGACCTGCCCTGGTGACCTGACGGCATACCCGAGGTCTTGGACGAGCGCACCGGACCAGTGCGTGCGTGATGACCACGGCGGCTCCGCCTGAGCACTAGCCTCGGATCGTGCCCACCGCTCTCGTCACCGACTCCACGGCATACCTGTCTGCTGACCTCGTCGAGGCGCACGGCATCGGTGTCGTCCCCCTCCACGTCGTCGTCGGCGGACAGGAGCGCCGTGAGGGAGTCGACATCGCGGCGGGTGAGGTCGCCGAGGCGCTGCGTGGGTTCCGCCCCGTCTCCACGTCGCGGCCGGCGCCCCAGGCCTTCCTCGACGTCTATCGCGACCTCGCCGACAAGGGCGCCGACTCGATCGTCTCGGTCCACATCTCGGCCGACATGTCGAGCACGCTGGGCTCGGCGCAGCTCGCCGCCCAGAACTCGCCCGTCCCCGTGACCGTCATCGACAGCCGGTCGATGGGCATGGCGATGGGGTATGCCGTCCTCGCCGGTGCGGCTCTCGCCTCCCGTGGCGTGTCGGCCGAGGAGGTGGCGGAGGCCGTGCGTGCCAGGTGTGCCGCTGCGACCGTCGTGTTCTACGTCGACACCCTCGAGCACCTGCGGCGCGGCGGGCGCATCGGGAAGGCCAACGCCCTCGTCGGCTCGGCCCTGGCGATCAAACCGATCCTCGGTCTGGCGGACGGCTCGATCGTCCCCCTCGAACGGGTGCGCACCTCCTCCCGTGCCATCGCCCGGCTCGAGGAGCTCGCGGTCGAGGCAGCCGGCACGCAGGCGGTCGACATCGCCGTGCACCACCTCGACTCGGCCGAGCGGGCCGAGAAGCTCGCCGAGCGACTGCAGTCGCGCATCGACGGCATCAAGGACTTCATGATCGTCGAGCTGGGTGCCGTCGTCGGCGCGCACGTCGGCCCGGGCACCTTGGCCATCGCGGTCAGTCCACGAGTCTGACTGCGGGCGCGCCGTGAGCCTGACCGTCCCCGGCCTGGTCGTGGTGACGCTGCTCGTCGCGACCGTCTGCTTCGCCATCGGGGGCATCAACCCGGCGACCATCATCGGCCGGGCCCGCGGCATCGATGTGGCCCAGGTCGGCTCGCGCAACCCCGGTGCGACGAATCTCGGCCGTGTCGCCGGCAGGAAGTGGGGGATCGTCGTCGGGTTGCTCGACGTGCTCAAGGGATTCGTGCCGACGTTCGTCGTGCTGCGGACCCTGGGCACGTGGATCGCGCTCGCCGCTGGGGTGGCGTGCGTGCTCGGGCACATCTACAGCCCCTACCTCGGTGGTCGAGGTGGCAAGGGCGTGGCCACCTCGCTCGGGGCGATGCTGGCGGTCGTGCCCTGGGTGGCACTCGCGGCGTTCGTCGTCTTCCTGGCCGCGTTGCCGTTCGTCCGGCGGCTCGGCAACGCGTCGGTCATCGCCTCGACGTTCCTGTTCGGCGCGGGGGTGTGGCTCACGGTGCGGGCCGGCACGACGGTGGACCGGGGGGTGGGCGTCTGGCTCGGGCTCGTGTCGCTCATCGTGCTGGCCCGGCACCGCCGCAACATCGCGGCGTGGGCGGGGCGTCTCGGCGGCTGAGGTTTGTCCACAGACGGGCGGCCGGCCGGTGGCCGTCCACAGATGGTCCGGACGGAGTTGGGTCACGCGCCCGGCGTTCCTAACGTCGCTGTATGCCGCCCCGCCGTGATCCAGATGCCGTCTCACCGCGCGCTCTGGCGAGGGTGCGAGGTGGCGCCACCGTCGGTGGCCGTGGTGGCGGTGGCCGGGACGAGGGTGGCGAGGATGCCCGGCTCGACGCCCACGACCGTGGTCGGCACCGACCGCTCGAGGTGCCGCGCGGTCCGGTCTTCGAGCTGCCGGTGAGCCTGCGCGGGGCTCGCTGGGTGCCGAGCCGGTCGGCGGTGATGGCGGTGCTGGTGTTCGTCGTGCTCGTGGCCGTCGTCTTCGGCGTGCGGGTCTGGCTGGCTGGTGGTGGTGGCGGGGCATCCCTGACCACAGGTGCTGCGACGGAGCCCACGGGGGTGAGCCGCGGGACCTCGACCCTGTCGCGAGCCTCGCCCAGTGGCTCGAGCTCAGGCGGTGGGGGCGGAAACGGTGCAGCCGCGACCGCGGGCGCGCCCGGTGCCTCCGGAAGCGCTGGTGGCGCTGGTCCCAGCGGCACCGCAGTCGTGCACGTCGTCGGGCAGGTGGCCAGGCCCGGTGTCTACCGGATGAGCGCCGGTGCGCGGGTGGGCGATGCGGTGGCGTCGGCGGGTGGGGCCTCTCGGACGGCCGACCTGACAGCGGTGAACCTGGCACGGGTGCTCGTCGACGGAGAGCAGATCGTCGTGCCCAGGCCGGGCGAGGTCGTCGCCGGGCCCGGGGCAGGAGCCAGTGCTGGCTCGGGTGCCGCCGGGGGCGTTGGAGCGGGTTCCGGCGCCGCTCCTGCCAGCGGCACGGTCTCCCTGAACTCGGCTGACCTGCCCGCCCTGGACACCCTGCCCGGTGTGGGACCCGTCCTCGCCCAGCGGATCCTCGACTGGCGCACCGAGCATGGCCGGTTCACGAGCGTCGAGGAGCTGGGCGAGGTGAGTGGGATCGGCGAGAAGCTGCTGGCCCAGCTGACCCCCAAGGTCACACTGTGACGGATCCGGATGCCGCGGAGCTGCGGGCCCGTCGGGACGCGTGGACGCGCGAGGTCATCCGCTTCAGTGACGTCCGGCTGCTCGTCCCGGCGCTCGCGGCGTGGGCCCTCCTGGCAGGCACGCTGACCTGGTCAGCCGGGCCGCGATGGGCGGTGTCCGTCGCGCTCGTGCTCCTCGTGCTCGTGCTGCAGCTCTGGGGTCGCGGCCGCCCACTCGTCCTCGTGCTGGGTGTCGCTCTGCTGGTGCAGGTCGCCGGCAACGGCCAGCACGCTCTGCGCGGCCTGGGGGACCTCGACGACCTGACGGCGGCCCGGGCAGTGGTCACGGTCGAGGCGACCATCACCTCGGATCCGGTCTTGCTCGAGGCGAGGGGCGGGAGTGAGCCGGTCGTCATGGCACGGGCCAGCGCCCATCGGGTCGACGGGCGGGGGAGGACGACGTCCGCGCACGCGCCGATCTCGCTGAGGGGCGACGCGACCCTGCTCCGGCTGAAGTGGCACGAGGGCGTGCGGTTGCGGGGGCGTCTGGCACCGCCGCAGCCGGGCTACCCCGAGGTGGCGGTGCTGCGGGTCTCGAGCCAGGAGGTCACGAAGCCGGCGGGCGTCGTCGCCCAGGTCGCCGAGCACCTGCGGGCGGGACTGCGCAGGGCCGTCGACCCCACTCCGGCCGACGCACGCGGCCTGCTGCCCGGGCTCGTCATCGGCGACACCAGCCGCACCCCGGCCGACCTCACGGACGCCATGCAGGCGACGGGCATGACCCACCTCACCGCGGTGAGCGGCTCGAACATCGCTGTCGTGGGTGGGTTGGTGCTCGGGCTCTGCGTCCTCATAGGAGTGCGACGGCGGTGGCGCCCGTTCGTCGTCGCGCTCGCGATCCTCGGGTTCGTCGTCCTTGCCCGACCCGAGCCGAGCGTCGTCCGCGCGGCCGCCATGGGTCTCATCGGGCTCATCGGGATGAGCCGATCGCGCCGCGCCGCCGGGCTGCCGGTCCTCTCCGGCGCGATCGTCGTGGTGCTGGTCATCGACCCGTGGATGGCGCGGTCCTTCGGGTTCGCCCTGTCGGCCCTCGCCACCCTCGGCCTGCTCCTCTTCACCCGACCGTGGGGCGATGCCATCGCCGCGAGACTCCACCCCAGGGTGGCCTTCATGGGCCCGGCCATCGCCATACCCGTTGCGGCACAGGCGATGTGCGCCCCGCTCATCGTCCTGCTCCAGGGGTCGGTGAGCATCGTCGGGGTCGTCGCCAACCTCGTCGCCGCGCCCTTGGTGGCTCCGGCCACGGTCGCAGGGGTGGCGGCCGCTCTCGTGTCGGTCGTCGCCGACGCGCCCGCCCAGCTCCTCGGCTGGCTCGGAGCCGTGCCCACGCTGGTGATCGCTCGGACCGCGCGCGTCATGGCTGACGTCCCGGGCGGCACGCTGCCCTGGCCCGACGGCCCACCGGGTGCGCTGCTGCTCGCAGGGCTCACCCTGACACTGTTGGTCACCGGGCGATGGCTCGGGCGTGCCGCGGTCGTGCGACCACTGCTCGCCCTCGCCGTCGTCGCCCTCAGCGCGGCGATGACCATCCCGACGCGGGTCGTGACGTGGCCTCCCGACGGCTGGCGCGTTGCCTTCTGCGACGTCGGCCAGGGTGACGCGGCAGTGGTCCGCACCGGCCCTCGGCGCGCGCTCGTGGTCGACGTCGGGCCCGAGCCGGCCTCTGCCGACGGCTGTCTCGACTCGCTCGGTGTCGAGGTCGTCGACGCCGTCGTCCTCACGCACTTCCACGCCGACCACGTCGAGGGCCTGCCCGGGGTGCTCGGCGGTCGGGAGGTCGGACAGGTCCTCGTCTCACCGGTGGCGGAGCCGGGACACCAGGTCGGTGAGGTGACCGGCTGGACGCGAGCACGCGGCATACCCGTCTCTGCCGTTGCGGCGGGGGACCGGCTCTCGTTCGGCGAGGCCACCGCAGAGGTGTGGGCGCCCGTGCGCCGCATCGCGGCCGGCTCGGTGCCCAACAACGCGAGCATCGTGCTCGCCGTCCACGTCGGTGAGGTCGACGTCCTGTTGCTCGGCGACGTGGAGCGGGAGGCAGCGCACGACCTCGTGCTCAGGATGCGACGAGACCCCGAGATGGCCTCTGCTGCGGGCGAGTTGGACGTCGTCAAGACACCCCACCACGGGAGCGCGAACCTCGACCCCGCCCTCATGGCCGCCGTCAGAGCGCCCGTGGCGGTCATCAGCGTGGGCAAGGACAACGACTACGGACACCCGACAGCTGCACACCTGAGCATGCTGAGGAGCAACGGGTATGCCGCCTACCGCACCGACCAGCGGGGCCACATCGCCGTCGTGGAGCGGGGCGACCGGCTCCAGGTCGTCACCGCCAGGTGAAGGTCAGCGGGCAGCGGCCTTCTTGCGGGTCTTGGCCGCCGACGCCTTGGCGCTCTCGACGAGCGCGTCGAGCGTGGCCCTGACCGCCGGGACGCGCTGGAGGTCGGGCGTGGTCACGGCGACGATGTGGCGGCGCGAGGCCGGGGTCATCGGGAGTGCCGCGACGTCCTCGTGGTGGACCGTCTTGAGGATGAGGTCGGGGATGACCGCGACGCCGAGCCCTTCGGCGATGAGTCCCATGACCGCCACGTAGTCCTCGGTCTCGTAGGCGATGTCCGGGACGTAGCCCGCGGTGCTCGCGAGCTGGAGGAGGTGGCCTCGGCAGCGGGGACAGCCGGCGATCCACGTCTCGTCCTTGAGGGCGGCCATGTCGACGTGCTTGGCACGGGCGAGGTCGTGGGTGCGCGGCACCGCGAGCAGAACCTCGTCGTCGAGGAGGGGGGTGGTGACGAAGGCGTCGAGATCCTCCTCGCCGCGGCCGAGGTCGGTGCCCTCGTAGACGAAGGCCACCGCGAGGTCGCACTCCCCGGCACGCAGCGCGGCCAGCGACTCGCGCGGCTCGCCCTCGCTGAAGGTTATGGAGACGCCCGGGTGCTCGGCCTTGACCTTGGCCAGGGCCTTGGGGACGAGGGTCGCCGAGGCGCTGGGGAAGGCCATGAGACGGACGCGGCCGGAGCGCAGGCCGGCGATGGCAGCGACCTCCTCCTCCGCGGCGTCGAGGGCCGACAGGACGGGTCCGGCGTGGCGGGCCAGCACGGCACCGGCCTCGGTGAGGCGCACGCTGCGGCCGATGCGCTCGACGAGTGTCGTGCCCGTGCGGGTCTCGAGGCGACGGACCATCTGTGAGATGGCGGGCTGGGAGTATCCGAGGGAGAGGGCCGCCGCGGTGAAGCTGCCCTCGTCGGCGATGGCCCGCATGACGCGGAGGCCGGCTGCATCGATCATGGATGAATCCTATAACGCCCAGTTATCAAAGGGCCAGTCCTCTGCACACCGCGTGATGCGCTGACGGACGAGGGCAGGGCGTATCTGGCGGTGGTGCCGAGCCCTCCTCTCCAGCATGAAGGCCACGATGCGAAGGCGGACAGCCCGCCGCAGCCACCACCCGGACGTCAGCTGTGACGCCCTCGGCCGGTGGCACTGGAGGTGTCAGTGCGGAGCCGGAGCGTACGCGGGCGGGTCGGCAACCGACTGGCGCTGGATGGTCACGGGAGCGCTGGTCCACCAGAGCGCCTGCCCCGGCGAGTGAGTCCGGGCCCGCTCGGGGCGACCTACGATGGTGGGGTGAGTCGAGAGGTGTCCGTGGGTGAGGTCGCATCGCTCCTGCGCGACCGCGGCCCTGCGTTGGTCCTGACCGGCGCCGGCCTCTCGACCGAGAGTGGCATCCCGGACTACCGCGGGCCTGACGGCCAGCGGCGGGTGACGCCGATGTCGCATCAGGAGTTCTGTGCGACCAGTGCTGCGCGACAGCGTTACTGGGCGCGCAGCTTCATCGGTTGGCAGCGCTTCTCCGTCGCCGAACCCAACGCCGGGCATCGGGCCGTCGCCGAGCTCCAGCGCGTCGGCGCGATCGGCACCGTCATCACCCAGAACGTCGACGGCCTCCACCAGGACGCCGGCACGCGCGACGTCATCGAGCTCCACGGAAGCCTTGCCGACGTGGAGTGCCTCACCTGCGGCGAACGCACCGACCGTGACCTCGTGCAGGCCTTCATGGACGATGCCAACCCCGGGTTCGCTTCTCTCGCTCTGGGACTCGTCGGCGACGGTTCCAGGGTGAGCAGCCAGATCCGGCCCGACGGCGACATCGTCCTTGCCGATGACGCCGTGCAGACCTTCGTCCCGCCTCGCTGTCTCGTGTGCGGGGACGACACCCTCAAGCCAGACGTCGTCTTCTTCGGCGGCTCGGTGCCCAAACCACGGGTCGAGCAGTGTTTCGCCCTCACCGAGGCCGCGCCGGTCCTCGTCGTGCTCGGGTCGTCGCTCAAGGTGATGAGTGGATACCGGTTCGTGCGCCGCGCCGCGGCACACGGCATACCCGTCGTCGTCGTCACGTTGGGCCCCACGCGTGGAGACGCCGAGACGACACATCGGATCGATGCGCCGCTCGGCGTCACGTTGACCGCCTTGGCGCGGGAGCTGGCCGCGCGGCTGGGGTGAGCCCAGCCGCTCAGATGCGACGCAGGACTGCGGTGACCTTGCCGAGGATCGTCGCGTGGTCGCCGTCGATGGGGTCGAAGGACGGGTTGTGGGGCATGAGCCAGACCTTGCCGTCCTTGCGCTTGAACGTCTTGACCGTCGCCTCGTTGTCGAGCATGGCGGCCACGATGTCGCCGTTGTCGGCGTTCGGCTGCTGACGCACCACGACCCAGTCACCGTCACAGATCGCGGCGTCGACCATCGAGTCACCGACGACCTTGAGCAGGAACAGTGAGCCCTCGCCGACGATCTGCTTGGGCAGTGGGAAGACCTCGTCCACCATCTCCTCGGCCATGATCGGCACACCGGCGGCGATCCGGCCGAGCACGGGCACATAGCTGGCCTCGGGCCGCGCGTCGCCCGAGCCGGTCGGGTCGAGGTCGGCGTCGATGTCGTCGGGAGCTGCTCCACCCCGGTAGCCACGGATGTCGCTCGGCGTGTCGGGGGAGATGACCTCGAGCGCACGGGGCCGGTTGGGGTCGCGGCGCAGGTAGCCCTTCTTCTCGAGGGCGTGCAGCTGGTGCGACACCGAGCTGGGAGAGGTGAGGCCGACGGCCTGGCCGATCTCACGCATGCTCGGCGGGTAGCCACGGCGGTCGACCGAGTTGCGGATGACGTCGAGAACCTTGCGCTGACGCACCGTCAGGGTGCCGTCGCCCGGGTCCCGGTCGGGCAGCTGGTGGACGTCGGCGTCGTCCTGGCGGCGCTTGTCGCTCATGGTTCGTCTCCTCAGAAGGCGTTGTCAGTGGCGCCTGATTGGCTTTCTGACATGAGCACAGCCTACGGAGTTCGAGCAGGTGTTTCAAACATCTGTTCGACGCGTGTCTTGAACTCCTCGAACATCCGTGCTAGAAATCGTACAAGCGTTCGTTCGAACACCGTTTCGAGCGGGACACCGATCCAGGAGGACACCATGAGTGCAGTTGCAGTGCTGGACGGCACGACCATCGGGTATGCCGCGCCGCGTCCGGTTCCGCGTCGCTCGACGCAGCCGCGCCTCGTGTCGATCCCCACCGGGGCGTCGGTGCCCGTGTTCGCGGCGCCGGCGCTGAGGGTCACCCGAGCCGGTCGTCTCGTCCTGACGACCATGGTGCTCCTGGTTGCCCTGGTGGTCGCCTTCGTCGCTCTCACGGGAGGAGCGGCCGCGTCGGCGCCTGCCGTGACGGTGACGGTGCAGCAGGGGCAGACCCTCTCCGAGATCGCTGCCCAGCACCTCGCCGGGGTGTCGGTCGCGACCGGTGTCGCCGAGCTGCAGGCGGCCAACGACCTTGCCACGGCCCAGGTCAGGGTCGGCCAGACCATCGTCATCCCCCAGGGCTGACGCACCACGCTCCGAGCCGCTTCGACCCCGGTTCGGTCCTGAGTCCTTGGATGAGCTTCGACCCCTCTCCGACTCAGCATGGAGGGCGCCCCGCCAGTCTTCGCGCGGGGCGCCCTTTGCTGTGCCCGGCGTCGTCCGCGACGTGTGGCGCACGAGCGCCATCCTTGGGCCGCAATCGGGGCATCGGGTGTCGCTGCTGGGCAATAAGTCCGGGCCGGCGGGGCTTGGACCTCTCATGACAGATCAGTCGAGTGGGCGAGTGCAGAAGGTCAAGCAGCTGCGAGTGGTCGTGGAGGCGGAGGACTACGACACCGCGGTCCGGTTCTATCGCGACGTCCTCGGCATGGACGAGATCGCGGCGTTCTCCTCGGGAGGGGAGGACCGGGTCGCGATCCTCGAGGCTGGCCGGGCGACCTTTGAGATCGCGAGTCCAGCGCACAAGGTGGCGATCGACGCCGTCGAGGCGGCGGGAACGCCGAGCCCGAAGATCCGGATCGCGTTCGAGGTGGACGACGCCGAGTCGGCGACTCGCGAGGCGGAGAGTGCTGGAGCAACCGTCGTCGCAGAGCCGGTCCTCACCCCATGGATGTCGCTCAACTCCAGAGTCGACGCTCCGGCGGGCCTCACGGTCACCTTCTTCGAGGAGACCGAGGACTCGCACGAACGGGCCGAGCGCGACGGGTTCGGCACCAACGACGCCTGACCCGATCCACTTGCGAACCAGCGTGTCGCGCGCTGCACATGGGGCCGGCCAGCAGCCTTGGCGTCTCCGCGACTTCTGGCACTCCCAGCCCGGCTGGATCTAGGGCTACAGATGGGCTGCTCAGCGAGGCGTCAGACGCCTCGCGCTCAGGCGAAGACGAGGTTCAGAGGTAGGTCGTGGAAGGCCGCCAGGAACTGCGCGGCTTCGGCGATGCCATCGCGTTCCGCGGGGTCGAGGTCGGCCTCCAGGCGGACGGTGACCGTGACGCGCCTGGGCTCGGTCTTGCGCTTGAACGTGCCGAGGTCGTGCCCATCGACGACGACGATCCCACCGGCAGCTTCGGAGATGAGTCGGGTCCGGTCCGTGTCGGGGTTGCTCCTGGGGAAGCCGGTGGTGGGATAGGTCAGTGCCGCCTCGTCGAAGGTCGACAGCAGGTATGCCGTGTGCTTGAGCGACGTGCGCGCCGTCACCGTGGGGTCGTACCAGAGGGTCTCGCCCTGGCACTCGACGGATTCGAGAGGGTGCGTCGACTGCAGCGAGCTGGAGGTCATGATCTCCGCTGTGGCAGAGCGGATCTCGGTGAGGGTGAGGCCGCTCCAGCGCTGGAGGTCGCGCTCGGAGGCAGGGCCGTGCCCGGCGTGGAACCGGTGGGTCAGCTCGACGAGTGCCCTCTCACGCGACCACGTGTCCGCCTCCGCTGCCGGGATCGTCTCGTCGACCAGGGCGTAGGTGTGCTCGGTGCCTCGGGGTGGCCCGGAGCAGATGACGGCTCTCACCTCGGCGCAGATCAGCTGGTGTGCCATCGTCTCGCCCGGTCCCGGCAGGCCTGCAGCCGCGAACTCCGGTCCGATCTCCTTGCGGGTCATGGTCCGCCCTCCGCGAAGGAGCTCGCGCAGGAGGTCGATGCCCCGGTCGACGATCTCGGGCGTGAGTCCCAGCTGGCGGTGGCGGGCGGGCATGGCGGCCTCGACCTTGCCGCCGGTGAGCGCCTGGATCCAGCGAAGGTCCTCGGGCGCGACGTGGTGCCACGTGGGTCGGAGGATGTGCGTGCGCACCCAGCCGCCGGCCGACTGCTCGGCCAGCACGGCGGCATACGTGATGGCGCGTGAGCGCATGGCGAGGGAGTGCGCTGCGAGAGGTGCGTCCTGGCTCTGGACACAGGTGAGCAGACGGACAGCGTCGGCAGCTTGGGGGAGCGGCGCGGACGAGAGGCGCTGGACAGCGAGGCGTCGCCGGATGACCCAGTCGCGGGTCACGTGTCGGGGCATGGCCACATCCTGCCGCGATCAGGCCAGCAGGGTTCGGCGCATCGTGAGGCGAGGCATCTTGCTGGCCGTCGCCCCGGTCGTTCCGACCACCTCGAAGCCACAGCGCCCGAACATCGCCCTGGTCCCGACGAACGCCAGCGTGAGGTCCATGCGGCCCTGCGGGTCGACGGGATGGGCCTCGACGGCGGGCGCTGCGTTGGCCCTCGCGTAGTCGACCGCACCCTCGATGAGGTGCCGGGTCACCCCGCGTCTGCGAAAGCCGCTGCGGACGACGACACAGACGATGCTCCACACCGGGAGGTCGTCGGTCGGAGGCATGAGTGTGGACCGCTCGAGGCGGGTGATCTCGGAGCGGGGCCCGATGTTGCACCAGCCGACCGGCTCGCCGTCGAGATAGGTGATGACGCCCGGCGGGTGCTCACGCTCGCAGAGGGCGCGCATCGCCAGCTCGCGCTGGTCCTCCCCGGTGCCGCCGAGCTCGGTGACCTCGGCCGCGGTGAGCCGATGGGAGAGGCACCAGCAGTGCGTCGTGCGGCGGTTCCTGTTGACGACGGTCACGAAGTCCTCGAACCGGTCGGGCGTGACCGGATGCGTCTCCCACACGGGCTCGGAGGTCATGGGACCCATGATGCCCGCGGTCTGCGACAGGAGCTGCTCAGCTCGTGGTCGGGCTGCGACAGGAGCTGCTCAGCTCGTGGTCGGGCTGGGAGTGGCGCTCGGCAGCTGGCTGGGGTCGACGAGCACGAGGTCGATCTCCCACTGGCCCTCGCAGTCGGCTGCGCGCACGAGCGCCTGCCCCGCGGCATACGTCCCGGAGGTGAAGAACACCTCGGCCTCGAATCCCTCGTTGTCCATGCCAGCGGGTCGGAAGCCGGCCGCGGTGACCGCGTCCTGGATCGAGACGGTGAGCTCCTCGAGTGGCTGGGTCGAGACGGCGCGCGCGTTCACGTGGCCCTGGGTCGAGGTGACGCGCGTGACCTCGCCGACCCCGTCGAAGGACAGGCCCGACGGCAGGAGCGCGAGCTCGGCTGCCGGAGCAGCGCTGGGCGCCGGACAGGCCTGACCCTCACCAGGTCCGGAGGAACACCCGACCAAGGCGCTGACGACGACGGCACCGACCCCCAGGAGCGCCGCGAGACGGGTCCGGGAGAGGGGCATTGGACAAGTCTATGGACAGAACTCACAGGTAGTTCGTCCAGACACTCGACCTAGTCAGTTGTGACGACTAGGTTGACCAGATCGTGGTCCGCCGACGGGGCCGACCCGACCCTGCAGGCAGGAATGCAAGTGGCACTCGCACACAAGAAGTGGTGGCCGCTCGTCGCCGTGACAGCTCTGGCCGTACCGGTCGGCGTCTCGGCGGCCTCCGTGGCGGAATCGGAAGACAAGAAGCGACGCACCAGCGCCGCGAAGCAGCAGGAGCGGCCCTCGGCCGACCCGACCGGTGCCGAGGAGTGGATGTACCTCCAGCGTGCCAACGCCGACGGGTCGATCCCCGAGGACGCAGTCAGGGAGGCTGTGGCGCAGTCCACCTCCATGGGCAAGGCGTCGCAGGGCAGTCCCAGCACCGACCAGGTGTGGGGCAACCTCGGCCCGTCCAACATCGGTGGCCGCATCCGCGACATCGCGGCCGACCCGACGACCCAGGGCGTGTCCTACATCGCGACCGGCACCGGCGGCCTCTGGAAGTCCACGGACAGCGGCGCGACGTTCGACGTCGCGTGGGACGACCAGCTGCCCCAGTCCATGGGTGCGGTTGCTGTCGACTCCAAGGGCGTCGTGTGGGCCGGCACCGGCG
The DNA here is from genome assembly GCF_042666355.1 of Knoellia altitudinis. Classification (NCBI taxonomy): domain Bacteria; kingdom Bacillati; phylum Actinomycetota; class Actinomycetes; order Micrococcales; family Intrasporangiaceae; genus Knoellia; species Knoellia altitudinis. Next base: position 22,155 of record NZ_JBHTDK010000002.1, read on the forward strand.
AGCCCGACCACGGTGGTGGCTCGGCCTACTACGGCAACGGGGTCTACAAGTCGGGTGACGACGGGGCGACCTGGACCAACATGGGTCTGAAGGACAGCGACACGATCGGCCAGATCGTCATCGACCCGCGCGACGACGACCGCGTCTTCGTCGCCGTCATGGGCGCCCTGCACGACACCGAGCCGACCCGCGGCCTCTTCCTGACCGAGGACGGCGGCTCCACCTGGGAGCGCGTCATCGTCCCCGGCTCCGCCGCCACCGGCGCGATCGACGTCAGCATCAACAAGAGCAACCCCGACGTCATGCTCGCGACCACTTGGGACAAGATCCGTGACGAGAAGTCGCGCATCTACGGGCCGCACTCCTACCTCTACCGCTCGACCGATGCCGGTCGCACGTGGACCGAGGTCCAGGACGCCCCGCTGCCCCAGAGCGAGACCAACCCGGCGCTGCAGACCCCGGACAACCTCGTCGGTCGCATGGGCGTCGACTTCTCCGACAGCGACCCCAACCGCGCGTACCTGATCTCCAGCACGGCCCGCGGCAACTTCAACGGCTTCTTCACCAGCGCCGACGCCGGCGCCACGTGGACGGCCGTGGGTTCGACGAGCACCGGCACGCTGCAGAACGTCAGCGGCGGCTTCGCCTGGTGGTTCGGCCGGGTCTACGTCGACCCGCAGGACCCGCAGCACGTCTTCGTCGCCGGTGTCCAGCTCGCCGAGAGCCTCAACGGCGGCCAGACCTGGACCACGTCGCAGACGCCGCACGCCGACCAGCACGGCGTCGAGTGGGACCCGTTCGTCGAGGACAAGGTCTACCTCGGCAACGACGGCGGCTTCTACTGGTCGACGCAGAACGGCGCGGCTCGTGGGCTCTGGCAGAAGACGCCGGACCTGCCGGTCACGCAGTTCTACGCGATGGACGTCTCCCTCCAGAACCCGCAGCGTCTCAACGCAGGTGCTCAGGACAACGGCTCGCTGAAGTCGTGGAACCTGGACAACAGCACCAACGGCGACTGGTTCAACTTCGTGGGTGGCGACGGGATGATGAACCGCATCGACCCGACGAACGACCGCAAGTACTACGGCTGCTCACAGAACGGTGGCTGCCGCGGCTTCGTCGGCACGGACACGGGACAGTCGGCGTTCAACATGACGATCCCCGGCCTGCGCAAGAACTGGGTCGCACCGTTGGAGTTCGCTGCCGACCCGCGGATCATGTTCGGCGCCAGCGAGTACGTCAGTCGGATGAACACGGATGTGGGCCAGCGTCGCTGGGAGCAGATCAGCCCGGACCTCACCGAGGGCACCGAGCCTCGGGCGCCGGGGTTCGGCACGATCACCGCGATCGGCACGACCAAGGCTGACCCCAACCTCGTCTACGCCGGCACCGACTCGGGCCTCATGTGGGTGTCGCGCAACGCGATGGCACCGGCAGCCGAGGTGACGTGGACCAAGATCGAGAGCCCGACCTTCCCGGGCCGCTGGGTCACCCGCGTCACGATCGACCCGCAGAACCCGAAGGTCGCCTGGGCCAGCTTCTCGGGCTGGCGTTCGGGTGACGGCTACCCGCACCTGGTCATGACCAGGGACGGTGGCAGGACCTGGTCCGACATCGTGGGCAAGCGCGTTCCGCAGGCGCCCATCAACGACGTCATCCGCCACCCCACCAAGGCCAACTGGCTCTTCATCGCCACCGACGTGGGCGTCTACCGGACGACCAACCTCGGCAAGACCTGGATCAAGGTTGGGGCCAACCTCCCGCTCGTCCCGATCAACGACATCGACCTGCCTGACGGCAGCGAGACGCTCTACGCCGCGACCTACGGCCGCAGCATCTGGACGACCTCACTCGCCGAGGCGAGCTGAGGGCAGGACGTCTCGAGGTCTGAGTCGCCCTGAGCACCACGACCAGCAGTCGGCCACCCCGACGTCCCGCCTTCGGGCGGGGCGTCGGGGTGGCCGCGCTGTGCCTGCTCTTCCTCGCCCCGCTCGCCGTCATGGGGCTGGGCTCGCTGCAGCGTCCCCTGCAGCCGCCACCGGACGGGCTCGACCTCTGGCCCGACCCGGCGACCTGGTCGAACTACGGGAGCGTCGCCGACTTCATGCCCCTGCTCCGGCTCATGCTCAACTCGCTGCTTCTCGTCGCGGTCGCGGTCCCGGTGACCGTGCTCGTGACGTCGATGGCGGGGCTGGCGCTGGTCACGTCTCGGGGTCGCACGCGCGCCCTCCTCGCCGGAGTCTCGGTGCTGATGATGCTCGTCCCCGCCTCCGCCCTGTGGGTGCCGAGAGTCGTCGTGCTGCGGACGCTCGGCCTCACCGACACCCCGCTCACGGTGGCGCTCCTCGCTCTCGCCGGCACGACACCGTTCTACGTGCTCCTCTTGGCCCTGGCCTACTCGCGCATCCCGATCTCGGTGCTCGAGGCCGCGACGCTCGAGGGCATGAGCCCGTATGCCGTGTGGCGGCGGATCGCGTTCCCGCTCGTCCGCCCGGCGGCCGTCGCGGTCGCCGCGTTGAGCTTCGTGTACTACTGGTCCACGTTCATGGATCCGCTGACGCTCGTCGCGTCCCCGCGCCACTGGCCGGTGGCGCTGGGCCTGCGGAACCTCAGTGAGATGGAGGCTGCCCTGTATCCGATCTATCTCGCCGCCGCGGTCATCGTCACCGCGCCGGCGCTCCTCGCGTTCCTCGTCAGCCAGCGGGCGTTCTTCGCCTCCGTGGTGAAGCGATGAGGCGCCGCCGATGGGGCAGCGCCATCGCGGGCGCTGCGGTGGTCGCCGCCGGTCTGGTGGCGTGTGGTGACCCGGGCCCCTCCGGTGGCGACGAGGCGGCAGCCGGTGGTGGCGCCGCTGCCACCGCTCCGATCACCTTCCAGGTCAAGGCCGAACCGGAGGAGGCGGCGGTCTATCGCAGTCTCGTCACGGCATACCAGGGCTCTGGTGGTGGCGACGTCGAGATGATCCCGGTGGGCCGCAAGGACCACCTGACCCGGCTGTCCACGGCGTTCGCCTCGGGGGACGCACCGGACGTCTTCCTCATCAACTACCGCGAGTACGCGCCGTTCGTGCAGCGGGGTGCGGTGGAGCCGATCGGGCCGATGCTCACCGAGAACGGCATGAACCGCAGCGACTACTACGAGGAGCCGCTGAAGGCGTTCACCTACGAGGGCGACCTCCAGTGCATGCCGCAGAACATCTCCTCGCTCGTCGTCTACTGGAACACCAAGCTCTTCGCCGCGGCCGGTGTCGAGGCGCCCAAGCCGGGCTGGACGTGGGACCAGTTCGCCTCTGCCGCAGCGTCCCTCACCAAGGGCGCCGTCAAGGGCGTCGGCATCGACCCCTCGATCACGCGCATGGCGCCACTCATCTGGAGCAGGGGCGGCACGGTCGTCGACGACACGGCGAAGCCGACGCGCACGACGTTGCACGAGCCCGGAGCCCGGGCCGCGCTGCAGGAGGTCGTCGACCTCATCGCCTCGGGCTCCACTCCCTCCAAGGAGCAGATGGCGGCGCAGGGGCTCGAGGAGCAGTTCATGACGGGCAAGATCGCGATGTTCATGAGCTCGCGCGTCGAGGTCCCGGCGCTGCGTGAGCAGAAGGGACTGGAGTTCGACGTCGCCGGGCTGCCGTCGCTCGGCCAGCCCGCCTCGGTGCTCCACTCTGACGCCTACTGCATCGCCGCCGGCTCGCCCAACAAGGAGGCCGCCGCGAAGTTCATCGCGTATGCCGTGGGGCAGCAGGGCCAGACCGTCACCGCCCTGGGTGGGCGGACCGTGCCGTCGCTGAGGTCGGTCGCGACCTCACCGGCGTTCCTCAGCCCCGACCGCGCTCCCGCGTCCTCCCAGGTCTTCCTCGACGCCATCCCGCACCTGCAGCACACCCCGGTCACGCCGGTGTGGCCCGAGGTCGAGGACATCATGGGGACGCAGCTGCAACGCGCCTTCGAGGACCGCGTGCCGCTCGACGAGGTCATCAGCGAGATCCGGTCACAGGCTGACCCCCTCCTGGCGAAGGGTTCATGAGCCTGCGGATCGAGGCTGCGCACAGGGCATTTCGGGCGCGCGGTCGCGATGACGTCGTGGCGCTCGACGGGGTCGACCTCACCGTGGGCGAGGGCGAGCTGCTCGTCGTGGTCGGCCGCTCGGGCTCGGGCAAGACGACGTTGCTGCGGGTGGTCGCCGGGCTCGAGCCACTCGACTCGGGGCGGGTGCTTCTCGACGGGGAGGACCTCACGGCGACCGCACCGGGTGCCCGGGGCGTCGCGCTCGTCTTCCAGGAGGCCGCGCTCTTCCCGCACCTGCGGGTGCGCGACAACATCGGGATCGGCGAGCGGGCCCGCGGTGCCGACCGCAAGGTGACCGAGGCGGCGGTGGTCGAGGTCGCGGCAACGTTGGACGTCGAGGACCTTCTCGACCGCACGCCCTCCGAGCTCAGTGGCGGCGAGCGACAGCGGGTGGCCCTGGCGCGGGCCATGATCCGCTCCCCCCGCGCCCTGCTGCTTGACGAGCCACTCGCCGCGGTCGACGCGGAGCAGCGTGGTCGGATGCGTGGTGTCATCCGTGACGTGCAGCGGCGACTCGGGGTGCCCATGATCCACGTGACCCACGACCAGAGTGAGGCGATGGCACTCGGTGACCGCGTGGCGCTCATGGACCGGGGCCGCGTCGTCCAGTGCGACACCCCTGATGCGCTGTATGCCGCGCCGTCCCACGTCGCCGTCGCCCGCGGTTTCGGTCCGCTGCCGATGAACATCCTGCCGCCGGAGCGTGGCGTGTGCGTGGGGGTGCGTCCTGAGCGGGTCCGGCTCGACCCCAGCGGCTCGGGGCCCCTCTGCGCCGTCATGGAGAGGGAGCCTGCGGGGGAGGACTCGCTCATCCACCTCGTCTGCGCGCCCGAGGGGACGGCCGTGGTGGCGAGGGTGCCGCGCGGCTCCGAACCCCGACCCGGTGACCAGGTGCGGCTGTCCTGGGACCCCGCCCATGAGCACCGCTTCAACGCGACGACGGGGGAGCGGGTCGCGTGAGGCGCTCGCCGTTGGCCCTGCCCTACCTCCTCGGGTCATTGCTCCTCGTCGGGGTGCCACTCGTCCTCGCCGGCTACCTCGCGTCGACGAGCTACCACGGCTTCCGGGCACCGGTCTTCACCGGCGCGGAGAACTGGGCGCGGCTCACCGGTGACGCGCCGTTCTGGCGGTCGGTGGGGGTGAGCGCCGTCGTCGCCGCCGTCGCCGTGCCGCTGCGGCTCGCCCTCGCCGTCGGGGCAGCACTGCTGCTCGCCCGCAGGGGTGCGGGGGCGTCGGTGGGGCGGGTCGCGGCATACCTGCCGTCCGTCATCCCGGAGGCGGCCTGGGCCCTTCTGTGGCTGTGGATCCTCAACCCCCTCTACGGCCCGCTGCCCGCGTTGCTGCGGGCGCTGGGTGTGCCGGATCCGGGGTTCCTCACCGAGCCGTGGGGCGCTCGCCTCGGGTTGGTGCTTGTCATGGCCTTCCAGGTCGGCGAGGCGTTCGTCGTGGCGCTGGCGGCACGGGCGGCGATCCCCCCGCGGCTTTACGAGGCGATCGCGGTCGAGGGGGGCTCGGCGTGGTTCGCGACACGACGGCTGACGCTGCCGCTCATGGCGCCGATCGTCCTCGTCCTCGCGGTGCGTGACGTGGTCGTCGTGGTGCAGAACGCCTTCGTCCCGGCCCTGCTCGTCACCGAGGGTGGTCCGGCGAACGCGACCGTCACGGCGCCGCTGCACCTCTACCAGCGGGCGTTCGAGTACGGCGAGCTCGGCTACGCGTCGACGCTGTCGGTCACCCTGCTCGTGCTCACCGTACTGGCCGCTGCCCTGCCGCTCTGGCTGGCGTCGCGGTTGGCGCTGCGCCAGCGCAGCCGCGCCTGACCGATCCGCCCGGCCTCCAATGTGGCCATGATCCATGATTCGTTCGGGTGGTACTAGAAATAGCCCCCGGATCCAGCAAGGATGGACGCTGCTGCCCCGATGAGGGGCGGCCCTTGACGTGCAACGGATGGTTGCACCCTTCACAACGGAGTGAGAATGACTCGTATCACTGCACGCCGGCGGACAACCTTCGCCGTCGCAGCATCAGCGGCAGCTGCCGTAGCCCTGCTCGGCGCCGCCCCCACCGTGGCCACCGCCGACATCACCGAGATGTCCACCCCGGTGCCGATCGCGGCGCCGGACGGGATGACGATGAGCTACATCCTCAACACCAAGGTCGCGAACCCCGGCCAGACCCGCCTCGTCGAGAAGGCCGTGACCGAGGCCGGCGGCGTGGTCGTCCAGAGCTGGCCGCAGATCGGCGTGGTCGTCGCGCACTCCCAGCGTTCGGCCTTCCGGGCCGACGTCCGGGCCGCCGGCGGCAACGCGCTGGACTCGGTCGGCGCGTCCCGCACCGCCGAGGTCCTCGAGGGAACCCCGGCAGCCGCGCAGGCTCCGTGGGGCCCCGGCGCGAATGGCTACAAGAAGGGGGCGTCCAAGCCCACCAACGGTGACGTCGAGGCTCCCACCACCCCGGCCGAGACCCTGGACACCCGTGAGGGCGAGCAGTGGGACATGCAGATGATCAAGGCCGACCAGGCCCACAAGATCACTGACGGCTCCCGCAACGTGCTCGTCGGCGTCCTCGACAGCGGCATCGACCCGGACCACCCGGACCTCCAGCCCAACATCGACCTGGCCACCTCGGTCAACTGCACCGACGGCGGTCGTCCCGACACCTCGGCGACCGGGTGGAACCCCACCACGAGTGACCACGGCACGCACGTCGCAGGCACCATCGCCGCTCCGCGCAACGGCGTCGGCATCGTCGGTGTCGCTCCGAACGTGCGGATGGCCGCGGTCAAGGTCGTCAGCGACGAGGGCTACATCTACCCGGAGTACGCCGTCTGCGGTTTCGTCTGGGCCGGTCTCAAGGGCATGGACGTCACGAACAACAGCTACTACATCGACCCGTTCGAGTTCTGGTGCAGTGACCAGCCCGACCAGGCCGCTGCCAAGGAGGCCGTGACCCGCGCGGTCGCATGGTCCACCAAGCAGGGCGTCGTGCACGCCGCCGCTGCCGGCAACTCGGCGAAGGACCTGTCCGACAAGACGAAGTTCCAGGACACGGGCAGCCCGAACGACAGCACCCCGGTCGTGCGCACGATCAACAACGAGTGCCACGACATCCCCGCTGAGCTCCCCGGCGTGGTCACCACGTCGTCCGCGACGCGCACCGGCGTCCTGTCGAACTTCTCCAACCGCGGTCTGGGCGTCATCGACGTCTCCGCTCCCGGAAGCTCGATCCTCTCGACGATCGTGACGAACAACGGCTACGGCACCAAGAGCGGCACCTCGATGGCCTCACCGCACGCAGCGGGTGTCCTCGCGCTCATGAAGTCCGTCCACCCGGAGCTCACCCCCGAGCAGATGGTCGCCAAGCTTCGCGCGGACGCCACCGACAAGGCCTGCTCCACGGCGACCGGTCCTGCATGCGTGGGTACGCCGGAGGACAACAGCTACTTCGGCGAGGGCATGATCGACGCCCTCAAGGCGGTCAGCTGACCCAACAGGTTCGTCGACTGACGTAGACGAATCCCCGACTGCCGGGGGTGAGCACCTCGCTCACCCCCGGCAGTTCTGCGTCCGCCCAGGGATCGACGACCCTCATCGGTGCCGCGCCGCGCTGTGCGCTGCCTCGCTGTGGCGCAGCAGTGCACAGCGGGTACCGGGAACATCAGCGTCCGTTTTGTAGTTGTGTAACTATGTAAGCACTGCAAGATGATGCAGTTCCCCCAGGAAGGGAGACCCACCATGAGGTCCCACCACACACACTTCAGCCCAGAGGACTCGCAGGACACCCCCCGAGGTGGCCGCGGCGAACGTCGCGGTCCACGCGGCGGCGGTCGCGGCGGGCGCGGGCCCGGCATGGGCCGACCCGGTGGCTGGCAGCAGGCCGACGTCCCCAGCGCAGACGACGCCCGGGACTGGTTCAGCGGGCGCCTGCCCACGGACTGGTTCACCGAGGTCGAGGTCAACGTCGACCGGGACGAGATCACCGTCATCGGCACCCTGCCGGACACCGAGGGCGGCGCCGAGACCAGTGCCGTTTCCGAGGGCCGCATCAGCCGGTGGCGCGCCGACACCAAGGAGCAGCGGATCGAGATCGCCCGCGAGGCCGAGCACCGCTACGAGCGCAAGGTGTCGTGGGGCGTGCGGCTCGGTGAGACCGAGGCGCTCTTCACGCACCTCGCCGCCCCGGTCATGACGCGCCTGCGTCAGCCTGAGCGCCAGGTCCTCGACACCCTCGTCGATGCCGGCGTCGCCCGCTCCCGCAGCGACGCGCTCGCGTGGTCGGTCCGTCTCGTGGGCCAGCACGCGGACGAGTGGCTCGGACAGCTTCGCGAGGCCATGAGCGAGGTCGACAAGCTCCGCTCGCAGGGGCCCACGGCCTGACCCGACCACGACGGTCAGGTATGCCGCCCGCTCGACGCGAGCGGGCGGCATACCTGCGTCCTCAGGGTGTGGACCAGGTGCCGGCACCGAAGACCACGAAACCGGCCCAGTCGCGGATCTGGGCACCGGCCCTCATGCGTTGCACGGCTGCGTCCTGCAGGGCCAACGCCGGTCCATGGCTGAGCAACGAGCCGTAGAACGCGGTGACCAGGAGCCGGGCCTCGGTGTCGTCGATGACCCACAGTGGACCGAGGACGGTGCGCGCACCGGCAGTGAGCAGTGCCGACAGCAGTCCGTAGGGCTCATCGCCGGGTCCGAAGCGATAGACGCCTCCGTCGCAGATGCTGAGGACGACGAGCTGTGCCGCCCGCAGGTCCATGCCCCGCAGCTCTTCGGCGTTGACGTGGCCGTCGTGGTCGCTGGCGGGGGTCAGCATGATGCGGTGCATGTTGAGCACGTCTGCCTCGGGGAACTCGCCGTGGGTGGCGAAGTGGACGATGCTGCGACCGGCCACCTCCTGACGCAGTGCCGCCTCGGTGGCCTCTGCGCCCACGAGCACCCGTGAGTCGAGTCCGGACAAGGTGGCCCCGACGTCAGCCAGCTCCAGCTCGGTGTCCGGCAACGGCTCGAAGTCCTCCAGGACAGGGTTGGCGAAGCCGAGGAAGCTCGTGGGCCGCGCGGGAGGCCGACGGCGCAGCTCCTCCCACACCGAGACGCTCGGCACCACGACGGTCGCCACCTCCTCGGCCAGAAACGTGCCCTCAGGGGTTCGCAGCGCTGCGAACGGCACGCCGTGGAGGATCCCGTGCGGGACGACGTAGAGCGTCTTCCAGCCCCTCACCGAGATCCCGACCTCTTCGAGGGGCGTCACCAGGATCCGGTAGAGCTCCGCCAACCGGGCCTTGGCGTCGTCCTCCTCGGCGTTGAGGATCGACAGGCGGGTGTTGATGATCAGCTCCCCGAGCGGACTGGCGTCGATGGGCTGCCGGCCGTCGGCCTGGATGCGACCGGTGAACCCGCTGCCGCCGTCACCCCGGAGGGGCAGGTGCACGGGCAGTGCTCCGTGCGACGTGATGGCCAGGATGAGGAGCTCGCCCGCCGGATCGAGCGGGTTGTAGGGGAGGTAGTAGCTGACGACGGCCTCGTCCGGCCCCAACGACTCGATGACCGTGTCGATGGTGCCAACTGGTGTCGTGCCGACGAAGCCGGCATCGTGCGCGGCATAGAGCGACTCGAGCTCGGCCAGCGACTGGAGGCGCTCCGGCGACGGGGTCAGTCCACCGATGGGGAGTCGGCTCGTCAGCCGGATCTGCTCGCCGACCTCGTCGCGCAGGCTGGGCGGCGCCTCGAGGTGCATGACGTCGGCCTCTAGTGCTGCGGCGCGGGACTGCTGCGCCTCGTCCAGGTCCCGGGTCCGGCCGGTCATCTCGTCCAGCAGGGTGCGGGCGCGGCAGCGCTCGAGCGCGTGGTGGGCCCGGTCGACGTCGCGGCCGAGCAGCATGGAGAACTCGTCGGACACGCTGTCGCCGTTGAGCTCATCCAGCTGCTGGGCCATCCAGAGTCGCCCGGCACGCGAACGCGACCGGGTGCGGAAGGAGTCGACAGCACCGGCGAACCGCTCACGAATGGCCGTCAGCTCGGCATGTGGCCGGTGGGAGGAGCGCTCGCCGGCATACAGCACAGCCGCCCCTGACATGAAGGTGTCGAGGTCCCCCTGCTCCTCCGCCAGCTCAAGGACCCGGAGCAACCGCTCGCGTCCGGAGTCGGGACTGCCGGCCTCGTAGGAGAGCTTGGCGAGCACCATCTCGAGCGTCGACGGATTAGGGTCCTCGCCGGTGAAGCTCCGTGTCCCGGGTGCGACGAACGACTCGGTCGCCAGGGCGACGTTCCTCAGCGACCGGTCCATGTCCGCGCGCTGCTCGTCGAACCAGTGCTGCTGTCGCACCTCGCGAACCGTCACGCCGACGAGGGAGACCAGCATCCGGGCCCGATCGCTGTCGGGGTCCGCCTCGATCAGGGCGAGTGCCTCCACGCAGTCGTCGAGCGCGACGAGCAACCACCGACGGTAGGAGTCCTGGTCTCGCTGCTCCCGTGCGGCATGCCCGGCGAAGTAGGCACTGTCCGCCACGACGACGCTCGCGTGGAACACGAGAGAGGGCAGACGCAGGCGTCGAGCCAGCCCCATCATCGCCCGTGCGCTCTCGCGCGCGAGCTCGTGCTCCTCGACCGTCACGGCGAGCACCTTGGTCACCTCGGCCTGACGGACTCCGCAGTCCACCGCGCGTGGCCAGTCCTGGAGCTGGCTGAAGACCACCATCGCGGCCCCGAACGCAGCCTTCGCGCGGGGCAGGTCAGAGGCGTCGATGGCGGAGAAGCCGGACAGTGCCAGCTCGACGGCGAGCTCGGAGCTGAGCGGTTCGACCGCGTCCAGCCGGGCGGGGAACTGGTCCGGGGCGGACACAGCCACCTCGAGCAGATCGTGTGCGAGGTTCGTCGTGGCTCCGGTGGCCGACGACTCGAGGGCGGGACCGTCGTCCGACATGGCCGCAACCTACCGAGGCCGGGGGCGCTTGCCTAGAGGCGAGTCGAACCCACTGACACGCGTGGCGGATCTGAGTAGCGTGCGAGGGGTGAAGCGCGCCTACGTGCTCGTCGGAGTGAGCCGCACCGGTCGCCTGCGTCCCCTGCCCGCCGTCGCCGAGGGACTTGCGGCCATGCGCAGGTGGATCCGGGACCAGGGGGTGCCCGACGAGCTCGTGACATGTCTCGACGACTCCGACGGCGGTGTGGTCGACGCGGCCGCCGTCTTCGCGGCGGTCAAGGCCTTTGCGGACAGCCGGACGGTGGAGCAGCTCACCCTCTACTTCTGCGGGCACGGCGTGGTGAACGACGGGAGCGAGCTGTGGTTGCTGTCCGGCGCCCCGGACGATCCCAGTGAGGCCGTCAACGTCGCGAAGTCGGTGCGGTTGGCAGAGCGTGGCTCCATTCCCCACGTCGTGCTGCTCTCCGACGCGTGCCGCAGCCCCGCCGCGTCGCTGCAGTTCGGCGAGGTGACCGGCTCCTCCGTCTTCCCCAACCCGCCCACGCCGGGATCGCGCAAGGTCGATGTCTTCTATGCGACTCGCGTGGGGGAGAACGCCCACCAGGTCAGTGAGGAGGAAGCCGACGCGGCGGTGGCGGAGGCCGCCAAGGCGTTCCATGCCGTGTGGTCCGAAGTGGTTGCCGAGGCGCTCAGTGGCGCGCACCCCCAGCTGCTGGAACCCTTAGGCGCGACCGAGAGTGAGTTCGATGTCGTGCGGCCATGGTCGCTGCACCACGCGCTGCCGGAGCTGCTCTCGAGCCGGCTCTCCGAGCTGGGCGTGGCGACCCGGGTCGTGCAGTCTCCCGAGAGCCGGATCACCTCGGACCCCAAGGCCGTGTGGCTGTCGCAGGTGCCGCGAGGACAAGGAGGTCACCCTGGTGGAGGTGGAGGGGAGCCGCCCGGGGACGACGTCGCGGGTCTGCCGGCGGACGATGTCGGGGCGCCTCCGGGCGACGGCGACATCCCACCTCCGCCACCACGGCGACCGCGCGGGCGCAGGCCCAGGCCGGGTTCGGGGGGACACGTCCCCTCGACGCCCGTGCCGACACCACCCCCGGTGGCGATCGCGGATCCCACCGAGGACCAGGCCCGGGCCGCTGCGGCACAGCTCGTGGCGGCAGCAGCGCAGATCGGCGACGCGGACGTCACCGGCGTCCGACTGTCGGCGGATGCCCCGCCGGAGCGGACAGACATGGCGGTGGTTCGCCGCACCAGGAGCGCGATGGTTGTGACGACGGGGGACCTGGCACTGCTGCTTCCGGTCGTGGGTGACCACCGCTGCACCGTGACCCTCGACAAGGACGTCGTCGTCGATGTCAGGTGGCACTCGCCGTCGACGTCGGTGCCGGGATCAGGTCAGCAGGCGGCGCACGACCTCGAGTGGCGGTCCGCGGTGGCGAGCCGTACCCGGTTCGGGCTGCACTGGCTCACCGACCCCGACGACGCCATCGACCGGGCCCTGGCGGTCGCGGACGAGGACCCGTCCGTCCCGGTCTACGTCGCCTACGGCCTCGTCCAGGAGGGCTACAGGTCACGCGTCCCGGAGCTTCTCGAGCGGTTGCGTGCGCAGAGCTCGCCCGTGCCCTACGACGTTGCGCTGCTGGCCGAGGACCCCTCAGACCATGACGGCCCGGCGGTCCCCACGCTCGCCGAGGGGTGGTCGCTGCTGGGCGCCGACGGCATCGCGCCGACGCCCTCGCTCCCCAGCCGGCATCCCTCGCTGTGGACCGTCTTCCGCACCGGCTCACCCGAGGCGCTCGACTCGCTGCTCACCCACCTCACGCCAGACCCACAGGAGCAGACCATGCGCACCCTCGTCCTCGTCCACGGCCGCTCACAGCAGGGCAAGGACAGCAAGGCGTTGAAGCAGGAGTGGCTCGATGCACTGCACCGGGGCCTGCGGGCGGCGGGCTCGGACGTCACCGTGCCTGATGACAAGGTGCGGTTCCCCTACTACGGCGACACGCTGGACGACCTGGTCACGGACGTCGAGGGCAAGGCCGCAGCAGTGGTCGTCCAGTCGGCGGGTGAACCGAACGCCGCGGAGCAGGAGTTCATCGCGGCAGTGGTCAGCGAGACCGTCGAGAGCGTCGGCCTGAGCGAGCAGGACATCCGCGCCCACGCTGTCGACGGTGCCGTCGTCGAGCAGGGTGTGCAGAACTGGCCCTGGGTGCTCGCTGCTCTGCGGGCCCTCGAGAACGTCCGCGGGCTGGGCAGTGTGAGCCTCGCCCTGGCCACCCGGGACGTCTACACCTACCTGCGCAACCCAGGTATCCAGACCATGATCGAGGCCGGCGTGCGTCAGGCGTTCGACCGCGAGAGCGAGTGCGTCGTCGTCGGGCACTCGCTCGGCTCGGTCGTGGCCTACGACGTCCTCAAGCGGCGGGCTGCGTCGGAGGGGTGGACCGTCCCCACCTTCATCACCCTGGGGAGCCCGTTGGCGGTGCGGACCATCGTCGAGGCCCTGGCCCCGATAGCCACGCCCGACGGCGTGCAGCAGTGGTTCAACGCCTATGACTCACGGGACGTCGTCTCCCTCCATCCCTTGGACGCCAGCCACTTCCCGGTCACGCCCGACATCGAGAACCTCGAGGTCACCAACGACACCCCCAATCGGCACGGCATCTCGGGCTACCTCTCCGACCCGGACGTTGCCCGCCGAATCCTCACGGCCCTGACGGACTGACCCGCGCAGAGCCGGCTCGAGGAGAGTGCGGGTATGCCGTCCGCGCACGAAAGTGCGCACGCCCTGCGTGAATGTGCGGGGCGGCATACGTGTTCGTCGGTCGCCGAACGAGGGCGCGAAGGGGCGACGGCGAACCAGCGGTGACCGGTCGATGACCGGGAGGGGAAGTCTGGGAACAGCGGTGGCGACATCGGTCGCGCCCACCGGACGCAGGCCGCCGGCCGGAGCTTGACTTGGGTTCATCTGTCAACGAAAGGGACCCATCATGCAGGCACCGACCGAGGGCACACCTCACCACGCCGACAACCCGACACCCTCCCACCTCGGGGTGAGCCGCCGCGACCTGTTGCGGACCACGGGCACCGCGGCGATCGCCGTCTCGTTCGGTGCCATGGCCTCTCCGGCGTGGGCCGCAGAGACGGCGAGCTTTGCCGTCGACCCGTTCCGTCTCGGGGTGGCCTCGGGCGATGCCACGAGCCGCAGCGTCATCCTCTGGACCCGCCTGGCACCGGCGCCCCATGCCCTCGACGCAGGGACGGCGCAGCTCCCCGACGTCGTCGACGTCCACTGGTCGGTGTCCAGGGTCACGCCCGGCACGGTGCACAAGCCGCGCTACTCCGGCACGGTCGAATGTCGCCGGGACGAGGGGTTCTCGGTCCACCTCGACGTGGAGACCGCGGTCGGTGGCGGCCGGCTCGTCCCTGGTGGCGAGTACTCCTACGAGTTCGCGGTCCCCGGTCCCGACGGCACGACGTGGCGCAGCACCGGTCGGACGCGAACCGCCCCTGACGAGGACGCCGACACCGAGGCCCGGTTCGTCGTCATGGGCTGCCAGAGCTTCGGGCAGAACCAGCAGTTCTTCCCGATCGGCCAGAACCACCTGCGCCAGCGCACCGCCGGTGAGCTCGACGCCGGTCCGCTGCCGCACTTCGGGGTCTTCGTCGGTGACTACATGTACGAGTTCGGCGGGAAGTGGGCCACCGGCCAGGATGCCGTCGCCCTGCAGCGGCCGTGCGAGACGCTCGACGAGTACCGCCTGCGCTACGCCTGGTACAAGGCTCGGCCCGACCTCCAGGACTTCCACCGCAACTACCCCATGTATGGCGTGCCGGACGACCACGAGTGGTGGAACGACATCTACGGCGGCACCATCGCCCGGTCGAGGTTCGAGCGGTTCAACGCCGCCACCCAGGCCTACTGGGAGAACATGCCGATGCGGGCCCGTCCGGTCGACACCCTCGTCGACGGTCGCCCGAACACCAGGACCAAGGGCAGTCTCGAGCTGCACCGCAGCGTGCGCTGGGGCAAGAACCTCAACCTCGTCCTCGTCGACGTGCGGCAGCACCGGCGGATCGACGACACGACGATGCTCGGCGAGGCCCAGCTCGGCCAGGTCGTGCAGTGGCTGCGCGAGGACACCGCGACGTGGAGCGCGGTCGCGAGCGGCGGGCCGATCGCGGTCTTCGGCGAGCGCAACATCGAGTGGTGCCAGTTCGACAGCGACCGCGAGGCGGTGACGGCAGTCCTCGCCGAGCGCCCGAACCGGGTCAGCCTCGGCGGCGACCTCCACTGCGGGATGGTCAACGCGGTGCGTCGCCACGACGACGACGTGAGCGACTTCATCGCCACGGAGTTCGTCACGGCCCCGGCCAGCTCCGGGGGAGACGTGAAGTGGGGAGAGCTCATCCACACCGGCGAACCGACGGACGGGGCCGGCACGACGATCGAACGGGCCACCTTCATCGAGGGGGGCCAGCCGCAGCGGGGCTACCTGCAGTGCACGGTCGGTCGCCGGGACTGGGTGAGCGAGTTCTTCGTCGGCAACGACACCACCCGACGCGACGGACCCGTCGCCTCGGCCGGGCGGTTCCGCATCGCCTCGGGCACGGTGGGAGCGCACCGCGTCGACGACTGAGTGGCGGACCTCCCGCACAGGAAGGGGGGTGATCGCCCCCCTTCCTGTGCAGGAGGTGGGGGCGCAGGGCCGGGGGAGACCGGGCGACACGCCGGTGCCACGCGCGACACGCAGAAGTTGCCGGATGGGCTTGCGGCGCGCGGTCCAGCGGCGCATACTTGCCACTACATCTAGTGGTTACACCGATGTAGTTTATCCACATATGGTTCACAGGGGCGGGACGCTTCTCCACACGTTGTCCCCAGCTCGTCCCCAGACTTGTCCCCACCGAAGGTCCCATCAGGCGCAAAGGAGCCGGTCCGTGCACTGCCCGTTCTGCCGCCACACCGACTCCCGCGTCATGGACTCGCGCGCCACCGACGACGGCTCCAGCATCCGCCGCCGCCGTCAGTGCCCCGAGTGCGGCAAGCGCTTCACGACCGTCGAGACCGCGGCACTGTCCGTGGTCAAGCGGTCCGGCGCTGCCGAGCCGTTCAGCCGGGCCAAGGTCCTCGTCGGCGTCCGCAAGGCCTGTCAGGGCCGCCCGGTCACCGAGGACCAGCTCGCCCTCCTCGCCCACCAGGTCGAGGAGAGCATCCGTGGGGCCGGGCAGGCCGAGATCGACGCCCACGAGGTCGGCCTGGCCGTCCTCGAACCGTTGCGCAGCCTCGACGAGGTCGCCTACCTGCGGTTCGCGAGCGTCTACCAGGCCTTCGACAACCTCGAGGACTTCGAGCAGGCGATCACGTTGCTCCGCGTGGAGCGGGACGCGACGGGACACGAACCCGAACGTATGCCGGCCAGCGGCTCGGGTGCCCCGCTCACCCCACGGGACTGAGCGGCATACCCCGCAGGAAACAGCACTTCGGTCGCTCCTCGAGCGACACCCGACCACTGTCAGTGGTCACCGCAAGAATCGACATCAGGTCAATGGAACGCCCGGGTTTGAGCCGGGCAGAAGAGGGAGTCAGGCAATGACGGAGACCGCCGGCGCACGTGCAGGAGCGCGCAAGAACTCGACGAAGGGCGGATCCGGAGTCACGGTGGAGCGCATCTTCACCACTCCCGGTGTGCACCCCTATGACGCGGTGACCTGGGAGAAGCGCGACGTCGTCCAGCAGAACTGGAAGTCCGGCGAGACGATCTTCGAGCAGCGTGGTGTCGAGTTCCCCGACTTCTGGAGCGTCAACGCCTCCACCATCGTCACGACGAAGTACTTCCGCGGCGCCGTCGGCACCGAGGCGCGCGAGACCGGGCTCAAGCAGCTCATCGACCGCGTCGTCCTCACCTACGTCAAGGCGGGCAAGGAGCACGGCTACTTCAGCTCCGACGAGGACGCCGAGATCTTCGAGCACGAGCTGACCCACGCCCTGCTCCACCAGGTCTTCAGCTTCAACAGCCCGGTCTGGTTCAACGTCGGCACGGCCTCGCCGCAGCAGGTCTCGGCCTGCTTCATCCTCGCCGTCGACGACTCGATGGACTCCATCCTCAACTGGTACAAGGAGGAGGGCTTCATCTTCAAGGGTGGCTCGGGCGCGGGTCTCAACCTGTCGCGCATCCGCTCCTCCAAGGAGCTGCTGTCCTCCGGTGGCACGGCCTCGGGCCCGGTGTCCTTCATGCGTGGCGCCGACGCGTCCGCGGGCACGATCAAGTCCGGTGGAGCGACGCGTCGTGCGGCCAAGATGGTCGTCCTGGACGTCGACCACCCCGACATCGTCGAGTTCGTCGAGACCAAGGCGCGTGAGGAGGACAAGATCCGCGCGCTGCGTGACGCCGGCTTCGACATGGACCTGGGCGGCAAGGACATCGTGTCCGTGCAGTACCAGAACGCCAACAACTCCGTGCGCGTCAACGACGAGTTCATGCGCGCCGTCGAGGAGGGCACCGAGTTCGGGCTCAAGTCCCGCGGCGACGGCTCCGTCATCGAGACCATCGACGCCCGCGAGCTCATGGGCAAGATCGCCAAGGCCGCGTGGGAGTGCGCCGACCCGGGCATCCAGTACGACGACACGATCAACGACTGGCACACCAACCCGGAGACCGGTCGCATCACCGCGTCCAACCCCTGCTCCGAGTACATGTCGCTCGACAACTCCTCGTGCAACCTCGCCTCGCTCAACCTGCTGAAGTTCCTCAAGGACGACGACACCTTCGACGTCGCGAAGTTCCAGCAGGTCGCCGAGCTCGTCATCACGGCGATGGACATCTCCATCTGCTTCGCCGACTTCCCGACCGAGCCGATCGCCAAAACCACGCGCGACTACCGCCAGCTCGGCATCGGCTACGCCAACCTCGGCGCGCTGCTCATGGCGACCGGTCACGGCTACGACTCCGACGGTGGCCGCGCGCTCGCCGCGTCGATCACCTCGCTGCTCACCGGTGCTGCCTACAAGCGCTCCGCCGAGATCGCCGGGGTCGTCGGCCCGTATGCCGGGTACGCCCGCAACGCGGACGCGCACAAGCGGGTCATGCGCAAGCACGCGTCGGCCAACGACTCGATCCGCACCCTGCACACGATGGACAAGGACATCCACCGTGCGGCGACGAAGGCGTGGGACGCCGTCGTCAAGGTCGGCGAGAAGAACGGCTACCGCAACGCCCAGGCGTCGGTGCTCGCCCCGACCGGGACCATCGGCTTCATGATGGACTGCGACACGACCGGCATCGAGCCGGACTTCTCGCTCGTCAAGTTCAAGAAGCTCGTCGGTGGCGGCTCGATGCAGATCGTCAACCTCACCATCCCGCGTGCCCTGCGCAAGCTCGGCTACACCGAGGAGACGGTCGAGGCGATCGTCGAGTTCATCGCCGACAAGGGTCACGTCATCGACGCGCCCGGCCTCAAGACCGAGCACTACGAGATCTTCGACACCGCCATGGGTGCGCGCTCCATCTCCGCGATGGGTCACGTGCGGATGATGGCAGCGACGCAGCCGTTCCTCTCCGGTGCCATCTCCAAGACGGTGAACCTGCCCGAGGACGCCACGGTCGAGGAGATCCAGGACGTCTACATGCAGGGCTGGAAGATGGGCCTCAAGGCGCTCGCGGTCTACCGCGACTCCTGCAAGGTCGGTCAGCCGCTCTCCGACGGTGGCTCCACCGCGAAGGACGCCGCCACGGACAAGGCTGCCGGGGTCGCTGCTGCGGCCGCTGGTGCTGCTGAGGCCCAGGTCGTCGAGAAGGTCGTCTACCGCCCGACGCGTGAGCGTCTGCCGAAGCGTCGCTCCTCGCAGACGACCTCGTTCGCGATCGGTGGCGCCGAGGGCTACCTGACTGCCGGCACGTATGCCGATGGTCGCCTTGGTGAGGTCTTCCTCAAGTTCGGCAAGCAGGGTTCGACGCTCGCCGGTGTCATGGACGCCTTCTCCATCGCGGTGTCGGTGGGCCTGCAGTACGGCGTGCCGCTCGAGACCTTCGTCGAGAAGTACTCGAACATGCGCTTCGAGCCGGCCGGCATGACCGACGACCAGGACATCCGGATGGGCCAGTCGCTCGTCGACTACGTCTTCCGCCGCCTGGCGCTGGACCACCTCGACTTCGAGACCCGGTCGTTCATGGGCATCCACACCGCCGAGGAGCGTCAGCGCCAGCTGGAGACGGGCTCCTACGCCCCGTCGACGGTGGATGGCGAGGACTCCGAGGCGTTCGAGGACGAGATCGAGTCGTACTCGCAGGGTGTCGGTGCGTCCTCTCCGAAGAAGACGGCGGAGGCGGCTCCGAAGACGGCGGGCGAGTCGCCGGCCGTGGACTCGGTGGAGCACGCCAGCGAGGTGAAGTCCGGCGCCGGTGCGGCCTCGGCCCGCGTCGTCTCCGGTGACGTGCACAGCTCGGCCGAGCTGCTCGAGAAGTTCCAGGGCGTCTCCGCGGACGCGCCGATGTGCATGACCTGCGGCACGAAGATGCGCCCGGCAGGGTCCTGCTACGTCTGCGAAGGCTGCGGAAGCACCAGCGGCTGCAGCTGATCTAGCAGTCTCATGGGAACGGCCCCGAGGACTTCCTCGGGGCCGTTCTCTTGCCCATGGCTGAGGCGCGGCTCGACCGGGGCCACCGAGGGGCCGGCGGACAACCGGAGACTTAGGGTGAAGGGGTGCACCCATCCGCCGAACGTGCGTTAGAGCTCATCTCGACACCGCAGTCCCCGGCTCAGTTGCTGGATGCCAGTCGCAAGGCCTGGGACGAGCATGGCTACCCGTTGACGTACGCGTGCTTCATGGCGCTCGTGGCGTTCGGCGACAACTACGGAGCCGCGGGGACGAATGACGAGGATGGGGTGGGCGTGATTCCGCGTCCGCCGTCCGAGGTCATCATCTTGGCTGGGAGACGCCGCGGTGAGGAGGCGCTCGACATGCTCAACAGCCTGTTCATGCGCGTGCAGGAAGCCGACAGCGCCCAAACCGACGAGCTGGCTCCCGGCCCCTCGTTGGCGGACCTGGACAAGAACTACAAGGGAAATGCTTGCTACTTGATGGCCTACGTCGTGGCCTCGGGCGTGAGCAGCTTGGTGGCAGAGGGCCAGGATGGCGAGCGAGTTCTCGACTCGATCGGGCACGCTCTTGAAGAGCTCTCGGGCTAAGTAGCTCGCCTACTTCTGGTAGGGATGAACTGAATGCCAGCGACCGCTCGGCCAGGAAGGATCTCCCCTACGGGGCCGTTCGGGCAGCTGACAGACGTGGGCCTCAAGCGGCAGTTCACTTCGTCACGCAACGACGCTGGCTGCCGTGAAGTCTGCTGCCGGCATGGCGGTACGTAGTCGCCAGGTGATGGCGATAGGACGTTCTCCGCGGTGCTCGACGTAGTCGGCTTCGCCGAGGAACAGGTACGGGGCGCCCGTGCCGAACTCGGTGACCTTCTGTTGGCGAGCGAACAGAAGGACGTGGCTCCCTCTCGCTCGATGGTTCAGGTACCGCTGCCCGGTCGGAGAGTCGACAGTCGTGACGGACTGAGACTCCCAGTGGAAGAGATCCTGGCTGATCGCATAGTCCTGGTACATCGTCGTCGGCGAGTACTCAGCCTCAGATTTGTTCAAAGTGACAAGGAAGGCGTCCGCGTTTGCTGCGGGCGAGAACAGGACCCCCTCACGGAAGCTATTAGCCTTGCGGCCCATGACGGAGACGTAGTCCAGGGCGGCGACGATCTCCTCGCGCGTGTAGCGCGCATGGACACGAAGTGGGCGCAGCCGCAGGTCGCCGCTCAAGGGAGTGCTGACGCGCTCGGCCGTGTCGAGGCCCAGCTGGATGATCGCCCGCAAATCATCACGGGCGGCAGGTTCCCGGCGAAGTGATGCCAGCCCAGCAGCATACGAATTGAATCCGCCACCGTCGGGCCACAACGAGAAGAACAGCATTCGACCGAAGGCTTGAAGGCCCGGATCCGCGGATTCGTAGGTGGGGGCGTCATTGCTCAGCCACCGCAGGTACGCCGCGGCGCGGTCAGGATCGTCGACATGGACCAAGGCGCGTGCTCGCTTGAGGAGTGTGTCCTCGCGAGCGCCGCGCTCAGGCACGGCCACGCCTGCCTCCCGACGGAGACGTGACCAGGAGCGGTCGCCCCGGACGACGTCCCAGAGCTCGACGCCAGAGTCACTGAGGAACTGTCTGAGGTCTGCCGTGGGGTGGGCTCGCAGCTCCCTCGCGATGTTGGTCCAACGCTTGATGACCTGGGCACGCACATTCTGGAGAACGAGTTCCTGGCTCTGCCGATCGAGAACGATCTGAGTCCCCGGCGGGAGAAAGGGGAAGCCCCGCTCGATGTCGCGCTCGAGCTGGGCGCGGTTGCTTCCCGTCATCGCCCGGAAGCGCTGGTCGAATCGAAACTCTGTTCGGTGGTGCCCAACGAAGTCGAGGGCCGTGAGGACGGCCTTGTCTTGGGCCCGACGCAGACCTCGACCGAGCTGCTGGAGGAAGACTGTGGCGCTCTCGGTGGGGCGGAGGAAGAGCACGGTATTGATGGCAGGCACGTCCACGCCTTCGTTGAAGACATCGACTGTGAAGAGCGCTTGCACCGCGCCGCTTCGCAGATTCGCGATTGCTGTATCGCGGTCGTCGGCCCGTGTGTCCCCAAGGACCGTCGCAGCACGGATGCCTGCAGTGTTGAAAACCTGTGCCATGTATCGCGCGTGATCCTGAGACACGCAGAAGGCGACAGCCTTCATGGTGCTCAGGTCAGCGACCTTGTCGCGGACAGCGTTGAGCACGATCCGAGCGCGGGTGTCGTTGCCGGTCACGAGGCTTGACAGTGCTGACGGGTCGTACGATCCGGCTTTCCAGTCCACACCCCTCATGTCCAGTCCGTCAGCAATGGCGAAGTAGTGGAAGGGCGTCAGGAGATCGGCCTTAAGTGCATCCCACAACCTCAGCTCGGCCGCAGTTCGGCCATCAAAGAACTGTCGAACGTCGACGCCGTCTCCGCGTTCGGGTGTCGCGGTCAGACCCAGGAGTTCGCGAGGGTTAAGGCGTTCAAGTATCCGTCGATAGGTCTTCGCCTCGGCATGGTGAAACTCGTCGATGACGACAATGCGGAACGCGCCCGGTGCGATGTTGTCGATGCCGTACGCCGTCAGCGACTGCACGGATGCGAACACGTGCTCCCAGCGTTCCGGTCTTGCACCGCCGACGTACAGCTCACCGAAGTTGGGATCGGCAAGTACTTCGCGGTACGTCCGCAAGGACTGCTCGAGGATCTCGCGTCGATGGGCGACAAACAGCAAGCTCGGCCGCACTGGTGCTTCGGCGGCCAGACGTCGGTAGTCGAGCGCCGCGATGACGGTCTTCCCCGTTCCCGTTGCTGCGACGACGAGGTTGCGGTGGCGACCGTGCACGACCCGTTCGACCTCGAGCTGGTCGAGCATCTCTTGCTGGTAGGCGTATGGCCGAACCTCCAGGCCAGACAGAGTGAGCGTAACGCGGTCAGAGGTCTTGCTTCCGCTTGCCTCAGCCAAGGCATCGTCGAGTCGATCCCGGTCCGTGTCCGGGGCATAGGTCTCGAACGTTGGGTCGTTCCAGTAGCTGTCGAACGTCGCGCCGAACTTCTGGATGAGCGTTGGCGTTGCGACGGAAGACAGGCGGACGTTCCATTCGACGCCGTCCAGCATCGCCGCCCGAGACAGGTTGCTTGAACCGACGTATGCCGTGTCGAAGCCAGTGTTCCGACGGAAGAGCCACGCCTTGGCGTGGAGGCGAGTGCGCTGCGAGTCGTACTGGATCTTGACCTCAGCGCCGAAGTCTCGGACGAGGCGGTCCAGTGCAGCGCGTTCGGTCGCGCCCATGTAGGTAGTGGTGATCAACCTGAGTGGGATGCCACGACTCTGGATCTCCCGAAGACGGTCTTCAAGGAGGCGCAGGCCGTACCACTTGACGAACGCCATGATCACGTCGACGCGATCGGCGCTCGCGAGCTCGGCGATGATCTCGTGACCCACCGAGGGCTCCCCATGCGCGTTGGTGAGCAATGCCGCATCGGACAGGGGAGTGGCCGGGCGATCACCAAAGTTGCGTGAGTCCAGGCCAGGAGCCGTTGGCCCTGAAACGGAGAGAAGTTGGCTCGATGCTGCGGCAAGACTCAGGTCCGGCGCGCCAAGGTGATCGACAAGGCGGTTGACCAGAGCGAGCCGAGCGCCCCTGTCGCGCTCGCTGCGCAGGGCGCGCAAGGCGGCATCTCGGATGTGGCGGGCAAGGATCTCGGGTTCGTCGCCCTCATCCACAGGTCCTCGGCCAACAAGGTGAAGCCCGTCCGCAGCGAGCTGGGCCTCGAGCTCTGCGGTGATGAGACTCTCGTAGAGCCCTTCCAGCAAGCTGTCGTTCGGATCCCCGGTCACGTGTTGCAGCTTGCCAGGACTCGCGGAAGGGGTCGGCCCATTCGACGTAAATGTGGGGCCACATCTGTGGTCCCACGAACTGAAAGGTCAGTGCGGCCAGATTTCAGGCTGGTGGCAAGTGCTCTGCGAGGCGGCGGTGGTGCGCATCGATGTCAGCCACGTGAGGTCCGCCCGTAGCGAGCAGTGAGTAGAGCCTCTTGGGCCACGTGACCACCACGCCTTGAGTCGTGAAGTCACCTCCGATCAGGGGCCAATCGGACTCGACGAAGCACAGAACGCCGGTCACCGGCACGTCCTGGCCGGCGACCGCTCGCACAACCTCGATCTGCTTCAGCACGCCGGCGACGAGTTTGCTGCGGTCGCGCCCACCCACCATCAACGTCTCGGTTCGAGGTCGCAGTAGTCCCCCATCGATCCGCAGCGTTGGACGCTTGCCCAGATATCGCTTGGGGTCGATGACATAGATCCCGCTGGGAGTCACCGCGATGTGGTCGATGTTGGCCCGCGTACCAGGAATGCGACGGTCATGGAGAACCCGTAGGTTTGGGGAGGACCTTTCGTTAAGTCCGTCGCCCACGCGCTCCTCGCCGACGGCGCCGGTGTCCCAAGCTGTTGTCGACTGAGGATCCTCGCTGAGGGCAAGAATGAGGCCGCCGAGCCTTGGGTGCTTTGCGCGGATACGCTGCTCACGTTTGGAGTGGCGCCGCTCAAACTCGCGCCGAGCCGAGTGCCCCGGGCTGCCGGCCTCGACCTGTTGAACGTCCTCAGGGTGGTCCACGGCGTTGACGGAGTCGGCCTCTTTCCCTACGACCGGGTCTTCCGAGGAAGCGCAGGTCAGGCAACGCACAGTCTTGCTCCTGCGCTCATAGATGGCTTCAGTTCGCGCTGGAAGAGACTCGGCACAGACACGACATCGACCCGCGTATCGGAGCTTCATTTGCTTCTCGTCGGACGCCTCGGCCACATCCAGACGATAGCGATTGCCAGTCATCGTTGCTGCCAACCCCAGGACTGCCGCTTCGGCACCAGGCCAGGGGTGGCTGAGCCTTGCGCTAGGTATGCAATCGCGGCACAGCGCACATGGGCCAATTCGTCGGACGGATGCCGTCTAGAAAGCAGGGTGTTGGCCATGGTCCGGTCCTGTCCTGGTGACCTTGGGGGTGGGCTCACCTTCCGAGGAGTCGGCCGGCGAAAAGGCGCCGAGCAGCAGGAGGGCCGCACCAGCAAGGGCGGTCACGGCATACCGGCGCTTCGAAGTCATGACACGGAAGTGGTGAAAACCGCGAGCCCGCCGCGGACTTCTCCACAGCGATGCGTCAGCGCAGGCGGACGGTGAGCTGGCCGTTCTCCTTGGACTGCAGCTCGACTAGGTCACCGTGCGACTCGACGAAAGCCCGGAACGAGGAGTAGCCGAGCGACTTCTCCTTGAAGGTCGAGTCCATGCGCTGCATCTGGCTCTTGACCGACGAGGAGTGCAGCCACTCGTCGTCGCTCTTCTCCATCCCGACCCTGATCGCCCGGACGAGGAGCTCAGCTGCCTTGTCGTTCGTCTTCTCGGCCGCGGTCGGAGCCTTGCGGGCGGGTGCCTTGTTCGAGGCCGCGCCGGTCCTGGCCGACGCCTTCTTGGTCACCGCTTTCTTCGCGACTGGCTCGGCCCTCTTGGCCGGCACGATCGCTCGCACGCCGGGCAGGTCGCCGTAGTCGCTGAACTCGTCGCAGGCGGCGACCAACGCCCGACTCGTCGACCCGGTGACCCCGATGCCGACGACGAAGCGGCCCATCCGACGGCACCGCTGCGCCAGCGCGATGTAGTCGGAGTCCCCGGCGACGATGACGACGTGCGTCAGGTCCGCATGGTCCACGAGGTCGTTGATGGCGTCGATCGACAGCCGGATGTCGGCGCCGTTCTTGGTCCCCGACGTGGCGAAGAGCTGCACGAGGTCGACGGCTCGGTCGATGAGCTGGGACCGATAGGCCGCGTTCGCGGGCACCGACCAGTCGGCATAGGCGCGGGTCAGCGCGACGGTCCCGAAGGACGAGGCGTAGTCGATGATCGCGCCCAGGTCGACGACGGCCTGCGCCAGCCGCTCAGCAGCGACGTCACTGCCGCCGGGTGCGTGCTCCCGCGCGTTGTCACGGCGCCAGGACCCAACACCGTGCAGGTTGTCGTAGCGGGAGATGACCATGTTGTCGAAGTCGAGGTAGACCGCAACCCGGGAGGTGTCTGGCATGGGCTGACCCTACGGCCGACGGCTCGCGTAGTAGCGGAAGAGGAGCCACGCGGCCCCAGCATCGAGCAGGTGCCACACCGCATGCGGTTGCAGGAGCGAGTGCGGATCGCAGAGCGGGCCACCGTCCTTGCCGGTGTTCCAGATCGCAAAGGCTACGAGCAGGGCTGCGACAGAGGCGAATCCCCATCGCACGTCGAGTCGAACACCACCACGAGTCCGCAGCACCACCTCCATGGCCAGGCCGGCGAGCAGCATCACCGCGAAGACCGCGTTGCCCAACGTCATGACCACCGGGACGTCCGCAGAAGTGAACTCGGCGACCGTGCACAACCCCAGCGCAGCGACGAAGAGCCCGACGAATCCAGTGGTGGCGAGTCGTAGGAGCCGCGCGGCGGCATAGGCGAGGACGAAGCTCGCGAGCAGATACATGCTGTAGAGGTCGAGGTGCCCACCCAGCTCACTCTGCGACGCGTGCATCGCTGCACTTCCCGGGCCGAGCAGGACGACCACGACGGCGTATGCCGTGCCAAGAGGTGCGCTCATCGTGCCGCTTCCGCGGCGGGAGACGTGCCAAGATGCCGCGAGCCCGGCGATCACGAAGCCGACGTTGCTCCAGGTATTGGCTGGCTGTCTGACAAGAGCGTCCCGCGCCGCTTCACAGAAGCCCCCGCCACGCCCGATGTCCGGACCCAACCAACCGAGGGCGAGCGCCGTGGCGAGCAGGCTGACTGATGCCAGGGCAGCTGCGGCGGTGATCACCAGCGGCGCACGCTGGAACCGGGGCGAGGCCTTTGGCTCGGTTGGCGCGGCTGGGTCGGCGACTGGCATGCGGCCCAACGTGGCACAGTGCGGTGACACCTGTCCGGAGATGGCTGTCAGTGGTGGGATCTAGGTTTGGTCTCAGGTGAGCGACGGTGACCGCCACAGCGTCCCGTCCGGCGTGAGTTGTGTTGGGGGAGTGGTGGACTCGCGCGGTGAGTCCGGTGTCAGTGGTCGCCGATAGGTTGGGATCATTCGTTGGAGGGGGATCGATGGACGAGCAGCAGCAGGCTCCCGTCACGCCGTTGCGTGGGGTGCTGGGCGCTGCTCGTGACCGGCTGGCCGACATCGGTGACGTGCTCTCATCGCTCAGCGCCACCGATCTCGCCGAGCTCATGAAACTCGCCGACGAGGTGAAGTCCCAGGCGGCGGCCGCGCAGGTGCGCGTGACCGCCGAAGCCGCGCATCGTGGTGAGTTCGCCTCCGCGCGTCGGGGTGTGGGCTCAGGGCACTCCTGGGTGCGGGAGCATGCGCCTTCGCTACGCCAGGGCGGCGCCGGTCAGGTGGCCCAGCTCGCGCAGGAGGCGGCTGCATCGACACCCGGTGGCCTGTGGTCGCGTGGTGGTCCGGACGCCGGTGCCTTCGCCGACGAGGGTCGGCCGGAGGGGATCGTGTGGGGCCGCGTGCTGTCCGGTGAGGTGAGTGCGGGTCTTGCGCTGACCGCCCTGCGTGAGGTGGCGCGGATGAAGGACCTGCTGACAAAGGAGGCCCTGCCTACAGTCACCACCGCGATCCTCGACCACGGCGTCGAGTGGGGGCAGGCCGAGGCCCGCAGGATCCGGCCGCGACTGCTCGCGAAGTACGGACGCGAGGGCGAGTTCGACGACAAGCAGCGGCGACTGCGGCCAGGCGCTTTCTTGTCGAGTCCGATCGTTGCCGACGGCGACCTGACCGAGTACCGGATGACGATGACTCCAGCGCAGGCCTCGCGGCTCGAGGCCGCGATCGGACCGTTGTCGAAGCCGGCACCCAACCCGGACACGGGTGAGGCGGACCTGCGCTGCGCAGGCCAGCGTCGGGTGGAAGCCCTTGACGCCGTGCTTACCGGCGCCGCCTCGACTGTTGCGGCGAGCAAGAGTCCCGGAGGCGCGGCGTCGGTTGTCCACGTGACCGTGACCTTGGCGGACCTGCTGGCGGGGCTCGCTCGGGTGGACGCGTCGGGGTGCGCGCAGGGCAGCGCGTTGGGTTCCGGCCACGTGATGGGCTCGCGGGCTCAGCAGACGATGCTCGCGCCCTCGGCCGTACGACAGCTAGCGTGCGACGCCGACGTCATCCCTGTGGTCCTCGGCGCGGACGGTGAGGTGGCCGACCTCGGCCGCGTCACCCGACTCTTCACTTCCGGACAGCGCCGCTTCCTGTGGCACCGCGACGGCCAGTGCACCTTCCCCGGATGCAGAGCGCCCGCAGCGTGGACTCAGGCGCACCACCTCGTGCACTGGGTCGATGGCGGTCCGTCCGACCTCCAGAACGCGGCGCTGCTGTGCCAGCGCCACCACACGCAGGTGCACGACCAGCGGCTCATCGCGACCGTCCATCCACCCGACGCACAGGGGCGATCCGTCACCTGGGACCTGAACCCCGGCAGCTATGACCGACAGCTGCCAGAGCGACTGGCGGAGTTCGCTCGCGCTCGGGAGCGAACCAGGGCGAGACGTCAACGACAACCGCTCGACACAGGCCCACCCGATGGTTTGGCGTATGCCGTCCCCGAGTGGGTGCTTCTCGAGATCGCCGACGACCTCGAAGCCGAACACCTGGCGCAGTGGGAAGCAGACCTGGCCCGATGGGACGTGCCCGCCTGACCTGAGGCACTTCTCGGTCCTCACCGCTGCCAACACTGGCGCGGCGAGGCGCCGGCACGGGGCGTGGGCACCTCGTGTTGACAGCTTGGATCAGCCGGCGCGGGACTCCGTGGCGACCGTCCGCACGTCCGCTGGGTCGGTCATGGCCCACCGCACGGTCGCGGTCGCCGCATCACCCAACGGACGCGCCAGCAACATCTCGGTGAACGGCAGCCATGGCAGTCGGAGCGGTCGCCGTGCCCACCGCGGCAGGAGGGCGACGGCGCCAGCAGCCAGGGCGGCATACCCCGGCTTGGCAGCCAGGGGCAGCGGCGGGTGCAGCAGCAGGAATCGCGCTGCCTCCCGCGATGCGGCCGTGGACTGCAGCTCGGGACGGTAGTCCTCGATCATCGCGGCCAGCTCAGCGGTGGTCAGCGGCGGATCGATGACTCCCAGTCGTCGCGCCACAACAGCCGTCTGCTCGACATAGAGGTCGGCCTCGGTGTCGGTGAGCGGCTCGGAGGCGTAGCGCTGGAACGCTGTCAGGAAGCTGTCGACCTCGGTGATGTGGACCCAGCGGAGCAGGTGCGGGTCGCTCGCGGCGTAGGGGCGCCCGTCCTCGGCCTTGCCGCGGACCCGTTCGTGGATGGAGCGCACGCGCTCGATGAGCACCTCGGCGTGCTCGATCGTCCCGAACGTCGTCGTGGCGAGGAACTCACTCGTGCGCTGGAGCCGCCCCCACGGGTCGCCCTTGAACCCGGAGTGACCGGCGACCCCGGCCATGGCGAGGGGGTGTAGCGACTGGAGCAGCAGCGCCCGGATGCCGCCA
The DNA here is from genome assembly GCF_042666355.1 of Knoellia altitudinis. Lineage (NCBI taxonomy): Bacteria > Bacillati > Actinomycetota > Actinomycetes > Micrococcales > Intrasporangiaceae > Knoellia > Knoellia altitudinis. The sequence continues at coordinate 51,226 of NZ_JBHTDK010000002.1, forward strand.
GGAAACATGGCGGCGTCCGCGTGGACCCGCCAGATGGGGTCCTCCGGCGTGAACCATCGCTCGCCCTCGGCTCCCCAGATCACTGCAGCCTTGGCTGCGGCGTCGTCACCCGCCACCCTCGAACGCAGGGCGTGGGCGAGCTGGGTGCGGGCGCGCTCGTCCCAACGGGTGGGGGTGGTGTCGGTGTCGTCGGCGGTTGCCATCGCAGCTCCTCGTGGGCGAGATTCCACAAACCCTATACGTCGCTTCTGGCAAGGGGCGGTTCGTGTGGGGGCGGGCAGTGTCAGTGCTCGCTGACAGCATGAGTGCATGGAGATCTCACCGGCACTCGCACTCGGGCGCCGCCTGCTGCGTGAGCACGGGCTGGAGCACTGGAGCGTCACGACCGATCGCGCCAAGACCAGGGCCGGCGTGTGCCGCTTCGCGTCTCGCACGATCTCGCTCAGCGCCCCGTTGACCCGCCTCCACGGCGAGGCCGAGGTGCGCGACACGATCCTGCACGAGATCGCTCACGCTCTCGTCGGCCCGGCCCACGGGCACGACGAGGTGTGGCGTGCGAAGGCCCGGGCGATCGGCTGCTCCGGTGAGCGCACCGTCCCCACGAGCGCGCCGAGCGTCGAGGGTCCCTGGCGCGGCGTGTGCCCCCACGGCCACGTCTCGACCCGGCACCGTCGGCCGACCCGGGTGCTGAGCTGCTCGCGCTGCCGCCACGGCTTCGACCCGGAGTTCGTCCTCACCTGGACCTTCCATGGGCGCCGGGTCCCGATGGGGCAGGCCTATCGCGCGGAGCTCGAGGCGCTGACTCTCGGAGTCGAGGCTTCGAAGGGTGCCGGGTCGGACGCTGCCGCAGCGGCGCACGCTGCTTTCGCCGTCGGGGCGATGGTGCGCATCGTCGCGGACGGGCCGATGAACGGCCTCGTCGGAGAGGTCGAGGGCGCGTTCTCGACACGCAGTCAGGTGAGGGTCGGCGACGAGCTGTATGCCGTGCCCAACGAGGTTCTTGCCAGCGCCGAGCTCGTGGCGAGCTGACCACGGGACCATGCTGAGCGGGAGTAGCGTCGCAACCGCCCGCTCATCGTCGACGGAAGGCCAGCCATGAAAGCCCAACCTGACGCCGGCACGCTCCTCGCACGTGCACTCGACCAGACGGCTCGTCTGCTCGACGAGGTGTCGCCGGAGCAGTACGACGACGTCTCGACCTGCCAGGACTGGACGGTCCGCGACCTCGTCCGACACGTCGTCGCGTCGCCGCGGAACTTCGTCTCGATGTTCACCGGCAAGGACGTCGACTGGGCCAACCCGCCCGAGCTCGGCGACGACCCTGCGGCGGACTTCCGGGCGGGAGCCGCGGACTTGCTCGAACACGCTCGCGCGGATGCGTCCGGGCGCTCGTCCGGCGCCGCGATCCCGGAGTTCGCCGTCCATGGCTGGGACCTCGCGCGGTCCATCGGTAGCCGGACGGCACTCGACGACGAGGTGGCCGAGCACGCCTACGCCTTCATGACCGCCAACCTCACGCCGGAGAACCGGGCAGGGGCGTTCGAGCCAGAGGTGGACGCCGCACCGGACGCATCGGTGCACGACCGACTCGCAGCCTTCGCCGGCCGCACGCCTCGCTGAGCAGTCCGAGATCACCCCATCCGGGTGCCCCATGGGTCGCTGGATCCTCGCGACGCCCGCCGACACCTGGTCGGCCCTAGGCTCGACCTCGTGAACGACGTGACGCGCATCGACTACACCGGGACCGGTCTTTCCGAGGACGAGGTCGCCGCCACCCCATGGGTCCAGGCGAAGCGCTGGGTCGACGATGCCGTCGAGCGTTCGGGTGCGCAGGCGGACGTGCCCGAACCGCACGCACTCTCCGTCGCGACGGTCGACCAGAACGGCCTGCCCAACGTCCGCACCGTCCTCATGCGCTTCTTCGACGAGCGCGGTCCCGGCTTCCTCACCAACACGCTGTCCACCAAGGGAGCCGAGCTCGCAGACAACCGGGGCATCGCGGCCTCGCTCACGTGGCCCTCCATGTTCCGCGCCATCCGGTTCCGTGGGCAGTCGGTCCTGCTCGACCGCAACGAGGTGAGCGACTACTTCGGTTCGAGGCCGTGGGGCTCGCGAATCTCGGCGTGGGCCTCGCAGCAGTCCCAGCCGGTGGCATCGCGAGCCGAGCTCGAGACGGCATACGAGAGGTATGCCGCTCGGTGGCCCGACCGTGGTCAGTCCGACGACGTCCCCGTCCCGGACTTCTGGGGCGGCTACCGGATCACCTGCACGGAGGTCGAGTTCTGGGGAGGCCGCACCAACCGGTTGCACGACCGGCTCGTCTTCACCCGCGTCCGCGAGGGGTCCCTGGACGACGCGTCGGCGTGGTCGCTCAGCCGCCGCCAGCCCTGAGCACGCGGCGCGACAGAGGGGCTCCGATGAGCGGTTCGGCGGCGCGATCCAGCGCAGTTACAGTGATCGCGACCACGCAACGAAGGAGTGAGCCCAGCCATGACGCCCGAGCAGCCCGGCACCAGCCCGGCAGTGAGCACCGAGCAGCACATCGAGACGACCGAGCGCTATGCGGCGCACAACTACCACCCCCTTCCGGTCGTGATCGCCAGTGGTGAGGGCGCGTGGGTCACCGACGTCGACGGCAAGCGCTACCTCGACTGCCTCGCCGGCTACTCCGCCCTGAACTTCGGCCACTCGCACCCGCAGCTGGTCGAGCGGGCCCGCCAGCAGCTCGGCACCTTGACACTGACGAGCCGCGCCTTCTTCAACGACCAGCTCGGGCCGTTCGCCCAGGCCCTCGCCGAGCTCACCGCCAAGGACATGGTCCTGCCGATGAACTCCGGCGCCGAGGCGGTCGAGACCGCACTCAAGGTGAGCCGCAAGTGGGGCTACGAGGTCAAGAACGTCCCCGAGGACCAGGCCAACATCATCGTCATGGAGGGCAACTTCCACGGCCGCACGACGACGATCATCAGCTTCTCCGACGACAAGGTCGCCCACGACAACTACGGCCCCTACACGCCGGGCTTCCGGGCCGTCCGCTACGGCGACATCGACTCGCTGCGTGCCGCCGTCGACGAGTTCACCGTCGCCGTGCTCCTCGAGCCGATCCAGGGCGAGGGCGGTGTCGTCGTCCCGCCGGAGGGCTTCCTCCGCGACGTCCGCGCGCTCTGCACCGAGGAGAACGTCCTCATGGTCGCCGACGAGATCCAGTCGGGTCTCGCGCGCACCGGCACGACCTTCGCGTGCGACCTCGAGAACGTCGTGCCCGACATGTACATCCTCGGCAAGGCCCTCGGCGGTGGCCTCTATCCGGTCTCGGCCGTGGCCGCCGACAAGGACGTCCTCGGCGTCATCTCGCCCGGGTCGCACGGGTCCACCTTCGGTGGCAACCCGCTCGCTGCCGCGATCGGGCACGAGGTATGCCGTCTGCTCGCCACAGGTGAGTTCCAGGAGCGCGCCCGTCGGCTGGGTGCGCGACTGCTCGCCGGCCTCGAGCCGCTCGTCGGCAACGGTCTCGACGCGGTGCGGGTGCGAGGGCTGTGGGCGGGCCTCGACGTCACGCCCGGCGGACCCACCGGCCGCGAGCTGTGCGAGCGCCTCATGGAGCGCGGCATCCTGGCCAAGGACACCCACGGCATGACGATCCGTCTCGCTCCACCGCTCGTCATCACCGAGGACGAGGTCGACCAGCTCGTCGCCGCCGTCAAGGACTCCCTCACCGCAGCCTGACCGCCGTCACCCCTTCAGCCAGACGAAACAAGGTCCCGCAGAGCGCGTGCTCCATGCCGCCCTGCGGGACCTTGTCCGTGACGCGGCCGATGAGGTGCCGTCCCGAACTCTCATGGCTCGAACGCCAGGGGTCCTGCGACCGGGAGGCAATGGGGAGCACTCCCCGCGATGGCAGGCTGGAGCCATGACCTCCAGTGACCGGACCCGTCAGATCGCCGTCACCTTCGCCGAGATCTTCTGCGTCTTCGGCACCCTCGTGGGGGTCGGCGTGATCGGCACCCGGGTCGCGGAGTCCGCCGGCGGCTCGCTCTCGGCGGACGCCACCCTGCTCGCCCCGGCCGGCCCGGCGTTCTCGATCTGGTCAGTCGTCTACGTGGGCCTTGCCGCCTATACGGTGTGGCAGTGGCTCCCGGCGGCCGGCCGGAGTGAGCTGGCCCGGCGCACCGGCTGGCTGGTCGCGGCTTCGATGGTGCTCAACGCCGTCTGGTTGCTCGTGACCCCGCAGGGGTGGGTCTGGTTCAGTGTCCTCGTCATCGCGACCCTGCTGCTCGTGCTCGTGCGGCTGGCTCTCGAGCTGGCCGCAATGAGTGAGCGTCCTGCCGATGCCGTCGGCACGTGGATCACCCGTGCGACCGCCGGGCTCTATCTCGGGTGGGTGGCCGTGGCGACGTTCGCCAACATCGCAGCGGCCGTGGCAGGCAGCGGTGTCGACCTGACAAGAGGTGCGGGAGCGGTCACTGCGGCCCTCGTCGGTGTCGTCGTCGTGGCAGCCCTCGTCATCGGGCTGATGCGCGCCGAGCCCACCCGCTGGGGAGTTGCGGTCGCAGCCGTCTGGGGCCTGGGCTGGTTGGCCATCGGGCGCTTCACCGACGAGCCGCAGTCGACAGTGGTCGGTGTGACGGCACTCCTTGCTGCGGCAGCCATCGCGACCGCAGCCGTGGTCTTCACCCTGCGGGCGAGGCCCGGCGCGCGTTCTGCGTGATCGCGTCGACCATCTCGGCGCGGCGCCCACGAGGCAGGTCGTGACCCATCTCAGGGAACATCAGCAGCCGTGACCCCGGGACGGCACGGGCCGTCGCCGCGCCGCCACTGGGAAGGACGAGGCGGTCGCGGAGCCCGTGGATGACCAGCGTGGGCACGGCGATCGTGCGCAGTCGAGCGGTCCGGTCGGGGGAGGCGTTGATGGCGTTGAGCTGCCGGTCCCGGCTCGTCGCCGTGTTGGCGCGACGGGTGACGTGCGCCTCCGCGAGCTCGCGCATCTCGACCTCGTCGAAGTCGAGCCCGGCGATGACGCGGAACGCCTCCACGCCCGCCGCGATCGCCTCGTCGCGCGTGGTCGGTGGCGTCGCCCGGACCTGTCGGAGCAACGCCGGGAGCAGCCGGGCGGAGGACCGTCCGTAGCGGCGGTGCCCCGTGTTGGACATGATCGAGCACAGCGACCGCACCCGCTGCGGGTGCCGCAGGGTCAGCTCCTGGGCGATCATCCCGCCCATCGACGCACCCACGACGTGCGTCGAGTCGATGCCGAGGTGCTCGAGCAAACCTGCCGCATCGTCGGCGAGGTCGGCCAGCGTGTAGTCCGACGTGGCCCAGCGTCGGGCGGCAAGGCCACGCACGACGTGGCCCCGGGTCGGGGGCGGCGCGTCGGTGAACGATGACAGCCCCTGGTCGCGGTTGTCGTAGCGGATGACCCGGAAGCCCGCTGCGACGAGGAGGTCGACGAGGTCGGTCGGCCACGCCACGAGCTGCGCGCCCATGCCCATGATGAGCAGGATCGGCTCGGCGTCGTCGGGACCGTCGATGACGTACTCGATGCGCTGGTCACCGATCTCGGCGGAAGTCATGATCGCATCAAACCAAACGAGGCTGACCATCACCCGAGGAGGTGACGCAGACGGCTGATCCGCGAGACGTAGGCTGTCCGCCGTGCTCCTCCCGCTCACCCAGGTGCTCGTCGCCGCAGCGCTCTTGCTGACCGTCGTCGCCGGTGCCTACGCGCTCCTCGACCGGCTCATCGGCAACGTCGTGCTCGGGCTGGCGGCACTCGTCGAGCTGGGCGTGCTCGTCCAGCTCGTCCGCGGGCTCGTCGGCATTCCCTCGTTGGAGGGCACGGAGCCGAAGGCGACGTTCACGGCATACCTCGTCACCCTGCCCTTCGTCCTCGCCATCACCGTGTGGAGCGCCATCAAGGACAAGACCCGTTGGGCGATGGGGTCGATCGCCGTGGGGGCCTTCGCCGTCGCGGTGATGACCCTGCGCCTCCAGCAGATCTGGGACCTCCATGCCTGACGCCTTCCGAGAAGCCCACTCCGCGCAGGGACCCGGCCGGATCCTCGTCGCCGTCTACGGCGTGCTCGCCCTCGCGGCGACCGGCCGCTCGATCCTGCAGATCGTCGAGTACTTCGAGCGGGCGCCGCTCGCCTACATCCTCTCGGCGCTCGCGGCCGTCATCTATCTCGTCGCCACCGTCGGCATGGCCCGTGGCGACCGTCGGAGCACCCGAATCGCCCTGCTCGCGTGCACCGTCGAGCTCGTCGGTGTCCTGGTCGTCGGAGCGTTGTCGTATGCCGTTCCGGACGCCTTCCCGGACAAGACCGTCTGGTCGCACTTCGGTTCCGGCTACGGCTACGTGCCGCTGTTCCTGCCGATGCTCGGCATCTGGTGGCTGAGCCGGGTTCGGACGTCAGCCGCGTGAGGACGTCGCCCAGAGGTCGATGCCCGCGTCGACGGCGTGCTTGTCGATGGCCTTGATCTCGGCGTCGCTGAACGTGGTGTTCTTGACCGCGAGCAGGTTGTCGTCGAGCTGTTCGACGCTCGAGGCGCCCACGAGCACCGACGTCACCCGCGAGTCCTTGAGGAGCCAGGCCAGCGCCATCTGGGCGAGGGTCTGACCGCGCTTCTTGGCCAGCGCGTTGAGGGCACGCACGTGCTTGAGGGACTCCTCGGTGAGCAGGTCCGGGCTGAGGCTCTTGCCCTGCGACGCGCGTGAACCCTCGGGGATCCCCTTGAGGTACTTGCTCGTGAGCATGCCCTGCGCGAGCGGTGAGAAGGCGATGCAGCCGACGCCGTGCTCTCCGAGGACGTCGAGCAGGTCCTCCTCGACCCAGCGGTTGAGCATCGAGTAGGACGGCTGGTGGATGAGCAGGGGAGTGCCGAGCTCGCGCAGGATCTCCACGGCCTCGCGGGTGCGCGGCCCGGAGTAGGACGAGATGCCGACGTAGAGCGCCTTGCCCTGTCGCACCAGGGAGTCGAGCGCCCCCATCGTCTCCTCGAGAGGCGTGGTCTCGTCGAAGCGGTGGCTGTAGAAGATGTCGACGTAGTCCAGGCCCATGCGCTTCAGCGACTGGTCGGCGCTGGCGAGGATGTACTTGCGACCCCCACCGCCCTGACCGTAGGGGCCCGGCCACATGTCGTAGCCCGCCTTGCTGCTGATGACTAGCTCGTCGCGGTAGGGCTTGAAGTCGCGGGCGTAGAGAGTGCCGAAGTTGCGCTCGGCGCTGCCGTAGGGAGGGCCGTAGTTGTTGGCCAGGTCGAAGTGGGTGATGCCCTTGTCGAACGCGCGGCGCAGGATCGCCTGCTGGCGCTCGAGAGGGACGTCGTCACCGAAGTTGTGCCACAGGCCGAGCGAGATCGCCGGGAGGTCGAGACCCGATCGCTCGACCCGGCGGTACGGCATACCGGCGCGGTAACGGCCATCGGCCGCCTTGTACTCGTCGATGTTGAAGGTCATGCGACCCATCATGCCTGCCGGTCGCAGTCCACGATCAGAGACACCGCTGCCGCGAGACGCGGGTCCGGCGTTAACGTTTCAACCACAGGTCATGAGTGCCAGCGACAGGCCCCGGCTCGCTGGCCGGCAACCCTCCAACCGCGGTGGGGTGCCCCGGGTGAAGACCAGGCGGGACGTCGACCGGCGCCCGCAAGCACGGCATACGAGGAGCTCTTCCGATGGCTGACGACGCTGTTTCCGGCACCCCGAACTGGTCCTTCGAGACCCGACAGATCCACGCAGGTCAGGAGCCCGACCCCACGACGGGCGCTCGCGCCCTGCCGATCTACCAGACGACCTCCTACGTCTTCAAGGACACCGAGCAGGCCGCGAACCTGTTCGCGCTCAAGGAGTTCGGCAACATCTACACGCGCATCATGAACCCGACGCAGGACGTCGTGGAGCAGCGCATCGCGTCCCTGGAGGGTGGTGTCGGCGCTCTGCTCGTCGCCTCGGGTCAGGCGGCCGAGACCATCGCGATCCTCAACATCGCCGAGGCGGGCGACCACATCGTCGCGTCACCGTCGCTTTACGGCGGAACCTTCAACCTGTTGAAGCACACCCTCCCGAAGTTCGGCATCGAGGTGACCTTCGTCGAGGACTCCACCGACCCGCAGTCGTGGCGGGCAGCGGTGCGCCCCAACACCAAGCTCTTCTACGGCGAGACGATCTCCAACCCCAAGGTCGAGATCCTCGACATCGAGGCGGTTGCGGCGGTGGCCCACGAGGCAGGCGTTCCGCTCATCGTGGACAACACCGTCGCCACGCCCTATGTGCTGCGTCCCCTGGAGTTCGGCGCCGACATCGTCGTGCACTCGGCGACGAAGTACCTCGGCGGTCACGGGACGACGATCGCCGGCGTCATCGTCGACGGTGGGACGTTCGACTTCGCTGCCGACCCTGAGAAGTTCCCGAACTTCAACACGCCCGAGGAGAGCTACCACGGGCTGGTGTTCGCCCGGGACCTCGGCGTGGGGTCGCCGCTGGGTGCGAACCTCGCCTACATCCTCAAGGCACGGGTGCAGCTGCTGCGCGACCTCGGACCGGCGGTCGCGCCGTTCAACGCGTTCCTCATCGCACAGGGCGTCGAGACGCTGAGCCTGCGGATCGACCGGCACCTCGAGAACGCCCGGGCGGTGGCCGAGTTCCTGCAGGGGCACGAGCAGGTGGAGTCGGTGCGGTGGGCATCGCTGCCCGGCGACGCCTTCCACGAGCTGGCGCAGAAGTACACCCCCAAGGGATCGGGTGCGGTGCTCGCGTTCGAGATCGTGGGTGGGGCGGACGCCGGCCGACGCTTCGTCGAGGCGCTGCAGCTGCACTCGCACGTCGCGAACCTGGGTGACGTACGCTCGCTCGTCATCCACCCGGCGTCGACGACGCACTCGCAGGGGCCCGACGAGGATCGACTCGCTGCGGGGGTGACGCCCGGCCTCGTGCGGCTCGCCGTCGGGATCGAGCACATCGACGACATCGTCGCCGACCTCGAGCTCGGCTTCGTCGCGGCCAAGGGAGCCTGACCGGTCGGCCCACTGCCCGGTGCTCGCGCCGAGGTCGCTGGAGGTTGTGGATAACTCGACGGTGAGATCCACGGATCGACCTAGCGTCTGATGCATGACACGGATGCAGATCGGTGCCGAGGTGATCGCAGCGCTCGGGGTCTCCCTGGGTGAGGTCGCCGATGGTCTGGAGTCCACCGCCGACGGGTCGGTCGATCGGTGGGCCCTCGGCTGCGGCGAGAGCTCCGCGGCCTTCGACGACCTGCTCGCCGGCTGGAGGCGCAACCGGCTCCTGCTCGCCAAGGTCATGCGCGACCTGGGTGAGAAGGCACAGGTCGCCGGGACGGCATACGTCGAGACCGAGTCCGACGTGCGCCGCATGTCCGGGGGCCCCACGCGATGACCGGCCCCATCCTCCAACCGATCGAGGGCAACGCAGACTCGGTCCGGAGCCTGGCGGCCTCTCTGACGTCCGGTGCGGCCAAGCTCTCGGCGATCAACGCCGTCCTCGTGACCCTCAAGGCGGGGTCCTCGTGGGCCAGCCCGGCGGGCGAGCTGTTCGAGTCGTCCGTGCGAGAGTCGCCGCCGCTCCTCGACGCGCTCATCGACCGGTATGCCGGTGCGGCAGCGGCGCTTCTCGGCTTCGCCGACGAGCTGGGCGAGTCACAGGCCGCGGCGCAGCGCGCCATCGAGTGGAAGAAGGCCGAAGAGTCGGTCGACCAGGCGCTCCAGGAGCAGATCGCTGGACGGATGAACGCCGGCGAGCCGATCATCGACCTCCTGAGCCTGCAGAACCAGGTCTTGGCCAACATGAACCAGGCGCAACAGCGGCACGCGCTGGCCTGGGAGCGGTTCGACTCAGCCGATCGGCGTCTGGCCCGCACGCTCCGGATGCTTGCCGAGGACATCCTCGGCGACTCCTGGCACTACACGGCGGTCACCAAGGTCCAGGGCTTCTCGCAGGCCGTGGGCAGCCTGCCCGTCTGGGCCAAGAAGGCGCCGGTCGTGGGGCAGGCCACGATGGTGAGCGACGCGGTCAGCACCGCCAGTCAGGTCGCGCTGCGGGTCTTCTACGACGAGGGGAGCTGGAAGGAGATCGGCATCAACACGGCGGCCAGCGTGACGCTCATCGGGGGCTCGGGCCTCAAGTCCGGCGCACTCGCGGGCGCGAGTCCCGTGTCCCGGCTGGCTGACGGCCGGCGAGCGTACACGGGTGAGCAGATCGGCACGGGGGAGCGGTTCGCGATCGGCACGCGCGAGCAGCTGCAGCGCAAGGTCGCCAGGGTCAGCGGGAGCCAACCAGTCCCGACTAGTCGCATGGTGGTCCCCCTGGACACTCTCCCACCAGTCCCGGGGCTCAAGGGGCTCCCGCTCCAGCAGAAGGCGCAGGCCCTCGGCCGCCACAGCGCTGCGATGGCGACGAGGAAGGCCGACGAGACCTTCTTCGACAGCTGGAAGGCCGCCACGGCCGGTGGCCCCGACGCACAGCGGATGTTCGTCGCCGGCACGACACTGGAGAAGGTCATCCCCAAGGTCGAGGCACGCGCGGTGGATGCCGTGGACGGGAACTCGGAGGAGAAGGCATCACGGCCGACCTATCCTTGACCCCGTGCCAGAGTCAGGAGCTGCCGTCGCAGAGCGCGGCCCCCTCGACCCCGCGCACCTGAAGTACCCCGGCCAGCTCCCTGTCGTCGAGCGTCGCGACGACATCCTCGCCGCCCTGCGCGACCACCAGGTCGTCGTCATCGCGGGCGAGACCGGCTCCGGCAAGACCACCCAGCTCCCCAAGATGTGTCTGGAGCTCGGTCTGGGCAGCACCGGCCAGATCGGCCACACCCAGCCGCGCCGCATCGCCGCCCGCTCGGTCGCCGAGCGCATCGCCGAGGAGATGGAGGTCGAGCTCGGCGACCTCGTCGGCTACCAGGTGCGCTTCACCGACCACAGCAGCGACCGCACCCGGCTCAAGGTCATGACCGACGGCATCCTGCTCGCCGAGATGCAACGTGACCGGGACCTGCGCCGCTACGACACGATCATCATCGACGAGGCCCACGAGCGGTCGCTCAACATCGACTTCATCCTCGGCTACCTCAAGTCCCTCCTCCCGCGCCGACCGGACCTCAAGGTGGTCATCACCTCGGCGACGATCGACCCGGTCCGGTTCGCCGAGCACTTCTCCACCGATGCCCGCGGCAACGTCGTGCGTGAGGTCCCGGTCATCGAGGTCTCCGGACGCACCTTCCCGGTGGAGGTCCGCTATCGCCCCCTCGTGGAGCGCGACGACAGCGGCGGGATCGTCGAGGAGCGCGACCAGGTCACTGCCGTCGCCGATGCCGTCACCGAGCTCTGGACCGAGACCCCGCCGGGGCACTCCGCCACCGACATCCTCGTGTTCTTCTCGGGCGAGCGGGAGATCCGTGACGCCGCTGACGCGCTGAACGCCCTCAACCTCCCGGGCACCGAGGTGCTCCCGCTCTACGCACGCCTCTCCGCGAACGAGCAGCACCGCGTCTTCACCCGGGGCAAGGGGCGGCGCATCATCCTCGCCACCAACGTCGCCGAGACCTCGCTGACGGTCCCGGGCATCGGCTACGTCATCGACACCGGCACGGCCCGGATCTCGCGCTACTCCCAGCGCACCAAGGTGCAGCGCCTTCCGATCGAGCCGATCTCGCAGGCCAGCGCCTCGCAGCGCTCCGGGCGGTGTGGTCGAGTCGCGGACGGCATTGCGGTCAGGCTCTATTCGCAGGAGGACTTCGAGTCCCGCGCCGAGTTCACCGAGCCCGAGATCCAGCGCACGTCGCTGGCAGCGGTCATCCTGCAGATGACCGCCCTGGGGCTCGGCGACATCGCCCGCTTCCCGTTCGTCGACGCCCCCGACCCGAGGCAGATCGCCGACGGGGTCCGCCTCCTCGACGAGCTCGGTGCCCTTCAGGACGGCAAGGGGAGGCGCGGCGAGAGGCGACTCACGGCATACGGGAAGACCCTGGCGAGACTGCCGCTCGACCCACGCATGGGCCGCATGATCATCGAGGCGGCCCGCCTCGGCTGCACCCGCGAGGTGCTCGTCATCGTGGCCGCCCTCACCATCCAGGACCCGCGCGAACGCCCCGTCGACAAGGAGGCGCAGGCGCAGCAGCAGCACGCGCGCTTCAAGAGCGAGACCTCGGACTTCGCCGGCTTCCACGCCCTCTGGCGCTACCTCAAGGAGCAGCAGAAGGCACTGTCCAGCAGCGCCTTCCGTCGGATGTGCAAGGCGGAGTTCCTCCACTACCTCCGCATCCGTGAGTGGCAGGACCTGCACCAGCAGCTCCGCAGCGCCTGCAAGGCGGCTCGGATCGAGCCCGACCAGAGCACCGCCGCGCCCGACGGCGAGCCGGACTGGGACGTCGTCCACAAGGCCCTGCTCGCCGGCCTCCTCTCGCACATCGGGGTCCGCGACGAGCAGAAACGTGAGTATGCCGGTGCCCGGGGTTCGCGATTCGGCATCAATCCCGGCTCGGGCCTGTTCAAGAAGCAGCCCGACGTGGTCATGGCTGCGGAGCTCGTCGAGACCACGCGCCTGTGGGCCCGGGTCAACGCGGCCATCGACCCAGAGTGGGCCGAGGAGGTCGGAGCGCACGTCATCAAGCGCACCTACAGCGAGCCGCGCTGGTCGAAGTCCAAGGGCAGCGTCGTGGCTTCCGAGCGGGTGACGCTCTACGGCGTGCCGCTCATCGTCGACCGGACGGTGCTCTACGGCCGGATCAACCCGGAGGAGGCGCGGGACCTCTTCATCCGTCATGCCCTCGTCGAGGGTGACTGGGACACGCACCACACCTTCTGGAAGGCCAACACCGCACTGCTGCAGCGCCTTTCGGAGCTCGAGGAGCGCGCGCGCCGCCGCGACCTCATCGTCGACGACGAGGTGGTGTTCGCGTTCTACGACGCACGCATCCCGCCCGACGTCACGTCGGTGCGGCACTTCGACCGCTGGTGGAAGGGCGAGCGTCGCAGCCGGCCTGAGCTGCTCACCTTCACGGAGGAGCTCCTCACCCGCGAGGACGTCGACGCCGTGTCGGCGAACGACTACCCCCGCACGTGGCGGCAGGGCGACCTGGAGCTCGACGTGACCTACCAGTTCTCGCCGGGGGCGGACGCCGACGGGGTGACCGTGCACGTCCCCACGGCGATCCTCAACCAGGTCACACCCGTCGGGTTCGACTGGCAGGTCCCGGGGCTGCGTGAGGACCTGGCCGTCGCCCTACTGAAGTCCCTGCCCAAGGCCACTCGTCGCCATTTCGTCCCCACCCCCGACCATGCCCGGGCCGCTCTCGCGGGCGCCGAGCCGTCAGCCGGCGCCGCCTTCACCGACGAGCTGGCCCGGGTCCTGCGTTCCCGCACGGGCGTCAGCATTCCTGCGGGAGAGTGGGACTGGCAGCGTGTGCCCGACCACCTGCGCATCACCTTCTCGGTCGAGGCTCCGGGCGGACGCGTCATCGCCCGCGGCAAGGACCTCGACGAGCTCCGCCCGAAGTCGCAGAGCGCGGTCCGTCAGCGGCTCGCCAAGGCCGGTGCCTCGATCGAGCGCAGCGGTCTCACCCAGTGGAGCGTGGACGACGTGCCGCGGACCTTCGAGGCCCGGTCGGGCGAACACACCATCCAGGGTCATCCCGCCCTCGTCGACGAGGGCTCGAGCGTGTCGCTCCGGGTTCTCGACCACCCGGGTTCGGCCGAGGCGGCCCACCGGGCGGGGGTCCGGCGGCTCCTGCTCCTGGGCACCAGCGCTCCGTGGAAGCGCGTCCTCGCCCGCCTCAGCAACGCCCAGAAGCTCGCTCTCGGTCAGAACCCCCACGGGTCGGTCCCGGCCCTGCTCGAGGACTGCCTCGCCGCGGCGGTCGACTCGATCGTCGCGGACCTGGGGGAGGCGCAGGGCAGTGCTGGCTCGGTGCGCACCAAGGCCGAGTTCGACGCCGCGCACACGGCTGTCCGCACCCATGTCGTCACCCGGGTGCTGCTCGTCATCGAGGCCGTCGAGCCGGTGCTCGCCCTCGCCACCGACGTCCGCCGCCGCCTCGACTCCCTGGAGACGAGCGCCGTGAGGAACAGCCTGGCCACCACCACGGCCGACGTGCGGGCACAGCTCGACGGTCTCATCCGACCCGGGTTCGTCGCGGACAGCGGGCTCGCCCGGCTTCCCCACCTCCAGCGCTACCAGCGCGCGATGCTTCAGCGCCTCGAGCGCGCCGCGACCAACCCTCGCGAGGCGCAGCTGCAGGCGCAGATCGACGCGATCGAGACGGCATACGCCGATCTCCTGGACGACCTCCCCGCAACCGGCAGGCAGAAGCCCGAGGTGACCGACATCGCCTGGATGATCGAGGAGCTGCGGGTCAGCCTCTTCGCGCAGGCGCTCGGCACGGCACATCCCGTGAGCGAGAAGCGCATCCGAGCCGCCATCGCGGCGGTGTCACCGTGAACGGCGGGGCGGCCTTCGCGAGCCATGCCCTCGACGGCGTGCCCGAGCCCGACTTCGCCGATGTCCAGATCGTGGCCCTGAGGGGTGCGACCGGGGTCGCCGCGGACGACTGGGTCCGGGCGATCTTCGACGCGCGCAGCCTCCCGATGTGGGTCAAGGCGCTCTTCGGTCTGCGCGCCGTGCTGGTCCCTTTCATCGGTCTGAACCAGTCACGTGAGCGGGCGGCGAGCCCCTTCGAGGTCGGCGACGTCGTCGACGGCGAGGCGCTCGTCGTCACCGATGCACCGCACCTGCTCTTCCGGCTGGGGGTGGCCGTCGATGAGGACGCCGGGCTGCTGCGCGCCACCACGGTGGTGGTGCATCACAACTGGCGAGGCCGGCTCTACTTCGTGCCGGTCGGGGTGCTGCACGGGCCGGTCCTGCGCTCGATGATGCTGCGAGCGGTGCGTCGAGCCCGATGAGGGAATCTCCGTGCGGCCCGACACGTTCCTACTTTCACGCGACCCCCCTGAGAGGCTGTTCCCGTGCAGAACCCGTCTGACCTCTACCGCTTCGAACTCGACGCCCCCGCGCCCACGCGCCAGCCGGGCGCCCTCATCGTGCTGCTCGGTGCCTTCATCGACGCCGGCAACATCCAGCGCATCCTCGGCACCCACCTCGTCGACACGAGCGACGCCGAGGTCGTGGCGACCTTCGACGTCGACGCGCTCCTCGACTACCGCGGCCGTCGCCCGGCGATGCTGTTCGACACCAACCGCTGGGAGAGCTACGCCGACCCGTCGATGGTGCTCTACCGGATGTCCGACCGCGACGGCCAGATCTACTACCTCCTCACGGGGCCGGAGCCGGACTTCCAGTGGGAGCGTGCGATCGAGGCCATTCGCCAGCTCATCCAGATCCTCGGCATTTCGCTCGTCGTGACGAGCCACGGCATCCCCATGGGCGTGCCGCACACCCGTCCGGTCGGCATGACCGCGCACGCCACGGACGCCCGCCTCGTCGGCGGCAAGGAGTCACCGTTCGGCCAGGTCCAGGTGCCGGCAAGCTTCCCCGCTCTGCTCGAGCTGCGGCTCGGTGAGGCCGGCCGCGACGCCCTGGGCTTCGCGATCCATGTGCCGCAGTACCTCGCGCAGGCCGAGTGGGCCGAGGGGGCCCTCGCCGCGCTCAACGCCATCACCGACGCGACCGGGCTCAACCTGCCCAACGACGACCTCATCGCCAAGGCGGGCGTCAACAACCGCGAGATCGCCTCAGAGCTGGAGGACAACGCCGACGCGGGCCAGATCGTCAGCGCGCTCGAGCAGCAGTACGACGCGTTCGTCGAGGGTCAGGAGCGGCCCAGCCTGCTCGCGACCGAGGCCGAGGACCTCCCGTCGGCCGAGGAGCTCGGCGCCGACATCGAGGAGTTCCTCCGCAACGTCAGCGACGACTGAGGTCTCAGGAAGGCGTCAGTCCTTGGCGTCGGACCAGCGCGCGATGACCGAGGTGTCGGCGACGAACCGCACCGGCGCACCGGCAGCCCAGCGCCGCGACGCGTCGGCCAGCGACTGGTCCACGAGCGCCGCCACCTCGTCGGCCCGTGACTCCGGCGCGTGCACGAGCAGCTCGTCGTGCAGGCAGAGCACGATCTGCGCTCCGAGCGGCGCACCCATGGCGCGCACCGTCGCGGCCCACGCCTTGAAGAGCTCGGCCGCGGCGCCCTGGATGATGGCGTTGCGTGCGAACCGTCCCCGCGCAGCGTCCAGTGCCGGGTTCGTCCCCACCGGGGACTGGGCAAGGAAGCGCCCCGTGGGGATGAGCCGACCGCCGAACGTCCGCAACGGCTCGCCCCGCACCCCCGTGTCGTAGGCGCGGTCGAGCAGCCCCATGGCCACGGGGTAGGCCCGCTCGAGTCCCTTGAGCGCCTCACCGGCGGCCCCCGAACGCTGGCCGTACATCGCCGCCAGCACCGCGATCTTGGCGACGGGACGCTCCACCCCGAGCCGGGACGCCACCGGCGCGTACAGGTCGTCGGCGCGGGTCGCCTCGGCAAAGGCCGGGTCACCGGACACGACCGCCAGGACCCGGGGCTCGATCTGCCCCAGGTCGGCCCGCACGAACACGTGCCCCGGGTGTGCCGCCACCCCTGACCGCAGCGCCGCCGGCAGGTTGTGCAGGCCGTTCTCGGCCGTCATCCTGCCCGCCGCCCCGTCGCTGGCCGTCCACCCACCGCGCAGCCGGTCATCGGCGCCCACGCACTGGTCGAGCCACCGGTAGCCGTAGGTCGTGGCGATGCGTTCGGCCTTGCGCCAGGCGAGCAGCGCGTCGACCACGGGATGGGCGTGCCGATAGGCGTCGAGCACCCACTTGCGCGTGTTGGGCACGTCCACGCCGACCCCGGCGAGCATGTCGCGCACCTGGACCGGGTTGCGCAGGTCGGTCGACTCGCGCCCCGGCACGTGCCGCAGCACGTCGGCGTCCCGCTCGCGACGTCCGGAAGCGGCCGCCTCGTCCGACGACGCCCGCGGGCCGGCGAACTCGCCGATGAGCCGCTCCATCACAGCGCGGTCCACCGGCAGGCCACCCGCCTCCAGCTCGAGGCACAGGAGCGCCGCAGCGGACTCCGAGTGGATCGTCCCGACGATGCGGGAACCCAGGGAGTCTGCCCGATCTCGCTGTCGCACAGCACATTCCAGCGCCGCCTCGGCCCACCGCAGCAGTCGCTCGTCGGTCTCCAACCAGCCCGTGGCCGCATCAGCGCGCACGTGGCCGTCACCGCGCACGAGCTCCTCCGGGCCGATGCCGTCGGCGCCGGTGAAGTCGAACAGGTCGCCTCCCGAGGGTGCCGGCATCGTCTCGACGGGTATGCCGTGTGCTCCCGCCCACACGCGGCCGGGCTCGGCCTTCCACCCCCCGTGCAGGATCCGGTGGGCCTCGGCGAGGTCCCACGCCCGAGCGAGAGGTGAGCCGGCAGCGGCAACCAGCTGACCGGCATACGCAGCGGACCACCAGACCCACCGCGGCCGGGACGTGGACTCCACAGCAGCCATGGCGCCGGCGATCTCCTGGACCGAACCCGCCCGGCGCCCGCCGGCACCCACGAGAGCGGCTCGCCCAGCATGGACCACCACGGCGACGAGGTCGACGCCTGCGGCGGGGGTTGCCATGGGCGGCAGCCTAGGTGAGGTCGGTGACACCCTCGGCGCAGAGCGGCGCACCCGCTCTGACGTGGCAGGATCGGTGGTGACAGCACCGCTACGGCGGCTCGGTCGGACCGGGCGCGCCACAGGAGGTCACCATGGGACTCTTCGGATTCGGCAAGGACGACGCCCGGGACGCCAAGGGCCAGCTCGCGCAGACCAGGTCAGCGCTCGAGCAGGCCCAGGACGCGCCCAAGGACCAAGGATTCATCGGCAACAACGCCGCCAAGCTCGTCGAGAACCTCCTCGACAGCGGCATCGACGGCAAGGGGCCGTTCGACTCGGCCGCCACGGTCGCGGCGGGCGCCCTGAAGAAGAACGGCGGCAACGTCGACAAGGCCGTCGACAGCGTGATCAGGAGCCACCTCAAGCTCGCCGCGGCGGGCGGGTTCGTCACCAGCCTCGGCGGCTTCATCACGTTGCCCGTGTCGCTGCCGGCCAACGTGCTCGGCTTCTACCTCATCGCCACCCGCATGACCGGCGCGGTCGCGTCGTTGCGGGGCCATGACATCGCCCAGCAGCAGGTCCGCACGGCCGTCCTCCTCACGCTCGTCGGCGCCGATGCCGACGACCTGCTCGCCAAGGCCGGCATGGTCGCGCCGGCGGGCCGCATGACCAACCTGGCCGCCCAGCGGCTTCCCGGGCCGGCCCTCATGGTCGTCAACAAGGCGGTCGGCTTCCGGCTCCTGTCGACCGCCGGCAAGAAGACGTTCAGCCGCTTCGGTCGCAACGTGCCGCTCATCGGCGGCGTCGTGGGCGCCGGGCTCGATGGCTGGCTGCTCAACCGGATCGCCGACAACGCCCGCCGCGAGTTCCCGCCGGCGACGGCGCGGATCACGGGGGTCTGACCATGGCGATGGCTTCCAAGGTGGCCACGTTCAGGAGCCTCGCGACGGCCGTGCGCATCGCGACCCGCCCCGGCGGCCCGTCCATGGTCGAACGAGCCCAGGCCGTGCCGCGCCTGCTCAAGGCCGTGCGTTCGGGTGAGTACACCGGCACGTCCGTCGGCCGGCTCCTCATGATCCTCGGCGCAGCGGGCTACCTCGTCTCACCCGTCGACCTCCTGCCGGAGGGCATCCTGGGAGTGTTCGGCCTCGCCGACGACGCGGTGGTCGGCTCCTGGCTCGCGGCGCAGCTCGTCACCGAGACCGAGGAGTTCCTCGCGTGGGAGCGCTCGACAGGTCGCGGCTCGGGTCACGGCGCGGCTCAGGGTGCCGTGCCCGGCGAAGTCGTCGACGACGGGCGTGGCGGTTCGTCGTCACCTCGTGCGTGAGGGCTGTCCACAAGCCGATCCGGTATGCCGCGTTGTCCACAACGGCGTGAGCTGAGGCTTCCCGGGATCCGGGTTCCTCCAGACGCTGGGGTCATGACCTCAGTGAAGATCTCCACCACCGACGAGCTGCTCGCCGTCCTGCCGCACCAGCTCGGCTACCGCCTCGAAGACTGCGTCGCCATCCTCATGGTGACCGACAAGATCGTCGGGCCCGTGGCTCGCACCGACCTCCCCTCCGAGCGTGACGTCGAGGGCGTGGCCGCCGGCGTCCTCGACAGCCTCCTCAGGGTCGGGCCGGAGCTGGCGATGCTCGTCGGCTACGAGTCCGTGCCCGGCCAGTCACGGTCCCTGATGCGTGCCCTGCACCACGGCCTGCTCGACGCCGGAGTCCAGCTCATCGACCACGTCGTCGTGCGCGGGGGACGGTGGTGGGGCTGGTGCTGCCGGCCGAGGGGCTCTCTCGACGCGGTCCGGCGCGAGCACCTCGACGGTCACGCGATGGCTGACGAGGCGTCCGTGCCCGCGGTCGCCGAGTTCATCGCCCGTGGCAGCGCACCCCTGTCCGGTCGCGAGGCGATGGGCGACCTCGTCGCCGAGGACCCCTCGGCCTGCTCGGGGGTCGGTGACGCACTCGAGGAGCCCTGGGAGGACATCGTGTCCCAGATCGATCCCGAGGGGGTGCTCGAGATCGACCCGGACGACGTGGACACACCCGGCCTCGCCGACGAGCTCGCCGAGGCGAGGGCCCGCGCTGCGGACTGGATCGGGGATGTCGACCGCGTCCCGCACCTCTGGGCCCGGGTGCTCGCACCCGAGGGGGAGCGGGGCGACACGTTCGAGGTGTCCGACGCCGACGTGGCCCTCATGACCCGCTCCCTCGTCAACAAGCCGTGGCGCGACGCCCTCATCGCGTGGATGTCCCCGGTGATGTTCCCGCTCGACCAGGTCGACGACGCGTCACGCGGCCTTCTCGTCGAGCACGTCGAGGGCGGCCCGGCGACGACGTCGGAGCGCTCCCAGACGGTGTTGCGACGGCTGCTCCGGCTCGGCACGCGAGTGCCTGACGACTGGTCCCACGAGGCCGCGGCGATCTGCACGGTCTCCGCCTGCGTGGCCTGGGGGATCGGCAACGGGTCGACCGCCGGTGACGCGGTGGCGCGAGCACTGCGCGTCGAGCCGGGCTACACCCTGGCGCGCTACCTCGGCCGGATGGTCGACTTCCAGATGCGACCGCGCCACGCGTGGACCGACCTGGCCGCGTGACGGCGTCACACGCGTCAACGCGTCACGCGTGAGGCCGGGGCAGCGTCGGCTCCTGAGTCGACCTCTCACGCTGCGGACAGGCTGTCCCGGCGGGTGTCCCCGGTCCTAGACTCATGCCCAAGGTCATGAGTCCCAGCGACAAGCCCCGGCTTGCTGGGCGGCAACCCTCCTCGCGGTGGGGTGCCCCGGGTGAAGACACGGCCCTGCCGAACTCCGGCGGGCAAGCGCGATCCGAGGAGCCCAGCAAGATGACCATCACCGACCTCCCGACGGCGTCGTTCTGGCGCCCCGGTGACCATCCCGGAGACCGCCAGTTCGTGGGTGTCGGCCCCGTCGCGTTGGAACGGGGTGGGTCGCTGCCGGACGTCACGGTCGCCTACGAGACCTGGGGCACGCTCAACGAGGCGGGCGACAACGCCGTCCTCGTCGAGCACGCCCTCACCGGCGACGCCCACGTCGAGGGGCCCGCCGGGCCCGGTCACGCGACCCCCGGGTGGTGGGACGGGCTCGTCGGCCCCGGACGGCCCCTCGACACCCGCCGCTTCTTCGTCGTCGCGAGCAACGTGCTCGGAGGCTGCCAGGGCACGACGGGGCCCTCGAGCGAGGCGCCGGACGGTCGCCCGTGGGGCGCACGCTTCCCGGCCATCACCATCCGCGACCAGGTCGCCGTCGAGGCTCGGCTCGCCGACCATCTCGGCATCGACCGCTGGGCCGGAGTGCTCGGTGGATCCATGGGTGGGATGAGGGCCATCGAGTGGGCCACGACCCACCCGCAGCGGGTCGACACGTGCATCGTGCTGGCCTCCACGGCCTACGCGACGGCCGACCAGATCGCCTGGTGCCAACCACAGCTGCTCGCGATCCGCGCCGATCCCCGGTTCCACGGCGGCGACTACTACGAGCACGGTGTCGCGCCTCTGGACGGGCTCGGCATCGCCCGTCGGATCGCGCACGTCACCTACCGGCACGAGGGCGAGCTCGCCGAGCGGTTCGGTCGTGAGGCGCAGCTCGGCGAGGAGCCACTGGGCAGCGACGGACGCACCGGCCGGTTCGCCGTCGAGTCCTACCTCGACCACCACGCGGGCAAGCTCGGCGCCCGCTTCGACGCCAACTCCTACCTCGTCCTCAGCGAGGCCATGAACAGCCACGACGTCGGCCGTGACCGTGGCGGAGTGGGTGCGGCGCTCGCGGCCTTTGCCGGCCACCTCGTCGTGGCGGGGGTCGACACGGACCGGCTCTACCCGGCACGACTCTCCGACGAGATCGCGGCGCTGCGTCCGGGCACGACGCTCCGGCACATCCCGTCGCGATTCGGTCATGACGGTTTCCTCATCGAGATCGGTCGGGTCGGAGAAATCATCCGCGAGGCGCTCGCTGGTGGGCCGGTCCCCTGAGCGGTGGCGCCGGAGAACGCCGTCGAAGGCTCGCCGTCGCGCCCCGTGTCAAGCGTCACAATCTCCGGTACGGTCCCAGCAAGAGCCCGAGCGGGCTGACCTGCTGACAAGGAGGAACTCGTGGCCATCGTCGTGGGATACATCCCGACCAAGGAGGGCGCGGCCGCGTTGGCTCGTGCCGGCGAGGAAGCGCTCCTGCGCAAGACCAACCTCGTCATCATCAACTCCGACCGTGACGGGTCCAGCGACGGCAGTGAGCTCACCACGCTCGGCGAGGACCTCAAGAGCAAGGGGGTCGATGTCGAGGTGCGTCAGCTGGTGCGCGGCAACGAGCCCGCCGAGGACCTTCTCGCAGTCGCCGACGAGATCGGTGCCCAGCTCATCGTCATCGGACTGCGTCGTCGCACTCCCGTGGGCAAGCTGATCCTGGGCTCCAACGCCCAGCGGATCCTGCTCGACGCGCCGTGCCCGGTGCTCGCCGTCAAGAGCTGACCGACCCCACGCCTGCCCTGTCGTGAGCGCACAGGACCGCCCTCAGGGGGTGGTGCGAGGGCAGGTGCGCGAATCGCCGCGGCCCCACGGAATAGGGATGAGGGCCGCGGCGATTTATAATGTAAAGGCACCCTCCAAGCAACGGCCGATCCTCACCCCTGCGGATCACGTCAGAGAGTGCACAAACTCGACCAGCCGGTCAGTGCTCCGCCCGAGCGTGAGCATCACCGTGTGCTCCCCGTGACGAAAGGTTGTCGGTGTCGCCTGTGCCCACGAACGCCTCCGAGATGCCCCTCCCCAGCGAGTTCAGCCACCCGGCTCTGCAGGACCTCGTCCGCACCGGACACACGACGGGACAGGTCACGGGTGAGCAGGTGGCCCAGGCCATTCACGCGGCCGGCGTGAAGGCCAGCCGCGGTCGCAAGGTCCTCACGGCACTGGCAGCCCAAGGCATCCAGGTCAGCATGACGTTGCCGGACCGGGCCGTGGCAGCCACCAAGGCCTCGGCCAGCAAGACGACCACCGCGACGACGAAGAAGGCCGCCGCCAAGAAGGCTGCACCGGCCAAGTCGGCTGCCTCCCAGACCGCTGCGCCCAAGACCGCTGCCTCCAAGACCACTGCCGCCACGGCCGTTGGTGAAGAGGCCGGTCCCGCGAAGGCGGCTTCGGCTCCCGCCAGGAAGGCCGCGCCGGTGACGACCACCAAGGCAGCTCCCGCCAAGAAGGCCGCCGCCAAGGCGACGACGACCAAGGAGGCGGCCTCCGCCGCAGCAGCCCCTGCGACCAAGGCCGCGGCCAAGAAGGCGGCGGCCAAGAAGGTCGCCGCCGCCAAGGCCGACGCAGCCGCCCAGGCCGAGAGCGTCGAGGCGCCCGAGACCGAGGAAGGCGACGACGCCGAGGACAAGACGGCCAAGGACACGCCCGAGCCCGTGGCCGCCGGTGGCTTCGTGCTGCGCGACGACGACGAGGAGGACGCACCCGTCCAGCAGGTCGTCACCGCTGGCGCGACGGCCGACCCGGTCAAGGACTACCTCAAGCAGATCGGCAAGGTCGCCCTCCTCAACGCCGAGCAGGAGGTCGAGCTCGCCAAGCGCATCGAGGCCGGTCTCTTCGGTGAGGAGCGCCTCAACTCCGGCGACAAGATCGACATGAAGCTCAAGCGCGAGCTGTGGTGGATCGCCCAGGACGGCAAGAACGCCAAGAACCACCTGCTCGAAGCCAACCTGCGACTCGTCGTCTCACTGGCCAAGCGCTACACCGGTCGCGGCATGCTCTTCCTCGACCTCATCCAGGAGGGCAACCTCGGCCTCATCCGTGCGGTCGAGAAGTTCGACTACACCAAGGGCTACAAGTTCTCGACCTACGCGACGTGGTGGATCCGTCAGGCCATCACCCGCGCCATGGCCGACCAGGCCCGCACGATCCGTATCCCGGTCCACATGGTCGAGGTCATCAACAAGCTGGCCCGCGTCCAGCGCCAGATGCTCCAGGACCTGGGTCGCGAACCCACGCCCGAAGAGCTCGCGATCGAGCTCGACATGACGCCCGAGAAGGTCGTCGAGGTGCAGAAGTACGGCCGCGAGCCGATCTCCCTGCACACCCCCCTCGGCGAGGACGGCGACAGTGAGTTCGGTGACCTCATCGAGGACTCCGAAGCCGTGGTCCCGGCTGACGCGGTGAGCTTCACGCTTCTTCAGGAGCAGCTGCACTCGGTCCTCGACACGCTCTCGGAGCGCGAGGCAGGTGTCGTCTCGATGCGCTTCGGTCTCACCGACGGTCAGCCGAAGACCCTCGACGAGATCGGCAAGGTCTATGGCGTGACCCGCGAGCGGATCCGTCAGATCGAGTCCAAGACGATGAGCAAGCTGCGTCACCCGTCCCGCTCGCAGGCGCTGCGCGACTACCTGGACTGAGCAACGAGCGGCGGAGGCAACGCAGGTCGCTCTGCGACCGAGTCCCGCAGCTGTGAGGGGTCAAGTCCGATCAGGCTGGACTGAGTCTCAGCCACACCACCAACGCAACGTATGCCGCGTGCCCTCGTCGGGTGCGCGGCATACGTGCGTCTGGAATGGGTTCGTCAGTCGCGGCGAAGGCGTGACCACGCAGCTCGGGGCCACGCGAGCACGGCATCCCTGGCGGCGGCCCACTGACGCACGCCGTCGCCGGGGGCGAGGTAGGCGCGCAGCTGGTCGCTGCGTTGGCGGGCGGAGACCGCGGCCCGCCACACCGTGTGGGTGTCGGCACTGACGTCGGGGATCTGGGTCCGTGGGGGCGCATAGCGGGCCTGCTCGACCGTCGCCACGATGCGGCCCATCGCCTCTTTGGACTCGCCCGACAGGATGGCGTCGTGGGTGAGCCGGGCGCCCGCCTGACGTGGGGTGCTGCCGTCGGGAGGGGCGATGCCGATGTCACCGAGCCGTGAGATGAGTGAGGCCCAGTCGGCCTCGACCCGCTCGGCGTCGTCCCGGGCGGCGACCCGGAGCCGTCGTCGCCGCACCCACGCCGCCACGGGCAGCAGGAGGAGTGACAGGACGACCGCAAGTGCGGCGAGCAGGGTCAGCGCGTGGTCGCCGAGCCAGGTGAGCGGACCCCTGGACGCGGTGGTGGTGTCGTCCACGACGCCGGGGTCGCCGTCCGGGCGTTGCGATGCCGACGGTGTGGGTGTGGCCGCGGTCGGTGTCGGCGTCGCCGATGCCGAGGGGTTCGACTCGGAGGGGATGAGGCTGTAGACGGGGGCGCCTCCGGTGCGCACGCCGGGCGTCGGCTCGAAGCGCGTCCAGCCGAGGTCGGGGAACCACAGCTCGGGCCACGCGTGGGCGTCCGCGGATCGGACGGTGTAGGAGCCGTTGGAGAAGGTGCCGGGCAGGAAGCCGATCGCCATCCGCGCGGGGATGCCCTTGACGCGCGCCGCCATGATGAACGCCGACGCGAACTGCACGCAGTAGCCGGTGCGCGACACGAGGAAGTTCGACAGGGGGTCCGACATCATCGTGCGGCCCGAGACGGGGTCGGTCGGAGTCGGGAGCTGCAGGGAGTAGGTGTACTGGGTGCTGCGGAAGTGGGCCTGGAGGAGCCGGGCGGTCTCGAGGGGGGTGGCGTCCGAGGGCACGACGCTGTCGACGAGCTCCGTGAGCCGGCTGAGGCTCTCGCCGTCGAGCTCGTTGTAGACGCCCTCGTCCCACCCACGTGGGCGCTGCCCCTCGCTGGAGAAGTTGCTCGCCTCGGGCGCGAGCTGGCCGTAGGTCGCGGTGTACTCCTCGACGTTCCGGTCGACAGCGATGCTGCCGGCGAAGTTGGTCCGCAGGGCCACCTCGCCGACGTCGACGTTGAGCAGCGGTGTGGGCAGCGCGATCTGGGGCGCCTGGAGCCGATTCTCCTCGACCGTGACCTCGACGGTGGTCCGCTCCACCGAGGGATCGGCGTCGGGAAACTGTGGGCCCCCGGCGAGGGGTCGGTTGGTGTTGAAGCGAGTGCTCCACTCGCCACCCCGGTAGTCCGTGAGGATCCCGACCCGCAGTGGGTCGGGCGCGCTCGACGTCGTCTTGTAGGTGATGACGGGGGACTGCGACTGGTCCTCCAGCGACCGGCGCAGGTCGACGGTGGTGTTGAGCGTGATGGCTCCACCACCGCGGGAGTTGTCGGCGCGGCCGAGCCCGTCGGCGAGGAAGGTCGTCGGCAGGTGTGGCACGACCATGGGCACCACGACCGCGAGGGCCAGGGTGCCGGCACCGAGGAGCCGGGCCGTGCCGGCGACACCGAGCACCGGGTCGTGGTCCTCGCCGTCCTGGCCGCGCGGCACCGCAGTGCTCCATCGGCGGACCGTGCCGATGCCCTGGGCCGCGAGGAGGGCGAGCCAGAACCCCACAGGCAGCACGAAGTATCTCCACGAGAGTCCGTCACCGGAGTTCGTGGCGGAGACGAGGTATGCCGTGAGCAGCGCGAGACCGGCGAGGGCGGGTGAGCGCAGGGTCACCGCGACCGCGTCGACGACGAGGGCCGTCGCGCCGATGAGGATGGTGATGGCCACGACGATCCCGCGCTCCGTGGGCACCGGCACCGAGAAGGCCATGACGGTCTGGCCGGCCTCGCCCAGGAGGATGCCGAGCGATGTGACCGTGTCCGGGCCGGGGAGCACTCCGCCGTAGAGGTGACCCTGACCGTGCATCCAGGAGACGGCGAGGAACCCGGCGAAGAGCTGCCCGAGGATCACCGCCCAGGCCGACAGGACGAGGGCTCGCAGACCGAGGCCCACGAGCGCGATGGTGGCGACGATGACGACGGCCGGGCGGACCCACGTGTTGGCGTCGAAGAGGGTGAGCAGCGGCAACGCCACGGTGAAGCTGGCGAGGGAGGCGAGCAGGGTCTCGACCGGGCGGACGCGGTTCATCGCGCACCGACCAGGCTGCGCGAGCCGGCGACGGTCGCCCACGCGTCCGCCACCTCGAGCCCGGGAGCAACGGACAGCACCGACCAGCCGGCTCCGGCGAGGGAGGCCGTGGTGGCGCCCGCCTCGAGGTCCTCGGCGCGACGACCCGAACCCGACCCGTGGAAGGCCGCTGCGTCGATCACGAACGACAGCCCGGGCCCACCGGGCTGCCGCAGTGACGCCAGGGCTCGGGCGGCGTCGTCGTCGACGGCCCCGACGAGGGCGACGATGAGGCCACCTTGCGCCGTGGCTCCGCTGGCGGCGTGCAGGAGGCCGCCGATCCCGGGCTCGTCGGTCGGGACGGTGCGGGCGAGCGTCTCGAGGGCAGGGTCGAGGTCGGAGTCCTCGCGCACCCCGGACTCCTGGCTCGCGTCAGGGGTGAGCAGGTGCACGGCGAAGCCCTGGTGGAGAAGGTGGGTCACGGCAGAGGCAGCCATCGTCACGGCCCACTCGAGCGAGCTGGAGGGTCCCTTGCCACCGTGCGCCCGGGCACGCGTGTCGAGGATGACGACCGCCCGTCGCTTGGCCGGCCGATCCTCCTGTCGCACCATGAGGTCACCGGTGCGAGCGGTTGCCGGCCAGTGGATGCGGCGCAGGTCGTCGCCGTCACGGTACTCACGGATGGACTGGTCGTCCTCACCGTGCAGTGCGACACGGTGGGGGACCGACCCCTCGGCCCCGAGGCCGCGCCCGAGGGCTCGTCCGTCGGAGAGGTTGATGATCCGGGGCAGGACGAGCAGTTCGTCGTGGCTGCTCAGCGAGGCGTGGCGCATCGTCAGCCCGAAGGGGTCCTGGACGCGCACACCCAGCGGCCCCAGGCGGTGGGCACCTCGGGCGTGGGCGCGGACGGCATACTCCACGTGGGTCGAGGCACCCGAGGACAGCGCCGGGATGACGAAGCGCGGACGATCGCCCAGCGAGTAGTCGAGGTGTTCTTCGGCGAAGAGCAGCGGCGACCGGGTCTGTGACGGGTTGGAGATCGTCATCTGGACGACCGCGGGCTCGTCGATGGTGAGCCGGGAGGGGCGTGCCTCTCGGTCGACGACGAGGTCGAGGTCGTGGCGACGACCCAGGAGCCCCGCGAGCGCGGGCAGTGCGCAGAGGGCCGTCCCGATGCGGCTGAGGTCGTGCTGACCGAGGGCGAGGCCCGCGAGGACGAGCACGAGTCCCGAGGCGAGGAAGGCGGCTCCTCGCGTCGTCAGGGAGTCACGGAACCGACGCATCGCCCCTCCTCAGCGCGTCGGTGCCGGCACGCGCACGCGCTGGAGCAGGTCCGTGAGCACGTCCGCGGCCGAGCGGTGCGCGAGCTGGCTCTCGCCCGTGAGCATGAGGCGGTGGGCGAGGACGGGGATCGTCATGGACTGCACGTCGTCCGGGAGGACGTGGTCGCGCCCGGCGAGGGCGGCGTGGGCCCGGCTCGCGCGCAGGAGGTGCAGGCTCGCGCGTGGCGAGGCACCGAGGCGCAGGGCCGAGCTCGACCGCGTGGCCTGTGTGACGTCGACGACGTACTGCTTGAGGGCCTGTGAGGCGTGCACCGACCGCACCGCCTCGATCATCTGCGTGACGGTGGCCGCGTCGGTGACCGGGTGCAGGTCGTCGAGCGGTGACCGGCCTCCGTGCTGGTCGAGCATGTCGACCTCGCTGCGAGCCGACGGGTAGCCCATCGAGATGCGTGCCATGAAGCGGTCGCGCTGAGCCTCCGGGAGGGGGTAGGTGCCCTCCATCTCGATGGGGTTCTGGGTGGCGAGGACCATGAACGGTCGCGGCAGGGCATAGGTCGTGCCGTCGACGGTGACCTGGGACTCCTCCATCGACTCGAGCAGCGCGGACTGGGTCTTGGGCGACGCACGGTTGATCTCGTCACCGACGACGACGTTGGCGAAGATCGCGCCCGGGCGGAACTCGAAGTCCCGCACGTCCTGGTTGTAGACGCTGACGCCGGTGATGTCGCTGGGCAGGAGGTCCGGTGTGAACTGGACGCGTCGCACCGAGGCGTCGATGCAGCGGCCGAGGGTCTTGGCCAGCATGGTCTTGCCGACTCCCGGCACGTCCTCGATGAGCAGGTGGCCCTCGGCGAGCAGGGCCGTGACTGCGGTGCGGACGGCGGCCGGCTTGCCCTCGATGACCGTGTTCATGGCGGTCTGCAGCGAGCTGGCGACCTGGAGGACCTGGTCCAGTGCGGCTCCCGTGCGCGGAGCGCTCCCGTCCACTCGTCGCTGCTCGTGGGTCTGGTGGACCTCGTCGTGTGTCGACACCGGTGGCTCCTGGAATGGCTGGTCCCGTGCCGTGCGCAACGGGGTTTCGATCTTCCCCCACATTGCCCCACCCGGGTAGGCGCCAGGGCGTGAAATACGGGGTTCACAGCGGGCTCGCAGGTTGGGCGGGCGGTGGGCGGGCGGCATACCGGCGTATGCCGGGTGTTCGGCTGCCCGCGCAGCGCCGGACACGCTCGAGCTGCCCCACTTTGCACCACCGCCTCTGACCTGCGAATAAAGGGGGTTGGAAGCTTCATAACGACTTGATTTCGGAGTGAGGTGGAGTAAAGTGGGGGAAACCGGAGAGAAGTGTCGCCCCGGGGTCGAGACGGAGTGGGGAGGTGAGCGCGGTGTTCCTCGGAACGCACACGCCTCGCCTCGACGACAAGGGGCGCCTGTTCCTCCCGGCGAAGTTCCGGGAGCGCCTCTCGACCGGCCTCGTCGTGACCCGCGGGCAGGAGCGGTGCCTCTATGTCTTCCCGATGGACGAGTTCACCAAGGTGACCCAGCAGATGCAGGAGGCGCCGACCACGAACCGCGCGGTCCGCGACTACATCCGCGTCTTCCTCTCCGGAGCCAGCGACGAGATCCCCGACAAGCAGGGACGCGTGACGGTGCCGGCCCACCTGCGCCAGTACGCCGGCCTCACCCGCGAGTGCACCGTCATCGGCACCGGGTCCCGGGTCGAGGTCTGGGACACCGACGCCTGGAACGCCTACCTCGCCAGCACCGAGCAGGCCTACTCCGAGCAGTCCGAGGAGGTCATCCCCGGACTCATGTGACCTCAACCCCGGCTCCCGGCCTCCAGCCGACCGGACTCCCGACACGACTTCCCCCGTGCCGGGCCCCGGACGGATGGGGACCAGGAGCCGGGGGAGCGATCACCACCCGACGGATCGACCCCCAGCTCCACCCCAGCCCACAGCACGTCACCACCAGAAGGAGTCCGAGATGTCGTCACGGGGAGCCGCCGAACAGCGGCACGTTCCCGTGCTCCGCGACCGCATCGTCGACCTCCTCGCCCCGGCCCTCTCCGCGCCGGGGTCAGTTCTTGTCGACGGCACGCTCGGGATGGGGGGCCACGCGCAGGCCTTCCTCGAGGCCTGCCCCGAGGCGACCGTCATCGGCATCGACCGTGACGAGGAGGCGCTGGCGCTCGCGGGCGAGCGGCTGGCCGGCTTCGGAGAACGCTTCCGTGGCGTGCACGCCGTCTATGACGAGATCGGCGGCGTCGTGGCCGACCTCGGCCTGCGTGAGGTCCAGGCCGTGCTCTTCGACCTCGGGGTCTCCTCGCTCCAGCTCGACGAGGCGGACCGTGGCTTCGCCTACGCCCAGGACGCACCGCTCGACATGCGCATGGACCAGGGGAGCGGCATCACCGCCGCCGAGGTCCTCAACACCTACGCGCCCGCCGACCTCCTGCGGATCCTGCGGGACTTCGGCGAGGAGCGCTTCGCCAAGCGCATCGTCTCGGCGATCGTCCGGGAGCGCGAGGTCGAGCCGTTCACCCGGTCGGCCCGCCTGGTCGAGCTCCTGCGGACCGCCGTGCCGGCCGCTTCCCAGCGCACCGGTGGCCACCCGGCCAAGCGCACCTTCCAGGCCCTGCGCATCGAGGTCAACGACGAGCTCGGCGCCTGGCAGCGCGCCGTCGTGGGCTCCATCGACGTGCTGGCCGTCGGCGGGCGGATCGCCGTCCTCTCCTACCACTCGCTGGAGGACCGCATCACCAAGCGCGCCCTCGTCGCGGGAGCGACCTCGAGCACCCCTCCCGGTATCCCCGTCGAGCTCCCGGAGCACGCGGCATACCTTCGCCTGCTCACTCGAGGCGCCGAGGAGCCCTCGGCGAGCGAGCAGTCCACGAACCCCCGGTCCGCGTCGGCACGACTGCGGGTCGCAGAACGCACTCGTCTCACGAAGGGAGCCCGGCGATGACCCAGACCGCGGCCCGTCCACTCAACCGCTCCACGCCTCGCACCGCCCCGAGGACCGCCCGCCCGCGTCCACTGAGGGTCGTGCGCGAGCAGCCGCAGCAGGGGCAGCCGGGGTTCGTGGCCGCCTGCCTCGCCCTGCTCGTCGCAGGCCTACTCGGCGTGCTCATGCTCAACACGGCCATGGCCAAGGGCTCCTTCGTCCTCGGCGACCTCCAGGACACGTCCAACGAGCTCGCCGCGGCCGAGGAGGAGCTCAGTCACGCGATCGACGCGCAGAGCGCGCCGGCCGTGCTCGCCCAGCGGGCGATCGACATGGGCATGGTGCCGTCCACCAGCGCAGCCTTCCTCCGCCTCAGTGACGGCAAGGTCCTCGGCGTGGCGGTCCCGGCTGACGCCAAGAAGAAATTTACTGTTGCTACACAGGGCAACTCGGCAGCCGAAGCCGCCCGCCCCTCCACGACTCCGCGGACCACGGTCAAGACGGTGGGCACGGTGACGACGACGAAGGTGACGACGACGAAGGGGGCCAACATCGAGGTCACGACCACGAGCGTCGACTCGCGCACCGGGGTGACGAGCTCGACGACGTCCACGCGCAGGTCGAAGGCGGGGTCGGCCGACGCCGAGCCGTCGGCCGGGCCCGAGCCGTCGGCCGCACCCAATGCCTCGACCTCACCGAGCCGGGCGGCTCGTCCCACCGCCACCTCGACTCCGTGACCCCGCGGACGCCGCCGCAGCCTCCGTCGCGGGGACGCGACCCTCGCCGCTCCGCTGCGTCGTCGGGTCGCGTCCCGTCCGGCCGGCCCGTCGGCAAGCGGCAGCCACCGCCCAAGCGCGCGTCCGCGGCCAGGGGCACGTCTGCGGCCAAGGGCGCGCCGTCGCCCAGGGTCGCCGCGTCGTCCAAGGCGCAGTCGACCGGTCGCCAGGCCGGGCCGCGCAAGCCCCGCAACACGGCACCCGCGCGCCGCCCTGCTGCTCGGAGGGGACCCGCACGGCCCCCCAAGCCTCCCGGCAACCCGCGCCGCCGCATGCGCGGACTGACCGTGGCCACCCTGTTCGTCTTCAGCATCTTCGCCGCCCAGCTGCTCCGCATCCAGGGCTTCGACTCGTCGGCCGTTGCCGCGGAGGCGCTCGAGCAGCGCACCGAGAAGGTCCAGATCCCCGCCCTGCGCGGCAAGATCCTGTCCTCCGACGGTGTCGTGCTCGCGTCCAGCCGGGCCCGCGAGACCGTCGTCGCGGACCCGACGGCCGTCTGCACCTACCAGCAGAAGGACAAGAAGGCGTGCAGCCCCGCGACGAGCGCAGCCGCCGTCGACCTCGCCGCCACGGCGCTGTCACCCCTGCTCGGTCGCAGCGTCGACGACCTGCGCTCGAAGCTGGGCGGCGCCGGTCGCTACCAGGTCCTCGACCGCAAGGTGAGCCCGCTGACCTGGCGCAAGATCGCCAAGCTCGGCATCCCGGGGATCTACAAGGACTCGGCCGAGGCCGTGCCCGAGCGGGTCTACCCACAGGGCCCGAACTCCGCCTCCCTCGTCGGCTTCGTCACCAACGACGGGGCTGCCGGTGGTGGGCTCGAGTCGATGATGGACGAGGCGCTCAAGGGCACACCGGGCCACTCGATCTTCGAGAAGGCCCCCAACGGCTCCAAGATCCCCGGTGGTCGACAGGGCGGTGTCGCGGCCGTCGACGGTGGGGACGTCACCCTCACGGTGAACTCCAACATCCAGTGGTACGCCCAGAACGCCATCGCCCAGCAGATGGCCAAGATGGGTGGCCAGTCCGGGACCGCCGTCGTCATGAACGCCAGGACCAGCGAGATCCTCGCCCTGGCGTCCTACCCGACCTACGACCCCAACGACATCGGCCGCGCCAAGGGGAGTCTGGTCAACAAGGCCCTCAACGACGTCTTCGAGCCCGGGTCCACCGCCAAGGTCATGACCGTGGCGGCAGCCCTCGAGGACAAGCGGGTCACCCCGGACCAGCCGGTCGTCATCCCGAACCGGATGAAGCGCTTCGACGTCTCCTTCAAGGACAGCCACGACCACCCGACGCTCCACCGCACGGTCGCGGGCGCGCTCGCCGAGTCGAGCAACATCGGCACCATCCTCATCGGCGAGACCCTTGAGCCCAAGCGCCTGGAGGAGTACTACCGCAAGTTCGGCCTCGGGTCGAAGTCCGGCATGGGCTTCCCGGGCGAGTCCGCCGGCCTCCTCGCGCCGTCCGAGAAGTGGAGCGGCACCCAGCGCTCGACGGTGATGTTCGGACAGGGCCTGTCGGTGACCGCCATCCAGGCCGCCTCGGTCTTCCAGACCATCGCCAACGGCGGGATGCGCATGACTCCGAGCCTCATCCAGGGGACGAAGGACGCCCACGGCACCCTCACCAAGGCTCCCAGGAAGCCCGGTACCCGGGTCATCTCCGAGGCGACCGCGACCCAGGTCAACGCCATGCTGGAGGGTGCGGTCTCCAGGGAGGGCACGGCCCCGCAGGCGCAGATCCCCGGCTACCGCGTCGCCGGCAAGACGGGCACCGCCGACTTCTACGACCCCAGCCTGGGCAGGTACAGCGGCATGACGGCGAGCTTCATCGGCTACGCCCCCGCCGACGACCCCGAGATCGTCGTGGCCGTCATCATCCAGCGACCCAACGCCAGCATCTATGGCGGCACGGTCTCGGGTCCCGTCTTCCACGACGTCATGACCTATGCGCTGCAGGAGCTCAAGATCCCGCCGACGGGCACGACCAAGGCGCCCATCCAGATCTCGGTCACACCGCAGGAGGCCGCGTCGGACCCCGACACGCTGCGGGACAGACCACGCAGTCGCGGCAAGTAGTCTGACTGGTCGTGTCTGCACCCCGACCCGCCTCCCTGACCAGCTCGAGCCTGCGTGACCTCGCGCTGCTCGTCGGCGCCTCCACGGATGACTGGATCGACGCCGATGACCTCTTCGTCACCGGGGTGACGCTCGACTCGCGCGCCGTGCGACCCGGCGACCTGTATGCCGCTCTGCCCGGCTCGACAGCCCACGGCGCCGACTTCGCGGCGCAGGCGTCCGAGGCGGGCGCGGTTGCCGTGCTCACCGACGCGGCCGGCCTGGAGCGCCTGCGCGCAGACGGCGTCGACCTGCCGGTGGTCGCCGTGGAGGACCCTCGGTCGGTCCTCGGTTCGATCGCCGCCAGGATCTACGGCACGACCGACCAGGGGCTCACGATGGTCGGGATCACGGGCACCAACGGCAAGACGACGACGGCCTACCTCGTGGCCAGCGCCCTCGACGTCCTCGGTCACCGGACGGGGCTCATCGGCACGGTCGAGACCCGCATCGGGGACGAGCGGATCAAGAGCGTGCGCACCACGCCGGAGTCGACCGATCTCCACTCCATCCTCGCGGTGATGGAGGAGCGCGACACGGACACCTGCGTCATGGAGGTCTCCAGCCACGCGCTGAGCCAGCACCGCGTCGACGGCGTGGTCTACGACCTCGCCCTCTTCACGAACCTCTCGCAGGACCACCTCGACTTCCACGCCGACATGGAGGACTACTTCTCCGCCAAGGCGCAGCTGTTCACGCCCCAGCGGTCGGCGCGGGCGCTGGTCTGTGTCGACGACGGCTGGGGCCGCCGTCTGGCTCAGGAGTCGGCCGTCCCGGTGACGACGCTGACGACTTCCGAGGACCAGTCGGCTGACTGGAGGGTGAGCGTCGACGCCCGCGAGCCGGCGCGATTCCTGTTGCGCGGCAGGGACATCGAGCTCGACCTGCGCTCGGCCCTCCCCGGGGACTTCAATGTGGCCAACACGGCCATGGCCGCGGTGGCCCTGCTGCTCCTCGGCGAGGACACCGACGCCGTCGGACGTGCGATCCTCACCGACCCGCACGTCCCCGGTCGGATGGAGAAGGTCATCGCCTCCGGCGACTCCGCGGACGACGGTCTGCTCGCGGTCGTCGACTACGCCCACACCCCCGACGCGGTCGAGGCCGCGCTGGCTGCCCTGCGCCCGTCCACGGCCGGACGCCTGGTCGTCGTGCTGGGGGCGGGCGGAGACCGTGACCGCGGCAAGCGCCACGGCATGGGTCGCGCGGCCGCCGGCACGGCCGACGTCGTGGTCATCACCGACGACAACCCGCGTGGCGAGGACGCGGCGCAGATTCGTGCCGCCGTGCTCGAGGGTGCGCGGTCCCTCGACTCGTCGTCCCTCCTCGTCGAGGTCGCCGGACGCCGGGACGCCATCCGCCAAGCCGTCCGCCTCGCCCGCGAGGGGGGTCCGGGGTCTGTCGTCGCGGTCGTCGGCAAGGGTCATGAGACCGGTCAGGAGATCGCCGGGGTCATCCATCCGTTCGACGACCGCGACGAGCTGCGCGCCGCGCTCGAGGACAGGGGTGTGTCGTCTTGATCGCTCTCTCCCTGGTCGAGATCGCCGCCCTCACCGGCGGCACGCTCCGTGGCCCCACAGACTCTGCCGAGCAACCCGTCATCACCGGGGCCGTCGTCACCGACTCGCGCGAGGCGGAGTCCGGCAGTCTCTACGTCGCGCGCATCGGCGAGGCCATGGACGGCCACCAGTTCGTCGCTGCGGCCCGGGACAACGGGGCCGTCGCTGCGCTCACGAGCCGCCCCGTGCAGGAGCTTCCCTGCGTCGTCGTCGCCGACGTCCAGGCCGCCTTCGTCGCCATCTCGCGCGCCGTGCTCGAGCGAGCCACCGACCTCACCGTCATCGGCATCACGGGATCGTCCGGCAAGACGAGCACCAAGGACCTGCTCGGCACGGTCCTGGCTGCCGCCGCCCCGACGGTCGCACCGGTCGGCTCCTACAACTCCGAGGTCGGGGTGCCGCTCACCGTCACCCGGGTCACATCGGAGACGAGGTTCCTCGTCGTCGAGATGGGCGCCCGGGGCATCGGCCACATCGACTACCTCACCCGCATCGCACCGCCCCGCATCGGTGTCGTCCTCAACGTCGGCACCGCCCACGTCGGCGAGTTCGGCTCACGCGAGGCCATCGCCACGGCCAAGGCCGAGCTGGTGCAGGCCCTGCCCAGCGAGGGCGTCGCCGTCCTCAACGCCGACGACCCGGTCGTGCGAGCCATGGCCGACCGCACCGATGCGCGCGTGGTGCTCGTCGGCGAGGCGGACGACGCAGACATCCGCGCCGAGGACGTCACCGTGGGCAACGACGGCCGCGCGAGCTTCCGAGCCATCACCCCTGCAGGTGAGGCCGCGGTCGCGCTGCGCCTCGTCGGTCGGCACCACGTGGGCAACGCCCTGGCCGTGCTCGCGGTCGCCCTGGAATGCGGCATACCCCTCCGGGCGGCGACCACGTCGATCGCCGAAGCCGGCATCGTCAGCCGCTGGCGCATGGAGGTCACCGAACGCCCCGACGGGGTGACCGTCGTCAACGACGCCTACAACGCCAACCCCGACTCGATGCGTGCCGCCCTCGCGGCGCTCGAGTCCATGGGGGAGGGGCGGCGCACCTGGGCCGTCCTAGGCTCGATGCTCGAGCTCGGTGACGAGTCCGACAGGGACCACGCCGAGGTCGGCGCCGAGGCGCAGCGCCGAGGTGTCGACGAGCTCGTCGTCGTCGGCGAGACCGCCCGCCCGATGGCCGACATCGCGCCCGTCGAGGGCACCCGGATCCGATGGGTGCCCGACGCTGCCGCCGCCGAGGCGCTGCTCCTTGCAGAAGTCGTCCCGAGCGACGTCGTGTTGTTCAAGTCGAGCCGAGATGCGGGTCTACGGTGGCTCGGAGACAGACTCACCTCCGTCCCACGGACGACCGATGCCCGCACCACCCAGGAGGACCCCCAGTGAAGGCCGTGCTCGTCGCCGCGGTGGTCAGCCTGATCGTCGCGCTCTTCGGCACCCCCATGTTCATCAAGTGGCTCGTGAAGCAGGGCTACGGCCAGTTCATCCGCGACGACGGACCCACGTCGCACCACACCAAGCGCGGGACCCCGACCATGGGGGGCGCCGTCATCGTCGGCGCGACCCTGTCGGCCTACGCCATGGCGCACCTCGTCTTCTGGACGGCGCCGAGCTGGAGCGGTGTCCTCGTGCTCTTCCTCATGGCGGGCCTCGGGCTCGTCGGCTTCCTCGACGACTACATCAAGATCAGCAGGCAGCGCAGCCTCGGGCTCCGGTCCAAGCAGAAGCTCGCCGGCCAGACCGCCGTGGCCGTGATCTTCGCGATCCTCGCCCTGCAGTTCCCCAACGACTCGGGTCGCACCCCCGCCTCGACGAAGATCTCGTTCGTCCGCGACACCAACCTCGACCTCGCCTTCGCGGGGACGATCGTCGGGGTGCTCCTCTTCATCCTCTTCGCCAACGTCATCATCGCCGGCACGAGCAACGGCGTGAACCTCACCGACGGCCTCGACGGCCTGGCCACCGGCGCGTCGGTGATGACCTTCGCTGCCTACGTCCTCATCGGGATCTGGCAGTTCAACCAGAACTGCCAGACCGACGCCGGCGTCGGCATCAAGTGCTACGAGGTGCGCGACCCGCTCGACATCGCCATCGTCGCGGCGGCCGCCATGGGCGCGTGCTTCGGCTTCCTCTGGTGGAACGCCTCGCCGGCCAAGATCTTCATGGGCGACACGGGATCGCTGGCCCTCGGGGGCCTGCTCGCCGGCCTGGCGATCGTCACCCGCACCGAG
Organism: Knoellia altitudinis; assembly: GCF_042666355.1. Taxonomy (NCBI): domain Bacteria; kingdom Bacillati; phylum Actinomycetota; class Actinomycetes; order Micrococcales; family Intrasporangiaceae; genus Knoellia; species Knoellia altitudinis. The sequence goes on from NZ_JBHTDK010000002.1 coordinate 88,544, forward strand.
TTCCTCGTCGTCATCCTCGGTGGCCTCTTCGTCACCATCACCCTCTCGGTGATCATCCAGGTGGCCTCGTTCAAGGCGACGGGCAGACGGGTGTTCCGGATGGCGCCGCTGCAGCACCACTTCGAGCTCCTAGGCTGGCAGGAGGTGACCATCGTCATCCGGTTCTGGATCATCGCCGGTCTCTTCGTCGCCCTGGGCCTGGGCCTCTTCTATGCCGAATGGGTCGTGGGCGCTGCATGACCGACAGTGAGTCGAACCGGCTGCCCAGGCTCTCCGAGCTCACCCACCGCGAGGCCGACTGGGCCGGGCTGCGGGTACTCGTCGCGGGCCTCGGTGTCAGTGGCTTCGCCGCCGCGGATGCGTTGCTGGAGAGGGGCGCCCACGTCGTGGTCGTCGACGGCTCACCAGCCGACTCCTCGCCGGCCATGGTCGAGCGGGCGCGCATCCTCGAGGTCCTCGACGCGGAGCTCCGGTTCGGACCCGAACACGTCTCCGGTATGCCGTCCGAGCCCGTCGACCTCGTCGTCACCTCCCCGGGATGGGCACCGACCCAGCCGCTGCTCGCCGCCGCCGCGGAGGCGGGTGTCGCGATCTGGGGCGAGGTCGAGCTCGCCTGGCGGATGCGCCCCCTCGAGGGGGCGGCGCCGTGGCTCACCGTCACCGGGACCAACGGCAAGACGACGACGGTCCAGATGCTCACCTCGATCCTGAGGGCCGCGGGCAAGCGGGCGATCAGCGCCGGCAACGTCGGCACGCCGATCCTCGAGGCGATCATGGACCCGCAGCCCTTCGACGCCATCGCCGTCGAGCTCTCGAGCTTCCAGCTGCACTGGTCGGACTCGATCCGGCCGCAGGCCTCGGTGTGCCTCAACGTCGCGCCCGACCACGTCGACTGGCACGGCACCTATGCCGACTACCTCGCCGCGAAGGGCAAGGTCTACTCCGGCACGCAGGTCGCCTGCATCTACAACGTCGACGACCCCCAGACCGAACGCCTCGTCGAGGACGCCGAGGTCCAGGACGGGTGCCGCGCCGTCGGCTTCACCCTCGGCACTCCGGCCCCGTCGATGCTCGGGCTCGTGGGTGACGTCCTCGCCGACCGCGCCTTCGTCGAGCAGCGGCGTCACGCCGCGGCCGAGCTTGCGACGGTCGAGGACCTGCGCGGAGACGCGCCGGACGTGGCGCCCCACCTCGTCACCAACGCCCTCGCCGCAGCGGCGCTGGCCCGGGCCCACGGGGTCGAGCCCGCTGCCGTGCGCGCGGGACTGCGCGCCTTCCGGCCCGAGGCCCACCGCATCGCCCACGTCGCCACCCTGGCCGACGTGCGCTACGTCGACGACTCCAAGGCAACCAACCCGCATGCAGCGGCAGCCTCGCTCACGGCATACGAGCAGGTCGTCTGGGTCGCCGGAGGGCTGCTCAAGGGTGCCGACGTCGACGACCTCGTGCGCACCGCCGCTCCTCGTCTGCGGGGGGTGGTGCTCATCGGTCGCGACCGCGCGCTGATCGCCGACGCGCTCGTCCGACACGCGCCCGATGTCCCCGTCGTCGACGTCGCCGACACGGACACTGGAGCCATGGATCGCGTCGTCTCGCAGGCCGCGTCGCTCGCTCAGCCGGGCGACGTCGTGCTGCTCGCGCCGGCGGCCGCGTCGATGGACATGTTCGACAACTACGGCGCACGCGGAGACGCCTTCGCCGAGGCGGTGCTCCGCCGCGCTGCTTCGGGGGAGTGAGCGCGTGAGCAGCACGACCGGTTCCGTCAAGGAATCCAAGAGCTCGGCGAGGACCGGCCGCGGCCTCGGCGTCGGCGAGTGGCTCGAGCGGCTCGACCGGCCCGTCACGACGTACTACGTCCTGGCCGGTGTCACCTCGATCCTCGTCGGCTTCGGCCTCATCATGGTGCTCTCCGCCTCGACGGTCACCTCGCTCAACGCGACCGACTCCGGCACGGCCTACTCGATCTTCATCAGCCAGCTCGTCTTCGCCATCATCGGTGGGGTGGCCCTGATCGTCGCGTCGCGCCTGTCCGTGGCGACCTGGAAGAGGCTGGCGCTGCCCCTGGTCGGCGCGGCACTCGTCCTGCAGGTGCTGGTCTTCACGCCCCTCGGGTTCGACGTCAAGGGCAACCGCAACTGGCTGGACTTCAAGGTCTTCACGATGCAGCCCTCCGAGCTGCTCAAGGTGGGCCTGGCGCTCAGCGGCGGCCTCATCCTGTCGGCCAAGCGCAAGCGGCTCAACCGGGTCGGTCACGCCCTCGTCCCCTTCGTCTTCCCCCTCGCGATGCTGGCGATCGGTCTCGTCCTCCTCGGGCACGACCTCGGCACGGTCCTCATCCTGTCGGCGGTGGTCGGCGGCACGATGTTCACCGCCGGCGTCCCGGGTCGGTGGTTCGCGCTGTCGGCAGCGGGGTTCGCGGCCATGGCCGTGGCCTTCGTCGTCACGAGCCCCAACCGGCTCGGCCGCTTCGACGTCTGGCTCGGCCGTGACACCGACCCCACCGGCATGGCGCGGCAGTCGATCCACGGGCGCTACGCCCTCGCCGACGGCGGGTGGACCGGGGTGGGCCTGGGGCAGTCCCGGGAGAAGTGGGAGTGGCTCTCCGAGCCGCACAACGACTTCATCTTCGCCATCATCGGCGAGGAGCTGGGCCTGCCCGGCACGATCATGGTGCTCGCCCTCTTCGTCGTCCTGGCCCTGGCCTGCTACCGCCTCGTGATGCGGAGCTCCGACTTCTTCGTGCGCATCGCCACGGCCGGCATCATGAGCTGGATCGTCGTCCAGGCCATGATCAACGTCGGGTCCGTCATCGGGCTGCTCCCGGTCATCGGCGTGCCCCTGCCGTTCGTCTCCTCGGGTGGGTCCTCCCTCGTGACGACCATGCTCGCGCTCGGCATCCTCCTCTCCTTCGCGCGCGCCGAGCCGGGGTGCGCCAAGGCTCTCGCCGCGCGCCCGTCCCTGCTCAAGCGCTCCTTCGCCGTTCTGCCGAGACGAGGGTCGCGGTCATGACCGGGACGTCGGTGTCCTTGAGCTCGGTCGTCCTCGCGGGCGGGGGCACGGCCGGGCACGTCTCCCCGCTCCTCGCCCTCGCCGACTGCCTGCGGCGGCGTGAGCCCGACGTCCGCATCACGGCCCTCGGCACGGCCGAAGGCCTCGAGGCGCGACTCGTCCCGGCCCGCGGCTACGACCTCGAGGTCATCCCCAAGGTGCCGATGCCGCGCAAGCCCTCGGCCGCGTTGCTGCGCCTTCCGGGTTCGCTGCGTCGAGCCATCCAGGCCGCGGACGACGCCATGAGCTCCGCAGAGGCGCAGGTGGTCGTCGGCTTCGGTGGCTACGTGTCGACGCCGGCCTACCTCGCCGCGCGGCGACGCGGCATACCGGTCGTCGTCCATGAGCAGAACGCCCGCCCGGGCCTGGCCAACAAGCTCGGCTCCCGCTTCGCCAAGCACGTCGCCGTCACCTTCCCGGACACGGCGTTGCCCGGTGCGACCGTGACGGGTATGCCGCTGCGGCGCGAGATCGCGCTGCTCGACCGCAAGGCCCGTCGGGCCGAGGCGCTCGCGCACTTCGGCCTCGACCCGCAGTGGCCGACGGTCCTCGTCACCGGAGGCTCGCTCGGTGCGCAGCGGATCAACGAGGCCTTCCACGGGGCCGTCGGTTTCCTGGGGGCGGCGGGCGTCCAGGTCCTGCACGTGACCGGTGCCGGCAAGGAGTTCCCCGTCGCGTCCGATGGTGCCGGCGCACCCTATGTCGTCGTCCCTTACGCCGACCACATGGAGCTGGCGTATGCCGCTGCCGACATCGTCGTGGCGCGCTCCGGAGCCAACACGGTGTGCGAGCTCACGGCCGTCGGGCTCCCGGCGGCCTATGTCCCCCTGCCCATCGGCAACGGTGAGCAGAGCCTCAACGCGCGTGCCGTCGTGGCGGCGGGGGGAGGTCTCGTCGTCGACGACGCCGACCTCACCACGACCTGGATCGAGACCACGCTCGTCCCGCTGCTGCGGGACGCGCCGGCACTCGCCGAGATGGCAGCAGCCGCAGCGTCCGTGGGCGAGCGCGACGGTGACGAGCTGCTGGCCGACCTCGTCGCCGATGCCGCGTCCGGGAAGGGCTGACGGTGGAGTCACCCAGCCCCCGGTTCGACTTCACCGCTGAGGTCCCCGGGCTCGACACTCTCGGCCGCGTCCACCTCATCGCCATCGGCGGTGCGGGCATGTCCGCCGTCGCTCGCCTCATGCTCGCGCGCGGCGTCGTCGTGAGCGGGTCCGACGCCAGGGACAGCCCCGTCCTCGAGACGCTGCGCGGGCTGGGTGCGCACGTCTTCGTCGGACACGACCTGGCCCACGTGGCCGATGCCGACACCGTCGTCATCTCGTCGGCGATCCCCGAGACCAACGTCGAGCTCGCCGCCGCCCGAGGGTCCGGCCGGCTCGTGCTGCACCGCTCCCAGGGCCTGGCCGCCACGATGCACGACTCGAGACCTGTCGCCGTCGCCGGGGCCAACGGCAAGACGACGACGACATCGATGCTCACGGTCGCGCTGCAGCGGGCCGGGCTCGACCCGTCCTTCGCGTCCGGGGGGGAGCTCACGGGGCAGGGCACCAACGCGGCGTGGACGGGCGGTGATCTCTTCGTCGTCGAGGCCGACGAGAGCGATGGGTCCTTCCTCGTCTATGGCCCCGAGGTCGCCGTCGTCACCAACGTGCAGCCGGACCACCTCGACTTCTACGGCACCTACGACAACGTGGAGGCGGCCTATGCGGACTTCGTCGCCTCGATCCGACCGGGGGGCCTGCTCGTGGCCTGCGCCGACGACCCAGGGTCGGCACGCCTGGCTGCTCGCGCAGCGTCGTCGGGCACTCGTGTCCTCACCTATGGCTTTGCTGCGTCGGCGGACCTCACGCTCGCCGACCACCGTCCCGATGACGAGGGCATCGGCACGACGACGACCCTGCAGCTGGCCGACGGCACCACGGCGCACCTGCGCCTCGCGACGCCGGGTCCGCACAACGCCCTCAACGCCGCCGCGGCATACCTCGCAGCGACCGCCGGCTTCGCGGCCGACGAGACGCTGGTCCTCGAGGGTCTCGCCGGCTTCGACGGGGCGCGCCGCCGCTTCGAGGTGCGCGGTGAGGTCGGGGGAGTGACCGTCGTCGACGACTACGCCCACAACGTCGGCAAGGTCGCGGCGGTCGTCCGCACGGCGGCCGAGATCGCTGAGCGCCGGGGTGGGCGGCTGCACGTCGCCTTCCAACCCCACCTCTACTCCCGCACCCGTGACTTCGCCGAGGGGTTCGCGGCCGGTCTCGCGCCGGCCGACACCGTCGCCCTCCTCGATGTCTACGGAGCCCGCGAGCAACCCATGGAGGGAGTGACGAGCGACCTCATCGCCGCGCCCCTGCGCGCCCTGCCCGGTGCGCGCACCGTCACCGTCGGTGGGACCTTCGACGACGTGGCCCGTGCACTGGCCGCCGCCTCTGCCTCCGGCGACCTCGTCCTCACCGTGGGCGCCGGTGACGTCACCGACCTCGCCGCTCTCGTCCTCGACAGGTTGGAATCGCCGTGAGCGGCGTGGAGATCTCGGCGCGCGGGCTGGCTTCGGCCGACTCGCGCTTCCGTGAGCGAGCGCTCGCTCGCCGCCGTCGTCCCTGGCGCCGCGTCCTCTGGACGGTGCTCGCCGTCCTGGTCGTGTCGGCGGGCGTGTGGCTCACCTTCTGGAGCCCGGTCTTCGCGGTGCGCTCGATCCAGGTGGCCGGCGTGACCGGGGCCGACCGGACGGCGGTGGCCTCGCTCGTCGGCGTCGACCGTGGCACTCCCTTGGCCCTGGTGGACCTCGACGACGTCGAGGAGAGGGTCCGCTCCCGTCGGACCATCGCCGAGGTGTCCGTCGAGCGCGGCTGGCCCGGCACCCTGCGCGTCAGCGTGGTCGCGCGCCAGCCGGCGCTGGTGCTCAAAAACCCTCAGGGTCAACTTGAGGTTGTGGATGCTACGGGCGTCTCCTACGACACGGTGGCGTCACCACCGGCCGGCATCCCCGTCGTCTCTGCCGCGTCGACGAAGGGGACGACCAAGGAAGCTCTGGAGGCAGCGCTCTCGGTGATCCAGACGCTCCCCACCGACCTCACCCAGCGGGTCACGGCCATCCAGGTCAGCACCGCGAACCTCGTGTCCTTCAACCTGGCGGGCATCCGGGTGGTCTGGGGTGGCGCCGACCAGGCGGAGCGCAAGCTCGAGATCCTTCGGGCGCTCCTGCCGACCAAGCCCGGCACCATCGACGTCAGCGCCCCGGACACCCCCGTCACCCGCTGACCCGCCGCGCACGTCGCTCGCCTCAGGTCCTGCCGGTCTTCGGTCGCGCGATGTGGGGAAGATGGGGGTGGTGTGACGCAAGTGACGTGGGTGAGGAACAATCGTCGGACCCGCCCGCGACACGCCCTTGCGCTCGTTGCATGACACCGCACCGGCGCCTAGCGTCAGGCCAACGGTTCGGAATCAAACTGTGACCCTTGACCTGAGGTTCAGACTCAGGGGCCGGCAGCACCAGCCTTGTGACGACCTAACCGGCACGTCGCACCACCAGCACGAGCACCCCAGCACATCTCAGGAGAGGCCCTCACCGTGGCAACACCCCAGAACTACTTGGCCGTCATCAAGGTCGTCGGCATCGGTGGCGGTGGTGTCAACGCCATCAACCGGATGATCGAGGTCGGGCTCAAGGGTGTTGAGTTCATCGCGATCAACACCGATGCGCAGGCACTGCTCATGAGCGATGCCGACGTCAAGCTCGACGTCGGCCGCGAGCTGACCCGCGGGCTCGGCGCCGGCGCCGACCCCGAGGTCGGCAAGAAGGCCGCCGAGGACCACGCCGAGGAGATCGAGGAGGTCCTCAAGGGGGCCGACATGGTCTTCGTGACTGCCGGTGAAGGTGGTGGCACAGGCACGGGTGGTGCGCCCGTCGTCGCGCGTATCGCCCGAGGCCTCGGAGCGTTGACGATCGGCGTCGTCACCCGGCCGTTCACCTTCGAGGGTCGCCGCCGCGCCAACCAGGCCGAGTCGGGCATCGCCGGTCTGCGCGAAGAGGTCGACACCCTCATCGTCATCCCCAACGACCGTCTGCTCTCGATCAGCGACCGTGCCGTCTCGATGCTCGACGCCTTCCGCAGCGCCGACCAGGTGCTGCTCTCGGGTGTCCAGGGCATCACCGACCTCATCACGACCCCGGGCCTGATCAACCTCGACTTCGCCGACGTCAAGTCGGTCATGCAGGGGGCCGGCTCCGCGCTCATGGGCATCGGTTCGGCCCGCGGCGAGGACCGCGCCGTCCAGGCGGCAGAGCTCGCCATCTCGAGCCCGCTCCTCGAGGCGAGCATCGACGGGGCGCACGGGGTGCTCCTCTCGATCCAGGGTGGCAGCGACCTCGGCCTCTTCGAGATCAACGAGGCCGCCCGTCTCGTGCAGGAGGCCGCGCACCCGGAGGCCAACATCATCTTCGGTGCAGTCATCGACGACGCCCTCGGCGACGAGGTGCGCGTGACCGTCATCGCGGCCGGCTTCGACGGGGGCACTCCGGTCAAGCGTCCGGACGAGCGCGGCATCGGCAGCATCCAGGGGCCGAGCAAGACCCAGCAGGCCGCAGCAGCGCAGCAGTCCTCAGGCCAGCAGCACCAGTTCCAGCAGGGGCAGCAGGGCCAGGCGCAGCAGGGCCAGCCGGGCCTGCGTCCCGCGACCCAGGGTGAGACGCACCGCCAGTCCGCCCCCGGCACGTCTGCGCCGGTCGCCCCCACCGGTGAGCCGGTTCGCCCGGCGACGGAGGGAGCGCCCGTGCAGCGCAGCGCCGAGGGGGAGCAGCGCCCGACCCCGCCACGCACCGTGACCTTCGACGACGGCGACGATCTGGACGTGCCCGACTTCCTGAAGTGAGTGTCTGAGCGGGGATCACGACGAGGGCGACCGGTTCCACCGGTCGCCCTCGTCGCGTCTACGGTGGTGACGTGTTCTTCTGGCGTGACGACGTGGGCGGGATCCGCCGTGCCTTCACCGACCGCTTGGACGGCGTGAGCGTGGGTGCGTATGCCGGCCTCAACCTGGGTGGTCACGTGGGCGATGCGCCGGAAGCGGTGCGGGAGAACCGAGCTCGGGTGGCGCTTTCGCTGGGCGTGGACCTCGACCACCTCGTCTTCATGGACCAGTGCCACGGCGCAGATGTCGCCGTGATCACCGAGCGGCCCGATGGCCCGCTCGTCGTCGACGGGGTCGTCACCGCGACGCCGGGACTCGCACTCGCCGTGCTCGTGGCGGACTGCACACCCGTCCTGCTGTCGGACGAGGCGGCCGGCGTCGTCGGTGCCGTCCACGCGGGGCGCCCCGGCATGACCAAGAACGTTGTGCCCCGGGCGATCGCGGCCATGGCGGGTCTTGGTGCGACCGACATCGCGGCAGTGGTCGGCCCCAGCGTCTGTGGCCGCTGCTACGAAGTGCCGCTGACCATGCGTGAGGACGCCGCGGCCGTGGCACCGGAGGCGCGAGCGGTGTCGTGGACGGGCACGCCGGCCATCGACGTCGCCGCCGGTGTCGTCGCCCAGCTGCGAGGAGCTGGCGTGGACGAGATCAGCTGGGTCCCGGGTTGCGCGCGCGAGGACGAGTCCCTGTTCTCCTACCGTCGCAACGGCACGACCGGCCGGTTCGCGGGTGTCATCGTGAGAGGTGCCCCATGACCGGGCGCCGGGCCGAGCTCGCGGCCAACCTGGCGAGGGTCCACGAGCGCATCGCAGGCGCGGCCGGGGCGGCCGGGCGCGATGCCTCGCAGATCGAGCTCGTCGTCGTGACGAAGTACTTCCCGGCCAGTGACGTCGACCTGCTGGCCGACCTGGGCGTCCGGCACATCGGTGAGAACAAGGACCAGGAGGCCAGCGCCAAGGTCGCGGAGCTGTCGCACCGGGACGACATCATGGTGCACTTCGTCGGTCAGCTCCAGTCCAACAAGGCCGGCCACGTCGCGACCTACGCCGACGTGGTGCAGTCCGTCGACCGGGCCAAGCTCGTCACGGCTTTGGACCGTGCGGCTCAGCGCGCCGACCGGCGGGTGGACGTCCTCCTCCAGGTGGCGCTCGACGAGGCCCCCGGCCGCGCGGGAGTCGCAGCGGACGACGTCGCGGCGCTCGCTGACCTCGTGGCGGCGTCCCGCTGCCTCAGCCTGCGGGGGGTCATGGCCGTGGCACCTCGCGAAGGTGACCCGAGGGCGGCCTTCGCCCGACTGCGGGAGGTGGCACACGGCATACGGGCAGGTCATCCGGATGCCACGTGGATCTCGGCCGGGATGAGCGGCGATCTCGAGGCCGCCGTCGGTGAGGGAGCGACACACCTGCGTGTCGGGACGGCAATACTCGGTTCTCGCCCCTCACTTGGGTAACTTCGTCGACGAACCACTGACCACACCGGTCGCCGATTCGTACGAGGAGCTCTCATGGCTGGCGCGCTGCGCAAGACGATGGTCTATCTCGGCCTGGCCGAGGACGAGGGCCGTTACTACGACGACGCCTACGACGAGTACGACACCGACGAGGGCCTCGACTCGGAGGAGACCAGGGAGCCACGGGAGCGGGCCGCCGAGGTCACGCCCCTGGCCAACCGACGCAGCGTCGCGCAGGTCGTGCGCACACCGGAGGCCACGGGCATGTCACGGATCACGACGATTCACCCGCGCACCTACAACGAGGCCAAGACGATCGGCGAGAACTTCCGTGACGGCACGCCCGTCATCATGAACCTCACCGACATGGACGACGCCGACGCCAAGCGCCTCGTCGACTTCGCCGCAGGGCTCGTCTTCGGTCTCCATGGGGCGATCGAGCGGGTCACCGCCAAGGTCTTCCTGCTCTCGCCGTCGACCGTCGAGGTCCACGCCGAGGAGTCCGGCGCCGTCCCCGGTCGCACGCTCTTCAACCAGAGCTGACCCCGCCGCGCTCCGGACACAGCCCGGTCCCGCACACTGGTCCGCATGAACACCGTGCGTGCCCTGCTCGAATTCATCGTCTGGCTCTACCTGATGGTGGTCTTCGGGCGCCTCATCCTGGACTGGATTCGAGTGTTCGCCCGTGACTGGCGGCCGCGCGGAGTGATGCTCGTCATCGCCGAAGCGGTCTACACCCTGACCGATCCGCCACTGAACGCCCTGCGGAAGGTCATCCCGCCACTGCGCCTCGGCGGGGCCTCGATCGACCTGGCGTTCCTCGTTCTGGTCCTCGCGCTCTACCTCCTGATCTACATCCTCTAGTCTGGATCGCTGAGCCGTGTGTCCTTCGTGACGCACGGCGTCCCCGAACCGACTGACACAGAGGAGTGGACATGGCGTTGTCGCCCGAGGATGTCCTCAACAAGACGTTCACGACCACCCAGTTCCGACGCGGCTACGACGAGCGCGAGGTCGATGACTTCCTCGATGACATCGTCGCCGAGATGCGTCGCATGGCCAAGGCCGACGACGAGGTGCGCAACCAGCTCAACGACTGCCGTCAGGGCCGCGGCCTCGAGCCCGTCACCGCTGCCATGCCGGCACCGGCCGCCGTCGTGCCCGACCGCTCCGCCGAGATCTCCAAGCTCGAGGGTCGCAACTCCGAGCTCGAGGCCCGGGTGCGCGAGCTCGAGGAGCTCGAGGGCAAGAGCCAGCCCAGCGAGGACAAGGGCGAGGCCGACGCCCTGTCCCAGCGCAACACCGAGCTCGAGAACCGGGTCAAGGACCTCGAGCACCAGCTCGGCGAGTCCGACCGTGAGATCGCCCAGCTCCGCGACCAGCACGATGCCCTCGCCGCTGAGCGCGACTCGCTCGTGGCTGAGCGCGACGCCCTTCGTGGTGAGCGCGACTCGATCGCCTCCGAGCGTGATCGCGAGCGCGCCGAGCGCGAGGCCGCGTCGGCGCAGAACGAGCAGGAGCGCGAGGCCGTCTACGCCAAGGCCCACGACAACGCCGACGAGCAGCTCGCCACCCTGCGTGCCCGGGTCGAAGAGGCCGAGGCCGAGGCCCAGCGCCGGATCCAGCAGGCGCAGGCGGACGCCGAGCAGGCCGAGGCCAAGGCCCAGCAGCGTCGCGCCAGCGCGCAGGGAGCGGTGCAGGACGACCAGGGTTCCGAGGTTGCCGCGGTCGCCGGAGCGGGCGCGGTCGGTTCCGGTTCGGCAGCGGGTGTCCTCGCCCTGGCCCAGCGACTCCACGACGAGCACGTGTCCGCGGGCGAGAGCCGTCGTGACGAGCTCGTGCGTGAGGCCCAGGCCCGGCACGACGAGCTGCTGAGCACCGGCGAGAGCAAGCACCACGAGCTGGTCAACCGTGGCCAGTCGCAGCACGACGAGCTGATCAGCACGGCGCAGGCCCGGCACGACGAGCTCGTGAGCACCGCCCAGGCGCAGCACGACGAGCTCGTGACGACGGCGAAGTCGCAGCACGACACGATGCTCGCCGAGGCCACGAGCAAGCGTGAGGAGCTCATCACCGAGGCCCGCGAGCGCTCCACGGGCATGGTCCACGAGGCACAGCAGCGCAAGGCCTCCATCCTTGCGGAGCTCGGTGAGCAGCGCACGGTGCTGGAGCGCAAGATCGAGCAGCTGCGCGGCTTCGAGCGCGACTACCGCGGTCGTCTCAAGACCTACATCGAGGGTCAGCTGCACGAGCTGGACCACACCGCGGTCGACACCGAGGTCGAGGAGCACGCCAAGCAGGACACGTGATCCGTCACTGATGACCGTTTCTCCCGAAGGGCACCCGGTCACCGGGTGCCCTTCGGCAGGTCACCGCCGGTATGCCGCCGCTGAAACTTCGCAGGTCGTGTGGCTCTTAGCGTTGTGATGGCCATCATCAGGGCTTATCCTCTCGGCACGTGGTCGAGCCCTCTCGGGCCCGACCTTTGTTGAGCAGTGAGGACAGGCATGGCTGCCAAGCGCGCTCCTTCGGGGGCCACCAGAGCTGGATCCGGCAAGGCGTCGTCCGCGAAGGCGGTGGCGAAGAAGGTCGGGGCGAAGGCCACCGCCTCACTGAAGTCGACCGCCAAGGGCGAGCCGACGTCCTCGGGCGGTGCGAAGCCGGCGAAGAAGGCCGGCGCGTCGAAGGTGGCTGCCGCGCCTGCCAAGAAGGCGCCCGCCAAGAAGGCTCCCGCCAAGGCGGCGCCGGCGAAGAAGGCGCCGACCGCGAAGGCTCCGGCCAAGAAGGCGCCGACTGCGAAGGCGCCAGCCAAGAAGGCGCCAGCCAAGAAGGCGCCAGCCAAGAAGGCGCCAGCCAAGAAGGTGCCTGCGAAGACCACCGCCACGAAGGCGCCCGCCCAGCGAGCGACGAAGAAGGCGCCGCTGGTCGTGCGCGAGGACGAGTCACCGTGGACGGCCAAGGAGCTCAAGCAGGTCCGGACCGCCATCGAGGCCGACATCGCGCAGCTCACCTCCGAGGTCGCGGTCGCAGAGGCCGAGCTGTCGGACCTGCTCCGTGACTCGGGTGACGGTGCGGGTGACGACCAGGCCGACGCCGGGGCCAAGACCTACGACCGTGAGCAGGAGATCGCGCTGGCCGACAACGCCCGCGAGATGCTCCGTCAGAACGAGCACGCTCTCGAGCGACTGGACGACGGCACCTACGGCGTGTGCGAGTCGTGTGGCCAGCCGATCGGCAAACTTCGTCTCCAGGCCGCACCTCGTGCGACCCTATGCATGCGATGCAAGACGAAACAGGAACGCCGCTGACGCCCAGCGCCCGACCCACCACCGCACCGGCCCAGGATCACGTCCAGGGCCGGTCGCGGCTGTTTGCCCTCCTCATCGGACTGGGGCTGCTCACCCTGGCCCTGGACCAGGGCTCGAAGGTGTGGGCCCTGGCTTCGCTGACACCGGGGGAGCCGCGCGACCTGCTCGGGTCCTTCGTGCGTCTCAACCTCATCCGCAACGCGGGCGCGGCCTTCTCGCTCGGCGACGGTGTCACGTGGCTGTTGACGCTCCTCGCCCTCGGGATCGTCGTGTGGGTCGCTCGCGCCGCGCGCCAGGTGGGCCATCGGGGCTGGGCCGTCACACTCGGCATGCTCCTCGGCGGCGCCATCGGCAACCTCGTGGACCGGATCTTCCGCGCACCGGGCCTCGGGCGGGGCCACGTCGTGGACTTCATCGACTACTTCGGCCTCTTCATCGGCAACGTCGCAGACATCGCGATCGTCGTGGCGGCTGCACTCGGAGGCATCCTGGCGCTGCGCGGCATACCGCTCGACGGAGTGAGGCCGGGTCGTCATGAGGCACACCCGGCTGGTCCGGTCACCGACAGCGCCAGCGACAGCCCCACCGACGACAGCATCCCGAGCGCCCGCCAGTCCGGCACCGACACCCCCACGACGAATGGCGACCATGTCTGACAGCCGCACCATGCTCGTCCCCGAGGGCCTGCAGGGTGAGCGTGTCGACGCGGCCATCTCGCGTCTGTTCGGCCTGTCGCGCACCCGTGCAGCGGATCTCGCCGCCGACGGTGGCGTGGCGGTCAACGGCACGAGCGTCGGCAAGTCCCACCGCGTCCACGGCGGCGACCTGCTCGAGGTCACCCTGCCCGGCGCCGATGCCGGCCCCACGCTCGAGGTCATCGCCGAACCCGTGCCGGACATGGGGATTATCCACGACGACGACGACATCGTCGTCGTCGACAAGCCGGTCGGTGTCGCCGCGCACCCCAGCGTGGGCTGGACCGGACCGACGGTCCTCGGCGGGCTCGCCGCGGCCGGCTACCGCATCTCGACGAGCGGCGCGAGCGAGCGGCAGGGCATCGTCTCGCGTCTGGACGTCGGCACGTCCGGTCTCATGGTCGTCTGCAAGAGCGAGCGGGGCTACTCGATCCTCAAGCGGGCGTTCAAGGAGCGTCGGGTCGAGAAGACCTACCACACGCTCGTGCAGGGCCTGCCCGATCCGCTCGTCGGCACGATCGACGCTCCGATCGCGCGCCACCCGGGTCACGACTACAAGTTCGCCGTCATGGAGTCGGGCAAGCACGCGGTGACGCACTACGAGCTGATCGAGGCCTTCCGGCATGCGAGCCTGCTCGACATCCGGCTCGAGACCGGCCGCACCCACCAGATCCGCGTCCACTTCTCGGCCCTGCGGCACCCCTGCGTCGGCGACCTGACCTACGGCGCGGACCCGACGCTGGCCAAGAAGCTCGGTCTCGAGCGCCAGTGGCTGCACGCCGTGGGACTCGGCTTCGAGCACCCGGGGTCCGGCGACTGGGTCACCTTCGAGAGCCAGTACCCGCCCGACCTCCAGAGCGCGCTCGACCTCCTCTGAGGAGGGGATCGGTACCGACCTGCAGTCACAGGCGCCACACGCGTCACACGCTGGCGCGGCGCTCAGGGGTGTCGGCCGGGCGACCTAGGATGGTCCACGATGTCGTCCACCACCTCCTCCCCAGTCCCGGACCGCAAGGACAACTTCGTCCATCTGCACGTCCACACCGAGTACTCCATGCTCGACGGGGCCGCCCGGATCGGCGACCTGTTCACCCGAGCCGGCGAGCTGGGTATGCCGGCCCTCGCCATGACCGACCACGGTTACCTCTACGGCGCCCACGAGTTCTGGCGCAAGGCCCAGGGGACCGGCGTCAAGCCGATCATCGGCCTCGAGGCCTACGTGACCCCCGGCACCCACCGCACGGACAAGACCCGGGTCAAGTGGGGCGACGAGCGCACCCGACAGGGTGACGACGTGTCCGGTTCCGGGGCCTACACGCACATGACACTGCTGGCCAAGAACAACGACGGCCTGCGCAACCTCTTCAGGATGGACAGCCTCGCCTCGCTCGACCAGGTCTACGCCAAGTGGCCCCGCCTCGACCGTGAGCTGATCAGCGAGTACGGCGACGGGCTCGTCGCCACGACGGGCTGCCCGTCGAGCGAGATCCAGACCCGGCTGCGCCTGGGCCAGTACGACCTGGCCAAGCAGGCGGCCAGCGACTACCGCGACATCTTCGGCGCCGAGAACTACTTCTGCGAGGTCATGGACCACCAGAACGAGATCGAGCGCCGCACGATCAAGGACCTGCTGCGGCTGGCCAAGGAGCTCGACCTCCCGCTCCTGGCCACCAACGACAGCCACTACACCTACCCCGAGGACGCCACGGCCCACGGCGCCCTCCTCTGCGTCCAGTCGGGTTCGACGCTCATGGACCCCAACCGCTTCAAGTTCGACGGGGACGGCTACTACCTCAAGTCTGCCGCCGAGATGCGCCACACCTGGCGTGAGTTCCCGGAGGCGTGCGACAACACCCTGCTCGTCGCCGACATGTGCGAGGTCTCCTTCACCGAGGGCGAAGGCCGCTACATGCCGCGGTTCGAGTGCCCGCCGGGTGAGAGCGAGGAGTCCTGGTTCGTCAAGGAGGTCCAGCGCGGACTGAGCGCACGCTTCGAGGACGGCATACCCGAGTACGCACAGAAGCAGGCCGACTACGAGGTCGACATCATCGCGTCCAAGGGTTACGCGTCCTACTTCCTCGTGGTCGCGGACTTCATCAACTGGGCCAAGGAGAACGGCATTCGCGTCGGCCCGGGTCGTGGTTCCGGTGCCGGGTCGATGTGCGCCTACGCGATGCGCATCACCGACCTCGACCCGATCCCGCACGGCCTGATCTTCGAACGGTTCCTCAACCCGGAGCGCATGTCGATGCCCGACTTCGACATCGACTTCGACGAGCGCCGACGCGGCGAGGTCATCCGCTACGTGACCGAGAAGTACGGCTCGGAGCGGGTCGCCCAGATCGTCACCTACGGCACGATCAAGGCCAAGCAGGCGGTCAAGGACTCGGCCCGCGTCATGGGCCACCCCTTCATCGTCGGGGAGCAGCTCACCAAGGCGATGCCGGCCGACGTCATGGGCAAGGGAGTGCCGCTGTCCGGGATCTATGACCCGGAGCACCCCCGCTACGCCGAGGGCAACGAGTTCCGCGCCCTCGTCGAGACCGAGCCGCACTTCAAGGAGGTCGTCGAGACCGCCAAGGGCCTCGAGGGCCTCAAGCGTCAGTGGGGCGTGCACGCGGCCGGCGTCATCATGTCGAGCGAGCCGCTCATCGACGTCATCCCCATCATGAAGCGACTGCAGGACGGCCAGATCCTCACGCAGTTCGACTACCCGACGTGCGAGACGCTCGGGCTCGTCAAGATGGACTTCCTGGGTCTGCGCAACCTCACAATCCTCGACGACGCCATCGAGAACGTGAAGGCCAACCGGGGCGAGGACCTCGACCTCGACGCCCTGTCCAAGGACATGACCGACAAGGCGACCTATCGCCTGCTGGCACGAGGGGACACGCTCGGGGTCTTCCAGCTCGACGGTGGCGGCATGCGCACCCTGCTCAAGCTGATGCAGCCCGACAACTTCGAGGACATCTCGGCCGCCCTGGCGCTGTATCGGCCGGGTCCGATGGGTGTCAACGCGCACACCAACTTCGCGCTGCGCAAGAACGGCAAGCAGGAGCTCACCCCGCTCGACCCCCAGCTCAAGGGCAAGCTCCAGCAGGAGATGATCGACGCCCTCCTGCCGATCCTGGGCACGACCTACGGCCTGGTGATCTACCAGGAGCAGGTCATGGAGATCGCCCAGCAGCTCGCCGGCTACACCCTCGGCAACGCCGACCTGCTCCGCCGCGCCATGGGCAAGAAGAAGAAGGAGGTCCTCGACAAGGAGTACGTCCCCTTCTCCGAGGGCATGAAGGCCAAGGGGTTCAACGAGGCCTCCATCGCCTCACTCTGGGGCGTTCTCGTTCCCTTCTCGGACTACGCGTTCAACAAGGCTCACACGGCGGCATACGGGCTCGTCTCGTACTGGACGGCCTATCTCAAGGCCAACTACCCGGCCGAGTACATGGCCGGACTGCTGACGAGCGTCGGCGACGACAAGGACAAGTCCGCGCTCTATCTCGGTGAGTGCCGTCGCATGGGCATCAAGGTGCTCCCGCCCGACGTCAACGACTCCGTCGCCCGGTTCGCCGCCGTGGGCACCGACATCCGCTTCGGCATGGCCGCCATCCGCAACGTCGGCCACAACGTCGTCGAGGCCATCATCGCGGCCCGTGAGGAGAAGGGTGCCTTCACCTCCTTCCGCGACTTCCTCAGCAAGTGCCCGGCGGTGGTGTGCAACAAGCGCACCATCGAGTCGCTCATCAAGGGTGGCGCCTTCGACGGCCTGGGGGAGGCGCGCGCCGGACTGCTGCGGATCCACGAGGAGTACGTCGACGCGTTCGTCTCCATCAAGCGCCAGGAGGCGATCGGTCAGGACTCGCTCTTCGGCTCGTTCGGAGGCGACGGTGCTGCAGGTGGTGAGGGCGACGTCACGATGATGGGTCTCTCCGCCGTGCCGACGGTGGAGTGGGACAAGTCGACCCTGCTGACCTTCGAGCGCGAGATGCTCGGCCTCTACGTTTCCGACCACCCGCTCTTCGGGGTCGAGCACATCCTCCAGCAGCACGCCGACACGGCCATCGCGACGTTGAGCGCCGAGGAGGGCAAGCCCGAGGGCACGATGGTCACGGTCGCCGGGCTCATCACCGGCCTCCAGATCAAGCGCACCAAGAAGGGTGACCTCTGGGCGATCGCGACCGTCGAGGACCTCGAGGGCGCGATCGAGTGCCTCTTCTTCCCCAGCTCCTACCTCACCGTGTCGACGATGCTCCAGCAGGACGTCGTGGCCGTGGTCCGCGGCAAGGTCAACCGTCGAGACGACTCCGTGTCGATCTATGCGCAGGAGCTGACGCTGCCCGAGATCACCGAGGGTCCGCGCGGCCCGGTGGTCGTCACCCTCGACACCATGCGTGCGACGACCGGTCGGATGGAGGAGCTCAAGGGCGTCCTGGCCAACCACCCGGGCACCACCGAGGTCCACCTCAAGCTCACCAAGCCCGGAAGGACGACCCTGATCAAGCTCGACGACGCCCTCAAGGTCAATGCCAGCGAGTCGCTCTTCGGCGACCTCAAGGTGCTCCTCGGACCGAGGTGTCTCACCGGTGGCTGACCCGACTGAGCCGACCCCGCCGCTCGCCGCCGTCCGAGAGCACATCCGTGAGCACCATGGTGACCGCGTCATCGACCGCTACGAGTGGCTGCGCGACGGCGACGACCTCGAGGTCCGTGCCTACCTCGATGCCGAGAACGCCTACGCCGACGCGCGCACGGCAGGGCTGCAACCACTGCGGGACAGCATCTTTGGTGAGATCAAGTCACGCATCCTCGAGACCGACCTCTCCGTCCCGGTGCGGTCCGGCCCCTGGTGGTACTACTCGCGCACCGTGGAGGGGCAGCAGTACGCCATCCATGCGCGCGTCGCGGTCACGGATCCTGCGGTGCGTCCGGTGGTCGCCCCGGACGAGACCCCGGACGGTGAGCAGGTGCTGCTGGACGGCAACGTCGAGGCGGGCAGCTCCGAGTTCTTCTCGGTCGGCGCCCTCTCGGTGAGTGTCGACCACTCGCGCCTCGCCTTCGCCACGGACACCAGCGGTGACGAGCGCTTCGACCTCGTCGTCCGCGACCTCACGACCGGCGAGACGCTCGACGAGTCGCTCACCGGCATCGGCTACGGCGTCGAGTTCTCGCATGACGGCGGCACGCTCTTCTACACCCGGGTCGATGACGCCTGGCGCCCGCACCAGCTGTGGCGGCACGTCGTCGGTTCGGACCCGAGCGGTGACGTCCTCGTCCACGACGAGCCGGACGAGCGCTTCTGGATGGGCATCGGCTCCAGTCGTGACGACCGCTGGCTCATCCTCGCCCTCGGCTCCAAGACGACCTCGGAGGTGCGCCTGCTCGACGCGACGACCCCCGAGGCCGACTTCCGCGTCGTGGCCCCCCGGCGCGAGGGTGTCGAGTACGACGTCGAGCCCGCGGCCGACCGGTTGCTCATCGTCCACAACACGGACAACCCCGACTCCGACCTGGCCTGGGCTCCGCTCGACGCCACGAGCCACGAAGAGTGGCAACCCCTCCTGGCGGCCGGCGAGGGCGAACGCTTCCTCGGCGTCGACGCCTTCGACGAGGTCGCCGTCCTGTCGCTGCGACGCGAGGGGCTGACGTCCCTGTCGCTGCTCCCCGTCGACATCACTAGCGAATCCGGGTATGCCGCACCCGTTCCGGTGCCCTTCGACGAACCGATCTACTCGGCTGGCCTGGGCGACAACCCGGAGCCGGGGCAGTCGGCGCTGCAGGTGGTCTTCGAGTCGTTCGTCACGCCGCGCACGGTCCTCGATCTCGACCTCGCCACGGGGACGCGCACGATCCTCAAGCAGCAGCCGGTGCTCGGTGACGTCGACCTGTCCGACTACGTGCAGCGCCGCGAGTGGGCGACCGCGGCCGACGGCACCCTCGTCCCGATCTCGGTCGTGCACCGGGTCGACCTCGCACCGGATGGCACCCACCCCGGTCTGCTCACCGCATACGGGGCCTATGAGCACTCGAGCGACCCCTACTTCTCCGTGGCTCGGCTGTCGCTGCTCGACCGAGGGGTCGTCCACGCGACGGCCCACGTGCGTGGCGGCGGCGAGATGGGGCGCCACTGGTACGACCAGGGCAAGCTGCTCGCCAAGCCCAACACGTTCAGTGACACCCTCGCCTGCGCTGACCGGCTCGTCGAGCTCGGCTGGGTGGCCCCGGACCGGCTCGGCCTCGAGGGCGGTTCCGCCGGTGGGTTGCTCGTGGGTGCCGTCGTCAACCTTGCGCCCGACCGCTTCCGTGTCGCGCACGGCGCCGTGCCGTTCGTCGACGCGTTGACGACGATCCTGCGGCCCGACCTCCCGCTCACCGTGGGGGAGTGGGAGGAGTGGGGCAACCCGCTCGAGGACCCGGAGGTCTATGCGGTGATGAAGGCCTACACGCCCTACGAGAACGTTGCGGCGCGGGCCTATCCGGCCATCCTGGCGACGACGAGCCTCAACGACACGCGCGTCTACTTCACCGAGGCGGCGAAGTGGGTGGCGAGGTTGCGGGCCACCGTCACCAACGACGCGGCGTCCCGACCGATCCTGCTGCGCACCGAGATGGCGGCCGGGCACGGAGGGCGCAGTGGTCGCTACGCGGCGTGGGAGCAGGTCGCCTGGGAGTGGGCCTTCGTCCTCGACCAGCTGGGTGCGACGTCACGCCTCCCGCGTGTGCACGACGACGAGCGGGCAGGCCGTCCGGCCGAGGAGCCGCCCCGACACTGACCCGAGGTGCAGTCCGGCGAAGCCTCCGGTGCCCCGCGCACCGACCACGACGAGGTCGGCCGTGTCGGCCGCCTGGATGAGGGCGGCGACGGGGGAGCTGCGCACGACCTCGTGCCGGACCTTGACGGCTGGGTGCTGGGTGCTGCTCGCGGCGATCTCGCGGCCCACCGCCTGCTCGAGGTGGCTCTCGTATGCCGGCCAGCTCGAGTCGGTCTGCAGAGTCGGGTCCGCGGGTCCCTTGGCCTCCCAGGAGTGCACGACGACGAGCTCGGCGCCACGGGCTGCGGCATGGCCGAAAGCGTTGTGCAGAGCGTTCATCGACGAGGTTGAGCCGTCGACGCCGACGACGATGCGCTGGTGGGTCCCCTCGGTGTGACCCTCGTGTCCGACGATGACGACGGGGCATCTCGCGTGCGCGGCGACCTGCTGGGCGACCGCTCCGATGCTTGCTCGGCTGAGTAGTCCGTGGCCGACGGCGCCGAGGACGACCATGGTGGCGTCACGCGACGCGCCGACCAGGGCGGGGGAGGCGAAGCCCGGCGGCAGGGACGTGGTGACGACGAGCCGGGAGTTGAGGGAGTGGACGCGCGCGGTGGCCGTGGCGAGCAGGCGTCTGCCCTCGGCCAGGACCGAGCTCTGGTCGGTGGTGCCGAAGCCGAGCATCGGGATGTCGGGTGCGAAGGCGTGGATGAGGTGCAGGGGGACTCTCAGGGCGCTCGCCTGCTCGGCGGCCCAGGCGAGCGCGGCCCAGCCGTGGGCGGAGCCGTCGATGCCCACGACGATGCGTGCGGTGGGGATGGGTGAGGTGGTACCGCTCATGATGCCTCCGGTCGAAAGTGGAGATCAGGCGGCGGGAACCTCTCCGGCCCGGGACCGGGGCCCCGTCGTCACGGGCCGTGACGGGTCCGTACCCCCATGATGGACCTGTGTGGCCACGGCGCAAGGTTCAGGACAAGGCTGCATTCGTAGGAAGTGAAGTCTATAACTGAATATCTACATAGTTAAGGTATGATCTGTATATGCCCCGAGTTCAGCGCTCGCCTGTCGTACTTATCGGAGACGTCGTCTCCTCCCGCCAGAGCAAGGATCGTCGGGGTCTTCACCGCGCCCTCGAAGCCGCGCTCTCCGACACCAACGCGAGGGTCGAGCACGTCGAGCCGCTCGAGATCACCGTCGGCGACGAGTTCCAGGGGATCTATCCCCACCTGGGTGCGGCGCTCGATGCTGCACTGCGCACCAGGCTCGCCCTGCGCCCGGAGGCCGAGAGCCGCTACGGGCTGGGCCGGGGCACCACGACGACGCTCGACAAGGATCGCGGGATCAAGGACGGACCGGCGTGGTGGGCGGCCCGCGAGGCCATCGTCGAGGTGGAGCGAACGGCCGGGCGCGCTGCCCTGGGACACGTGCACACGGCATACCGGCTGGCCGAGGGGGAGGACGACGACTCAGGGACCGCACTGGCGGTCGAGGCCGCGTTGCACTGTCAGGACCACATGGTTGGCTCGTTGTCCGAGCGGTCAGGGCGACTGCTGAAGGGACTTCTGGACGGCATGACGCAACGCGAGCTGGCAGTGGCCGAGGACATCACGCCTTCGGCGGTCTCGCAACGCGTGCGGGCCGATGGCCTCGCCGTCATCATGCGCTGCCACGACCTGCTCAAGGACCTGCCGTGACCTGGCTCGCGGTGTGGCTGCTCGGTGTGGGTGTCACCGACCTGCTGCGTGCCATCGACCACCGCGTGGTGCGTCGGCTCGCGGTTCCGCTCGGTGCCGTGACGGTCGTCGTCGTCGCGCTGCTGGCCGGGCTCACCGGCGCCGCCGACATCGTCGCCCTCGTCGCTGCGCTCGGGCCGCTGGCCGGGTGGGTGGCCCTGTCCGAGAGGTCTCTGCGCAGCGGCGGTGGGCACGTCGAGGCGCTGCTCCTGCTCGGCGGCACGGCAATCGTCCTCGTCGCACTGTCCGGGCTCGCCTCTGCACCGGGAGGTCTGCTCGCCGACTGGCTCGGCTGGGCCGACCTGCCCTTCTCGGACCAGCTCAGCGTCGGGCGGCTGCTCCTCGTGCTCGGATTCTTCGTCGCCAACCTCGCGACGGGCAACGTCATCGTGCGCCTCGTCCTCGTGAGTGTCGGGGCCCTGCGCCCATCGGCCAACGCTGCCGACGCTGACGAGACCCAGCCCTCCGAGAAGCTCAAGGGCGGCCGTCTGCTCGGCCCGATGGAGCGCGCCTTCATCCTCGGTCTCGGCCTCAGCGGCCAGATCACGGCAGCGAGCATCGTCATCGCAGCCAAGGGCCTCATCCGCTTCCCCGAGCTGCAGTCCGCCAAGGACGACACCACGAGTGTCAAGGGCGACGGCATCGACGAGGTCACCGAGTACTTCCTGGTCGGCAGCTTCGTCAGCTGGCTCGTCGCACTGGGGTCGTTGGCGCTCACCCGCTGAGGGTCCGGGTGAGGCATGCTGGGTCGAGGCCGTGGCACGGGCCCGGCCCGAACTGAGGAGGACCCGTGGGATTTCTCGACAAGCTGCTCGGCCGTGAGCCCCGCCAGCAGGCGCAGACCCCAGGGGCCGGCGGCGGATCCTGGTCCGCACCGAGCCAGAACCCGGGACAGGGCAGCACACAGCAGTTCGGCCAGATGTCGCAGGGGGGCAGCTCGGGTGGTCACGGGGCAGGTGCGAGTGAGGACGAGCGCGCTGTCGCCCGCTATCGCTACCTCCTGCGCACCGCGCCCCCGGAGAAGCTGGAGCAGGTGCACGCCGAGGCGTTCTCGCAGCTGACCCCTGAGCAGCGGGAACAGCTGCTCGCAGAGCTGTCGCAGTCGGCGCCGGAGGGCGAGGCGCCTCGCAGCGCCGAGCCCCAGGACCTCGCCAGGGCCGCGACCCGAGCCGAGATGCGCCAACCTGGAACGCTCGAGCGCACCTTCGGTGGAAGGTCGTTCGGTGGCGGTGCCAGCGGGATGGGCATGGGCGGCATGGTGATGGGTTCGATGATGGGCACGATCGCGGGTGTCGTCATCGGGTCCGCCATCGCCAACACGCTCTTCGACGACTATGGCTCCTCCTCGGAGGCGTCCGAGGTCGGCGAGTCCGGCGACGCAGGTGGCGGTGAGTCCGGCGACACCGGTGGCGGAGACGCCGGTGGTGATGCCGGTGGTGATGCCGGTGGCGGAGACGTCGGTGGCGCGGACGCCGGCGGCGCTGACTTCGCCGGAGGCAGTGACTTCGGCGGCGGTGACTTCGGTGGAGGCAGTGACTTCGGCGGCGGCGACTTCGGCGGTGGCGGCGACTTCGGTGGCGGCTTCTGACGGGCTCATCCGGGAAGGGCCCCGGCTCCGGTGCGGAGTCGGAGCATGACGCCCCGATGGTCTAGATTCCGTCCGTGAGTGCTCAGGCCCCTTCCGCCGTCATCCTGATCCGTGCTGAACGGTTCATGCCCAACCCCGCCACCGCGGCCGACAACGCCTTCCAGCGCGATGTCCCCACCGGGAAGGCGCCTGATGCCGTGTCGCGGGCGGCCCTCGCCGAGATGGACGCGCTGGCCGAGGCGCTGCGCGCGGTCGGCGTCAGGGTCCACGTCTTCGCGGACGAGGACCACACCCGTCCCGACAGCGTCTTCCCCAACAATTGGTTGTCCACGCATGCCGGCGGCTATGTCGCGGTGTACCCGATGTATGCGTCGAACCGTCGGCACGAGCGCCGCGCGGACGTCCTCGAGCTGCTCAAGTCCGACTACCGCGTCCAGGCCATCGTCGACTACTCCGGTCTCGAGCCCGACGGGATCTTCCTTGAGGGCACGGGCGCGATGGTCCTCGACCATGTGTCGCGTGTGGCCTACACGGCGCGCAGCCACCGCGCGGACATCGCTGTGCTCGAGCGCTTTTGCACCGACTTCGGCTACGAGCCGATGGGCTTCGACGCGGTGGACTCCGGGGGCGTGCCGGTCTACCACACCAACGTCATCGCCTGCATCGGCACCGACGTCGCCATGATCGCCCTCGAGATGATCCCCGACGAGCAGCGAAGGGAGCAGGTTCGTGAGCGGCTGTCCGTCACCGGCCGCACCATCGTCGAGCTCACCGAGGAGCAGATCCGGGAGTTCGCCGGCAACGCGGTCGAGCTGTGCGGTCGCACGCCCGAGGGCAGGCGCCGCTACGTCATGGCCATGTCGGCGCGCGCCCGCCGCAGCCTGCGCCCCGAGCAGATCTCCGTCATCGAGGAGTCCTGCGAGATCATCGCCGTCGACATCCCCACGATCGAGCTCGCCGGTGGGTCGGTGCGGTGCATGATCGCCGGGGTCCACCTCGACCGCCGCCCCACCGCCGATGCCGAGCCCACCGCGGCGGTCGAGGCCATCGACGAGAACGCCGAGACGATCGACGGGCAGGACCTCTTCGTCGAGGGTTGAGGGTGTGGCGTGCCTAGGGTGGGGACATGACCATCCGCGCCATCGAGTGGGACCACACCGCCGGCCGTGACCGGGCCGGTGCTGTGCGCCTGCTCGACCAGACCCTGCTCCCGCTACGCACCGAGTTCCGCACGGTGGAGCGCACAGACGACCTCGTGACCGCGATCCGCGAGCTGGCGGTGCGTGGGGCCCCGGCGCTGGGTGTCGCCGGCGCCCTGGGCGTGGTGGTCGCGATGGACGAGGCGGCCCGAGAGGGCTGGGACGAGCAAGCCCTTCAGGCGGCGGTCGACCGGGTGCGGCACGCGCGCCCGACGGCGGTCAACCTGGCCTGGGGTGTCGACGAGGTGCGGCCCCTGATGGCTGCCGGGCGTGAGGCCGTGCTGGAGGCGGCACTGAGGTTGGCCCAGGAGGACGAGTCCGCCAACCGACAGCTCTCCCGGCTCGCCGCGGACTGGCTGCTAGAGCGGATTGACCGACCCCGGCTGCGGGTGCTGACCCACTGCAACGCCGGCATCCTCGCGACCTCGGGCTGGGGCACTGCGCTCGGGGTGGTCCGTGAGCTGCATGCGCGCGACCGTGTCGAGCTCGTCTACGCCGACGAGACCAGGCCGCTGTTCCAGGGCGCGAGGCTGACGGCCTACGAGCTGGCGAAGGAGGGCATCCCGCACGTCGTGCAGACCGACTCCGCCGCCGCCTCGACCATTCTGCGAGGGCTGGTCGACCTCGCGGTCGTCGGCGCCGACCGGATCGCGGCGAACGGAGACACCGCCAACAAGATCGGCACGCTGGGTGTGGCCCTCGCGTGCCGCGACGCCAGCATCCCCTTCATGGTGGCGGCACCGTGGTCGACGGTCGACCTCTCGATGAGCGACGGCTCGACGATCGAGATCGAGGAGAGGGACGGCGACGAGGTGACCAGCTGGGCAGGCATCCGTGTGGTCCCAGAGGGGACGCAGGGCTTCAACCCCGCCTTCGACGTGACCCCTGCCCGCCTCGTCGATGCGGTGAGCACGGAGCGCGGGGTGGCCGAGCCTCGCTCAGGACGTGACCTCGAAATGTTGGCGCGAGCCACCGACGGCGTGACGCACTGAGCTCCTTCTGGCGCAGATGAATCCAGGGACTGCATGCGCCACTTCCGTGGTTCAGGCAGAGAGGATGTTGTCCTTCCATTCGGGGGGGAAGGTGGTCGTGGTGTCGCCGGCCCGGAGCAGCCGATACGTCATGGTGGCCGCCTCCTCGAGGTTGAGGGCGCGGCGCAGGGCCATGGCCACCGAGTCGCCCAGGGTGGAGCACCCATGGTGGGCGAGCACGACGGCGTCGTGTTCGAGAGCGGCCTGCGCAGCAGCGTCGGCTAGGGCGTCCGACCCTGAGGGCAGGAACGGCACCCGACCCGCACTGCCGAGGTAGTACTGGTGGTCCAACGTGGTGAAGCGGATGGGTGCGCCGAGCATGTCGACCAGCAGGACGTGCTGGGGGTGAAGGTGCACGATCGCGGCGACGTCGGGGCGCGCGGCATACGTTCGCTGGTGCAGCTTCCACTCCGCCGATGCCCGCTCGGCGCCGTCGACCCACTCTCCGGCCAGGGTCATCACGGCGAAGTCGTCGGGCACGAGGCGGTCCAGCCAGGTGCCGGTGCCCGTGATGACGAACGTGTCCGTTCCGGGCAGTCTGGCCGAGAGGTTGCCACCACTGGCTTGGACCAGACCGCGTGAGACGACGTGTGCCCCCGCCTCGGAGAGCTCGTCGATCAGGGTGTCACGCTGCGTCGTCGCCATGCCGCCATTGTGGTCGATGATCACGGCGGCGGTCGTGACCCCTGGGCACCGACAGCCGAACGCACGAGGTCGTCACTGGATGCCGCTGCGGGCGAGACCCTGCACGAAGTACCTCTGGAAGAACAAGAACAGCACGACCATCGGGAGGACACTGACAAGGGCGAACGCCATGGTGCCGCCGTAGTCGGAGCCGAACTGCCCCTGCAGGTAGAGCAACCCGATGGGCAACGTGTAGAGCTGGTTGTCCTGAAGCGCGATGATGGGCCACGCGAAGTCGTTCCAGGAACCGAGCAGGCTCATGAAGAACAGCACTGCGATCAGCGGGCGTGACAGAGGCAGCACGATTCGCCAGAAGATCCGCCCGTGCCCGGCTCCGTCGATCCGCGCAGCGTCAATGATGTCGCGGGGGATGCCGATGATGAACTGACGGGCGAGGAAGACCCCGAACGCAGAGGCGGCGGTCGGTAGGATGACCGCCCAGTAGCTGCCGTAGATGCCCATGCCGGTCACGAGGCGAAACAGCGGCACCATGATGACCTGCAGCGGGATCGTCAGGGTGGTGAGCACCAGCAGCAGCAGTGGAGTCGATCCGCGGAAGCGCAGGTGTGCGAAAGCGTAACCGGCGAGCAGGCTCGTGACCACGGTGACGAGTGAGACGACGAGCCCGATCGCGACCGAGTTGCCGACCCACGTGAGCACCGGGAACGACGCGAAGACCCGCTCGAAGTTGTCAAGAGTGAGCGTCTGCGGCCAGAGCCGCAGCTCGCCACCCAGGAGGTCCGCCCGGCTGGACAACGCGACGACGACCATCCAGTAGAGCGGGAAGAGCATGACCGTGCAGATGAGCACGGCAGCGAGGATCCGGAGAGGGAGCCACCGGTCGCGGCGACGCCGATGCCTGACGGTCTGGGACGCGCGGGTCGGCTTCGTCATTGCTGAACGTGTGGTGGCGGTCATCCGACCAGGTCCCTCGTGCGGCTCGCGCGCCAGCGCACGGCGGTGAACACCATGCTCACGACGAGCAGGAAGATACCGATCGCCGAGGCGTAGCCCTGGTCACGGACGACGAAGCCGTTGTCATAGGCGTAGGTCACGAGCACCGACGTCGCGTTCTGTGGGCCACCCCCCGTGAGGACGAACACGATGTCGAACACCTGGAACGAGTAGATGACGTTGATGATGACAAGGAAGAACGAGGAGGGCCCGAGCATGGGCACCGTGACGTGACGGAACCGCTGCCACGCGTTCGCGCCGTCCATGTGGGCGGCCTCGTAGAGCTCGGGTCCGATGCCCTGCAGGCCGGCGAGATAGATCAGCATGTTGAACCCGGTACGCCACCACAGGGTCACCAGCACCACCGAGGCGAAGGCTGCCGCCCCGCCGGACTGCCACGCCACCTCGGGCAGTCCGAGCGAGCGGGTCAGCTTGTCGAGGATCCCTGTGTTCTCGTCGAAGACCAGGACTCCGATGAGCGCGGTGGCCACGCCGGAGACAGCCATCGGGACGATGACGATCGAGCGGAAGACCGACCGGAGTGGCAGGACGGAGTTCAGCAGGACGGCGATGCCGAGACCCAGAGCCATGGACAGCGGGGTCACGATGATCGTGAACAGGGCCGTGTTGGCGGTGGCCCGCCAGAAGAGTGGGTCGGACAGCAGCCGGGTGTAGTTCTGCATGCCGACGTAGACACCGTCGCCGAAGCCGTTGGTGCGCTGCAGGCTGAGCAGGAGCGCCGCACCCAGGGGGACGAAGACGAAGACGCCGAGCAGCGCCAGGGTCGGTGTGAGGAAGGCGTAGGCCGTGGTCGTCTCCCCCCGAGGTCGGCCAGCGCGTGCCTTGTCGATCCGACGAGTCCCGGGTCCAGCGGCGAGGGTCACTGCGCGATCGCCGCGGTGATCCCGTCGTTGAGACCGCGGATCGTCGTCTCGACGTCCTTGCCCCCGACGAAGGCGTTCTCGAGCTGGTCCTTGAGGACGGTGATGATCTTCGACATCGACGGCGAGGCGACCTGACCGGAGTCCCCGGGGCGCACGGTGCTTGCCTGACCGATGAAGACGGGCAACAGCTCGGGACGGACCTTGAACTCGATGCCGGACTCGACGAGGTCACGCCGGGTCGGCAGGAGAGAGGCACCGGCGCAGAAGTCGCGCATCTGCTCGGTGGCAGTCATGTGCTCGAGGAACGAGGCGACCAGCTTGGGGTCCTTGGCTTTGGAGGTTGCGACGAGCGCGTTGCCACCGAAGTCGCCGGCTGAGCGCTTGTTGCGGGGCGGGAACGTCGCTCCCCACTCGAAGTCGAGCGTCGTGGTCGCGTCCGGGATGAGGAACGCGCCGCCGAACGTCATCGCGGCGGTCTGTGAGTAGAAGACGTCGGCCGCGAGGGTCGTCGCCTTCACGGACGTGTTGGGAGGCACGAACTTCCTGGTGAAGAAGCTCTGGGTGAACTCGATCGCCTCACGGGCAGCGGCCGAGTCGATGGCAGCGGACTTCAGGTCCTCCGCGAGGAAGCGGCCGTCCGACTCGAAGAGCCAGCTCAGCCAACGGGTGACTCCGTTGCCCTGCCAGTTGTAGACGAACGGGTACTTGGAGTCGGGCAGCACGCTTCGCAGCTTCTGGGCGACGTCAGCGAACTCCTGCCAGGTCCAGGCATCCTCGACCTTCGTGGGGATCGAGGTGATGCCCGCGCTCTTG
Source organism: Knoellia altitudinis (assembly GCF_042666355.1). Lineage (NCBI taxonomy): Bacteria > Bacillati > Actinomycetota > Actinomycetes > Micrococcales > Intrasporangiaceae > Knoellia > Knoellia altitudinis. The sequence goes on from NZ_JBHTDK010000002.1 coordinate 117,591, forward strand.
AGCAGGGCGGTGTTGTAGAGGATGACCGAGGTGTCGGTGTGGTGGGGGACGCCGTACGGCTTGCCCTCGGACTGGACGGCCTGCCAGGCGGCCGGAGTGAACCCGTCGGCCAGCCCGTCCGACAGGTGCGGTTCCAGGTCGAGGAGCTGACCGCGCCCGGCATAGCTGCCGAACAGGTAGTAGGGAACGCGGAAGACGTCGGGCGCGGTGTTCGACTGCAGCTGGGCGTCGATCGACGTAAACATCTGGTCATAGGGAACGGCGTTCAGCTGGACCTTCACCCCCGTGTTCGCCTTCTCGAAGGAGGCGATGGCGGTGCGCAAACCCTCGAGCTCGGCGTCGGTGCCCCACGTCGTGAACGTCACCGTGCCCGACTTCGCGGACGGCTCGGTCTCGGGTGTCGAGAAGCCGGCGCACCCGGCCAGACCCACGGGGGCGGCAATGATGGAAACACCGAGGAGCTGGCGTCGAGTGAGCTGCATGATGGGGTCTCCGCTCGGAACATGGCTGGTCAGAAGGCCCGAGGCAGCCTGGTCGACCTAGGCGGCTTTGAGCATAACCACGCGCACCGACACTGTGGTCGAATGTTTGTGGAATGTTTGGGCGCGACGATGCGGACCCGCTGAGCGTGCGTCGAACACCCTGGGGAACCCGTGCCCGGACGCAGAACACGCCGCCCGTGTCGTGCACGGACGGCGTGTTCATGGCTTCGGAGCAAGGAGCCGCAGCCCAAGTTGCGGGAACTGCCTCAGATGTCGCTGTGTCCTTCGTTCGACATCTGGCCTCGCTCGTTCCTTGCTCCGATCAGATGTCGAAGTACATCTCGAACTCGTGCGGGTGCGGGCGGAAGCGGATCGGGTCGACCTCGTTCTTGGTCTTCCACTCGATCCAGGTGTCGATGAGGTCCTGGGTGAAGACGTCCCCCTCGAGCAGGAACTCGTGGTCGGCAGCGAGCGCCTCCAGCACAGCCGGCAGCGAACCGGGGACCTGCTCGATGGCCTCGTGCTCCTCCGGCGGAAGCTCGTAGAGGTCCTTGTCCACCGGCTCGGGGGGCTCGATGCGGTTCTTGATGCCGTCGAGACCGGCCATGAGCTGCGCCGCGAACGCGAGGTACGGGTTCGACGACGGGTCCGGGATGCGGAACTCGATGCGCTTGGCCTTGGGCGAGTCGCCGGCGATGGGGATACGGACGCAGGCGGAGCGGTTGCGCGCCGAGTAGACGAGGTTGACCGGGGCCTCGTAGCCCGGCACGAGACGGTGGTAGGAGTTCACCGTCGGGTTCGTGAACGCGAGCACCGCGGGGGCGTGCTTGAGCAGGCCACCGATGTACCAGCGCGCAAGGTCCGAGAGGCCGCCGTAGCCGCGCTCGTCGTAGAAGAGCGGCTCGCCGTCCTTCCAGAGCGACTGGTGGGTGTGCATGCCCGAGCCGTTGTCACCGAAGAGGGGCTTCGGCATGAACGTCGCGGTCTTGCCGCTCTGCCAGACCGTGTTCTTGACGACGTACTTGAACTTCATCATGTCGTCGCCGGAGGCGAGCAGCGTGTCGAAGCGGTAGTTGATCTCCTGCTGACCGGCGGTGCCCACCTCGTGGTGGCTGCGCTCGACGTTGATCCCGACCTTGTCGAGGTTGAGGCAGATGTTGTCGCGCATGTCGGCGAAGTGGTCGACCGGCGGGACGGGGAAGTAGCCACCCTTGTAGCGGGTCTTGTAGCCCTGGTTGCCACCCTCCTCGACGCGACCGGTGTTCCACGCGGCCTCGATCGAGTCGAGGTAGTAGTACGAGGCGTTGGCCTTGGTCTCGAAGCGCACGTCGTCGAAGACGTAGAACTCGGCCTCGGCACCGAAGTAGGCGGTGTCGGCGATGCCGGTCGACTTGAGGTAGGCCTCGGCCTTCGCGGCGATGTTGCGCGGGTCGCGGCTGTAGGGCTCGTCCGTGAACGGGTCGACGATGGAGAAGTTCATGATGAGCGTCTTGTGCTCACGGAACGGGTCGAGGTAGGCCGAGCTCACGTCGGGGATGAGCTTCATGTCGGACTCGTGGATGGCCTGGAACCCGCGGATCGAGGATCCGTCGAACGCCTGGCCGTTCGTGAAGAAGTCCTCGTCGACCGACTGGGCCGGCACGTTGAAGTGCTGCATCACGCCGGGCAGGTCACAGAAACGGATGTCGACGAACTTGACGTCCTCGTCCTTGATGAACGAAAGGACCTCGTCAGCAGAGCTGAACAAGTGGGGCCTCCTAGGCAAAGGGGAAGGTCGGGCGGCGCCCGGGCACGTCGAAAACCCTAGGTGGGAGCGGTTTCTCGGTCATGACCCGAATGTTTCACCGGTGTTACACCCTGCCAGAGCTCGCGCAGACCCGTCGGGGGCGTCCGTCGCGAGAGCGAATACAGTCCTTCGGGTGAGCACGGAGAAGCCGTCGGAGTATGCCGGTCAGCACCTGGGCATGCCGGCTTCCGGTCCCGGGTCGATGGCCCCGCTCTGGCGGCGCGCCCTGGGTCTGCTCGTCGACTGGCTCATCGCGCAGCTCGTCTCGGTGCTCGCCTTCGGTGCCGAGCTGGGGTCCGGGGGAGCGCAGGCGTTCGTTCCGCTCGGAGTGCTTGCCGTGGTCAACGTCCTCAGCATCACCGCGTTCGCCGCGACTCCCGGACAGGCGATCGTGCGCCTCCAGGTGCTTCAGGTGCGTCCGGGCTCGTTCTCGCTGCAGGTCGTCATCAGGACGCTGCTGCTGTGCCTCTTCGTCCCTGCGGTCCTCACGGACCGCAACGGCCGTGGCTTCCACGACGCGGCGGCCGGCACCGTCATCGTCCGCCGCTGAGGGCCGGGTCTCAGAGGGTGCGCGAACCGGTGGCCGCGGTGAAGCCGCCGAGCCCGATGTAGGTCAGACCGATCGCGATCCTGCCCTTGGCCGCGCCCCTGCCAGGGCGATGACGACGGCTCAGCCGGGACGAGATCGTCCCGGCGAGCGCTGCGTAGGTGGCATCGAAGACGACCCCGATCGCGACGAAGACCGCGCCCAGGACGAGGATCTGCCCGGTCATCGATCCTCGAGCCGGGTCGAGGAACTGCGGGAAGAACGCGAGGAAGAACAGCGCCACCTTGGGGTTGGCGATGCCGACGACATAACCCTGCCGCCAGTTCGTGAAGTCACTCGGCGGAGCGGTGACGACTGGAGCTTCGATCGTGGTTGCCTGGCCGCGCGAGCGCAGCACTCCGATCCCGAGCCAGACGAGGTATGCCGCCCCGACGTACCTCACGACGGACAGTGCCAGTGCCGACGTGGCCAGGACCGCAGTGAGCCCGAGCGCGGTGGCGACGACGAAGGTCGCAGTCGCGGAGTCGACCCCGAGTGCCGACATGACACCCGCCCGGCGACCTCCGGAGACCCCGCGTGCCACGAGGAAGAGCATGGCGGGGCCGGGCAGGAGGATGAGCAGCAGCGACGCACCGGCGAACGCGGCAACGGTGGTGGGGGACGGCATACGTCGCACGCTAGACCTCACCACCCACGAACGGCCACGACAATCCGAGACGTGGGCGGTCAGCCGTATCCCCAGGTCCACCCATGGCGTGGTTCGAGACGTGCGTCGGACCGGCTCGACGTCATCCGTCGCGCCCGGTGAAGGCCTACTTGCCCTTCATGGCCTTGCGGTCGACACGGGCGCGGGTCGGGTCCATGCCCGCGGGCACGCCGGTGCGCAGGCCGCCGAGCGACTTGAGCCGCTTGTTGACGACCGAGGCCTCGTCCTTGGTCAGCACGGGGCGCATACGGGTGAGCTTGGAGCTGATCTTGCTCACCTTGACCTCGTCGTCGCCGTCGCCGATGACCCAGAGGTGGATCGGCACGCCGGGAGCGACGCGGCTGACCTTCTTCTCCTCGGCCTTGAGGAGCTTGAGGGCGCGCTGCTTGGGACCCTCACCGATGAGGACGACTCCCGGACGCCCGAGGGCACGGAAGACCATCGCCGACCCCGCGAGGTCGCTGGGCTTGGCGGCCCGGTTGACGTCGACGGCCACCGGCTCGGTCGAGGCGTACCAGCCGCGCTTGCCCACGCCCTGGAGAGCAGCACCGGCGGCACCGGCGCGGCCCTCGAGCGCGCCGTACATGGCCTTGTTGCCGCGTCGGTTCATGACGAAGACGGCCGCGAGGAGGGCCGACGGGATGGCGATGATGATGAGGTACCAGCGCCACAGGCCACCGAGGAGGAAGCCGAGGCCGACGATCACCGCAAAGGTGACGAGGGCCGCCGCCAACATGGTCCAACCGATCTTGGCGTCGAGCGTCTTGATGGCGCTGTAGGCCTGTCGGATCTCGGCGAACCGGCCGGGCTTCTTGGCTTCGGTGGTCTCTTTGGCCACGAGGTACGTGCTCCTGCGTCGGTGGATGGCGTCGTCGGACGCCCTGGTGCTCAGCTCAGGATACGGCGCTGACGGAGCGCGCCACCAACGACGCTGCTTCCTGGCGGGCGGGGTCGCTCGCGGCCTGCTCGAGGTGCGACAGGTGCGCGGGGATCGGGCGGCCCCACTTCTTCATCGCCGTGGCCCAGAGGCGGCCCGCGCGGTAGGACGAACGCACCAGGGGTCCGGCCATGACGCCCTTGAAGCCCATGTCCTCGGCCACCGTGCTCCAGTGCACGAACTCCTCGGGCTTGACCCACCGGTCGATCGGGTGGTGCAACTTGGAGGGTCGGAGGTACTGGGTGATCGTGAGGATGTCGCAGCCGGCGTCGTGTAGGTCAGCGATCGCCTGTTCGACCTCGTGGTCCTCCTCGCCCATGCCCAGGATGAGGTTGGACTTGGTGACGAGCTCGGCCTCGCGAGCCATGGACAGGACCGCGAGCGACTTCTCGTAGGTGAAGGCGGGCCGGATCTGCCGGAAGATCCTGGGCACGGTCTCGAGGTTGTGGGCGAACACCTCGGGGCGGGCGTCGAAGACCTGACCGACGAGCTCGGGCTTGGCGCCGAAGTCGGGCGGGAGGATCTCGACACCGGTGTTGGGGTTGAGGGCGTGGATCTGGCGGATCGTCTCGGCGTAGAGGCCGGCGGCGCCGTCGGGCTGGTCGTCGCGGGCCACACCGGTGACGGTGGAGTAGCGCAGGCCCATCTGCTGCACGGACTCGGCGACCCGTCGCGGCTCGTCGAGGTCGAGCGAGGTCGGCCGGCCGGTGGCGATGTCGCAGAAGTCGCAGCGGCGGGTGCAGACGTCACCGCCGATGAGGAAGGTCGCCTCCTTGTCCTCCCAGCACTCGAAGATGTTGGGACAGCTGGCTTCCTGGCAGACCGTGTGCAGGCCTTCCTTCTTCACCATCGAGTGGAGCTGGGTGTACTCCGGCCCCATCTTGGCGGTGGTGCGGATCCACTCGGGCTTGCGCTCGATGGGGGTCTCGGCGTTGCGGGCCTCGACGCGCAGGAGACGACGTCCTTCGGGTGCGACAGTCACACCCACCAGCGTACGCCCGGCATCCGACAGCCCCGAACCCGCCGGCGCAGTGACGCGGAAGGGGGCGGACGGCATACACCGTCGTGGTCGAACTCAGCCGAGGACGTCGGTGAGGTGCTTCTCGGCATAGGGGAGGACGTCCTGGACCGTCACGGTGCGGCCGGCCTCGCGACTGATCGACGAGACACCGGCGTCGTCGATGCCGCAGGCCACGATGTTGTCGGCCCAGGACAGGTCCGCGTCGCAGTTGAGGGCGAACCCGTGCATCGTCGTGCGCCGGCTCACCCGGACCCCGATCGCGCCGAGCTTGCGGTCCGGACCGCGGTCGTCGGCGAGGACCCAGACGCCGCTACGGCCCTCGACGCGCACCGTCTCGACCCCGAAGTCGCGCGTCATCCGCATCATCGCCTCCTCGAGCCGGCGCACGTGGGCGACGACGTCGATCGGCACCTCCGGGAGCGCGACGATCGGGTAGCCGACGAGCTGCCCGGGTCCGTGCCAGGTGATGAGGCCGCCCCGGTCGACGTCGACGACCTGTGTCCCGTCGAACGGCCGCTGCTCGGGCTGGGTGCGCTTGCCCGCGGTGTAGACGGCTGCGTGCTCGAGCAGCAGCGTCGTGTCGGGCTCGCGCCCCTCAGCGACGGCGGCGTGCATCTCACGCTGACGCTCCCAGCCATCGAGGTAGTCGACCAGGTCAGGCGCAAAGCCCAGATGCAGGAAACGCATGACCACACCGTATGCCGTCCGCGAACCTCTCGTCTCGCCTCCCCACAGCGCTCGGGCGACCTAGGGTGAGGCGTGTGAGGCACCGCAAGGTTAAGCCTGGGCCGCGCCGACCTCGACGGGTGTTGCTCGGGGCTCTCGTCGTCCTGCTCTGCTGGCTCGCCGTCGGCGCGGTCGGCGGCCCTGCCACGGGCCGTCTCTCGGAGGTCCAGAAGAACGACAACGCGTCCTTCCTCCCGACCGAGGCCGAGTCCACCGCGGTGCTCGAGGCCGTGGGCCGGTTCACCGACGAGCCGGAGATCCCGCTCTTCCTCATCGTCGAGAAGAGTGATGGTGGGCAGCTCGACGAGCGTGACGGCCTGGCTCTCCTCGAGCTCGGTCAGGAGCTGCCGTCGTTGCCGCTCCCCGGAATGGACAGGACCCTCGGCGACTACGTCGTCCCGGGGGCTCGGATCGTCCCCGTGCCGAGCGAGGACCGACGTGCGGCACTCGTCGCCATCCCGCTCAGGGAGACGGCGGTGTCCGACGTCGTCGACGGCGAGGCGCCGATCGTCGCGGCCGCCGAGGAGGTCCGCGTCAAGGCGCGTGTCGCCCTGGGCGGCACCGGGCTGACGACGAGCGTCGGTGGTCCTGGCGGACTGGTGGCCGACTTCTCCGCCGCGTTCGCGGGCATCGACGGCGTGCTGCTCCTCGTGGCCCTGGCCGTCGTGCTCGTCATCCTGCTCGTGGTCTATCGCAGCCCGATCCTGCCCATCGCCGTCCTGCTCAGCGCGATCTTCGGGCTGAGCCTGGCCGTGCTCGTCGTCCGGCCGCTCGCCGAGAACGGCACGATCGAGCTGTCGGGTCAGTCGCAGGGGATCATGTTCATCCTCGTCGTCGGCGCCGCCACGGACTATGCACTGCTGCTCGTCAGCCGCTTCCGCGAGGAGCTGCACGAGCACGAGAGCACGTGGGTGGCGCTACGGAGGGCATGGCGCGGTTCGGTCGAGCCCATCGTGGCGTCCGCGGCCACCGTCATCCTCGGCCTGCTGTGCCTCATGCTGGCGTCCCTGCGCAACACGGCGGGACTGGGCCCGGTGGGGGCGTTCGGTGTCGCCGGGGCGCTCCTGGCATCCCTGACCTTCCTGCCCGCCGTGCTGCTCCTCTTCGGGCGCAAGGCGTTCTGGCCGTTCGCGCCTCGAGTCGACCACCGTCACGCCGAGGACGCCGTCGGCACCCGATCGCTCTGGGGACGGGTCTCGGGTCTCGTCGGCCGACACCCGCGACGGACGTGGGTGCTCACCCTCGCTGCACTCCTCGCGGCGGCTGCATTCGCGCCGACGTTCAAGGCCGAGGGAGTCACCATCAAGGACACCTTCCTCGTCGCCACCGACTCGGTCGACGCGCAGGAGGCGATCGAGCGGCACTTCGCGGCGGGCGCGGGCAGCCCGGTGCAGGTCGTCGTCCCCGAGGACGATGCCGCCGCGGTGAGATCAGCCCTCGACGCCGACCCGGGCATCGAGTCCGCCTACATCGGGCTGACACCTCCGGTCCCCGGTCAGCCCGCCCCGGACGCCGAGCCGGTCGACGGACGGCAGCTCGTGCAGGGCACCGCGACCGGGGCGGCCGACAGCGCCGAGGCCGAGGAGACCGTGCGGCGGTTGCGCACCGCGCTCGACTCCGTGAGCCCCGACGCCCTCGTCGGCGGTCAGGCCGCGATCAACCTCGACGTCCTGGAGGCGAGCGGCCGCGACCTGCGCGTCATCGTCCCCACGATCCTCGTCGTCATCTTCTTCGTCCTCTGCCTGCTGCTGCGCTCGCTCGTCGCGCCGCTGTTGCTGGTCCTGGCCAACGTCGTCTCGTTCGCGGCGACGATCGGCGTCTCGGCCCTCGTCTTCGACCACCTCCTCGGGTTCGGTGGCAGCGACCCGGCGATCCCGCTCTACGGCTTCGTCTTCCTCGTCGCGCTCGGCATCGACTACTCGATCTTCCTCATGACCCGGGTGCGGGAGGAGTCCGTGCGCCGCGGGACCAGACCGGGGATCCTCGTCGGCCTGGCCGTGACCGGAGGCGTCATCACGAGCGCCGGGATCGTCCTCGCGGCGACCTTCTCGGCGTTGGTCGTGCTGCCCCTGGTCTTCCTCGTGCAGGTGGCGTTCATCGTCGCGTTCGGCGTCATCCTCGACACCTTCGTCGTCCGCAGCCTGCTCGTTCCTGCGCTGGCCCACGACATTGGGGCCAGGGTGTGGTGGCCGGCGCGGCTGGCCGGTGACCGCTCGGGCGCGACGGAGCCGGCTCCGGTCGGTGACGGTGCCGCGCACTAGGGTTCTGCGCATGGTGAGAGTCGGACTGGCCGGGTACGCATCGGCGGGGCGTGGGATCCACGCGCCGCTCATCCGGGAGGCAGGCCTCGAGCTCGCCGCCGTGGCGACGTCGAACCCGGACCGTCGGGCCGAGGTCGACGCCGACTTCCCCGACGCGCTGGTCGTGGACGACCTCGATGCGCTCCTGGCGGTCGAAGGGCTCGACGTCATCGTGCTGGCGACGCCGAGCGGGAGCCACCTCGAGCACGCGCTCAAGGTCATCGAGGCGGGCATCGCCTGCGTCGTCGACAAGCCTCTCGCCGTCACCGCGGACGACTGCCTGACCGTGGTCGACGCTGCCGAGCAGGCCGGTGTGCCACTCACCGTCTTCCACAACCGCCGCTACGACCCGTCACACACCACGCTCGCCACCGTGGTCGCGGATCGCCTTGCGGGAGAGCCCTTCCGGTGCGAGCTTCGCTGGGAGCGGTGGCGCCCGGTGCCCAAGGACCGCTGGCGCGAGAACGCCTCTGCGACCGAGGGAGGGGGCATCCTGCTCGACCTCCACGCACACCTCATCGACTCCGCCGTGCAGCTCTTCGGGCCGATCCTCACCGTCTTCGCCACGGTCGAGTCGCACACGACTCCTGCCGAGGACGACGCATTCCTCGTGTGCCGCCACACGTCCGGGGTGGTCAGCCACCTCGGCGCCACCTCGGTCGCCGGCGCGGCCGGTCCGCGCGTGCGACTGCTGGGTCGGGACGCGGCATACGTCCAGAACGACTTCGAGGGTGAGCCCAACGTCTTCCCGGACACGGCCGACGCCGACGCGGACCACTGCGGTTGGCTCTTCCGGGCGCTGGAGCGCGAGGCGGTGCCGACCACACCCGCCGACCAGGTCGACTTCTACCGTGCGGTCGGGGCAGCGCTGGACGCGCCGGACCGCCAGGCGACCATGCCGGTCGACCCGCGTGATGCCATCCACACCCTGGCCGTGATCGACGCAGCCCGGGCGAGCGCCGAGGGCGAGCGGGTCGTCGAGGTCATCACTCCGGGGCTGCGTCCCGGGCACACCGATGAGGAGCCCCTGACATGACCGACGACCACAAGGCGGTCCTGCAGCGCTACCTGGGCCGGGCCCGCGAGGCCGTCCTCTGGAAGCTCGAGGGGTTGTCCGAGTACGACCTGCGTCGCCCCCTGACCCCGACGGGCACCAACGCCCTCGGGGTGGTCAAGCACCTTGCCGGGGTCGAGGCTGGCTACTTCGGCGACAGCCTCGGTCGTCCCGTGCCGGACATGCCGCCGTGGTACGCCGAGATGATGGCCGACTCGGGCGAGGACAACGCGGACATGTGGGCCACGGCGGAGGAGTCCAGCGACTCGATCCTCGACCTCTACAAGAGGGTGACGGCCCACGCCGACACCGTCATCGACGAGCTGGACCTCGACAGTGGCGGCACCGTGTCGTGGTGGGGACCTGACGGCACGGACGTCACCCTGCAGTGGCTCCTCGTCCACCTGGTCGCGGAGACCAACCGGCACGGGGGCCAGCTGGACATCGTCCGTGAGCTCATCGACGGTGCGCTGGGCATGCGCGTCGACGCGTCGAACCTTCCCGAGGGTGGCCCAGACTACTGGGAGACCTATCGGAACAGGGTGCAGCAGAGCGCAGAAAGCTTCCGCTGAGGGCTCGCCTCAGGGGTTGACGAGGCGGCGCGGCTCGAGGCGCTCCTCGACTGCCGCGTCACCTTCGCGGGTGACGATGTAGGCACCCTTCCCGTCGCGCTCGGAGACGGCCTCGACGAGCTCGGTACCGTGATAGACGAGCCCCACCCCGTCGTCGGTGCAATGGGTCGTGGGCAGCGTGCCGGCAGCAACGAGCTCGTGGACGAGCGGCCGACGGCGGGCCTCCGAGTCGTAGTGCACGCCGTTGCCGTAGGGGAGCAGGGAGAGCCCGTTGGTGACGGCCCGCAGCTCCGGGCCGAACGAGTCGGTCGTGCCCCCGACGTACCAGCAGATCGACCCGGCCGAGACACCCGCCAGGACGACACCGGCCTCCCAGGCGGCGCGCATCGGCGCACCGAGTTCGTGGACCTGCCACACCGCGAGGAGGTTGGCGACCGAACCACCGTTGACCCAGACGACGTCCTGCTCGAGGAGCATCCCGGGCACGTCGTCGTGGTTCGGCATCGGGAAGAGATCGAGGGTCGAGATGTCGAAGCCCGCAACCCGACCGGCCTGGTGGAGATGGTCGTTGAAGAACCGCTGGTCACCGCTCGCCGTCCCCACGACCGTGACCTTCGGCGCCCGCCCTGTGACGCCGGAGAGCTCGACGGCGTGGTGCACGAGCGCGTCGAACTCGAGGTAGGTCCGGCTGGCGGGGCGGTAGCCACCCGAGGTGGCGAGGATGGTCGGCTGGTCGGCAGGCATGCCCGCGACCCTAGCCGAGCGGGACGGACGCCCCTGCCCTGTGGAAAACCTCGCGGTGGCTTCGGCGCCCTGGGCAACGATGAGCCGATGGAGACCGTGGACAAGGCGCTTGACGGCCGGTATGCCGGACGCCACCGGATCGTGGACCACCGTGCTCCCAGCGTGCCCGGGTACGAAGTGCTCGAGCCGATCGGGCAGGGCGGGTCCGGCGCCCTGTGGTCGGCGACGAACACGGCCGGGGAGACGGTGGCGATCAAGGTCGTCTCGGCTATCGACGCCGAGGACGCCCTCGTCGAGCTCGCCGTGCTCGGTCGGATCTGCGAGCCGCACCTCGTCCGGATGCACGAAGCCACGGCGCTGCCCGGGGGCGACATCGCGATCGTGCTCGACCACCTCGCGGGCGGCACCCTCGGGGCGGCGGTGCGTGCCCGTGGGCATCTCGCACCGGGTGAGGCCGTCACCGTGCTCAGCCCGATCGCGTCCACGCTGGGCCGCCTGCACGGCCTCGGTGTCGTGCACGGTGACGTGTCGCCCGGCAACGTGCTCCTGGATCTCGAGGGCCGCCCCTTCCTCGCCGACCTGGGGGTGGCGCGCATCACCGGGCGCGAGTCGGCTGAGGTCCGTGGCACCGAGGGCTTCATCGCACCGGAGGTGGCCGTGGGAGGGATGCCCACGATCGCCTCCGACACCTATGCCCTCGGGGCGCTGGCGTGGTTCTGCCTGACGGGTGAGGCACCGGGCCCGGCGGTGCTGCGAGGACGCCTCGGCGACCGGGTCGCCGGCCTCCCTGCCGAGCTGGCAACCGCGGTCGAGGGGGCTCTGCGCTCCCGCCCCGAGGACCGCCCGGATGCCGACGCCCTGGCGTTGGCGATCTTCGACAGCGCCGCCCCGGAGCCGCTCGTGCTCGTGCAGGGTGAGGACGACGTCAGTCTGCTCACCCGGCGGATCAGGGCGGCCGCCCGGGTGGGGGCTGATGACCCCTCAGCAGCAACGGCGGCGGCCTCGGCTCATCGCCGCGTCCGGGACGTCGCCCGTCGTGGCCTTCCCCAGACCGCGACCGTCACGAGGAGGACGGCGGCGTGTCTGCGGGGCATCCGAACGCTGGTGCCTTTCGTCGTCGTGGTCGGGATTGTCGTCGCGGTGGCCCTCGGGGTGCTGGCGTGGAGCGACGGTCGCGGGGACGCCCGGGCCTCGGCAGCGAGTGGACCGGGGACGACCACGACGTCGAGCAGTGAGTGGTCTGCTGATTCCGGGACGGCCGATGTCCGCATGGTGGCGGATGCCCCCCGCACTCGGCCGCTCGCCCTCGTGGGCTCTCTGGCGCAGGCGCGGGCGGCAGCCTGGTCGAGCGGGATCGCCGCCAGACTCGTCGAGGTCGATGCGCCGCGCTCCCAGGCGCTGGCACGCGACACCGAGGTCCTGGCCGGGGTCCAGCGAGCGAACCAGCGGTACGTGGGTCTGGCCTTCGTCGTTCGCGAGGCGGCCTTCGTGGGGGAGTCGGGCGGCGTGGCGACCGTCAGGGCGCGCATCGACACCGGCGCTCACGTCGTGCGGGGTCGCGGTGGCGACCTGCCGCGACCTGCTGTCACGGCCGCGCCGGTGCTGCTCGACCTCGTCCGCACCGACGCCGGGTGGCGCGTTCACGACGTGCGAGCAGCCGGCGCGCGCTGACAACCAGCAAACTCACGCGTCGACTGTGGGTTCGCCCTGGCCAGGGTGGCGTAGGGAGGGCTCGGCCGGCTAGGAGCCCGCGGTGAGCAGCCAGCGGACCGCGTCGGGGAGGGTGGCCTGGGCGTGGACGAACCCGCTGTCCTGCAGACGTTGTGGCAGGGCGCGCTGGCTCGAGACGATGTCGCCGGCCATCTCGCCGACGATGACGCGCAGCGCGAGCCTGGGCGCCGGCAGCAGAGTCGGGCGATGGAGCTGACGGCCCATCTCGGCCACGATGTCACGCTGTCGCGCAGGCTCGGGGCCGGTGAGGTTGACCGGTCCCTCGAGCCGCTGGTCGATGACGTGCTCGATCGCCCGCACCTCGTCGGCCAGCGTGATCCACGACCAGTAGTGCTGCCCGTTGCCCAACGGTCCGCCCAGCCCCAGCTTGGTGAGTCGGAGCAGGATCTTGATCGCATCGCCCTGCGCATCCAGGACGATGCCGGTGCGCAGGAGGGCGACCGGCGCGCCGGCCGCGCGGGCGGGCTCGGTCGCGCCCTCCCACCCGTGGACGAGGTCGACGAGGAAGCCGGACCCGGCAGTGCTCTCCTCGGTCAGGATCTCGTCGCCGCGGTCACCGTAGTAGCCCACCGCCGACCCGTTGACGAGGTGGATCGGCCTACCTGTCGCCGCGATGGCCGTCGCCAGGGCGGTGGTTCCGTCGGTGCGCGACGCGATGAGCTCGGTCTTGAAGTCGGGGGTCCACCGGTGCGCACCGATGCTGGCACCCGCGAGGTTGACGACTGCGTCGACTCCGTCGAGCACCTCGGGTGCGAGGTGACGGGTCGAGGGATCCCACTGCACCTCGCTCGCCTGCTGCGCAGGGCGTCGCACCAGCTGGATGACCTCGTCGCCCCGCTCACGCAGCGAACGACACAGCGCACCACCGATCAGTCCCGACGAGCCGGCGACGGCGATGCGCTGTGTCATGTGGGTCAACTGCCTCAGAGGCCCAGGTCCGCCTCGAAGGCGCCTTCCTCGAGTCGCTCCTTGACCGTGGTGAGGAAGCGGGCGGCGTCTGCGCCGTCCACGATCCGGTGGTCGTAGGAGAGCGCGAGGTAGACCATCGAGCGGATCGCGATCGTCTCGCCACCGTCGGAGTCGCTGACGACGACCGGCCGCTTGACGACAGCGCCGGTGCCGAGGATGGCGACCTGAGGCTGGTTGATGATCGGCGTGTCGAAGAGTGCGCCGCGGGACCCGGTGTTGGTGATGGTGAACGTGCCGCCGGCGAGGTCGTCGGGCGTGATCTTGTTGGTGCGCGTGCGCTCCGCGAGGTCGGCGATGTTGCGGGAGAGGCCGGCGATGTTGAGGTCGCCGGCGTTCTTGACCACCGGCACGAGCAGGCCCTTGTCGGTGTCCACCGCCATGCCGACGTTCTCGCTGCCGTGATAGATCACCGTGTCGCCGTCGATGCTCGCGTTCACGGTGGGGTGAACCTTGAGGGCCTCGATGGCGGCGAGGGTGAAGAACGGCAGGAAGCTGAGCTTGGTGCCCTCACGGCGGGCGAAGTCACCCTTGGCGCGGTCACGCAGGCGCGCGATCTTGGTGACGTCCACCTCGACGACGGTCGTCAGCTGGGCCGACGTCTGCAGCGACTCGACCATCCGCTTGGCGATCACCTTGCGCAGTCGCGTCATCGGCTGGGTCGTGCCTCGCAGGCTCGTGTCGACGGCGGCGGACTTGCCGGTCGAGGAGGGCGCGGGCGCGGCGGTCGTCGCGCTCGCTGCCGGGGCCGCTTCGGGAGTCTCGGCAGGAGCCTTGGCTGCCTCGGCGGCGGCAAGGACGTCCTGCTTGCGGATGCGTCCACCGACGCCGGTGCCCTTGACGGAGGCGAGGTCGATGCCGTTCTCGTTCGCGATCTTGCGCACGAGGGGAGTGACATAGGCCGACGCGTCCTGCGCCTCGTCGGACCCAGCGGCCTTAGGCGCCGGAGCAGTGGCCTGGGCCACCTCGCCCTCGGACGGTGCCGGCTCGTCGGGTGCGACGCTCTGGGCCTGCGTGGGCTGGCCGCTGGCGGTGTCGGCAGGCTTTTCGGACGCCTGCTTGGGCTGCTCCTGCTGCTTGGGCTGCTCAACCGGCTGCGTGGCCTCGGGCTCCGCGGACTGGCCGGGGCTGGCGGCTTCCGGCTCGGGAGCTGCCTCCTCGGCAGTGGGCTGCGCGGGTGCCGCAGCCTGTGACGTGTCCGTGTTGTCCGAGGCTGCGGCGTCTGCGCCGTCGGCGTCGCCACCGACCACGGCGAGGTCGGCGCCCACGGGGACGGTCTCGTCCTCCTGGACGAGGATCTTGCTCAGCGTGCCTGCCACGGGTGAGGGGATCTCGGTGTCGACCTTGTCGGTGGAGACCTCGAGCAATGGTTCGTCGACAGCGACCTCGTCGCCCTCGGCCTTGAGCCAGCGGGTGATCGTGCCCTCGGTGACGGACTCACCCAGGGCCGGCATGGT
This sequence comes from Knoellia altitudinis, assembly GCF_042666355.1. Classification (NCBI taxonomy): domain Bacteria; kingdom Bacillati; phylum Actinomycetota; class Actinomycetes; order Micrococcales; family Intrasporangiaceae; genus Knoellia; species Knoellia altitudinis. Next base: position 132,620 of record NZ_JBHTDK010000002.1, read on the forward strand.
CACGGTCGTGCCACCGCCACCGCCGCCACCGCCGCTCGGGGCTGCCGGGGCGGACTCGGCAGATGCGGAGTCGGAGGAGCCGGACTCGGACTCGGCGGGTGCCTCGGTGTGGGGGGATGCCGGTTCCTGGCCGCCCTCGTCGCCGGCCGCAGCCACCTCGTCACGATCGTCGGGAGAGTCGATGGCGTCGCCGTCGCTGCTGTCGCCGGAGCTGTCCTCGGCGGCGGGCGCGGCCTCTGCCGCGGGAGCCTCAGCGGGCTCCTCTGCGGGCGCGGCGTCGTCGCCACCGTCCGCGGGACCGTCACTGATGACGGCGAGGTCGGCGCCGACGGCGACCGTCTCGTCCTCCTCGGCGAGGATCTCCTGCAGGGTGCCGGCGACCGGCGAGGGGATCTCGGTGTCGACCTTGTCGGTGGAGACCTCGAGCAGCGGCTCGTCCACCGCGACCTGGTCACCGACGTTCTTGAGCCACCGGGTGACGGTGCCCTCGGTCACGGACTCGCCGAGGGCGGGCATGGTCACACGTTCGGACATGGTGTCAGTTCTCCTATCGACGGTGGCTTGTCGTCAACTCTAGTTGTGAGCATGCAGCGGTTTGCCAGCGAGCGCCAGATGGGCTTCGCCGAGGGCCTCGTTCTGCGTGGGGTGTGCGTGGACGAGGGGTGCGACATCGTCCGGGTGCGCCTCCCAGCCGACGATGAGCTGGGCCTCGCCGATCTGCTCGCCCATCCTCGCGCCGACCATGTGGACACCGACGACCGGTCCGTCCTTGGAGCGCACGAGCTTGACGAACCCTTGGGTCTGCAGGATCTGGGACTTGCCGTTGCCGCCGAGGTTGTACTCGTACGTCTCGACCTCGCCGTGCACCTCGCGCGCCTGCGCCTCCGTGAGGCCGACCGACGCGATCTCGGGGTTGCTGTACGTGACGCGCGGGATGAGGGTCTCCACGATGGGTGCCGGCGAGAGGCCGGCGATCTCCTCGGCGACGAAGATGCCCTGCTGGAAGCCGCGGTGCGCGAGCTGGAGCCCGGGGACGATGTCGCCCACGGCATACACGCCGTCGACCCCGGTACGGAGGCGGTCATCGGTCGTGACGAAGCCACGATCGAGCGTGACGCCCACCTCGGCGAGACCGAGGCCGTCGGTGACGGGGCCGCGTCCCACGGCGACGAGCAGCAGGTCGGCGTCGATGGTGGTGCCGTCCTCGAGGGAGACGGTGACGACGTCGCCCTCCTGCGTCGCGCCAGCGAACTTCACGCCGGCCCTGACGGTGATCTTGCGCTTGCGGAAGGTGCGCTCCAACACCTTGGAGACGGCCTCGTCCTCCGCGGCCACGAGCCGGGGCAGCGCCTCGACGACGGTGACCTCGGAGCCGAACGACCGGAAGACCGAGGCGAACTCGACCCCGATGACACCGCCCCCGAGGACGACGACCCGGTCCGGCACGAAGTCGAGCTGGAGGGCCTGCTCGCTGGTCATGATGCGGCCGGCGATCTCGAGACCGGGAAGCGTCCTGGGATACGAACCCGTGGCCAGCACGACGTTGCGTCCCGTGACGCGGCGTCCGTCGACCTCGACGGTGGTGCGGTCGACGAGCCGACCGGTGCCCTCGACGATGTCGACCCGGTGCGCCTTGGCCAGGCCCAGCAGCCCCTTGTGCAGGCGGCCGACCACGCCGTCCTTGTAGGCGTTGACCCCGGCCATGTCGATCGACTCCAGAGTCGCCCGCACGCCGAACTGCTCGCTCTCGCGGGCGGAGTCGGCGACCTCGGCGGCATGGAGGAGGGCCTTGGTGGGGATGCAGCCGACGTGCAGGCACGTGCCGCCGAGCTTGGACCTCTCGACGAGCGCGACACGAAGTCCGAGCTCGGCTGCGCGGAAGGCGCAGGCGTATCCGCCGCTCCCGCCTCCCAGGATGACGACGTCGTAGGTGTCCTCGGCGGTGGCCGGCATGCGTGCTGCTCCCTCGGGTCGGGTCCGTGAGGCACGAGCCGAACGGGTCTCGCCCTCGCCGCGCCAGTGCGGCACATCCTGTCACTGCGCCGTGTCAGGCGTCACACGAGGTCCGAGCAGGAGAAGCGCCCTCTGCGTATGCCGTCGGCGCGCCGAGCGAACTCACACCCACCTTCCAGCGCTCTTCCGTATCGTGGCGCCATGGCGTGGTTCAGGCGACGAAAGGGCGGGGCGCCCGCGCAGGGTGCGTCGGCGCCCTCGAAGGACGACGTCCGCAGGGCGCGAACGCACTTCGAGGAGTTCGCGCGAAGCCGCCGCGGGGTGGAGGCGTTCGTCGAGCCCGCGACCAACGTCACCGCGACGACCGTCATCCTGATCGCGCACGACGGCGAGTGGACGCGGCGCGCGGTGCCGTCGCGCGAGGACGCGTTCAGGCTCGCGACCGACCTGCACCTCCCGACCTACGACGTCAACCAGACCGGCTACCCGCAGCGGATGCGCGACTGGAACGCGCGGCAGCGCGGTCGCTGACCCTCACCGATCGGGTCAGAGCTCACGGGCGCAGGGCCGGTCGGCGAGCAGTGCGAGGCCTCGCCGGTCGCCGTCGCCGAGCGTGGTCTGGCCACTGTTCTCGGCGTTCATGAGCTGACCGGACTCCTGCGTGTGGGCCAGCCCGAGCAGGTGAACCAGCTCGTGCGCGACGACGGCCACGGCGACCTCGTGCCCACCCCGGCGACGGGTGAGCTCCGTGAGGGCCGGCCCGTCGAGGTGGACGATCCCCGAGACGTTGTGGAGGTGACCGCTGCTGTCGGTCACCGCGACGCTGCCTCCGACCCCGGCGACATCTCCGTCGAGGACGGGAACCCGCTCGGGGGTCGTCCAGGCCACGAGGGCCGGAGACCACCTGCTCCCGTAGCGACTCGCGTCCGTCGGTGGCCGACGGCTCTGTGCCAGCTCGTCGGTGGCGCCGTCGAGGACGATCCGGAGCCCGGCGGCCGGCCCGACCATGGCGATGGCGTCCCGCAGGATGACATCGGCGCTCGGTGGTGCGGCCTCGTGGTTGACGACGAGGTGCAGGGGACGGCAGGGGTCGTAGGCCGCGACGCTGACCGCGTTCGTGGACAGGAGATCGAAGCCGCCGGAGCCGCTGGGTGCGCGCGGCGCCGGGACGAGGCGCCCGGCTTGGGCGTCGGCCGCGACGGGTGGCCGCGTGTCGGACATCGGGATGATGCTGGCGACGTGGTCGATGTGCTCGTCGGCGACACCCCGGACCCACAGCAGGCCCCCCGTGATGGCGAGGGTGGCGACGATCGGGACCACCGCGACGGCTGTGCGGCGACGCGGGCGGGGTGGCACGGCATACGCAAGGTCTGGTGGTGCACGCCAGGCGGGCGGTGACGCCAGGGCGTCCTGCCGGTCGAGCTCGCGCAGCAGGCGCAGCATCCGGCGTCGGCGCCGCCGGGGCCCCCACGTCAGCCGATCCCACCGGGCACCCGCGACCATGGGCCCAAGATCGCACCCCCGAGGGCCCGGTGTCTCGTGGATGACGGAAAGCCTGTGGCCGCCCTGCGGCGGGTCGTGGGAGAGTGAGGGCGACCGCACCACCGATCCAGGAGGACCCGTGTCCGAGTCGAAGAGTTCCCGTCCGACGCCCAGCGAGGACATGAAGAAGAAGTTCCGCGAGGCCCTGGACAAGAAGCACGCCCACGGCGGCGCCGATGTCTCGGCCGGCAGCGACCACGGGAAGGTCGACCACGGGCACGGCCCGGAGACCTCCGGGCGCGACCAGATGTTCCGCCGCAAGTCCGGCTGACCCGGCCGGAACGAGAGAGGTCCCCGTCCGCGCTCGGCGCAGGCGGGGACCTCTCTCGTCCTGTCGGTCAGGCGGTGTGGTTCTCGATCAGGTTCACCAGGGTCGCGACGCCGTATCCGGTGCCGCCCTTGGGGATGGCGCCGTCGGCACCCTTCTCGTTGAACGACGGGCCGGCGATGTCGACGTGGGCCCAGGGGATGCCCTCGCCGACGAACTCCTGGAGGAAGAGCCCGGCCGTGAGCATGCCGCCCCACCGGTCGGCCTTGTGCTGGAGGTCGGCCACGACCGAGTCCAGGCCGGCGCGCAGCTCGCGCGGCAGGGGCATCGCCCACGAGTCCTCGCCCTCGGCGCCACCGGCGTCGACGACCCGGCTGCGGAAGGCGTCGTCGTTGCCCATGACGCCGGCGACGCGGGCGCCGAGCGCGACCATCTGCGCACCGGTGAGCGTGGCGATGTCGACGATGACGTCGGGCTCGCTCTCGCTGGCCAGGCAGATGCCGTCACCGAGGACCATGCGCCCCTCGGCGTCGGTGTCGATGATCTCGACGGTCGTGCCGTTGCGCATCGTCACGACGTCCCCGGGACGTTGCGCGGTGCCGCTGGGCATGTTCTCGGCGAGGCAGAGGTAGCCGGTGACCGCCACGGGACCGCCCAGCTCGGCAGCGGCGACGACCGTGGCGGCGACGGCGGCGGCGCCGGCCATGTCGGACTTCATCGTGAGCATGCTGCCCGCCGGCTTGATGCACAGGCCGCCGGAGTCGAAGGTGATGCCCTTGCCCACGAGCGCGACCGACCCGGCCTTCGAGCCGCGGGATCCGCTGGGGGAGTAGGTCATCGTCACGATGCGCGGGGGGTTGACCGAGCCCTGGCCGACGCCGACGATGCCGCCGAAGCCACCCTTGGCGAGCGCCTTCTCGTCGAGGACGGAGATCGAGACCTTGCCCGAGGACGCAGCGACGACGGCCTTGACCCGGTCGACGAACGCCTGCGGGGTGAGGAGGTTCGGCGGGGTGTTGACGAGGTCGCGGGCGAGATCGCGGGCCGCGCCGATGACGGCGGCACGCTCGAGGAGCGCCTTGACCGACTTGCCCTGACCGAGCGAGGACACGACGGTGATCTTGGGCCCGCCCGACGCGGCAGGGGCCTTCCGGGCCTTGGCCTGTGCCCCGACCGACACCTTGGTGGAGGCGGCATCGAAGCTGTAGCACCCGGCATACGCACCGTCGGCGACAGCCGCGAGCGCGGCCTCGTCGGTGGCCGGGAGGGCGACGGCGACGCTCGCCTTGGTGGCGACCGAGCGCAGCGCCGAGCCGGCGGCAGCACGGAGCACGTCCGGGGTGAGGTCGGCAGCGGCGCCGAGGCCGGTGATGACGACCGCCGTCGCGGAGACTCCGGGGACGGCCACGACGCGCACGGTCTCGCCGGGCTTGCCCTTGGCCTCGAGGTCGGCCAGCACCGACGCGAGGTGCTTGGCGGCGGGCGCGGGCAGACCGTGTCCCGACGCGAGCGTGGCCCCCGAGTCGCTCGAGACCGAGCCGACGACGAGAGCGTCGACCTTGAGGCCCCCGGCGTCGCGGGTGGTGATGTTGAGGGTTGGCGCTGCTGTCACGCTGTGTCTCCTACGGCCGATCCGGGCAGGCGAGATCATCGCCCCTGTGCGTCGCACCCTAGCCGCGACGGTGACGGAGGCGTCGCGATAGCGTGCCGTCATGACCGATCTGCTGCACTCTCCCGTCCATGACCGGCACGTCGCGCTCGGTGCCAAGCTCGCCGACTTCGGCGGCTGGGAGATGCCGATCGAGTACCCGGGTGGCGGCGTCGTCGCCGAGCACACGGCCGTGCGCGAGCGGGTCGGCCTCTTCGACGTCAGCCACCTCGGCAAGGCCCGGGTGAGCGGGCGTGCCGGCGAGGTCAGCGCCGTCGACTTCGTCAACTCGTGCCTGACCAACGACCTGCGCCGCATCGGTCCGGGACAGGCGCAGTACACCCTCTGCTGCCAGGACGACGGTGGAGTCGTCGACGACCTCATCGCCTACGTCCGCAGTGAGGACGACGTCTTCCTCATCCCCAACGCCGCCAACACCACCGCCGTCGTCGAGCTCCTGCGGGCCGCGGCCCCGGAGGGCATCACCGTCGAGAACCTGCACGACGCCTATGCCGTCTTCGCCGTCCAGGGTCCGAGGAGCGACGAGGTGCTCACCTCGCTCGGGCTGCCGGTCGACCACGACTACATGTCGTTCGTCGAGACGGAGTGGCAGGGGCTGCCCGTCATCGTCTGCCGGACGGGCTACACGGGGGAGCGCGGCTACGAGCTCGTGCCCGCCTGGGACGCGGCCGGCTCGCTCTGGGACGCGCTCGCCTCCGCCGTCGCGGACCAGTCCGGTATGCCGGCCGGTCTCGGCGCGCGCGACACCCTGCGCACCGAGATGGGCTACCCGTTGCACGGCAACGACCTCAGCACCGAGATCACGCCCGTCATGGCCGGAGCGGCGTGGGCCGTCGGTTGGGACAAGGAGAGCTTCTGGGGCAAGGAGGCGCTCGCTGAGCAGCGCGCCGCCAAGACCTCACGGCTGGGCCGCGGTCTCGTCGTCACCGGTCGTGGCATCCCTCGTGCCCACTGCACCGTCCTCAAGGACGGAGAGGTCGTCGGCGAGGTGACCTCCGGGACGTTCAGCCCGACTCGCAAGGAGGGCATTGCGCTGGCGCAGCTCGAGCGTTCGGTCGCCATCGGGGACGAGGTGGTCGTCGACGTGCGGGGCCGCGAGGTCCCGGCGACGGTGACCAAGCCACCGTTCGTCGAGGTCGGCGTCCGCAAGAGCTGACGGACGAGAGCCGAGGCGACGCGCATGGGTGAGCACAGCTACCGGGCCACGGTCGCGTGGGAGGGATCCACGGGTGGCGGCTACACGGCATACCCGCGTGACCACGACGGAGGCGTCCCGCCGGCGACCGAGCCGTTGGCCCTCAGCGCCGACCCGCACTTCCGCGGTGACGCGACCCGGGCCAACCCCGAGCAGCTCCTCGTGCTCGCTGCCAGCTCGTGCCAGCTGCTGTCGTTCCTCCACGTCGCCGCGAGCGCGAAGCTCGACGTGCTCGACTACACCGACGACGCCGTGGGCGTCATGCCCGAGGACGTGAAGCCCATGCGCATCACGCGGATCACGTTGCGCCCCAGGGTGCTGGTCGCCGCGGGCAGTGATGTGAGCCGGTTCGACGAGCTCATGCACGAGGCCCACGAGAGCTGCTTCATCGCCAACTCACTCACCACCGAGGTCGTGCTCGAGCCGACCGTCGAGACAGCCCCAGAGGAGAACGTGTCATGACCGAGGCCTGGACCTGGACCTATGAGAACGCCGCCGGAGCAGCCGTGACGGGTGAGCCGACCACCGAGACGGCGTTCCCCACGCAGTCCGACGCCGAGAACTGGTTCGGCGAGGTGTGGCGCGAGCTGGCCGAGTCCGGTGTCGCGGCGGTGACGCTGCACCGCGACGGGGAGAAGATCTACGGCCCGATGCCGCTCGACGCCTCCGTCTAGCTCGGGTAGTCGCCGCGCTTGACGATCGGGCGGGGCATGCGGGTGCGGCGCATCTGGAACGCGCGCATCGCGGCATAGAAGCCGTCGCCTCGCTGCACGGCGTTCTCGCCGTGCTTGGCCACGAGCTTCTTCTTGATCCGACGCCAGGCGAGGAACGTGTCGACGACCGCGGCGGCGATGAGCCCGTAGACGAGGGCGAAGACGATGAGCATGGCCCACGGCTGACGCACGAACGACAGCGCCAGCACGATGACCATCACCGGGAGCATGAACTCGGCCACGCCCCACCGCGCGTCGACGTAGTCGCGGATGAAGCGCTTGGCCGGACCCTTGTCGCGCGCCGGCAGGTGCGTCTCGTCGCCGGTGAGCATCGCCTGGCGCTGCTTGGCCAGCTGCTCGCGGCGCTTGGCCCGGTCGACGCCCCTGGCCGCCTTGCGGTCCTTGACGACGAGGGGCTGCCTGCGAGCCGCCTCCTGGTCGCGCCGCTTGGGCGTGGGGCGGTTCTTGGCGCCCTCGCGGGCGATCGCCGACTGCTCCGCGAGCTCATCGTTGGTGGTCCTGCTGCGTCCGAACACGGCCCGAGTGTATGCCGCCGGGCTGAGTCCTCCGTGCACGTCACCGGGGGCCGTGGGTAGGGTCGGCAGGGTGACTGACTCCACCGACCAGAGCGACCCGGCTGAGCTCGCTGCGCTGCGCGACACCGTGCGCGGCCTCATGCCGCGGCTGCGGACCGACCTCGAGGCGCTGACGCGGATCCCGAGCGTCTCGCTGCCGGCCTTCGACCAGAGTCATGTGGACGCCTCGGCCGAGGCGACCGCGGCGCTCCTGCGGGCCGAAGGGCTCGAGGTCGAGATCGTGCGCGAGGGAGGCGCTCCCGCGGTCATCGGCCACATCGACGGGCCGGACGGTGCCCCGACCGTCATGCTCTACGCGCACCACGACGTGCAGCCGCCCGGTGACGACGCCGACTGGGACAGCGCGCCGTTCGAGCCGACCGAGCGCGACGGTCGTCTCTATGGCCGGGGGGCCGCAGACGACAAGGCGGGGATCATGGCGCACATCGCCGCCCTGCGCGCCCACGCCGGCCAGCTGCCCGTCGGTGTCACGGTCTTCGTCGAGGGTGAGGAGGAGGTCGGTTCGGACTCGCTCATGACCATCCTCGAGCGCCACGGCGACAAGCTCGAGGCCGACGCCATCGTCCTTGCCGACTCGACGAACTGGGACATCGGCACGCCTGCGCTCACGACGACCCTGCGCGGGCTCATCCGCGTCGTCGTGACCGTCACGACCCTCGACCACGGCGTCCACTCCGGCATGTTCGGCGGGGCCGTCCCCGACGCCATCACCGCGCTCGTCCGCCTCATCGCCACCCTCCACGACGACGAGGGCAACGTGGCCGTCACCGGGCTCAGGTCCGGTGAGGCCGCCGACCTCGAGTTCTCCGAGGAGCGGCTGCGCGAGGAGTCGGGCCTGCTCGACGGGGTGTCGACGATCGGCTCCGGCTCGCTCCTGTCACGCATGTGGACCAAGCCGTCGCTCACGACCATCGGCATCAACGCGCCCTCGGTCGAGAAGTCGTCCAACACCCTCGTCCCCACCGCGTCCGCGAAGCTCTCGATGCGCATCGCCGCCGACGAGGTGCCGACCGACGCGTTCGTCGCCCTCGAGAAGCACCTGCTCGAGAACGCACCCTGGGGCGCCAAGGTCGAGATCACCCTCGACGACCAGGGTGCGGGGTTCGCCGCGGACGCCAGCGGCCCGGTCTATGACCAGGCGCGTGCTGCGTTCGCGGACGCCTGGGGCAAGGAGCCCGTCGACATCGGCGTCGGCGGCTCGATCCCGTTCGTCGCGGCCTTTGCCGAGCGCTTCCCGGACGCGGCCATCCTCGTCACCGGTGTCGAGGACCCCGACACGCGCGCCCACGGCGCCAACGAGTCACTCCATCTCGGCGAGTTCGAGAAGGTCTGTGTCGCCGAGGCAGTGCTCTTCGCCCGCCTCGGCTCGATGAGGAGGAGCTGAGCATGCCCGAGCCCACCCAGGGGAAGTACGTCGAGCCCGAGTTCGAGCGCGACACCGACTACATCGAGGACCGGATCACCCGGGACGGCGAGCAGTGGCCGGTCCAGCCGGGTCGCTACCGCCTCGTCGTCGCCCGCGCGTGCCCCTGGGCCAACCGGGCGATCATCGTCCGTCGACTGCTCGGTCTCGAGGGCGCGATCTCGATGGGCATCTGCGGACCGACGCACGACGCGGACTCCTGGACCTTCGACCTCGACCCCGAGGGGCTCGACCCGGTGCTGGGGATACCCCGCATCAAGGACGCCTACCTCGCCCGCTTCCCGGACTACCCCAAGGGCATCACCGTGCCCGCCATCGTCGACGTGCCCAGCGGCGAGGTCGTGACCAACGACTTCCCGCAGATCACCCTCGACCTCTCGGGGGAGTGGACCGAGCTGCACCGGGAGGGAGCGCCGCAGCTCTATCCCGAGCACCTGCGGGCCGAGATCGACGAGGTCAACAAGCGCGTCTACACCGAGGTCAACAACGGGGTCTACCGATGCGGGTTCGCCGGCACGCAGGAGTCCTACGACGCGGCATACGAACGGTTGTTCACCGCCCTCGACTGGCTCGAGGAGCGCCTCGCCACGCAGCGCTACCTCGTCGGCGACACGATCACCGAGGCCGACGTCCGCCTCTTCACCACACTGGCCCGCTTCGACGCGGTCTACCACGGCCACTTCAAGTGCAACCGCAGCAAGCTCACCGAGATGCCGGTGCTGTGGGCCTATGCCCGTGACCTCTTCCAGACCCCCGGCTTCGGTGACACCACCGACTTCGTCCAGATCAAGAGCCACTACTACGAGGTCCACCGCGACATCAACCCGACCGGGGTCGTCCCCGCCGGACCGGACCTGTCGGGCTGGGGGACGGCCCACGGTCGGGAGTCGCTCGGGGGGCGGCCGTTCGGCGACGGGACGCCGCCGGGTCCGCCGCCCGAGGGCGAGCGAGTCTCGCCGGGCAACAACCCGCACGTGGGCGACGACGGCCTCATCTCACTCTGACGTCAGCACTTCTGCCAGTAGCCCGGGGTCGTCTCGCGCACCGCTGACGTGTTGAAGGTGTTGTAGAGGCCGAGGTTGTCGTTCGAGCCGAGGGCCAGTGCGTAGCCGCCCGAGTGCCTCGCCCGACCTGCCTGGACGTGCGCATAGTTCGTGGACGTCACACAGGTCGGTGTGCTGGTCGCCGTCGGCGTGGGCGAGGGTGTCGGGGTGGCAGTCGCCGACCCCGTGGGCGACGTCGTCGGTGTGGGTGACGGAGGCGACCCGAGCAGCCCGAAGAACTGGGCGTCGTGGTGGGCGCCGCAGACGGTGTCGATGAAGTAGGCACCCGCGGTGCCGCACTGGGTCGGACCGCTGCCGGGATCCACCGGCGTGCCGTGGCCCATGCCGACGATCTCGGTGAGTCGCACAGCGCCTCCGCCGTACTCCGTCCAGGTCACTCCCGACGCCAACGTGCCCGTGGCGGTGGGTGACTGGCTCACACCGGCGACGTCGGTCCACTGGTCACGCAGCTCCCGCCCGTTCATGGGGGTCACGGTCGTGTCGGACTGGCCGTGCCAGACGGCGACCTTGGGTCGCGGTCCGGACCACGCGGCATACCCCGCTCTGGCAAGGTCACCCCACGCGCGCGGCGTCTTGTCCACGCCCGGGTTCATGCACGAGTAGGCCTGTGCCACAGTCGTCGCGCACCCGTGCGCGATCCCGGCGTTGACGGATCCACCGGCAAAGAGATCCGGGTATGCCGCGAGCATGCTGGCCGTCATGGCGCCGCCCCCCGAGAGCCCGGTGACGTAGACCCGGCTCGGGTTCGCCCCATAGGCCGAGATCGCATGCCGGACCATGCTGGCGATCGAGGCGACCTCACCCTGCCCGCGGGTGACGTCGGCCGACTGGAACCAGTTGAAGCACCGGCTCGAGTTGTTGGTCGTGGACTGCTGGGGTAGGACGACCGTGACGCCCCGGCGGTCGGCGAGGTCACGCCACCCCGAGCCGCTCAGGTAGCCCGCCGCGTCCTGGGTGCACCCGTGCAGGGCGACGACCAGGGGAGCGCCACTGGCTGCGTTGTCCGGGCGATAGCTCCACATCGTCAGGGCGCCGGGGTTGGAGCCGAACGACGTCACCTGCTGGAGCGTGGCAGCGGACGCCCCCTGTGCCGTGACGACGCCCAGGGTGGCCGCAGCGGCCACCGCCAGCGCGGTCGTCCAGCGGAGCAGCCAGTGGGTGCGCACCATGTCTCCCAGTTCCGGGAATCGCCGTCGACGCCCTGGTCCGTTCGACGTTAGTGACGCGCGTCGCCAGAGAAGGTGGTCGCTGCTCCCATGATCGGGCTCGGCGGGTTGGTCCCGCACACCATGTGAGCTGCCCGAGTGAGGAGGTGACCAGTTCTCGTGAGCGGTCAACCTTTTGGGCGGTCAGTGCGACTGTCTTGGTGTGAGTCCACTTCTGCGATCGATGAGCAGGGCCGAGGCAGGTGCGCCGGACACGGTCGCCGACGTGGGTCGTGACGAAGCCATCGCCGTGCTCTTCCGGGCGCACTGTGCAGACCTGATCCGCCTCGGATATGCGCTCACGGGGGACAGGGGGGCGGCCGAGGAGGCAACTCAGGACGCCTTCATCTCGCTCTATCGGCACTGGAACTCCGTGCGTGACCACTCGGCGAGCCGGGCCTACCTCCGAGCCGCCGTCGTCAACCGGTGCCGGTCGGTGCACCGACGTCGTGCGCGCACGATCCGCGCGGTTGAACCCCTCCGGCCCGATCTCGTCTCGTCGCCGGGGGCTGACAGTGACGCCCTTGCGCACGAAGCCTCCCACCGCATCGCAAGCCAGGTCCGGATCCTCCCGCAGCGACAGCGCGAGGTCATCGTGTGCCGCTACTACCTCGACCTCACCGAGCGCGAGACCGCCGACCTGCTCGACGTGACCGTCGGATCTGTCAAGAAGCACGCCAGCAGGGCGATCGCCAAGCTGCACGACCAGTTGGAGGTGTCACCATGAGCGCCATCGAGGACCTGCTCCGCGACGCCCTCCATGGCGAGGGTGACGCGATCGACGTCACCGACGCCGACGTCGCCCGCCTCGAGACCGAACTGCGTGAGGCCATCGAGGGACGTCCGCGCGCCGGCATCGTGTCCGTGCCGCGCCGACGGATCACCGTGAGCGTCGCCGCGGCCGTGGCCGCGGCTGTCGCACTCGTCGCGGGCGGATATGCCCTGGGGCAGAGGGAGCGGGGGCCCACCCAGCCGGCGGGAGCCCCGACCCAGGAGCAACCGCCGGTTCCACCATGGCTCGTCGGCCTGTGGCGCGCCGAGGGGAACTCCCAGTGGTTGTGGGAGTTCAGGGCAGATGGACGGGTCGGGGTGACGGACAACTCAGGCGGGTACCTGAGGGGCGACACCGTAAAGGACAGGATCACCCGACGGGTGGGCGACCAGTTCACGCTCGACGGTGCGGAACCTATCGCCGGATGCGATGGCACCGACAGCTTCCGACTGCTGTCACCCGGGGTCCTGATGTTTGCGAGTCTGACCGAGGGCTGCCAACCGGATCCAGACGGATTCCCCCTTCAACGCGTGCTTCCGCGACCGGCCGGCCCTCAGGCAGAGGAGCCAGCCGTCCCCGCCACGGACCCGTTCGTCGTCGACTCAAACGGATCGCTCGAAGGGTCATGGCTGCACGTGGAATCGGGAACTCTGCTGTCGGTCGGTCTGCGCCCCGTCGGAGCATCCCTGACCTACGTCATCGACGACGACGGCGACGGGTCCACTGATCCGGACCAGCGCGGGCTGATCTCGGTGAACACGAATGGGTCCGTGCAGGTGCGCCCCTTCGCGCAGGACACCCCAGGGTGTTCTCCCGTGTTCACGAAGGTGGTGTCCAACGAAGCGACCCTCACGACGACAAGTGCTGCCGGTGGCTGCTTCCCCGCAGGAAGCCGACAGACCTGGATCCGGCTCCACTGAGCCGACGCCTCCCGGTCAGTCAGTCCTTGGACGTCTCCCCCGGGAGGGCCAACATCTGGTCGAGAGCGGCTCGCGCCTCGACGGCGACCTGCTCGTCGACCCGGATCGCGTTGACGACCCGGCCGTCCACGAGGGACTCGAGGGCCCACACGAGGTGCGGCAGGTCGATGCGGTTCATCGTCGAGCAGTAGCAGACGTTCTTCTCCAGGAAGGTGATGCGCTGCTGGGGGAACATCTGGCCGAGGCGCTGGACGAGGTTGAGCTCCGTGCCGACCGCCCAGGCCGTGCCGTCCGGTGCCGCGGCGATCGTCTGGATGATCTTCTCGGTCGAGCCGACCTCGTCGGCCAGCTCGACGACCTCGTGACGACACTCGGGGTGCACGATGACCTTGACGCCGGGGATGGTGGCTCGAGCGGCCTCGACGGCCTCCGTGGTGAAGCGTCCGTGGACCGAGCAGTGTCCGCGCCACAGGATCATCCTGGCTGCCTGGAGCTGCTCGACCGTCAGACCACCCATGGGACGGTGCGGGTCCCAGACGACGCAGTCGTCGAGCGAGCCACCGAGGTCGCGCGCCCAGGTGTTGCGTCCGAGGTGCTGGTCGGGCAGGAAGAGCACCTTGCCGGCGCCGCCGACGCCACCGGACTCACCGAACGCCCAGGTGAGCGCGGTCCTCGCATTCGAGGACGTGCACACGGTGCCGGAGTGGCGACCGGTGAAGGCCTTGATCGCGGCCGAGCTGTTCATGTAGGTCACGGGAATGGTCTGCTCCGCGACCCCGGCGTCGACGAGCTGGTCCCAGCAGTCCTCGACCTGGGCGATGGCCGCCATGTCGGCCATGGAGCACCCCGCCGCGAGGTCCGGCAGGATCACCGTCTGGTCGTCGCTCGTGAGGATGTCGGCCGACTCGGCCATGAAGTGGACGCCGCAGAAGACGATCCAGGGCGCATCGGGTCGCGCGGCGGCCTCCTTGGCCAGCTTGAACGAGTCACCGGTGACGTCGGCGAACTCGATGACCTCGTTGCGCTGGTAGTGGTGGCCGAGGACGAACACCTTGTCGCCGAGCGCCGCCTTGGCCGCGCGGGCCCGGGCCACCAGGTCCGGGTCGGAGGGCAGCGGGAGGTCGCCGGGGCACTCGACTCCGCGCTCGCTGTGCAGGTCGCGTCCCTGGCCGAGGACGAGGAGCGGAAGCGGGGCGGGGGTCGTGGTCGTCACCCGACGATCGTATGCCGGGTGGCTGGATGTCGTGTCCCGTGCCTTTCGTGACGACGCCGGGCACGAGAGACCTCGCTCAGGGCTGGGGGATCTCCATGTGCTGGTAGTCCTTGAGCGAGGTCCAGTGCCCGCCCCAGTCGAAGCCACGGCTCGTGAACGACGTCACGGTGATGTCGCCGTCGATGAGCATGCCGGGACGGACGTCGGTGCGGTCGAGGAACCCTCTTCCGGCTGGCGGGTAGACGCTGGAGCCCTTGACGTAGGGATTCTCGATCGTGTTGATGTCGATGGCCTTGCCATAGGAGTGCGTCGAGTAGCGGGTGCCGCCCGTGATGGCTCGGCAGTTGAAGGCCGAGGTGTTGTCGGCGTCCATCGACGCGTCGTCGGACCCTCCGTAGTTCTCGATCAGCTCCATGCGGCGGATCGGGAAGTCATCGAGGTAGAGCTTGCGGAAGGCGTTGACGGTGTCGCGGGCGATGTCCTCGTGGACCATGAGCTGGCCTTCGTGGTCCTCGCCGTCGAACCCGCGATGGGTCATGTCGATGATCCGCAGGTCCTCGATGGGGACGGGGCAGCCGGGCTTCCACGAGACGCCGAGCATGGTGGCGCGGGTCGCGTCGTCGACGGGGCGGATCACTGCGTGGAAGCCGCCTCCCGGTGGAAGTCCCCTGCCGTCGGGCGTGGCCGAGGCCGACGGCCCGCTGGCGGCAACCGCCCCCAGTGCGGCGACAGTGGTGGCGATGGCAAGGTGGCGCAGCTTCACGGGGTGACTCCTGGTGGTCGTGAGTTGTTTCCCTTCATGCAACCACGTCCGTGAAGAAGTTTCACCCGGTGGCGGCTCAGTCCGTCCTGCCGGCGATCAGCTCTGCCCGCCCACGGGCAGGCTCACCCGCATGCTCGTCCGGCCGGGACGCGAGTCGATCGAGATCTCTCCCGAGTGCCGTTCGACGACGATCCGTCGGGAGATGTCGAGCCCGAGTCCGGTGCCCTTGCCCACGTCCTTCGTCGTGTAGAACGGCTCGAAGGCACGCGCCTGCACGTCGGCAGGCATCCCGGGACCGGAGTCCTCGATGGTCACGATGACCAGCCCGAGCTCGTCGACGTGGGTGGAGACCCGGAGGGTGCCGTTGCCGTCCATGGCGTCCACGGCGTTGTCGATCAGGTTGGTCCACACCTGGTTGAGCTCGCCCGGGATGCCCTCGATCGTCGGTACCTCCGGGGTGAAGTCGCGTTCGACCGTGATGCCCTCGAGCTTGTGGGCCAGCATCGTCAGCGTGCTCTCCAGCCCTTCGACCAGGTCGATCCGCTGGACCCCGGCGCGATCGAGCTGCGAGTAGGAACGCACTGCGCCAACGAGGCTCGAGATGCGCCCGGTCGCGTCCTTGACCTCCGACAGGAGCGCGTGCACGGTCAACGAGTGGGCCACCCACTCGATCCCGGGCGCGAGCGCAGCCGGACCGACAGCCTCCTCCACCTCGTCGCACCAGCCCGTGTCCATCCCCGCCGCTGCCAGTGCCGGGGCGAGCATCCAGGCCTCGTCCACACCGTGGTCCGCGAGCCAGTCCGCCAGCTCGTCCTCGCGGTCAGCCACTGCGAGCCGATCGAGCGCGGCTGCCTGCGGAGCGGCGACGTGGCGCAGCTCCTCGAGGCGGGCCACCTGTCCAGGCGTGACGCCTTGCGACACCAGGCGCAGCATGGCTGAGACCAGGGCCTCGGAGGTCGTTGCCAACGAGTCCACGGCCCGGGTGGCGGCGGCCGCAGGGTTGTTGATCTCGTGGGCCAGCCCAGCCGCGAGCGTCCCCAGCGCGACGAGCGCCTCGCGCTGTCGGGCGTTCGACTCCACTCGCCGCACCGTGTCGACCAGGCCACGGATGAAGTGCACGCCGAACGCGAACCACTCGTTGCCGAGCCTGCCGAGCTCGTGGGAAGGAACACGCATGAGCCGGGTGCGCTCCACCACGCGTCCGGTCGCGAAGCACAGCGCGTTGGGGTCCCAGGCGGCGAACCCGCCTGCCCACTGCCCGGGGGTCGTCATGGCCCCGACGACCGTCTCCTCCTTGCCGACGCGCTTGAGGAGGTTGACCGACCCCTCGAGCATCACCCACCACATGTCGGCGGGTTGCCCCTCACGCCACAGCTCCTCGCCCGGCTCGGCGACCATCTCGCTGCCGACGTGCTCCAGCTGTGCGAGCTGTGCGTCGCTCAGGCCGTCGAACAGGGCGATCCGGCGCAGGTCCTCGAGCGCCATCAGATCGTCGCCAGGTAGCGGTGGACCAGATAGACCGACATGGCGCCCTCACCGACCGCCGAGGCGACCCGCTTCATCGAGTCCTGGCGGACGTCGCCCGCAGCGAAGACGCCCGGGACGCTCGTCTCCAGGGCGAAGGGTGGCCGGGGGAGCGGCCACTGCTCACCACTCGGACTCGCCATCATCTCCTGCCCGGTCAACAGGAACCCCTTGGCGTCACGAGCCACGTCGCCAACCCAGTCGGTCCGGGGAGTCGCACCGATGAAGACGAACAGCCAGCTGGCCCTCACCTCCTCCTCGTCTCCCGACGCACGGTCGACCAGGGTGAGGCGCTCGAGATGCCCCTCACCGGAGACGGCCCCGACCTCGGTGTTCAGGCGCACCTCGACGTTCGGCGTCGAACGGATCCGGTCGACCAGGTACTGCGACATGCCGGCCTCCAGCTCACTGCCACGCACCAGCATCACGACGCGCCGGGCGTGACGGGCGAAGTTCAGCACCGCCTGGCCGGCGGAGTTCGCGGCACCGACGATGTAGACGTCCTCACCCTCGCACTGGAGCGCCTCGTTCGCCGAGGCCCCGTAGTACACGCCTCGCATGCCGAGCTCCTCGACCCCTGGCGCGTCGAGGCGGCGGTAGGACACGCCTGTGGCCACCAGGACGGCGCGCGCCTCGATGGAGTCGCCTCCCTCGAGGAGGACGGCGCGGACCGGGCCTCTCGTCTCGAAGCCGGTGACACCGCTGGCGAGGACCGTCTCCGCGCCGAAGCGGGCTGCCTGGGCGACCGCTCGGTGGGTGAGGTCCGCTCCCGACAACCCCTTCGGGAAGCCGAGGTAGTTCTCGATCGACGCACTCTGGGCGGCCTGACCCCCCGGGGCGTCACGCTCGACGACCACCGTGGACAGCCCCTCCGAGGCCGCGTAGACGGCGGCGGCGAGGCCCGCCGGCCCCGCCCCGACGATGCACAGGTCATAGAGGGTCTGCTCTGCCCGGGTGCGCAGACCCAGCGCTGCGGCGAGGTCTCGTGTGGAGGGAGAGGCCAGCGAGTCACCGTCGGGAACAAGGACCAGGGGGAGGTCGTCGGCCGTGCGCTTGGCGAGGTCGAGCAGCAGCCGTGCCTCCTCGTCGCGCTCCAGGTCCAGCCATCGGTAGGGGACGTGGTTGCGCGCCAGGAAGGTCTTGATCTCGTAGCTGCGCTCCGACCACCGGTGGCCGAGGACGCGCACCTCGGAGGTCTCCGGGGGATGTGCATCGACCCAGTCGTCGAGAAGCCCGTCGACGACGGGGTAGAGCTGCTCCTCGGGTGGGTCCCAGGGCTTGAACATGTAGTAGTCCAGGGCGATGTCGTTGATCGCCCTGATGGCGACGTCAGTGTCGGCATAGGCCGTCAGGAGCAGGAGCTTGGACTCCGGGGACTTCTCACGCACCTCCGCCAGCATCTCGATCCCGGTCATCTGCGGCATCATCTGGTCCGAGACCACGAGCGCCACCGACCGGTCTCGCAGGATCAGCTCGTCCAGCAGGGCAAGCGCTTCGCCCCCGGAGGTGGCCGACACCAGGCGGTACTCGCCGCCGTAGCGCTTGCGAAGGTCGCGCACGATCGCCTGGGACACGACGGGGTCGTCATCCACGGCAAGGATGGTGGGCTTGGAGGCCATGTCGCTCGTTCCGTCGGCGCGCCTGGTGCACGCACGATCCTGCCAGCAGGCGGACCCGGCTGCGGCCCATACGCGAGAACGCGGAACCACGAAGGCACGCCGGTCGAGGGGGGCACCGTGCGGAGCCTCCCGTGCCGGGCCTCGCCATGGCCGAGGGGCACCCGATACCGTGCGTGCCGTGCACGTCGTCATCGCCCCGGACTGCTTCACCGGAACCCTCACCGCCACCCAGGCCGCGGAGGCGATGGCGGCGGGATGGCACGACACCGCCCCCCAGGACACCCTGACCCTGCTCCCGCTGTCCGACGGCGGGCCGGGCTTCCTCGACGTCCTCGCGGGCGCTCTCGACGGAGACATCGTGGCGCTCACCGTCAGCGACCCCCTCGGGCGCGAGGTGCCCGCAGCGGTCCTCGTCGCGGGTGCGCCGGGTGAGCGGACGGCATACATCGAGTCTGCCCAGGCCGCAGGCCTGCACCTGCTCGCCGCCGACGAGCGCAACCCCGCGCTCACGAGCACCTGGGGAGTGGGCCAGCTGCTCCTGGCCGCCCTCGCGGAGAAGCCCCAGCGCATCGTCGTCGGCCTCGGCGGCAGTGGCACCAACGACGGTGGCGCCGGGCTGCTCGCTGCCCTCGGCGCCGGTCCGGCCGAGCACCTGGCCCGTGGTGGCGGGGCCCTCGCCGATGCGCCCGACGACGCGCTGTCCGGGCTGCTGTCGGCGCGCGAGCAGCTCGCCGGTGTCGACCTCGTGCTGGCGACCGACGTCGAGAACCCGCTGCTCGGCTTCAAGGGCGCCAGTGCCGTCTTCGGGCCGCAGAAGGGCGCCACACCCGAGCTCGCCCAGGAGCTCGAGGGCGCCCTCGGACGGTTCACCGAGATCGTGGCTCGCACCGTCCCCGAGCCCCTCGACCTCCTGACCGGCGCGCCTCGGCGACTCGACCGCGAGCCCGGGGCTGGAGCTGCTGGTGGCCTCGGCTACGCGCTGTTCCTCCTCGGTGGACACCGGGTCAGCGGGGTCGAGCTGGTCCTCGACACCGTCGGGTTCCGTGACGTCGTGCGCGGCAGTGAGCTCGTCGTGACCGGCGAGGGCACGTTCGACTGGCAGAGCCTCCAGGGCAAGGTCGCGTCCGGCGTGGCCGTGGCGGCCCTCGAAGCCGGCCTCCCCAGCATCGTGCTCGCCGGACAGGTCCTCGTCGGACGTCGCGAGACGATGGGGCTCGGGATCAGCGGCACGTATGCCGTCGCCGAGACTCCCGAGGAGGTCGACGCCGCGCTCCTCGACCCGGTCGGCACCCTGCGGGCAAGGGCGGCCCGCGTCGCCAGGACGTGGTCCCCTGCTCGGTGATCCGGTGGAAGAGACGTAGTCTGGGGGGACGCACGGGAACAGATCGCGACTCTCGGCAGTTGCGACCTGATGCACCACCCACAGACCCAGCCCGAGCCCCGACGCATCACAGGAGTGACCATGAGCGAGCTCGACACCCAGACCCCGACCACCACAGCGGCCGAGCCCGGTTCTGCGCCCGCGCACGGCGTCCTCCTCACCGACCTCGCTGCGGGCAAGGTCAAGTCCCTTCTCGCCCAGGAGGGTCGCGAGGACCTGCGCCTGCGCGTCGGCGTGCAGCCCGGCGGCTGCTCCGGACTCATCTACCAGCTCTACTTCGACGAGCGGTCCCTCGACGGTGACCTCGTGCGCGACTTCGACGGTGTCGAGGTCGTCGTCGACCGCATGAGCGGTCCCTACCTCGAGGGCGCCACGATCGACTTCTCCGACACGATCGAGAAGCAGGGCTTCACCATCGACAACCCCAACGCAGGCAGCTCGTGCGCCTGCGGCGACTCGTTCGGCTGAGCCCGGCCAGGCACTGCCGAAGGGCCCCTCACCGTCGTGGTGAGGGGCCCTTCGCGTATGCCGTGGTGCCTGTCTCGCTGATCCGCGCTGGTCTTGACGGAGGTGCGGCGAAGCGTGCGGACTTCAGCGAACCAGAGCCGGCTCGGGTCAGCGGTACTCGGGGTTCGGGTGGTCGAAGCTCGTGCCCCGGTCCCACTCGACCCGCTCGTTGCCGCCGGCGGGGAAGCCGCCTCCCTGCTTGAGCAGCCAGGCGAGATGCATGAGGTTCCAGGTCATGAACGTCGTGTTGCGCTGGGTGAACTCGTTCTGCGGCCCGCCGCTGCCGGCGTCGAGGTAGGACGGTCCCGGGCCGGCCTCACCGATCCAGCCGGCGTCGGCGTTGGGTGGGATCGAGCAGCCCAGGTGCTGGAGGCTGTAGAGGATGTTGGACGCGCAGTGCTTGATGCCGTCCTCGTTGCCGGTGACGATCGCCCCACCGACCTTGCCGTAGTAGATGTACTGGCCCCGGTCGTTGGTCATGCCGCTCATGGCGTAGAGGCGTTCGATGACGCGCTTGGTGACGCTGGAGTTGTCACCGAGCCAGATCGGACCCGCGATGACGATGATGTCGCTGGCCTGCACCCGCTTCCAGATCTGCGGCCAGGCGTCGCTGTCCCACCCGTGCTCCGTCATGTCGGGATAGACACCGGTCGCGATGTCGTGGTCGACGGCGCGCAGCACCTCCACCTCGACACCGTGCTTCTCCAGGATCGCGGTGCTCACGTCGATGAGCCCCTGGGTGTGGCTCTTCTCGGGGGAGCGCTTGAGGGTGCAGTTGAAGATCATGGCCCGCAGGCCAGTGAAGTCGGCGTCCTGCCAGTGGGGGGTGTCCATGAGCACACCCTGCCCCTCTGCCCCTCTGTCCGGCAACGGCGGGGTCAGGCGCCCTCCGGTTCGATGGCAGCGGCCCGGGGCCCGCGTCGCAGGAGTCGCCACGGCTGGGCGACGAGGACGAAGACCAGGAGAGGCGCCACGAGCAACGCCCAGGGCTGCTGATAGCCGGCGTTGATGGTTCCGGGAGTGTGCTGAGCCGTGAAGCTCGTCCCGAGCCATGGGAAGGACCGGACCTCGACGGCGTCGGTCACGCCGGCGGCCTCGACCGTCTGGAGGATCGTCAGGAGGGTGGCCATGAGTCCCCAGAACACGAGCACGAAGGCTGCCGTGGCCCACAGAACCCCTGCGACCAGCGGGGCCGGGACGGGTCGGCCGGCTGCGCGGCATACGCCAGCTGTTTGGGTGACCCGATCCCGAAGAGTGCGCGGGTCACTCCCACGTCGGAGGTGGCCTCGAGGAGGTTGGCGCGCAGCTCCGAGCGCAGGGCGCGGCGGCGGCGCCCACGCACTCCGCGCATCTCCAGCCAGAAGTCGTAGCGCAGGACGGCGGACTCGATCCGGAGGCGGTCGACGGGCTTCATGCGGTGTCCCCTGACTGGTGGGTGGTGGTGGTTGCGGTGCTGGTGGTTGTGGCGGTGGCGGTGGCCACGGACTGGACGAGGTCGCTCCACGAGGTGCGGCGGTGGTCGAGCTCGGCAGCGCCGGCGTCGGTGAGGCGGTAGTACTTGCGCGCCGGACCCGAGTCGCTGCGCAGGAGGTAGGACTCGAGGAAGCCGGCACTCTCGAGGCGTGTGAGACCGGGATAGACCGTGCCCTCGGCGAGCTCGTCGAAGCCGGCCGATCGCAGCTGGGTCACGAGGCCGTAGCCGTAGTGGTCCGTGGTCGCGAGGGCGCTGAGGAGCAGGAGCCCGAGGACTCCTTTGAGCATCTGTGGGTCGTGGGTGGGCACGGCTCTACTGTGATGTGCAGTACTGGGCAATGTCAAGTAGCGCACGGGGGGACGGAGGGTGGCCGGCCCGCCGGGACGGGGTAGGTTGCCGACGTGCGTATCGCTGTCACCGGGTCCATCGCGACCGACCACCTCATGACCTTCAAGGGTCGGTTCGCCGACTCCCTCGTCGTCGAGCAGCTCGACAAGATCTCGGTGAGCTTCCTCGCCGACACGCTGGAGATCCGTCGAGGCGGGGTGGCCGGCAACATCTGCTTCGGCATGGCGGCGCTCGGCCAGCGGCCGCTGCTCGTCGGCGCGGCCGGTGAGGACTTCGGCGACTACCGCAGCTGGCTGACCCGGCACGGCGTCAACTGCGACCACGTCCTCATCTCCACGACCAAGCACACGGCCCGCTTCGTCTGCACGACCGACGACGACATGGCCCAGATGGCGACCTTCTATGCCGGGGCCATGAGCGAGGCGCGGCTCATCGAGCTCGGTCCGATCGAGAACGCCGCCCCGCTCGACCTCGTCCTCATCGGCGCCAACGACCCCGAGGCGATGCTCCGGCACACCGACGAGTGCCGCACCCGCGACATCACCTTCGTCGCGGACCCGTCGCAGCAGCTCGCCTTCGCCGACGGGCCCTTCATCCGCAAGCTCATCGAGGGCGCTGACTACCTCTTCACCAACGAGTACGAAGCGCACCTCACCGAGCAGAAGACCGGATGGAGCGCCGCCGACATCGAGGCCCAGGTGACGACCCGGGTCATCACCAAGGGCAAGGACGGCGCCGTCATCATCACCCGCGGCGAGGAGCCCATCGAGGTCCCCATCGCCGGCGAGACGCGTCGGGCGGACCCGACCGGCGTCGGCGACGCGTTCCGGGCCGGCTTCCTCACCGGGCTCTCGGCGGGCCTCGGTCACCGTCGCTGCGCCGAGATCGGGTCGCTCCTCGCGACCTACGTCCTCGAGACGATCGGCACCCAGGAGTACGTCCTCGACAAGGAGGCCTTCCTCGACCGGCTCGCGCAGTCCTACGGCGACGACTCGGCAGCCGAGGTCGAGCCGCACATCACGTGCGTGAGGCCCTGACACCACGCCCGTGAGCGTCCCGTTCCCTCCTGTCGAGCCGCCCTCCAGCGAGTGGGCCCTCGGACACGTGCGCCCCAGTGCGGGCGAGGACCTCGTCGCTGCCGGTGCCGACCTCGAGCCGGGGACCCTGCTCATGGCCTATCGAGCGGGTCTGTTTCCCATGGGGCTCGGGGACCACGGTGCGCGGCCCATCGGGTGGTGGTCCCCTGAACCACGCGGAGTGCTCGTGCCGGGCGGATTCCGCGAGCGGCGCTCCCTCAAGAAGGCCAGGGCCCGCTTCGAGATCCGCGTCGACACCGCCTTCGCCGACGTCATGGCACGGTGCGCCGACCCCGAGCGCGAGGGTCGCTGGATCACCGACGAGATCATCGCGGCATACACCGGGCTGCACCGGCTCGGCTGGGCGCACAGCGTCGAGACGTGGCGGGACGGGTCTCTCGTCGGCGGG
This sequence comes from Knoellia altitudinis, assembly GCF_042666355.1. Taxonomy (NCBI): domain Bacteria; kingdom Bacillati; phylum Actinomycetota; class Actinomycetes; order Micrococcales; family Intrasporangiaceae; genus Knoellia; species Knoellia altitudinis. Next base: position 156,254 of record NZ_JBHTDK010000002.1, read on the forward strand.
CTCTACGGCATCGCGATCGGTGGTCTCTTCGCCGGTGAGTCGATGTTCCACTCGGAGCGCGACGCGTCCAAGGTCGCCCTGGCCGGTCTGGTCGACATCGTCCACGCCGACGGCGACCCACGCCGGCTCATCGACGTCCAGTGGGCCACCGAGCACCTCGCACGGCTCGGGGTGCAGGAGTGGCCACGGGAGCGATACCTCGCAGCGCTCGGAGAGGCGTTGCAGGCGCCGGCCGTGCAGTTCGGCTGAGCCTCACCCCAGAACGACGGTGTATGCCGTGTGCGCACCCTGTCGTTCGACGGTCACCACATGACCCCGCATCCGGGCCCAGGCCGGGATGTCTGCCTCCGCCGCAGGGTCGTCGGCCCAGGTGAGCACCGTTGTGCCGGAAGGCAGCTCACGCGCCAGCCGCGCAAGGTGGATCACGGGCAGCGGGCACTTGAGGCCTCGAGCATCGACATCGGGTGCCCGGTCCGGATCGGGAGCAGGCTTCACAGGTCGGTCACCCCGAGGCGGGAGCGGAGGTCGGCGACGACGCCGGGGAGCTCGCGGCAGAGGGTCTCCACGTCGCTCGCCCGGTCGGGTGCGACGGCCTCGAGGGGGAGCGTGACCCGGACGTTGCCGTGGGTGAGGGCGCCCATGGCGGCCAGGACGTGGCTGGGCTCGAGGCGGCTCGAGGTGCACGCCGACCCCGACGCGACGACGATCCCGCGCCGGTCGAGGGCGTCGACGAGGCTCTCGCCGTCGACATAGAGCGCGCTGAAGGTCACGACGTGGGGGAGTCGGTCGGTCGGGTCGCCCACAACGTCGACGTCCGGGATGTCGGCGGCGGCCGCCCGGACCCGGTCGACGAGCGCGTGGGCCGAGGCCGACTCGGCAGCACGTGCGTGCGTCGTCTGCTGCCACGCCTCAGCAGCGGCCAGGGCGAGCGGCACCCACGGATCCGCCGGCTCGCGCCCGTGCTCGGGCTCCCACCGCGGGCCCGGCAGGTCGAAGCGCGTTCCGGTCCGGACGACGAGCACCCCGAACGGGGGCCCGGCCACGGACGAGGCGTCCCCGACGAGGACGTCGAAGCTCTCGGGCGTGGGCAGGCGCCCCAGCGAGGAGGTGCCGTCCACCAGGAGCGGAAGGCGAGCTGCACGGCATACCGGGAAGAGGTCCTCGAGGGGCTGGGTCGTGCCGACCTCGCCGTTGGCCTGCTGGAGGGTCACCGCGGCCACCGGCGGACCGGCCGCGAGGGCGGAGCGCAGCGTCTCGGGGAGCAGGCGACCGAGCCGGTCCACGGGCAGGGGATCGGCGTCGGGGTCGGCGTCGTGGGCCTCATGGAGGAGGACGGCCTGGTCGACGGCGGACGTCACGACCCGGGTGCCGACGCGCCGGCGTGCATGTCGCAGACCCGCCACCCCTGTGCGCAGGGCGTGCGCGCCGCTCGGATGGAAGGAGACCTCGTCGGGCCGGACGCCCAGCGACGCGGCGACGCTCTCGCGGGCCCGGTCGAGGAGGAGACGGGCCCGGCGACCGTCCTGGTGGAGGCGTCGAGGGTCGGCCCACCCCGCGTCGAGGGCCGCGAGCAGGGTGTCGCGGGCGGAGGGGTGCAGAGGGCTGCGGGTGGCGTCCAGCACGCCTCGACCGTAACGCCACCCGTCCCAGGGCGGATCCCTTCCATGCACTAGTCTTGGCTCGTGTTCCAGCAGACGAAGCAGGAGGGTGCCGCGGTGCCTCAGCTCGACCCTTTCACGCCCCGCACACGTGGCCGGCGGGTTGCCACCTGGGCCGCTGTGGCCGCGGTGGCGATGCTGGCTCTCAGCGGGTGCGAGCTGGGTGACGTCAGCGACGGATTCCTGCCCCGGGGCGTCACCGAGAACGCCGAGCGGGTGCGCTCGCTCTGGATCGGCGCATGGATCGCGGCCCTCCTCGTGGGAGCCCTCGTCTGGGGCCTCATCCTGTGGTGCGTGGTGGCCTACCGTCGCCGGCGCGACGACAACGAGCTCCCGGTGCAGCTGCGCTACAACGTTCCGCTGGAGATCCTCTACACGATCGTCCCGATCTTCATGGTCGCGGTGTTCTTCTTCTACACCGCTCGTGACCAGAGCGCTCTGCTCGACACCTCCAAGGACCCCGCCGTGACGGTGAACGTCGTCGGCAAGCAGTGGTCCTGGGACTTCAACTACGTCGAGGGCGACGTCCACGAGACCGGCACCCAGGCGATCCTCACGGGCGAGCCCGGCGCCGAGGAGACCATCCCGACGCTGTACCTCCCGGTGGGCGAGCGCGTCGAGTTCGTGCTCACCGCCCGCGACGTCATCCACTCGTTCTGGGTGCCGCAGTTCCTGCAGAAGCTCGACATGATCCCCGGCAAGGTCAACAAGTTCCAGGTCGTCCCGACCGAGGAAGGCACCTTCAGGGGCAAGTGCGCGGAGCTGTGCGGCGCCTACCACTCGCAGATGCTGTTCAACGTCAAGGTGGTGCCCCGTGCGGAGTTCGACGCGCACCTGGCCGACCTGGAGTCACGCGGCCAGACCGGCATGCTGGGCACCGACCTCAACCGTGAGGGCTCGGGCCTGGTTCCCGGCGAGGACGAGAAGCTGCCCGAAGAGCTGAGGAACTGACCAGATGAGCGCGGCAACCGAAACCAGCACCATGCTCCGTGAGCGTGAGTCCACTCGCGCACGGCCGCGGCTCGCGCCCGGCGCCACGGTGGTCAAGTGGATCACCACGACCGACCACAAGGTCATCGGCAACCTCTACTTCATCACCTCGTTCGCGTGGTTCCTCATGGGCGGCGTCATGGCGCTCATCATCCGCGCCGAGCTGCTGCAGCCGGGCATGCAGGTCGTGGACAACCCCGACCAGTTCAACCAGCTGTTCACCATGCACGGCACGATCATGCTGCTCCTGTTCGCGACGCCGCTCTTCGCGGCCTTCGCCAACGCGCTCATGCCGCTCCAGATCGGTGCGCCGGACGTGTCGTTCCCGCGGCTCAACATGTTCGCCTACTGGCTCTACCTCTTCGGCGGCCTCATCGCGGCCGGTGGCTTCCTCACCCCCGGTGGCGCGGCCGCGTTCGGGTGGTTCGCCTACACCCCGCTCTCCGACGCCTCCTACAGCCCGGGCATGGGCGGCAACCTCTGGGTCTTCGGCCTCGCGCTCAGCGGCTTCGGGACCATCCTCGGCTCGGTCAACTTCATCACGACCATCCTCACGATGCGCGCCCCCGGCATGACGATGTTCCGGATGCCGATCTTCGTGTGGACCGTCCTCATTACCTCGATCCTCGTGCTCCTCATCTTCCCGGCGCTGGCCGCCGCGCTCTTCGCGCTCGGCGCCGACCGACGGTTCGGAGCCCACATCTTCGACCCTGACGCAGGCGGCGTGATGCTCTGGCAGCACGTCTTCTGGTTCTTCGGTCACCCAGAGGTCTACGTCATCGCGCTGCCCTTCTTCGGGATCATCTCCGAGATCATCCCGGTCTTCTCCCGCAAGCCGGTCTTCGGGTACAAGACCCTCGTCTACGCGACCATCGCGATCGCCGCGCTGTCGGTCTCGGTCTGGGCCCACCACATGTACGGCACGGGCCAGGTCCTCCTGCCCTTCTTCGCGATCATGACGATGCTCATCGCCGTCCCGACCGGCGTGAAGTTCTTCAACTGGATCGGCACGATGTGGGGCGGCAAGCTCACCTTCGCCACCCCGATGCTGTGGGCCGTCGGCTTCCTCGTGACCTTCCTCTTCGGCGGTCTCACCGGCATCATCCTCGCCAGCCCGGCGCTCGACTTCCACCTCACCGACAGCTACTTCGTCGTGGCGCACTTCCACTACGTCGTCTTCGGCACGGTCGTCTTCGCGATGTTCGGCGGCTTCTACTTCTGGTGGCCCAAGCTCACCGGTCGAATGCTCGACGAGAAGCTCGGCAAGATCCACTTCTGGATGCTGTTCATCGGCTTCCACACCACCTTCCTCATCCAGCACCTCCTGGGCATCTGGGGCATGCCGCGCCGCTACGCCGACTACCTCCCTGAGGACGGCTTCACTCTGGCCAACCAGATCTCGTCGGCCGGCGCCTTCCTCCTCGGCGCCTCGATGCTCCCGTTCTTCTACAACCTCTGGAAGACGTGGCGCTACGCACCACTGGTGGAGACCGACGACCCCTGGGGCTACGGCGCCTCACTCGAGTGGGCGACGTCCTGCCCGCCGCCGCGACACAACTTCAACTCCATCCCGCGGATCCGCTCCGAGCGTCCGGCCTTCGACCTCAACCACCCCGAGGCCGCCCCGGCCGGCTACGACTCCACCGGGCTCGTCAAGGCACTTGGCGCCGCCGACATCGGCGATGACTCCATGTCGAACACGACGAAGAAGCAGGAGTCCTGACCGATGCTGGCGATGGAACGGATCGGCTACATCCTCGGTGTCTTCGCCGCGCTGGTGGCGGTCATCTACGGCTTCTGGAACGAATGGTCCGAGCCCATCGGCGTCGTGTGTCTGGTCGTGACCGCGCTGCTCGGCTTCATGATCGCTGGCTACCTCAACATCACCCGTCGCAAGCTCGACGGTGTGCCTCCCGAGGACGACCCGCTCGGCGAGATCAGCGACATCGCGGGGGACTACGGCTTCTTCAGCCCCTACAGCTGGTGGCCCCTCTGGCTCGGCGTGTCCTGCGCCCTGATCTTCCTCGGGCTGGCCATCGGCTGGTGGGTCGTCGCCCTGGGCGCCCTCTTCGTCATCCCGGCACTCGTCGGCTGGGTCTTCGAGTACTGGAAGGGCCCGCACGCCCTCTGACCGGGGGAGGACGAGTTCGGACATGACGGGCCGAGACCTGACCACGACGCTCACGCGGGTGGCGTCGGACCTGCTCGACGCTGTGTCGGGAGCCGACCGGGTCGACGTGACGGCGCCCCTGCATGACCCCTCGTGGTCCCGGTGGAGCTATCTGCCCGGCGATCGCCCGGGCCTCTCGCTCGAGCACGCCGATCCCGAGCTGCTGGGTCACGTCAGCGCACTGATCGCGGCCTCGCACTCGCAGAGAGGCGCCGACCTCGTGGCCGGTGCCATCGCGGTGGAGCGCGAACGCCGCAGGTCCATCACCGGGCAGGCCCCGAGCGGTGACCGCTACTGGCTTCGGGTCCATGGGACACCGGGCTCGGACACGGCCTGGGCGTGGCGGCTCAACGGCCATCACGTCGGGGTCCACGTGAGCGTGAGGGGCGACGACTTCACGGCCACTCCGCACTTCATCGGGTCCGAACCGGCACGCCTTACCGACGGAGAGGCTGCCGGGACGCGGCTCCTCGGCCGCGAGGAGGACCTCGCACGCGAGCTCGTGGCCCAGCTGCGACCAGCCCAGCGCGAGGTCGCCCTCAGCTCCGAGACCGCCCCCGCCGACATCCTCAGCGCGATGGACCCGGTCGTCGACCCGAGCGTCCTGCCGACCGGCATCCGGCGCGCGGAGCTCGACACCGACCAGCGGCGGACGTTCGACGCACTGGCCGGGTGCTACCTCGATCGCCTGCCCACGGCCTACGCCGAGGCGTGCTGGGCCGAGGCGATGGACGTCGCCGCCGACGACATGGCCTTCGCCTGGGCGGGTGGCACCGCGGTCGGTCAAGGGCACTACTACTGCCTCACCACGCCCGTGTTCCTTCTCGAGTACGACAACACCCAGGACGGCGCCAACCACGCCCACTCCGTCCTGCGTCACCTGCGGGACGACTTTGGTGGTGACGCACTGCGGCGCCACCACCGCGACTCCCACGGCTCCCACGGCTCCACTGCGAGCTAGCCCCACCCGAGCTCGTGCAGCGCGGCGTCGTCGATGCCGAAGTGGTGAGCGATCTCGTGGACGACGGTCACGGCGATCTCCTCACGCAGGTCCTCGAGGTCGTCACACATGCGCGTGAGCGGCCCCTGGAAGAGGGTGATGCGGTCGGGGAGGTTGCCCAGGCCCCACCCGGAGTCCCGCTCGGTCAGCGGGATGCCGTCATAGACGCCGAGCAGGTCGGGGTCATCCGACGGAGGCTCGGCCTCGACGAGGAAGACGACGTTGTCGAGCATCGACATGAGCTCCTCGGGCACCTCGTCGAGCGACTCCTCGACGATCGACTCGAAGGCTGCTGCATCGATGGGCTCCACGGCCCAACCCTGTCACGCCTGCGGCGGACGGGCGTGCAGCCGAGCCGCCTGCCGAGTGAGATGGTCGCGCTCGGCCACGCTGCCTGCGGCCCGGGCGGCCACGGCGTACAGGGCCTGGGCCCGGACGAGGTCGCCGGCGCGTTCGTGGAGGTGCGCCCGCACGGCGGCGTGCCTGGGCACGGTCTCGGCGACGCGGGCGACCGCGGCCAGCCCGGCGAGGGGTCCGTCAGCCTCACCGACGGCGACGGCACGGTTCAGCTCCACCACGGGTGTGGGATGCAGCCGGAGGAGCTCGTCGTACCACTCGAGGATCTGGGTCCAGTCCGTCTGGTCGGCGGTGGGTGCGTCGGCATGGAGGGCGGCGATCGCCGCCTGTGCCTGGTACTGGCCCAGGCGGTCCTGCGCGAGGGCCGACTGGATGATCTCGACGCCCTCGGCGATGAGCGTGGTGTCCCAGCGGGCGCGGTCCTGGTCGGTCAGGCTCACGAGTGCCCCGTCGCTCGCCCACCGAGCAGGTCGCCGGGCATGGTGGAGCAGCATGAGGGCGAGCAGCCCGCCGACCTCGGGCTCGCTCGTCGAGGCAGCCAGCTGGCGGGTCAGGCGGATGGCCTCCTGGGCCAGGTCGACCTCGCCGGTGTGGCCCTCGTTGTAGATGAGGTAGAGCACCCGGAGCACGACCCCGAGGTCCCCGGGCTCGGTGAGGCGCTCCTGCGCCAGGGTGCGCTTGGCCCGCGAGATGCGCTGGGCCATGGTGCTCTCGGGCACGAGGTATGCCGTGGCCACCTGACGCGTCGTGAGGCCACCGACGGCCCGCAGGGTCAGTGCCACGGCCGAGGCTGGCGTGAGCGCCGGATGACAGGCCAGGAAGAGCAGGAGAAGGGTCTCGTCCGCGCCGGTGACAGGCCCCGCCACGGGCTCCTGGTGGTCGGCGACCTCGCGCCGCCGCCGTGCGCTCTGTGATCTCATCGCGTCGAGGTGCTTGCGCCATGCCGTCGTCACGAGCCAGGCGAACGGGTCGTCGGGCCGGTGTGCGACCCAGCTGCGGGAGGCCTCGAGGAGCGCCTCCTGGACGGCGTCCTCGCCGGAGGCGAAGTCAGCACCTCGCCGGACGAGGACGCCGAGGACCCAGGGGCCGAGGTCCTTGAAGAGTCCGTCCAGGTCGTGCATGGGCCTCTCCGGGTTCAGCCGTCGATCTCGGGCGGTGCCTCGAGGAACGGCCGGACCTCGATCCACTCGTGAAGCGGCGTGCCCCCCGGACCGGGCGCAGACGAGAGGAAGGCTGCGACCTCCTGGGCCCGCTCCTGCGAGTCGACGTCGATGGCCATCCATCCGGCGATGAGGTCCTTGGTCTCGGCGAACGGGCCATCGGTCACCGGTGGCTTGCCCTCGCCGCCGAAGCGCACGAACGTGCCCTCGGGGGAGAGCGCCCGTTCGTCGACGTACTCTCCCTGCTCCCGCAGCGTGTCCGCGACGTGACCCATGAACGCGATGTGGTCGCTGACCTCCTGCGGCGTCCACTGGTCCATGGGCACGTCCTCGTGGAGCTGTCGCTCCGGTCCGCCGCGGTAGTGCTTGAGAAGCAGGTACTTCGCCATCGTGGTCTCTCCTTGTTCGGTCGCGACCCGAGTGGCCGCCGACACCCCTGAGACGGAGCCGTGCGCCGGTTCTCGACATCCTCGCGACCATTCTTTCGCGACCCGGCGATGGAGGCCATCCGCGCACACCCATGGAGAGGGTGCGAGAGCGCGTCGCAGACGACAGCGACCTCGAGGAGAGGTCCTCGAGGTCGCTGTCGGTGAAGCAGGAGTCGGCGGTCCGTCAGGCCCGCCGCGCACGCTCATTCGCGGACGCGGCTGGCGCTCCCGATGGAGGAGTCGGCATCGGTGTCGGCGCCGTGGCCACCGTCGCCCGGACCATGGTCCTGGGTGCCCTCGATGCCCTCGTAGTCGAAGGGTGCCTCGATCTCTTCGGCCTGATGGCCGTCGTGGTGGGCCGCTGCGAGCTCGGCCGGGGTGACCGGGTTGACGGCGTCCTTGAAGTAGAAGTGCGACAGCTTGGCGCGGAGCCGCTCCTTGAGAGCAACCGGCCGCGCGACGCCGTTCTCGTCGACGTCGGGGCTGAGCTCCAGGGGCTTGACCGGCTCGTGCTGCACGAGGATCCACCGCTCCCGGTCGGTGAGGGCGTCGTGCCGCTCGTGGAACGAGCCGTCCGCGCCGCGGATGATGCGCCCGGACTCCCGCGAGTGGAGGGCGAGCTCACGGTCGTGCCGCTGGAGGCTGAGGCAGATGCGCTTGGTGACGATGAAGGCCAGCGGCGGGAAGAGGAACAGGCCGATCTGGAAGAACCGGGTCAGGTCGTTGATCGACATGCCGAGCTTGATGGCCATGATGTCGTTGCCGGAGGCGAAGAGGAACACCGAGTAGGCGACGATCCCGGCCATGCCGATTCCGGTGCGGGTCGGGTTGTTGCGCGGGCGGTCGAGCAGGTGGTGCTCACCGGTGTCTCCGGTGACCCAGCGCTCGACGAAGGGGTAGACACCGATGACGATGTAGACCAGCGGCAGCAGGACGAGCGCTCCCAGCGCGATGTTGAGCGAGAGGGTGTTCCCGAAGATCTCGAACTCCAGCCAACCGGGCAGGAGGCGCAACGCGCCGTCGTAGGCACCCATGTACCAGTCGGGCTGCGAACCGGCGGTGACCGGCGACGGGTCGTAGGGGCCGTAGGCCCAGATCGGGTTGATCGTGAACAGGGCCGAGATGAGGGCGATGATCCCGAAGACGATGAAGAAGAACCCGCCGGCCTTGGCGGCATACACCGGCATGACGCGGTAGCCGACGACGTTGTCGTTGGTGCGGCCCGGCCCGGGGAACTGGGTGTGCTTGTTGACCGCCACGAGGATGATGTGCGCGGTGAACAGGCCGACGATGATCGCCGGGAGAAGCAGCACGTGGGCGCTGTAGAGGCGCGGGATGATCGCCTCACCCGGGAACGGTCCGCCGAAGATGCCGTAGGCGAGGTAGGAGCCGATGACCGGTGCGGTCTGGACGAAGCCCTCCATGGCCCGCAGACCGGTCCCGGAGAGGAGGTCGTCGGGGAGGGAGTAGCCGGCAAAGCCCTCGATCGCCGCAAGGAGGGCAAGGACGGCGCCGATGACCCAGTTGAGCTCACGCGGCTTGCGGAAGGCCCCCGTGAAGAACACGCGGAACATGTGGACGGTGAGGCCGACGACGAACATCAGCGCCGCCCAGTGGTGGATCTGCCGGACGAGCAGGCCACCGGGGATGTCGAAGGAGATGTCGAGCGTCGAGGCGTAGGCCTCGGACACGGTCTGGCCCCGCAGCGGGACGTACGAACCGTCGTAGACGATCTGGCCGGCGCTGGGGACGAACCAGAGGGTGAGCAGGGCTCCCGAGATGAGGCAGATGATCAGCGAGTACATCGCGATCTCGCCGAGCATGAACGACCAGTGGTCGGGGAAGACCTTGCGCAGGAGGTAGTTGACGCCCTTGGCGGCACTCGTGCGGTCGTCGATCCACCCGGCCATGCCGCCGGCCTTGCGCGCCGCCGCGCTGGACCCGGGCGGCACCTTGGTGTCGCCTTCGCGCAGACGGTCCGCCGGTCGCCCGGTGGGGAAGGTCTCGGTACTCATGCGGAACCACGCTCCCAGAAACTCGGTCCGACAGCCTCTTTGAACGGGCCCTTGGAGATGAGATACCCCTCATCATCGACGGTGATCGGCAATTGCGGAAGGGCTCGCTTGGCCGGCCCGAAGATCACCTTGCAGTCCTGCGTCACGTCGAACGTGGACTGGTGACACGGGCAGAGCAGGTGGTGGGTCTGCTGCTCGTACAGGCCCACGGGGCAACCCACGTGGGTGCAGATCTTGGAGTAGGCGACGATGCCCTGGTGGCCCCAGTCCTTCTCCTTCTGCGACACGATGTCGTCGGGGTCGAGGCGCATGACGAGCACGGCCGCCTTGGCCTTCTCCTCGAGGACGTGGTGCTCGAGGTCGAGCAGACCCTCGGGCAGCACGTGGAAGACCGAGCCGATGGTGACGTCGCTGGCCTTGATCGGCGTGTTCTGGGGGTCGCGCACCAGGCGCATCGGCGCGTTGAGGTAGGTGCCGTCCTCCTGCTCGCCGTTCCAGAAGCTCACCGAGAGGTCATCGCCGGGCATGGGTCCGAGACCGCCGATGAGGGGGAGGACGACCGGCACGGCGAACAGGCCCAGGGCCCCGCCCATGGCGTACTTGATGAAGGGCCGACGGGTGAGGTGCGAGGTCTCGGCGCCGTCACCGAGGATCTTGACGAAGCCGTCGCGGTGCTCGTCGGCCGAGCGCATCGGGTGACGCTCCTCGACCTCCTCGTCGTCGGGCATGAGGGCCTTGGCCCACTGGACCGCACCGAAGCCGATGCCGAGGAGGGACGCAGCCATGGTCACGCCGAGGACCAGGTGGAGGGCGTTGGTGCGACCGATGCCGGGGACGAACATCGTCGCCTGCTCGTCGATCGCGAAGTAGGCGATGATGAAGCCGAGCGTGCCGAGGATCGAGATCAGGAAGAGCCCCCCGACGACGCGCTCGGCGCGCTTGGCGGCGCCCTCGTCGAGGTCGGTGCCACGCTGGACGTGGGGCGCGAAGCCGGGGTTCTCGAAGCGCTCGGGGATGCCGCCGTCACCCACGACGTGGCCCTCGTCGAGGCGAACGGCACCCGAACCGAACTCACCCGTGGGGATGACCTCGCCTCGGGTGGAGTGGCTGTCCTGCTCGTTCATCGGTCGTTCGATCCTGTCGACGGAGAGTGGGGAGCGGCGGCGCGCACGGTCAGGCCGACTTCTGGCCGAGCCAGACCGATGCGGCGACCAGAAGGCCGAGTCCGAAGAACCAGGCGAACCAGCCTTCGGTGACGGGTCCGAGGGAGCCCAGGGCGTGACCGCCCTGCTGGGGCGCGTCCTCGACCGACTTGAGGAAGGCGATGATGTCTCGCTTGTCCTCGGGGGCGATGTTGGCGTCGTTGAAGACGGGCATCTGTTGCGGGCCGGTCACCATGGCCTCGTAGATGTGCTTGCCCTCGACGCCCTCGAGTGACGGGGCGTACTTGCCGCGGGTGAGGGCGCCGCCGGCGCCGGCGAAGTTGTGGCACATGGCGCAATTGACGCGGAAGAGCTCACCACCCTTGGCGGGGTCTCCCGCAGCCGGGTCCACGTCCTCCTCGGAGGGGACGGCCGGGCCGGCAGCCAGGGACGCGATGTAGGCGGCGACCTGGTCGATCTCCTCCTGGCTGAACTGGACGTCGGACGGCTCGGCCTGGACGCTCGGCTGGCGCATCGGCATGCGGCCGGTGCCCATCTGGAAGTCGACGGCTGCTGCTCCGACGCCGGCGAGGGCGGGTCCGGCGATCCTGTCGTCGTTACCGGTGGCGCGGCCCTCGGCGTTGACGCCGTGGCACGAGGCGCAGTTGGCGACGAAGAGGTTCTTGCCCGCGGCGACGTCCTCGGCGGTGCTCGCCTCGGCCTGCGCCGGCTGCGGCGCGACGGCCGCATAGGCGAAGCCGGTCACGAGCAGGCCGAGCATGAGCAGGATGGCGATCGCCGCCGGGTGACGGCGGCGGGCTGCCAGTGCGTTCACGGTGCGGTCCTGTCGGGGGTCTCGGGGATGTCTTGTGCGGTGGAGCTGTTCAGGCTAGTCGGGAGCGTGGTCACGTCACTTCAGCAGGTAGATCATCGCGAACAGCGCGATCCACACGACGTCGACGAAGTGCCAGTAGTAGGAGGTGACGACCGCGCCGGTCTCCTGGAGGTGGGTGTAGCGGCGCGTCGTGAACGTGCGTCCGATGATGAGCAGGAAGGCGATGAGGCCACCGGTGACGTGCATGCCGTGGAAGCCCGTCGCGAGGTAGAAGATCGACGAGTAGGAGTCGGTGCTCAGGGTGATGCCCTCGTGGACGAGGTGGGCGTACTCGTAGACCTGACCGGCGATGAAGATCGAGCCGAAGATGTAGGTCAGGACGTACCACTCGCGCATGCCCCACTGCTTGAACTGCCGGAAGGAGCCGGTGCGGGCGACCTGCCCACTCTCGGCCTTCCAGACGCCGAGCTGGCACCACACCGACGAGACCACGAGGATCACCGTGTTGGCGAAGGCGAACGGCACGTTGAGCTGCTCGGTCCGGACGTCCCACTGCTGCGGCAGGTTGCCGCGGAGCGAGAAGTAGAAGGCGAACAGGGCCGCGAAGAACATCAGCTCACTGGCCAGCCAGACCATCGTGCCGACGGCGACCATGTTGGGTCGGGTCGCCGGACCGTAGTCCGGGATGCTCGGAACCGGACCGGAGACTCGAGTCGTTGTTTCTGCGATCGCCACAAGCGTCATTATTGCCGCATTCGTCCGCGAATGCTGCACCGACCCCCGGGTTGGTGGTGTCCGGCGCAGGAACCCCCCGTGGCTAAGATGACGACATGACCTCAGCACACCCGGTTGACCACGCGACGACGGGTCCGGCGACCACCGGAAGCGGCCCTGCCCACCAGGTCTCCGTCCTGCTCTACAGCGACGACATCACAACGCGTGACGCCGTGCGCGCGGCGGCGGGTCGTCGTCCTGCCCGCGACGTCGAGGTCACCCGTTGGCTCGAGTGTGCGACGGCTTTCGCCGTCACCGAGGCGCTCGACGCCGGTGGGTGGGACGTCGTCGTCCTCGACGGTGAGGCCGCCAAGAACGGTGGCCTGGGTCTGTGCCGTGAGCTCAAGAACGAGATCTTCCGCTGCCCGCCCATCCTCGTCCTCACGGGTCGCCCCCAGGACGGTTGGCTCGCCGCCTGGTCGCTCGCCGACGATGCAGTGCCCCACCCTCTGGACCCCATCAAGGTCGCCGAGGCGATTGCCGGGCTCGCGCGCACACGCGCCTCGGACCGCAGCTGAGGTGGCGGCCACGACCCCCTCTGCGGGCCTGACGTGGCCCGACCTGCTCAACCGGCTCCTCGCCCGCGAGGACCTCTCGCTCGACGAGGCGCGCTGGGCGATGACGCGCATCATGGGGGGCGAAGCCACCCCCGCCCAGGTTGCGGGGTTCCTCATGGCGCTGCGCTCCAAGGTCGAGTCGGTGTCCGAGGTGCGCGGTCTGGCCGACGTCATGCTCGAGCACGCCCACCGCATCGAGGTGGCGGGCGAGAGCATCGACATCGTGGGCACGGGGGGCGACCGGTTCGGCACCGTCAACATCTCCACGATGTCGTCGGTCGTCATCGCCGCGACCGGGTTGCGCGTCGTCAAGCACGGCAACCGGGCGGCATCCTCGAAGTCCGGCTCGGCCGACGTCCTCGAGTCCCTCGGCGTCAACCTGGCCCTCACCCCCGACCAGGTGCGCAGGGTCGCGCTCGACGCGGGCATCACCTTCTGCTTTGCGCAGACGTTCCATCCGTCGATGCGCCACGCCGGTCCGGCTCGCGCCGAGCTCGGCGTCCCCACCGCGTTCAACCTCCTGGGACCGCTCACGAACCCGGCACAGCCGACGTATGCCGCAGTCGGCGTCGCGGACGTGCGCTTCCTGCCGATCGTCGCGGGAGTGTTCGCGGACCGGGGCACGTCGGCGGCGGTCTTCCGTGGTGACGAGGGGCTCGACGAGATGTCCATCGCGGGGCCGACGAGCCTGCTGTGGGTTCGTGGCGGCACGGTGGAGGAGGTGTCGGTGCACCCGTCCGACGTGGGGCTCGAGGTCTCGACGATCGACAGCATCAGGGGGGGCCTGGCTGACGAGAACGCCGAGGTGGCCCGCCGGGTCTTCGCCGGTGACCGAGGTCCGGCGCGTGACGCCGTCGTCTTCAACGCCGGCACAGCCCTCGCCGTGGCGGCAGGTGCTGCTGGCACGTCGGCTCCCCAGATCCACGCGGCCATCGCGGCGGGTGTCGAGCGAGCTGCCGGAGCGATCGACTCCGGTGACGCGGCTGCAGTGTTGGACCGTTGGGTCAGCGCGAGCCGCGCCGTTGGCCACAGCTGAGCCGGCCGGCATACCCCGACCGGCGAGCCGAAGGCTCGCTACTCGAGACCGAGGCTGAAGGCGGCCTCGAGGTCGTGCCTCGAGTAGGTCTGGAAGGCGATGTGGGTGGCCGTGCCGGTGACCCCTTCGACCTTGTTGAGGTTGTCGGCGATGACCTGCGCGAGCTCGTCGTGCTGACGGACACGCACCATGGCGATGAGGTCGGCGTCCCCGGCGACGGAGTACACCTCGCTCACGCCGTCGAGCTCGGCGACCTCCTGGGCCACCTCGGGGATCCGGTTGACGTCGGCAGTGATGAGGACGATGGCGGTGATCACGTCTCGCAGCGTAGTCGGGTCAGTCCTTCTGCCAGAAGTTGTCGTGGGCGGCCATGAACTCCGCCTGCTCCTCCTCGCTCATCGCGGCGATGCCGCCGTCCTGGGCCAGCCCCTCGAAGTAGGCCTCGCGTGGCGCCCCCGGCGCGAAGTGCAGGAGCATCGACGCCGGGCCGTCCTCGTTGCGGAAGCCGTGGAGCCCGCCGGGCGGCACGTGGAGGAAGTCGCCGGAGCGGGCCTTGACCCAGCTGTCGCCGTCGAAGATCGTGACCGTGCCCTCGAGCACGTAGAACGACTCGGAGATGGTCCGGTGGAAGTGCGACCCGGGACCGCTCGGAGGCCCGGCGAACTCCCATCGATAGAGGCCGAAGAGCCCTCCGGTGGCAGCGCCCCGGGCGAGGTAGTGCACGCGGTTTCCGTTGGGGTAGACCACGTCCGGCTCGTCCGCGCCGGGTCGGACCCAGGCCGACTTCTCGCCGCTGGGACCGGTGTAGAGCGGTGGCGGATAGGACATGCGAAACGACTCCTTGGGTCGTGATGCTGATGTGGCGACGCTGGATGACTGGTTGGTGGGTTGAGACTAGGCCGAGCGAAACCCCGGGGTCGCGCGCTTCGACGCCTCGACCGGCTCCAGCGCCTGACGCACGCCCGTCGCGCCGCCGACGGGACACGTCCACGCACCGTCGATGTCGACGACGCGCACCCCGGGGGCGTCGAGCCAGCGCAGGATCTTCTCGCTCTCCTCGGGTGTCGCCGACGTGGCGGGTGGCAGGGGAGCGGGCACGACCTCTGCACTGGCGCGCAAGGCCTCGACGTAGGGCATGGGGTCGGCTCCCCGCGGTGACAGGGTGCTGCCCGCAAGGCGTCCGTGCCGGATGCACATGACCTCCCAGCCGCCGGTCTCGCTCCGCCGGGCCACGAGCAGCTCGGCGGTCCGGGACAGGGGATCGAGTCGCTGGGCGCGCGAGGCACCCCGCACCAGGCTGAGCATCCGGTCTCGCACGATCCCGGCGTCCTCGAAGCGTTGTTGCTCGGCGAGGTGGTCCATCCGCTCGCGCCACGTCGAGACGGCCGAGGTGGCGTCGCCGGCGAGGAGGGCCACCGCTTCGGCGACCACAGCGGAGTAGTCCTCGACGCTCTGCGCGCCGGTGCACGGAGCGCCGCACTTGCCCATGTCGGCGAGGGCGCAGGCGGAGCGCGGCTTCGTGGCCGACAGGCGCTCGAGGCACTGGCGCAGGGGCAGGATCTCGTGGACGGCGGCGACCGCGTCCGCTGCGGAGCCGCGCGAGGCGAAGGGCCCCACGTAGCGCGTGTCGTCGTCGGCGACGTCGCGGACGATCGACAGGCGGGGGAAGGGCTCGACGGTGAGCTTGACCCACCAGGCCCGTTCGGGGTGACGCGACCTGCGGTTGTAGCGGGGCTTGTGCTCGGCGATGAGCCGCAGCTCGCGCACCTCGGCCTCGAGGGGGGTGGCGCAGACGATGGGCGTCACCGACTCGGCGATGCGGACCATCTCGGCCATGCGGCGACGCTGCTCCGACGCCGTGAAGTAGCTGCGCACGCGCGTGCGGATCGACACCGACGTGCCGACGTAGAGGACGCGGCCCTGGCCGTCCTTGAAGAGGTAGACACCGGGTGCCTCCGGCAGCCCGTCCGCGAGGTGGCGCTTGCGCCTCGTCGCGGCGGGGACCTTGGCCGAGTAGGCCCTGAGCTCCTCGAGTGAGTGCACTCCGAGCGACCCGACCCGGGCGATGAGCCCGTGAAGGACGTCCACGGTGGCGCGTGCGTCATGGAGGGCGCGGTGGTCAGGGGTCGTCGTCGCACCGAACAGCACTGCGAGAGAACCCAGTCGGTGGTTGGGGGCCTCGTCGCGGGTCACGAGCTGGCGGGCGAGGTGGACGGTGTCGACGACGGGGAAGCGGGGCCAGTCGCGCTCGGCGCGGGCGCAGGCGGCCTTGAGGAACGAGATGTCGAAGCCGGCGTTGTGGGCGACGAGCACCGACCCCGTGGCGAACTCGAGGAAGGCGACGAGGGCGGGCTCGACGCGCGGCGCGCCACGCACCATGGCGTCGGTGATGCCGGTGAGGACGGAGATGAAGGCGGGGATCGGCTGGCCGGGGTTGACGAACGTCTGGAACTCGCCGAGCACCACCCCGCCGCGCACCTTGACCGCGCCGATCTCGGTGATGCCGCACTCGCTGGGGCTGCCGCCGGTCGTCTCGAGGTCGACGACGACGAACGTCACGTCCGACAGAGGGGTGCCCAGGTCGTCGAGAGTGCCCTGAACCATCTGCATGTCAGCGAGGTTAGGTGTGAGGTCCGACAGGCCCGGGGAGGCGCGGCGGGAGCCGAGCCGGAGGACCGTCACGCGCGGGACCGGCGCCCTCAGGCGGGCTGACCGTCAGCCTCGGCGAAGTGGGCGATGAGCTCCTCGGCGAGCGCGTCCGGCGCCTCTTCCGGGATCCAGTGGGACACACCCTCGAGGACCTTCAGACGGTAGGGGCCCGCCGCGTGGGCATGGGTGCGGTCGATCCCGTCTCGCCGGACCGCGGTGTCGCGGTCGCTCCAGACCTGCAGGACGGGCACCGGGGTGGGTGACCCGAAGTCAGGGAGCTCGGTGACGGCTCCGCGGTACCAGTTCAGCCCACCGCGTCGCAGGCTGAGGGTGCGGTTGCGCTCGGCGTCCCGGGCGGCGAGGTCCCGTCGTTGGCCCGTGGCCATGAGGGCGCGGGTCATGAACCAGCTCGAGCCGAGCACCAGCTCGGGGACCCACGGGAGCTGGAAGAAGGCCATGTACCAAGAGCTCATACCCTGCCTGCTCGTGAGGAGCGAGCGCAGGAAGGCAGCGGGATGGGGGACCGAGACCGCGGTGAGGCTGCGGAGCACCTCCGGGTGGTGGCTGGCCACGTTCCAGCTCAGGGCGGCACCCCAGTCGTGACCCGCCAGGTGCACCGGCTGACCGATCTGGCCCACCATCGCGGTGACGTCGCCGCGAAGGGCGCTGGTGCCGAACGAGGTTCGGTCCGGTGGGTTGGCCGAGTCGCTCGCACCACGCAGGTTCGGGACGAAGGTGCGGTAGCCGGCGTCGTTGAGGCGGCTCGCCACCTGCGCCCAGCTCTGCTGGTCCTGCGGCCAGCCGTGCAGGAGCAGCACCGGGGGACCGCCCAGCGGGCCGGTGTCCACCACCGGGAAGCGCAGGCCCTCGTTGGTGAAGGTCTCGATGCGGTTGGTCACGGGTGCAGGCTAGTACCGCTGACCCTGGTGACCGGGCGGGTGTGGGAGTCCCCGGTCGAGGTCTGCCCCCCGCCCGCTGTCAGTGGCGCCTCCTAGCGTGTGTGGTGCCCAAGACGAAAGGGGTGACGACATGACCCACGACCTCAACCACGACAGCCTGACCATCCTCTGCGCGCGCTGCCCGGTGCGTGACCTTCAGTGCGGCGACTGCATGGTGACCGCTCTCATCGACCCGGCCTCGATGGGGCTCGGCAGTGACCTGCCGCTCGACCACGACGAGCGCGCTGCCGTGACGGCGTGCGTGCGCGCCGGACTCATCACGGCCGAGGTGGCCGCCACGGTGCGCTCCCAGCGCGCGCCCTTCGACATCGGACGTGCCGTCGGCTGAGCCTCGCCTGAGACGATGGGCCCGTGCCCCTGACCGACCGACCTTCGCGTCTGCCGCGACGCACCTCTCGTGTGCGTCGCACCGTCTGCGTCGTCGCAGGTTCCCTTCTCCTCACCCTCGCCACGGCCTGCGCCCGTGCCGACCCGACCCCCACCACCTCGGCAGCGGTCGCCCCGTCGCCGACCGCCCCGGAGACCGCGCAGCCGGCGCCGGACGCGCCACCGACCCTTGCCCCGTCACCCCCTGCCGGCCAGCGAACCCCCACGCCCTTGGCGGGTGCCGCCACGGTCACCGGCCGGTCGAGCACCGTCACCGGCACCGTCGACCGAGCGACCCTCACGGCCTACGCGAAGATGGCCGACCGGGCCGTGACGGACGTGTCGAAGCATTGGCAACGCACGTGGCCACGCCGGGTGTCGATCATCGCCCCCAAGGACGCCGCAGCCTTCCGCGAGCAGGTCGGACGGGCCGACGACCTCAGCCAGGTCGCGGCCATCACCGACGGCCCCGTCGATGCCTCCGGTCGCGCGACCGGTGACCGGGTCGTCCTCAACCCCGATGCCTTCGCCAGACTCACGCCCACCGGCCGACAGTTCGTCATCACCCACGAGACCACCCATGTCGCCGTCCGCAGCTCGCTCCCCGGCACGCCCCCGCTGTGGCTCGTCGAGGGGTTCGCCGACCACGTCGGCTATGCCGGGTCGGGGCGCCGGACAGTGGATCTCGCCGCGCCGCTGCTCACCCGGGTGGCACAGGGCGGGGGACCGACGCGCCTGCCGACCCAGGGCGACTTCGACCCCAGCCAGGGTGAGATCGCCCCGACCTACCTCGGGGCGTGGCTCGCCGTCGACCTCATCGCGCGGCGCCACGGTGAGGACAAGCTGCAGAGGTTCTACGAGGCCTCGAGCGTGAGGGACTCACCGGCGACAGCCGACACCGCCATGGACCAGGCCTTCGTCGAGGTGCTCGGCACGACCCGGGCCCGGTTCACGAGCCGGTGGCTGGCCGAGCTGAACCAGCTCGCGGCTCCGCGGTGACATCGCCGGCGCGGCTGACCCGAACATCGCCAGCGTCGTTCTCCCGAGCCAGGGCTGGCACAGCGAGCGAGATCGCGACGAGCGCAGCGCTCAGCCAGAACTGGTTGTAGAACGCCTGCTTGTTGACGAGGTTGGCCGCCAGCAGGACGAACGCGAACCACCTGAGCAGCTCGTCGATGGCCGGTTGGCGCCGGGAGATGAGCCACGCCGCCACCCCCAAGGCCCCGAGGACGACGAGACCGGTCACCCAGAACGGCAGGGTGATGCCGTGCTCGTTGAGGAACCAGAGGTACCAGGTGTTGGCGAACCTGATCGGGTGGAAGCCGACGAGCAGCGTGATCGTGTCATGGACGAAGTCCGACGGGGACGCGAGGAACCACGGCGCGATGAGCACCCCCGTGAGCGCCCCGGTCGCGAACGCACGCCGCGCGCCGAACGGACGCCACAGCAGGAGCAGGGGCAGGAGCAGGGCGAGGTGCTGCTTGCTCGCACACACCAGGGCGAGCGGCACGATCGCCCACCACGCGTGACCGCGACGCACGAGGACGGCCCACCACACGAGTCCGGCGGCGAGCAGGGGCTCGGTCCAGGCCTGGTCGATCTGGGTGAGCGTGCCCGGTGCCACGACGAGCACGGTCACCGGGACCGCTGCTCGCAGAGCCGTGGCGCACGGGTCGCTCGGGGCGTCGCCCCGGACCGGGCGGGCGAGGGCCCAGACGCCCGCGAAGAGGACGACGGACCAGAAGGCGATCGCCCATCGCACGTCCCCGCCGAGCCAGCGTCCCGGCGCGAGCAGCACCGTCGTCCAGGGCAGGTAGGTGAACGCGTCCTGGATGCCGGGGGAGTCGGTCCAGCTCATGTCATAGAAGTTCTCGCCCCGGGCCAATGCATCGCTCGCCTGCTGGAGGGTCACCCACACGTCGATCCTCGGCGCGGGGTCACCGATCGTGGCGATCGCTGCGGTGACGAGGTGGCCGAGCACGGCGAGCAGGTATGCCGCGCCCGAACGTGCCGCCGTCGGCGCTGCCAGCAGTCCGGCGGCGCCGACTCCGACGACCGTGAGGACCGTGAGTGCTGCGGTGAGCGTGCCCCCTCGCAGATAGCTGAAGAGCGGGACGGCCCAGGTGATGGCGACCGACGCGAGCAGCACGACCGGGACGAGCCACGGTGGCGCAGAACGGATCTGCGTGCGCCGCCAGAGCCAGAGCCCGAGCCCGAGTGCGGCCATCGTGAGGGTGAGCACGATCGAGAAGCGGAAGCGGACGACGCTCCACTGGAGCACACCGAGGGAGGCCAGCCAGAGAGCGGCAAGGGCGCACGCGGCATACCCGGTCGTCGTGAGGGAGCGGGTGAAGGCGGCCGAGCGCGAGGTGGGGTCAGTCGCCGTAGAGCGCATCGACCTCGTCCGCGTAGTCGCGCATGACGACGTTGCGCTTGAGCTTGAGCGAGGGCGTCAGGTGACCCGACTCCTCGGTGAAGTCGGACTCCAGGACGGCGAACTTGCGGATCGACTCGGCCTTGGACACGGCTGAGTTGGCGTCGTCGACGGCCTTCTGCAGCTCGGCGAGGATCGTCTCGTCGGTGCGCGCCTTGGCCGCGGTGATGCCCTCGACGCCGTGGTTCGCGGCCCAACCCGGCAGCATCTCCTCGTCGATGGTGAGCAGGGCTGCGATGAACGGCTTCTGGTCACCGACGACGATGCACTGCGACACGAGCGGGTGGGCGCGAAGGCGGTCCTCGAGGACGGCAGGGGCGACGTTCTTGCCCCCAGCCGTCACGAGGATCTCCTTCTTGCGGCCGGTGATCCTGAGGTAGCCGTCGTCGTCGAGCTCGCCGATGTCCCCGGTGTGGAACCAGCCGTCGCGGATGGCCTCGGCCGTGGCGTCGGCGTTGTTGCGGTAGGCGCCGAAGACGTTGACGCCCCGCAGCAGGATCTCCCCGTCCTCCGCGATGCGCACCGAGGTGCCGGGCAGGGGCGGGCCGACCGTGCCGATCTTGAGGCGCTCGGGCAGGTTGACGCAGACCGGCGCCGTCGTCTCGGTGAGGCCGTAGCCCTCGAGGATCGTCACGCCGATGCCGCGGAAGAAGTGACCCAGACGCGTGCCGAGCGGGGCGCCACCGGAGACGGCGTACTGGACCTTGCCACCCATCGCGTCGCGCAGCTTGCCGTAGACGAGCTTGTCGAAGACGGCGTGCTTGGCCCTGAGGCCGAAGCCGACCGATCCCTTGTCCGTGGCCTCGGACCACGCGATGGCGGTCTCTGCCGCCTTGGCGAAGATGTTGCCCTTGCCGCCGGCGACGGCCTTGGCCTCGGCCGAGTTGTAGACCTTCTCGAAGACTCGCGGCACGGCGAGGATGAAGGTCGGCTGGTAGCTCGCGAAGTCGTCGAGGAGGGTCTTGATGTCGGCCGAGTGGGCTATCTTGGCGCCGGAGGCGAGGCAGAGCACCTCGATGAAGCGGGCGAAGACGTGCGCGAGCGGGAGGAAGAGCAGGGTCGACGCGCCGTCGCTGCTCACGACGTCCTTGAGCTTCTCCACCGTGTTCTCGGCCAGGTCGAGGAAGTTGCCGTGGGTGAGCTCGACCCCCTTGGGGCGACCGGTCGTGCCGGAGGTGTAGATGATCGTCGCGACGGACCGGCGGTCGGTGTGGGCCCGGGCCGCGGTCAGGACCTCGTCGTCGGAGGTGGCTCCGGACGCGGCGAGGCTGTCGAGATCACCGTTGTCGATGATCCACGTGTGGGCGAGGGTGGAGAGGTTGGCCGACACGCTGGCCAGGGCGCTGGCGTGCTTCTCGGTCTCGAGGACGACGCCGACGGCGCCCGAGTCCTTGAGGATCCACTCGACCTGGTCGGGGGAGGAGGTCTCGTAGATCGGGACCGGGATGGCGCCCGCGGCCCAGAGAGCGAAGTCGACGAGGGTCCACTCGTAGCGCGTCCGGCTCATGATCCCTATCGCGGCGCCGGGCGTGACCCCGGCAGCGACGAAGCCCTTGGCGAGCGCGTCCACCTGGTCGGCGAAGTCCTTGGCCGAGACCTCGCTCCAGCCCGAGCCGTCGCGGACGCCGAACAGGGCCTTGCCGGGGGTGTCACGTCGGTGCCGGACGGGGAGGTCGGCAAGGGAGCCCTGCGTGGTCGCGGGGGCGAGGGCCGGAGTGGTCTTCTCGTGCAAGGTGCTCTCCTTCGTCCGGGCGCGACGTCGTCGTCGTCCCGGATCACCAGCGGGTGGGGCGGCGGACGCGACATCCACCGCGCTGTCGATCCTAGGGGACCTTCCGCGCCCGGTAGCCTGCGCCTATGACAGACAGCACGTCGTCCTCCGTCCACATCGCTGCCGACCCGGGCGCCGTGCTCGACGTGATCGCCGACTTCGAGGCCTACCCCGAATGGGCCGAGCAGGTGAAGACGGTGACGGTCCTCAGTGAGGACGGCGACGGCTGGGCCGACCAGGTCGAGTACGTCCTCGACGCGGGAGCCATCAAGGACACCTACGTGCTCGAGTACGACTGGGACGGGATCGCCGAGGACGGCTCTGGCTCGGTGTCGTGGCACCTCGTGCGAGCGGGCGTCCTCAAGGCCCTTGACGGCACCTACACGCTGAGCCGCGACGGCGACGGCACGCAGGTGGCCTACTCCCTGGCGGCGGACGTCAAGATCCCGATGATCGGGATGCTCAAGCGCAAGGCCGAGAAGGTCATCATCGACACGGCGCTCAAGGAGCTCAAGAAGCGCGTCGAGTCCCTCAGCTGAGCGACGACGACCCGGTGCTGCCGGCCGTGACCCATCCCGTGGCGCCGGGTGTGGTGCCCGCCGCCGCACCCCGCGTCGTCCTCGTCACGGGCAAGGGCGGGGTGGGCAAGACGACGACGGCGGCGGCGATGGCCGTCGAGTCCGCCCGCACCGGTCGCCGGACGCTCGTCATGTCGACCGACGTCGCCCACAGCCTCGGTGACGCCCTCGGCGTGGAGCTGCGCACGGCGCCGACGTGGGAGCAGACCCTGCTGGTGCAGGACCGGCTCCATGCCCAGGCCGTCGGTGCCCGCACCAGCGTCGCCGCCGACTGGGGGACCCTGCGCGACTACCTGCTCACGGTGCTCGACTCCGTCGGGGTCGACCCGGTCGTGGCCGAGGAGCTCACCGCGCTCCCGGGGGCCGACGAGATCAGCGCCCTGCTCACGCTGGGTCACCATGCGGCCAGTGGCGAGTGGGACGTCATCGTCGTCGACTGCGCGCCGACCGCCGAGACGCTGCGTCTGCTCGCCCTGCCGGAGGTGCTCGGCTGGCACCTCGACCGCCTCCTGCCGGCCCAGCGCCGGCTCCTCACCGTGATGCGTCCGGCCGCCGCGGCGGCGGCGGGCGTGCCGATGCCCGACGCTGCGGTCCTCGACGTCATCGCGACGTGGCGGGCCCACATGGCCGACATCCGCACGCTGCTCACCTCCGACCGGGCCAGCGTGCGCATCGTCCTCACCCCCGAGAACGTCGTCATCGCCGAGGCGCGTCGCATCCTCACCTCCCTCTCACTGCACGGGTATGCCGTGGATGCGGTGGTCGTCAACCGCGTCATCCCCGTCGACGACGACCCGTGGCGGTCGGCCTGGAACACCGCGCAGGCGGCGGGCATCACGACCATCACCGAGTCCTTCCACGGCACTCCGGTCCTCACCGCCCCCTATCTCGCGGGCGAGCCGACGGGGGTCGACGCGCTCTCGGACCTCGCGGCGCAGACGACCTGCCTCGACGGCCAGCTGCCCGCGCTGGATGCACCGGTGCGGTCACAAGGGCTGCGCGTCGAGGCCGACGGCGACGAGTTCGTCCTCATGCTGCCCCTGCCCCTGACCCGTTCGGGCGACGTGAACCTCGCCCGCCGGGCCGATGACCTCGTCGTCGACGTCGGGGGTGTGCGCCGGGTCATCGCCCTCCCCTCGGTGCTGCGACGATGCATCGTCAAGAATGCTGGGGTGCGCGCCGGTGAGCTCCGGGTGCGATTCGCTCGTGTGGAGGAGGTGTGGCCCCGTGGACGCTGAGGCGCGACTCGATGCCGCCGTGGGTTCCGTGGCCGAGGAGGCCGCGAGGCTGCTCGAGGCCATGGGCCGTGGCCAGCCGCCGCGCGACGAGCGCCCCTCCGCCGCACCGCGTCCGGAGGGGCCGCCCCACGCCGGCGACGAGACCGTGCCTCCGGAGCACGTGCACGTCGCGATGGGCGATGCCGAGACCTGCACCTGGTGCCCCGTCTGCCGCTCGGTGACCCTGCTCAGGGGCGTGAGTCCCGAGACCCTGACGCGTCTCGCGGACCTGGCCACAGCGGCGGCGACGGTGCTCGCGGACCTGGCGAGCCGGCATACCGAGGCTTCGTCGGCAGACAGCGGGCGTGCGCCCGCGGACCGCACCCCCCGCACCGAACCCATCGCCGTCGTCGACGAGGAGGAGCTGTCATGAGTCTGGCCATCGGCATCGACATCGGCGGGACCAAGGTGGCCGGGGGTGTCGTCGACGAGAACGGCGAGATCCTCGCGCGCGCTCGCCGCGACACCCCCCACCGGTCCAAGCGGCCACAGGTCGTCGAGGACACGATCGTCGACGTCGTCGAGGAGCTGCGGGCGGAGCACCCGGACGTCGTGGCCGTGGGCATCGGCGCGGCGGGGTTCGTGGCGGCGGACCGTGCGACGGTCGTCTTCGCGCCGCACCTGTCATGGCGTGACGAACCCCTGCGTGATGCCCTGAGCAAGCGCATCGACGCCCCGATCATGGTCGACAACGACGCCAACGCGGCCTGCTGGGCCGAGTGGAGGTTCGGTGCGGCACAGGGCGACTCGGACGTCGTCATGGTCAACCTGGGCACCGGGATCGGCGGCGCCATCCTCATGCACGGCGAGGTCATCCGTGGCCGCTACGGCATCGCTGGCGAGTTCGGGCACATGCAGGTCGTGCCCGAGGGCCAGCGCTGCGAGTGCGGCAACCGCGGCTGCTGGGAGCAGTACGCCTCGGGCAACGCTCTCGTGCGCGAGGCCCGGGCGATGATCCTCGCGAACTCGCCCGTGGCCACGGACCTGGCGGCCCGCGTCGACGGACGCGCCGACGAGCTCACCGGGCCCATCGTCACCGAGGCCGCGCGCGAGGGGGACCCGACCTCCATCGAGCTGCTGGCCGAGATCGGCCACTGGCTCGGCATCGGGATCGCCAACCTCGCGGCGGCCTTCGACCCCGGCACGTTCGTCATCGGCGGTGGCGTCTCGGCGGCCGGCGAGCTGCTGCTCGGCCCGGCTCGTGACACCTTCCGCCGACGTCTCACGGGGCGCGGCTACCGGCCCGAGGCCCGGATCGTCGCCGCCAGGCTCGGCAACGAGGCCGGTCTCATCGGGGCGGCCGACCTCGCCCGCAACGACAGCACGCCCTGAGTCCCGGTGGTGGACCCGGCATGACGACGATCCGGATCGCGAGCTACAACACGCGGGACTTCCTCGAGGACCCGTATGCCGCGGCACGGGTCGTGCGTGCCATCGACCCGGACGTGCTGTGCCTGCAGGAGGTGCCGAGGCGGCTCTTCTCGACCCGACGGGTCGCGACCTTCGCCAAGCACTGCGGCATGTCCTGGTCGGGTCGGCACCGGGGGAGCGGCGGGACGACGATCTTCACGTCCACGCGCGTCGACGTGGTCGAGTCCGCGCACCACCGGCTGCGCGTCGCGCGGCTGCAGCGGACTCGTGGGTTCGCCCTGGCCCGGGTCGCGGCGCCGGGGCGGGAGCCCATCGCCGTGGCGAGCGTCCACCTCAGCCTCGATGCCCGCGAGCGCGCCGCGCACGCCCGGGTCATCCTGCAGACGATCGACGTGGGGGGCGAGGTGGTCCTCGCCGGGGACCTCAACGAGGGCGAGTCCGGTGAGGCCTGGCAGGCGTTCGCCGGTGCCCTGCGTCTGGTCTCCCCGATGACACCGACCTATCCCGCGTCGCGGCCGCGCCGGGTCCTCGACGTCATCTTCGCCTCGTCCGGGCTGCAGGCCGAGCCGCACGCCGACCTGCCGATCGACGAGACCGACCTCGTCGCCGGCAGCGACCACCGGCCGACCTGGGTCGACCTCCGGCTCCAACGCGCGTAGGCCTGGCTCGCCTCAGACCCGGGCGCCGTCGTCGTCACGGGGGTCGCGCAGGCGCGGCGACCTCATGACGAGCAGGGCGAAGCCACCGAGGAAGAGCACGATCGACCCGAGGATCCACCAGCCGCGGTAGAAGGGGCTGGCCAGGGCGATCCACACCATGAGCAGGGGGCCACCCACGAGCCCGACGATCGCGCCCCAGTAGCCGATGTCCTCGCCCGGAGGCAGCTGGACCGGTGCGGGCTCGAAGTGGTCGTCGTCCTCCGCGTCGATGCTCGGTCCCTCGCGCCACGCCAGCGGAGGCTCGGCCGCGACCTCGGGCCGGGCCTCGGGCTCGCGCCTCGTCAGGGCGCCCTCCGCGTCGGGATCCACCGGGGCCACGTCCTCGGTGGACTCGTCCACCGGCTCGGGCGGAGCTGTCTCGGGACGCGAGAGGGCGGCATACGCCGTCGTGATGTCCTGGACGGTTCGCGGCTTGGGAGGCTGCGGCGAGTCGTCGTCCCACCGCGAGACGATCGCGTCGAACTCGGCGTCGATGTCACGCTCGCTCATGGCTGCCTCACGGGGATGGGGACGAACAGTTGAAATGGTGCCACGTCGCGGACGGTGGGTGCACCGGAACACCCTCGCCAACGTCCTGGGGGATCGGATTAGTCCGGCAGGTGGGGTGCACCCCGTGCACTAGAGTCAGCAGAATTCGACGGAAAGGACGACGGTGTTCTACTGGGTGCTCAAAACGGTGATCCTGGGACCACTGCTCAAGATCCTGTTCCGTCCGTGGGTCGAGGGCGAGGAGCACATCCCGGAGACCGGTGCCGCGATCTTCGCGAGCAACCACCTGTCGTTCTCGGACTCCATCTTCCTGCCGCTCGTCGTGCCGCGCCGTGTGACGTTCCTGGCGAAGGCCGACTACTTCACCGGCGGTGGCCTCAAGGGAAGGCTGACCGCGGCGTTCTTCCGGGGTGTCGGGCAGGTCCCGGTCGACCGTTCCGGCGGCAAGGCCAGCGAGGCAGCGCTCAGCTCGGGGTTGAAGATCCTGCGGCGCGGCGAGCTCCTCGGCCTCTATCCCGAGGGCACGCGCTCACCCGACGGCCGCCTCTACAAGGGCAAGACCGGGGTCGCCCGCATGGCCCTCGAGGCCGGTGTCCCCGTCATCCCCGTCGCGATGATCGACACCGACAAGGCCCAGCCCACCGGTCAGGTCATCCCCAAGGTCATGCGTGTGGGCGTGCGCGTCGGCAAGCCGCTCGACTTCTCGCGCTACAAGGGGATGGAGGACGACCGCTTCGTCCTGCGATCCATCACCGACGAGGTGATGTATGCCCTCATGGAGCTCTCCGGCCAGGAGTACGTCGACATGTATGCCGGGTCGATGAAGGACCGTCTCACCCGCGCCAAGCGCATCCTCCAGCGTGAGCAGGCCGAGGCGGCTAACCCGGGTCGCGCGGCCGACGAGCTCGAGCGCGAGCTCGATGCCGCTGACGCGGTCGATGCCGCGGCCGAAGCCGAAGACGCCGGCGAGGCCGCTGACGCGGGCGAAGCCGCTGACGCGGACGAGGCCAGGACCCGCGACGCCGACGAACAACGTGCCGGCTGAGGCCATGAACCGCCGGGGGGCCCTGTTCGGGGTGACGTACCGCTCGGTGCGCACGGGTCGCTCCGAACCCGTCATCGTCGAGGCCTTCTCGCGCGGGCTCGACTACTTCCGGCCTGCGGCGGCCCTGTATGCCGGGTCGGTCGTCTGGGCTCGTCACGACACGATGGCGCGACCCTGGGTGGCGTTCACCGTCATCGGGGTCCTCATGGCGTTCAGCCTGCTGCTGCTCGTCTTCCGGCGCCGGACGACCTGGCTGCTCGCCGTCGAGGTGGCGTTGGCCGTCGGCGGGATCTTCGCCACACTGCTCGCCGACCACCCCGAGGACGTCGCCGCAGGACAGTTCACCCTGCCGACGATCTGGGCGGCGGGAGGCGTGGTCGGTGCCGCCGTGCTCCACGGCCGGCTCGGCGGCCTGGTGGTGGCTGGGATCATCGCGGCCGCCGACCTGGTCGAGATCGGGTCGCCGACCCAGACGACGTGGCACAACATCCTGCTGCTCGTCCTCCTCGGCGTGCTCATCGGCCTCGCCGTCGACCTCGCCCGGGGCGGTTTGCACCGCTACGAGCAGGTGCTCGCCGAACGTGAGCGGCTGCGCGAGCGCGAGCGGCTGGCCCGCGTCGTCCACGACGGGGTGCTCCAGACCCTCGCCTTCATCCACCGGCGCGGTGAGGAGCTCGGCGGCGAGGGCGCCGAGCTGGGCGCGATGGCCGCCGAGCAGGAGCGCACCCTGCGCCGCCTGGTCTCCCAGGACGTCACGGGTGCGCAGCCGCCCGGTGCGTTCGCGGTCCCGGCGGGTGTGGTCCGCCAGGACCTGCGCCTGCTGCTCGGCGCCCACGAGGGTGAGCGGGTCAGCGTCTCCCTCCCCGGCGGTCCGGTGCCCTTCGAGGGCGCCCGCGCCGAGGAGCTCGACGCCGCCGTGGTGGCGGCCCTCGACAACGTCCACCGTCACGCCGGCGACGACGCCCGGGCGTGGCTGCTGCTCGAGGACCACGGCGACACGGTCTCGGTCACGGTGCGCGACAACGGTGTCGGCGACGACCCCGACCACCTGCTCTCGGCTGCGTCCCGCGGACGGCTCGGCGTCAGCCAGTCGATCGTCGGTCGTGCCCGCGACCTCGGCGGCACCGCCGACGTCATCACCCGACCCGGCGGAGGCTGCCGCGTCGTCATCACCGTGCCTCGCGAGGAGTCCGCATGACAGAGAGCCCACCCGCCACCACGGTGCTCGTCGCCGACGACCACCCCCTGTGGCTCGGTGCCCTCGAGCGCGACCTCGTCCAAGCGGGCCTCGACGTGGTCGCGACCGCTGCCGACGGGCCCTCGACCGTGCGCCGGGCCCGGGCGACCCGCCCCGACGTGCTCGTCCTCGACCTCAACCTGCCCGGGATGCGCGGCGACGAGGTGTGCCGGGCGCTCGGCGACCTCGAGACCCGGGTCCTCATCCTCTCGGCGAGCGGTGAGCAGCTCGACGTCCTCGCCGCGATCAAGGCCGGGGCGACCGGCTACCTCGTGAAGTCGGCGTCGAGCAAGGACATCGTCGCGGCCGTGACCGCCACCGCCCGAGGCGAGGCCGTGTTCACCCCCGGCCTGGCCGGGCTCGTCCTCGGCGAGTTCCGTCGGATGGCTGCCGGTGGCGCCGAGGCGGTGGCCACGCCCCAGCCGGCCGAGCGGCCCATCCCCGAGCTCACCGACCGCGAGACCGAGGTGCTGCGGCTCGTGGCCACCGGCATGTCCTACAAGGAGATCGCCGCCGAGCTCGTCCTCTCGCACCGCACGGTGCAGAACCACGTCCAGAACACCCTCGGCAAGCTGCACCTGCACAACCGGGTCGAGCTCGTCCGGTTCGCCCTGGCCCGAGGTCTCGAGGACGGTCCGGGCGGCACGGACTCGTGAGCGGGCACGCGATCGGCGGCTGACCGGCATACGGGCGCCGCATGGCCTGCCGCATTATCGGGTGACCCGATAAAGGGGCGCTCGACCCCGGTTGGCAACCCGGGTCGAGCGGGACATTATCGGGTGACCCGATAATGCGGCTCGGAGCCGGATGGGTGAGCGGGCACGCGATCGGCGGCTGACCGGCATACGGGCGCCGCAGGCTCGTGCGCACGACGCGCCTATCCTTGGCGGGTGAGCCTGACCACCGATCCCGAACTTCGCACCTCTCTCGAGGCGACTCCCGACCTCCCGGCTGCCCAGCAGCCGCTGTGGCCGGACGCTGCCGCCCTCGACGCTGCCGTCACCGAGCTCGCGACCTATCCGCCGCTCGTCTTCGCCGGCGAGTGCGACGTCCTGCGCGACCGGATGGCTGCCGCCTCCCGCGGGGACGCCTTCGTCCTGCAGGGTGGTGACTGCGCCGAGACCTTCGCCGGTGCCACGGCCGACAACATCAAGAACCGGATCAAGACGATCCTGCAGATGGCGGCCGTGCTCACCTATGGCGCGTCCGTCCCTGTGGTCAAGGTCGGGCGGATGGCGGGGCAGTTCGCCAAGCCGCGCAGCAGCCACACCGAGACCCGCGAAGGCGTGACCCTCCCGGCCTACCGCGGCGACATGGTCAACGACTTCGAGTTCACCGAGGCCGCCCGCAACCCCGACCCGCAGCGACTGGTCAAGGCCTACCACGCGAGCAGCGCGACGCTGAACCTCGTGCGCGCCTTCACGACCGGCGGCTTCGCGGACCTGCGCCACGTCCACGACTGGAACCGTGGCTTCGTCGCCAACTCCGCCAACCAGCGCTACGAGAAGATCGCCCGCGACATCGACAAGGCGATGAAGTTTATGGCCGCGTGTGGCGCGGACTTCGAGGCGATGAAGGGCACCGAGTTCTTCGCCGCGCACGAGGCGCTCCTGCTCGACTACGAGCGGCCCCTCACCCGGGTCGACTCGCGCACCGGCGACCTCTACGACACCTCGGCCCACTTCGTGTGGATCGGCGAGCGCACCCGCGACCTCGGTGGCGCCCATCTCGACTTCGTGAGCCGGATCCACAACCCCATCGGGGTCAAGGTCTCGGCCAAGGCCCAGGTCGACGACCTGCTCCGGATGATCGACCTCGTCGACCCCGAGCGCACGCCGGGCCGCCTGACGTTCATCACCCGCATGGGCGCCGGCCAGGTCCGCGAGTCGCTGCCGTCCATCGTCGAGAAGGTCACGGCGAGTGGCGCGGCCGTCACGTGGATCTGTGACCCGATGCACGGCAACACCTTCGAGTCGGCCTCTGGTTACAAGACCCGCGACTTCGAGGACGTCGTGGACGAGGTGCGTGGCTTCTTCGAGGTGCACCAAGCACTCGGCACCGTGCCCGGCGGCATCCACGTCGAGCTCACCGGCAACGACGTCACCGAGTGCATCGGTGGCGCCGAGAAGATCCTCGACGCCGACCTCAACAAGCGCTACGAGACGGTCTGCGACCCGCGGCTCAACCACCAGCAGAGCCTCGAGCTGGCCTTCCTCGTCGCCGAGATGCTCAGTCGTGACTGACGTGGCCACCTCTGAACCGACACAGGACGCCGGTATGCCGCGTCGCTGGGTTGCCGACCTGCTCTCGGACACGCTGACGCAGCCGACGCCGGCGATGCGTCGCGCGATGGCCGACGCGCCCGTGGGCGACGACGTCTTCGGCGAGGACCCTACGGTCAACGCGCTCGAGTCGCGGGTCGCCGCGCTACTCGGCCACGAGGCGGCCCTCTTCGCACCGACCGGCTCGATGGCCAACCAGCTCGGCATGCGGCTGCACGTCGAGCACGGCCAGGAGATCATCGCCGACACCCTCGCCCACGTCCTGCGGGCCGAGCTCGGTGCCGCCGCGGTGCTGTCGGGCATCTCGTCGCGCACGTGGGCCAGCGAGCGCGGACGCCTGGTGCCGTCGGGGCCGCTGGGTCTCATGAGCGTCGGCGCCGGGCCCTACCAGGTGGGGACCGCCCTCATCGTCGTCGAGAACACCCACAACTTCGGTGGCGGCACGATCCAGCCGCTGGACGCCATCCGCGAGGTGCGGTCGGCGAGCCGCGAGGCCGGCGTGAGGATGCACCTCGACGGTGCGCGCCTCTGGAACGCCCACGTCGCCACCGGTGTGCCGCTCAGCGACTACGGCCGCGAGTTCGACACGGTCAGCGTCTGCCTCTCCAAGGGGCTCGGTGCTCCCGTGGGCTCGGTGCTCGTGGGTTCGGCCGAGCTCATGGCGCGAGCACGGATCTGGCGCAAGCGTTTTGGTGGTGGGATGCGCCAGGTCGGCATCCTCGCAGCGGCCGGTCTGCACGCGCTCGACCACCACATCGAGCGCCTGGCCGAAGACCACGCCCGCGCTGCGCGGTTCGCCGCGGCCGTGGGTGGGGTCGCGCCCGCGGTGCTCGACCCGGCGTCGGTCGAGACCAACATCGTCATGCTCGACCTGTCCTCGACCAGGTGGGCACCCGCTGAGCTGGTCGACGCGGCTGGGGCACACGGCATACGCACGTATGCCGCCGGGCGGACCGGTGTGCGTCTCGTCTGGCACCTCGACGTCGACGACGCGGCCACGGACGCAGCGACCGACGTGTTGGTCGACCTGCTGCGCTGACGTCCTGGCGCGCGGAGGTCTCAGACGTCGTGGTGCAGGATCTCCGCCGGCGGGTCCTCGAGCGCTGACACGTCGTCGGCGTGGGTGCTGCCTCGCAGCTCGACGAGATACATCGCGCAGAGGACGAGACCACCGCCGAGCAGCAGCCGCGCCGTGACGCCCTCGTTGCCGAAGAGGACGGCGAACACGGCCGCGAAGACCGGCTCCATCGCCATGACGATCGCTGCCCGGGTCGCGGTGAGGTGGGCCTGCGCCCACGTCTGCGCGATGAGGACGCCGGCTCCGGCGACCACGGCCATGTAGAGCAGCGAGGTCCACTGACCGCTGGTCGCCGGCAGGGTCACTCCGTCAGGGATGGCCGCGCCGAAGCAGATGACGGCGATGACGGCTGCCTGCACCGTCGACAGCCCCAGCGCCGTGGACCCCGTGGACCAGCGGCCGAGGGCCAGGATGTGCAGGGCATAGATGACGGCGGAGCCTAGGGTGAGGGCCTCGCCGAACCCCATCGCGAGGCCCTGCAGGGACAGCACCCCGATGCCGATGGTCGCGATGAGGGCCGCGACCCAGGCTGCGCGGGGGATGTGGTCGCGCAGCAGCAGCGCGCCGAGCACGGGCGTGAGGACGATGTAGGTCCCGGTGAGGAATCCCGACACGGAGGCGGCGGTCGTCTCAAGTCCGGTGGTCTGCAGGAGCTGCGCCACGGCATACAGGGCTCCGAGTCCGGCACCCAGGGTGAGCTCTCGACGGGTCAGGGCCAGGGTCTGCCGGTGGAACAGTGCGAACATGAGGACCGCGGCGATGCCGAAGCGCACCGCGAGGAAGTCCGCCGACGGGACGTGCTCGACGAGGTCGCGGATGAGGAAGAACGTCGAGCCCCAGACAGCCGTCACTGCGAGGAGCAGCAGGACGGCGAGGCGAGCTCGCCCGTCGTGGACGGGCGATGGGGGAGAGGTCACCTCAGACCGTCGTCACGACGATCTCGGAGCCCTTGCGGACCTGGTCGCCCGAGCCCGGGTTGAGGCCCTGGACGGTGCCGAAGTTGATGCCCGGGATCGCCTGGCGCTCGGTGACCTTGAGGCCGAGCCCTTCGAGCAGGCCCTTGACCTCGGTGAACTGCTTGCCGATGAGGCCTCCGGGCACGGTGACGAGCACCGGCCCCTTGGAGACGACGACAGAGACCTTGTCGCCCTTGAAGAGGTTCCCGCCCGCAGGGTCCTGCCGGATGATCGACCCGTCGGGGATGGTGTCGTCGTTCTCCTCGCCGGTCACCTCGACCACGAGGCCGGCCTTGCCGAGCGTGTCCTGCGCGGAGTCGAGGCTCTTGCCGGTGAAGTTCTCGACCGTGATCGGCTGGCGACCCTTGCTGACCACGAGCGCGACGGCGGTGCCGCGCTTGAGCTGGGTGCCGGCCTTGGGGTTGGTCGAGATGACCTGCCCGTCGTCGACGTCCTCGCTGAACGCCTCAGTGATCTTGCCGGTGACGAGGTTGGCGGCGGTGAGCTGGTTGGTCGCCTCGGCCTGGCTGGTGCCCGGCAGGGGTGGGACGACGTAGCGCTCGGGGCCCTTGGACACGAGGAGCGTGACGGCCGTGCCGCGGCGGACCTCGGCGTCGGCCGCGGGCGTCGTCGAGATGACCAGACCCTTGGCGACGCTCTCGCTGAAGCCGTAACGTCGGTTGGGGTCGAGGTGCTGGGTGCGCAGCGTGGCCTCGGCTGCGACGATCGGCTTGCCCACCACTGCGGGCACGATCGTCGGGGAGCCCGGGCCGGCGATGAAGAACCACGCCGTGGCTGAGGCGATGGCAGCGCACACGACGACGAGGACCCATGGCCAGACGGCCCGGCGTCGGCCGCGGGGGAGGTCGTTGCGCACGGCGACACCGGCAATGGCGGGTGGTGCGCCCCGGACCTGGTCGCGCAACGACGTCTCTGCTCGGGGTGCGGCATGGCGCGAGCGCGCGACCGGCAGCGGGGTCGTGCGGGTAAGGGTCGATGCCGCGGCCTCGGCCGCCGAGGGCCGGTCGTCGAGCTCGTCGCTGGTGAGCTCGCGACGTGCCGTGCGCAACAGGGCGGCGAACGCTGCGGCGTCCGCGGGCCGACCGTCGGGGTCGAGGGACGTCGCCGCCGCCACGACCTCGTCGAGGACCTCGGGCGCCTCGGGGTCACGGCTGCGCAGCCGCGGCGCACCCGCGTGGACGTGCTGGTAGGCGACGTTGATCGCCGTGTCCCCGTCGAACGCCTTGGACCCCGTGAGCATCTCGAAGAGGACGAGACCCGCTGCGTAGACGTCGCTTCGGGCGTCTGCGATGCCCCGCTCGACCTGCTCGGGGGAGAGGTAGGCGACCGTGCCCAGGAGGAGTCCGGACGACGACGTCACGGTCTGCGAGGTCACCGCGCGCGCCAGGCCGAAGTCCGCCACCTTGACCGCACCGTCCTCGCGCAGGATGACGTTCTCGGGCTTGACGTCCCGGTGGATGATGCCGGCGCGGTGGGCCGCGGCGAGGGCGTCGAGCACCGGGATCATGATGTCGATCGCGGCCCGCGGGGTGAGCGACCCCTCGGTGTCGATGACCTCGCGCAGCGTCTGCCCGGGCACGTACTCCATCGCGAGGAACATCCGACCGTCGTCCTCGCCCTGGTCGAAGACGGCGACTACACCGGGGTGCGAGAGGCGGGCTGCGGAGCGGGCCTCGCGGTGGAACCGTGAGCGGAACATGGCGTCCTGAGCCAGGTGCTGGCGCATGACCTTGAGGGCGACCTCGCGGTCGAGACGGGTGTCGAGGGCGAGGTAGACCGTGGCCATCCCACCGTCGGCGAGGCGCTCGATGACGCGGTAGCGACCGTCGAGGATCTCTCCGACGAGACCGTCGGCGGGAGCGGTGGACACCAGTTGAGTGTACGGACTGCGCGGTTGCAGCCCGGGGACCCCGGTGCCCGACGCTGCCGGTGTCACATACGACCCCTGAGCGCCTTGATGTTGGCCACATAGCTCTTGGTGTCGGTGAACATCCCACGCGTCGTCACCGAGTGCAGGCCCTGGTAGTAGCCCGCGATGGCCATGTCCTCGGACGGGGCGGCGCGAGTGAGAGCGCGCAGCATGACAACTCCCGCCGTCACGTTGTCCTCGGGGTCGAGCAGGTCGAGCTTGCGTCCGATGAGGGAGGACGCCCACTCACCGCCGGAGGGGATGACCTGCATGATCCCGACCGCGTTGGCCACCGACACCTGCCGCTGGTTCCACCCGGACTCCTGCATCGAGATCGCGAGCGCGAGCCGCGGGTCGACCCCGTGCCGGCGGGCGGTCGCCTTGATGAGGGCCTTGGTCTCGGAGCGCGTCGGCACGGAGCGGCCGGCGAGGATCTCACGGTTGCGCGCGGCGTTCTGGACGATGCGGTCGGGGTAGGTGCGCCCGGCGAAGGTGTTCGGCAGCGCCGCCTGGGGGGCGGACTTGCGAGCCGCGGTGCCCGGCAGGGTGAGGCGCTGGCCGGGGTAGATCATCGTGCCGCGCAGGCCGTTGGCCTTGACGATCGAGGAGACGGTGCGACCGGTGCGGGCCGAGATGGCGAGCAGGGTGTCACCGTTCTTGACCGTGTATGCCGCACTCGACGACTTGGCCCTGCTGCTCGCCTTTGCGCCGGTGCCCTGCGAGGGCCCCGCCGCTCCGGAGAGGCGCAGCTGCTGGCCCGGGTAGATGAAGGACCGCGGGGAGATGCCGTTGGCCTTGGCGATCGCGGGGACGGTCGTGCCGTAGCGGGCGGCGATGCCGTAGAGGGTGTCACCGGCCCTGACCGTGTGGCTTCCGGCCGAACGGGACGTTGCGCGGGGGCCAGCCTTGGCCGTTGACCCCGCGCGGCCTGGAACCTGGATGGTGGAGCCGGCCCAGAGCCGACGGGCGTCGCTGATGTGGTTCTTGGCGGCAAGTGCACGTGGTGTCGTGCGGAAGGTCGCGGCGAGGCCGATGAGGGTGTCGCCGTCCTTCACCGTGTAGGAGGTCCACCCGTGTGGTGCCGGGCTGGAGTGGGTCGAGACCGTCGTAGGGACGAGGACGGCGGGTGGCACCGTCGCGGGGGGCAGGGCGATGACCATGAGGCCGTCCTTTCCAAGGCGACGGCCGGCGAGGCCGTCGTGGAGACACGTGTTGACAATGAGACAGATGTGGTAGGCGTTGACAGAGTAGCGGGTGAGACTAGTCCGTGCGAGGGGTAGCGGTGTGGCACGCTTGCCTCGTGAAAGACCAGGACACCGATCTCGAGGCCCTCGTCGGCCAGTGGCTGACCGTTCCCGACCTCGCCGAGCGGCTCGACCTGCCCCTGTCGGCCGTGCGTCAGCTCATCGACGACCGCGAGGTGCTCTCCGCTCGCATCGGCGAGCGGCGCGTCGTCGCCGTGCCCGAGAAGTTCCTCGACGACGAGGGCGTCATGTCCTCGCTCAAGGGCACGTTCACCGTGCTCGGCGACGGCGGCATGAACGACATCGAGATCCTCACGTGGCTCTTCACCCCGGATCCCACACTGCCCGTCGAAGGTGCCCCCATCGACTCGCTCCGTGGCGGGTTCAAGACCGAGGTGCGACGACGGGCCATGGAACTCGCCTTCTGATTCGTCCTTGTACTCGCACCGCAGAGACGAGCTGCGTCGTGTGGCATGTGGCGTTGGAACGTCCGCTCATGCCGATGAGCGAGCGCGTTGGTCTCGGATTCGGTCCGACACCTGAGAGGCGGCATTGAGTCGCGAACCTAGACGACGGCCTCCAGAGTGAAGAAGATGAAGCTGATAAAGCGGGTGGGGTCGGGCTCGCTTTGAGGCAGCAGGTCGTGCGGCGTATCCGGCGACACCGGTGGCTCGCTGATCGCCGAGATCCTGAAGCCGGCAGCGCTGAACGCCTCCGACATCGCGCTCAGCGGGCGGTACCAGATCGTCAGGGTGGCGGAGACGCCGTCGAACTCGTACTCTTCCGCGTTCGGCACGGTCGCGAAGTAGTTCACGTCGGGGTACATCACTGGCGGGATGACCGGGTGGTTGACCACCACGACCAGGCGACCGCCGGGCTTCAGCACCCGACGCAGTTCGGACAGCGGGCGCGACCAGTCCTCGAGGTAGTGCAGCACGAGGACGGCCAACGCGTCATCAAAGGCTTCGGAGTCGTACGGAAGCGACTGGGTGAGGTCGGCTATCTTCAGGTCGCTCTCCTCTCCGAGTCGCTCCCGGGCGAGCGCGATCATTGCTTGGCTTGCGTCGAACCCGGCCACGTTCGCGCCTCGCTGGGTCAGATCGGCGAGGAGCGGCCCAGAACCGCAGCCAGCGTCCAGGATCCGCCTCCCTGCGACGTCACCCAACAAGTCCAACACGGCCGGCCGGGCGTACCACCGGTTGAACAGACCGTTTTCGTTCGCCCGCGCGTACGCATCAGCGAAGGCGTCGTAATGGTCCGGCTGCTGCTCGGCGGTCTGCGGTTCGGACGTCATGCCACGCCACTGTGCCAATCGAATGGCAGCGTGAGCGCGAACGACGCGCCCCGACTCATCTCCTCAAACGACCGGATCTGCCGCGATGAGGGTCGTGCGCCGGGGTGTGCGTGTCTACTCGAGGGACGCGACCTCGGTGGCGCCCACGAGTCCTTGCCTGTACTCCAGGGCCTCAGGTTCTTCAACGAACGTCATGAGTTCTCCCGAAAGTGCGGTGAGCGCCTCCCTGGCCTCGGCTGGGGTGACCTTGAAGAACTCCTTACGGTTGTTGACCCGGTTGATGCGTAGGCCGGCGAACCGCTGATGCATCTCTCGTTCGATCTTGACGGCGTTGTCAGAGAAGTACAGCGCGTGAACGTCAAAGATGAACGGAACGGAAGCGTCGCCGAGCTCGCGGACACGGTCCATCGGCTCGAGTCGTCGAGTCATGCCGATCTTGAGGACGCCTGCGCCGAAGGACCCGATGTTGGAGATGACGTAGACATGGCCGGCTGTGAGGGTTCGGGCTCGGAAGTCAACCGCTTCGATCTCTCCAATCACGCCTTCGAGCTGGACTTGGAGTCGCGCGACACCGTCGGCGTCACCCTTCGCTTGTAGCTGTGCGATGGCCTGACGGAAGTGCTGTTCTTCCTTCCGCAGTCGCTGCCGCTCTCGCTCGATCTCTTGCTCGACTTTGCGCTCCTCACGCAGCCGTTCGCGCTCTTCACGTTCGCGCTCTTTCTCTTCAGCAACCTTTTCGAGGTAGTCAGCGGTGAGCTCGAGTTCACGGAGCCGAACCCGGTGGTAGGGGACAGAGACGGCGATGCTCATCGACACACCCAGCTTGGCGATCGTGGTTGCCACCTTGTCTAGACGCTCTTTGGCCGTGTCGAGCTTGTACGGCTTCATGCCGCGGACCAAATTGTCGGCCTCGGCGTTGTACGCCCTGAGCATGAGCTTCGAGATGTCGTTGACCATCTTGCGGCCTTGGGCTTCCGAACCGTTGACCTGCCACGTGGTGCTGGCCGTGATCGCTCCTCCGTCTCGCCTGACCATGGCCCTGATCTGGTCCTGGATGCGGGCAAGCTCGACGCGGTAGGCGACGGAGTCATTGAGAGGGTGGCGATATCGGTAGACGCCGACCTCTTGGAGGATTGCTGTCTCCTCGGTCTCCACCACGGTCTGCCGCAGTGTCGCGATCTGGGTCTGAAGTTGTTGTCGCTGGCGTTCGCCATCTGCGTGCGCTGAAGCAGCGGCCCGCTCGAGAGACTCCACCTCAGCATGCAGCCTGTTGCGCTCTGACTGCAGCTGGACTACATCCATGACTCCAAGTCTGTCGAGCTGGGCTCGAAGTCCGTCGATCTCGGCATGCGCCTCGTCAATGGCTTGTCCCTTGCCGAACAGTTTCGGCTTTGCCCTTTTGGTTTCAGCAGTTGTGGCGACTGGTGGGGTCTGCAACGACGGCGACGGCTGTTCGGGCGTGCGTGGATGCGTGTGGCTCGTCCACTGCTGCCCGTCCCACCACCGGACGATCGTCGAGTCGTTGGGGTCTGGGTACCAGCCCTGGGGTGTCGCCATTGGGTCCCCTCGTGTTCGGTCGTGCGTGCCCCGATAGACCATCACGTCGGCGGCTGTGATGGGACTGATTCGCCCAAACCCATCACCGGTCGACCATCGCAAGTCCCTAGGGCACCGGGCATCAGTGGCCCAATCGGCCTCTCTCTGTTGCGAAGGACGCTGCTGCCGAAAACGTCCGCTCATGCCGCGTTCCGCATGGTCGTGCCGATGACCGGTAGACATGGACGCCAGCGGTTCGCGGTTCCACGAACAGCAATGCCCAAAGTTGAACAATGGCTGTCATGACTCGAGCTGGTCAGCGTCGCTATCGACTCACCACTCCTGGACACCGGGTCTTGCGTGCCCCAAAACCGGATGCCGTACTTGGCGTGATCGAGTCGCTGCCCCGCGACGGTCACGTCCTGCTCGAGAGCATGGACGAGCCCGAGGTCTACGTCCAGGTCTGGCTGCGCCCCGAAGGGCACTATCAGCTCGAAGTGCGTGACGGCTCGCTGCAGCTTTCACTGGGATGGCTGGACGAGCACAGCGGCGACGGCGACGACCACTGGCGGGACGGCTTTCAATGGGACAACATCAGCTGCAGTCTCTGAGCCAGCAAGCAGTCGGCATTTTGCCCGAGACCCGCCTGTCCTCATTTGCCGCGTGCCGCGCGTTCCGACGTGTCCGCACCAAGGTCGCCTAGGGTGCCAGCGTGGACCCTCTGGACGACCTGCGAGCCAAGATCGACACCTACGGTTGGGCGGTTCGGAACGTCTCGGACTCCGACCCGGCGCAGTGCCTCTCGTACACGGTTGGCCTGACTGCACATGATCATCCCGAAGTCGTCATGACTGGGCTCCCACCGGCGGCCGGCACGGCGTTCCTGAACATCGTCGGCGAAATCGTCGTCCATGAAGGGGGACGTTTCGCGGCAGGGGAGGCGACCAGGGAGTTGGCGGATGGTCCGGCGATGCAGGTTCTGGCCGTTAAGGACAAGACCGAACTCACGGCCGTGGACGCCATCTTTGGCGACGTCCCTGCGCTTCAAATCGTTTGGACGGACTCTGGGGGACGCCTTCCGTGGGAGCCCGGCTACGCGAACCCCGTCGGATCACAGAGACTCCTTGGCTCGCTCTGACCGCTGTTGAATCCTCCTCACATGCCGCTCCGTGGGAGGTTCGCCGAACCCTTCTCGATGTGAGAGCTCCTCGATATCTTGGCTCTGTGGGCGACAAACAGGGGCTAGAGGAGCAGCGGCAATTCCTGCGCCTGATTGCCGAGGTGGAACGGGCTATCAACGTCGGCGATCCTCTCAGCGCGCATGAGCTGTTGGATTCCATCGCGGAAGCGGCAGCCCATTCGAGAGACGGGATCGTTGCGCATGTTAAAGCGCGGCTTCCTCAATTGCGGTCGCGCGCCGCAAGCACTAAACAGCTCGCCGCACCAGCCACCCCTGAGGAGCTGTTCGGCTCGCTGGGAGACCAACAGGGGCTTCGAAGCGCTGGAGTCAGCGTGCCTCGATGGTCCGCACAGAAGGTCATTCCTTATCCACCGCCCTCGTGCGATGCACGCCCCGTGTACTGGTGGAGCTGCGATGAGGAGCCCGACCACGCGGACTGGCAGGCGTCTCTCTGGCAGATCAAGCGTGGTCGCCCGTGCCCCTCTTGTCTGCGCGCCCCAGGTATGGGGGCAACGGAGTGGATGCCGCCGGAACCGATCTGGGACGCCCAACTTCCTGGCTTGGGGGGATGGCCTGCTGCCCGACCTTCACACCACGGATCGTTTTGACGAGAAGCCGCTGGCTTCCTCTCATGCCGCGTAAAGGAATGGGCGTCGTCAACTTAGGGCGTGCGTGCTCAACTACGGCCATGACGGCCTCAGGGTTCACAGAGCGCGAGAACTTCGCCGGAGCGGATCTTCGGCCGGCAAGCTTCGATGGCCAATCCTTCAAGCTATGCGACTTTCGCGGGGCAGACCTTCGGGGCGCCTCCCTGCGGGGCTGCCGCTTCGCCGGTAGCGATCTTCGAGAAGCGGATCTCCGAGGTGCCGACCTGACTGACGCTGCGTTCACGTACGTCTCGACCCATAGTGCGGACTATGGGCGCACGGACGTTTCAGGAGTGCAGCTGCAGGACGCTTGCCTCAAACGCGTCACGACGCATCGTGTGATCGGCTGGCCAGCGGACTGACGTCCGCATCTGCCGCGATCCGTTCCACTTCCTAAGCTAGGGACCCGGTGAGCCTTGCTCTGACCCGACGTTCTTGGTTTGCGGATGCGAGAAGAACTCGAACCGTGCCTGTTAACCCGTTGAACGCCTTCGTGCTTGGCCCCGCGCTGTCCCAGCTGGTCGTCAGGATGCCCGAGCCGCGGCCTCGGTTGCAGCACGCTTCTCATCGAGGCGGTCCGAGGCTGTACGGCCTCGCTCTGCGCGGGGCGCGTCGGCTAGGGCGTCAGAGTGCATGGAAACGTTGAGGTCGAAGGTGCCGAAAGCGTCGACGATGGTCGGAGACGATCCCGCCGCGTTGTGGACGCGGTACTCGAATGCATCGTCCAGGTCGATGAAGGTCGAGTTCGCGCCTGTCGCGCCCTTTGGCACGTTGAGGTTGCTGACGTCAGGACGCTCGAGTCCGCCTGCATACAGCGTCAGGTAGGTGTTAGCCGTGGGGTTCGCCACGGTGGTGTTCGCCACGAGCGCATAGGTCTCCCAACCGGCGACAGTGTCTGGCGCCGTTTGCAGACGCGCCTCCCCAGCGCTCAGCGGCTTCGATGGACCGCCGATGCCAGAGCGGGTGTCCATAATGCGCTGAGGCGCCAGCGGCCGGAAGCGGAGGTAGTCACTCGAGTCGTCGTACACACCCACGAGGTCGACGATGACGTGCACCGTACCGGGGCCACGGTTGACGAGCTCGAAGCCCACCCCGTCGGCCGCGTTGGAGCCGTAATACTGCGCCGCTTGGACGGTCATGTTGGCGACGGACTGGTTCGCGGCATAATTGAGGATCGACGTGTCGCTGTTGTAGACGTTGCCGATGTATCCCGGCCCCGTGCCGCCGGTGACCGTGACATTCACTGCCAGCGCGGTGATCCTCGTGTTGTCAGCGTCGCTGACGCCGTAGTCGATGCCGATGCGCGTGCTGTCCCCAGGGGCGAAGGCCCCGTCGCCGGATCGAGAGTCGTACAAGCGAGTAGGCCCGAGGTTGACGTAGGTGCTCGGCCGCGAGGCAGGCGTAGCCGTCGGCAAGCCGTGGTAGTACCCCGTGACGTCCGCGAGAATGTGGGTCGTCCCGCTGCTGTTGTAGATCCTCACCCTGCCGTCGCTGCCGACGGGGATTGTGACCATGTTGGCCCGGTTAGTCCGTGCCGCCACATTGAGATTGGACGTCGCGGGACGCGGCGTGCCAGACGGGTAGACCGTGAGGAAGGTGTTGGTGGACGGCGCCACGGCAGTGAGGTTGAGGACGACAGCCGACACGCCACTAGGCACGTCCCCGCGTCCGGCCACCAGGATCGACAACTCCTTGCCCGCACCAACAACCCCCTTCGGCGCGCCGTTGCCGGTCCTCGTGTCCAACAGCCGTGTCCCTTGAGTCGCGGAGTAAGAGCCTTCGTCGCCCTCGAAGCCAGTCGATGCCGTGCTTCCCGCTGCTGTCGATGTGCGCAGCAGGCCCGCGTGGGCTGCGATAGCTGTGCTACTCGCTGCGGCCGTGCAGACGGTCGTGGCCACGGCGGTCGCAAGGAGCAAGCGCGTCCTTGAGGACATGGTGTCTTTCCCTCCCGATTGGCCGGCCCCAACGGCTAGCAGCAGCAGGCTAGACGAGCCAACGGATTCGACGACCCACTTTTGTGATTATTGCCCGCGTGCCGGCACGTCCTTGGGGCAATCAAGGACCGGGCGCCGCTCGCCTGATGGGTCGAATCACTCGGCCCTCGCCGCAGCAATGTGCTTGCCGGAGGCAGGTGGGGCACAGGGACCGTCAGGCGCCTCCGATCGGAACTCGACACGTCTTGAGGAACGTCCGCTCATGCCGCACGTCGAGCACTTCGTTGGTTTGATGCTCGACGAGCCTCCTCTCGGCCTAACGTGACCAGGTGACTCGGGTGGAACGGTGGGAGCGTCGCGCAGAAGTACCTCTTCTGTTGCTTGCGGTCGCCTTCCTCGTCGCATATGCCTGGCCGGTGCTTGACCCGCGCTTGGACTCAGACCTGCAGAGCTTTCTGACCTTGGCGTCGTGGACGATGTGGGGCGCGTTCGCGATGGACTTCGCGGCGCGCGTCTGGTTAGCGGAGCGCCGCGTCGAGTACACGGCCCGGCAGTGGTACGACGTCGCGCTCATCGTGCTGCCGATGCTGCGCCCACTGCGGCTGCTGAGGCTCTTGGCATTCGCCCGGGTCCTCAATCGCTCAGCAGCGAGCTCGTTGATCGGGCGGGTGTCAACGTACGTCGCAGGTGTCGCCATCTTGGCCGTCTTCCTCGGCGCAATCGCGGTGCTCGATGCGGAACAGGACTCCTCCGAGGCGAATATCGCCTCGTTCGGTGACGCGCTGTGGTGGGCATCGACAACGGTTACGCCAGTGGGCTACGGGGACCGGTTCCCAGATACCACCGAAGGCCGCTTCATCGCAGTCGCGCTGATGA
Source organism: Knoellia altitudinis (assembly GCF_042666355.1). Lineage (NCBI taxonomy): Bacteria > Bacillati > Actinomycetota > Actinomycetes > Micrococcales > Intrasporangiaceae > Knoellia > Knoellia altitudinis. Next base: position 200,228 of record NZ_JBHTDK010000002.1, read on the forward strand.
TCGTCGGTATCGCGGTGGTCGGTGCGGTGACCGCATCGATTGCGACCTGGATGGTGGGACAGGTTCAGCGCGCGAGCGATGGGGATACTCCACCCTCCGAGTGAGCCCGACGAACGTCCCCTCATGCCGCGATCAAGCGTGTGGTCGGGTTTGAAGACGTACACGAGAGATGGCGACCCGTCCGGCCAACTCGACGTGGCGGCTCGCGTCGGTATTGAACGTGAGTCTGGCGATCACAGGCCGCATGGGGCGACGCGATGCGCTCACGCGTGGGCGAACGGGTGAAACGCACCCATCTGCCGGCCGCGTTAGGTGCGTTCAGGGCTCTGCTGCAGCAGGGCTGCCGCGACAGCGGTCACGATGACGCCAAGGGTAAGGACGATGAACCCAGGGCCCGGCAGCGGGATGAGCGCCCCGCCAAGGGCGATGAGGGTCAGTCCGATTCCGAGCAACACCTTCAGCACGATCACATCCTTGACCGTCTCAATGGCTAGCGGTGGCCTGTCGCGCATCTGGCGCGTTTCGCGCTGTGCCGGGTTGAGGGCGGGTCGCAGGCCGCACGACAAGGCGCCTTCTGCGATGGCATGCGACGACCCCGGTGACAGCAGGGCACGACGACGTCGTTCGTGAACGTTCGCTGAGGAGCGAGCGCTGACACGCTCGCGTCTGCTCAGGGGTGGAGAGACTGGTCTGCCTCGACGAGTCGCAGGTCGGTGAACCGCACGACCAGACCAGAGCACGTGGGGGCGCAGCACAGAAGCCCCACGCTGAGCGGCCCGGGCGGCAAGGGTGCCACTCGGACAAGACGCCAGGGTTCGTCGCCGCTTCGGGCCCGGACCGTGAGCGCATTGCCCTTGCGACTTGCGCGCACGACCACGGCCTGGCCCAACCACTCCGGCACGGGGGCGACCGACCAGTCCGAGACGCCTCGCGTGACGACTGCTCCCAACTGCAGGACGCCGTCGGCCAGCTCGACGCCGGCCTTGATCCACTGCTCCGCGTCGGCGCGGATCAGCAGGCCCGCCTGGTCGAACTGGGCCGAGAAGTCAGCGATGAAGCTGACCTCAGCGGCCGTCCCGTCGGGGAAGTCGGTGAGCAGGGCGTGACCTGTGTCGTGAATGAAGCCGTACGACGTGGTGCGCCACAGGTCGCTGCCCTCCGCTGCGGTGACCAGCAGGTCGTCCTGGTCCCGGGCGACCTGCGGGGGTGGGTTCAACCAGTCAAGGTGCCGCCAACCCGTACGCCACCCGTCGGCCGGTCCTCGATCGCTCACGGAGTCAACCCTCCCACGACTGCCTGTTCGCGGGGTGGCGGTGACCTTCCGGTAGCGGTGTGTCCGTGCAGTTGCCTCGCCTCGGTTCTGGTACCACTGGAGCGTGGTGGCAGGGAAGACGGCGGCGGAGCACGAGGCCGGGGTCCGCGCGAGCCTGGCGTGGTACGAGGACGTCTTCGCCGTGCACGGGATCTCCACTCGGTCCGACGACGCCCTGTGGTGGGCACTGTCCGATCCGCCCCCGTGGCACTCCGCAGCCAAGACGGTGCGACGCGACGTCACGGTCGACCGCGTGCTGCGCGCCATGGAGCCGTTCGAGCACTGCTCCGTCGCCGACTCGTACGGCACGGTCGACCTCGCGCCAGCAGGTTTCCAGCAGTTGTTCGAGGCCGACTGGCTGCACCGCGAGGCGGCTTCCCCTCAAGCCAGCCTCCCCAAGGGGTGGGGCGTCGTCTCCGACCCTGACGAGCTGGGGAGGTGGAACGAGCTGCACGACTACACGGGGGTGCTCCTTCCGGCATTCCTCGAGCACCCGCGCTTCACCATCCTTGCCCAGCGAGAGAGCGAGGAGCTGGTCGGCGGCGCCGTGCTGCACGAAGCCGGGGCCACGGTGGAGCTGTCCAACGCCTGGGCCGCTGGAGGGCAACAGGAGGACGTTGCCGCCATGGTCGCGTGCGCGGCGGTCCTCCACCCCGGCCGAGCACTTGTCGGCTACGCGCACGGGGACGAGCTGGGCCGGTGGATCGCGGCCGGCTTCCACACCACCGGACCGCAGGTCGTGTGGGTGCGCTGAGCTGCCTGTCCCGATGGAGAGCGACAGCTCTTGACGGGCCCACTTGCATTTTGCAAGTATGACCGCATGAGCCTCTTCATCACCTGCCCCGTCCAGAGCGTCGAGCGCGCAACCGCCTTCTACACGGCCCTGGGCTGGACGCTCAACCCGGAGATGTCCGACCACAACGTGTCGTGCTTCGCCATCGCGCCCGAGCAGTACCTCATGCTGGGCAGCCGAGAGATGTACGCGAACATCGGGGGAGTCGAGGAGCTGGTCGGCGGACCGGACACACCCTCGAAGGTCACGGTGTCGTTCGACCTCGGCAGCAGGGAGGCGGTCGACGAGCTGGTCGACCGTGCTGGTGCAGCCGGCGGACGAATCGGTGACATCGACGACTATCCCTTCATGTACCAGCGCCAGTTCGACGATCCCGACGGCTACCACTACTCGCCGTTCTGGATGAAGCCGAACACCGACCCGACCGAGTGAGCGACCTCGCCGCGGCCCTCGAGATCGTCGGCAGTCGGTGGGCACTGCTCATCGTGGAGCGGCTGCTCGAAGGCCCGCAGCGCTACGGCGACCTTCAGCGCGAGCTCGGGACGCCGACGAACATGCTGGCGACCCGCCTACGCGAGCTGGAGGCGGCAGGCGTGCTGACCCGTCTGCCTCTTCGACACAACACACGCGCCTATGTGCTGACCGATCGAGGGCTCGCACTGGGCGAGGCGATCACTGCCCTCGGACGCTGGGGGGCCGAACGGTAGGAGTCCACGTCCGACGCGGTCTAGGTTGCCAACATGTCCGAGATCACGATCAGGTCGCTCACCTCGGAGACCTTTGACGACTTCGCAGCCCTCGTCGAGCGCAACAAGGGGATGTTCGCCAGCTGCTGGTGCACCTGGTTCCATCCCGATGACCGGGAGCCGGACGGGGCCGCCGAGGACAACCGGGCGTTCAAGAAGCGCCGGGTGGACGAGGGGATCGCGCACGCGGCGTTGGTCTACGACGAGGACCTGGCCATCGCCTGGGCGGAGTACGGCACACCTGAGGAGCTACCCGGCATCCACCACCGCAAGGAGTATCTGGCCACGGCCGAGCAACTGCCCGACTACCGGATCACCTGCATCCAGGTCGAGAAGGCCCACCGTGGCCAGGGGCTGGCGTCGGTTGCCCTGCGCGGAGCCGTGGACCTGATCGCGCAGGCGGGCGGCGGCGTGGTCGAGGGCTACCCCCACGACACCGGCGGGAAACGGAAGAAGAACTCGTCGTTCCTCTACAACGGCACCCGCACGATGTACGAGCGCGAGGGCTTCACCTATGACCGCCCCAAAGGCCTGGGCAACTGCGTGATGGTGCGGAAGGTGGCCCCTACCGACAGTTGACGGGCGTCAGGCGGTGCGGGCGGTGCTGATCTCGACGAGCTGGTCGAGGATGACTGCGGCGTCGGGCGCGACGCCCGTGGCCGCCGCGAGGGAGGTGCGGGCACTGGCGGCGAGACGGCTGATCTCGGACTCGACCGCGTCGACGGCTCCCGAGTCGGTGATGACCGCTCGAAGGTCGTCGACAGCGGTGGTCCCGAGGTTCGGGTCGCCGAGGGCGGTGCGGAGGAGCTGGCGTCCGGCGTCGTCGGTGCCGCTCAGGGTGTGCGCGATGAGCACGGTGCGCTTGCCCTCGCGCAGGTCGTCGCCGGCCGGCTTGCCGGTCGTCTCGGGATCGCCGAAGACCCCGAGGAGGTCGTCGCGCAGCTGGAACGCGTGCCCGAGGTCGAGGCCGTAGGAGGACAGGTGGGCGAGGTCGCTCTCGCCGAGGCCCCCGGCGGTGGCACCGATGAGGAGCGGGTGCTCGACGGTGTACTTGGCGCTCTTGTAGCGGATGACCCGCTGGGCGCGCTCGATGCGCTCGCTCGCCGCGAGGTCGTCCCACGGGCGGACCGAGTCGACGACGTCGAGGAACTGCCCCGCCATGAGCTGGGTGCGCATCCGGTCGAAGACCACGCGTCCTTGCGCCAGGTCCGACGCGTCGAGCCCACTCGTGGCGACCAGCTCGTCGGTCCAGGTGAGGCAGAGGTTGCCGGCGAGGATGGCGCCAGCCACGCCGAAACGCTCGTCGTCACCGCCCCAGCCACGCTCGGTGTGGACGGCTGCGAGCGCACGGTGGGCGGCCGGCATACCCCGTCGGGTGTCCGAGTCGTCCATGACGTCGTCATGGATGAGCGCAGCGGCCTGGAAGAACTCCATGGCGGTCGCGAGGCGGACGAGCTCGTCCGAGTCGGCGCGGCCGGCGGCGCGGTGGCCCCAGTAGAGGAACGCGGCACGCAGTCGCTTGCCCCCGGCGAGCAGGGATCCGACGCGGTCGAGGAGGTCGGTGACGTCCGGTCCGAGCTCGTCGAGGACGACGGCCTGGCGTCGCAGCTCCTCGTCGATGCAGGCCTGCACGCGTGCGCGGAGATCTGCCTCGTCCAACGGGCTGGTCACGAACGCTCCTCGCATCTCACGCATCTCACGGGGTGTGGGTCTGAGCCTACGGCCTGCCCACTGGACTAATCTCACCCCATGGCACCCCGCTCCATCCCCCAGCTCCTCTCGTCCGAGCGGCCCTCGGTGAGCTTCGAGTTCTTCCCGCCCAAGGACGACGTGTCCGAGGCGGCGCTGTGGGATGCCATCCGACGGCTCGAGCGCGTTCGACCCGACTTCGTGTCGGTGACCTACGGCGCCGGGGGGACGACGCAGGACCGCACCGTCCGGGTCACCGAGCGCATCGCGCGCGAGACGACCCTGACCCCGTTGGCCCACCTGACCTGCGTCGGTGCGTCCGTCGAGGACGTCCGCCGGGTCATCGGTCAGTATGCCGCCGCGGGAGTGCGCAACATCCTCGCCCTGCGTGGCGACCCACCGGGCGACCCCGGCGGCGAGTGGGTCGCCCACCCCGAGGGCCTCAACCACGCGACCGACCTCGTGGCGCTCATCCGCACGCTCGGCGACTTCACGATCGGCGTCGCGGCCTTCCCCGACGTGCACCCGGCCTCCCCGGACCTCGACCACGACGTCGACATCATGCTCAAGAAGGCCGACGCCGGCGCGAGCTTCGCCGTCACGCAGATGGTCTTCGACGCCGACAGCTATCTCCGCCTGCGCGACCGGGTCGCCGAGCACCGCGACCTGCCGATCACGCCCGGACTCATGCCGGTGACCAACCTCAGGCAGATCACCCGGATGTCGCAGCTCATGGGGACGCCACTGCCCAAGGCCGTCGTCGACCGGCTCGAGGCCGTGAGCGAGGATCCGGCCGCGGTGCGTGCGGTCGGCGTCGAGATCGCGACCGAGCTGGCCCAACGCATGCTCGCCGAGGGCGCGCCGGGGCTGCACTTCATCACGATGAACCGCTCCACGGCGACGCTCGAGGTCTACGAGAACCTCGGGCTGTCCGCCGGGGCTCGCTGACCCTGGTCCGAGTATCTCGGGTCCGCCGAACCTGAGTACGTGTACTGATCCGGCACCACCTTCGTTGCCGCCAGAGTGATCACGCGGCCGCGTGGCCGGGTCGGTGAGTGTGGAGGGGCGCTCGTCATCCCGGCGACGCGGCCGTCTCGCGTGTCGCGACCGGTGCGTCAGTCGACCTGGATCGCCTTGCCGCTCGTGATGCGGAGCAGCTCGTCGTACGTCGTGCGGAAGACGGAGTGGCTGTGCCCGGCCGCGGCCCACACCACGTCGAAGCTGCTGAGCGTCACGTCGACGACGGTGCGCAGGGGAGTGGGGTGCCCGACCGGCGCCACCCCGCCGATGGCGAAGCCGGTCCACTCGCGCACCTGCTCGGGCGTGGCCTTCTCGACGGCGGCGAGGTCGAGCAGGGCGGCGATGCGGTCCTGGTCGACGCGGCGACCACCCGAGGCGAGCACGAGGAGCGGCTCGGTCGAGCCGTCGTGACGGCGCCCGGCGAAGACGAGCGAGTTGGCGATCTCGGAGGGGGAGACCCCGAGTGCCTCGGCGGCGGCCCGGGCCGTGCGGACGGCATCGGGGAGATAGCGCACGACGGTCTGGACACGGTGTGTCGCAAGGGTGCTCAGCACAGCAGCGACCGAGGGGTGGTTGCTCAGGTCTCGTTGAGAGACGGCGTCCCCGGGCTGGCTCATCTCGTCAGCGTAGGGGCTTGACGGCGTGCTGTCCGGCGGTTGTACAGTGGAGGTGTTCGAACAGGCGTTCGAACCTTGGCGATCATCTCGATCGCTCTCTCACCTCCATCCCATCCTGCCTGAGGAGGCCATGTCGTGGTGCGCCGGTACGAAGAACGCGTCGAGGTCCGGGTCGAGGCCGCGGCGCCCGTCACGGATGGCTCGCTCGCCGTCCGGTGCCGCCCGCGTGCGTTCGTCTGGCGCGGCCGCATCCTCGTCGTCCGAGAGGTCCTCGAGGACTGGAGCGAGCGCCGGTCGTGGTGGCGCGACCTCGGTGACCTCGGTGCGCGTCCCGAGCGGCACGTCTGGCGGGTCGAGGCCGGCAGCGCCGCGGGCACCGGCGTCTACGACCTCGCCTCCGACGCCGCCGACGGCTGCAGCGACCCCTGGGTCCTGCTCCGGGCCCAGGACTGATCGCCGTGGGTGCTGCTCCTGCCCTCGCCCTGATCGAACAGTCCCGTCAGTGCCTTGCCGAGGCGTATGCCGCAGAGCTGGCTGCCGCTCGCTACGTCACCTCCCAGGATGCCGCGATGCGGGCCGCCGCCGCCCTCGTCGCCGGTCACTCCGGACGCGGACGCAGCCGTCAGGACCTGTGGCCGCTGCTCACGAACCACGCCCCGGAGCTCGGCGAGTGGGCCGACTTCTTCGCGCTCGCGGCCGTGCGTCGCGAGGAGGTCGAGTCGCGCACGGTCCGGGTGTCGGTGCGTGAGGCCGACGACCTGCTGCGCGCCGCCGAGACCTTCGTCGAGCTCGTCACGCTCACCCTGGGTATGCCGCGTGGCGAGCGTGCTGCTCGTCGGCTCGCCGCCGCTCGAGAGACGGCATGAACGACTTCGTCCACCTCCACGCCGCGTCCGGCTTCTCGATGAGGTTCGGGGCCTCCACCCCGGAGGACCTCGTCGAACGGGCCGCCGCCGACGGGCAGCCCGCCCTGGCCCTCACCGACCGCGACGGTCTCTATGGCGCGGTGCGGTTCGCGATGGCCTGCCGCCGGGCCGGCATCGACCCGATCCTCGGCGTCGACCTCGCCGTCGGTGAGCCCGTGACGGGGCGCCCCGTGCGCAAGGCCCGCACGCCGGTGCGTGGCGGCGCCGTCATCGACCCACGGTTGCCGCGGGTCACCGTCCTCGCCCGGGGCCGGGCTGCGGGCACCGGTCCCGGGCTCGGTTGGGCGGCTCTGTGCCGGCTCGTCACCGACACCCACCTGCGTGGTGAGCGCGGTGTCCCCGTGACGCTGCCCGACCTTCTCGCCCGCTGGTGCCGTGGGGGAGAGCAGCGCGAGGAGTGGGCCGGCCACCCCGAGCCGAGCCGGCTCAGGGTCCTCCTCGGACCGGACTCCGACGTGGGTCGGGCGCTCCTCGCCCGTCGCCCCGTCGAGGCCCGAGCCCGGCTCGAGAGGTGGCGGACGATCCTGCCACCCGAGGCGCTCGCCATCGAGGTCGTCGGCAACGGTGGACCCGAAGGCACCCCCGGCTCCCGCGTCCACGCCCGCCACCTGCTCGGCCTCGCCGACGAGGCCCGCGTCCCCGCCGTCCTCACCGCAGCGGTCCGGCACGCCGACCGCGACGGGGTGCGCACCGTCGACATCCTTGATGCCGCTCGTCGGCTGGTTGTTCTTGACTCACGCCACCTCGACCGGGTCACCGACGCCGGTCACCTCGCGAGCAGCGAGGAGATGTGGCTGCGTGCCCTCGAGATCGCCGGTGACAACGGCCGCGCCGCCCAGCTCGTCGGCGCCACGCTCGCGCTGGCCGACGAGTGCGTCCAGGACGCCCGCGGCGACCTCGGCATCGGCGCCGTCCACCTGCCCGAGCCGAGCATCCTGGGCATCGAGGCCGGGGTCGACCCGCACCAGGTCCTCACCGAGCGCTGTCGTGCCGCGGTCGGCGGAAGGTTCCCCGAGATCGGGGACGCGGCACGGCATACCGTGCTGTCCCGCCTGGACGACGAGCTGCGCGTCATCGCGGACCTGGGCTACCCGACCTACTTCCTCACGGTCGCGGAGGTGACCGACCTCATCAAGGCCAAGGGGGTGCGCGTCGCGGCTCGTGGCTCGGGTGCAGGGTCGCTCGTCAACTACCTCCTCGGCATCAGTGGCGTCGACCCGATCCGGCACGACCTGCTCATGGAGCGGTTCTGCTCACCGTTGCGCGCCGAGCTGCCCGACATCGACATCGACGTGGAGTCGGCGCGACGGACCGAGATCTATGAGGCGATCCTCGACCGCTTCGGCGGCGACCGGGTGACGTGCGTGTCGATGATGGACACCTACAAGGTGCGGCATGCCATCCGTGACGTCGGGGCGGCACTCGGTATGCCGCCGATCGAGATCGACGAGATCGCCAAGGCGTTCCCGCACATCCGCGCCAAGGACGCACGCAGTGCGATCGCCGACCTGCCCGAGCTGCGTTCTCGCGGACTGGATGCGCCCCAACTCAACACCTTCTTCGAGCTCGTCGAGCGGCTCGACGGGCTGCCTCGGCACATCGCGCTCCACCCGTGCGGCGTCGTCCTGTCCAATGCCGGGCTGCTCGACCGCACGCCCGTCGAGGCGAGCTGGCTCGGCTTCCCGATGAGCCACTTCGACAAGGACGACGTCGAGACCCTCGGGCTTCTCAAGCTCGACGTCCTCGGCATCCGGATGCAGTCGGCGATGGCCCACGCCGTCGCCGAGGTCAGGCGGGTCGACGGCGACGAGGTCGACCTCGACGACGAGAGGCAGGTGCCGCTCGACGACGAGGCGACGTTCCGGCTCATCCGCACGGCACACACCCTCGGCTGCTTCCAGATCGAGAGCCCGGGGCAGCGCGAGCTCATCGGCAAGTTCGGTCCCGAACGCTTCGGCGACCTCATCATCGACATCTCGCTCTTCCGGCCCGGGCCGGTGAAGTCCGACATGATCCGCCCGTTCCTCGAGAGCCGGCACGGCTGGTCCAAGCCCCAGCTCATCCACCCGACTCTCGTGCCGACCCTCGCCGAGACCGAGGGCGTCGTCGTCTTCCACGAGCAGGTCCTGCACATCGTCGCCGAGACGACCGGGGTGACGCTGGCCCAGGCCGACGAGGTGCGTCGCACGATGGGCACTCCCCAGGGGCAGCTCGACATCGAGGCGTGGTGGCGTCCCGCGGCCCGGGCACGAGGGTATGCACCGGACGATGTCGACCAGATCTGGGCCGTGCTCAAGTCGTTCGCGTCGTTCGGGTTCTGCAAGGCGCACGCAGCAGCCTTCGCCCTCCCGACCTACCACTCGGCCTGGCTCAAGACCCACCACCCGGCGGCGTTCCTCGCCGGTGTCCTCACCCACGACCCGGGGATGTATCCCAAGCGGCTCATCCTCGACGACGCACGGTCGCTCGGCATCGCCGTCCTCGCGCTCGACGTCAACGCCTCGGGCGACACCTACCGCATCGAGCGGCTCGACGAGGGCAGGAGGGGCGACTTCACCCCGGTGCACCCCGATCTGCCCGACGCGAGCGGCTACGGCATCCGCCTCTCGCTCACCGACGTCAAGGGCATCAGTGGTGCCGAGGTTGCGAGCATCGTTGCGGGACAGCCGTTCTCGAACCTCGGTGACTTCTGGTCACGTGCCACGGTGAGCCGGCCGGTCGTCGAACGACTCGTCCTCGCCGGTGCCTTCGACTCCATGCACGGCATCGGGGTCTCGGGCTCCGGGCTGGGGCGTCGCGGTCGCATCACCCGCCGTGACCTCCTGCTCCACGTCGGTGAGCTCGACCGGTGGGAGCGGGCGAGCACGGGACGGTCGTCGCGTCGCCGACTCCCGCCGCCGACCCTCGGCGACGACCTCGTGCGGGAGCGGGCAGCGGCACAGTCGCAAGCAGCTCGGCCGGTCGTGGCTGCAGGCGACCAGTCGGTGCAGCTCACCCTCGACCTCGGCGACCGGCCCGAGCTGACCCCCGGCACCGGCCTGCCCGAGATGACCGGCACCGAGCGGGTCCGGGCCGAGCTCGACGTCCTCGGGCTCGACGCCTCGGCGCACGTCGTCGAGTTCTACGGGCCGATGCTCGACGCGCTCGGGGTCGTCCGCAGCCGCGACCTGCTGGGAGCGCGCAGCAACAGCGAGGTGTGGATCGCCGGGGTCAAGGTCGCGACCCAGACCCCGCCCATCCGGTCGGGCCGCCGGGTCGTCTTCCTCACCCTCGACGACTCCACCGGCCCCGTCGACGCCACCTTCTTCGAGGACGTCCAGGGCCCGTATGCCGCGACGATCTTCCACTCCTGGCTCCTGTTGGTGCGTGGTGTCGTCCGTCGAACGGGCCCGCGCGGGATCTCGGTCCGGGCGACCGGTGCCTGGGAGCTCGCCGGGCTCTGGGATGCCTGGCGCGACGGTGGTCACGCGGCGGTCCTGGGTGCGCTCGAGAGCGCCGACGCCGAGGCCATCGCCCGTGCCGAGGTGGGGGAGCGGGAGGCCGACTCCCGCGGGAGGCGCCGGGTGCTCGTGCACGCGTCCGGCTTCAAGCAGTCGCCCTATGCCGACATCAAGCCCGCGGGCACGTCGACCACCGACGGCCGTCTCGTCGGCTCGGTCGCCGTCCCGGAGCACGGCACACCGTCGCGCAAGCTGTGGCACTCCAGCCCCGGCAGCTCCGGCCACTGAGACCCGGGAAGGAAGTCGTCAGGAATCGAGAAGCAGCGACGTGGCCCGCGAACCTACGGTGCCTTTCATGACCACCAACAAGGCAGCCACGAAGACCACGAAGACCACGACCGACACGACCAAGAGCGGCTTCAGCGCCGACGAGCGTGCCGCCATGAAGGAGCGCGCCAAGGAGCTCCGCGCCGAGGCCAAGGGCGAGAAGGACCGGGCCAAGGGTCTGGCCGACCTCGAGTCCAAGATCACGGAGATGCCCGACGGCGACCGAGCTCTTGCGGAGGCGATCCACCGGATCGTCACCGAGAACGCACCGGACCTGATGCCGAAGACCTGGTACGGCATGCCGGCCTATGCCAACGCCGACGGCAAGGTCGTCTGCTTCTTCAAGGCAGCCTCCAAGTTCGACGTCCGCTACTCGGAGCTCGGGTTCAACGAGGAGGCCACCCTCGACGACGGCACGATGTGGCCGACGGTGTTCGCCATCACCGCGGTCAACGCCGCGAACGAGAAGCGCGTCGCGACACTCGTCAGGAAGGCGGTCGGCTGAGGACGCTGTCACGCGCGGCAACTAGGCTGGTGGGGCGCGAGGCACCCGGCCGGTCGCACTGCCCCAGAGGCATCTGACGAGGAGGTGGGTCGTGACCGAGGACGCGACGATCGCACGCCGCACCGGGGTCTCGACCTCACCACGGACAGCAGCCATGTGGGCGGCGGTCGACGAGGTCGTGCGCGCCCGCAGCTTCGAGCTCGACCGCCCCCTGCGGGTCATCGACCTCGGCGGTGGCACCGGCGGCCTCGCCGTGCCGCTCGCCGTCGCCGGCCACGACGTCACGGTCGTCGACCCCAGCCCGGACGCCCTCGCCTCCCTGCGCCGTCGGGCCGCGGAGGCACAGGCGTCGTCACGGGTCAGCGCCGTGCAGGGTGACGCCGAGACCCTGTCGTCGCTCGTCGGCCGCGACCGCCCCGACCTCGTCCTGTGCCACGGCACCCTCGAGTACGTCGACGATCCGGAGGCGACCCTCGCCCGGATCGCTGAGGTCCTTGCGCCCGCCGGCATCCTCAGCCTCGTCGTCCCGCAGAGGTCCGCGGCCGTCATCGCCCGCGCGCTCGCCGGCCAGTTCGCCCAGGCTCGTGCGGCACTCGACCGTCCCGATGGACGCTGGGGCGACGCCGATCCCGTCCCGCGACGGTTCGACCGGGCCGGTGTCGTCGGCCTCCTCGAGGCCGCCGGCCTCACGGTCACGGGTGCACACGGCATACGTCTCTTCAGCGACCTCGTCCCGTCGGCGCTCGTGGACTCCGACGCCGACCGCGCCGCACTCCTCGACCTCGAGCGTGCCGTGGCGGCGCATCCGGACTTCGCCGTCCTCGCCGACCTCGGCACCTCGCTGCACGTCATCGCCACCCGGCCCTGAGAGCGGCGATGAGCCGTCGCCAGTTCAGCCTCCCCGGTCGGTCCTCGAACGAGCCACCCGACGACACCGGGTGCACGATCCTGCACGTCGACATGGATGCCTTCTATGCCATGGCGACGCTGCTCTCGCACCCCGAGCTCGTCGGCACGCCCGTCATCATCGGTGGCGGCAACCGGGGAGTCGTCCTGTCGGCGACCTACGAGGCCCGACGCTTCGGGGTGGCCTCGGCGATGCCGATGACGCGCGCGCGGCGGCTCTGCCCGCAGGCGACGGTCCTGCCACCCGACCACCGTCTGTATGCCGCGATCTCGTCCGCGGTGATGGAGACCTTCCGCTCGGTGACCCCCGACATCGAGCCGCTGTCGCTCGACGAGGCCTTCCTGGACGTGTCGGGCGCCATCCGACGACTGGGGTCGCCCGCACTGATCGGCGCGCAGATCCGGGACACGATCCACGACGAGCAGGGCATCACCTGCTCGGTCGGGGTCGCGTCGACGAAGTTCGTGGCCAAGATCGCCTCCGGGCTGGCCAAGCCCGACGGCATGGTCGTCGTCCCGCGCGACGAGGTCATCCCCTTCGTCCAGCAGCTGCCCGTCGGCGCGCTGTGGGGCGTGGGGGAGAAGACCGAGGAGCAGCTCACCCGGCTCGGGCTGCGCACCGTCGCCGACATCGCCCACACGCCGCTGCCGACGCTCGTGCGTGGGCTCGGCGAGGCGACCGGCAACCACCTCTACGAGCTCGCCTGGGGACGTGACCCGCGAGCCGTGCAGCGGGAGCAGCGCGAGAAGAGCATTGGCGCCGACGAGACCTTCGAGTACGACATCGACGACCCGCGAGAGATCCACCGGCACCTGCTCAAGCTGAGCGACCGGGTCGCAGCGCGGCTTCGGGCTGCTCGGCTCACCGGCCGCACGGTGTCGATCAAGGTGAGGTTCTCGGACTTCACGACGATCACGCGGGCGCGCACCCTGCGCGAGCCGACCGACACGAGCCGTGAGATCTATGAGACCGCGACCTCGCTGTTCGACGCCCTCGGGCTGCAACGGGCCCGGATCAGGCTCGTAGGCGTGCGGCTCGAGAAGCTCGTCGCGGTCGAGCAGGCGCCGATCCAGGGGATGCTGGGAGAGGCCGACCACGGCTGGCGGGACGCCGACCGGGCCGTCGACCGGGCGAGCGCTCGCTTCGGTGCGGGCTCCGTGCGACCGGCCAGTTTGATTGACCGGGGCCAACCTTCCCCCAGCGACGATCGGGACCTATCCTAGGAAGAACCAGCACCGCAGCTGGCGATGCAACGAAACCGCGGCGCCGTGCGTTGTCATTGGTGGAAGATCAATGACACGACACCACCCACGCCGCACACCAGGAGGACGCCGTGCCGCTGTCAGAGCACGAGCAGCGAATGCTCGAGCAGTTGGAGCAGGCCCTGGTCGCCGAGGACCCCAAGTTCGCCTCCAGCATGGAGGGGACCCGGCGCGGTGGCCCCACGCGCCTGCGGTGGATCATCGGCATCGTCGGTGTGCTCGTCGGTCTGGGCCTTGTCCTCGTGGGCATCCAGACGACGATGTGGGTCGGCGCGGCCGGCTTCGCAGTGATGGTCGCCGCCGTGGCGTTCGCCCTCACCCCGCCACGACGAGGCCAGCTCGCGGTCGTGCGCAATGACGGCTCGACCGGGCCGACGTCGAGCGGGCGCAAGCAGAAGAGCGGATCCGGGTTCATGGACAAGCTCGACAACCGGTGGGACCGCCGCGGCCAGGACGGCTGGAACTAGGACCGAAGACGGGTCCTCGTCCTCGGACACGTGCACGTGGGCGGACGGCATACCCCCGCGGTTCGCCGCATGATCGGGTGACCCGATCAACGTCCGCTCGACCCCGGTTCGCACGTCGGGTCGAGCGCCCCCTTATCGGGTGACCCGATCAAGGGGCGGCGTGAAGTGGGGCACGGTTCAGGTGGCGAGGACGCCGATGACCCAGGTGACCGCGATGAGCAGTCCGGCGCACAGCTCGATGCCCATGCTCGTGATGACGGCCCGGACTGCACTCTTGGTGCGGGCCCACGCCTGCGCGCGGTCCCGGCTGCGGCTCTGCTCGACGAGGAAGATCCCGAGCACGAAGCCGATGATGAAGCCGATCACGGGGATGACGAACATTCCGACGACGCCGAGCACGACGGCCAACAGGAGGGTGGTCGTCTTCACGCCCTGCTCGCGCAGGCGCCTGCCCGGCACGAGGAACTGGATGACGACGCCGGCGAGATAGATCGCCAGGCACACCGCGAAGAAGGTCCAGGCCGTGGAGCCTCCGGTCTCGTAGGCCCACAGGAGCACGCCGAGCACGGCGAGCAGGAGCCCGGGGACGACAGGAACGACGATGCCGACGATCCCCACGAAGATGAGGATCGCCGGCACCCAGACGCTGGTGCCCTCCGGCAGGAGGTTCACGCGTGCGGCGTCAGACGTCGATGTCTGCGACGCTGGGCGGCTCCGTCAGCCGGTCGCTCTCGTCGGTGATGTCCGCGTGGTCGCGGAGCTTCGGAAGGTGCTCGCGGCCGTGGTGAGCGCAGAAGAGCAGCTCACCCCCGACGTGGAGCGTCGCCCGAACATAGGCCTGGGCACCGCAGCGGTCACAGCGGTCCGCAGCGGTCAGGGTGGGTGCCAGTGCGGTGGTCACATCGGCCTCCTCGGCTGATCTCGTCAGTTGCGCCCACGGCGGATGCGTGGGCGTCGAGCGTTGTAACAGTCAAACATGCCGACCTGTTCCTGCGCGGGAAGTACTCGCGTTGTGACCGATCCGATGCCGACGACTCGATTCTTCCCCACGGGTGCGACAGCGCGCCTCGGCGGGGTGGTCAGAGGCCGGAGCTAGCCTGAGCGCAACGCGGCATCCGCCTCCCGGCCCCGCCACGCACGACACCCGAAGGAACGCATGAGCCCCACGTCCCCGGCCAAGAAGGCCGCGACGAGCAAGACCTCGTCCGACTACAGCGCGCACCACCTCCAGGTCCTTGAGGGCCTCGAGGCCGTGCGCAAGCGGCCGGGCATGTACATCGGGTCGACCGACAGCCGCGGTCTCATGCACTGTCTCTGGGAGATCATCGACAACGCCGTCGACGAGGCCCTCGGTGGCCACGGTGACCGCATCGAGGTGATCCTGCACCAGGACGGCTCGGTCGAGGTCCGGGACGTCGCGCGTGGCATCCCCGTCGACATCGAGCCCCGCACCGGGCTCACCGGGGTCGAGGTCGTCTTCACCAAGCTGCACGCCGGTGGCAAGTTCGGTGGCGGGTCCTACACCGCCTCCGGTGGCCTCCACGGTGTGGGCGCCTCGGTCGTCAACGCCCTCTCCGCACGCCTCGACGTCGAGGTCGACCGGGGCGGCAACACCTATGCGATGAGCTTCCGCCGCGGTGAGCCCGGCTACTTCCCCGACGTGGCGAGTGCCGACAAGAGCCCCGAGCACGAGTTCAAGCCCTACGAGCGGACCAGTGAGCTCGCCATCATCGGCAAGGCGAAGCGCGGTGTCACGGGCACGCGCATCCGCTACTGGGCCGATCCGCAGATCTTCATCAAGGACGCCGAGTTCGACTACGAGGGACTCGTCGCGCGCGCGCGCCAGACGTCGTTCCTCGTCCCCGGGCTCACCCTGATGATCCGCGACGAACGCCGGCTCCCCGGGACCGCGGGGGAGGCCGGTCCGCACGAGGAGGTGTTCTTCCACGACGGCGGCATCAGCGAGTTCGCCGAGTTCCTCGCGCCCGACCCGTCGGTCACCGACGTCTGGCGGCTCCAGGGCACCGGCAGCTTCACCGAGACCGTGCCGGTCCTCGACTCCAAGGGCCACATGTCCCCGCAGGAGGTGGAGCGCGAGTGCGAGGTCGACATCGCGGTGCGCTGGGGCACCGGCTACGACGCCAGGATCAGCTCCTTCGTCAACATCATCGCGACGCCCAAGGGGGGCACGCACATGGTGGGCTTCGAGCAGGCCCTGCTCAAGGTCTTCCGCAAGCAGCTCGAGGTCAACGCCCGCCGCCTCAAGGTCGGCAGCGACAAGGTCGACAAGGACGACATCCTCGCGGGGCTCACGGCCGTGGTGACGGTGCGCCTCGCCGAGCCACAGTTCGAGGGTCAGACCAAGGAGGTGCTCGGCACCAACGCCGTGCGCGCCATCGTCGGCCGAGTCGTCGAGAAGGAGCTCACCACCAACCTCACGTCGACCAAGCGGGGCGAGAAGCAGCAGGCGGCCATGCTCCTCGAGAAGGTCACCGCCGAGATGAAGTCGCGCATCAGTGCGCGGTTGCACAAGGAGACCCAGCGCAAGAAGAACGCGCTCGAGACCTCGTCGCTGCCGGCCAAGCTCGCTGACTGCCGGAGCAACGACATCGACCGGACCGAGCTCTTCATCGTCGAGGGTGACAGTGCCCTCGGCACCGCCAAGCTGGCCCGCAACTCCGACGTCCAGGCGCTCCTGCCGATCCGGGGCAAGATCCTCAACGTCCAGAAGGCCTCACTGACCGACATGCTCGGCAACGCCGAGTGCGCCGCGATCATCCAGGTGCTGGGCGCTGGTTCGGGCCGGACGTTCGACCTCGAGTCCACGCGCTACGGCAAGGTCATCATCATGACCGACGCCGACGTCGACGGCGCCCACATCCGCACCCTGCTGCTCACCCTGTTCTTCCGCTACATGCGGCCCCTCGTGGAGGCAGGGCGGGTGTATGCCGCGGTGCCGCCACTGCATCGCATCGAGGTGTCGGGCGTGGGCGCGCGCAAGGGCGAGCTCATCTACACCTACTCCGAGGGCGAGATGCGCAAGACCGTCGCGTCCCTGACGAGGAAGGGTCGCAACATCAAGCAGCCCATGCAGCGCTACAAGGGGCTGGGCGAGATGGACGCCGACCAGCTGGCCGAGACGACCATGGACCCGCGCCACCGCACGCTGCGCAAGGTCACGATGGCCGACGCCGAGAAGGCCGAGCAGATCTTCGAGCTGCTCATGGGCAACGAGGTGGCGCCGCGCCGCGACTTCATCGTGCAGGGCTCGGCCCGGCTCGACCGGGAGCGCATCGACGCCTGAGCCACCGGCACCCCAGGTGAGGCGACCAGCGGGCGCACGGCCGCATTCGGCGAACTCACGGCATACCGGCGCGTTTGCGTTGCCCTGAGTCGTGATCTGGGCCACAGTAAGCCGATACAGGCGTCGGACACCCGGGGCCCCATCAGGAGGGCGTGCACATGAGTGGTCACATCGACGATCGCGGCGACACGGGAGTGATCGACGCACCACGCAATGGAGAGCCGGAGCTCAACCGGGTCATGGGGCCCAAGCTGCTCCTGCTCTTCATCGTCGGTGACATCCTCGGAACGGGTGTCTACGCCCTGACCGGTACCGTCGCGGGTGAGGTCGGCGGTGCGGCCTGGGCCCCGTTCCTCGTCGCGTTCGTCATCGCGACGATCACGGCGTTCTCCTACCTCGAGCTCGTGACGAAGTACCCGCAGGCGGCCGGTGCAGCCCTCTACACGCACAAGGCCTTCGGGGTGCACTTCGTGACGTTCATCGTGTGCTTCGCGGTGATGTGCTCGGGCATCACCTCGGCATCGACCGCGTCCAACGCCTTCGCGGGCTTCCTTCGCGACGGCCTCGGGACGGAGTGGGAGGCGGGAAGCACGCCACTGCTCATCATCGCGCTCAGCTTCATGGCCCTCGTCGCGGCGATCAACTTCCGCGGAGTCAGCGAGAGCGTCAAGGCCAACGTCGTCCTGACGATGGTCGAGCTCTCGGGTCTGCTCCTCATCATCTTCATCGGCCTGTATGCCGTGACCCAGGGCAAGGCGGACTTCTCACGGGCCGTCGTCTTCGACAGCCCGAGCGACAAGAGCACGTTCTTCGCCATCACCGCAGCGACGTCACTCGCGTTCTTCGCGATGGTCGGCTTCGAGGACTCGGTCAACATGGCCGAGGAGACCAAGGACCCGGTCCGGGACTTCCCGCGGGTCATGCTCACCGGCCTGGGCATCACCGGTCTCATCTACGTCCTCGTCTCGATCACGGCCGTCGCACTCGTGCCCGTGGGAGAGCTCGCGAACCCCGACAACGAGTCAGCCCTCACCCAGGTCGTGGCGGCCGGCGCACCCAACGTCCCGTTCGACAAGGTGTTCCCGTTCATCGGCATGTTCGCCGTGGCCAACTCGGCGCTGATCAACATGCTCATGGCCAGTCGCCTGCTCTACGGCATGGCCAAGCAGGAGGTGCTCCCGCCGTTCCTCGGCAAGGTGCACGCGGAGCGCCGGACCCCGTGGGCGGCCATCCTGTTCACCACGGCCATCTCCTTCGGGCTCATCTACTTCGTGTCGACCCAGTCGGACTCTCCGATCATCGCGGCACTGGGTGGCACCACCGCACTGCTGCTGCTCGGTGTCTTCAGCATCGTCAACGTCTGCGTGCTCGTCCTGCGCAAGGACACGATCAACCGGAAGCACTTCGTCGCTCCGACGGCCCTGCCGATCATCGGCGCCATCGTCTGCGCGTTCTTCGTGGGTCCGTGGACCGGGCGCGACACGATCCAGTACAAGATCGCGGGTGGCCTCCTGGCCATCGGTGTCGTCCTGTGGGCCATCACCTGGCTGGCGAACCGGTTCCTCTTTGCCAAGAAGACCTACATGCGTGACCCGGAGGAGCTCGGCGACCCCGACCACGCGCACCACTGAGGCAGACGCCGCCTGACCGCGGCTTCGCGACACGTCACCGTCCCCCCAGGGCCGTCCTGGGGGGACGGTCGTGTGTCCGCCACGAAATGTCGAGGTGGGGCAGGGGTCAGGTGCTGGGCGGCGGGGGAGCGGTGCTCGCGCGCACGATGAGCTCCGTGGGCACGACGACCGCGGAGGTGCTGCCACCTGGGGTGTCGACACCGAGGGCGCGCAGGAGGATCTCGGCAGCCTCACGTCCCTGGGCGGCGACGTCCTGACGCACCGTCGTCAGGCCGAGCACGTTGCTGAGGACGTGGTCGTCGACACCGATGACGGAGAGGTCCTCAGGGACTCGGAGGCCCTCAGCCCGTGCCGCGGCCATCGCGCCCATCGCCATCTCGTCCGAGGCGGCAGCCAGGGCGGTGGGTCGGTCCGCCGAGGCCAGGAGGGTCCGGGTGTCCGACGCGGCGCTGTCCGCGGTCCAGTCGGACTCCAGGATCCAGTCCGGGTGCTCCTGAAGCCCGTGTGCGCGCATGACGTCCCGGAACGCGTCCAGGCGCGCCTGCGGGGTCTGGATGTGGGCCGCGTTGGACGGGACCGTGCCGATGTAGGCGATGCGCTCGTGCCCCAGCGACACCAGGTGCTCGGTGGCGGTCCGCATCGCGAGGTCCTCGTCGATGCGGACGTTGGGCCGGTCCGCGACCGGTGTCCCGATCGCGACGAGGGGCAGTCCGAGACGGTCGACGAGCTCGAGCTCCTGCACGGTCAGGGGCAGGTTGAGGGTGATGACACCGTCGACGCGCTTCCACAGCATGTTCTGCGACAGGGGAAGTCGCTGGTCGTAGGTGTCGTCCTCCAGGTCGAAGAGCAGGACGTGGTGCCCGTGCTGCCGCAGAGTTTTCTCGATGGAACTCACGAGGGTCGCAAAGAACCACCGGGTGAGGAAGGGCGCCACGACTCCGACGACCTGGGTGCGTCCGGACGCCAGTGACGTCGCTGTCGGGCTGGCGACGTAGTCGAGCTCCGTGGCCACCTTGAACACCCGCTCACGGGTGCGCGGGCTCACGCGGTCGAGCCCACGGAGTGCGCGGGAGACCGTGGCCACGGAGACCCCGGCCTCCCGC
Source organism: Knoellia altitudinis (assembly GCF_042666355.1). Classification (NCBI taxonomy): domain Bacteria; kingdom Bacillati; phylum Actinomycetota; class Actinomycetes; order Micrococcales; family Intrasporangiaceae; genus Knoellia; species Knoellia altitudinis. The sequence goes on from NZ_JBHTDK010000002.1 coordinate 220,277, forward strand.
GCAACATCCGTGATCGTGCTCATCCGCCGGCGGCGGTCCGGAGCAGTCATGTCAGCCCTTCAGGCCGCCTGCGAGAAGGCCTCGGACGAAGAACCGCTGCAGGGCCAGGAACACCGCGACGGGGACGATCATCGAGATGAACGCACCTGCCGACAGGAGGTACCAGGCACTGCCACGTGATCCGGACAGCTCGGCCACCCGCACCGTGATGGGAGCGACGTCCGGCGATCCACCCAGGAAGACCAACGACACGAGCAGGTCGTTCCAGACCCAGAGGAACTGGAAGATGCTGAACGCCGCGAGGGCCGGGGTGAGCAGGGGGAGCAGGATCTTGAAGAAGATCGTGACGTGACCTGCCCCGTCGACGCGGGCCGCCTCCATGAGCTCGCCCGGGAGCTCGCGCATGAAGTTGTGTATCAGGAACGTGGCCAGTGGCAGCGCGAAGATCGTGTGCGACAACCACACGCTCCAGTAGGACGCGCCGAACCCGAGCTTGTTGGTGTAGATGTCGAGCAGGGGGATGAGCGCGATCTGCAGCGGGACGATCTGCAGGGCGAAGACCGCGACGAAGAGGGCGTCACGACCCGGGAACGGCATCCACGCGAAGGCGTAGGCCGCGAGCGAGGCGAGGAAGATCGGCAGGAGCACCGCGGGAACGGTGATGACGATCGTGTTGATGAAGTACTGACCCAGGCTCGCCGAGCTGCCGGGCTCGAGAGCCTGGCGGTAGTTCTCGAGAGTGAAACCGCCTGGGTTGCTCAGGGCGGTCCACCACCCGCTGCGGTTGATGTCGCGCTGGCTGCGGAACGACGTGATGAGCAGGCCGAGCGTCGGCGTCGTCCAGAGGACGGCGATGACGATCGCGACGAGCGAGGCACCACGGGAGCTCATGGCACGAGCGGCGTCCCCCGTGGCGGACTTCTTGGCCTTCTTGGGCTTGCTCGGCGGCTCGAGGTCCTTGGGTTCGAACGACTCGGGCAGAGCCCCCGTCTGGACAGTGCTCACGGCTCAGGCCTCCTTGCGCATCTGGACGATGTTGTAGCCGACGATCGGGATGACGAGGACGAAGAGCAGCACCGCGAGGGCGGCACCCACTCCGGCCGCGTCGTATCGGAAGCTCTGGTTGTAGAACTCGTTGGCGACGACCGAGGTGTCGAACTGTCCCGCGGTCATCGTGCGAACGATGTCGAACACCTTGAGGGTGCCGATGCCGATGGTCGTGAGGACCACGACCATGGCGGCCCGGATGCTCGGGAGGGTGATGAACCGGAACATCTTCAGGCCCGAGACTCCGTCGAGACGAGCGGCCTCGATGATGTCATCGGGGATGGCCTTGATCGCAGCGGAGAGCACGGTCATCGCGAAGCCGGCCTGGATCCAGACCATGACGATGATGAGCATGAGGGTGTTGAGAGGAGCGTTGAGCAGGAACTGCTGGGTCTCGAACCCGAACCACTTCAAGATCTGGTTGAGCAGGCCGATCTGAGGACGCTCGGTCTGCTTGTACTGGTAGACGAACTTCCAGATGATGCTCGCGCCGACCATCGAGATGGCCATCGGGAGGAAGATGAGCGCCTTGGCGAACGCCTCACCCCTGGCCCGGTCGATGATGATGGCGTAGAGCAGGCCGATGCCCGTGGCGAGGAACGGCACGAGGACGACCCAGAGCGCCGTGTTGCGAAGCACGATGAGGAGCTCGGGCTGGGTGAACATCGTGACGTAGTTCTCGAAGCTGAAGCTGCCCTCACCCGACTTGCCGCGAAGTGACTGGATCACGGTCAGGATGGCCGGGTACATGAGGCCGACGGCCAGGAGCAGCACGGCGGGCGCCGCGAACAGTGCGCCTTGGGCCTTCTCGCCGTTGCGTCCCTTGAAGCGGGAGGCCACCAGCAGGACGAGGCCGAAAACGACGGCGAAGACCGCCACTGCGAAGAACATGAGCAGGAACTTGCCGAGCGTGCTCTCGGCACGAAGCAACGGCTCGGGGATTGCCGACGGCGCGATGCCCAGGATGCTCGCGACCATGACTCCACCTCCAGAGGTTTGAGGGTGCACAGAAGAAAGCCGGGGTGGGGTGGGAAACCACCCCACCCCGGCGGGAGACCTGTCGGGCCGAAAGGTCTGGCCCGGGAGTCAGGTCAGGACTTGGGCCAGGAGTTCTCGATGTAGTCGAGAGTGGCCTTGTCGTCCTGTCCGGTGATCCAGTTGGTCATGCCCTTCCAGAAGGTTCCCGAACCCACGGCGCCCGGCATGAGGTCGGAGCCGTCGAAGCGCGAGGTGGTCGCCTTGTCGGTGAGGATCTCGGCCGACAGCTTGTCGACCGGGTTCTTCAGCAGGGACGCGTCGGCCTGGGTGTTCGCGGTGACGCAGCCACCGGCTCCACAGGTCTTGGCGCGCTCGTTGGCCCACTCGAGCGAGGCGAGGTAGGTCTGGAACGCCTTGACCTCGGGACGGTCGGCGAAGGCCGCGGTGAACTCGCCACCGACGAGGACCGGCTTGGTGCTCTCGTCCTTGGCCGGCAGGTAGAAGGCCCAGACGTCGCCGTCCTCGGCGACCTTGGTGCCTTCGGGGAAGTTGGCGGCGTAGAACGACGCCTGACGGTGCATGTAGCAGCCGCCGTTGTCGAGGAGCGCCAGACCAGCGTCCTGGAACGAGGTCGAGGCGATCGTCTTCACGTCACCCTGGCCGCCGTTCACGTACTTCGGGTTCTTGAGGATCTTGCCGACCTCGGCGAGAGCCGTCTCGACCGCGGGGTCGTTGAACGGGATCTCGTGCTTGACCCACTTGTCATAGGTCTCGGGACCCGCAGTGCGGAGCAGGACGTCCTCGACCCAGTCGGTGGTCGGCCAGCCGGTGGCGTCGCCGGACTCGATGCCCGCACACCACGGCTTGCCCTCGGGGTCGTCGGCCGCGATCTTGTCGCTCAGGGTGAGCAGCTCGTCCCACGTCTTGGGGATCTCGTAGCCCTTCTCCTCGAAGGCGGAAGGCGAGTACCAGACGAACGACTTGACGTTGGCTCCAAGGGGCGCCGCGTAGAACTTGCCGTCGACGGTGCCGTACTCCTTGAAGTCGGGCATGTACTTGTCGACGTTGGCCACGGTCTCCGGCGGGGCCGGGATGACCTTGCCGGTGGCGACCATCGTCTTGAGGAGGCCGGGCTGCGGCAGGTAGGCGATGTCGGGGGCGTTGCCACCCTTGACGCGCACGGGCAGCTGGGCCTCGAACTCCTTGGAGCCTTCGTACTTGATCTCGACGCCGGTGCAGTCCTCGAACGGCTTGTACGAGTTGATGTGCGGCTCGTCCTCGGGCGCGGTGATCGAGGTGTAGACCGAGACCGTCTTGCCCTTGAGGTCGCCGAACGCCTCGTAGGGGGCGCAGTCGACCGAGCTGGTGTCTCCGCTGGCACCGGCGTCGGTGCCGCCGCCGCCGTCGTCCGAGGAGCCGCAGGCCGCGACGCTCAGGGAAACCGCGACAATGCTGGCGAACGCCAGTGCAGTGCGGCGCTGTGATTTGTGGGCCATGCCCGCCTCCATCTGTTCAAGGGGACGCGCCGTGGCCATCACTGACCTCGGCGCTGAGGTGAATCGTTCGAAGTGTAAAAGCGGTTACATGTCCGGTGGAACGTCTTTGCTGTCATTCGTCGGTCACGATCCCGTAACACGACTGAAACTGCTCTGCGAGTATGCCGTTCGCTCACCTTCGCGCAGTGGCAGCAGGTTCCGGGGATCGTCGCATCATCCAGCGCCGCGAGCCAGACGACCCTCGTCTCAGCCCGCGGACGTCGTACGAACGGACGACTCAGGAGGGGAGGCGCCGATGCCGGTGATCACGGCCGAGCCCTGGACACCTGATCCGTCGCGTCGCCCGGTGGCCTCCGGCAGGTCGAGGGCCACGCCGCCCGCGCCGCTGGCGCGAGCAGGGGTGGCGCCGACCCAGGCGAGCACGAGGGTGTCCTCGCCCTTGAGGAAGCGGTGCGCCCGCACGCCGCCGGTGCCGCGCCCCTTGGCGGGGTACTCGGACAGGGGAGTGGCCTTGACGGCTCCGGGCTGGGTGCCGGGCAGGGCGTCGGCGGACCCGCTGGCCGTGACGACGACGGCGTCGCGAGCCGGGTCGACGACGCCGAAGAACGCCACCCGCTCGCGGGGGGTGACGCGCACGCCGGCGATGCCTCCGCCGGTGCGGCCCTGCGGGCGGACGGCGCTCGCCGGGAACCGCAGGAGCTGGGCGTCGGTGGTGACGAAGACGAGGTCCTCGTCACCGGTGACGACCTGGCCGGCCCCGACGACGGTGTCGCCGTCCTTGAGGGAGATGACCTCCCAGTCGTGCGACCTGGGCTGGTCGGTGGTCACCCGCTTGACGATGCCCTGCGCGGTGCCGAGGGCGAGGCCCGGACCGTCGGGGTCGAGCGAGACGACGGTGATCGGCTCCTCGCCACGGGGGAGGTCGACGTAGGCCGCGAGCGGTGCTCCGCCGGAGAGGCTCGGTGCACCTCCGAGCGGCGGCAGGGTCGGCAGCTCGAGCGCGCTGATGCGGATCATCCGGCCGCGGCTCGTGACGAGACCGACCTCGCCGCGCGCCGTCGTGCGCACGGCCGCGATGACGGCGTCGTGCTTGGCGCGTGGTCCGTGCGACGGGATGGGGTCGTCGGTCCCGGTGCGGGCGAGCAGTCCGGTGGAGGAGAGGAGCACCCAGCACGGGTCGTCGCTCACCTCGAGCGGGGCCGCTGCGCTCACCGGGTTGCCGGCGGACTCGAGCAGCACGGTGCGCCGTGGTGTGCCGTGCTGCTTGGCGACCTCGGCCAGCTCGCTCGACACCGTCTTGTGGAGCAGCTTCTCGTCGCCGAGGATCGCCTCGAGCTGCTCGATGCGGCTGCGCAGGTCGTCACGCTGGGTCTCGAGGTCGATCCGCGAGAACTTGGTCAGGCGGCGCAGCTGCAGGTCGAGGATGTGGGTGGCCTGGACCTCGCTGAGGTCGAAGACGCTCATGAGGCGTGAGCGGGCCGTCGCCGTGTCCTCGCTCGTGCGGATGAGCTGGATGACCTCGTCGATGTCGAGGATCGCGATGAGGAGGCCCTCGACGAGGTGGAGCTGGTCCTGCGCCTTGCGGAGCCGGTATGCCGTGCGGCGCCGCACGACGTCGATGCGGAACTCCACGTAGTGGCGCAGGAGGTCCTTGAGGCCGAGCGTCTGCGGCTGGCCGTCGACGAGCGCGACGCTGTTGATGCCGAACGAGTCCTCCATCGGCGTGAGCTTGAAGAGCTGCTCGAGGACGGCGTCGGGGTTGAAGCCGTTCTTGACCTCGATGACGAGCCGCAGGCCGTGCTTGCGGTCGGTGAGGTCCTTGACGTCGCTGATGCCCTGGAGCTTCTTGCCCTGGACGAGCGTCTTCATCCGCTCGATGACCTTCTCGGGGCCGACGAGGTAGGGCAGCTCGGTGACGACGATCCCCGACCTGCGGGGGGTGAGCTTCTCGATCCGGGTGGTCGCGCGGGTCCTGAAGCTGCCCTTGCCGGTGAGGTAGGCGTCGCGGATGCCGTTGAGCCCGACGATCTTGCCGCCCAGCGGCAGGTCGGGTCCGGGGACGAACTTCATGAGGTCGTCCAGGCTGCAGTCGGGGTGGGCGATGAGGTGCCTGGCCGCGCCGATCACCTCGACGAGGTTGTGCGGAGGCATGTTCGTCGCGAAGCCGACGGCGATGCCGCTCACGCCGTTGACGAGCAGGTTGGGATAGGCCGCCGGCAGCACGCCGGGCTGGAGCAGCTGGTCGTCGTAGTTGGGGACGAAGTCGACGGTGTCCTCGTCGAGACCGGCGGTCATGACGAGCGCGGCGGGCGCGAGCCGTGCCTCCGTGTAGCGCGAGGCGGCCGGCCCGTCGTCGAGCGAGCCGAAGTTGCCGTGGCCGTCGACCAGCGGCAGGCGCATCGTGAACGGCTGCGCCATGCGGACGAGGGCGTCGTAGATCGCGGTGTCACCGTGCGGGTGGTACTTGCCCATGACGTCGCCGACGACGCGCGAGGACTTGACGTGACCGCGGTCGGGGCGCAGGCCCATCTCGCTCATCGAGTAGAGGATGCGGCGCTGCACCGGCTTGAGCCCGTCGCGCACGTCCGGGAGCGCCCGAGAGTGGATGACCGACACGGAGTACTCGAGGAAGGCGTTCTGCATCTCGAGCCCCACGTCGATGTCGACGATGTGCTCGGCGACCTCTTCGGCGTCTCCGGTGGGGGAGCTGGTGCGTTTGGCCATGGGTGGGCGGTCTACCTCAGTCGGGTTCGGTGCCTCGCGGACGCGGCGCGAGCGATCACTGCATCCTCCCTCAGGGCTCTGACGTCCCCGCAGCCGACGCGCCGAAGGTGCCGTGGTGCAGCACGTCACCCAACGGGCGACGTCCCCTCCTGAGCGACAGGCTCCTCACCCGCCTGGCCTCATGGCCCAGCGCGATGACGCCGACGACCCGCCGACCGGGCGGGACGGCATACGCCGCTCTGACTGCGTCGTGACGCCCGGCCGGGACGCCGAAGAAGAGCGCACCCAGCCCGGCGTCGACGGCCCCCAGCAGGATGACCATCGCGGCCATCGCCGTGTCGGTGTCCCAGTAGGGGATCGGCCACCGGTCCGGCGAGCGGTCGGTCCAGCCCTTGTCCGGCTCGGCATAGCGGTCGAGGTATGCCGTCGGGTCGGCGAGCATGACGAGCAGGACCGGCGCTGCCGAGACTCCGCGCAGCCAAGGTGAGCTCTGACCCGGCTCCGTGGCGGTCTCCTCGCGGCTCACCTCCCAGAACCGCTCGCGGTCCTGGGCACTGGTGAGGGCCAGCACGTCCCACCCCTGGGTGTGGCCGGCGCTCGGAGCACGCTGGGCGAGCGCGACGAGCCGCTCGACGGTCTCGAACGGGACGGCGCGGTCGGCGTCGAACCGCCGCACCATGCGTCGCCGCGACACCGCCTCGGTCAGGTCCATGGCGCCCATCGTGCCGTGCCACGATGGGCGCATGAGCGAGGACCTCGATCTCCCACCGGGCTACCCGGTGCAGTGGGAGGCCGACGTCGTGCTCCGTGACGGCAGCGTCGGACACCTGCGACCCATCCTGCCCAGCGACGAGGAGGGGATCCACGCCTTCCACGCCAAGCAGTCCGACGAGTCGATCTACCTGCGCTTCTTCGCCCCCCTCCGTCGGTTGTCCGACAAGGACGTCCACCGGTTCACCCACGTGGACTACTACGACCGCGTCGCCCTCGTCCTCACGCTCAGCGACGAGATCATCGGCATCGGGCGCTACGACCGCGTTGAGGCGACCTCGGCCGAGGTCGCCTTCAACGTCAGCGACCACTACCAGGGCCGGGGCATCGGCTCCGTCCTCCTCGAGCACCTCGCCGCCATCGCCCAGGAGTTCGGGATCTCCCGCTTCACGGCCGAGGTCCTGCCGCAGAACCGCAAGATGCTCACTGTCTTCTCGGAGGCCGGCTACGAGGTGAGCCGCAAGGTCGAGGACGGCGTCGTCGCGCTGCACTTCGACATCGAGCCGACCGACAGGTCCAAGGCCGTCGCCATGTCGCGAGAGCACCGCGCCGAGGCGATCAGCGTCAACCGGATGCTCCGGCCGAGCACCGTGGCCGTGATCGGCGCCGGGCGTTCGCCGCAGTCCATGGGCCACCACTTCCTCAAGAACCTCCTCGACGGCGGCTTCACCGGAGAGGCACATCCCGTCAACCGCAACGCCAGGACGATCCTGGGGCGGACGGCATACGACACGATCGGTGACGTCCCCGGCCACGTGGACCTCGCGGTCATCGCGGTGCCCGCCGACAGGGTGCTCAAGGTCGTGGACGAGTGCGCGGAAGCCGATGTCGACGCCCTGCTCATCGTCAGCGCCGGCTTCGGCGAGGGCGAGGGAGCGGGCGGAGACGAGCTCCAGGCCGAGCTCGTGCGCCGGGCGCGAGGGTCGGGCATGCGCATCGTCGGACCCAACTCCTTCGGACTCATCAACACCGACCGGTCGCTGTCCCTCAACGCGTCGCTGTCGCCCGAGATGCCACCGACGGGGCACCTCGGACTCTTCGCCCAGTCCGGCGCCCTGGGCATTGCCGTCCTCGCGTCCGCGGCCCGCCGCAAGCTGGGCATCTCGACGTTCGCGTCGGCGGGCAACCGGGTCGACGTCTCGGGCAACGACTTCATGCAGTACTGGATCGACGACACCGACACCCACGCGGTCGGGCTCTACCTGGAGTCGATGGGCAACCCACGCAAGTTCTCACGGATCGCGCGCAACCTCGGCCGGATCAAACCCGTCATCGTCGTCCAGTCCGGGGTGTCGGCCTATGGCACGCCCCCCGGTCACCGGGTACGCCGCACCAAGGTGAGGCCGGCCGTCTTCGGCGCCATGCTGCGCCAGGCCGGCTGCATCCGGGTGTCCAACGTCCACCAGATGTTCGACGTGGCCCAGCTCGTCGTCCACCAGCCGCTGCCGGCCGGGCGTCGCGTCGCGGTCGTCGGCAACTCGTCGGCGCTGGGCGCCCTCTCTGCCGGCGCGGTGGCCGGCCGGGGCCTCACCGTGACCCATGGACCGGTGAACCTGCCGTCCGAGGCCACGGCTCAGCAATTCCGCGAGGCCCTGGCCGAGGCGTTCGCCGATCCCGACGTGGACTCGGTGCTCACCTGCTTCATCCCGCCGATCGTCGCGCACGACGAGGATGTCACCGAGGCGGTCCGCTCAGCAGCCCGAGACTCCGACAAGACCTGTGTCGCAACCTTCCTCGGCATGCGTGGGGTCAACTCCGCCACCCACATGGACGAGGGCGGGACCGGGCAGGCGATCCCCATCTACGCGATGCCGGAGGACGCGGCCTACGCCCTCGCCAAGGCCACGAAGTATGCCGAGTGGCGCAACAAGGACCACGGCGTCCCGGTGGCTCCGGCGGGGATCAACCGGCGCGTGGCCGAGGACGTCGTCCAGACGGTGCTGTCGGTGAGTCCGGAAGGACGTCGGCTCGACCCCGACGAGACGTTCGCCCTCCTCACGGCATACGGCATCGAGGTGTGGCCCTCCCGGCGGGTGTCGACCGTCGAGGAAGCCGTCGAGGCGGCCGACGACATCGGCTACCCGGTCGTGCTCAAGTCCACGGCACCGATGCTGCGTCACCAGGGCGGCATCACCGGGGTGCGTGTCGACCTCGCTGGCGAGCAGGCCGTCCGCGAGGCCTGGGCCTCGCTGCACGAGCGACTCTCGCCCCTGGCCGCCGGGCAGCTCGAGGTGCAGCGCATGGCGACCCCGGGGGTGGCCTGCGTCGTCACCGCGGACGAGGATCCCCTCTTCGGTCCCGTCGTCAGCTTCGGTGTGGCAGGGCTCCCGACCGAGCTGCTCGATGACATCGCCCACCGCATCCCGCCGCTCACCGACGTCGCCGTCTCCGAGCTCATCTCCTCGGTCAAGGCCGCTCCCGTGCTGCACGGCCACCGTGGCTCGACCCCGGTGCACCGCGCGGCGCTCGCCGACCTCATCGCCCGCGTCTCCGTCATCAGTGACGACATGCCCGAGATCGCCTCGCTGCGCCTCAACCCGGTCAACGCCCACCCGGGCGGGGTCGAGGTGCTCGGGGCCGAGGTGACCCTCGCGCCGACGGCCCGGCGCACGGATCCGGGGCGTCGCTCGCTCACCTGAGCAGGGCTCAGGCGTGGGTGCGACCCGTGCAGGGGCGGGCGTCATCGGCTCGGTGCGGCAGAATGGGCGACATGATGCGCTCGTTCGACGTCCCCACCCTGCCGGTGGACCTCACTGCGGCGATCGAGCGAGCGGGCTACTACCCGGCGCTCGTCGGCGATGTCGTCGCTGCGGCCCTGGCCGGAGAGCGGGTGCGCTCGCACCTCGTCCACCTCGAGACGACCTTCGACCGCGACGTCATCCGCCGCCACGTCACCGTCCTCGTGCTCACCCCTTCACGGCTCGTCATCGCCCACGCGGACGACCACGCCGATGAGGCTGCCGGCACGGGTGTCACCGAGGCCGGGGGCCCCGGTGCCGGTGTCGAGGGCGACGGCGACGTCGGCGGTCCGGGTGGGCAGGACGTCGCCACCGCCACGACCGAGAGCATCCCCCTGTCCGCCGTCCGCGGCGTCATGCTCACCCACGTCGTCGCCGACCCGCAGAACTACGTGCCCGGATCGCTCGGACGTGAGCTGACCCTGACGCTGGGCTGGGGCGCGGTGAGCCGGGTCGACCTGCTCCCGGCAACCTGTGGCGACCCCGGGTGCGACGCCGACCACGGCTACGACGGCACCATCTCCAGCGACGACCTCGCGCTGCGCGTCTCCGCCACCGCTGACGGCGACGCGGCCCTCCAACAGGCCATTGCCTTCGCCCACGAGCTCTCGGGCTCGCTCGGCCAGTGACCGAGTCCGTTCAGCCGGAGCCGCGCACGCCTCGGAAGCCGCGGCACTCACGCGCGAGGCGCGCGACGGCATACGAGGCATCCAGAGCATCCACGGCCCCGATGGCTCCGACGACGTCTGTGCCGTCGGGTGCCCCCGCACCGGCCTACGCCGAGGGCGGTCTCGCCGACGTCCTCCCCTCGATCGCTGCGTCGATCGGCGTCCGCGGGAGCGGACCCCGATGGGTCCTGCCAGCCGCCCGCAGCGCCGTCGTCGTCCTCGTCGACGGGCTGGGCTACGACCTGCTCCGCCGTCGGGGTGGACACGCGCCATGGCTGCGCTCGCTCTTCGGTGACGGGCTGCGCATCACCAGCGGCTTCCCGTCGACGACGCCGGTGTCCATGGGGTCCTTCGGCACCGGCCTGGTGCCCGGCGCGCACGGCATGGTCGGCTTCGAGGTGCTCGTGCCCGGCGAGGACCGACTGCTCAACGAGCTCTCGTGGGAGGACGGGCCGGTGCCCGAGCGCTGGCAGCCACGGGACACGTGGTTCGAGAAGGCCTCCGCCGCGGGTGTCGACGTCATGCGCACCGGTCCGGGCTTCTTCGACGGCTCCGGCCTGACCCGGGCAGCGCTGCGCGGTGGCCGCTTCGTCGCAGCGAAGGAGCTCGACGCCCGGGTCGACGCGACGCTGGCCCACGCACGGACGCCGGGGGCGACGCTCACCTACCTCTACTGGGGCGACCTCGACAAGGTCGGCCACGTCCACGGCTGCGAGTCCTGGCAGTGGGGTGACGAGCTCGAGACGATCGACCGGGCCCTCGCTCGACTGGCTGACGGCCTGCCCTCCGACTGCTCGCTCACGATCACGGCCGACCACGGCATGGTCGATGTCCCCATGGCCAACCGGGTCGACGTCGCCCACGACCCCGAGCTCGCCGCAGGGGTGCGGCACACCGGGGGAGAGCCGAGGGCGCCACAGCTCTACTGCGAGGCGGGCGCCGTGGACGACGTGCTCGCGACGTGGCGTGCCCGGGTGGGCGACTTCGCGTGGGTGCTCTCACGCGACGAGGCGGTCGGTGGCGGCCTGTTCGGGGCCGTGCACAACGAGCACCTCGCCCGGATCGGGGACGTCGTCGTCGCCATGCGCGACGCCCACGCCGTCGTCGACTCCCGTCACCACCGGCCGGAGCTGCTGGCCCTCGTCGGGCTGCACGGATCGCTCACGGACGACGAGGTGCCCGTGCCCATGTTCCATGTCGCGCCGAAGTCGATCTAGGGTGTCGCCTCGTGGCTGAGCTGGTGTTCTTCTCCGGGACGATGGACTGCGGCAAGTCGACCCTCGCGCTCCAGATGGACCACAACCACCGGGCGCGAGCTCGGGTGGGTCTGATCTTCACCAAGCTCGACCGGATGGGCGAGTCGGTCCTGTCGTCGCGGCTCGGCCTCTCCACCGAAGCCCACGAGGTCAGTGACGACCTCGACTTCTGGGACGTCGTCGTCGAGCACCTCACCCACGGCCAGCGCGCCGACTACCTCATCTGTGACGAGTCGCAGTTCTACACCGCCGCCCAGATCGAGCAGCTGGCGCGGGTCGTCGACGAGCTCGGCATCGACGTGAACTGCTTCGGCATCACGGCCGACTTCCGCACCGAGCTGTTCCCGGGGTCGAAGCGGCTCTTCGAGCTCGCCGACCGGGTGCAGGTGCTGCAGGTGGCGGCGCTCTGCTGGTGCGGCGCCCGGGCCACGCACAACGCACGCATCATCGACGGGGTCATGGTCGTCGAGGGCGAGCAGGTCGTCGTCGGGGACACGGCGAGTGCGACCGACGCCTCGGTCGAGTACGAGGTTCTCTGCCGGCGGCACTACATGCGACGCATGAGCAGCCACGCGGCGCGCATGGCCTCCGCCACTCCCGACGTGCTTCCCTTCGACCTCGATGTCTGTGCGGTGCCTCCGCGCGACTGACTTCGTCGTATGCCGTCTGATCTGTTTTGTGGGCGCGTTCACGTGCCGGTTCGCCGCAGTCCCATCCGCCGCTCGCGCGCTGAGCGCACTCCTGGCTCCCGCCAGGCCCAGCCAGCGGCGAACCGACACTTGCTCGCTCCAGGTCGCGTGTCCAGTCCCGCTCCGGTCACTCGACGTCGAGATCGGGGGAAATGCCGGCGTTCAGCCTTTTAAGCAGCGTGTCGCCCGATCTCGACGTCGGGGTCAGGAGCTGTTGCCGCCGCGGCCTCCGCCGAACATGATGTCGTCCCAGCTGGGGACGCTCGGCCGGCCCTTGCGGCCTGGGGTCTTGCGAGGGGCCGGCTTCGGCGCCGCCGGCACCGTCGCGGTGGGTTCCTCGGCGGCCGGCTCGTCCTCGGCCTCGGTGTCGTGGGTCTCGTCCGGTTCGGGCGATGGGTCGTCGTCGATGCCGTCGTCCACCGTGCTGGGGGCCAGGTGGTGGATGTTGGCGGGGGCGTCGTCGTCGGGGGCGCGCTCGTCGAGGTGTGCAGCCATCGGGTGCTCGCCGCGGGCGGCCGGCGGCTCGGGGGCGTCGGCGGTGTCCATCACGAGGTCCTCGAGGGGGAGGGCGTCCTCGCGTGGCGACTCCTCGACAGGCGTGTGTGTGGGTGAGGAGCGGCGGCGACCACGCCGGCTGCGGGTGGACTGCTCGCGCATGGCGGCCATGAGGTCGATCGGCTCGCGCGACTTCGCCCGCCCGGCCGGCTTCTCGTCCTCGACGCCACCCTCGGCCTCGACGTCGAAGACGGCACTGGCGCGGTTGGCGTTCGTGGCCACGTGGGGCGTCGGGATGGCCGAGTCGCTCGAGGACTCCTCACTCAGCCAGCGCGCCTCGTCGTTGCCGGGCACGAGGGAACGCAGGCGCGGGTCGAAGCGCCACGACGCGGTGCGCTCACGGCCGCCGGCCGGGAAGAGGGCGGTGACCGTCCACTGCCCGTCGTCGAGGCGCGACGAGTCCCAACGGACGAGCTCGGCCGGGACGCCACGCTCCTTGAAGCGCTCGTCCGCACGGTTCCCCAGGGTCTGTTCGCTCCCTGCGCTGCTGACCGAGCCTCGCCCGGCACCCGTCACCGAGTCAGTGCGTGAGGTGCCGATGACGCAGGCTCGGGCCTGGTTCGCGATGTGCTCGCGCTCGGCGAGGACGGGGCCCTCGAACCGCTGGACCTTCTCGACGGTCCAGCCGGCGCGGTCCGCGACCTCCTCCGTCGACAGGCCGGACCGGATGAGCGACTGCACGTCGCGTGGCCGCAGGCCTCCGTCGATCTCGATCTGCAGCTGGCCGAGCCGGGGGCGGTCACGCCGGGCGGCAGCGCGCATCGCCTCGTCGAGGGGCACGCGGTAGCGCTTGCCCTCGGCGTCGGACAGGAGGACGTGCGCGCCGTCCTCGTGGACGCCGATGAGACGAAGGTCCTGCATCAGTGAACTCCCGGGCTGTGGTCTGGTCACCCACGACTGTGCCACCCCTGACGCCTTCGACAAAGCAGCCCACGCCGGTCGTGGGCAGCGATCCGGGGCTCGTTAGGTTGGAACCATGCCGACCAGGTCCGATGACGACGCACTTGCCCCCTATGACGCCGTGCTCCTGCTCTCGTTCGGAGGTCCCGAAGCGCCCGACGAGGTGATGCCGTTCCTCCGTCGCGTGACAGCCGGACGGGACGTCCCGGAGGAACGCCTCCAGGAGGTGGCGACGCACTACCACCACTTCGGGGGTGCCAGCCCGATCAACGGGCAGAACCGGCAGCTCATCGCGGCGATGCAGGCCGAGCTGACCCGTCGCGGCTCGACGGTCCCAGTCCTCTGGGGCAACCGCAACAGCGAGCCGTTCGTCACCGACACCCTCCGCGAGGCCCGGGCGCAGGGCCACCTGCGCATCTGCGTCGTCGTCACGTCGGCCTACTCGTCGTACTCCGGATGCCGCCAGTACCGCGAGGACCTCGCCGCCGCCACCGAGGAGCTGGGCCTCGCGGCGGTCGACCTCGACATCGACAAGGTGCGGCCCTACGCCCTGCACCCCGGCTTCATCGCCGTCAACACCGAGCACCTCGTCGAGTCCGTGGGGGCGCTCGACGCCGCGGACCTCCCGACCACTCGGCTGCTCTTCGTCACGCACTCGGTCCCTGAGGCCATGGACGACACGTCGGGACCGGGCGACGGCGACGGCAACCTCTATGTCGAGCAGCACCTCCGGGCGGGGCATCTCATCACGCAGGGGCTCGCCGAGCGCACCGGCGTGACCCTCGAGCAGGAGCTGGTCTTCTGCTCACGCTCGGGGAGCCCGCGCACCCCGTGGCTGGAGCCCGATGTCAACGACCGCATCGAGGAGCTGGCCGCCGAGGGCGTCACCGCTGTCGTGCTCGCCCCGATCGGCTTCGTCTCCGACCACATGGAGGTCGTCAACGACCTCGACCGTGAGGCCCGTGAGACGGCCGACCGGCTCGGCGTGCGTTTCGTGCGCGTCCCGACGGCGGGCACCCATCCGCTCTTCGTCGAGGCCCTCGTCGACCTGCTCCAGGAGCGCGCGGCGCAGGCTCGCGGCGAGGTCGTCATCCCCGCCCAGGCGGACGACGGCGACATGCGACCGTCGACCTGCGACCCGGGCTGCTGCCCCAACCTCCGGGCGGCGCTGCCGGCCCTCTGTGGACGGGACTGACATGTCGTCGACCGCCCACGACCTCACCCTCCCCGACGACTCGCTGGCGCAGGTCCTCGAAGCCCTCGCCGCCGACGTCGCACGATCCGCCGGTCGCCTCGTCGTCGACGAACGACCGGACGCCGTCGAGGTCGCATCGACCAAGTCGAGCGCGACCGACGTCGTGACCGTCATGGACCAGCGCTCGCAGGACCACCTCCTCGCCCGGCTGCGCGAGAGCCGGCCCGATGACGCCGTCCTCGGTGAGGAGAGCGGGGGAGCGACCGGCACCTCCGGGATCACCTGGGTCATCGACCCCATCGACGGCACGGTCAACTACCTCTACGGCATACCCGCGTATGCCGTGTCCGTTGCGGCCGTCGTCGGTGACCCGACGACGCACGGCGCGTGGCGCCCCTTCGCCGGCGCGGTCTACAACCCCGTCACGGACGAGCTATACCGGGCTCGAGCGGGTGCGGGGTCACGGGTCGTCCGCCCGGGAGGCGAGGAGCGCTCGCTCACACCCACGGGATGCAGCGATGTCGGTCAGGCCCTCGTCGCCACCGGCTTCGGGTATGCCGCGGAGCGCCGCGAGCGCCAGGCACACCTCCTGCTCGACCTCCTTCCGCAGGTGCGTGACATCCGTCGGATCGGCAGCGCCGCCCTCGACCTCTGTGCCGTGGGTGCCGGTCTGGTCGACGCCTACTACGAAACCGGTCTCAACCCGTGGGACCTCGCGGCCGGGTGGCTCGTCGCCGCAGAGGCAGGCGCGGTGGTGGGTGGGCTGGACGGTCCGGGCCAGGACCTGACGTCGGCGTGTGCTCCCGGACTCGCCCCGGCGTTCCCGGACCTTGTCGAAGAGGGCACCAGAAGGCACCTCAGGGGCTAGTCTCAGGTCCCCTGTGGCGCTCAGGGCTCAGATGGTGCACAATCGCCGCTCGCACGGGCACAAAATCGACGCTCCGTGCGTTGACTGGGCCAGCAGGGATGCCAGCACCGACAGCTCGTCGGTGAACGGCCGGACGACTTTGTGGAAGGAGAGCCATGGCGACCGATTACGACGCCCCACGCAAGACTGACGATGAGCTGTCGGAGGACTCCATCGAGGAGCTCAAGACGCGTCGCAACGACAAGCGATCCTCCAGCGTGGACGTCGACGAGACCGAGCAGGCCGAAGGGTTCGAGCTCCCCGGAGCAGACCTCTCCGGTGAGGAGATGTCGGTGCGGGTCATCCCGCGTCAGGCCGACGAGTTCACCTGTTCGCGGTGCTTCCTGGTGCACCACCGCAGCCAGCTGGCGAGCGAGAAGGCCGGCCAGATGGTCTGCCGCGAGTGCGCTGCCTGAGCAATGCCCCGCGCACGTCCCGCGTGGTCCGACGGTGGTCGACCACGCCTGCGTCCGAGATAGGGTCAGTCCCCGTGACTGGCCCTTCTCGCATTCCGGTCGCCTTCCGGCGGCTCACTCCGGAAGCCCGTATCCCGGCATACTCGTCGGACGGCGACGCCGGGGCCGACCTGAGCGCGGTGACAACGGTGACCCTCGCTCCAGGTGAGCGTGCACTCGTCGCCACGGGCATCGCGATCGCTCTGCCGCCGGGCACGGTGGGGCTCGTCCACCCGCGCTCCGGCCTGGCGGCACGACACGGCGTGACCGTCGTCAATGCTCCCGGGACGATCGACTCCGGGTACCGCGGCGAGATTCTCGTGAACCTCGTCAACCTGGACCCCCACGAGTCGTTCACCGTCTCGGTGGGCGACCGCATCGCCCAGATCGTCGTCCAGGAACATCTCCACGCCCTCTTCAGCGAGGCCGACTCGCTGCCTGACAGCGTCCGGGGGGACACTGGACATGGATCCACCGGAGGCTTCGGCACGACGTCTCCAGACACCTTCGAGGAAGTGACCACACCGTGAGCATCTTTCGCCGGCGCAAGGCCGACGCAGAGACGGCCGTCGAGGCAGAGTCTGCAGTCGACACCGACACCGACGCATCGCAGGACGCGTCGGACGACGTGACCGAGGGCTCGGCGCAGATCGTTGCCGACGAGCCCGTGGACCGCTCGGCCGGACCGTTCGACGCGACCGAGGTCGACGACGACGACGGGCGGCTCGACCTGGGTTCGTTGCGCATCAGCGGCACGGAGGGCATGGAGCTGCGCCTCGAGATCGACCAGGAGCAGCAGAACGTCATTGCGGCGACCGCTGTCGTGGGCGAGTCCGCGCTGCAGCTCCAGGCGTTCGCGGCGCCCCGATCCGGTGGCCTGTGGGCGCAGATCCGCTCCGAGATCGCGGTCGCGATCGAGGCCCAGGGCGGCACGGCGGACGTCGAGCACACCGAGTTCGGCGCCGAGCTCCGCACCCGGATGCCCAGTGCGGGCCCGGATGGACGCACCGTCTTTGCCCCGGCGCGCTTCATCGGCGTCGACGGGCCGCGGTGGTTCCTGCGCGGAGTCATCTCCGGCCGTGGGGCCATCGACGAGCCGGCCGCCCAGAAGCTGCTCGAGATCTTCCGCGAGACCGTCGTCGTGCGCGGCAGCGACCCCATGGCACCGCGGGAGCTGCTTCCGCTGAGCCTGCCGCAGGAAGAGGCCGCACCGGTGCCGACCGCGCCCGGCGCGGAGGAGAGCCCGACGTCGACGGACGACCTCAACCCGTTCCAACGCGGTCCCGAGATCACCGAGGTGCGCTGATGGGCCTGAAGCAGCGTTTGCGAGACCTCACCCGGACCGAGACCCAGCTCGAGGCCGACGAGATCCGGCAGCGGACCATCTCCGACCCCGGCGCCGCAGTCGCGTGCGCAGGCAAGCTGGTCGAGCGCCGGGAGGCCACTGTCGCGGGCTGCATCCGCTGCATCACCATGCCCCCGCGCCAGGGCATGCCGGTGCTCGTGGCCGAGCTCTTCGACGGTGAACGCTCGGTCAACCTCGTGTGGATCGGCCGTCGCCGCATCGCCGGCATCGAGCCCGGCGTCTTCCTCACCGCGCAGGGTCGCATCGCCAAGGCCAAGGGCCAGCCCACGATCTTCAACCCGACCTACCAGATCGTCGCGACCAAGTGAGCGCAGAGGTGAGCGCGGACGAGAGGGCTGCAGCGCAGACGGTCGAGCAGCTCATCCGGCGGCGGTTGTCCGCGGCCCTCGGTGGGTGGCGCGGCTCCCTGGAGACGGCCCTGCCGACCATCGCGTTCATCGCGCTGTGGAGCTGGCGCCAGGACCTGCAGCTGGCTGTCTGGACTGCTGTCGGCGTGGCGGTCGTCCTCGCCGTCGTCCGGGTCGTGCAGCGCTCCAGCCTGCAACACGTCTTCGGGGCCGTCATCGCCACGGGACTCGCGGCGTTCTTCGCCATGCGCAGCGGCCGGGCCGAGGACGCCTTCCTGCCCGGCATGCTCCTCTCGGGCGCCTACCTCGTCGGCACCGTGGTCTCGATCCTCGTGAGGTGGCCCGCGGTGGGCTTCCTCGTCGGAGCGGGCGACCCGCGCGTTGCCGACGACCCGTTCGGCTGGCGTCGGGATGCCGGGATGGTGCGAGTGTGCTCGCGCCTGTCGTGGGTTCTCGTGGGGGTCTACGTCGTGCGGCTCTCGATCCAGATCCCCCTCTACCTCGCCGCGCAGGTGGAGGCGCTGGGCGTCGCCAAGATCGTCCTGGGCTGGCCGTTGTGGCTTGCGGGGGTGGCGGTCATGGGCTGGCTGCTCGTCCGTGGCAACACGCCCCAACAGCTCGACCCCGAGGTCGCTCAGTCGTCGAGCTGACGCTTCTGCCGGGTGCCGGGGCTGAGCATCGACTCGAGGTCTGACTCGCCGTCGGTCGTCGTGATGAAGAGCAGCTCGTCGAGCGGTTCCAGGGCGTCGTCACGGCTGGGCGCGATCGGGGCGCCGCCGCGGATGATCGCGGTGAGGACCGTGTCGGGAGGGAAGGCGATGTCACCGACGCGCGTGCCGGCATACGGACTGCCCTCGGGCAACGTCATCTCCACCATCGCGGCGTGACCCTGCTGGAACTCGAAGATCCGCACGAGGTCGCCGACCGAGACGGCTTCCTCGATGAGTGCGGTCATCAGGCGTGGTGTCGAGACGGCGACGTCGACACCCCAGGCGTCGTCGAACATCCACTCGTTCTTGGGGTTGTTGACGCGGGCCACCGTCCGCGGGACGCCGAACTCCGTCTTGGCGAGCAGCGAGACGACGAGGTTGGTCTTGTCGTCCCCGGTGGCCGCGACGACGACGTCGCAGTCCGCGACACCGGCCTCGGTGAGGGCGCTCAGCTCGCAGGCATCGGCCTGGAGCCAGGCAGCGTCAGCGACCTTGGCGACCCGCTCGCCGTCGGCGTCCCGGTCGATGAGGAGGAGCTGGTGTCCGTTGCGGATGAGCTCACGGGCGATGGAGCGACCGACACTCCCGGCTCCGGCGATGACGACGCGCATGCGTGGTGGTCCTTGCTGTCGGTTAGGCCGGGGGAGCGGCGTCGAGGATTCGCTCGGCCTCGGAGAGGCGGTCGCGGTCGAGCGAGAAGTGGATGAGGTCACCGTCCTGGTGGACGGTCTCGCTCGTGGGGATGAGGCCCTCGCCGAGACGGGTGAGGTAGGCGACCCGTCCACCGACGACGGCTTCGAGGTCGAAGACGCGACGACCCACCCAGGCAGGGTTGACCGGCATCTCCGCGATGACCACCCGACCGCTGGGATCGGTGAACTCCGGGACGTGGCCCTGGGGGAGGAGTCGGCGGAGGACCTGGTCGCTCGTCCACTTGACCGTCGCCACCGTGGGTATGCCGAGCCGTTGGTAGATCTCGGCGCGACCGGGGTCATAGATGCGGGCGACGACGTTCTCGACGCCGAACTTCTCGCGAGCGACCCGTGCCGCGAGGATGTTGGAGTTGTCACCGCTCGAGACGGCCGCGAACGCATAGGCCTCCTCGATCCCGGCCTCACGCAAGGTGTCACGGTCGAAGCCGACCCCGACGACGCGCCGCCCCTCGAAGGACGCACCCAGCCGGCGAAAGGCCGACTCGTCCTGGTCGATGATCGCGACCTCGTGGCCTGCCCGTTCGAGGGCTCGGGCCAGCGAGGCACCGACGCGGCCGCAGCCCATGATGACGAAATGCACGCTCCGACGCTACACCGGCGAACCATGGGCGCAACGGGGCGCGCGGATGCATAGAGTGGCCGTCGTGAGTTCCTCAGGTCGCGTGGTCAAACGCGTCATCCTCGGGCGGGCCATGCGCTCGGACCGGCTCGGCGAGACCCTCCTCCCCAAGCGCCTCGCGCTTCCCGTCTTCGCCAGCGACGCGCTGTCGTCCGTGGCCTACGCCCCGGACGAGATCCTGCTCACCCTCGGCCTCGCTGGCGGAGCGCTGGCCGCCACCCACTCCTGGGAGATCGCGCTCGGCGTCGTCGTCGTCATGGCCGTCGTCGTCCTGAGCTACCGCCAGAACGTCCATGCCTACCCGTCCGGTGGTGGCGACTACGAGGTGGCGAGCGTCAACCTGGGGCCCAAGGCCGGCCTCACCGTCGGCAGCGCCCTCCTCGTCGACTACGTCCTCACCGTCGCGGTGTCGGTCTCGGCAGGTGTCCAGAACGCCGCATCGGCCTTCACGTTCCTGCGCGGGCACGAGGTGGCCGCCGCCGTGACGATCGTCGTCCTTCTCACCGCCATGAACCTGCGCGGGGTCCGGGAGTCCGGCAAGGCCTTCGCGCTCCCGACCTACCTCTTCATGTTGACGATTCTCGGCATGGCGGTCATCGGGTTCTTCCGCGAGGCGGCGGGGACCCTCCCGCTCGCCGAGAGTGCGGAGCTCGAGCTCGCCCCCGAGCCCGGCATGGGCGCACTCGGCACGGCGGCGATGGCGTTCCTGCTGCTGCGGGCGTTCTCGTCCGGCTGTGCGGCGCTCACCGGCGTCGAGGCGATCTCCAACGGGGTGCCCGCGTTCCAGAAGCCGAAGAGCCGCAACGCGGCGACGACGCTCCTCCTCATGGGTGGCCTGGCCATCACGATGCTCGTCTCCATGGTGGCTCTCGCCCGGTGGACCGGTGTCAAGATCGCCGAGGACCCGGCGACCCAGCTGCTCCGGGACGGTCAGCCGGTCGGTGAGGGACACGTGCAGGACACCGTGATGGGTCAGGTCTCCAAGGCGGTCTTCGACGGCTTCCTCCCCGGCGTCGTCCTCGTCTCCGTCGTCACCGGGCTCATCCTCTTCCTCGCGGCCAACACGGCGTTCAACGGCTTCCCGGTCCTCGGCTCGATCCTCGCCAAGGACGGCTTCCTGCCGCGTCAGCTCCACACTCGGGGCGACCGGCTCGCGTTCTCCAACGGGATCCTCATCCTGGCCGGCGCTGCGGCGGTGCTCATCGCGCTCTACGACGCGCAGGTCACCAAGCTCATCCAGCTCTACATCGTCGGTGTCTTCGTCTCGTTCACGCTGAGCCAGGTCGGCATGGTCCGGCACTGGAACCGCCACCTCGCGGTCGAGCGAAACCCTCGGACCCGGGCACGCATGCAGCGCAGCCGGATCATCAACGGCGTGGGTGCGGTGATGTGTGGCCTGGTCCTCCTCGTCGTCCTCGCGACGAAGTTCCTGCACGGTGCCGGCTACGCGATGGCGGCCATGGCCATCCTCTACTTCCTCATGATGCGGGTGAGGCGTCACTACG
Organism: Knoellia altitudinis; assembly: GCF_042666355.1. Lineage (NCBI taxonomy): Bacteria > Bacillati > Actinomycetota > Actinomycetes > Micrococcales > Intrasporangiaceae > Knoellia > Knoellia altitudinis. Next base: position 241,916 of record NZ_JBHTDK010000002.1, read on the forward strand.
ACCGGGTGCGCGACGAGCTGCGCGTCGACGAGGGCGACACCAGGCAGCAGCTCCTGCCGTCGAGGGTTCACGCCATCGTCCTCGTGTCCAAGATCCACAAGCCGACGCTGCGGGCGCTCGCCTATGCGCGGGCCACCCGGCCCTCGATGCTCGAGGCCCTGACCGTCGACGTGGACCCCGACGAGACCAAGGCGCTTCAGGTCGAGTGGGACCGCCGCGACATCCCGCTCCCCCTCAAGGCCCTCGACAGCCCCTACCGCGAGGTGACCCGCCCGGTCGTCGACTACGTGAAGTCGATCCGGTCCGGCAACCCGCGCGACATCGTCGTCGTCTACATCCCCGAGTACGTCCTGGGGCACTGGTGGGAGCAGGCCCTGCACAACCAGAGCGCGCTACGGCTCAAGGGCCGCCTCTTGTTCACCCCGGGGGTCATGGTGGCCAGCGTGCCCTGGCAGCTGGTGTCCTCCGCAGGTGTCGAGGAACGCTTGGACGGCCCCGTGGCCGGCGACGTGCGCCGCGGCGAGGGATGAGCGAGGCAGACCTCACGGTCGGCGACGAGGTCGTCGTCGACGCAGGGCCGATCGCCCACGGTGGCTTCGTCGTCGCGCGGCACGAGGGCCGCGTCCTCTTCGTGCGACACACGCTCCCCGGGGAGCGCGTGCGCGTGCGCATCACCGAGGGCGGGTCCGGTGACCGCTTCCTGCGTGCCGATGCCGTCGAGGTCCTCGATGCCTCCCCTCACCGGGTCGAACCGCCCTGCCCGTATGCCGGTCCCGGACTGTGCGGTGGCTGCGACTTCCAGCACGTCGAGCCCGCCGAGCAACGGCGCCTCAAGGCAGGGGTCGTGGCGGAGCAGCTGCAGCGTCTGGCCCACGTCGAGCGCGAGGTCGTGGTCGAGCCGGTGCCAGGTGACGTGGACGGGTTGCGGTGGCGCACCCGGGCCGAGTTCGCCGTGGGCCGCGATGCACGGGCGGGCATGCGGCGGCACCGCAGCCATGACGTCCTGACGATCGACGACTGCCTCATCGCCAGCGAGCGAGTCGTCGGCACCGGTGTGCTGCAGGGTCATTGGGCTGGTGAGAAGGCCGTCGACGTCATCGCCCCCAGTGAGGGTGCGGCGGTCGTCGTGCGCATCCCGTCGGATGAGACCGTGGCACCGGTCGTGACGGAGAGCGTTGTGGGGCAGTCGCTCTCGCGCGAGTTCGAGGTGAGTGCGCGGGGTTTCTGGCAGGTGCATCCGGGCGCCGCCGCCACCTTCGTCGACGCCGTCATCGACGGGTTGCAACCCCAGCCGGGCGAGCGCTGCCTCGACCTCTATGCGGGTGTCGGCGTCTTCACCTCTGCTCTGGCACAGGCCGTGAGGGAGGGCGGGCAGGTCATCGCCGTCGAGTCGGACGCCACTGCTGTGGCCCAGGCCCGGCTCAACGTCGAGTCCACTCCGTGGGTCCACTACGTCCAGGGCCGCGTCGACCACGTCTTCGGTGTCGAGTCGACGGGACGCGTGGCCGGTTCGCGCAAGGGTGGCCGTCGTCGGAGTGCGCCTCGCCGGCCGAACAGCGCCATGCCTCCCACCGCCGACATCGTGGTGCTCGACCCGCCGCGCACCGGTGCCGGCAAGGCGGTGATCGGAGCCGTCGTCTCCTTGGCGCCCCGTGCCCTGGCCTACGTCGCCTGCGACCCGGCAGCGCTGGCCCGCGACACGGCATACCTGATGGAGCGCGGCTACGCGCTCGTCTCCCTGAGGGCGTTCGACGCCTTCCCCATGACGCACCACGTCGAGTGCGTGGCGATCTTCGAGCGGGACCAGCTCTGACGGACCCGGGCCGCGCCGCCCATCGCCGTTTCCGGCGTGGGAAGGTTGGACAGGAAGGCCCCTCCACTAGTATCTTGACGTCAAGATAATTTGGTGGACCGACACACGCGATGACGCGCGGAAGGAGCAGGCTCGTGACGAGCACTGACAGCTTCAAGGCACACGGCGAACTCCAGGTGGGCGACAACGCCTACGAGATCTACCGCCTCGCGGCGGTCGAGGGGAGCCAGACGCTTCCCTACAGCCTCAAGGTCCTCCTCGAGAACCTCCTGCGCACCGAGGACGGCGCCAACATCACGGCCGACCACATCCGGGCGCTCGGCGCGTGGGACGAGAACGCCGACCCCGACACCGAGATCCAGTTCACGCCCGCCCGCGTCCTCATGCAGGACTTCACCGGGGTGCCCTGCATCGTCGACCTCGCCACCATGCGCGAGGCCGTTGCCGACCTCGGCGGCGACCCGGCCAGGATCAACCCGCTCAGCCCCGCCGAGATGGTCATCGACCACTCCGTCATCATCGACGTCTTCGGTCGCGCCGACGCCTTCGAGCGCAACGTCGACATCGAGTACGAGCGCAACGGCGAGCGCTACCAGTTCCTGCGCTGGGGCCAGACCGCCTTCGAGGACTTCAAGGTCGTCCCCCCGGGCACCGGCATCGTCCACCAGGTCAACATCGAGCACCTCGCCCGCACCGTCATGACGCGCGAGACCGAGACCGGTGTCGTCGCCTACCCCGACACCTGTGTGGGCACCGACTCGCACACGACGATGGTCAACGGGCTCGGCGTCCTCGGGTGGGGCGTCGGCGGCATCGAGGCCGAGGCGGCCATGCTCGGCCAGCCCGTCTCCATGCTCATCCCGCGCGTCGTCGGCTTCAAGCTCACGGGCGAGATCCCGGCCGGTGCCACCGCGACCGACGTCGTCCTCACGATCACCGAGCAGCTGCGCGCCCACGGCGTCGTCGGCAAGTTCGTCGAGTTCTACGGCGAGGGTGTCTCGGCCGTGCCGCTGGCCAACCGCGCGACCATCGGCAACATGAGCCCGGAGTTCGGCTCGACCTGTGCGATCTTCCCCATCGACTCGGTCACCCTGGACTACCTGCGTCTGACGGGTCGCTCCGAGGAGTCGCTCGCGCTCGTCGAGGCCTACGCCAAGGAGCAGGGCATGTGGCTGGACGCCTCCGCGGAGGCGCGCTACTCCGAGCGCCTCGAGCTCGACCTCTCCACGGTCGTCCCGTCGATCGCCGGCCCGAAGCGTCCGCAGGACCGCATCGCCCTGACCGACGCCAAGGAGTCGTTCCGCAAGGTGCTTCCCACCTACGTGGCGCACGAGGAGGGTGACGACGGTCTGGCCTCGTCCTTCCCGGCGAGCGACCCGACTCCCCAGGGTTCGCCCGAGGGTCGCAACGGTGGCGACAAGCCGGCCGACCGGGGCGACGGCAGCGACCGCCCGAACAAGAGGGTCGCGATCACGATCAACGGTCAGGCCACCGAGGTCGACCACGGCATCGTGGCGATCGCCTCGATCACGTCGTGCACCAACACCTCGAACCCGTCGGTCATGATGGCCGCCGCCATGCTGGCCAAGAACGCTGTCGAGCGAGGCCTCACGGTCGCCCCCTGGGTCAAGACCTCGATGGCCCCCGGCTCCAAGGTCGTCACCGGCTACTACGAGAAGGCCGGCATGTGGCCCTACCTCGAGAAGCTCGGCTTCCACCTCGTCGGCTACGGCTGCACGACGTGCATCGGCAACTCCGGTCCGATCATCGACGAGGTGAGCCAGGCCGTGAACGACCACGACCTCGCCGTCGTCTCGGTCCTCTCGGGCAACCGCAACTTCGAGGGGCGCATCAACCCCGACGTCAAGATGAACTACCTCGCGTCGCCGCCGCTCGTCATCGCCTACGCACTGGCCGGGACGATGGACTTCGACTTCGACACCCAGCCGCTGGGCACCGACAGCGACGGCACGGAGGTCTTCCTGCGTGACCTGTGGCCGGCGCCCGCCGACGTGGAGCGAGTCATCGCCGAGAGCATCAGCAAGGAGATGTTCACCAGCGACTACGCCGACGTGTTCGCGGGTGACCAGCGCTGGCAGAGCCTGCCCACGCCCGAGGGCAAGACCTTCGAGTGGGCGGAGGACTCGACCTACGTCCGCAAGCCTCCGTACTTCGACGGCATGTCGATGGACACCACACCCGTGGTCGACATCGAGGACGCCCGGGTCCTGGCCAAGCTCGGTGACTCGGTCACGACCGACCACATCAGCCCGGCCGGCTCGATCAAGGCCGACAGCCCCGCCGGCAAGTACCTCGCCGAGCACGGTGTCGAGCGCAAGGACTTCAACTCCTACGGCTCACGTCGCGGCAACCACGAGGTCATGATCCGCGGCACGTTCGCCAACATCCGCCTCAAGAACCTCCTGCTCGACGGCGTCGAGGGTGGCTTCACCCGGACCTTCATCGACACCCCCGAGGCCAAGGCCGGCGAGCAGTCGACGATCTATGACGCCTCGGCCGCCTACCAGGCCGCGGGGGTGCCGCTGGTCATCCTCTCGGGCAAGGAGTACGGCTCGGGTTCCTCGCGTGACTGGGCCGCCAAGGGCACCCGCCTGCTCGGCGTCCGAGCCGTCATCGCCGAGAGCTACGAGCGCATCCACCGCTCGAACCTCATTGGTATGGGCGTCATCCCGCTCCAGTACCCCGAGGGCCAGGACGCCGACTCGCTGGGCCTGGACGGCACCGAGACGATCTCGATCACGGGGATCGCCGCCCTCAACGACGGCACGACGCCCAGGACGGTCAGGGTGTCCGCGCGCAAGGACTCCGGCACCGAGTCGCCGATCGAGTTCGATGCGGTCGTCCGCATCGACACCCCCGGTGAGGCCGACTACTACCGCAACGGCGGCATCCTCCAGTACGTCCTGCGGTCGCTCGTGAAGTAGCCCGACTCCGTCGGAAGGACGACGACGCCGGTATGCCGTGAGCTCACGGCATACCGGCGTCTCTCGTTGTCGTTTGTCGTGCTGGGCCGAGCCGGGCTCAGCCCTTGACCCCGCCCTCGTTGGCGCCCGAGGTGAAGTGGCGCTGGAAGATGAAGAACAGGATGGCGACGGGGATGGTGGTGAGCAGGGCGGCTCCGAGCTTGAGGGGGTACTGCGTCCCCGCGCTGAGCTCGCCGCTGGCCAGGCTGGCCAGACCGGTCACGAGGGTGCGCTTCTCGACGTCCTGGGTGACGACGAGGAAGTGCCCGAACTCGTTCCACGAACCCTGGAACGACAGGATCGTCAGGGTGATGAGCGCCGGCTTGGCCATAGGGAGCACGACCGACCAGAAGGTGCGGAAGACGCTGGCTCCGTCGATGCGGGCGGCCTCCTCGATCGAGACCGGGATCGAGTCGAAGAACTGCTTCATGATGAAGACGCCGGCCGCATCGACGATGAGGGGGAGGATCATCGCGGTGTAGGTGTCATAGATGCCCAGGTAGTTGACGATGAGGAACTTCGGGATGAGCAGCGCCACCCCGGGCACGGCCATCACGGCGAGCACCGTCGCGAACAGGAAGCCGCGGCCGCGGAACTTCAGGCGTGACAACGCGTACCCGGCGAGGCTGTCGAGGAAGACCCGCAGGGCAGTGACGACGGTGGCCACGAGGAAGGAGTTCATGGTCCACGTGGGGATGGGGATCGCCGAGCCACCCTCGACTCCGAAGATCCGCTTCCAGGCATCGAGGTCGAGGGGGTTGGGGAGCAGGCTCAGGGGGTCCTGGGTGGCCGCGGGGTTGGACTTGAACGAGGTGGCGATCTGGATGAAGAAGGGATAGATGAAGACGACGGCGAACAGGACGAGCAGGAAGTAGAAGACCAGCAGCTTCCACGTGGGCGTGCGTTGGGTCATTTCCTCGCTCCGGTCTGGGTGTTGGAGGCCGCGATGCTGGCCAGGCGTGCCTTGCGCCGGGGCTTGGGGCCCCGGTCTCGCAGGAGCCACCGCTGCGCCGAGGTGAGCGTGATGATGAGGGCGAAGACGACGAACGATATGGCCGCGCCCGTCCCGTAGTCGAGAGTCGTGAACGACTGCTTGTAGGACAGGAACGCCGGTGTCAACGTCGTGTTCGCGGGGGCGCCCTTGCCCATGACGTAGATCTGGTCGAACACCTGCCACGTGCCGATGAGTCCGAGGGTCGTCACGAGGAAGAAGGCGGGCTTGAGGATCGGAATCGTGACGTGACGCATCTTCTGCCACCCCGTGGTGCCGTCGAGCATTGCGGCCTCCTCGACCTCCACCGGGACGTCCTGCAGTGCTGCGAGGAACATGAGCATGAAGGTTCCGGTGGTGGTCCAGACGACGAGGATGATGACGACGCACATGGCGACCGAGGGCCCGGAGAACCAGTCCCAGAGACTGCGTCCGAGGAGCTCCGACTCGGCGAAGCCGGGCGCGCCGTCCACACCGACGACGCCGGCGAGGATGTGGAACAGCCCACGGGCATCGCTGAACCAGGCCGGCCCGTCGACGCCGAGCTTGCTCAGCACGGCGTTGACCGCACCCGAGTTCGCGAACAGGAAGATGAACACGACCGAGATCGCGATCGAGCTGGTCACCGACGGGAAGTAGAACGCGGTCCGGAAGAACCCCTTGCCCTTGAGGAACTTGTTGTTGACGATGACGGCGAGGAAGAACGACAGGGCGGTCTGCAGCGGCACGACGAAGAACACGAACCAGAAGTTGTTGCCGATGCTCTGCATGAAGTTCTCTCGCCGCAGGCCGTCCTCGGCGAACAGAGAAGTGTAGTTGTCGACCCCGACGAACTGCGCGTTCTCCCCTCCCGTGAACGGCGATCCGTTGCCGTTCCAGCTGGTCAGGCTCACGTAGAAGGCCATGAGTACCGGGATGAACAGGAAGACACCGAGGATCAGGAGCATCGGGGCGGTGAACAACCAGCCGGCCGCGCCGTCACCCTTGCGGGCCCCGTCGCGGCCGGAGGCTGTCCGGCCGCGACGGGATGCGACATCACTGGTCATGGCTCACTTCCCGCCGAGGGCGGAGGCGCCATTCTTCTGGAGGGCCTCGAGGATGGCCTTGGGGTCCTTGGTCTTCAGCTGCTCGAGGTCGGTGTTGAACGCGGCCATGACGGGGTCGAAGCCAGGCGCGTTGACCGGGCCCTGACCGTACTCACCGCCGGCAGCGAAGGCGGCGTTGTCCGGGAACTCCTGGGCGTACTGCTCGCTGCCCTCCTTGGTCGACGGCATGACGCCGAACGCCTTGGCGAAGGCCATCTGCTGCTCGGTTGCGGTCAGCGTCTTGACGAGGTCGACCGCCGCCGCCTGCGACTTCGACTTGGCAGCGATGCCCCAGCAGTTGCTGAAGACGAGGGTGCCCTTGCCGCCGGGGCCCTCGGGCAGCTCGACGACCTTGGTCTTGATGTTCGGGAAGTCCTTGGTGAGGGCGCCCCGGATCCAGTTGCCCTCGATCGTCATCGCGGCAACGCCCTTGCCCAGTGCCTCGCCGCCCCAGCCGGAGTCGACCTCCTTGGCGTACTTCATGGACCCGGACTTGAGGAGCTTCTGCGCCTGCGTCAGCCCGGCGAGGTTCTCGGCCGAGTCGGCCGTGACCTCGGTGCCGTCCTCGTTGACGACCCAGCCACCCGCCTGCTTCATGAAGGCGCCCACCCGGGCCCACTCACCGCTGACGACGAGGCCGGTGACCTTGCCGCTGGTGAGCTTCTTTGCGGCTGCCTCGAGCCCGGCCCAGTCCTTGGGGATGTCGGCATCGGTGAGGCCGGCCTTGGTCCACAGGTCGGTGTTGATGATGAGCGCCAGGGTCGAGAAGTCCTTGGGCGCGCACTGGAGCTTGTCCTCGTAGGTGTAGGTCTTGACGAGGCTGTCGAGGAAGCCGGCGTCCTTGACCTGGTCGCCGTAGGCGAAGAGGTTCCCGGCCTTGGCGAAGTCGCCGATGCGGGCAGCGTCGGCGTAGAAGATGTCCGGCGGCGTCCCGCCGGCGAACCCCTGGCCCAGCTGCTGGTTCAGGTCGGAGGCGACGACGACCTCGGCGGTGTTGCCGGTCTTCTTCGCCCAGCCGTCCGCGGCAGCCTTGACAGCAGCGGTCTCGGCGTCACCGGACGTGCCGATGAGGATCTGGAGCTTGGAGGGTCCGGTCGACTGCTGTGGGGCTGCGGACTCCTCTTCGAACCCTCCGCCGCCGCCGCATGCGGTGAGCGAGAGGATGACGCCTGCGGCACAGACGATGGCGGCGCGAGAGCGCCGGGCGCGGTGGGTGTTCATGACTTCTCCTGGTGGTGGGTGGCGGGGGCGGTGGGTCGGCGATGCGAGCTGGAGCGGTGGACGAGGGTGGGGGTGAGCATGACGCCGGAGGTGCGCTGGGGAGCGGAGGTGAGCTGGTCGTGCACCTGGGTCAGCAGCTCGTCGGCGATCGCCCGGAACGGCTGCGCCACGCTGGTGAGACCGTGCGCGAGTGCGGACTGTGATCCGTCGAAGCCGACGATCCCCACGTCCCGACCCGGCCTCAGCCCACGGGTGAGCAGGACGTGGTGGACGGCGAGGGCGAGCAGGTCGGACGCGCAGACGATGGCGCCACCGGTGCCGACGCGGTCGACCAGCTGACCCGCCGCGTCGATGGCCTCGGGGAGCACCTGGTTGGAGATTGCCTGGAGGGTCAGGTCGCCGCGGCCATGGCGAGCAGTGGCGATGGCCCAGCCCTCGCGGCGCTCGTCACCCACGAGGGAGCCGTAGGGCCACCCGAGGTAGCCGATGGGTCCGTACCCCTCTGACACGAGGTGCTCCACCGCGGTGTCGGTACCGGCGCGCCCGTCCACGTCGGCCCAGGCCGTGAAGGCGGGCTCGTCCCAGACACGGCCGAAGGAGGCGAACGGGATCCCTTGGTCGGCCAGCCACGTCGGGCGGGGGTCGCCGTGGTGGGTGTCCATGATGACGAAGGCGTCGACGAGGCGGCCGCGCCACATCTCGCGGTACCGCTCGAGGGTGGGGCCGTCCTGGTCGGACCCGAACGTGACGATGTGGCACTCGTGGGTGGGAGCGCAGATGGTGAGCGAGACCAGGAACGGCGCGAGGGCGTCGCTCAGGGACTGCGACCCCAGGCCGGTCAGCTCCATGCCCACCGCACCGGCCCGTTGCTGGCGCAGGGAGCTGGCAGCCGTCGAGGGGGAGTAGCCCAGTCGCTCGATCTCTGCGTGCACGCGCCGCAAGGTCTCGGGTCTGACCCTCTCGGGGTGCATGAGGGCGTTCGAGACCGTCTGGCGTGAGACCCGCGCCGCGGACGCGACGTCGTTGACGGTCGCGCGGCTTCGCGCTGACGGCCGTGACGCCATGGGGACCTCCTCGACGGTGAGAAGCGGTGCGGCTGCGGGCCCAAAACGATGCCTATCGAATTTGAACCTTCAAATCGCTATAGTGCCTACTGTGACCCGGACCACGTTTGGCTGTCAAGCGACCGAGGGCATTGCCGCCCACGCCGAGGACCGAGAGCAGGGAGCGGATGAGAGCATGACGCGTTACGTGCAGCCCTGGCTCCACGAGCTCGAGATCGCGGTGCGGGGCAACGTCACGAGCGTCTCCGACCGCCACGGCGACATGAGTGAGCCCGGGACCGGGCTGTTCGTCGACGACCGCCGCGTCCTCTCGCTGTGGGAGGTGCGCGTCGCGGACGAGCGGCCCACCTGGCTGACAGCCGGGAGCTCCGGTCCCACGACGACCGTGTCGACGCTCCTGCGTTCGCTGGGCGACGTCGGCGCCGACCCGACGGTGGGGCTCGTGCGCGAGCGGATGCTCGTCGACCAGGGCATGCGCGAGACCCTGACCGTCAGCTCGCACGCCGCAGGACCTGTCGAGGTGCGGCTGGTGATCCGCCTCGGCGCCGACGGAGCCGACGTGGCGACGGTGAAGGGTGGGGCCGGCGCGGACGTCCTTGACGCGCAGGTCAGCGACGGTGTCGTGACCTGGCAGGACGGGCGCCACGCCACGACGTTCACGGCGTCGGCGGGCTCCAGCCACCACGAGGACGGCAGTGCGACGTGGGTGTGGTCGACGACGGTCGCGCCGGGCGGCTCGTCGACCCTTGACACGAGCGTGCAGAGCCGTCGCGTGGGAGGCGCGGTCTTTGCCGCCGACGCGGGCTGGGACGCGATCTCCTGGGACGACGTCGCCCTCGAGGCCACGGACCCCCGCCCGGGCAGGGTCCTCACCCAGTCGCTCGTCGACCTGCGTGGGCTCCTGCTCACCGACCCGGAGTCACCCGGGGACGTCTTCGCGGCGGCAGGGACGCCGTGGTACCTCACGCTCTTCGGTCGCGACTCCCTGTGGGCAGCCCGCTTCATGCTGCCCTTCGGCACCGACCTCGCCCGGGGGACGTTGCGGGCGCTGGCCCGACGCCAGGCGACCGGCACCGACTCGGTCGCCGCGTCGTCCCCGGGCAAGATCCTTCACGAGGTCCGGCGGACGCCCTACGTCGACCCGGTGACGGGCATGACGCTGCCGCCGGTCTACTACGGCTCGGTCGACGCGACACCTCTGTGGGTCAGGTTGCTGCACGACTCGTGGCGTTGGGGCCTGGACGACCAGGTCGTCCAGGAGCTCGCACCGCACCTGCTCGCAGCCCTGTCCTGGATGCGCGCCGAGGCAGAGCAGGGTGACGGGCTGCTCCGCTACGTCGACGAGAGCGGCTCGGGCCTGGCCAACCAGGGCTGGAAGGACTCCGGCGACTCGATGCGCCACCGCGACGGCTCGATCGCCACGGGGCCCATCGCCCTGCTGGAGACGCAGGCGTATGCCGTCGCCGCAGCGCGCGGTGCGGCGCACCTTCTCGAGTCGGTGCTCGGTGAACCCGGTGACGAGTGGCGGTCATGGGCCGACGAGCTCACCGACACCGTCCGCGAGCTGTTCTGGGTCGACGAGTCCTCGACCGGCAGATACCTGTCGATGGCGATCGCGGGCGACGGCATTCCGGTCGACGGGGTGGGCAGCAACATGGGCCACGTCCTGGGGAGCGGCGTGCTCAGTGCGCCGGAGGCGCGACGGGCGGCCCGGACGCTCACGGCGCCGGACATGCTCGGGGACGCCGGTGTGCGCACCCTCTCTCGTGACAACCCCGCCTACAACCCGGTCGGCTACCACACCGGCTCGGCCTGGACGCACGACAACGCCATCGTGGCGCTCGGGCTGGCCAGGGAGGGCTTCACCGAGGAGGCCGGTCGCGTGCTGGAGACCCTCGTCGAGGTCGCCTCCTCGAGCGGGAACAGGTGGCCAGAGCTGTTCGGTGGCGAGCTCCTCATGGGACGGCCCGTGCCCTACCCGGCGTCGTGCCGACCGCAGGCCTGGGCGGCTGCGTCGGCCGGGGTGCTGGTCGAGGTTGCGCTCGGCCTGACCGCCGACGCGCCGAACCGCAGTCTCACGATCGCGCCGATGAGACCGGCACCCTTCGGCGCCACGAGGGTGCGGGGGATACGGGTCGGTGACGTCGAGGTGTCGGTGTCTGTCGACTCCGGCGGGGAGGTCGTGGACGTGCAAGCCCCCGGCCTCGAGGTCACCATCGCGTGAACGGGGCTGCCCACGCCAGCACCTGACTCGACGGAGGGCGCCCGCCTCCGTGGCGTCCCGACCGACCCCGCGGACGCACACTGGGCAGCCTGCTGCTCGTCGTCGTCGCCGCGGCCCGGGTCAGCCCATGGTCTTCTGGCCGTCGAGGGCCTCACGGATGATGTCGGCGTGCCCTGAGTGCTGGGAGGTCTCGGCGATCACGTGGAGGAAGGTGCGGCGCGCGGACCATCGCGCTCCGGCCTGGAACCACGGGGCCGGAGGCAGCGGCTGGCTGGCGTCGAGGTCGGGCACCGACTCGACGAGAGCGTCGGTCGCCGCAGCCACCTCGTCATAGGTCGCAAGCAGGCCCTCGAGGGTCTCGTCCTCGGTCATCCGGTGCGAGTCCATGAAGGCCTGCACCTCGGGCGGCGGGTTGCTCCAGTCGACGCTCTCCCAGTCGATCGAGGGGCCCTGCGCGGGGCCGTCCGTGACGAACCTCGCCCAGTCCTTCTCGGTGGCGGCCACGTGCTTGACGAGTCCGCCGAGGGTGAGCTCGCTGACGGTGGTGCGCTTGCGCGCCTCGTCGTCGGTGATGCCCTGCACGGTGGTCCGCAGGAAGCCGCGGTGGCGCCGGAGGGAGTCGATGAGATCGCTGCGTTCGCTGTCCATGGCAGCAACCTAGTGACGACCGCCGACATCCGCCCGTCGATCCGCGGGAAGGCTCAGGCGTCGTGGGCGAGGCGGACGACGTCACCGACGACGACGACGGCCGGCGACTCGACGCCGCGGAACAGTGCGAGGTCGGCGATGTCGCCGAGCGTGCCGATCGTCACTCGCTGGGTCGGCAGGAAGCCACGCTCGATGATGGCGACGGGGCAGTCGGCCGGGCGGCCCTCCGTCACGAGGGCGGTGGCGCTGGAACGCAGGGTGGACACACCCATGAGGAGGACGAGGGTGTGGTCCGACCCGGGCGGCAGTGTCGGGATCTGCTCGTGACCGGAGACCACGGTGAAGGCCTTGGCGACCCCGCGGTGGGTGAGGGGGATGCCTGCGGCCGCGGGCACGGAGACTGCGCTCGTGACCCCCGGAACGACCTCGACGGGTATGCCGTGTGCCTCGCACGCGAGGCGCTCCTCGCCTCCGCGGCCCAGGACATAGGGGTCGCCACCCTTGAGCCGGACGACGCCTAGGCCGCGTCGGGCCTCCTCGACGAGGATCTCGTTGATGCGGTCCTGTGGGACCGGATGATGGCCCGGGGTCTTGCCGACGTCGATGACCCGCACGGACTCGTGCAGGCGGGACACGACCCCCCGTGGAGCGAGGCGGTCGACCACGACGACGTCGGCTGCGGCGAGCAGCTCGTGCCCGCGCGAGGTGAGCAGACCGTCGGCTCCGGGCCCGCCACCGACGAGGGCGACCCAGCCGCCGGCTCGCGGACGGTGGCGGCGCAGGTCGAGGCCACCGCTGCGGAGGGCGAGGTCGATGCCGTCGCGCACGGTCCGAGCCAGGAGGGGATCGCCGCCGCCGTGGACGGCGACGGTGACGGTGCCGTCGGGGGTGGTGACGTGTGCCCGTGCGGGGATGCTGGCGGTGCTCTCAGGCACGTCGGTGGCGCCGATGCACCAGAGGCGCAGGGCCGTGGAGTCGTCTCGGATGGTGCTGTCGACCTCGGGATCACCGGTCGCGGTGTGGACCAGCCAGGCGCCATCGAGGTCGCCCGGTCCGGAGTAGTCACGTTGCAGCCAGGTCACGCGGTCCTTGGACCCGTCGACGAGGTCGAGCACGTCCTCGCAGACCCACGGTGAGACGACACGGACGAGGGCGCCCTCGTCGAGGAAGTCCCGGATGCGGCGCGCGGTCACCGGGCCGCCGCCGAAGACGGCGACCAGTCGGCCGGTGAGGTCCAGGACGACCGGCAGGGCACCCCTCAGATCTCCCACTCCTCGTCCCCCTCGGGCTGCGTCGGCGCTTCGGCGGCGGTCGGCAGGGTTGCGCCGACCATGCCGGCGGCGACGGTGCGTCCGTCGTGCGCATCGATGAGGAGGAAGGACCCGCCGCGCCGCGAGGTCGCGTAGTTCTCGACCGGCACCGGGCTCGCCAGACGGAGCGTCACGAGGCCGATGTCGTTGAGCGCCAACGTCTCGGCCGGGATGGAGTGCAGGCCGTCGAGGTCGAGGGCGCCGTCGATGGTGCGCACCGCGGACTGCACCGTTCGCGACCCGTGCTTGAGCAGCAGGCGCTGGCCCGGGCGCAGGGGAGCATCGCCGAGCCAGCAGACCACGGCCTTGATGTCCTGCGTGGGCTGTGGGGCGTCCGCCACCGCGGCGAGGACGTCGCCGCGCGAGATGTCGATCTCGTCGGCGAGGCGCAGCGTCACCGACTGGAGCGCGAAGGCCTCGTTCAGTGACCGCGCGCCGAGGTCGATCCCGGTGACGGTCGAGCGCCGCCCGGAGGGCAGGGCGACGACCTCGTCGCCGACCCGCACGACACCTGAGGCGACCTGACCGGCATACCCCCGGTAGTCCCGGTGCGCCTCGTCCAGGGCGGCACCCTGAGGACGGATGACGAGCTGGACGGGCAGCCGGAAGGCCTCGTGGGACGGGTCGTCCGCCGGCGGCAGTGCCTCGAGCAGCTCGAGCAGGCTCGGCCCGGCATACCACGGGGTGCGCGCCGAACGGGTGGCGATGTTGTCGCCGTCGAGGGCGCTCACCGGGATGGCCGTGGCCTCGGCCACGCCGAGCTCTCGCGCGACGGCCTGCACCTCGGCGTTGACCCGTTCGTAGGTCTCCTGGGAGAAGCCGACGAGGTCGATCTTGTTGACCGCCACGATGACGTGCGGCACCCGGAGCAGCGCGGTGACCGCGAGGTGGCGACGCGTCTGCTCGAGCACGCCCTTGCGGGCATCGACGAGGAGCACGACGACGTCGGCCGTCGAGCTGCCGGTGACGGTGTTGCGCGTGTACTGCACGTGGCCGGGGCAGTCGGCGAGCACGAAGGAGCGCCGCGCCGTCGCGAAGTAGCGGTAGGCCACGTCGATGGTGATGCCCTGCTCACGCTCGGCGCGCAGGCCGTCGGTGAGGAGCGCGAGGTCGGCGCCGGTGAGCCCGCGGTCACGTGAGACCCGTTCGACGGCAGCGAGCTGGTCGGAGAGGACCGACTTGGTGTCGTGGAGGAGGCGGCCCACGAGCGTGGACTTGCCGTCGTCGACGGAGCCGGCGGTGGCCAGGCGCAGGAGCGTCCCACGGGTGGCGACTGCAGTGGTCGTGGGCTCCATCAGAAATAGCCCTCCTTCTTGCGGTCCTCCATGGCGGCCTCGGAGATCCGGTCGTCGGCGCGGGTGGCGCCTCGCTCGGTCAGCGTCGAGGCGGCCACCTCGACGACGATCTCGGCGTTGGTCCGCGCCGGGGACTCGACGGCACCGGTGCACGACATGTCACCGACGGTGCGGTAGCGCACGAGCCGGGTCTCCACCTTCTCGTCCTCGCGCGGCTGGCTGTGGGGGCCGACCGCGAGCCACATGCCGTCGCGGCTGAAGACCTCTCGCTCGTGGGCGTAGTAGAGCGGCGCGAGCGGGATGTCCTCGCGCTCGATGTACTTCCAGACGTCGACCTCGGTCCAGTTGCTGATCGGGAAGGCACGCACGTGCTCGCCCGGTCGGTGTCGAGGGTTGAAGAGGTTCCACAGCTCGGGTCGCTGGTTCTTGGGGTCCCACTGGCCGAACTCGTCCCGGAGAGAGACGATCCGCTCCTTGGCGCGGGCCTTCTCCTCGTCACGGCGCCCGCCACCGAACACGCCGTCGAAGCGGTGCTCGTTGATGGCGTCCAGCAGCGGCACCGTCTGGAGGGCGTTGCGCAGGCCATCGGCCCGCTCGCGGAGGCGGCCGTCGTCGAGGTAGTCCTGGACGCTCGCCACCTCGAGCCGCAGCCCGAGCCTTGCGACCGTCTCGTCGCGGTAGTCGAGGACCTCGGGGAAGTTGTGCCCGGTGTCCACGTGCAGCACGGGGAAGGGGATGGGCGCCGGCCAGAACGCCTTGGTCGCCAGGTGGAGCATGATCACGGAGTCCTTGCCGCCGCTGAAGAGCAGCACCGGACGCTCGAGCTCACCGACGACCTCGCGGATGATCAGGATCGCCTCGGCCTCGAGGGCGTCGAGCTGGCTGAGGACGTGCCCGTCGTATGCCGGCTGTCCGGCACACGACGTGGTGGCCTTCGTGGGCGCGTCGGTGTCGGGCGGCGACCCGGTGAGGTCGGTCGTGGTGGCACTCATGTGTGGATCCCGCATTCGGTCTTCGAGAGTCCGGCCCAACGACCGGATCGAGGGTCCTCGCCGGGTGCGACGCGCTTGGTGCACGGCTCGCAACCGATCGACGGAAAGCCGTCGGAGAGAAGGAGGTTGATGGGCACGCCGTGGTCGAGGGCGTAGTCCGTGACGTCGTCGAGCGACCAGGTGACGAGGGGGTTGATCTTCACGAGTCCGTGCTTCTCGTCGAACGTGACGAGGGGCGTCGCCGTGCGAGTCGGCGCCTCGTCACGACGCACGCCGGTCACCCAGGCCTCGTAGCCCGCGAGGGTCCGGGCGAGTGGCTCCATCTTGCGCATGGCGCAGCAGGCGGCCGGGTCGCGCTCGTAGAGGCGCGCACCGAACTCCGCGTCCTGCTCGGCGACGGTGCGCTGGGGCAGGACGTCGACGACGTTGACGTCGAGCTCGTCGGCGACGCGGGCGCGGGTGCCGATGGTGTCCGAGAAGTGGTAGCCGGTCTCGAGGAAGAGCACGTCCACACCGGGGGAGTCCTGTGAGATCAGGTGTGGGAGAACCCCTTCGGCCATGCTGCAGGCAACGGCGAGCGTGCCGTGGAAGTTCGCCGCCGCCCACCGCGCGACTCCGGCAGCGTCCGTGTCGTCGAGCTGCGACCCCTCGAGGGCGAGGGCACGCAGCTCCTCCTCGCTGCGCCTGGTGGTGCGTCTGGTCAGGGTGCTCATGTCAGCTCCTCGTCCGGAACTCGGTGGGCCCAGGTGGCGAAGGACTCGCCGGCGGTCCGCTGGGCCAGGAAGCGGCGGGTGATGCGCTCGACGTAGTCGGCGAGGTCGGTGGAGGCGATCTTGAGTCCGCGGACCGTGCGGCCCAGTCCGGCCTCGTCCCGCTCGGGGGAGGCCAGCCCGCCACCGAGGTGGACCTGGAAGCCGGGCACGTTCTCGCCCGCGTCGTTGGTCGTGATGAGGCCCTTGAGTCCGATGTCGGCGGTCTGGATGCGGGCGCACGAGTTCGGGCAACCGTTGACGTGCAACGAGATCGGGATGTCGAGCTCGACTCCCGCGAGACGCTCCTCGAGCTCGGCGATGACCGCGGTCGCCGTGTCCTTGGTGTCGACGATCGCCAGCTTGCAGAACTCGATGCCCGTGCAGGCCATCGTCGTGCGACGGAACGGGCTGGGCGTCGCGGTCAGTCCGAGGTCCTCGAGGCCGGCGACGAGCTCGGCGACTCCCGACTCCGGGACGCCGAGCACGACGAGCTTCTGGTGGGCGGTGAGGCGCACGCCGTCGCCGCCGACCCGCTCGACGAGGTCACCGAGGCTGCTGAGGATGGTGCCGCTGACCCGACCGACGACCGGGGCCGCACCGACGTAGAAGCGACCGTCCTTCTGGGGGTGGACGCCGACGTGGTCGCCGGGACCCTTGGCGGGCGCGGGCGCAGGCCCGTCCGGAAGCGCTCGCCCGAGGTACTCGGTCTCGAGGATCTCGCGGAACTTCACGGGACCCCACTCGGCGAGCAGGAACTTGAGTCGGGCCTTGGTGCGCATCCGCCGGTAGCCGTAGTCACGGAAGATCGAGATGACCCCGTGCCACACGTCGGGGGCGTCGGCCTCGGACACGAAGACACCGAGTCGCTCGGCGAGCCGCGGCGCGGTCGAGAGGGCGCCTCCCACCCAGAGGTCGAAGCCGGGCCCCAGCTCGGGATGGACGACACCGACGAGCGAGATGTCGTTGATCTCGTGGACGACGTCGAGGCTCGGGTGACCCGTGATCGCCGTCTTGAACTTGCGGGGGAGGTTGGACAGCTCGGGGTCGCCCAGCCAACGGTCGGTGATGACGCGGATCACTGGCGTGGGGTCGATGATCTCGTCCGCGGCGATGCCGGCGACGGGACTGCCGAGGAAGGCACGAGGTGTGTCGCCACAGGCCTCGGTGGTCTGCAGACCGACCTCCTCGAGCCGGCGCCATATCTCCGGCACGCTCTCTATCGCGATCCAGTGGTACTGGATGTTCTGTCGGTCGCTGATGTCGGCGCTCTCGCGCGCGAAGTCGGTCGAGATGCCGCCGAGGACGCGCAGCTGGGTGGGTGAGAGGACCTGGCCGTCGGTGCGGACCCGGAGCATGAAGAACTTGTCCTCGAGCTCGTGCGGCTCGAGCGAGGCGGTCTGCCCGCCGTCGATGCCGGGCTTGCGCTGCGTGTAGAGCCCCCACCAGCGGAAGCGCCCGTGCAGGTCGTCACCCGGGATGGCGTCGAACCCGTCCCGCGCATAGATCGTCTCGATCCGCTCGCGGACGTTGAGGCCGTTGTCCTCCGCCTTGAACGCCTCGTTCGGGTTGAGCGGCTCGCGGCCGTCGACGGCCCACTGACCGTTGGACCGGCCGGTGCGCGGCGGCCGCAGTGCGCGGCTGCCGGAGGCGACGCTCGTCATGGGTCCTCGTTCCTGAATGGGGTGCCAATGCTGATGGGAAGCATAAGCGTCGGTTATGTCGCGGTGGCACGAGGTCCACGATGTGGCCGTGTCGGGGGAGCCCGAGAGGCGCTACCATCGAACACATGTTCGACACACCCGCCCGGCCCCCGCTGCGTCGCGCGGCGAGCCCGGGAGCTCCGGGTGGGTCGGCACGGCCGGGCCCTCCGGGGTGGCCCGACCGCGTGCCGCCACCGGAGGCACCCGGCTGGCAGGTGCCCGCGGTCGGCTGGCTGCTGGACCACTGCCCGTCCGAATACCGCATGTATGCCGTGTGGCGTCGCCATCCGATCGCCCTCGCCTGGGTGACCACGCACCATCTGGACGCACAGCTGGGAGCCATGCGGGCGGCATACCGGGGTCTGCGGGTGGACCTCGCCGAGCACGTCGAGCCCGAGGGGATCGCCGCCTCGCTCGCGGCGCTGGAGGCCGAGGGGGCACGACTTCTCGCGGCTCGGCGCGCGGCCGGGCTCCTGCTGGAGGCGATGCACGGCCACGCGTTCGTGCCGCGGCTCTGAGAAGGGGGTGTGGAGCCGGTGAGCGTTTCGTGTGGGTCCACGGCAGCTGCACCCAACGGGGAGCGGAGGCGTGTGGGAGAGCACCTAGACTCTTGCGGATGGACTACCGCACCGAGAGGGAGAGCGCGTGAGCGTGTTGGAGCGCATCCAGGGGCCTGACGACCTCAAGGCCCTGAGCCGTTCGGAGCTGGCGACCCTGGCCGAGGAGATCCGCGCCTTCCTCGTCGACGAGGTCTCCCGCACCGGTGGACACCTCGGACCCAACCTCGGCGTCGTCGAGCTGACGATCGCGATCCACCGCGTCTTCCACAGCCCCCACGACGCCGTCGTCTTCGACACCGGTCACCAGTCCTATGTCCACAAGCTCCTCACCGGTCGCCACGACTTCACCACGCTGCGCAAGCAGGGAGGGCTGTCGGGCTACCCCAGCCGCGCCGAGTCCGAGCACGACGTCGTCGAGAGCTCCCACGCGTCGAGCTCGCTGTCGTGGGCACACGGCATCGCGGCCGGGCGCGTCCTCGCGGGCGAGAGCAACCGGCACACCGTCGCCGTCATCGGTGACGGCGCGCTCACCGGCGGCATGGCCTGGGAGGCCATCAACAACATCGCGGCCGAGTCCGACCTCCCGCTGGTCATCGTCGTCAACGACAACGAGCGGTCCTACGCGCCGACCCGCGGCGGGCTCGCCGACCACCTCGCGACGCTGCGCACGACCCGCGGCTACGAGCGGTTCCTCGACTGGGGCAAGTCCGCCCTGCACCGCACTCCCGTCGTCGGGGGAGCGATGTACGAGACGCTCCACGGCGTCAAGAAGGGCATCAAGGACATCGTCGCGCCCCAGGGTCTCTTCGAGGACCTGGGCCTGAAGTACGTCGGGCCCGTCGACGGCCACGACGAGGCGGCGCTCGAGCAGGCGCTCCGTCGAGCTCGTGCCTTCGGTGGGCCGGTGCTCGTGCACGTCATCACCCAGAAGGGCAAGGGATACGAGCACGCCGTCAACGACGAGAGCGACCAGTTCCACGCCGTCGGGGTGATCAACCCCGAGACCGGCCTGCCGCTCGAGATCTCGGGACGCAGCTGGACCGACGAGTTCAGCGACGCCCTCGTCGAGCTCGGCGAGGAGCGGGAGGACATCGTCGCGATCACCGCGGCCATGATGATCCCGGTCGGGCTCGACGCGTTCTCGAAGCGCTTCCCCGACCGCACCTTCGACGTCGGCATCGCCGAGCAGCACGCGACGACGATGGCGGCCGGCCTGGCGTATGCCGGCCGGCATCCGGTCGTCGCGATCTATGCGACCTTCCTGAACCGCGCGTTCGACCAGCTGCTGATGGACTGCGCGCTGCACCGGGCCGGCGTGACGTTCGTGCTCGACCGCTCCGGCATCACCGGTCCCGACGGGGCCTCGCACCACGGCATGTGGGACATGTCGATCGCCGGCATCGTCCCCGGTCTGCACCTCGCCGCCCCGCGTGACGGCCACCAGATCCCGATCGCCCTGCGCGCGGCCGTCGACATCGACGACGCGCCCTCGGTCATCCGCTTCCCCAAGGGTTCGGTCTCAGACCCGATCGAGGCCGTCCGCACCGTCGACGGTGTCGACGTGCTCGTCGAGCCCGAGGACACTGACGAGCAGGTCGACCTGCTCCTCGTCGGCGTCGGGTCCATGGTCGCCACCGCGCTCACCGTCGCCGACAAGCTCTCCGCCGAAGGCCTGCGGGTGCGTGTGGTGGATCCCGTGTGGGCCCTGCCGGTCAACCCGGCGGTGGGTGAGCTGGGTCGTGCGGCGCGCCGCGTCGCCGTCGTCGAGGACAACTCCGTCGCCGGTGGCGTCGGCTCACACCTCATGAAGTCGTTGCGCGACAGCGGGATCGACGCTCCCATCCACCTCTTCGGACTGCCGCGCGAGTTCCTCGACCATGGTTCGCGCGGACAGGTCCTCGACCGGGTCGGCCTCACGCCCGACGCCATCTCGACGAGGCTTCTCGCCGCCCTGCGCTGAGGCCGCGTCTCGATGCGGCACGGCCGGGGGTGGTTCCGTTGCGGCCGTCAGCCCGCTTGGGAGGGCCGTTCGAGACGCTCGACCCGTTCACGGGCGGTGTCGTACGCCTCGTCGAGCCCGTGGCGGAGCAGGGTGATGAGGTCGGGCACGTCGTCGGCCGCGAGCCGGAAGGTGCTGACGCAGACGTTGTTGCGCCACAGCGAGAGGACGACGACCTGCTGCTCCTGGTGCCAGGTTGCGCGAAGCGAGCGGCCATCACCACGGAGGTCGGGGAGGACCATCCCGGTGCGGGGCGTGCGCTGCAGGGCCATGTGCCATTGTGACCCCGCCCTCGAGGAACCGCCAGACCAGTGGGCGTC
Organism: Knoellia altitudinis; assembly: GCF_042666355.1. NCBI lineage: Bacteria > Bacillati > Actinomycetota > Actinomycetes > Micrococcales > Intrasporangiaceae > Knoellia > Knoellia altitudinis. The sequence continues at coordinate 262,874 of NZ_JBHTDK010000002.1, forward strand.
CTGCCCCCTCGCGTCTGGCGTTGATGGGCTGCCGGTCCTGCTTGGCCGCTCAATGGCTCCTTGCCGTGTTTTGGCTCAGATGCCCTGTGCCACAGGTGAATTGGTGTGTGGACAACCTGTGGGCTGTCACCGAACAGGTGTACGATGAGGGTATGGAGGGGACACCAGCACTGGAAGGGCCTGAGGTTCAGGTCCGCTCCGTGGTGTCCTCTCTGGCGCGCCTGGACCCGGAGGGTCTGACGCAGGGGGAGCGGGTCGCGGCGGTGTCCGCGCTGGAGGCTGTGAAGGGTGCGGTGGCGGCTGCGCAGGCGCGACTGACGGCGGCTGCGGTGGTGGATCGTGAGGCGTTGGGTGAGGACTCGCGCAGTGTGCGGGCGGACCTGGCGTTGGCCCGTCGCTGCTCGCCCACGGTGGCGGACCAGCACGTGGGGGTGGCCAAGGCGCTGGTGGGTGAGATGCCCGAGACGATGGCCGCGCTGACCCGTGGGGAGATCAGCGAGCGGCGGGCGATGATCGTCGTGCGCGAGACGGCGTGCCTGAGTGTGGAGCACCGCGCCGAGGTGGACCGGCGACTGGCGCCGACGATCGGGTCGTTGGGGGACAGGGCGTTGGCCGGTGCGGCGCGTCGTGCCGGTGCCGCGTTGGACGCGGAGTCTCTTGCGGAGCGCAACCGCCGGGCGGTGGCATCCCGCCGGATGTCGGTGCGTGCTGCTGCGGACGGGATGGCCTGGTTGTCGATCCTGGGGCCGATGAAGGACGTCATCGGCGCCCACGTCGCCCTGACCGCCGAAGAGTCCAGGCGCCACCAGATCGATCCCGACCTGCCCGCGGAGAAGTGGGAGGCAGCCGCAGCAGCCGCCCGAGCGGACGCCCGGGGCAGGGGTGCCTGGCTGGCGGACCGGGCCCTGGAACTGCTCTCAGGTCGGGCGAAGGGTCAGCCGCAGCCGGTCGAGGTCAACCTCGTCATGACCGACACGGTGCTCCTTCCGGCAGCGTTCGGCGGCCGGGCACCCGACGACGACGTGGCAGTCATCCCCGGGTGGGGCCCGATCCCCGGTAGCGAAGCGCGCGCCCACCTTGCTGCATTGCTCGACCACGCTGACGCTGACGACCAGAGCACGGTGTGGCTCCGGCGGCTGTTCACCGCCCCCTCCGGTCGCGACCTCGTCGCGCTCGACTCGAAGCGGCGCCGCTTCCTCGGCGGCCTCCGCCGCTTCCTGGAGCTGCGTGACCCCACCTGCCGCGTCCCCTGGTGCGACGCGCCCGCGGTCGAAGCCGACCACGTCGAAGCGGTCCATGACGGTGGAGCCACGACCGGAGCCAACGCCGGCGGGATGTGCACACGCCACAACCTCGTCAAGGAAGAACCAGGATGGCACGTCAGAGTCGAGTCGACAGGGCTCGACGGGACTGGAGCACACGGCATACGCATCACGACACCCACGGGACGGGTGCACGACTCGGCCGCGCCACCAGTCCTCGGGGAGGGCTGGTCCGAACCGGAGCCCGACGACGGGGTGCCGCGTGTGGACTTCGCCTTCCCGACACGTCGCTTCGAGCTGGCCGCCTGAGCCGTCAGCGGCGGTCAGGGGCGGTTGGCCAGGTGGGCTCGCAGCGCCACGTAGACCTTGCGAACGCCGATCGCGCGCTGGAGGTCGTCCTCGATCCGCGAGAAGAACTCGCGGCGGTAGTTCTGGTCGATGACCGCCTGCACGGTGAAGTAGAGCCCGGCGAACCCGGAGAGGAAGACTGCGACCGAGAACAGCTCGTTGCTCACCAGGTGCAGTCCACCTGTCTCGTAGGTCGGGGCGTGACCAACCCACGACTCGATGACCTCCGGCTGGATGGCGATGGAGCCGAACACGACGAAGAAGCAGAAGACGATGAAGGCCAGGCTGACGACCTGGATGGCCTGGGTGATGAAGAGCATGAGCAGCAGGTTGCGGCGTTCCAGCCCGCGCAGCCGGATTCCGGCGACCTGGGCGGCGAGCTGCGGCTCATCGAGAATCTCCCGCGCCGCCGATGCCACTGGTGTGCCGACGCACGAGGCAACCAGCCGCTCACCCTCGACCTCCGCACCCAACCGAGTGATCTCCGTGTCGAAGGAGGGCGCGAGGAAGGACACGGCGAGGACGACGAAGACGGCGATGCTTGACCAGAGGAGCTGGCGACTCAGCGACGACGCGACCTGCCACACCTCGGTGTTGATGAAGAGGAAGGTGATGAACAGCAGCAGGAACGGGAGCGCCCGCGTTGCCAACGGGATGAGCAGCGACCGACCCGCCCAGGCATGAGCGAGCGCCCACCGCCCGATGAGCGGGACGCGGAGCACCTTGGCGCAGCGCAGTGCCGCGACGATGCCCGCCGTGACGACGGCGACGAACGCAGCGTCCGGTCGGGAGGCGTCCGCCACCAGTGCCAGGGCTCCGGCCCCCACCCCCACGGCGAGCGCGATGCCGGCCCAGAGCGCGACCACACGGGTGCCGAAGGCGCGGCGGATGGACTCGTGGCCGGCCTCGACGAAGTAGGGCAGACCGTTGGCGTCGAACCACTGCTCGCACTTGGCCACGTCGTTGGGGGTCAGCACGCGCCCAGCCTCGCAGGTGAGGGCGTCACCGCCCAACACCGCTCAGTGTGCGATGGCACCGACGAGATGCCTCAGGCGCAGGGCCAGCTGCAGCTCGAGCGCACGCTCGGGTGACTGCCAACCCTCGCCGACGAGCCGGGTGATGCGCTCCAGCCGTTGCGCCACCGTGTTGGTGTGGACGTGCAACCTGCCGGCTGCGTGCCGCGGGCTGGCGCCGGCGAGGAAGTAGGCCTCGAGCGTCCCGACGAGGTCGGTGCCGCGCGAGGCGTCGTAGTCGCGCAGCGGTCCGAGGACGGAGTGCACGTATGCCGTCACCTCGGGTTGGGTGCCCACGATCAGACCCGCGAAGCCCAGGTCCGTGGCTGCCGCCCCGTCGCCGCGACGCCCCAACGCCTCGAGGGCCTCGGCGGTGCGCACGGCCTCGGTGTGCGCGGCCGCGAGGTCCGGGCTGAGCGTGCCGACTGCCTCGCTCACCGGGCCAGCCGCCCCCACGGTGACGACATTGCTGCGGGACAGTCGCTGAGCCAGATCAGTCGCGGCGGAGCCCGGGTCGTCGCCGGGGACCAGCGCGACGACATGACCGTCAACCTCGCCGACCAGACCCACTCCACCCAGTGCGGCGTTGACCGCGAGGACGAGGGATCGCGCGGTCGCCGCCTCGCTGCCGAGGACGGCGAGCAGGCAGGCGGGCTCGCGCAGGTCGAGTCCGAGTGACCGGGCGGTGGGCAGCAGGAGCCCGAGATCGCCGTGCCCGCCCACGAGACCCGCCACCAGGTCGCTCCGCTGCTGCTGCCGGGTCTCGGCGCGGTTGCGCTCACCGAGGAGCACGAGGGCGGTGACGACGGCGGCGCGTTCGACCGTCCGTTCGTCGGAGTCGTCCATCGAGGACACCTCGCCCACGACGAGCACGCCCAGGGGTTCACCGGCTGCCGCGATGCCGATGGCCCAGAAGTCACCGTGCCTCGACAGTCGACCACCCTCGACACCGCCGGCGACACTGTCGGCGAGACGCCGCAACGCCCCGCCCGTCGGCGGAGCATCACCTGCGATGCTCCGGGCTTCGCCGTCGAGGTCGAGGAGGAGGGCCCACCCCCCGAGGAGCTGGCTCAGGGACTCGGTGAGGTCGTCGACGCCACCGCCCTCGAGCACGATCTCGGCAAAGCGGTCGTGCGCGGCCGCGGCACGTTCGATCCCGGCGGCGTAGTGACTCACCCGGTCGGTCGCGTTCGACAGGGCGGCCAGGGTCCGCGACGCCTCCTCGGCCGCCTGGACCTGGACGATGGTCACGGCGGCCAGGGCGGCGAGCGAGCCGAGGAGGGCGACCTCGTCGTGGGTGAAGGGACGGGGGGTCCGGTTGGAGGCGAAGAGCACTCCGACGAACTCGTGCTTGACGATGAGCGGCGTGCCGCAGATGGCGACGAGCCCTTCGTCTCCGACGGCACCGTCGATCGAGTGGGTGTGCCGGAAGCGCGAGTCGGCGAAGTAGTCAGAGGTCCAGTAGGGCTTGTGCGACTGCGCAACGAGCCCACCGAGGCCGGCCCCGAAGGCCAGGCGCACGACCTGGAACTGGGCCGAGACCGACCCGGCCGTGGCTCGCATGTAGGTGTCGCCACGGTCGTGGTCGAAGAGCGTGAGGTAGGCGACGTCCGTGCCCATGAGGGTGCGGGCGCGCCGGACGATGGCGTCGAGGACGACCGACGGGTCGCGCATCGAGGCCAGCTCGCCAGCGGTGTCCACGAGCGCGGCGAGCTGCTGCTCTCGGCGGCGCTGCACGTCGAAGGCGCCGCTGATCCGGATCGCGAGGTCGCGGGCGCGAGGGTTGACGTCGAGAGCCGCGAGCTCGGCCGCAGATGCCCCCGAGGCGAGCAGCTCGAGCAGGCCGGTGCCCACATCCACGTCGTCGTGCATGTGTCGATCCTAAGGGCCGCTCGCGACCAACGCATGGGTCCGCAAACCATGAGACCCGCCAGACCATGGGTCCGGGCGCCATGTGGGCCTGCGCCTGGCCGTCCTAGGGTGTGTCTTCACCGCCTGCAGAGGTCCTGCACGCGGAGCACGAGGAGGTGCTGGTGAGCGCGAGCCCATCGACGACGGAACCCTCGTCGGCGTCCCCGTCGGCCGGGTCGACGCCCGTCCTGCGGACCGTCGACCTGACGAAGGACTTCCGCGGGTTCACCGCCGTGAACGCCGTCAACCTCGACGTCGCGGATGGCACGATCCATGCCCTCGTCGGCCCCAACGGGGCGGGCAAGACCACCCTCTTCAACCTGCTCACCGGCTTCCTCACTCCGACGTCAGGTCAGATCCTGCTGCGCGGCGAGGACATCGCCGGCCAGCAGCCGGAGAAGATCACCCACCTCGGGGTCGCCCGCTCCTTCCAGATCACGAGCCTGTTCGACCAGATGACCCTGCTCGAGCACCTCGAGCTCGCCCTCGCGTCCCCGACGGGCCTGGGCTACCGCTTCTGGACCTCGCGCAAGAAGCTCGGAGCCTTCAGGGAGCGCTCGATGGAGCTGCTCGCCGAGGTCGGACTGGCCGACCGGAGCGGCCAGCGAGCCGGTTCGCTCGCCTACGGGCAGAAGCGGGCCCTCGAGATCGCGCTCGCCCTCGCTCTCGACCCCACCCTGCTCCTGCTCGACGAGCCCACCGCGGGCATGGGCCTCGAGGACGTCGACCGGACCATCGGGCTGGTCAAGAAGGTGTCCGCCGGCCGCACGGTCGTCTTCGTCGACCACAACATGCACGTCGTCGGCTCGCTCGCCGACCGGGTCACCGTCCTCCAGTCGGGCGAGGTGCTCGCGGAGGGCACCTACGACGAGGTGCGCGGGGACGATCGGGTCATCACGGCATACCTCGGAGAGACGGGGGGAGAGACCCATGAGTGACACGTTGCTCACGGTCGACAACCTCTCCGCCTTCTATGGCGAGGCGCAGGTCCTGCGCGACGTCTCCATCGACGTCGCGGCCGGCGAGGTCGTCACGCTGGTGGGTCGCAACGGCGCCGGCAAGACGACCCTGTTGCGCTCGATCATGGGTCTGCACAGGGGCACTCGCGGCTCGATCACCTTTGCCGGGACCTCCCTCGACGGTCGGTCGGCCGACAAGCGTGCGCGCCTCGGCCTCGGCTGGGTGCCCGACGACCGCGGCATCTATGCCACGCTCACCGTCGCCGAGAACCTCAGCCTGCCTCCCGTCGTCGACAAGGACGCTGCCTGGAGCCTCGACTCGATCTACGACCAGTTCCCGGTCCTGCGCGAGCGACGCGACTTCCCCGGCACCAAGCTGTCCGGCGGCGAGCAGCAGATGCTCGCCATGGCCCGCCCGCTGCGCGCCGGGTCGCGGCTGCTGCTCCTCGACGAGCCGAGCGAGGGCCTGGCTCCGGTCATCGTCAACCAGATCGGCCAGATCATCCGCGACATCAAGGCGCAGGGCGTCGCCGTCCTCCTCGTCGAGCAGAACGTGAAGTTTGCGTCCACCGTCGCCGACCGCCACAACCTCCTCGCCCAGGGCGAGGTCGTCGAGAGCCTCGACAACACCGAGTTCCAGACGCGCACGACGGAACTGCTTCAGCACCTCGGCATGTAGCCGAGACGCACTCTCGCCGGGCACGGCACACACACCCCAGGAGGGGAACATGCGAAACACCAAGATGATCAGTCTCGCGGCCATGGTGGCCGGCTCCGGCCTCGTGCTGACCGCGTGCGGCAGCGCTGGCGGAGGCCCGGCCTCGGGCGGCGGGAAGATCAGCGAAGACAAGATCGTCCTCGCCATCCTCAACGACCAGTCCGGCGTCTACAAGGACCTCTCGGGACCCAACTCGGTCGAGGCCGTGAAGATGGCGGTCGAGGACTGGAAGGCCGCGCACAAGGACGACGCGGTGAGCAAGAACGTGGAAGTCGTCACGGCCGACCACCAGAACAAGCCCGACATCGCCAACACCAAGGCGCAGGAGCTCTACGACCGGCAGAAGGCCGACATCATCCTCGACGTCCCGACCTCCTCAGCGGCCCTCGCGGTCGCGACGCAGGCCAAGGCGAAGAAGAAGGTCTACATCAACATCGGCGCCGGCACGACCGCGCTGACCGGCGCGCAGTGCAACAAGTACACGTTCCACTGGGCCTACGACACCTACATGCTCGCCAAGGGCACGGGCGGCACGCTGACCAAGGACGGCGGCAAGAACTGGAACGTCGTCTACCCCGACTACGCCTTCGGCCAGGACATGACGAAGTCGTTCGAGGGTCAGATCACGGGAGCCGGCGGCGCCATCGGTCAGAAGGTCCCCACCCCGTTCCCCAACGACAACTTCGCCACCTACATCACCAAGGCAGCGGCCGACAAGCCCGACGTCATCGGCACGATGCACGCCGGTGGTGACCTCATCAACTTCGTCAAGCAGTACAACCAGGCGGGCATCTCCGAGCAGATCAAGCTTGCCGTCGGCCTGATGTTCATCACCGACATCCACAGCCTCGGCGCCGAGCAGTTCAAGGGCGTCACCTTCACCGAGGCCTGGTACTGGAACTTCGACGAGCAGAACCGCAAGTGGGCCGACAAGTTCCAGGAGCGCACCAAGACGCGTCCCTCGTTCGCCCATGCCGCGAACTACTCCGCGGCCTACAACTACCTCGAGGCCGTCCAGGAGGCCGGCAGCGACACCGGGGACGACGTCGTCGCCAAGCTCGAGGGCAAGAAGATCAACGACTTCTTCCTGCGCAACGGTGAGGTCCGCGCCGAGGACCACCGCGTCATCCACGACGCCTACCTCGCCGAGGTCAAGCCCGCCGCCGAGGTCAAGGAGGAGTGGGACTACGAGAAGATCGTCGCCACCATCCCTGCCGCCGAAGCCTTCAAGCCGGTGGCCGAGTCCGGCTGCTCGATGTGACGAGAGGTCACTGAGACCCCGATGAGTGCATTCATCCAGTACACGCTCCAGGGCCTGGCGACGGGCGGCTTCTATGCCCTCGCCGCCCTGGGGCTGGCGGTCATCTTCGGTGTCATGGGGGTGGTCAACTTCAGCCACGGCGCCATGTACATGCTCGGCGCCGTCGGGTCGGCCGTGCTCCTCGACGTCGCGGACATCCCGTTCTGGGGTGCGCTCGTCATCGTCCCGGTCCTGTTGTTCCTCTTCGGCATCCTCGTCGAGCGACTCCTGGTGAGGTGGTTGCTCACGCTCGACCCGCTCTACAACTTCCTCCTCACCTTCGGCCTCACGCTGCTCATCGTCGACCTGGTCAAGCGCCGCTACGGCGTCTCCGGGTTGCCCTACGAGCTGCCGGCCGGGCTCGAGGGGAGGGTGAGCGTGGGCGGGCTGAGCCTGTCGAGCTACCAGCTGTTCGCGGCCTTCTTCTCGGTGGTGCTCTGCGTCGCCGTCTGGCTGCTGCTCACCAAGACCCGCATCGGCATGATCGTGCGGGCCTCGACCGAGGACGCCGAGCGCACCAGGGCCCTCGGCATCAACGTGGGTCGGTGGGTGACACCGGTCTTCGGCTTCGGCATCGCGCTGGCCGGTGTGGCCGGAGTGCTCGCCGCGCCGTTCCGCGCGATCACCGCCGACATGGGCAGCAACTTCATCATCATCCTGTTCGCCGTCGTCGTCATCGGCGGGCTCGGCTCGATCCTCGGCGCCGTCGTCGCCGGGTTCCTCGTCGGGCTCGTCGAGGCCTACGGCCAGGCCTACGCACCGTCCTACGCGCAGGTCCTCATCTTCGTCCTCATGGCAGCGGTCGTCCTCGTCCGCCCGGCGGGACTCTTCGGCCGCGAGGAGGCCTCATGAGTGCCCAGCTCACCGAGACGACGCGGGTGCAGACAGCCGCGTCGGCGGCGCCGGACCGCAAGCTCAACCCGCTGGTCCGGGCCGGCCTGCTCCTCGTCGCCCTGGTCGCCGTCCTCGCCCTGCCCTGGCTCATCTACCCACCGGTGGCCATGGACATCCTCGCGTGGGGGCTCTTCGCCATCTCCATCGACCTCCTGCTCGGGTTCACGGGCCTGCTGAGCTTCGGGCACGCGATGTTCTGGGGGACGTCGGCCTATGTCACGGGGATCATCGCGATCCGCTCGGGCCTGCCGTTCCCGGTGGCCATCCTCGGTGGGGCCGTCGTCGCCATGATCGTCGCGGTCCCCACGGGATACCTCGCCGTGCGCCGGACCGGGATCTACTTCGCGATGGTGACGCTGGCCTTCGCCCAGATGATCTACTTCATCGCCAACCAGGCGCGCGACCTCACCGGTGGCGAGAACGGCCTCCAGGGCATCCCCAAGAACCTGGGCGGGCTGACCGACCTCATCAACAGGGACGCCTTCTACTTCTACTACGCGGCACTGCCGCTCATCCTGCTGGGCGCGTTCGTCGCCTGGCGCACCGTGTCGTCGCCGTTCGGCCGGGTGCTCCTCGCCATCCGCGACAACCCGGCCCGGGCCCGGGCGCTCGGCTACGACGTCGAGCGCTACAAGATCATGGTGTTCGTCATCTCCGCCGGCATCGCCGGGCTGGCCGGGGGAGTGTTCTCGGTGAGCCACGGTTTCGCGTCACTGCAGGAGCTCATCTGGCAGACGTCGGGCAAGGTCGTGCTCATCACGGTCCTCGGTGGCATCGGCACCCTCTGGGGCGGTCCACTCGGCGCGGCCGTCGTCGTCCTGCTCGAGGACCAGCTCGCGTCCTCCGGCTTCAACGGCATCGGCATCATCACCGGGACGATCTTCGTCCTCATCGTCCTGCTCTTCCGCAAGGGCATCTGGGGCACGGTGGCCGACCTCGTCGAGCGGATCCGCAACCGACCTGCAGCTCGGGGGAAGTGAGATGCCCGAGGCTCGCACCGCGCTCGTCACAGGTGCCGCCAGCGGGATCGGTGCCGCAGTCGTCGAACGTCTCGCCGTCGACGGAGCGCAGGTCCACGCGGTCGACATCGACGGCGACGCCCTCGACAAGCTCGTTGCGCGCATCGGCGTGGACCGGGTGACCCCCTGGGTGCTCGACCTGGCCGACCTCGACACGCACGCCGACCTGCCCACCGACATCGACGTCCTCGTCAACAACGCCGGGATCCAGCACGTCGCACCGGTCCACGAGTTCCCGATCGAGGAGTTCGAGCAGATCCACCGGCTCATGCTTCTCTCGCCGTTCCGGCTCGTCCGTGCCTGCCTGCCACACATGTATGCCGCCGGCTGGGGTCGCGTGGTCAACGTCTCGTCCGTGCACGGGCTGAGGGCCAGTGCCTTCAAGTCGGCCTACGTCTCGGCCAAGCACGGTCTCGAGGGACTGAGCAAGGTCGTGGCCCTCGAGGCCGGTGACAAGGGCGTCACCAGCAACTGCATCAACCCGGCCTATGTGCGAACTCCCCTGGTGGAGAACCAGATTCGCGCACAGGCGGAGGCGCACGGCATACCGGAGTCCGAGGTCCTGGCGGAGGTCATGCTGACGCCGGTGGCTGTGAAGCGGCTCATCGAGCCGGCGGAGGTCGCGGACCTCGTCGGCTTCCTCTGCGGCCCGTCGTCGGACTCGATCACGGGCAGCTCGTTCACGATGGACGGCGGCTGGACCGCCCACTGATCTCAGGTGCGCTTGCGCGAGCTCGTCACGGTGAACTTGGAGGTGCGCTGCACCTGCTTGGTGGACCCGATGAGCTTGTCGAGGATCGGCCGATAGCTCAGCGGGGTGTTCCAGACGCACCAGAGCTCGCCACCCGGTTCCAGGGCCCGTGCGGCATCGGCGAAGAGGCGTTCGGCGAGGCCGGTGTGGACCGCCGACCCGACGTGGAACGGCGGGTTGAGGACGATGAGCTGGGCCGTCGCGGGCTCGAGCATCTCGAGCGCGTCGGCCCGGACGACCTCGACGCGTTGGCCCACGCCGTTGGCCTCGGCCGTCGCCACTGTCGAGGCGACCGCGGCTGCGGACTGGTCGGTCGCGAGGACGCTCAGTGCAGGACGGGCCAGCGCCAGGGCCGCGGCGACGACTCCGCTGCCCGAAGCCAGGTCGACGGCTCGGTCGGCCTCACGCATCTCCGGGAGGTGCTCCAGCAGGAGCCGGGTGCCGATGTCGATGTTGGTGCCGGCGAACACGCCACCGTGCGCGACGACCGTGACGCCGAGGTCGTCGTGGGTGCGCTGCCTGGGCCAGGTGGTCGCGATGTCCTCACGGGGGCCGGAGACGCGCAGGACCCGGGACTTCTGGCGGGCCAGGCTCGGCCGGACCGTCGTGAACGACGCACCCAGCACGTCGTTCATCCTGAGCGACATGTGCTTGACCCGACCACCCGCGAGCACCCGCACGTCGGCGTGCGCGTGCTGGGCGATGAGCTGGGCGATCTCGTCGAGCTCGTCGAGCGACCGGGGGAGCTGGAGGAGCACCAGCCGCGCGCCGGCCACGAGCGAGGCGTCGAGACCGTGGCGGGCATAGCCGTCCACACCGCGGCGGCCCGCGTTGGCGTCGAGTGCTCTCTCGTTGAGGATTCCGTCCTGGTGCACCCGGACCCCTGACCCGCCGGCCGCCAGGGCGCCGAGCGTCAGGGCGCCATGGTGGTCCCCGATGACGACGACGTCGCCGTCGCCACCGGGCAGGGCACCGGCCTCGTCGAGGAGGAGGAGGTCAGTGGCGTCCCACGCCTGGAGGTTGGACGCCTCGACGTCGGGCCAGCGGCGCAGGTCGTCCCAGTCGGACGTCAGGGGTTCGGACACCAGGGATCAGATGTCGCGGAAGATCTCGATGGTCGCGCCCAGCGCGTTGAGGCGCTCGGCGAGATCCTCGTATCCGCGGTTGATGACATAGACGTTGCGCAGCACCGAGGTGCCGTTGGCAGCCAGCATCGCGAGCAGCACGACGACGCCGGGACGCAGCGCCGGCGGGCACATGACCTCGGCCGGACGCCACTTGGCGGTGCGGCCGGTGATCATGACGCGGTGCGGGTCGAGCAGCTGCACCTGGGCACCGACCTTGGTCAGCTCGGTGAGATAGATGGCGCGGTTCTCGTAGACCCAGTCGTGGATCATCGTCGTGCCCTCGGCGCAGGCGGCGATGAGCGCGAAGAACGGCAGGTTGTCGATGTTGAGCCCGGGGAAGGGCATCGGCGCGATCTTGTCGATCGGCGCGGTGAGCTGGCTCGGCAGGATGGTGATGTCGGCGAGGCGCGTGTGGCCGTTCTTTGCGAGGTACTCCGGCGAGATCTCGTACTGCAGGCCCATCCCGTCCAGCGTCGCGAGCTCGATCTCGAGGAACTCGATCGGTGCCCGCTCGATGGTGATCGAGGACTCCGTGACGACGGCGGCGGCGATGAGGCTCATGGCCTCGATCGGGTCCTCGCTGGGGGAGTAGTCGACGTCGACGTCGATGGACTCACGGCCCGTGACCGTGAGGGTCGTCGTGCCGATGCCCTCGATCGTGACGCCGAGGCGCTGGAGGAAGAAGCAGACGTCCTGGACCATGTAGTTCGACGACGCGTTGCGGATGACGGTCGTGCCGGCATACAGGGCCGCGGCGAAGAGGACGTTCTCGGTGACCGTGTCCCCACGCTCGGTGAGGACGATGGCCTTCTCCGGGCGCTTGGTCTTGTCGACCTTGGCCTCGTAGAAGCCGTGCGTCGCCGCGACGTCGAGACCGAACGACTGCAGGGTCGTGAGGTGCGGCTCGACGGTGCGGGTGCCGAGGTCGCAGCCACCGGCGTAGGGCAGCGAGAAGGTGTCGAACTGGTGGAGCAGAGGACCGAGGAACATGATCACGGTCCGCGTGCGACGAGCGGCAGCGACATCGATCGAGTCGAGGTCCAGCGTCGCCGGCGGGATGATCTCGAGGTCGCTGCTGTCCGGGAGCCAGCGCACCTTGACGCCCATCGAGGTGAGGACCTCGATGATCCGGTTGACCTCCTCGATGCGCGCGAGGTTGCGCAGGGTCGTGCGCCCCTTGTTGAGCAGGGCGGCGCAGAGCAGGCCGACGGCGGCGTTCTTGCTGGTCTTGACGGGGATCGAGCCGGACAGCTTGGCGCCACCGACGATCCGCAGGTGCTGCGGACCGCTGTGCCCCAGCGAGACGAACTCGCTGCCGAGGGTCTCGCCGACGCGGGCGAGCATCTCGAGGCTGAGGTTCTGGCGGCCCTGTTCGATGCGCGCGACCGCGCTCTGGCTGGTGCCGAGCTTGTCGGCGAGCTCGTTCTGGGTCAGGCCCTGGTGACGACGTGCGTCTCGGATGAGGGTGCCGATACGAGTGAGGTAGCTGGACTCAGTCATGCCGAACAGCGTATGTCAGATATGAGATAACGCAAGCCACGGCGTGCAGCGGCAACGTCCCTCGTCGACGCCACGGATCTGGCACCATGACGCCATGACGGGGGAGGCGACACGCACCATTCCTGGGTATGCCGTGGCCTGGCGGATCGCGGTGAGCGTGGTCGTCACCGTCACGGTCGCCCTGGGGACCCTCATCGGCAACGACGGCTGGTGGCCGTTCGCGCCCATGTCGCAGTACGCCTTCTCCGTCCGCAACGACGGTGTCATCAACTCGCTCACCATGGCCGCGGTGACCGTGGACGGCGAGGAGGTGCGGGTGCCGTTGTCCAAGGAGATGATCGGCATCGAGCGCGCCGAGATCGAGAGCCAGGCGCCGCGCATCATCAACAACCCCGGCCTGCTCCAGGACGTCGCTGTGCTCCACCGCCGCCGCCTCGCACACGAGCCCGCCTATCGCACCATCTGGTTGCAGAACACCCAGCGTGACATCCGCACCGGTGCGACCACGGTGCGCAGGCTCGTCTCCTGGGAGGTCGTCGACCCCATCGACCCCCGGCCCAGCGGCATCTCCCAGGACGCGCGATGAGTGCCGTCCGGACCTTCTTCGTGCCGGCCCTGCCACTGGCGCGCGTGGCGTGGCTGCGGCGCTTCATCTATGCCTTCGTGTGGCTCGACGTCCTGTGGATCGTCACCGACCCCATCCCGCACGGTGACGTGCCGGCGAGCCTCTACCGCGGACTCACCGTGCGGACCCTCTTCGGCATGCCCGCTCCGTCACCGACCTATGTCAGAGTGCTGCTGGCGGTCATCCTGATCAGCTCGGTCGTCGCCGCCATGGGGCGGTTGCCGCGGCTGGCGGGCCTGGCGTGCGCGATCGGGATGCTCGACTGGGTGAGCAACGCCTTCGCCTACTCCAAGGTCGACCACGACCACTTCGCCCTGATCCTGGCCCTGTTCGTGCTGCCCACCGTCGGCAGGGCCAGCGTGCGTGACGTCGACCGTTGGGAGACCGCTGGCTGGGCCATCCGGATGGTCCAGCTGGGGGCGGTCTCGATCTATGCGCTCTCGGCCTGGGCCAAGCTGCGTTTCGGCGGCCCCGGCTGGGCCAACGGCGCGACCCTCATCTGGGCGCTGACCCGTCGTCCCAACGGCATCGGTCCCTGGGTCGGGTCCCACCAGACACTCACCCACGCGCTCCAGTGGATCGTCTGGATCGCCGAGTTCCTCGCACCCCTCATGTTGTGGCTCAGGGGCAAGGCGCTCCATGGTGCGCTGCTCTTCGCTGCCGGCTTCCACCTGAGCACCTACCTGATGCTCAAGATCCACTTCCTGCCGCTGGCCGTCTGCCTCCTCGCCTTCCTGCCCCTGGAACGCCTGGGGTCGGTCAAGGACCGCGTGACGCGGGCCCGGCGCGCCCGGAGCGCGACGGGGGCGGACGCCATACCCCGGAAGGTCGAAACGGTTCCCGAGCCGTAGCGGCAGGCGCGAGCCGGTCCTTAGTCGGGGTCGGGATGCGCCTCGAAGGCCCGGGCCAGCATCGGTGCCACGATCTCGGCCTGCCACGCACGCACGCCGTAGTCGTGCAGTGCCTCGGTGAAACCCGCCGTGTCGCGCGAGGTCGGTGGACGCCACACCACCCGGCGGAGCGGGTCGGGTGAGATGACGTTCTCGACCGGGATCTGGTGCTGCTCGGCGTATGCCGTGAGCTCGGTTCGCGTGTCCGCCAAGCGGGCGGCGGCGACCGGGTCCTTGTCGGCCCAGGAGCGTGCGGGCGGTGGCCCGTCGGATCGCACCGTCCGGGGCGGGAGGTCGGCCTCGTCGATGGCGTTGGCGCGCTGGACCGCCGCGACCCACTGGCGGCCGTAGCGGGCGATCGCCCGGTGCCCGCTGGGAAGGCCGGACGGTGTCGTCGGTGCCTCCGTCGCGATGGCGACGAGTCCGGCGTCGGGGAGGATGCGACCGGGTGAGGTGTCGCGTTCGCGGGCGATGTCGTCACGGGCGTACCAGAGCTCACGCACGACGGCGATGCCCCGGCGGCTGCGGATGGTGTTGAGTCCGCTGGTGCGCCGCCAGGGGTCCACGCGCTCGGTCGGTGCCCACTGCAGCAGGGCCTCGAACTCCTGCCGGGCCCACTCGGACTTCTGCTGACGGTCGAGGTCGACGCCCATGAGGTTGCGCAGCTCGGTGAGCACCTCGACGTCGAGCGCTGCATAGCGCAGCCACGGCTCGGGGAGGGGCCGCGTCGACCAGTCGACGGCGGAGTGCTCCTTGGCCAGCGCCAGACCGAGGTAGTGCTCGACGACCGCGGCGAGTCCCACCCGGGGAAGTCCGAGCAGCCGGGCGCCCAGCTCGGTGTCGAAGAGCTGGATGGGACGCAGGCCCACCTCGGCGAGACAGGCCAAGTCCTGGGTCGCCGCGTGCAGGATCCACTCGGCACGGCCGATGGCCTCGTTGAGGGGAGAGAGGTCCGGGCAGGCGATCGGGTCGATGAGCCACGTGCCGGAACCCTCACGTCGCACCTGGATGAGATAGGCGCGCTGACCGTAGCGGTAGCCGGAGGCGCGCTCGGCGTCGACGGCGACGGGCCCCTCACCGGCCGCGATCGCTGCGGCGGCCTCGCTGAGTCGCCGCTCGGACTCGACGACGTCCGGCGTGCCGTCGGCGGGCTCGTTGAGGGGGGTCGGCGGGGGAAGCGCGGGCTCGGCGTCAGGGTTGTGCTCGGCGTCGAGGTCCTCGGTGGCCACGGACGAGTCGGACGGGTCGTCGGTCATGTCAGCGGCGAGGCCCGGGCAGGGCGACGACGCCCTCGGGCAGGGGAGGGAGCCCGGCGATGGTGCACAGCAGGTCGGACCAGGCCAGCAGGTGCAGTCCCGCGTCGGGTCCGACCGGGGTCCAGGACGCGCGCACCTCCATCTCCACACTGGCCGGGCGGTCGGCCAGGCCGGCAAAGCTCTGGCTCACGACGCGGGTGACGGTGCCCGCCTCGGCGATCGCCTCGACCCCACGGTTGCCGAGGGCGTCGACGAGCCACGACCACCCCACCTCGCCGAGGAGCGGATCGGCGGCGAGCTCGGGCTCGAGCTCGGCGCGCGCGAACGTCACGGCCCGCCACTCACCACCCCACGGTTCGGGAGCGGACGGGTCGTGGAGCAGCACGAAGCGACCGGAGGCGAGCTCCTCGTCGTCGCCCGCGGAGCCGAGGACGTCGGCGGTGAGGGCCACGGCATACGGAGCGATCCGTTGGGGGGCCGGGACCTCGGTGATGCGCACCTCGGGCCGCAGCCGAACGTGTCGCAGTGCCTCGAGAGCCTCGGTGAACTCCGGGGACTCGCGGCCGGGAAGGGAGCGTGTTGCCACCTGACGAGGGTATGCCGGGTGGCTGGGTTCGCGGGTGAGGCCACGCCGGATGGTGCGGGTGGTGCCGGTGGTGCTGACGGAGGATCCGGCGGGGCACTTGCTTAGGTCACCCTAACTAAGGGTACCCTCACCTTCATGACCACACGAGAGTCGTCACCTGCCACGTCCCTGCTCACCGCTCGCACCGCCGAGGCCTGTGCCGACGCGGTCGCCACCACTGCCCGCGTCGCGGCCGAGGCGATCGCCGGAGCCGGGGGGCCGTTCAGCGGGGTAACGCCCGGGCCGCTGGGTCGCGAGGTCGCCGCGATCGACCTCGACGTGCCCACGACTGGGATGGCCGCCGTCCTCGACGAGGTGCGCGAGCTCTATCTGCGCGACGCCGTCTACTTCCACCACCCGCGCTACCTCGCGCACCTCAACTGCCCCGTCGCCGTGCCCGCCGTCGCGGCCGAGGCGATGCTCACCGCGGTGAACTCCTCGCTCGACACGTGGGACCAGAGTGCCGGCGCCATGCTCATCGAACGGCGCCTGGTCGACTGGACGGCCGAGCGGGTCGGCCTCGGACCCGACGCGGACGGGATCTTCACCAGTGGCGGCACCCAGTCCAACCTGCAGGCGCTCCTGCTCGCTCGCGACGAGGCCCTTGCCAGGCACGCCGACCGACCACGCGCCGAGGCTTTGGAGCAGCTGCGGGTCTTCGCGTCCGCCGCCGGTCACTTCAGCGTCCAGCGAGCCGCCCGGCTGCTCGGACTCTCGCCCGACGCCGTCATCGTGGTCCACACCGACGACGCCGAACGCCTCTGTGTCGACGCCCTCGTGAGCGCGGTGTCGAAGGAGCGTCGCGCCGGCAACCTGCCGTGCGCCGTCGTCGCCACCGCCGGGACGACCGACTTCGGCAGCATCGACCCCCTCACCGAGATCGCCGACGTCGCCCTCGCCCACGACCTCTGGATGCACGTCGATGCGGCCTACGGCTGTGGGCTGCTCGTCTCGCGCCGGCGCGCCCTGCTCTCGGGGATCGAGCGCGCCGACTCGGTGACCGTCGACTTCCACAAGTCCTTCTTCCAGCCGGTGAGCTCCAGTGCCGTGCTCGTGCGCGACCGGGCGACCCTGCGACACGTGACGATCCGTGCCGACTACCTCAACCCGGTCGAGCACGCCGACCGTCGGGGCATCGAGGACCAGGTCGACAAGAGCCTGCAGACGACACGACGCTTCGACGCCCTCAAGCTGTGGTTCACCCTGCGCGCCATGGGCCCGGACGGGGTGGGCGAGCTGTTCGACACGGTCATCGACCTCGCCGCCTCGACGGCCGGGCACCTCCGGCTCGATCCCCGTTTCGAGGTGGCCGTGGACCCGGTGCTCAGCACGGTGGTCTTCCGCTGGGTGCCGTCGTCCCCGTCGGGCGCAGGCACGGTGCACGACGCGCGCGTGGACGCCGCCAACACCGGCGCCCGCGAAGCCGTCTTCTCCGCCGGAGAGGCCGTCGTGGCGTCCACGAAGATCCACGGTCGCACCTGGCTCAAGCTCACCCTGCTCAACCCGGAGACCACCCTCACTGAGGTCCTCGAGGTCGTCGACCTCCTCGGGGACCACGCCGAGCGCGCCTTCGACGCGGCACCGGACCTCGTCGCCACCGGACGTGAGGTGGCCTGATGCACGACGTCATCGGCATCGGCCTGGGCCCCTTCAACCTCGGTCTCGCGGCCCTCCTCGACCCCGTCGACGACGTCGACGACGTCTTCCTCGAGGCGCGCGACGCAATCATGTGGCACCCGGGGATGCTCCTGCCCGACAGCCGGCTGCAGACGCCGTTCATGTCCGACCTCGTGACGATGGCCGACCCCACGTCGCGCCACTCCTTCCTCCAGCACCTCAAGGAGACGGGACGGCTGTATCCCTTCTACATCCGGGAGTCCTTCTATCCGCTGCGGCGTGAGTTCGACGCCTACTGCCGGTGGGTCTCCGAGCGCCTCGAGAGCGTCCGCCTGTCGCGCAGGGTGACGTCGGTGACCTTCGACGAGAACCAGCGTGCCTACGTCGTGCGGGCGTCGACGCCCGACGGAGAGGAGACGTATGCCGCCCGCTCGCTCGTCGTCGGGACCGGAACCCCGCCGCACGTCCCGGACAGCTGTGGCGGTCTGCCGGCGGAGCTGCACAACTCGACCTACCTCCAGCGCAGGGCGGCGCTGCTCGACTGCCGCCGCGTCGTCGTCGTGGGCAGCGGCCAGAGCGCGGCCGAGATCTTCCGTGACCTCCTGGCCGCCGACGACGGCCGGGAGCGCGAGGTCATCTGGCTCACGAGGTCGCCCCGGTTCTTCCCGCTCGAGTACACCAAGCTCACTCTCGAGATGACCTCGCCGGAGTACGTCGACCACCTCCACGCCCTCCCGCCGGAGCGTCGCGAGTCGCTCATCACGTCTCAGGCCCAGCTCTACAAGGGCATCTCGGGCGACCTCGTCGACGAGATCTACGACGCCCTCTACGCCGCGGGTGTGGAGGGACCGCCGAACACGCGCCTGTTCACCAACACGGTGGTCACCGGGTCGGTCCAGGAGCCGGACGGCACCTACCGGCTCACGGTGAGGCACGCCGACACCGGTGAGGAGCGCGACCTCGAGACCGACGGGCTCGTCCTGGCCACCGGATACAGGCACGAGGTGCCCGCCTTCCTCGCTCCCGTCGCCGACCGCATCCGCTGGGACGGGCGTGGCCGCTTCGACGTGACCCGCGACTACCGGGTCGACGTGGACGGTCCGCCGATCTGGGTGCAGAACGCCGAGCTTCACACGCACGGTTTCGCCGCCCCCGATCTCGGGATGGCGGCATACCGGAACTCCTTCATCGTCCGTGGGATCACCGGACGCGAGGTCTATCCGATCGAGACGCGGATCGCTCACCAGGAGTTCGGACTGCCCGAGGTCGCGCCGCTGCGACGGAAGGTGTCGGCATGACGGCGTTCACGTTGCGACCGGTCGACCCGCTCGCCGACGCTCCCACGCTCCATCGGTGGGTCACGCATCCCAAGTGCCGCTTCTGGCAGATGGCCTACCACGACGTCGCGCAGGTGCAGCAGGCCTATGTCGAGATCGACGAGAACCCCACTCACGACGCGTTCCTCGGCCTCGTCGACGACGAGCCGGCGTTCCTCGTCGAACGCTACGACCCGGCGGGTGACCCGGTGGGAGAGGTGTATGCCGTGCAGCCCGGCGACGCCGGAATGCACGTCCTCGTCGCGCCGACGGATTCGCCCGTGCCGGGGTTCACGCGTGACGTCTTCGCGACGGTCATGGACTGGCTCTTCGAGGACCCGACCGTGCAACGCGTCGTCGTGGAACCCGACGCCGCAAACCATGCCGTCCACGCCCTCAACGCGTGGGCCGGCTTCACCGTCCACGAGCGCGTCCGCCTGCCCGGCAAGGACGCCCTGCTGAGCTTCTGCACACGCGACGACCACGTCGCCTCCGCTACTCGTCGAGGAGCTGCCGCATGACCACCAGGCCCCACTTCCCCGCGCACCTGCAGCCCGAGCACTGGGCGCGCGCGACGCGCTGGCTCGTCCGCAAGGCGCTGGCCGAGTTCGCCCACGAGCGGATGCTCGACCCCATCGCCCTCGGACGCGGGAGGTATGCCGTCCGCGCGAGCTCCGGTGCGGCATACGAGTTCTCGGCTCGGGTGCTTCCCCTCGACCACTGGCTCATCGCGCCGGAGTCGATCGTGCGGACCGTGGGCGGGGAGGTGCGGGACCTCGATGCGCTCGAGCTGTTCGTCGAGCTGCGCGCCGACCTCGACCTCGGGCCCACGGTCCTGCCGCTGCTCCTCGAGGAGGTGTCGGCGACACTCAGCGCCCAGGCCTACCGCTGGTCCGTGCACCAGCCGAAGAGCAGTGAGCTCGTCGGTGCGGACTTCCAGCTGGTCGAGGCGTCGATGCGTGAGGGGCACCCCTGCTTCGTCGCCAACTCTGGCCGGATCGGCTTCGATGCCAGCGAGTACGAACGCTATGCACCCGAAGCTGCGCCCGACGTGAGACTTGTCTGGCTGGCCGCCCGGCGTGAGCGAGCCACCCTCGCCGTGGGAGCCGGCATGACACGGGAGCGGCTCCTCGCCGAGGAGCTCTCGGACGGGACCCTGGCCCGGTTCGAGCGCGTCCTCGCGGAGCGTGACCTCTCGCTCGACGACGTGCACCTGCTCCCCGTGCACCCGTGGCAGTGGGACAACCGGGTGACGACGACGTTCGCCGCCGACCTCGTCCGGGGTGATCTCGTCCTGCTCGGGCACGGCGACGACGTGCACCGACCCCAGCAGTCGATCCGCACCTTCTTCAACACGTCGGCGCCGGAGCGCAGCTACGTCAAGACGGCGCTGTCCGTGCTCAACATGGGCTTCCTGCGCGGTCTCTCCGCCGCCTACATGGAGGTCACCCCGGCGATCAACGACCACGTCGCCGACCTCGTCCGCGGCGACGAGACCCTGCGGGCCAGCGGCTTCGACGTCCTGAGGGAGCACGCGTCCGTGGGCTACCGCAGCCCGGCGTATGACGCTGCGGCCGAGCGGGGCGACCCGCACCTCAAGATGCTCGCCGGGCTGTGGCGGGAGAGCCCGGTGCCCCTGCTCCGGGAGGGGGAGACCCTCGCGACGATGGCGAGCCTGCTCCATGTCGACGAGGTGGGCGGGTCGTTCGCCGCGGCCCTCGTCGAGGCCAGCGGACTTCCGGCCAAGGAGTGGGTGCGCCGCTATCTCGAGGCCTACCTCGTGCCCGTGACCCACTGCCTCGTCGCGCACCGGTTGGCCTTCATGCCGCACGGCGAGAACCTCATCCTCGTCCTGAGGGACGGCGTCGTGGAGCGCGTCATCATGAAGGACATCGGCGAGGAGGTGGCGATCTTCGACCCGGACGTCGCCCTGCCCGACGCGGTCGAGCGGGTGCGGGTCGACGCCGAACCGCCGATGCAGGCCCTGTCGATCCTCACCGATGTCGTCGACTGCTTCCTCCGGTTCCTCGCCGCCGTGCTCGACGAGGCCGGCGTGCTCGACGCCGAGGACTTCTGGGGGGTCGTGCGAGAGGTGCTCGACGACTACGAGGACGCGCACCCCGAGCTCGCCGCCCGGCTCGACGACCTCGACCTGCGGGCGGCGGACTTCGACCTCTCCTGCCTCAACCGGTTGCAGCTGCGCAACAACCAGCAGATGGTCGACCTGGCCGACCCCGTGGGAGCGCTGGCGTTCGCCGGTCGGATCGCCAACCCGCTGGCGGAGCCCCACTCATAGGCTGCGGAGGTGCTCTCCCTCCTCGCCCTCGCCTCGTCGGCCGTGTGGGGGACGTCGGACTTCTTCGGTGGGCTCATGGCCAAACGGCTCCCGGCCGTGGCGGTCGTCGGGATCACCCAAGGCCTGGCGTTCCTCCTGCTCTGCGGCGTCGTCCTCGTGCGCCTGGCGCTGGGGGACCCACCCGAGTGGGGGAGCTGGGTGGGGTGGGCCGTGCTCGCCGGACTCAGCGGGGCCACCGGCCTGGTGGCGTTCTACACGGCACTGGCCAGCGGCACGATGGGTGTCGTCGCACCCATCGCGTCCATGGGGGTCCTGGTGACCGTCGGACTCGGTGTCGCATCGGGTGAGACACCCTCGGGCTGGGTGTGGCTGGGCATCGCCGTGGCCGTCGTCGGGATCGTCCTCGCGTCAGGTCCCGAGATCTCGGGCGCCGTGTCACCACGTCCGGTGCTCCTCGCCTGCGTGGCCGCTCTCGCATTCGGTCTCGCCCTCTTCTCCCTCGACCGGGGCTCGCGCGACTCGCTGCTCATGACGTTGTGGGGGATGCGTTTCACTTCTGTCGTCGTGTTCGCCTCGGTGGCGCTCGTGCTGCGCTCCGTCGGTGGCGCCGGACGTGCCCACCTGCTGCCGCTCGCCCTCATCGGGTCGGCCGACCTGCTCGCCAACGCGCTCTTCGCCACTGCCTCCTCACGCGGGCAGGTCAGCATCGCGTCGGTGCTGGGCTCGCTCTATCCCATCGCGACGATCCTGCTGGCCCGCATCGTGCTGGGAGAGCGGCTCCGCCCCGTCCAGCAGGTCGGTGTCGTGTGCGCCCTCGTCGGCGCAGGCATCATTTCCCTGTGACGGGCGCTACGCCCTGCAATGAGAGGATCACGCGGTGATCTCCGACAGCCCGCTCGTCCTCGCCGCCACCCGCCAGCCGGTCCCGCACACCCCTGTGTGGTTCATGCGTCAGGCCGGGCGCTCGCTGCCCGAGTACCGCGCGCTGCGTGAGGGCACGGCCATGCTCGAGGCCTGCCGCACACCCGATCTCGTCACGGAGATCACGCTGCAGCCCGTCCGCCGCCACAAGGCCGACGCCGCCATCTTCTTCTCGGACATCGTCGTGCCGCTCGCGGCCGTGGGCGTCGACCTCGACATCGTCCCGGGCACGGGTCCCGTCGTGCCGGCCCCCTTCCGCACCCGCGCCGACCTCGACCGTCTGCCGGACCTCACCGCCGACGCCATCCCCGACATCACCGAGTCGGTCCGGCGACTCGTCGGCGAGCTCGGGCCCACCCCGCTCATCGGGTTCGCCGGAGCGCCCTTCACCCTCGCGTCGTACCTCGTCGAGGGGGGTCCGTCCAAGACCCATGAGCAGACCAAGGCCCTCATGCACGGTGATCCGCAGCTGTGGAACGACCTGTGCGAGCGGCTCGCCCAGATCTCCGGCGCCTTCCTCCGCGTCCAGGTCGAGGCGGGGGCCGGCGCCGTGCAGCTCTTCGACTCCTGGGTCGGCGCGCTCTCGCGAGCCGACTACACGGCATACGTCCAGAAGCACTCGGCCACAGCGCTGGCCGCGGTCGCCGACCTCGGTGTGCCACGCATCCACTTCGGCGTGGGCACCGGCGAGCTGTTCGAGCTGATGGGTGCGGCGGGCGCCGAGGTCGTGGGCGTCGACTACCGCGTGTCCCTCACCGACGCCGTGGCTCGTCTCGGGGACGGGTACGCCGTGCAGGGCAACCTCGACCCGGCGCTGCTGGGCGCCCCGTGGGACGTGCTCGAGGCCAGGGTCCGGGCGATCGTCGACGAGGGCCGCGACGCGCCGGGACACATCTTCAACCTCGGCCACGGCGTCCCGCCGCACGCCGACCCCGACGTCCTCACGAGGATCGTCGAGGTCGTGCACGAGCACTCAGCCCGCTGAGCCCGGGGGCATCGGCCCGGCGGGATGCGCGACCGGAGCGAGAAAGCCCGGACGGGCGGACCGACGACGGCGCAGCCACCAGATCACCGGAGCCAGCACGAGACCGAACGCGACGGCGAACGGGAGCACCGCGCCGATGACCGTGACGAGCACGGCCGCGGAGGACGTGAAGGCCGACCACCCGGACTTCAGGCCGGCCAGGAAGCCGCCGGCCGCGACCGGTTCGAAGTCGTCCGTCGACAGCGAGATGGAGATGGGCGACATCGTCACGGAGTCCTTGAGGTTGGCCAACTGTGCCGTGAGGCCGTCGAGCTCGGCCTGACGTTGTGAGAGCTCGTTCTCGAGGGAGACGAGGTCGTTGACCGTCGTCGCCCTGGCGAGCAGGTCGCGGATCCGGGCCACGCTGGCGGTCATCGACTTCACCCGGGCCTCGGTGTCGACATAGGTCCCCGTGACGTCCTCGCTCGAGCTGTTGCGGAACTGCACGTCGCCGACCTTCTCGATGAGTGCGATGGTCGCATCGAGCGAGGTCGAGGGCACGCTGATCGTGATGGTGCTGGAGGTGCCCCTGCTATCGGTGCCGGAGTACAGCTCCTCGGAGAGCACGGCTCCCTGCTGGGTCGAGGCGATCGTGCGGATCCGGTCGGCGGCCGCCGTGAGGGTCTCGACCTTGAGCTGGAGGTTGGCGCGTCGGACGAGCTTCTGGCCGACGACTGCTCGGGCCTGCGCCGTGGTGCCGTCCTTGGCCGCGCCGGCAGCGGTGTCGCCGTCGGAGGCCTGTGCGCCCTGGTCCTGCCTCGCCATCTCGCCACTGGCCGGGGCGCCGCCGGAGTCACTGCTGCTCTCGACGCCCCCGCCAGAGCAGGCGCCCAGCGCACCCAGTCCGAGAAGCCCGACGAGTGCGGCACTGGCGAGGCGTCGGCGCCACAGCCTCTGGGGGCGAAGAACCTGGGGGTTCATGGTGCTCTCCACTTCTCCGGTGGGCCCGGCGCTCGGTGTCTGTTGGTGGTGAGACTGCTCCTGCGGGGTCACGGGTTCCGCAGATCCGGGTCACGAGTTGATGACGGCCGGTGAGAGAGTGAGGAGGTGAGCGTCGCCGCACCCCTGTCCCGTCCCTCCGTCGTCGTCGTCGGTGGCGGGATCGCCGGGCTCACGGCGGCGCGCGACCTGCTCATCGCGGCGCCCGGCACACAGGTCGTCGTCCTTGACGCGTCCGACCGGGTCGGGGGCAAGGTGCGACGCGAGGAGATCGGCGGACACCTCGTGGACGTGGGTGCAGAGGCCATGTTGGCCGTGCGGCCTGAGGCCGTCGACCTCGTGGGTGACCTCGCCGACCACTCGGACGTCGTCACGCCGACCACGACGTCTGCTCGGGTGTGGTCGCGCGGCGACCTGCATCCCCTGCCACGCGGGCGGATGGGCGTCCCCTTCGCCGACTCGGTCGTCGCCGGACTCCTCGACGCCGACGAGGAGGTGCGCATGCGCACGGAGGCCCCGGCACCGTCGCCAGGGGACGACGTCTCCGTGGGCGACTACGTCAGTGCCCGGCTGGGTCCCGCTGTCGTCGACCGTCTCGTGGAGCCCCTGCTCGGCGGCGTGTATGCCGGTCACGCGCGGCTGCTGTCGCTGCGGGCGACGATGCCGGCGGTCTGGGCGATCGCGCGGACCCAGGGCTCCCTGTTGGCGCCACCGGCTGTCGACCCGCAGGCCGGGGCGGCGCGGCCACCGTTCATCGGACTGGTCGGTGGCGTGGGTCGGTTGTCGGAGCTCCTTGCCGCAGACGTCGAGGAGCGCGGTGGAGTTGTCGAGACCGGCACGATCGTCCGCGGCATCGAGCGCACTCCGACCGGCTGGTCCGTCCTCAGCGGGCCGACGACCCAGCCTCGTCGGCTGGAGGCGGATGCCGTCGTCGTGGCGGTGCCGCCGCCCGTTGCCTCCCGGTTGCTGGCGCCGATCGCGCCGGCAGCGGGTGTCGCGCTGGGCGAGGTCGAGATGGCCTCGGTGGCCGTCGTCACCCTCGCGGTCCCCTCCGCCCAGGTCGGGTCGTGGGAGGGCTCGGGATTCCTCGTGCCGCCCGTCGACGGACGTGGCATCAAGGCCAGCACCTTCAGCTCCGCCAAGTGGGGCTGGCTGGCGGCGGAAGGGGGCGACACGGCATACCTGCGTGCGTCCGTCGGGCGCGCGGGGGAGTCGGCGACGCTCCAGCGCGACGACGCCGACCTCGTCTCCCTCGCGGTCCGCGAGATCGCCGAGGCGGTCGGAGTGCCACCGCTCACGGTGCTCGACAGCCACGTGCAGCGGTGGGGTGGAGGGTTGCCGCAGTACACGGTCGGCCACGTGGACCGCATCGCCCGGGTGACGCGAGCGGTCGCGGAGGTGCCCGGTCTCGAGGTGGCCGGTGCGGCATACCAGGGCATCGGGATCCCGGCCGTCATCGCGTCGGGCCACGCCGCGGCAGAGGCGACCACGACCCACCTGAGGGCGGTCGCAGCGCACGCGGGAGAATGAGCCCATGAGCACCCCCACCGGTCGCCCCGCCCCGAGCAAGCCCACGCCCGCCCAGATGCGCGAGATCAACGAGACGATCCGCTACACGATGTGGTCGGTGTTCGAGGTGACCGAGCCCCTCGGCAAGGACGACCGCGCGGCGATGACGGCCGAGGTCGAGGAGCTCGTCGCCGAGCTCGGGTCGCGCGACGTGGTGGTGCGCGGCTTCTATGACGTCGCCGGGCTCCGCGGTGACGCCGACCTCATGGTGTGGTGGCACGCCGAGCGCATCGAGGACCTCCAGGACGCGTACCACCGGCTGCTGCGCACCTCGTTCGGCGCGCACCTGTCCTCGGTGTGGTCCAACGCGGCCCTGCACCGGCCGGCGGAGTTCAACAAGAGCCACGTGCCCGCGTTCCTCGCCGGTGAGGAGCCGCGCGACTACGTCTGCGTCTACCCGTTCGTGCGGTCCTACGAGTGGTACCTCCTCGAGGACGCCGAGCGTCGCGACATGCTGCGCGAGCACGGGCAGATGGCGCGTGAGTTCCCGGACGTGCGGGCCAACACGATCTCGTCCTTCGCGCTCGGCGACTACGAGTGGATCCTCGCGTTCGAGGCCGACGAGCTGCACCGCATCGTCGACCTCATGCGTGAGCTGCGGCCGTCCCGGGCCCGGTTGCACGTGCGCGAGGAGGTCCCCTTCTTCACGGGCCCTCGCGTCGGCGTCGCCGACCTCATCGCCCGCCAGCGCTGACCAGTCGCCGGTCTCTGCCGTGGGTAGTGCTCCCCATGGTGGGCCGGAGTGATGCCGTGCAGACTTGCCCGCACACACCCATCCACGAGCGAGGTAGGCCATGCGACGCGAGGAGACCGGCGGTCGGGGGACCGCAGAGACGTTCCGGGTGCAGCCCGAGGCGCTGCGGACCTTCAGGGACGAGCTCCTGGAGCTGGCTCCGCAGGCCGGTGCGGCATCGGACTACGCCAAGACGTGGGCCGAGCTGGACCCCAGTGGGGGCTCTCTCATGGAGCGCGTCGTCGATGTCGCCTACAACGTCGACACGGAGCTGACGACCTTCTTCACCGAGCTCAAGACGATCATCGCGGGTGCGGGCAGCGAGCTCGGCCAGGCCGCCAACCGCTACGAACGACTCGACGACGAGGCCGCGGCACGGCTGGACGCGACCTACTGGAGCCAGTCGTGAAGGCGCCGCTCGAGGGCGGAGGCGGTTGGTACCCCGCGCAGTACCTCGTGGACCCCGTCCCCAAGGACGTCGCGGGCGCCTGGGGAGACGTCAACGACTGGTACGACAAGTTCAACCCCTCCCTGGGCAAGTGGGCGCTCATGGCCTGGGAGAAGTTCTCCGGCGCCGACATCGGTGAGATCTGGGGCGAGCTCCTGGCCGGTGACTGGGAGCAGGTCGCCAAGCTCGCCGCGGCGCTGACCAACCTCGGGAAGTTCTGCGACGACTTCTCGGACGCCCTGGACGCGCACTCCGGGATCATGGACGGCGACTGGGACGGGGAGGCAGCCCAGGCGGCATCGGTCTGGTTCATCAGCGTGAGCGCGGCCCTCGACACGATGAAGGGCAACCTCGACGAGGCCGCCAAGGGGTTCAACGAGGCGGCGCTGGGCATCCACGAGTGCTTCGAGACCGTGAAGTCCGGCATCGAGACCATCGTCGACCTGGCGATCACCATCGGGATCTCGCTCGCAGCGACGGCCGCGTCGTCGTGGACGGGCGCGGGGCTGCTCATCGGAGGATCGGCGATCGCTGCCCAGGTGGCCCTGGCCGTCTCCAAGGTCTCCATGATCAAGGACGCCATCGAGCTGGCCACCCTCGCTGCTCGGGGTGTCATCGGGGTGACCGCCTCGCTGGCCGGGCCGGCGGGCAACTTCTCGACGGTGCATCTGCCCAGCGTCTACGAGAACAACAACCTGTGACGAAGAGGAGAGCGCGATGAGCCAGCCGCCCACCGGCCCGGACGGGTGGGTTGCTCGCCCCCTGCTGCCCACCCTCACCGACCCGGCACACGACGCCCAGCTGAGGGACTCGCTCTCAGTGCTCCGGGACACCTGCCCGGACGAGGCACTGCGGGCCCGCATCGGCGAGGTGCTTGCGGGCCGTGCCCAGCTGCGGGACCTCGCCGGCGACCCCGACTTCGGCAGCTTCGTCACCCCGCTGACCGAGCGGGGGATGGAGCTGTTCGAGGAGTACGAGCGTGCGGTGGCCGAACCGGGCGGGGGCTCCCCGGAGTCGGTGCGCCCGCCGGCTCCGCCCGCCCCGCCGACGCACGGCACCTGGTGAGGCGCGCCGGTCGGCTCGTCGCCGTCGCGGACCTCATCGCCGTCCAGCGCTGAGCAGGGACGCTGGCCCCGGGTCGAGGGAGCCAGAAATGGCTGAGCGAGCCACCCATGGGTGGCTCACTCAGCCATTTCTGCAGTGCTCGCGGATCAGGCGGGGGTCCCGTCGGCGGGGCGCAGTGTCATGGCGATGCTGTTCATGCAGAAGCGCTGGTCCGTGGGGGTGTCGTAGCCCTCGCCCTCGAAGACGTGACCGAGGTGGCTGCCACAGGTCGCGCAACGGACCTCGACGCGCGGGCGACCCGGCAGCGACGAGTCCTCGATGAACTCGACCGAGTCACCGGCGAGAGGGCTGTAGAAGGACGGCCAGCCGCAGTGGCTGTCGAACTTGGTCTCCGACGTGAAGAGCTCGGCGCTGCAGGCGCGACAGGAGTAGACACCCTCGGTCTTGGAGTCGGTGTACTCGCCCGCGTAGGGGCGCTCGGTCCCGGCCTGCCGCAGGACGGCGTACTCCTCGGGCGTCAGCTCGGCGCGCCACTCCTCGTCGGTCTTGGTGACGGCATACGTGCGGTTCGTGGGCTCCATGCCATGACCAACCACGAAGCCCCCGGGAACGTTCCCCGGTGGCCACGTGGTTCAGGCGGGGCGCAGCCTGAGCGTCTGGGACCCGCCCGGCCCGCCGGAGCACGGTGCGGTCGGCGGCTCTCACTAGGGTGTGGCCATGACGGGTGCGACGACGATGGAGATCGACGGTCCGGACGGGGCCCGTGAGGTCAGGCTCTCGAGTCCGGACCGGCTCATCTGGCCCGGTGACGGCATCACCAAGGGTGACCTCGCGGCATACATGGTCTCGGTCGGGGAGCCGCTCGTGCGCGCCATCGGTGACCGGCCGGTCACCCTGCAACGCTTCCCCGAGGGGATCGAGGGCGAGGAGTTCTGGTCCAAGAACCCGCCGAAGGGCATGCCCGACTGGATCCCGACCGTGTCGTGCCGCTACCCGTCGGGACGGCGGCACGCGCAGCTCGTCGTCGACGAGCCCGCCGCCGCGGTCTGGGCCGTGCAGATGAACACGGTGACCTTCCACCCGTGGCCGGTGCGCACCGCGGACAACGACAATCCCGACGAGCTGCGGATCGACCTCGACCCCCAGCCCGGTCGGACCTTCAGCGATGCGGTGGAGGCCGCGTTCGCCCTGCGCGAGGTGCTCGCTGAGGCGGGTCTCACCGGGTGGGCCAAGACCTCGGGCAACCGGGGTGTGCACGTCTTCGCCCGCATCGCGCCGACCCACGAGTTCCTCGACGTCCGCCACGGGGTGATCGGCCTCGCCCGTGAGCTCGAGCGCCGCCTGCCCGACCTCGTCACCACCTCGTGGTGGAAGGAGGAGCGGGGGGAGCGCGTCTTCGTCGACTTCAACCAGGCCTGTCGCGACCGCACCATCGCCTCGGCCTACAGCCCTCGGCCGCTCGCAGGGGCGCCGGTCTCGATGCCGGTCTCGTGGGAGGAGCTCGGCACGGTGACTCCGGGCGACTTCACGATCCTCACCGTGCCCGAGATCGTCGCCGACCGGGGTGACGCGTGGGAGGGCATGGATTCCGCGGTCGGAGACATCGCGCCTGCCCTGGCGTTGTGGGACGCCGACGTCGAGCGAGGGCTCGGCGAGCTGAACTTCCCGCCCGACTACCCCAAGATGCCCGGTGAGCCGCCACGCGTGCAGCCGAGCAAACGGCGCACGGACCGTGCCGACGAGGACTACATGAAGCCCAAGGCCGAGCGGGACGCAGACCTTCGCGAACAGTGGGGTATGCCGGTCGTGCCACCAATCGCTCCCATGCTCGCCAAGCCGAGCAAGAAGCTCATCGAGGGCGAGGTCAGCTATGAGCCGAAGTGGGACGGCTTCCGCTCGATCATCTACCGCTCCGGCGACAGGGTCGAGATCGGCAGCCGCAACGAGAAGCCGATGACCCGCTACTTCCCCGACGTCGTCGAGGCGGTGCTCGCCAACTTCCCCGACACGTGCGTCGTGGACGGCGAGATCATCCTCGTGCGACCCGGCGAGGACCTGCTCGACTTCGACCTGCTGCAGCAGCGGATCCACCCCGCGGCCAGTCGGGTCAAGAAGCTGGCTGCGGAGACACCTGCGTCGTTCGTGGCGTTCGACCTGTTGGCGCTGGGGGAGCGCGACCTCATGGGCGAGCCCTTCGAGGTGCGCCGGGCAGAGCTCGAGAAGGCCTTCGCCTCGGTGAGCGCGCCGATCCACCTCACGCCGGCGACGCGAGAGGTGTCACAGGCGCAGGAGTGGTTCGAGCAGTTCGAGGGTGCCGGCCTCGACGGGCTGATGATCAAGCCCCTCGACGGCACCTACGAGCAGGACAAGCGCACGATGCACAAGCTCAAGCACGAGCGCACGGCCGACTGCGTCGTCGCGGGCTATCGCACCCACAAGACCGGAGACGACCTCATCGGGTCGCTCCTCCTCGGCCTCTACGACGACGAGGGCACGCTCGCGAGCGTCGGTGTCATCGGGGCCTTCCCGATGGCGAGGCGCAAGGAGCTCTTCGAGGAGCTGCAGTCGCTCGTCACCGACTTCGACGACCACCCGTGGGCGTGGGCCAAGCAGGAGGAGGGCACCCGGACACCGCAGAACGCCGCCGGCTCCCGGTGGGCCGCGGGCAAGGACCTGTCCTTCACCCCCCTGCGTCCCGAGCGCGTCGTCGAGGTCCGCTACGACCACATGGAAGGCGTGCGGTTCCGGCACACGGCCCAGTTCGTGCGGTGGCGCCCCGACCGGGATCCTCTGTCCTGCACCTATGCCCAGCTCGAGGAGCCCGTCTCCTACGACCTCGCCGACGTTCTTGATGCCTGAGACGACCAACACCCGTCGGGCGGTGCGCGCCGCCGTCGCCGTCGGGGCGACCACGACGGTGGCCAGCGCGGCAGGTTCACTCGCGGCGGCGGCATACTTCGCCCGTCGTGTCCTCACCCCGGAACGCGACCGACCCGACGACGTCGAGATCCTCGACGTCCGCGGCGACCGCGTCCTGCTGTCCGCGACGGCCGAGACCGTCGTGCCCGGTCGCTACGGACTGTGGATCGACGGCGGCCGAGGGCACGTCCGTCTCGGCGACCTCACCGGCGCCGACGTCGCCGAGGGCACGGTCGAGCGTGAGGTCGTCGGGGTCGACAGCGGCCAGCTGCGGCCCGGTGGCGCCCGTTTCGACGGCTACTACTTCGCGGGGACCCCGGACGTCGCGCTGGGGCTGGCGACCGAGCACGCCGACGTCGACGGAGAACTCGGTCGCATGCCGGCCTGGGTCGTGCCGGCGAGCGGTGGCCGAGGATCGCGATGGGCCGTACTCGTCCATGGGCGCGGGGCGCGTCGTGACGAGCTGCTGCGCGCACTTCCGGCACTCCACGAGGCCGGGTGGACCTCGCTCGTCCCGACCTACCGCAACGACGAGGACGTCCCCGCCGGACCGGACGGCCGCTACAACCTCGGGCTGTCCGAGTGGCGCGACATCGAGTCGGCCGTCGAGTATGCCGTGGAGTCCGGAGCCGACGAGGTGCTGCTCCTGGGCTGGTCGATGGGTGGCGCGATCGCCCTGCAGTTCCTCGACCGCTCACCGCTGGCCGACCTGGTGTCCCGCGTGGTCCTCGACGGCCCGGTCATCGACTGGGGTGACGTGCTCGACCACCACGCGCGCCTGCACCGACTGCCCAAGGGGGTCGGGACTCTGTCGCGCTCGATGATGGGGCGACGCTGGGGCAGACGCCTCGTCGGGGTGCACGAGTCCGTCGACGTCGCCCAGACCGACTGGGTGCGTCGTGCCGACGAGCTGCGGCACCCCATCCTGCTCATGCACTCGGCGGACGACGAGTTCGTGCCCGTCGGCCCGTCCCGCCGGCTCGCCCTGCACCGACCCGACCTCGTGACCTATGAGGAGTGGCGGGTCGCGCGGCACTGCAAGGAGTGGAACACCGATCCGGACCGCTGGGAGCGGCTCGTCGCCGACTTCGTCCGATAGGTCGCCGGCATCGACCAACTGCTGGACTGCGGGGAATAGCGTCGCCCCGTCGGAGGTTGCCGCCCTCGTGCGCACTCCGACGACGACCCCTGCCCTGTGGCGACGGTTGCACGTGGACCTGAGGCTGGACGCCAGCGACCGCTGTCCGCGCTGACCGCCTCCGCCCCTGCAGCCCGCCCCCTTCCTCAGGAGTCCCGTCATGTCCAGCACCACCCCTGACGCCGCCGCGCCCGCGCCGGCGACCCGCACACCCCGGCACACCAGGGGCCGCGTGCCCTTCTGGGCGCAGGTCTTCATCGGCCTCGCCGTGGGAGTCCTGATCGGTTTCGTCGCGCGCCAGTTCGACCAGGCCTGGCTCGCCGAGACTCTCAAGACCGTCGGCGGCATCTTCGTCCAGCTGCTCCGGGTCATCGTCGTCCCGCTGGTCCTCACCGCGATCATCGTCTCGATCGCCAACCTTCGGCAGGTGACGAACGCCGCGCGCCTCGCGGGGGAGACCCTCGTGTGGTTCGCGATCACCGCCGCCGCGTCGGTCGTCGTGGGCATCACTCTCGGCCTGGTGACGAATCCCGGCGCCAACGCGAACCTCGACACCAGCGCCGGGGAGGCGCCCAGCAGCACGGGCAGCTGGCTCGACTTCCTCACCTCGATCGTGCCGGGCAACTTCCTCGGTCTCGAGGTCTCGACCTCCACGGAGGAGGGTGGGGCGCTCACCTCGAGCCCTGACTTCAACATCCTCCAGCTCGTCGTGCTCGGCATCGCCATCGGAGCGGCGGCCCTGTCCGTCGGCGCCAAGGCCGAGCCGTTCGTCAACCTCACCCGCAGCGCCCTCGAGGTCTTCAGCAGGCTCGTCTGGTGGGTCATCAGGCTGTCGCCGCTCGGCACCGCCGCCCTCATCGGCTCGGCCGTCGCGAACTACGGCTGGGACCTGCTCGGACCACTCGCCCTGTTCACTGCCGACGTCTACCTCGGCTGCGCGATCGTGCTCCTCGTGATCTATCCGATCGTGGCTCGTGCCAACGGTTTGAGCCCGGTCAAGTTCTTTGCGGGGGCCTGGCCGGCGATCCAGTTCGCGTTCGTGTCGCGCAGCTCGATCGGCACCCTGCCGCTGACCCAGCGCGTCGTGACGCACAACCTCGGCGTCTCGAGGGACTACGCCTCCTTCGCGGTGCCGATCGGCGCGACGACCAAGATGGACGGCTGCGCTGCGATCTACCCGGCCCTGGCAGCGATCACGGTGGCGCAGCTCTTCGGGGTGGACCTGGCCTTCACCGACTACCTGCTCATCGCCTTCGTGTCGATCGTCGGTTCGGCCGCCACCGCCGGTCTCACCGGAGCTGTCGTCATGCTCACCCTCACCCTGTCCACGCTCGGGCTCCCGCTCGAGGGCGTGGGGCTGCTCCTCGCCATCGACCCGATCATCGACATGATCCGCACCGCCACCAACGTGGCTGGCCAGGCGCTCGTGCCGACGATCGTGGCCAAGCGCAACGGCCTGCTCGACCAGTCGGTCTATGACAGCAACACCTTCGGCGGCGCCGATGCACGGCTCGAGCTCGACGAGGACGAGGTGGCTCCCGCGCCGACCACGGACGACACCCGCGTCGCGGTCCCCGCATGACCACGGCAGGACCGCGGCTCTCGCTGCTCGACCTCGCCACGGTGGGCCATGACCAGTCCGTCGGTGAGGCTCTCGAGACCAGCGTGACCTTGGCGCAGAAGGCGGACTCGCTCGGCACGTTCGAGCGCTTGTGGTTCGCCGAGCACCACAACATGCCCTCGATCGCATCCGCTGCGACCGCGGTCCTGCTCGCGCACGTCGCTGCCCGGACCGAGCGCATCCGCGTCGGTTCGGGTGGCGTCATGCTGCCCAACCACTCGCCACTCGTCATCGCCGAGCAGTTCGGCACGCTCGCGGAGCTGCACCCCGACCGCATCGACCTCGGACTGGGCCGGGCGCCTGGCACGGACCAGGTGACCAGCCGGGCGCTTCGGGTGGACCCCCGGGCCTCGGACCACTTCCCGGACGACGTCCTCGAGCTCCAGGGCTACCTGTCCGACGAGTCGCTCGTGCCGACGATCAACGCGATCCCCGGGCGCGGGACCAGGGTGCCGCTCTACATCCTCGGCAGCTCGCTCTTCGGTGCGCAGCTCGCGGCGCGGTTCGGTCTGCCGTATGCCTTCGCCAGCCACTTCGCGCCGGACGCGTTGCAGCAGGCGGTCGAGGTCTATCGCCGCGAGTTCCGGGCCTCGGAGCAGCTCGCCGAGCCCCACGTCATCGCGGCGCTCAACGTCGTCGTGGCCGACGAGCAGGGGGAGGCCGAGTCGATGGCCGCCTCGGTCCTGCGCTCCCGGGTGCGTTCGCTGGCCTCCCGCGTCCCGGCGTATGCCGGCCAGCTGGACGATGCGACCGTCGACGCGTTGATGGAGTCACCGGTGGCGGGGCAGGCGCGGCACATGATGACCTACACGGCCGTCGGCGACATCACGACCGTGCGCGACTACCTCGACCGTTTCGCCGAGCTGGCCCGGGCGGACGAGCTCATGGTCAACAACGCGGCTCCGGGTCTCGACAACCGCCTCCGAGCCCTGGAGCTCCTCAGCTCCTGACCTGCTGCAGGCCGGTGATGATGTCGTCGACCGTGCGGGCTGCCCAACGGTCCACGGCGGCCCTGGGCTGGTGCTGGAGCGGGCCGTCCAGGGCCAGGACAGCGAACCCGTGGACCGCCGCGAAGCACGGCCACTCCGCTCCGGCACGGCGCTCGGGCGTCAGGCATCCCGCAGCCTCCATGGCGTCGAGGGCGTCGACCAGCAGGAGGAAGGGCGCCGGGGGCGAGGCGGGCGCGGAGAGGTCGGCCAGCCGCAGCTCGGGCTCCCCGAAGAAGGCGACGGAGAACCATCCCGGTTCGGCGAGGGCGAAGTGGATGTAGCCCAGTCCCACAGCCCGCAGCTGCACCCTCGCCGCCTCCGCCGCGCTCGTGGCGGGGGAGGCGCGCCTCGCGGCCCGCATCCGCGCGACCATGCGGTGCTGGATGGCCTCGGCCACTCCTTGGACCAGAGACTTCCGGTCCGCGAAGTGCCGATAGGCGGCGTTCGGGGTCACCCCCACTCTTCGGGTGACTTCTCGCAGGCTCAGGGCCGCCGGGCCGCCGGTGCGAGTGAGGTCGAGCCCGGCCTCGAGGAGTGCGCGCCGCAGGTCGCCGTGGTGGTAGCGCTCACGGTCTCTCGGTGGCACCTCTTGCTCCTTCGCGTGACTGATGTATACGGTGTAGACATTACTCAGTCACACGCGTCGTACGCATCCGCGACACGGCCCGGTTCGAAGGAGTGCCCATGACACGCACCGCCCTACCGCCGGTGGTCGACCACGCCACCTGGCAGGACGAGCTCGCGCAGCTGCGGGCCCGGGAGAAGGCCGCCACCCGAGAGCTCGACGCCATCGCGGCACAGCGCCGCCGGCTGCCGATGGTGAAGCTGCCGGAGTACACGCTCGAGGGTGAGGACGGTCCGGTGCGGCTCGCGGACGTCTTCGACGGCGCGTCGCAGCTCATCACCTACCACCACATGTGGAACCCCGGCGCGCAGTGGCAGTGCGGTGGCTGCACGGGCTTCACCTCCCAGTTCACCCGACTCGAGTTCCTCCAGAACTGGGACGCCCGGTTCGTCGTGGTCACGCAGGGCCCGATCGAGGAGGCGTTGGCCTACCGCACCAAAGTCGGCAACCGCATGACGTGGTACTCGACCGCCAACAGCCCCTTCGGTGCCGACATGGGCGCCCCTCCTGGTGGCGGCTTCGCGGTGAACGTGTTCCTGCGGGACGGGGACACGGTCCACCGCACGTGGCACACCGATGGCCGCGGCACCGAACAGCTCAGCCACAGCTTCCCCCTCATCGACCTGCTGCCCTACGGTCGCCAGGAGGAGTGGCAGGACTCGCCGGAGGGGTGGCCGCAGTCCGCGGCATACAGCAGGTGGATCGACTCGGAGGACGTCGCCCGGTGGTACGGGGAGAAGGGCGCCTCAGAGGCGGCGGACGCGCCACAGCCCCAGCAGTGAGCCGTCCTCCTCGAGGAGGTGGACGATCTCGGTGTCCAGTCCTGAGGCTCCGCCGAGCGGCACACCGCTGACGACGCCCTGGTGGTCTCCGCCCACGATCCGGGGGGCGATCGTGAGTGCGAGCTCGTCGACGACCCCGGCTTCGAGGAGGCTGTGGAAGAGGTGGGGGCCGCCCTCGGTGAGGACACGCGGCATACCTGTCGATCGCAACCTGGCCACGACGGCCGGAAGGTCGACGACGTCGTCTCCCTCGACCCAGACCTCTTCGTCCTCCGTCCGCCCTGAGGACCGACACGTGACGAGGATGACGGCACCGTCGCCGGCGGCCAGCGACTCCGGCAGGCGACCGCTCCCGCTGACCACGACGATGGGCGTGGCTCCTCGCCGGTAGCCCTCTGCACGAGCGGTTCCCGCGCCGACGAGCACACAGTCGGCCAGCTCTCGCTGGAGGTGGAAGACGCGTCCGTCGGCCTCGGTGTTGATCGACCCGCTACGGCCGTCCCCGCCGACGGCGGACCCGTCGAGGGTGCTCACGAAGTTCGCTCGGACACCGCCGTCCGCGGGCCACGCATACAGCGTCGCCAGGTCA
The DNA here is from genome assembly GCF_042666355.1 of Knoellia altitudinis. Classification (NCBI taxonomy): domain Bacteria; kingdom Bacillati; phylum Actinomycetota; class Actinomycetes; order Micrococcales; family Intrasporangiaceae; genus Knoellia; species Knoellia altitudinis. The sequence goes on from NZ_JBHTDK010000002.1 coordinate 299,663, forward strand.
CCGGCGGCGAGCGGGTCGGGGGTGGACGCGCTGGAGCGGCTGTCGAGGAGGAGGCGCACAGCGGAAGTCTGGCACCCCTTCGACGCGCCCTGGGTGACAGGATGCGGGAATGGCGAAGAAGAGCTCGAAGGACAAGAAGGCCCACAAGGACGCCAAGGTCGCGGCGGTCACGCCGCCGTCGTTCACGGAGGCGCTGCGCGTCGGTGAGGGGTTCGAGCTGGTGGGTCTCGATCCCCGCTCGACCCCGGGGTTCGACGGCGACAAGGTGGCTGGTGAGGAGGCCCTCGCAGGACTCGGTGACCAGCTCGCCGAGCTGCAGGAGAGGCTCTATGCCGAGTCCAAGGCCGGCGGGAAGCGGTCTGTCCTGTTGATCATCCAAGGCATGGACACCTCCGGCAAGGGCGGCATCATGCGGCACGTCGTCGGTGCCTTCGACCCGCAGGGTGTCCACATCACCTCGTTCAAGGCACCCTCGGCGGAGGAGCGCAGGCACCCGTTCCTCTGGCGCATCCGCAACGCACTGCCCGAGGCGGGCCAGATCGGCGTCTTCGACCGGTCCCAGTACGAGGACGTCCTCATCGTCCGTGTGCACGACCTCGTCCCGCCCTCGCAGTGGTCGCGGCGCTACGCCCAGATCAACACCTTCGAGAAGAAGGTCGTCGCGTCCGGCACGACCGTCATCAAGGTCATGCTCCACATCTCCAGCGACGAGCAGAAGGCACGGCTTGCCGAGCGGCTGGAGCGACCGGACAAGCACTGGAAGTTCAACCCCGGCGACCTCGACGAGCGTGCGCACTGGGCCGCCTACCAGGAGGCCTACCAGGCAGCGATCGAGAAGTGCTCGATCGACGACGCGCCCTGGTTCGTCGTGCCGGCCGACCGCAAGTGGTACGCACGGCTCGCCGTGACCAACCTCGTCCTCGAGCACCTCACGGCGCTCGACCCGCAGTGGCCCGAGGCCGACTTCGACGTCGCAGCGGAGCAGAAGCGCCTCGCCGAGACACCTTAGGTCACCCCCGGACCGGCGAGGCGTTCGTGACCCGCTCGTGTCGCGCGAGAACGTGTCCCGGGCGTTCGCCCGCCGGTGCGCCAGATAGCGTGAACGCGTGAATGGTGCGAAGCGACGCCTCAGGGGGTGGCTGGCGCGGTTCCCTGCGCTGGAGACGCTCGCCCGCCTCACCGTCGAGACGATCCGCATCTGCCTGCGCTACCGCGTGACGGGGCTGGCCTCCGAGGCGGGCTTCTTCGCGCTGCTGTCCCTGCCGCCGCTCGTCCTGGGGCTCTTCGGTGGGGTCGGCTACGTGGGGCGCTGGCTCGGGCAGGACACGGTCCAGCAGGTGCGGCTGGCGATCGCGGAGTATGCCGGCCGCTTCCTCACCGAGGACATCATCTCCAGGACGTTGTCCCCGACCGTCGACGACGTCTTCCAGGACGGGCGCTTCGACCTCATCTCGGTCGGCTTCGTGCTGTCGCTGTGGTCCGGGTCGCGAGCGCTCAACGTGCTCGTCGACACCGTCTCGATCATGTACGGCCAGTCCGGGGTGCGCGGCATCGTGCCCACCCGGGCGCTGAGCTTCTCGCTCTACGTCGTGGCCCTGCTCGTCGGCGTCGTCACCATCCCGCTCGTGCTCATCGGCCCGACGCTTCTCGGAGAGTTCCTGCCGGACGCCTGGGACTTCCTCACCTTCCTCTACTGGCCGGTCGTCTCGCTGCTCGTCATCGCCACGTTCACGAGCCTGTACCACGTGTCCACCCCGCTGCGGAGCCCATGGACCCGCGACATCCCCGGCGCGGTGCTCACCCTCCTGATCTGGGTCGTGGCGTCGTTCGCGGTGCGGGGCACGATCGCGGCCTCGCTCGGTGGTGCCTCGATCTATGGACCGCTCAGCGCGCCGATCGTCCTGCTCATCTGGCTCTACATGCTGGCGATCGCCGTCCTCATCGGCGCCGCCCTCAACGCTGCCATCCGCAACCTCTGGCCGGCCGGGGACGATCGTGGGCTGCGGGAGCGGCTGGCCGCCCTGGTCCTGCCCGGGAGAGGGGCGGCGGCCGCGGAACGGGCTGCGGGCCCAGGGGAGGGTCGCGAGCCCGGTGGTGCGCTCGGCGGCGATGAGCGTCGGAACGTCGAGGACGCCGAGGAAGGCGCCGACCAGGGTGCTGACAAGGGCACTGACGACGACCTCGACCTGAACGGCATCCGCGACGCTGCCCGACGTCCGCTGACCCCGATCAACGACGACGAAACCCTGGTGATCCCGCGGATCCGAGTCGGATCGGGCCGGTGAAACTGGTGGGTTTGGAGTTCACGTCCGGCATCAGTTAATGTCTCTCCGCACGCCACGAACGAAAGTTCGGAAGCGTTTCGCGGATGTAGCTCAGTTGGTAGAGCGCAACCTTGCCAAGGTTGAGGTCGCCGGTTCGAACCCGGTCATCCGCTCGGAGGGTTAGCCACCCCTCAATGGTGGAGTGGCCGAGAGGCGAGGCAGCGGCCTGCAAAGCCGTTTACACGGGTTCAAATCCCGTCTCCACCTCAAGTAGTACCCCTCACGGGCGATTGGCGCAGCGGTAGCGCGCTTCCCTGACACGGAAGAGGTCACTGGTTCGATCCCAGTATCGCCCACCAAGCAACCGCGGTTCAGGACTCGCCTCCTGAGCCGCGGTTCTTCATGTGTGGGCCACGTCGCCGCTTCGTCGGCGGCCACTTCCGGGCATGGGCATACCCTGTGGCCATGGCCGACGAGAGCGTGCAAGGCCAGAGCCCGCAGGACCCCACGAGCTCCTCGCCGTCCTCGCTCTGGTCCCTGTCCGCACTCCAGCTCGACGACCTCCTCGACGAGCTGCGGGCCCGGGCCGGCAGCGCACGTGAGTCACAGGAGCGCATGGCGTCGCTGCTCGACGCGGTGGTGGCGGTCAGCTCGAACCTCGACCTGGCCGACGTGCTCCATCGCATCGTGGTCTCTGCCTGCGAGCTCGTGGACGCGACCTACGGCGCTCTGGGCGTGCTGGGCCCCGGGGGAGAGGAGCTCATCGAGTTCGTCACGCACGGCCTGACCGAAGATCAACGCGTCGCCATCGGAACGCTCCCTCGCGGACACGGACTCCTCGGGCTGATCATCTCCAGCCCCCAGCCACAGCGGGTCACTGACATCGGCGAGCATCCCCGGTCCTTCGGCTTCCCGCCGAACCACCCTCCGATGACGAGCTTCCTCGGTGCGCCGGTTCGCATCCGTGACGAGGTCTTCGGCAACCTCTATCTCACCGACAAGCGCCAGGCCACCGAGTTCAGCAAGGACGACGAGGCGATCCTCGTGGCCCTGGCCGCAGCGGCCGGCGTCGCCATCGAGAACGCCCGGTTGTACGACCGCACCAGGGGCCAGCAGCTCTGGGGTGAGGTGGCGGGTCGTGCCACTCAGGGCCTGCTGGCGGGCGAACCACACGGAGTGGTCCTCAGCGAGGTCGTCGCTCGGGTGGCCGAGCTCACCGAGGCGTCGTCCTGCTTCCTGGCTCTCACCCGCGGCACCGACCTCGTCGTCGTCGCCTCGACCGCCTCGCAGCCCGCCCCGGGCACCTCCGTGAGTGACCTCGGCCTCCGGGCGGCCATGCTGGCCGAGGCGCGCACCGTCCAGGCCGACGCCACGAGCGCCACCGGCACGAGGTCGACCATTCCCCTCATGCTCCGGGAGGCGCCGCTGGGCCTCATCGTCGTCGACTGGGCGGAGGAGGAGCGTCTGAGTCATCTCGAGGAGCTGACCGGCTTCGCCCAGCGACTGACCCTGTCCCTCGTGGCTGCGACGGCCCAGACCGAGAGGTCTCGCGCGGAGCTCTTCGAGGACCGCGACCGGATCGCGCGCGATATGCATGACCACGTGATCCAGCGACTGTTCGCCACCGGGATGTCCCTGCAGTCGGCCGCCCGGATGAGCGGCGAGACCGTGCGCCCTCGTGTCGAGAGAGCGGTCGACGAGCTCGATGCCGCGATCAAGGACATCCGCCACGCGATCTTCGCCCTCCAACGGCCACCGGGCGCCCGAGACCTGGCCGCCGAGATCACCGCCGTGTGCCGCGACGCCTCGATCACCCTCGGCTTTCCTCCGGATCTACGCCTGTCGGGTCGCACGGACGCCCTGCCGGAGCAGCTGGAGGCGGACGTGCTCGCGGTGCTGCGTGAAGGTCTGAGCAACGTGGCCAGGCACGCCGGCGCCACGGTCGTCGACGTCTCCGTGGAGGTCGACGGCGGGGTCGTCGTTACCGTCGTCGACGACGGGCACGGGATCGGCCCGCTCCCGAGCAGGTCCTCCGGCCTGGACAACCTGGCGAGGCGGGCAGAACATCGGGGCGGCACCCTGTCGTTGGAGGCCCGAGAGCCGTCAGGGACCCGGCTGGTGTGGAGCGTCCCGCTCGACGAGGACGTGCCGTCCTGAGAACCATCGTGTCGTCCCGACCGGGCGACGTGGCCTCGACGTGAGGAAGTGATGACCATGGTCCGGGTCTACCTGTTGGACGACCACGAGGTCGTGCGACGCGGGCTGCGCGAGCTGCTCGAGGTCGAGAGCGACGTCGAAGTCGTCGGCGAGTCCGCGAGCGCGCTCGAGGCCACGAGGCGGATCCCGGCCCTGCGGCCCGACGTCATGGTCCTGGACGCCCGGCTCCCGGATGGTTCGGGAATCGACGTATGCCGTGACGTCCGGTCCGTGGATCCGTCCATCGGCGGTCTGATCCTCACGTCCTACGACGACGACGACGCGCTGCGGGCGGCCGTGCTGGCGGGCGCTGCGGGCTATCTGCTCAAGGACGTGCGGGGAGTCGACCTGGTCGAGTCGATCCGGCAGGTCGCCGCGGGCCGGAGCCTGCTCGATGAGGGCGTCGTTACCCGCATTCGTGCCGGGTGGGGCCGAGACGCGCAGGACCCGCGACTGGCGCCGCTCTCGCCTCAGGAGCGCAGGATCCTGGAACACATCGCCGAAGGGCTGACGAACCGACAGATCGGACGGGTGATGTCACTGGCCGAGAAGACCGTCAAGAACTACGTGACCTCGGTGCTCGCCAAGATGGGCATGGAGAGCAGGACCCAGGCCGCGGTCTACGTCGCCAGCCACGGGCCGCAGGGCAGCCGCCCGACCCTGCGGGACTCTCAGCCGTCCTGACCCACCCGCACGCTGCGGACTCCGGCCACGGTGGCGGCGATGGCCTTGGCCGCCGTATCCATCCCGTCGCCCGGCGGGCTCACCGTGACGTGGCCACCGTGCACGTCGGCATGCCACTCCGGGTGGCCCGCCTGCGTGAAGGCATCGTGCACGGCATCGACGAGGACTTCGTCGGTGAGGGCCAGGGCTCGCAGGAAGTCGCTGCGGCTGACCATGCCCAGGAGCCTGCCCTCCTCGTCGGTCACCGGCATGCTCTTCCATCCACGACGGGACAGGGTGAGCGCGACCTCGGAGGCGTCCTCACGTGCCGTGGCGCAACTCGCGTCCGCCGTCATCAGCTCACCGACGAGCGGTTCCTCTCTCGAGGCAGCGGGCGTGAGGCGCAGATGTGCCCGAGGGTCCTGGGGAAGGGTCTGCCGCAGGACGTCGCCCTCGGAGATGATGCCCACGACCCGGTCGTCCCTGTCGACCACCGGGAGGGCGCTGAGACCGGCACCTCCGAGCAGGGCGATCGCCTGCGCAAGCGTCGCCTCAGGACGGATGCTCCGCGCCGGCGTGGTCATGATGTCGGCAACCAGCATGGTGTTGCTCCTCTTCTTGCCCAACCGTTGTCCTGCTGCCCAGCACAGCGGACGAAGCCACTGTCGCAGAGGGGGATCGAGCTGGCCATCAGGCGAGGCCCAGCTCCTTGGCGTCCTCCCACAGGTCGGCCCGAACCGACGGGTGGGCGGCCTGTTCGATGAGATGCCGGGCCTGGCCCTTGGCGTCCCAGCCCATGATCTCAGCGGTGCCGTGCTCGGTGATGACGGCGGTGTGCTGGAACGACGTGACCGGTCCCTCGAGGAGGCCGACGATGGTGGACACGTCGGCCCGGGGATGCCACGAGCGCAGCGCCATGAGCGCCTGACCGCCGGGCGAGTCCATCGCGCCCACGACGAAGTCGCAGTGCCCGCCGAAGCCGGAGTGGACGCGTGAGCCGATGTGGGTCCCGTTGGCCTGGTCGAAGAGGTCGACGGACAGCGCCGTGTTGATGCTCGTCATGGCGGGCTGGGAGGCGATGCGACCCGGGTCGTTGACGGTCTCGGTGCGCAGCATGCGCACGCGTGGGTTGGCGTGCAACCAGGTCATCAGGCGGGGCCCACCCACGGCGAAGGAGGCGACCACGTCGCGCTCCTGGTCGAGGGCGCCGGCGTCGTAAAGCTCCATGATCCCGTCGGACACCATCTCGCTCCACACCCCGAGCCGGCGACGGTCGCGCAGGTGCGGCACGACGGCGTCGGGGATGGCACCGATGCCCAGCTGGAGGGTTGCACCGGAGCCGACCCGCGCCGCGACGAGCCCACCGATGAGGTCAATGCCGTCGCTGCTCGCCGCGTTGTGGGCCGCGGCGGTGCGGGGTGGGCCGGGAGGCGCGACGAGGATCGCGTCGAGGTCGTGGGCGTCGAGCTCACCGTCGCCGAAGGTGAACGGCATGTCGGAACGGGACTGGGCCAACACGAGGCCGCCGGCGTCCCGGCATACCGAGATCGCCGCTGGAAGGATGTTGACCTCGGCCCCGAGAGACCACCGTCCTCCGATCGGCTCGGAGACGGTCAGGAGCACGACATCCGGCACGAACCTCGCGGCCAGCAGCGTCGGCACGTGGGAGAGGCGCGCGGGCAGGTACGACACCGCGGGCGTGCGCATCCCCGGGCCGACGAAGGGAGTCACATGGGTGACTCCTGCCCTGGTCGGTATGCCGCGTGGTGCGTTGAGCATGAACAGCTCGTATCGCTCCACAGTGGTGTCCAACAGCTCGAGCAGGTCCCACGGTGCGGCCGCGTTGCCGCTGGCCACGACGCGCAGCGGCCGGTCGCAGCTGCGCGAGAGCTTCCTCAGCGCGCCCGCGACCGAACGCGTCGTCGAGGGGTTCACCCGTCACCCACCCGGGCGCTGGGCAGCGGGTGCGCGCACGAACTGGCGACCGGTGATCGCGTCGGGCGTGATTCGCAGGAAGTGGGGTTGTGCCCCCGGCGCCCACGAGATGAGGGGCAGGTCCATGACCGCGATGGTCTCGTCCACGGCATGGATCTCGGTGGCACGACCACGGACGACGACGCTCCAGGACTCGGTGTCGTCGTTGTCCTCACCATCGACCTCGAAGGCCACGACGTGGTTGCGCGCGGCCTCGTGCTTGGTGCCCCCGCCGGTCCGGAGGACGATCGTGCCGTGGTCGACGACGTAGTTCACCGGGAAGATGTCCGGCGCGTCGTCATGCACCACGGCCAGGCGTCCGACGCAGGCGCGACGGAGGAGGTCCCAGGACGCATTCGGTGCCAGGATGCGAGCCGTCCGGGTCCCTAGAGGTGCTGAGCTCACCTGGGGCTGACTGGAATTCATGTTGCTCGTCCTTCGCCTTGACCTTCTACGGCTGGATGGTGCCCGGTGCCCTGTGAGGGCACCGGGCGAAGTGGGCGCTCCTACTTGAGGATGGGGTGGCGCTGCACGAAGGGCAGGCGCTCCCACTGGCTGCCGAGACCGAAGGTGCGTCCGGCACCGAGACCGGCGAGCAGGACGAGCACGATCGCGTAGACGAGGTGGTCGTCCATGAACGGGTTGTTGTCCGGGGGCAGGACCGCGCTCCACATCATGACGAGCATGAGGACGCCCGAGCCTGCGGCGATGCGCATGGCGACTCCGAGCATGAGGGCGGCACCGATGCTGGCGAGACCGATCATGAACAACCAGTTGGCCCAAGAGGCGCCGGCGAATCCCTGGTAGAACTCCGCGAGCGGACCCTTGGTGCCGAGCTTGAGGAAGCCCAGCGTCGGTGAGCCCTCGTTGACCCAGGCAGCCGGCCCGAAGGTGTCGACCACGTTGGTCTCCGCGTCACGACCGGTGGAGAACCCGAGGGCGAGGAGCTTGTCGAGGAAGGCCCAGAGGAAGACCCAGCCGAGGGCCAGGCGGGCGACGGCCGCGGACCTGCGGACGATCGTGGGGTAGTGGTCGGGTTCGGTTGCCGCGACGTGGGTGGACTGGACGCCGCTGGCATCGTTGCGAGTTCGGGTGGTGGTGCTCATTGAGTATCTCCCTGAGTGAGCCAGCGGGGTTGTGCTGGTGACTCCACGGTCCCTCGCGCACGGCGATGCGAACAGGGACCAAAGACCCGTCATCCGGGTGGGCCTCGCCGAGCTCGAGGGGTCAGCCGAGCGCGGGAGGCAGGGACATCCGGAAGTCGAGGTGGGCGGGCACGGGCTCGCCGGGACGCAGCCTCTCCCACAACTCGGAGAGCGTCTGGTCACCCTCTGCCAGGTCGGGCACCTCGAGATCCTCGAGGAGGTCGAGGGCAGCACGATCCTCGCCCAAGGCGGCCAGGGCCTGCGCCAGCAGCATTCGGGTACGTCCGTGGCTGCGCACAACGTCCGGCAGGTCCTGCACGGCCGCGACGACCTCGTCGTGGCGGCCGGCGCCTCGCAGCGCCTCGAGAAGCTCGACGGCCAGGCGGCGGTCGTCGGGCGCGAGGGCCAGTGCCTGGCGATACAGCTCGACGCGACGGGAGGGGTCGTCGGACAGCAGGGCCAGCCCTCGGAGCGCCACTGCCGTGGGTTGCAGCTCACAGCTCTGCTCGTATGCCGTGTGCGCACCTTCGAGATCGCCGCGCACGTGCCGCGCGGTGCCGAGTGCGTACTCGACCCACCAGCCGCCTCGTCGGGCACGCGCGGCCTCCAGGCGTGTGACCCACCGGTCCGAGACCACCGGCAGGGTCGGGTGGTCCGCCGAGATGTCGACGAGGGCGCCGGCGTCGTCGTCCTCGACGAGTCGGCGCAGGGGCAGGCTCTCGTCGGCGACCTCCGGGAAGGGCGTGCCCTCAGGACCAGCTGCGTGGCGCAGGGCCAGCTCTGCCCGACCCCACCCTGAGCCGGTGTGGACCAGCTCGGCGGGCGCCGCGTCCGCCACGTCCCGGAGCCAGACATCGTGCTGTCGGCTCAGCCACTCCGGTGGCGCCGCACGGTGGACGGCGTCACGCGCGGCCGCGGCGGCCGTCGGGTAGTCGCCCGCGGCCACGGCCGGGTCGAGGTCGAGGGGGAGGAACGCCTCGGTCCAGCTGCTGTCGTCGCCGTCGAGGAGGTCGTGCTCCAGCTGGGTCGGGCACACCCCGGCCTGGATCTCGAGGTAGCGGGACCCGGCGGAGCCGAGCCACTCCTGCCAACGGCGCCCGCCCGGGCCGTGTCCCCAGAGGAACAGCTTGCGGCCACGCAGGGCGGCGGTGGACGTCTGGCCGATGCCTCGGCCGTCCGGCTCGACGGCCGCGACCATCCGACCCTCCTGGTCGCCGACCTCGTAGAAGTAGTCGGCGGCATACCTGCTGGCCCGGGCGACGCTCACGTCGACCGCATCCGGTGCGTCCGATGCGTCCGGTGCATCCGGAAAGGGGACGGGCACGCGCTCGAGGACTCCGGCGTAGTCGGTGCGCCACGCCGTGCTGGCCGGCACGAGCACCCGCGTGCCCGGCGTCTCGGGAACCGCGATGTTGGTCCAGTAGTACAGAGGCTTGGGTTCGGGATCGGGGTTGTGCACCCGCGTGGATGCCATCAGTCGCGCGCCGCTGAGCCACAGGTCGACCTGGAGGACGAGGTCGCGGGTCCGCTCCCACTCCCAGAGGCGCACGACCGGTCCCAGCGCCGTGTCAAGGACGGCGGCGTGCATCGGCTGGTTCGACAGGGTGGTGTGGCCGGTCGACCCGAGGTTCCACTCGATGCCACCCGCGAACCACGCGTTGGTCAGGCCGAAGTTGGCCCAACGCAGGCGCGAGTTCTGGTGGACCAGGGGCCGGTCCTCCTTCCCGTCATGGAGGGACGCGAGGGACCAGACCCGGCCGCCGAGCGAGGGAAGCACGACGGCCCGCAACACGCCGTTGTCGAGCTCGATGGCGGGCAGCTCGAGGGTCTCGTCGGCCCGGTCGTAGTCGCTCAGCACGCCGTAGGGCAGGGGCGAGGCCAGCGGTCCACGGTGGATCCGCTCCACCATTTCCGCGTCCGCGGCGTCGCTGACTCGTATGGTGGTCGCACCACGCACGGGTGTGATCGCCGCCATCGGACTCGTCGGTCCGGCCGAGGTCCCAGTCACGAGCATGGACCGGAGGCGTGCGGCGGCGGGTCGTTGTTCGGTCATGTCACAAACAGTGCTCGATTGTGAGTGATTGGGTCAACATCCTTGACACAATCAATCACGCCGAGCACGATATGGCCATTGCCACAGATGGCCGTGGTGCCCAACGACGGGTGGTGTTTCCGCCCCGTACCGGAAGTAGGAGTGGATGAACCCTCGAGGCAAGCAAGTGGATCGGCGCACGATCGTGCGCCTGGCGTTCGCGGGAGGCCTCGCGCTTCCTGCTCTGTCCTTGGCTGGCTGTGCCACCGGTGGCGGCGAGTCCGACGACGCCCCCAGCGCTGCGGGTGGGAGCAAGAGCGACACCAACCCCTTCGGCATGGCTGACAAGGCCACCGTCGAGGCCGTCATCTTCAACGGCGGGTACGGCTTCGACTACGTCACCTTCGCGGCCAACCTGGCGCAGAAGAACCAGGCCGGCAGCACGTTCACGGTCAAGCCCTCGACCCAGATCGCGCAGGAGCTCCAGCCGCGCTTCGTCGGCGGCAACCCGCCGGACCTCATCGACAACTCCGGTGCGAACGCGATCGGCCTCAGCACGATCGCCGACCAGCTCGAGGACCTCAAGGACGTCTTCGCCGCCAAGAACCTCGAGGGCACGACGATCCAGGACACGCTCTACCCGGGCGTCGAGTCTCCCGGCACGATCGGCGACAAGCTCGTGGCCATCAACTACGTCCAGACCGTCTACGCGATCTGGTACTCCGCCTCACTCTTCGAGGCCAACGGCTGGACCGCGCCCAAGACGTGGGACGAGGCCATCGACCTCGGTGCCAAGGCCAAGGCCAAGGGCAAGTTCCTCATGCTGTGGGGCAAGGAGGCCGCCACCTACTACCAGACGCTCGCGCTCGCCTCCGCGATGAAGGAGGGTGGCGACGAGGTCCGCCTGTCGTTCGAGAACCTCAAGCCCGACTGCTGGTCGCACCCGGCCATGCAGGGCGTCATCAAGGCGATGGAGACGATCGTCAAGAACGGCTACATGAAGCCCGGTGGCGGTGGCACCCAGTTCACTGCCGCCCAGGCCCAGTGGAGCAACGACCAGGCAGCACTGCTCTACCCGTCGGGATCCTGGATCGAGAACGAGATCAAGGACCAGACCAAGGAGGGCTTCATGATGACGGGCGCCCCGGAGATGACGCTCACCTCCGGCTCGAAGATGCCCTACACGGCTCTGCACTCGGCGGCCGGTGAGCCGTTCATCGTGCCGAGCAAGTCCAAGAACCCCGCCGGGGGCAAGGAGCTGCTGCGGACCATGCTGTCCAAGGAGGCGGCGACGAACTTCGCCAAGACCAAGCTGTCGGCGACCATCGTCAAGGACACCGTCCCCGAGGACGGCTTCGGCTCCACGGCTCTCCAGTCCCAGGGCAAGATGCTCAAGGAGGCCGGCGACGACGTGTTCACCTGGAACTTCGTCGACATCTACGGCATGAACCAGGACCAGCTCGTCCCGTGGAATGCCTTCCTCTCCGGACAGATCGACGCGGCCGCTCTCACGAAGCAGCTGCAGGCCATCACCGACAAGGTCGCCAAGGACTCGTCGGTCAAGAAGGTCGAGGTCAGCTGACCCCTGTGCCCGGCCCTGCACACCTGTGCCGGGCCGGGCACAATCTTGCCCACCCCGTGTCTCGGGCGGGTTGACGCCGCCACGACCGGCACACGCCGGTCCGGCCGATGGAAGCAAGGACACCCATGACCACAGTCATTCCCCCCAGCACGGCGAGCGTGAGGAAGCCACGACGACGGCGTATGCCGTTGGCCCGCAAGGGCTTCCTCCTCGTGACCCTCGGTATCCCGTTCGCCTTCTACACGGTGTTCGTGCTGTGGCCGTTCCTCCAGGCGTTCATCTACTCGCTCACCAACTGGAGCGGGTTCTCCGACACCTTCGACTTCGTCGGGCTCGCGAACTACCAGAACCTGCTCACGGACGACATCTTCCTCAAGGCCGTCCGCAACAACCTGCTCCTCGCGCTGGTCGTCCCCTTCACCACCATCGTGCTGGCCCTGGCCCTGGCCACGATGGTCACGGTCGGCGGGGCAGGCACCGGCGCCGTGCGAGGTCTCAGCCGGTCCTCGCTCTACCGCATCGTCTCGTTCTTCCCCTACACGATCCCGGCCATCGTCATCGGCCTCGTGTGGGCGCAGATGTTCGACCCCTCTGCGGGTCTGGTCAACGGGGTGCTGACCACACTCGGGCTCGACAAGTTCGAGTCCTTCGCCTGGCTCGGTGAGGTCTCCACGGCCATGCCGGTGACGATGTTCGTCATCATCTGGGGCTTCGTCGGCTTCTACATGGTGCTCTTCATCGCCGCCATCAAGGGCATCCCCGCGGAGCTCTATGACGCGGCCCGGGTCGACGGGGCCGGACGCATCCGGATGACGATGATGGTCACCCTCCCGATGGTGCGCGAGACCATCCAGACCGCCTACATCTATCTCGGCATCCTCGCGCTCGACGCGTTCGTCTACATGGCGGCCCTCAACGCGAGCGGCGGCCCGCAGAACTCCACCCTGACGATCACCCAGGACCTGTTCAACACCGCCTTCAAGAAGGGCCAGTTCGGTCTGGCCAGCGCCATGGGCGTCGTCCTTGCCGTGCTGACCCTGCTGTTCGCCGCCACCGTCTTCCTCGTCAACCGCCTCACCGGTGGGAAGGACCGCTGATGTCCACCGAGACCCCCACCAAGGTCACCGCACCGAAGGCCCCCAACACCCCGGAGGGTGAGGCGTCCAGAGGGGACCGCACCGTCTCCGTGGTGTCCCACATCGTGCTGTCGATCTGGACCGTCATCGTCGTGCTCCCGCTGGTCTGGGTCTTCCTGTCGTCGTGGAAGACGACGAGCGAGATCTTCCAGTCGCCGCTGTCGCTGCCCGAGAACTGGTCCTTCGACAACTACGTCAATGCCTGGACCGACTCCAACATCGGCCAGTACATGCTCAACTCGGTCATCGTCGTCACCGCGTCGCTGGTCATCGTCATGGTCCTGGGCTCCGCGGCGGCATACTCCCTCGCGAGGTATCCCTTCCCCGGCAGCAGCATCGTCTACTACCTCATCCTCGCCGGCCTGACCTTCCCGGTCTTCCTCGCGATCGTGCCGCTGTTCTTCGTGCTCAAGAACACCGGACTCCTCAACACCCTGCCGGGACTCATCGCCACCTATGTCGCGTTCGCCTTCCCCTTCACGGTGTTCTTCCTGTTCCCGTTCTTCCGAGCGCTGCCGCAGGAGATCGCCGAGGCCGCAGAGCTGGACGGTGCGGGCGAGTGGCGCACCTTCTTCCAGGTGATGCTGCCGATGGCCCGCCCCGGCATCGTCGCCATCTCGATCTTCAACTTCCTCGGCCTCTGGAACCAGTTCCTCCTGCCGGTGGCCCTCAACACCAACGAGGACAACTACGTCCTCTCGCAGGGGATGGCGCGCTTCGCCTCGCAGGCCGGGTATGCCGTGGACTTCGGCCAGCTCTTCGCGGCCGTGGTCATCACGATCGCCCCCGTGCTGGCGGTCTACATCATCTCGCAGCGCCAGCTCCAGGGATCCCTGTCGCAAGGCACGATGAAGTAGCGGATCACCCTCCGGCTGGTCGTCAGACGCGACCGAGCGGGTCGGTGACCGGGGGAGTGCGTGCCCGGTCACCGTCACGGACGATCGCGCGGTCCGGGAGCCAGACGACGAACGTGCTGCCCACACCGACCTCGCTGAAGAGGTCGATCCGGCCCTCGTGGGACTCGACGACCTGCCGTGAGATCGCCAGTCCCAGCCCGTGACCGCTGTTGTCACTGGCTGGGCCGGTTCGTCCGAACCGGTGGAAGACCCGCTCACGGTCGTCGAGGGCGATGCCCGGACCGCTGTCGCGCACAGCCACCCACGCCCAACCCTGCATCGAACCCGAGGCGATGGTGATGTCCTCGCCACCGGGGGAGAGGCGCACCGCGTTGGCGAGGATGTTGTCGAGGGCTCGCGACAAGGCTTCCGAGTCGGCGATGACGCGAGGACCCGGCGCGAGTCGCCGGTCGAGCCGCAGACCCCGGGCCTGGGCCAGCAGTCGGTGCTCCTCGACGACCTGACCGGCGAGCTCGGACAGGTCCACCTCGCGGTCGACGAAGGCTCCCGACCGGCTGCGCGCCGTGGCGAGGAGGTCGTCGACGAGACTGGCCATCCGGGAGGTGGCTCGTGACACGAGATGGGCTGCGTGGGCACGGTCCCGCGCCGACACGTCCTCACGGGAGAGGACGGCGTCCACGTTGGCCTGGACGACGGCGATGGGGTTGCGCAGCTCGTGCGAGACGTCGTCGACGAGCGCGCGCTGGGCGCCGAACGACTTCTCAAGCCGCCCCAGCATGTCGTCCACGGTGTCGGCGAGGGTGCGCAGCTCGTCATGGGGACCCGTCGCCGCGATGCGCCGGGACAGGTCCGAGGCGGTGATCTCCTGCGCTGTCGTGGTGATGCGACCGACCGGTCGCAGCGCACGACCTGCGACCCACCAGCCGATGACAAGGCTGATGAGGAAGAGCACGGCCAGGGCGATGAAGGAGTACGTCCGCAGGGTCTCGAGGGTGTTGTAGTTGACGTACTCCTGGACGTCGCGGATGTCAGCGGCCTGGAAGTCCTCTCCCGGGCGGTAGCTCACGATCCCGCCGTCCCCCTTCTGGAACTTCTTCACCGTCACCGGGTCGAGCGGCTTCGACTCGATCGAACGTGAGACGGCGAGGTAGACCGCTCCGAGAAGCAGCGAGGTGATGCCGAAGAGCAGGCCCGAGTAGGTCAGGGTGAGCCGGGTGCGGATGGTGCGCGTCCAGGCGGGCGCTCTCACGTCGGGTCGCCTCCCTCGCGCAGCCGGTAGCCCCGTCCGATGACGGTCTCGAGCAGCGGGACCTCGTCCCCGGTGGAGAGCTTGCGTCGCAACGTGCCCACGGTGACGCGCACGGTCTGGGTGAACGGGTCGGCGTTCTCGTCCCACACGTGCTCGAGCAGCTCCTCGGTCGACACGACGTGCCAGGGACGGCTCATGAGGTAGCGCAGGACGCCGAACTCCTTGAGCGTGAGCGACAGCTCGCGCACCCCGCGATGGGCGATCTGGCGGCTGGTGTCGAGGGTGAGGTCCCCGACCCGCAGGACCGACGTGGAGCCGCGGACGTCGCGTCGCAGCAGGGCCCGCAACCTCGCCGTCAGCTCCGGTAGGGCGAACGGCTTGACCAGGTAGTCGTCGGCTCCCACATCCAGACCCCTGACCCGGTCGGGCAGGCCGCTGCGAGCGGTGAGCATGAGGATGCGGACGTCCCGTCCGGAGGGTGTCGGCAGCGCACCCGAGCGCAGCCCCTCGGCGATCTCGAACCCATTGCCGTCGGGCAGCGTGAGGTCGAGCAGGACCATGTCGTATGCCGTGAGGGCGAGCTTCTCGCCCGCCTCCCGTCGCGACGTGGCGAGGTCGACGGCATACCCCTCACGGACCAGGCCGATGCGCAACGCACTGGCCAGGCCTTCCTCGTCCTCGATGATGAGCACCCGCATGGGCTCACCGTAGCCGCGGCCGGACGCCTCGTCCCAACGCCCTTTCGGTGCCCTTTCTCCGCTCTTGCCCCTCGTTTTCGCACCCTCTTGATGGTCTGGGTCCACGGCCCGCCACGGCGGCGGGCCAGCCCACCCAGCCGGATCCCGAGGAGCGATCATGACCAACCACGACGACCACACCTTCAGCTCGACGCCCGGACCCGACGAGGACACCGCTCCCCGCGCCAGGCGGTTCGCCGTCGCCGGCGCCGCGGCACTCATGCTCGCGCTGGGAGGTGCGGGGGCGGCATACGCCGTCGGTGGAGGGGGTGCGGATGCGGAGGGCATCCAGTACGGCACCTTCGTCGAGTCGCCCGCCGGGCCCGGTGCGACCGGCGTCGCCGACCGTGAGGACTGCCCCGAGAAGGACGGCAGCGGATCGGGAAGCCTTTCGGCCACCCCCGAGACTCCTGACGCGGGCACGCTGTGACGCAAGAGCAACGGTTGGCGCAGCCGCAGTCCGGTGGCGCAGCGCTCGAACGCACCCTCTTCGAGGTGAAGAAGGTCGTCGTCGGGCAGGACCACATGGTCGAGCGGATGCTCGTCGGCCTCATCGCCCGCGGGCACGTCCTCCTCGAGGGCGTGCCCGGTGTGGCGAAGACCCTTGCCGTCCGGACCCTTGCGGAGGCCATCGGTGGGACGTTCAGCCGGCTCCAGTTCACCCCCGACCTCATGCCTGGCGACATCGTCGGCACGCGGGTCTGGCGTCCGTCGAGCGACGCGTTCGACACCGAGCTCGGGCCGATCTTCGCCAACCTCGTCCTCGCGGACGAGATCAACCGCGCGCCCGCCAAGGTGCAGTCGGCCCTGCTCGAGGCCATGGCCGAGCGCCAGGTGACGATCGGTGGCAGGACGTTCGGGCTGCCCTCCCCGTTCCTCGTGCTCGCGACCCAGAACCCGATCGAGTCCGAGGGCGTCTACCAGCTCCCCGAGGCGCAACGGGACCGGTTCCTCCTCAAGGTCGACGTGGGCTACCCCACCGACGTGGAGGAGCTGACGATCCTGCAGCGCATGAGCGTGGACCCGCCGCGGGCCCACCTCACCCTCGAGCTCGAGGAGGTCCAGGAGCTGCAGCGAGCTGCCGACAGGGTCTTCGTCCACCACGCGGTCGCGCAGTATGCCGTCGGGCTCGTCATCGCGACCCGTGAGCCGCACCGGTTCGGGCTGGGCCACCTCGACGGTGTCGTCGACTTCGGCGTCAGTCCCCGCGCCACGCTGGGCCTCGTCGCAGCGGGCCGGGCGCTCGCCCTGCTCCGCGGCCGCGACTACGTCCTACCGGGCGACATCGCCGACATCGCCCCCGACGTCCTCTCCCACCGCATCGTGCTGTCCTTCGAGGCGGTCGCCGACGGTGTCGACCCACGAGCCGTCGCGGGCGCGGTCCTCGCGGCCGTGCCGGTCCCGGAGGTGGCTCCGACGCAGCACGACTCGGTCGTGGCCGGTGCAGCACCGCCGACCGGACAGGGCGGCCATGGCTGACCCGGCGCGCGACCCGTCCCGCACCGGGGACCGGGCCTTCAAGGCGCTCGACCTCGTCGTCCGACGTCGTCTCAACGGCCTGCTGCAGGGTGACCGCGCCGGCACCCGGCTGGGCGCCGGATCGGAACCGGAGGAGGTCGTCCGCTACCGGGCGGGCGAGGACGACGTGCGCCGGATGGACTGGAACGTCACCGCGCGCACGGGCGAGCCGCACGTCTGGCGTCCCCTCGCCGAGCACGAGCTCGACACGTGGGTGCTCGTCGACGAGACGCCGAGCATGGACTTCGGCACGGCCCTGAGCGAGAAGCGGGACGTGGCGGGATGGGTCGCCGGGTCCGTCGGCCTGCTGACCGACGGCCCCGGCAACCGGGTCGGCGTCGCGCACCTCACCCCGACCGGCCTCCAGTGGGACGCACCGCTCCCCGGCAGGGTCAGCGCCCGTCGCACCCTCAGGTCGGTGACCGGTGCCCCTCGCGCCGACCGCCGGGTCGACACGACGACTCTGGGGGAGGCGATCACCGCGCTCGAGCGGCGGCACCGACGACCGGGACTGCGAGTCGTCGTCAGCGACTTCGTCGACCCCGACGGCGCCACCGAGCGACCGTTCACCTGGGAGCCGGCCCTGCGTCGGCTCTCGGCGCGGCACGACGTGATCGTCGTCGAGGTGCTCGACCCCCGCGAGCTGGAGCTGCCCGACCTCGGGCTCGTCGTCCTGCGGGACCCGGAGTCCGGACGAGCGCGTGAGGTGCACACGACGCCGGTGCTGAGGCAGCGCTATGCCGAGCTCGCGGCACGGCACCGAGCGGCCGTCGCCGATGCCGTCAGGGCGAGCGGTGCCGGTCACGTGGTCGTCCGCACCGACTCGGACTGGGTGCGCGACCTGGCCCGCTACATCCTCTCCCGGCGTCGAACGCGCCGTGTCGACCGGAAGGTTCGATGATGCAGCTCCTCTCACCCCTGTGGCTCCTCCTTCTCATCCCGCTGGCGGCGCTGGCATTCACCTATGTCGTCCTGCAACGACGCAGACGCAGGTATGCCGTCCGGTTCGCTGCGCTCCCTCTGCTGGACAAGGTGGCGCCCCAGCAGCCCGGCTGGCGCCGCCATGCGCCGGCTGCCGCGTTCCTTCTCGCCCTCACGGCCCTCGGGCTGGCTGCGGCGCGGCCGGTCATCGACGTCCGCGTGCCCCATGAACGCGCCACCGTCATCGTGGCCATCGACGTGTCGCGCTCGATGGAGGCGACCGATGTCGAGCCCAACCGCATGGAGGCCGCCCGCAATGCCGCGGCGGCGTTCATCGAGAACCTCCCGGAGACGTTCAACGTCGGACTCGTCACGTTCGCCGGATCCACGTCCGTGCTCGCTGCCCCGACGACCGACCACGACTCCGTGGCAGCGACTCTGGACAACCTCCCCATGGCCAACAGCACGGCGATCGGAGAGGCGGTCTTCACCTCGCTCGACCAGGTGGCGTCGATGGCCGAGGGGGAGGCAGACGTCGACGTGCCCGCGCGGATCGTCCTGTTGTCCGACGGCACGAACACCTCGGGCCGCAGCCCGGACGAGGCGGCGACCGCTGCGACCGAGGCCGCGGTCCCGGTCTCGACGATCGCCTACGGCACCCAGGACGGCACGGTCGAGCTCCAGGGGCAGGTCATCCCGGTCCCCGTCGACGTCGAGTCCCTCGCCACGCTTGCCGAGGGCACCGGCGGGCAGGCCTACACGGCCGAGAGCGGGGACGAGCTCGCCGAGGTCTATGACGACATCGGCTCGTCCATCGGGTGGCGCACCGAGCCACGCGAGATCACGCCCTACCTCTCAGCCCTCGGATTCCTCCTCGGTCTGGCAGCCGGAGCCATGTCGCTCCGGTGGTTCGCCCGCCTCCCGTGAACACCCCCTCAGGAGAAGACATGTCGCTCATGCCTCCAGGCCACACCCCCACCAGTGGCCAGGCCAGCCCGCAACGATGGCTCGGCCTCGGGCAGCCGGCGGGACCGGACTTCCTCCGCCGTGCCCTTCCCGACCGGCCCGCCCCGGCGGGCCCTCCGGACTCGACCGGGAGTGCAACGGTGCCCCCCGGTCGGGAGCGGCGACGCAGCCGGCTCCCCGCGCTCCTCCTGGCATCAGCGCTGTCAGGCGGACTCGCGGGTGCCGGCGCAGCCGTCGTGCTCGGCCCGGACGACGCCCCTACGTCCGGGCCGAGCATCGTCGCCCAACCTCCCACGCGACGCGCACCCGCGTCCGGCGCGGGCACGGAGGAGGCCGCGGCGCAGACGATCCTGCCGAGCGTGGTCCAGATCCGGGCCGGGCGCTCCACCGGGTCGGGCTTCGTCCTCGACGACCGCGGCCACGTCATGACGAACCACCACGTCATCGAGGGGGAGTCGTCGGTGACCCTCCAGCTCGCCAGCGGCCGCACGGTGAGGGCCACCGTCGTCGGAAGCAGCGAGGAGGACGACATCGCCGTCCTGCGCGCCGACCCACAGGCTCTCGAGCCGGCGCAGATCGGGCAGTCCTCCGCCCTCCGGATCGGTCAGCCGGTCATCGCCGTCGGGTCCCCGCTGGGCCTCGACGGCACGGTCACGGCCGGCATCGTGAGCACGGTGGAGCGGTCGGCGCGACTCGGGGGAGGCGCGAGCCAACGCGTCATCCAGACCGACGCCTCAGTCAACCCCGGCAACTCCGGCGGCCCGCTCGTCAACCTCGACGGCCAGGTCGTCGGTGTCAACACGGCGATCGCCACCATCAGCGGACGGGCCTCGGGGTCGATCGGGATCGGCTTCGCCGTGCCCATCGACCGGGCCGTCGACGTCGCCGAGGAGATCATCGACGGGTGAGGCGGTGCCGCACGACCAGCGGGAGCACCCACCAGTTGACGGCGAACACCGTCACGGCGACGGCGACGGCGGTGAGCGCGACACCTCGACCCATGACGACGTCGAAGATGAGGAAGGTCGCCGCGGTGATGCTGATGGCCAGGACGACGAGCCCGGTGCGAGCAGCGATGTCGGCGAAGCGCACGAGCTCGGCCTTCGCGTGCCGCCGGAACATCAACCGGTGCGCACTCACCGGCGCGACGAAGAGGGCTGTGGCGAGGACCGCGGTCGCGAGCGCGGCGAGGTAGGCGTTGCGCTGGACCTCGGTGATCGTCGCGAAGCGCTGCTGGAAGGGAAGCGTCAGCAGGAAGCCGGCGAGGAGCTGGACCCCCGTCTGGGTGACCCGCAGCTCCTGCAGCAGCTCGTCCCAGTTGCGGTCGAAGCGCTCGGTGTCGGTCTCGTCCCTGTCGGCGGCGGGTGCGGATTCCATCGTCTGACCGTACCCATTCCGTCAGCCGACACGCTGGACCAACAGGGCGACGCCCTGGCCGCCGCCGACGGCGATGGTCGCGAGCCCCAGCTCGGGGCCGTCGTGGCGGACCATCTGGCTGAACAGCCGGACTGCCAGCACGGCACCGGACGCAGCCCACGGATGGCCCAGCGCGAGAGCGCCACCCTCGACGCACACCCGTTCGTCGTCGAGCCCGAGCTCGTCGCAGCACGCCAGCACCTGGGCGGCGAAGGCCTCGTTGACCTCGACCACCCCCACGTCGTCGAGCCCCACACCGTTGCGGCGCAGCAGGTCTCGCACGGCTGGCACCGGCCCGACCCCCGGGAGGTTGGGGTCCGAACCGGTCGTTGCCCAGTCGATGCAGGCAAGACCCGGTATGCCGTCCGCCCGCCGCTGTGCCTCGGTCACCAGCACGACCGTGGCGGCACCGTCGTTGATCCCGCAGGCGTTGCCCGCAGTGACGGTGCCCCCGACCGTGAAGGCTGAGGGGAGTCGGGCGAGGGTCTGGAGGCGAAGGCTGGTGCGGACGCGTTGGTCAGCCGACAGCTGGGGAAGCGGCACGAGCTCGTCGTCGAAGCGGCCGGCAGCGCGGGCCGCGGCCGCGCGGGAGTGGGAGCGGACGGCATACGCGTCCTGTCGTTCACGCGTGATGCCCCAGCGGCGAGCGACGTCGTCGGCGGCGGCGCCCATCTCGGGGTCGCCGAACTCCGTCGGCGCAAAGGGTGCGCGCGAATAGCGCTGCGGCACAGCGTCATCAGCGGCGGGCCAGAAGCGCCATGGCGCCGTGCTGGCGCTCTCAGCGCCACCGGCGAGCGCAGTCTCGACGGAGCCGGAGCGGACGAGCGCACACGCCGTGGTGAGGGCGGCCAGCCCGCTCCCGCACTGCAGGTCGACGGTCATGGCGGGCGTCGCGACGTCGAACCCGGCCGCCAGGGTAGCGACGCGCGCGACGTTGCCACCCGGTCCCATGCAGTTGCCCAGGACGACGTGCGCGGGTGCGGTGAGCCCGGCGTCGGCGGCGGTGGCTCGCAGGGTGGGAGCGGCCAGGCCGATGACGTCGACGTCGCGCAGGGCGAGCCCGGCGGTGCCGATGGGGGTGCGTCGTGCGGCGACGATGACGGGGGTCCGGTCGTCGATCACGCCGTGGGCTCCATGGCACGCTCGGCCGCGAGGCGGCTGCGAACCTCCGCGCGGTCGACCTTGCCGGCCGCTGTCAGGGGCAGCTCGGTCCAGACGTGCCAGCGTCGAGGAACGTGCGTTCGTGTCACGAGCTCGGCTGTGCGGGAACGCAGCTCGTCGAGGTCGAGGGGGCGGGCGCCGAGGACGACGACCTCGAGCAGCTCGCCCAGCTCGGCATGGGGCGAGCCGACGGCCACAGCCGCGCTGATCCCCGGGAGGGCGAGGACAGCGGCTTCCACATCGGCGCACAACACCGTCGCGCCCCCTGTCGTCACGGCGTCGTCGCCGCGACCGAGGACGACGAGCCCGAGGTCGTCGTCGAGACGCCCTCGGTCACCGACGGTTGCCCAGCCGTCGGCGTCACGGACCAGGGGACCCCACTGCCCGGGTGCATACCCGTCGGCGAGCCATGGGCTTCGCGCCCAGACCACTCCGTCGCGCACCCCCACCTCGACCTCGGGGAAGGGGTCCAGCCGACCCTCGACCCGCATCGCCACAAAGCTGAGCTCCGCGGCTCCGTAGTAGTCGACGACGTGCACCCCGGCCGCCTCGGCACGCCGTCGCACGGCCTCGGGCAGTGCGGCGCCGGCACAGACGACGGTGCGCAGCCGGCCGAGGTCACGGGCGAGCAGGCCGGCGAGCATCGCCGGTGTGAGGTGCGCGAGCGTGCACGTGGCCAGCGCCGACTCGGCGTCGCGCAGGCTCCACCGGGGCAGGTTCACGGCCTCCGCGCCGACGTGGGCCAGATGCGCACGGGCGAACGCGAACATCGACCCGCTCGGCGGCGCCGGCACGAGCACCCGGTCTGTCGCCACCGTCCCGGTCAGCCGGCTGACGTGGTCGAAGCTCGCCTCCCACGACGCCAGTGAGCGGTGCACCGTGCGAGCCGCCGCTGTCGTCCCGGACGTGCTCAGCTCGAGCCACGCGCGGCCATGGGCCTCTTGGAGCACCCCCATCTCGCGGAGGGCGGCCCGGGCCGGAGTGTCACGCACGGCGCCACGCTCTCACATCCGTCAAGAACGCGTCAGGGACTGTCAGGGACTCGTCAAGGGCGCGTGATGTCCCCGCGCGCAGTCGTTGACTGCAGAGGTGATCGAGAACCTCATCGGCGCAGTCGCCGGCATCGCAGTCCTGGCCTACCTCGTGTACGCCCTCATCCGACCGGACAAGTTCTGATGGGTGACACCGTGAGCGGACTGCTCACTCTCGGCGTGCTCATCGCCATGCTCGCCGCCGTGGGGCTCCCGCTCGGCGCGTGGCTGGCGACGACGCTCACGGACACCGCGCACTGGCGGGTCGAGCGGATCGTGCATCGCCTCGTGCGCGTCGACGCTGACGCGGAACAGAGCTGGAAGTCGTATGCCGTGAGCGTCATCGCGTTTTCTCTCACCGGGATCGCACTGCTCTTCGCGCTCATCACGAGCCAGGGTCGTCTGCCCCTGTCGCAGGGAACCGACGGCATGTTCTGGCACACGGCCCTCAACACCGCCATGTCGTTCGTGACCAACACGAACTGGCAGTCGTATGCCGGCGAGGTGGGTGTCGGTCCGCTCGTCCAGACCGTGGGTCTCGCCGTCCAGAACTTCGTCTCCGCTGCCGTCGGCATCGCCGTCGTGGGCGCCCTGATGCGAGCCATCGCCCGCTCGAGCGCGCAGACGATCGGCAACTTCTGGGTCGACGTCACTCGCGTCGTGGTCCGCGTGCTGCTGCCGGGCGCGTTCTTGGGTGCCGCGGTGCTCATGGTCGGTGGGGTCATCCAGAACCTGCGGTCCCCCATGACCGTGTCCGGCCTTGACGGTGCCGAACAGGTCATTCGCGGTGGCCTCGTCGCCTCCCAGGAGGCCATCAAGCAGCTCGGCACCAACGGCGGCGGCTACTTCAACGCCAACTCCGCGCACCCCTTCGAGAACCCCACCGCCTTCACCAACCTCGTCCAGATCTTCCTCATGCTGCTCATCCCCTTCGCGCTGACGCGCACCTTCGGGATCGTCGTGGGCGACCGACGTCAGGGGTGGGCCCTCACCGCCTTCGCCTGCACCCTCTGGCTCGGCAGTGTCGCCCTCACCACATGGGCCGAGCTGAGTGCAGCCTCGGGTCCCGCGGGATCGATGGAGGGCAAGGAGGTGCGCTTCGGCCTCTGGAGCTCGACCCTCTTCGCAGCTTCCACGACGGGAACGTCGACGGGCGCGGTCAACTCGCTGCACGAGAGCTACAGCCCGCTGGGCGGTGGCGTCGTCCTCGGCAACATGCTGCTCGGGGAGGTCTCGCCCGGTGGTGTGGGATCCGGGCTCTACGGGATCCTCGTCATCGCGATCCTGTCCGTGTTCGTCGCGGGCCTCATGGTGGGCCGGACCCCCGAATACCTCGGCAAGACGATCGGTCGCCGCGAGATCACCTTCGCCGCGCTCTACTCGCTCGTCATGCCGGTGCTCGTCCTCGGCTTCACCGGTGCGTCGCTGGCGATGGCCGGGCCGCGCGAGACGATGACCGCCAGCGGACCGCACGGCCTGACCGAAGTGCTCTACGCCTACGCGTCCGCAGCCAACAACAACGGCAGTGCCTTCGCGGGCCTGGGTGCTGACAACCCCTGGTACAACCTCACGCTCGCAGTGTGCATGCTCCTCGGGCGCTTCCTCCCGATGCTGCTCGTGCTCCGTCTCGCCGGCCTTCTCGTCGAGCAGAGGAAGCGCCCCGACACGGCGGGAACCATGCCCACGCACACGCCGCTCTTCGTCGGACTGCTCATCGGCATCGCCCTCATCCTCGCCGGGCTCACCTTCTTCCCGGCTCTCGCACTCGGTCCCCTCGCGGAGGCACTCGCATGAACACCTCAACCATCGCCGCTGTCGCTCCACAGGCCCTGGTGAAGCTCGACCCACGACACGTGTGGCGATCCCCGGTGATCTTCGTCGTGTGGATCGGATCGGTCCTCACGACGGCACTGGCCCTCGTCGACCCCAGCATCTTTGCGTGGTCGATCGCCGGGTGGCTCTGGGCGACAGTGCTCTTTGCCAATGCGGCAGAGGCTGTCGCGGAGGGCCGCGGCAAGGCGCAGGCAGCGAGCCTGCGGGCCTCGAAACGGGACGCTGTCGCCCGCCGGCTCACGCGCTCCGGTGAGGAGAGCGTGCCGGGCAGCGAGCTCCGCATCGGCGACGAGGTGGTCGTCGAGGCGGGGGAGGTCATCCCCGGCGACGGCGACGTCGTCGAGGGTGTCGCCACGGTCGACGAGTCGGCCATCACCGGCGAGTCCGCGCCGGTCATCCGCGAGTCCGGTGGCGACCGGAGCGCGGTGACCGGCGGCACGACCGTGCTGTCCGACCGCATCGTCGTGCGCATCACCACGAAGCCGGGGGAGAGCTTCATCGACCGGATGATCGCCCTCGTCGAGGGTGCAGACCGGCAGAAGACGCCCAACGAGGTGGCCCTGACGATCCTGCTCACGACGCTGACCGTCATCTTCCTGGCCAGCGTCATGGCCATCCAGCCGTTCGCGGCCTACTCGGGCGAGCTCCAGCCGGTCATCGTGCTCATCGCCCTGCTCGTCTGCCTCATCCCGACGACGATCGGAGCCCTGTTGTCCGCCATCGGGATCGCCGGCATGGACCGTCTCGTGCAGCGCAACGTCCTCGCGATGTCCGGCCGTGCCGTCGAGGCGGCCGGCGACGTCTCCACCCTGCTCCTCGACAAGACGGGCACGGTCACCTTCGGCAACCGGCAGGCGCACGAGATCCTGCCCGTCGAGGGAGGCGAGGGAGGCAGCTCGCTCGCGCAGACGGCATACCTGTCCTCGCTCGCCGACCTCACGCCCGAGGGGCGATCCATCGTCACGCTGAGCCGCTTGCTGGGCGGCATCGACGACGACCGCAGCGCCGAGTCGCTCAGCCGCCAGGGCGCGGTCGTCCACGAGTTCAGCGCCACCACCCGCATGAGTGGCGTCGACCTGCCCGACGGCACGCGCATCCGCAAGGGTGCCGGGTCAGCAGTGGCGGCGTGGGTCGCGTCCGAGGGTGGCGTCGTGCCACCGGTCGTGGACGAGCTCGTCGCGCGGATCGCCGAGTCCGGGGGCACGCCCCTGGTCATCGCGAGCGTCTCGCCGGGCGAGGGCGCCAAGGCCGTGGGCGTCATCCACCTCAAGGACGTCGTCAAGCCCGGGATGAAGGAGCGCTTCGACATGTTGCGCGCCATGGGCATCCGCACGGTCATGATCACCGGCGACAACCCGCGCACGGCCGCGGCCATCGCCCGCGAGTCCGGTGTCGACGACTTCCTCGCCGAGGCCAGCCCCGAGGACAAGCTGCGGCTCATCCGCAGCGAACAGGAGGGGGGCCGGCTCGTCGCCATGACCGGCGACGGCACCAACGACGCACCCGCGCTGGCGCAGGCCGACGTGGGCGTGGCGATGAACACCGGGACGTCGGCGGCCAAGGAGGCGGGCAACATGGTCGACCTCGACTCGGACCCGACGAAGCTCATCGAGATCGTCGAGATCGGCAAGCAGCTGCTCATCACCCGTGGCGCCCTCACGACCTTCTCGATCGCGAACGACATCGCGAAGTACTTCGCGATCATCCCGGCGATGTTCGTCGTTCTCTTCCCCGGTCTGGATGCCCTCGACATCATGGACCTGGGCTCTCCCAAGAGCGCCATGCTCTCGGCCGTGATCTTCAACGCGCTCATCATCCTCGCGCTGATTCCGTTGGCGCTCAGAGGCGTTCGCTATCGCCCCGCAAGCGCGGCAGCCCTGCTGCGCCGCAACCTGCTCGTCTATGGCCTGGGCGGCGTCATCGTGCCGTTTCTCGGCATCAAGCTCATCGACCTCGTCGTCTCCCTGCTCCCCGGAATGTCGTGACCGCCATGCCTTTCGTCCGTCAGCTCCTCGCCGCCCTGCGCATGATGCTCGTCCTCACGCTCGTCCTCGGCGTGCTCTATCCCGCCCTCGTGTGGGGGCTGGTCCGCGGCGTCGCCCGCGACCAGGCCGATGGCTCCCTCACCACCCGTGACGGGCAGGTGATCGGATCCAGCCTGCTCGGGCAGGCGGTCACCGACCCGGCCCTGTTCCACCCGCGACCGTCGGTGAACGAGTATGCCGGCGGGGTCAGTGGCGGATCCAACCTCGCCGAGTCGTCACAGGACCAGGCCACAGCGGTCGCCGAGCGGCGTGCGGCATACGCCGAGATCGCCGTAGGCGAACCCACAGGCGATGCGCTGACCGCCTCGGCCAGCGGTCTGGACCCGCACATCAGCCCGGCGTTCGCGAAGGCACAGGTCACTCGCGTCGCGGCCGCGGCGGGCCTCGACCGCTCGGTGGTGGCCCGGCTCGTCGAGGACCACACTGCTGGCCGGCAGCTGGGCTTCCTGGGCGAACCTCGCGTCAACGTGCTCGAGCTCAACCTCGCGCTCCGGGACCTGAAGAGGCCGGGCACAATCAAGCCATGACGAGAGGCGCGCTACGGGTCTACCTCGGGAGCGCTCCCGGTGTGGGCAAGACCGTCGCCATGCTGTCGGAGGCACAGCGCCGCATCGACCGGGGCACGGACGTCGTCATCGGTGTCTGCGAGAGCCACGGGCGAGCGTTCACGGCGTCGATGGCCGAGGGCATCGAGGCGCTGCCTCTGCGCCGGGTCGAGCACCGCGGCGTCGTCCTCACCGAGCTCGACGTGGAGGCGGTGGTGAACCGACGGCCGGAGGTCGTGCTCGTGGACGAGCTCGCCCACACCAACGCACCGGGCGCGCCGCACGGGAAGCGGTGGCAGGACGTCGACGAGATCCTGGAGGCCGGCATCGACGTCATCTCCACCGTCAACATCCAGCACCTCGAGTCGCTCAACGACGTGGTCGAGTCGATCACCGGGGTGCGCCAGCTCGAGACGGTTCCGGACGAGTTCGTCCGCGGAGCGGACCAGGTCGAGCTCGTGGACATGTCACCGGAGGCGTTGCGACGCCGACTCGCACACGGCAACGTGTATGCCGCCGAGAAGGTCGACGGAGCCCTGGCCCAGTACTTCCGGGTCGGCAACCTCTCGGCCCTGCGTGAGCTGTCGCTGCTGTGGGTCGCGGACCGGGTGGAGGAGGGTCTGACCCGCTACCGCGCGGCCCAGGGCATCACCGAGTCGTGGCCCACCCGCGAACGGGTCGTCGTCGCGCTCACGGGAGGCCCCGAGGGCCGGACGTTGCTGCGTCGCGGCGCGCAGATCGCCTCTCGAGGTTCCGGTGGCGAGCTGATCGCCGTCCACGTCACGGCCTCGGACGGGCTCGTGGCCGCCGAGATCGACGAGGTGGAGGCGTTGCGCCGTCTCACGAGCGAGCTCGGCGGGACCTTCCAGACGGTGCGCGGCGACGACACCGCCGACGCGCTGCTGGCCTTCGCGCGGGGGGTCAACGCACGACAGGTCGTCATCGGTGCGTCCCGGCGCAAGCGGTGGCAGGAGCTCCTCAGCCCGGGCGTCGGCCAGCAGGTGGTCGCGGACTCCGGCGACATCGACGTGCAGCTCGTGAGCCATGACTGGACGAGATCCGTGAAGGCTCCGCTGCGCATCGGCCCCGAGCTCGGTCGACGACGCACTGCGGCCGGCTGGGTGATGGCGCTGCTCGGGCCGGTGCTCCTGACCTGGCTGCTCGACCTCACCGGCCAGTGGCACGACCTGCCGCTCGAGGTGCAGCTCTTCCTCCTCCTGACCGTGTGCACGGCACTGGTGGGCGGCCTGTGGCCGGCCCTCGTGACCGCCGGTGCGTCGAGCCTGCTCATCAACTGGTTCTTCACGGAGCCGCGTCACACGCTGACGATCTCGGACCCGCAGAACCTCGTGGCACTCTCCGTCTTCCTCGGGGTCGCGATCGCGGTCTCGTCGGTCGTGCACCTCAGCGTGCGTCGGGCCGCTGCCGCGCGAGCCGCCCAGCGCGAGGCGGCCGCGCTGGCCTCGTCTGCCGAGTCGTTGCTGGGGGAGGAGGACCAGCTCCAGGCGCTCCTCCTCCAGGCGGTGGAGTTCTTCGGCCTCGACTCCGCCGCGGTCGTGTCCCGCGCGAGCGTGCGCGAGGAGTGGGCCGTGCTGGGCGCCACCGAGGGGTTCGACGTCTCCCAGGTGAGGGACGCGTCGGTGCAGGCGAGCATCGACGACGAGCGCAGCCTGGTGCTGTCCGGTCGGGTGCTCACGGCCGACGACCGACGCCTCGTCTCCGCCTTCACGGCGCGCGCCGGCGCGGTCCTGCACCGGGCCGAGCTCCTCCGCGAGGCGGCCAGGGCCAAGGCGCTGGCCAAGGACAACCGCTCGCGCACGGCCCTGCTGGCAGCGGTCTCGCACGACCTTCGCACCCCCTTGGCGGCGATCAAGGCAGGTGCCTCCAGCCTGCGGGCGCAGGACGTGTCGTTCAGCGACGCCGACCGGGCCGACCTCCTCGAGAGCATCGAGCAGTCCGCCGACCGGCTCACGGGCCTCGTGGCCAACCTGCTCGACCTGTCCCGGCTCCAGGGTGGAGCCGTGACGCCTCGCCCGGAGCGACTGTCCCTGCGAGAGGTCGTCGAGGACGTCAGTGCCGGTCTCACCACCACGGGAGTGGTCCGGTCGACGATGTCGTCCGCCGTGCCGCCCGTGGTCGCCGATCGCGGCCTGCTCGAACGGGTCCTCGCCAACGTCCTCGAGAACGCCCAGAGGCACTGGGCCGGCGAGGTCGTCGTCACCGGCGCGGCCCTGTCGGACCGGGTGCAGCTGCGCATCGTGGACCGTGGTCCCGGCGTGCCGCGAGCGGCCAAGGAGACGATCTTCGCGCCGTTCCAGCGGTTCGGCGACGCGCCCCGCGGCAATGGCGTCGGCCTCGGTCTCGCGGTGGCGCGTGGTCTCATGGACGCCATGAACGGGACGATCTCGGCCGAGGACACCCCCGGCGGCGGCCTCACCATCGTCCTCGAGCTGCCCCGTGCCGACCCGGTGGGTCACGGAGCCCCAGACGTCGCCGAACGCGAGACGTGGTCGTGAGCCGGATCCTCGTGGTCGACGACGAACCCCACCTCGTGCGAACCCTCGCCATCAACCTGCGTGCCCGCGACTACGAGGTCGAGACCGCAGGCGACGGCCGCTCGGCCCTCCAGGCCGTCCACGACCAGACACCTGACCTCGTCATCCTCGACCTCGGACTGCCCGACATCGACGGCGTCGACGTGCTGCGCGGCATCCGGGAGGGGTGGCAGGTCCCGGTCATCGTCCTCTCGGCGCGCGCCGACTCCATCGACAAGGTCGAGGCGCTCGACCTCGGCGCCGACGACTACGTCACCAAGCCCTTCGCGGTCGACGAGCTCCTGGCGCGGATCCGGGTGGCCCTGCGCCGCACCCAGGACGAACGCACGCCGGCGCTGGACCCGTTCGTCACGGACCACTTCGCCCTCGACTTCACGGAGCGTCGGGCGAGCGTCGGCTCCGAGGTCGTCCGGCTCACGCCGACCGAGTGGAGCCTCCTCGAGGTGCTGGCTCGCCACGCGGGTCACCTCGTGCCCCAGCGGGACCTGCTGCGTGAGGTCTGGGGTCCGCACTACGGGCGCGAGTCCAACTACCTGCGCGTCTACGCCAACCAGCTGCGCCGCAAGCTCGAGCCCGATCCGTCCGACCCGCGCTACCTCGTCACCGAACCGGGCCAGGGCTACCGGCTGATGGACGACCTGCCCGCCGATGCCCCGGACGGCGCCTAGCATCGACGCCGTGGCATGGGCGAGGTTCAGCTCCCTCGACGGGGGAGCCATCGAGTGCAGTGGCGTCGACGTCGTCACCCACGACATCGACGACCTCACCTCCGGCTTCTGGACCGTCACCGTCACCTTCGAGGGCGAGCTCACCGCTGTCCGCATGTCCGAGGTCTCCCGTGCGCGCCACGACGAGCCGAACGCGATGGCGGCCGGCGCTGCCTGGCCGGGCGTGGGAGGCGAGTGGACGAGCAGCCTGGACGACACGGCATACGTCGAAGGTGTCCAGGAGATCCGCGAGCGGATCGCGCGCGGCACCGTCTACCAGGTCAACCTCTGTCGCGTGCTGAGCACCGACGTCGGCGAGCTCGGCATCCGGACTCTGGGCGATGTTCTCGCACAGGGCAACCCGGCTCCGTATGCCGCGACGATCGACATCCCCGAGGCAGGGCTCGAGATCGCGTGCGCGTCGCCGGAGGCCTACCTCGTGCGGCGCGGTGCCACCGTGACGTCGAGTCCCATCAAGGGCACGGCCGCGACCGCCAGTGAGATGTTGCCCAAGGACTTCGCCGAGAACGTCATGATCGTGGACCTCGTCCGCAACGACCTCCAGCACGTATGCCGTCCGGGCACCGTCCGTGTCGACCACCTGTGCCGGATGGAGCAGCATCCGGGGCTGGTGCACCTCGTGTCGGACGTGACGGGGGAGCTGCGGGAGGGCGCGACGTGGCGCGAGCTGCTCGATGCCTCGTTCCCGCCCGGGTCGGTCTCGGGGACCCCGAAGCACACGGCGCTGCAGACGATCTCGGACCTCGAGCCCGTCGAGCGGGGGCCCTACTGCGGCGCGATCGGGTGGATCGACGCCGACCGAGACGAGGCGCTGCTGGCCGTGGGGATCCGCACGTTCTGGGTGGATCGTGACGAGTCGGGCCAGCGGAGGCTGCGGTTCGGCACGGGGGCCGGGATCACCTGGGGGTCGGATCCACAGGGGGAGCTGCGCGAGACAGAGCTCAAGGCGGCGCGTCTGGTGTCTCTGGCCGGAGGCACATCTGGGATGGTTGGACCATGAACGCAGTGCGGGTGTGGGTCGATGGCCAGGTCGTCGATGCGGAGGCGCCGTCGGTGCGCGCGCTGGACCATGGCGTGACGGTTGGGGACGGGGCCTTCGAGACGTGCAAGATCGTGCGCGGCGAGGCGTTCGCGATGACGCGGCACCTGCGCCGTCTCGGACGCACCCTCTCGGGGCTCGGCCTTCCGCCGGTGGACGAGGACCGCGTGCGTGAGGGCGTCGAGGCCGTGCTGTCCACGGGCGAGGCCATCGCGTTCGGGCGGGTGCGCATCACCGTGACCGGGGGAGCGGGGCCACTGGGTTCGGACCGCAACGAGTCGCCGGCCACGATCATCGTCGCCGCCACGGAGTCGGCGGCCCACGCCCCCTCCGCGGCCGTCGTCACCGTCCCGTGGGTGCGCAACGAGCGAGCCGCGACGGTCGGCCTCAAGACCACCTCCTATGCCGAGAACGTCATCGCCGTCACACACGCCCGCTCGCTCGGCGCCGAGGAGGCACTGCTCGCCAACACGCGCGGCGAGCTGTGCGAGGGCACCGCCTCCAACGTCTTCGTCGTGACCGACGGGGTGCTGCGCACACCGCCCCTGGACAGTGGCTGCCTCGCCGGCATCACCCGTGAGCTCACGATCCAGTGGTGCCGTGACGCCGGTCTCGAGGTCGTCGAGGAGAGGCTGCCCTTCGAGGTGCTGCAGACCGCCGACGAGGTCATCATCACCAACTCATCCCGCGACGTGCAGGGGGTGCACCTCGTCGACGAGCGCCGACTCGTCGCGCCAGGACCCGTGACCGCGCGAGCCGTCGACGTGTGGCGCACTGCCGAGGCCGACCTCGGGATGGACCCGTGAGTGTGCCGCCTCCCGCTGGCGAGGCGCGAGAGGACGTGGGGGCCGAGCAGCATGCCGACGCCCCGGAGGACGACTGGGCCTGGCGTCGCAGGCTCAGGGCGAACCCGACGACGGCAAAGGTCTATCGCATCGGGGTCTTCATCGCCGGACTCCTCATCGTGGTCGTCGGCCTTGCGCTCATCCCGTTCCCCGGGCCGGGGTGGCTCATCGTCATCGCCGGCCTTGCGATCTGGGCGACCGAGTTCGAGAGGGCCCAACGTGTCCTCGAGTTCGTCAAGAAGAACCTCCGCATGTGGGAGGAGTGGGTCAAGCGCCAGAACCTCTTCGTCAAGGGTCTCGTCGGCGTCGTCGGCCTCGTCTTCATCGCCACCGTGCTGTGGCTGACCTTCCACTTCTCCGGGATCCCAGGGTTCTTCCCCGACGGGCTCGAGAGCTGGATGCGGACCACCGCCCGGATCTGAGCAGCCTCGCGATCGGGCGCTTGGCACCCTGATTTCGCCGGGGGAGGGGCGCCGGGTATTCTCGGTCCGCCCGCTTCCCGGCGGGTGCCGGACGTGTAGCTCAGCTGGTTAGAGCGCTCGCCTCACACGCGAGAGGTCAGGGGTTCGAGTCCCTTCACGTCCACTCTCAAGACCGGGTCGGCGCTGGTGCGACCGCTCGCCACGGCATCCTCGGCCGTCCGGCGACTCGCCCGGGACGGGCATGAGAAACCCGCCGAACGGCATACCCGCACGTCAGAGCCCTGCCCGACAAGCTGTCCAGTTCCAAAGCAGGAAATCGCGCGGCGGGAGTCACAGCTCAGGCGTAGCGTGCGCAACATGGAGCGAACCCTCCCGGTTTCCACACACGCCGACGGGGAGCGACGGCTGCTCGACAGCTTTGCCGCCATTCCGCCGAGCAAGCGCGTGCGTCTGGCCAAGCGCACCTCCAACCTGTTCCGGGAGCGCACGCGCTCCACGACCCGCGGCCTCGACACCTCCGGGCTGACCGGCGTGCGCGTCGTCGACGTCGGAGCCAGGACGGCGGACGTCGACGGGATGTGCACCTACGAGGACCTCGTCGCCGCAACGCTGCCTCTCGGGCTCGCTCCGCTCGTCGTGCCGCAGCTGCGCACCATCACCCTCGGAGGTGCCGTGACCGGACTCGGCATCGAGGCGTCGTCCTTCCGCAACGGACTGCCGCACGAGTCGGTCGTCGAGCTCGACATCCTCACCGGCACCGGCGAGATCGTCACCGCCCGCCCGGACAACGAGCACGCCGACCTCTTCCGCGGCTTCCCCAACTCCTACGGCTCGCTCGGCTACGCCACCCGCCTGCGCATCGAGCTCGAGCCGGTGAATCAGTTCGTGGCCCTGCGCCATGTCCGTTTCCACGACCTCGAGAGCCTGTGCGCCGGCATCGACGCCATCGTCGGGTCGGGGACCCACGACGGTGAACGGGTCGACTACCTCGACGGTGTCGTGTTCACTCGCGACGAGGCCTACCTCACCCTGGGCCGGCAGGTCGACGAGCCGGTGCGCGGCGGGCCGACTGTTGCGAGCGACTACACCGGCCAGCAGATCTTCTACCGCTCGATCCAGCACGACGAGGCAGCGCCGAGGCGCGACCTGCTCACGACGCACGACTACTTCTGGCGCTGGGACACCGACTGGTTCTGGTGCTCGCGGGCCTTCGGCGCCCAGAACCCCCGCATCCGTCGGCTCTGGCCGAGTCGCTGGCGACGCTCCAGCATCTACTGGAAGCTCGTCGCCCTCGACCAGCGCCATGGCCTCTCCGACCGTCTCGAGGCCCGCAGGGGCAACCCCCCGAGAGAGCGGGTCGTCCAGGACGTCGAGCTGCCACTCGAGCACACCGCCGAGTTCCTCCACTGGTTCCTCCAAGAGGTGCCGATCGAGCCGATCTGGTTGTGCCCGTTGAGGCTTCGCGGCGACAGCACCTGGGACCTCTACCCCCTTCGCCCCCACCACACCTACGTCAACGTCGGCTTCTGGTCCACCGTCCCCGGCGGGGAGCCCGGTGTGACCAACCGGGCCATCGAGCGTCGGGTCGGCGAGCTCGACGGACACAAGTCCCTCTACTCCGACTCCTACTACTCCCGTGAGGACTTCGACGCCCTCTACGGCGGCGATGCGTATGCCGCCCTCAAGTCCCTCCATGACCCTCTCGGACGTTTCCCTGACCTCTATGACAAGGCGGTGCACCACGCATGAGCAGCACGACCCGTGAGACCCGGACGATCGCCGAGCTCGTCGACGCAGCAGTGGCGGGACCCCTTCCACTGCGCATCACGGCATACGACGGTTCGAAGACCGGACCGGACAGCGCTCCGCGTGCACTCCACATCGCGAACCATCGCGCCGTGTCCTACCTCGCCACCGCCCCGGGGGACCTCGGGATGGCTCGCGCCTACACGACCGGTGACCTCGTCGTCGAGGGCGTGCACCCGGGCAACCCCTACGAGGCGCTCGTCGACCTCGAGCGGCTGCACTTCCGTCGCCCCGACCCCCGACTGCTCCTCGACCTCGCCCGGGTGCTCGGGCCGCGTGGCCTCACGCCGCCCCCGCCGCCTCCACAGGAGGCGCTGCCTCGGTGGCGGCGCGCCACCGAGGGGCTGCGTCACTCGTTCACCCGGGACAAGGAGGCCATCCACCACCACTACGACGTCTCGAACCGCTTCTACGAGCTGGTCCTCGGTCCGTCGATGGCCTACACGTGTGCCGTCTTCCCCGAGCAGGACACCGACCTCGACGCGGCCCAGGAGAACAAGTACCGCCTCGTCTTCGACAAGCTCGCACTCCAGCCCGGCCAGCGCCTCCTCGACATCGGCTGCGGCTGGGGCGGGATGGTCAGGTATGCCGCGCGTCGAGGTGTGCAGGCCATCGGAGTCACCCTGTCGCGGGAGCAGGCGACGTGGGCCCAGGAGGCGATCGAGCGTGAGGGTCTGGGGGATCTCGCCTCGGTGAGGTTCGAGGACTATCGGGCCGTCGCCGAGTCCGGCTTCGACGCGATCTCGTCGATCGGCATCACCGAGCACATCGGCGTGCGCAACTATCCGGCGTACTTCGAGTGGATGCTCGACCACGTCAAGGAGGGCGGACTCGTGCTCAACCACTGCATCACCCGACCGGACAACAGGCCCAGGAGCGTGGGTCCCTTCATCGACCGCTACATCTTCCCCGACGGCGAGCTCACCGGCTCCGGGCGCATCGTCACCGCGATGCAGGACACCGGGTTCGAGGTGCTGCACGAGGAGAACCTGCGCGAGCACTACGCCCTGACGCTCGCCGGCTGGTGCGAGAACCTCGTCGAGCACTGGAACGAGTGTGTCGACGAGGTCGGTGAGGCCACGGCCAAGGTCTGGGGCCTCTATCTTGCCGGCTCCCGGCGTGGCTTCGAGCGCAACGTCGTCCAGCTGCACCAGGTGCTCGCCACCCGGCTGGACCAGACCCGCCTCCCCGGCCT
Organism: Knoellia altitudinis; assembly: GCF_042666355.1. NCBI lineage: Bacteria > Bacillati > Actinomycetota > Actinomycetes > Micrococcales > Intrasporangiaceae > Knoellia > Knoellia altitudinis. The sequence continues at coordinate 335,524 of NZ_JBHTDK010000002.1, forward strand.
TCCGCTGCGCCCGTGGTGGTCGGCATGACCGTCGTCATCGTCGGAGCCGGCCTCGCGGGAGCGACGACGGCGCAGGCCCTGCGAGACCGTGGCCACGACGGCGAGATCGTCGTCCTGGGGGCGGAGGACCATCTGCCCTACGAGCGTCCGCCGCTGAGCAAGGCTGTCCTGCTCGGCGACAAGGAGGTCGACTCGGCCTACGTCCACGACGAGGCGTGGTGGCGAGAGCACGACATCGACGTGCGCACGGGCACCGAGGTGCAGTCCATCGACCTCGCTGGTCGACGCGTCGTCACGACCACGGGTGAGCAGCCCTACGAATGGCTCGTGCTCGCGACCGGATCCGAGCCGAGGCGTCTCAGGCTGGCCGACGAGTCCGGACGGCCCGTGCACTACCTGCGCACCATGGAGGACTCCGTTGCCCTCAAGGCGGCTCTCACCCAGGACACCAGGGTCGCCGTCATCGGCGCTGGCTGGATCGGGCTGGAGGTGGCGGCGGCCGCCCGCTCTGCCGGCGCTGCGGTGACCGTCCACGAGACGGAGTCCCTGCCGCTGCTGGCGGTGCTCGGTCCTGAGGTCGCCCAGCACTTCGCCGACCTGCACCGGGCGCACGACGTGGACCTGCGGCTGGGCGCCCCGGTGACCTCGGAGGATCTGGCCGAGGCCGACCTCGTCGTGGTCGGCATCGGCGTCTCGCCCCGGACGTCACTGGCGTCGGCCGCGGGCCTGGAGGTCGACGACGGCGTGCTCGTCGACGAGCTGTTGCGCACCTCGGACGAGCGCATCCTCGCCATCGGTGACATCGCGAGCCAGCAGCACCCGGTGCTCGGTCGGCGTGTGCGAGTGGAGCACTGGGACAACGCGATCGGGCAGGGCAAGGCGGCGGCCGCCACGATCCTCGGCGCCGCCGAGTCCTATGCGAAGCTGCCCTACTTCTTCACCGACCAGTACGACCTCGGGATGGAGTACTTCGGCAGCGTGGGACCCGAGGGCTACGACCGCGTGCAGACGCGTGGCGACTTCAGTGGGGCGTTCCGCGCCTGGTGGGTCAAGGACGACGTGGTCGTCGCGGCGATGCAGGCCAACGACTGGGACGCGTCCGACGAGATGCGCGCCAGCGTCGGCCAGGGACCGCCCTCGGACAGCTGACGCCGCACAGCGCACTCGCGGAGGCTGGGTGCTGGTGACGCAGTGGAGATCCCCACAGCACGAACATGCCCGCGGATGTATCTGGACGCCTCCGGTGGACTCCTCCCCGTTGACTCGGTCGGGAAGGCCGGGCAGATCTCACGGGAGAGTCACCATGAACAAGCTCATCAGCAGAACCCGTCGTGTCGCCCTGATCGGCGTGGCAGCGACCCTCATCGCGGCCGGCGGCGCCGCTGCGAAGTCCGAGGCACCGCCGAACCCGGTCCCGAGCGCCGCCCTGCTCGAGTCGATCGTGCCGCCCGGCGCGCCGGGGTCCGACTTCGTCTTCCACGCGGTCGCACCATGCCGCATCCTCGACACCCGCTATGGCGGTGGCGCCCTCCAGAACGCCACCCGCACCTTCCGCTCCAGCTCAGCCCTCGCGGCCCAGGGCGGCAACGCTGCGGGCTGTGGCATCCCGACGAACGCCGAGGCCATCCAGGTCAACCTCGGTGCGGTCCCGGTCGCCCCGGGTGGCTACGTCCAGGGCTGGGCGACGGGTCAGCCGGTGCCGCTCGCCTCACTGCTCAACTTCGGCAGCGCAGCGATCGCCAACATGGTCACCCTGCCCGTCAACGCCTCCGAGCAGTTCAACCTGCGCGTCACCGGACGGGCCAACGTGTTCGCCGACGTCGCCGGCTACTACACCAAGCCGGCCTACGTGGCGGTCTCACCCAGCGGCACGATCTACGACGGGATCGCCTCGGGCGTGGTGTCCGTCACCAAGACGAGCACCGGCAACTACGACGTCGTCTTCGACCGCACCGTCTCGAAGTGCGCAGCGACGGCGAGCAGCCTCATCTGGGGCTCCAACACCGACCCGTCGCCCGACAACCACTCGAGCTACGGCGGCAACAAGGTCAAGGTGGGCATCAGCAACACCTCGAACGCCTACGTCGACGACTACTTCTTCCTCAGCCTCACCTGCTGAGCGAGCAGGAGGACGGACGGCCCGTGCGCGACCGGCACGCGGGCCGTCCGTTGGCGCGCACGGCGTGCTCAGCCGGTGGTGACGTCCCGGCTGAGCAGCCACACGGCATACTCCGCATTCGCGGGATGGAGCTCATAGCTGCCCGCACGCAGGTCCACCCTCAGGCCCGCCGCCTCGACGTCGGCCACGAACTCCTCCGGCGGGTAGGTGCGGCTGCCGGCCGGCCCTGCCGTGAGGTGGAAGCCGACGAGCATCCGTCCTCCCGGCGCCAGGAGGCTGCCGAGGGTCGTCAGGGCGCGGCGTTCGGTGTCCTCGGCGAGCAGGACGAAGACGTTGCCGACAGCGACGACGAGATCGTGTGCCGCTGGGCAGCCATGCGCTTCGAGCACCGCAGGGGAGAGCTCGAGGATGTCGAGAGGGAGCAGCCCGATGCCCGGATAGGTGGTCTCGGCCTGGTCCACGAGGCTGCGGTCCGGCTCGATGCCGGTGACGTCGTGGCCCCGGGCGCGCAACGCTGCGGTGACCCGACCCATGCCCGCGCCCGCATCGAGGATGCGAGCACGCCTCCGACAGAGGGCGTCGGCGAGTCGCGCCTCACCATCCACGTCGTCGCCTCGCGCGACGAGCTCGGCGAAACGCGGACCGTAGCCCCGAGTGGCCTGCCCACCCAACGCCCACCGGCTCGGCGGAATGTCGCTCACGCGGTGCTCTCGGCGGTGTCGGTGACGCGCTCACGTGTCGCGGGGTGGGCCGACGGCAGCGGCTCGAGCAGCTGTGGCGCGCCCAACCAGGCGTCGGGGATGGCGAACGCGTCGACGAGCGTGCGGGCGTGCGGGGCGAGGTTCTTGCAGAGCACTCCCACGTCGCGGATGACGGCCTTGGAGTGCACCGGGGTGAGCCGCCCGTGCTCGAGGTACCAACCCCGGTGGGACTCGATCGTCGAGAGCGCGAAGAGGTCGGTGACGTCGTCGAGGAGCTCCTTGGCCGGCCCCTCCTCGCACTCCTCGACCGCCGCGCACAGTGCCTCGAGCAGGACCCGGTCGATGTGCGCCTCGGCGGCCGTCAAGAGGTGGTCCTGGGCGTTGTTGAAGATCCGGAAGGCGTCGGCCGGCTGGGCCTTCGCCGCCTTGGCCAGCCGGAGGGCGACGCCCTCGAGGAGATGCTTCTCTCGGTCGACGAAGAGCGCGACCTGACGACCGCGGTGGCGCTCGGCGCCGTCCTCGTCGCTGCTCGGGGCCCGCGACATGAGCTTGGAGATGAGCCCGGCGGCCGGGGTCTTCTCGAGGATCGACGAGGCCGTGAAGCGAGACGCGAACGCGATCATCGCCAGTGGTGAGTTGTCCTCGAACGTCTCCTGGAACTCGGTGAGCAGACCCTTGGCGACGAGCTGGAGCAGGACGGTGTTGTCTCCCTCGAAGGTCGTGAAGACGTCGGTGTCCGCCTTGAGCGAGGTGAGCCGGTTGTCGGCCAGGTAGCCCGCGCCGCCACACGCCTCGCGGCACATCTGGATGGCGTCGGTGGCGTGCCGGGTCGCGGCCACCTTGATGCCGGCGGCTCGGGCCTCGAGCTCGCGCTGCCGCTCCTCGGGAGCGTCTCCCTCGTGGCCGGCCACCTCGTGCATCATCGCCACGAGGTCGTTCTGGGCGAGCATCAGCGCATAGCTGCGAGCGATGGCCGGAAGCAGCTTGCGCTGGTGCGCGCGGTAGCTCATGAGGGTCAGCTCCTCGTCGCCGCCGGGCGCTGCGAACTGTCGCCGGTGCAAGGCATACCGCGTGGCCAGCGTGAGCGCCGACCGGGTTGCGGCGCCGGCTCCACCGGCGACCGACACGCGGCCGCGGACGAGCGTGCCGAGCATCGTGAAGAACCGACGGGACGAGTTGTCGATGGGCGAGGTGTAGGTGCCGTCAGCCGTGATGTCGCCGTAGCGGTTGAGGAGGTTCCACCGGGGGACACGAACCCGGTCGAACTCCAGCGTGCCGTTGTCGACGCCCGGGAGGCCGCCCTTGGCGCCGCAGTCGCCGATCGTCACGCCGGGCATCGGACGTCCGCTCGTGTCGCGGATGGGCACCAGCACGCAGTGCACGCCGTGCGACTCGCCGTCGGCGGTGACCAGCTGGGCGAACACGGCCGCCATCCGGCCGTCGCGCGCGGCGTTGCCGATGTAGTTCTTCTGCGCGCCCGGGGTGGGGGAGTCGATGACGAGCTCGTCGGTGGTGGGGTCGTGCGTCGCCGTCGTCTCGAGGTGCTGCACGTTGGAGCCGTGCCCGGTCTCGGTCATGGCGAAGCAGCCCAGCAGGGTGCCGTCGAGCATTCCCGGCACGTATGCCGTGTGGTGCCGCTGGGTGCCCAGGTTGGCGAGCGCCCCACCGAACAGGCCGAACTGGACCCCGGCCTTGACCAGGAGTGAGAGGTCGCCGTGGCCGAGCATCTCGAACGCCGTCACCGAGGCACCGAAGTTCCCGGAGCCGCCCATGCCCTTGGCCAGACCGGCGCTGGCGAAGTCCTCGTGGGTGAGCGCCAGCAGCTGGCGCGTCGTGTGGCGGCGGTGCTCCTGCGACGACAGCTGCTCGCTCGGGGGAGCGAAGCGCGAGGCGTCCTCGTGCTCGCGCAGGCGGCGGCGCACATCACCCCATCGTCCGTCGAGGATCCGGGTGAGCTCGGGGGTGAGGTCGTCCACGTTCACTCCTTGTCGGCGTCCGCGTCAGCGTCGGCGTCGGGATGGGTGTCCGGGGTGACGTCCGCGATCGGCCAGGCCGACGACAGGCCGCCCCAGATGAGCTCGGTGAGGTGTTCGTTGAGCGTCTCACGCGAGGTTCCCGACGCGGCCGCCCCAGAACGCAGCCACTCGTCACCCGCAGCACGGACCATGCCGACCACGGCGTGCCCCCACGTGGCGGCGGGTTCGGTGCCCCGCCCCGCACCGGTGAGCGAGGCAGCGATGAGCGAGCCGATCTGCACCCCCATGGCGCGGCTCACCGTCGAGGCGAGGTCGATCGTCTCGGTGCGCTCCGACGGAGGCACGAGCGGTGCGGCCACGATGAAGCGATAGACCTCCGGGTCGGTCTCGACGAGCGACAGGTAGGCGTCGACCGCCGCACCCAGGAGGGCGCGGGGCTCGGCCGACCGCCGTGAGGCGTGACTCGTGAACACGCTGAGGTCGCCGACCGCCCTCGTGATGTCGCGCAGGATGATCCGGTTCACGCGCTCCGCGACGGCCGAGTAGAGCCCAGCGCGGTCGGTGAAGTGACGGTAGAAGACGGTCTTGGAGGTTCCGGCACTGCTCGCGATGTCGTCCATGCCGACGCCGGCGCCCTGGGCGCGGATGGCACGCAGCGTCGCCTCGACGAGCTCCTGCCGCCGCTGCGCGCGATGGCGGTCCCAGCGGCTGCTGCGACCGTCGACGACCTCCGCCGAGTCCGCGTCGCGGGTGTCGGCGGAGTCGCGCAGGGGGTCCGTGGTGCTGCTCACAGGTCGGACCGTAGCAGGTGAAGCGAGGTACCTGCTACCGTCAGTATCGGATATGTGTCGCGTCCCACGTGACCCGGTCGTCCACCCTCTCGACAGACCTCAGGAGCCCCCGGTGACACCAGCCAGTCCCCGCCGCGCCGCCATCCTCGGCGGCAACCGCATTCCCTTCGCCCGTCAGTTCGGGCCCTATGCGAACGCGTCGAACCAGGACATGTTCACGGCCGCCCTCGAGGGCCTCGTGGCCCGTCACGGCCTCGGGGGGGAGCGCCTCGGAGAGGTCGTCGGAGGTGCTGTCATCAAGCACAGCCGCGACTTCAACCTGACCCGTGAGGCCGTCCTGGGCTCGAGCCTCGCGCCCGAGACCACGGCCTACGACGTCCAGCAGGCCTGCGGCACCGGCCTCGAGAACGCCATCCTCGTCTCCAACAAGATCAAGCTGGGCCAGATCGAGTCCGGCATCGCGGGCGGCGTCGACACCGCCTCCGACGCGCCGATCATGGTCACCGAGAAGCTGCGCCGCAAGCTGCTCAGGATCAACCGCGCCAAGTCCACGGTCGACATGGCCAAGAGCGCTCTGCGGATCCGGCCCGGCGACATCGGCATCGAGACCCCGGCCAACACGGAGCCGCGCACCGGCCTGTCGATGGGCGAGCACATGGCCATCACGGCCAAGAAGTGGGGCATCACCCGCGAGGCCCAGGACGAGCTCGCGGCAGCCAGCCACCAGAATCTCGCGGCGGCATACGACCGTGGTTTCTTCGACGACCTCATGACGTCGTACCTCGGCCTCGCCAAGGACCAGAACCTGCGTGCCGACTCGACCGTCGAGAAGCTCGCCAGGCTCAAGCCGGTCTTCGGCAAGGGTGAGGGCGCCACGATGACGGCGGGCAACTCGACGCCCCTCACCGACGGCGCGTCCGCCGTCCTCCTCGGCAGCGAGGAGTGGGCGGACGAGCACAACCTGCCGATCCAGGCCTGGTTCGTCGACGGCGAGGTCGCCGCGGTCGACTACGTCCACGGCGACGAGGGCCTGCTCATGGCTCCCGCGTATGCCGTGCCGCGACTTCTCGCACGTCACGGACTGACGCTCCAGGACTTCGACTACTACGAGATCCACGAGGCCTTCGCGTCGACCGTGCTCTCGACGCTCAAGGCGTGGGAGGACGAGGAGTTCTGCACCCAGCGGCTCGGCCTCGAGAAGCCGCTCGGCTCGATCGACCGCAGCAAGCTCAACGTCAACGGTTCCTCGCTCGCCGCGGGTCACCCGTTCGCCGCGACCGGCGGCCGCATCGTGGCCTCACTCGCCAAGATGCTGCGCGAGCAGGGGCCGGGCAGCCGCGGTCTCATCTCCATCTGCGCTGCCGGTGGGCAGGGCGTCGTCGCGATCCTCGAAGGAGCCTGACTCATGGCGTTCAACTACGGACAGTTCGTCAGCGGGGGGGTCGGCAAGCAGCTGGCCACCACCTTGGGGCTGCCCCGGCCGAGCCGGCTGCGTCGCCACAAGGTGGGCGGCTCGCTCGTCCCCGGTGAGGTGCTCGTGGCCGGTCACGGGGACGCCCCGGTGGCCGAGCGCGTCCGGCACCTCCTCGCCGAGGCAGGTGTCACCGTCGCGTCGCGACCGTCGACGTCGGTCGCCGGCGTCGTGCTCGACCTCACCACGGTCGAGACCCCTGCCGACCTCGAGACCCTTCGTGGTGTCGTCGGTCCGGCGCTCAAGACGTTGGCTCCCTCCGGTCGCATCATCGTCTTCGGCCGTCCGCCCGAGTCGGCCACGTCGGTCGCGCAGGCTGCGGCCCGCCGCGCGGTCGAGGGCATCGTGCGCTCCATCGGCAAGGAGATGCGTGGCGGCGGTACCGCCAACACGGTCCTCGTGGCCGAGGGGGCGGATGCCGGCATCGACGCGACGGTGCGGTTCCTGCTCTCGGGTCGCTCCGCCTATGTGTCGGCCCAGGTCTTCCGGGTGGAGGCTCCCGTCGCCGACATCGTGGCTCCTTCTGACTGGGACCGGCCGCTCGCCGGCAAGGTCGCCGTCGTCACGGGCGCCGCACGCGGCATCGGGGCGGCGATCGCCGAGACCCTCGCGCGTGACGGCGCGACGATCGTCGCCGTCGACGTCCCCGCCGCTGGCGGCCCGCTCGCCGAGGTCGCCAACCGGCTCGGGGGCTCCGCCCTCCAGGTCGACGTCACGGCCGACGATGCCGGCGCCAAGATCGTCGAGCACGCCCAGGCTCGTCACGGCGGTTTCGACATCGTCGTGCACAACGCCGGCATCACCCGCGACAAGCTGCTCGCCAACACCGAGGCCGACCGGTGGGACTCCGTCCTCCAGGTCAACCTCCTGTCGATCCTTCGGATGAACGAGGCGCTCATCCCGGCGATCAACCACGGCGGACACATCGTCAACGTCTCCTCCATCGCCGGCATCGCCGGCAACCGCGGACAGACCAACTACGCCGCGTCCAAGGCCGGCGTCATCGGGATGACCCAGTCGCTCGCCGCCGACCAGGCGATCCTCGACAAGGGCATCACCGTCAACGCCGTGGCGCCCGGCTTCATCGAGACCGAGATGACCGCCAAGATCCCGCTCGCCACCCGGGAGATCGGCAGGCTGACGAACTCGTTGCAGCAGGGTGGGCTGCCCATCGACGTCGCCGAGACCATCGGCTACTTCGCCTGGGACGCCAACCGTGCCGTCACGGGCAACGTCGTGCGCGTCTGCGGCCAGATGATCCTGGGCGCCTGATGGCCCAGCAGGAGCTGTTCAGCACCGCGCCGTCCCTGGCCAGGGTCTTCGTGCGTGCCGCCGTCGCGGGCAAGAAGTCCGGCCGGTCGCTGCCCGCCAGCGAGCTCGTCCTCAGCGGGCACTCGGTCGCCCGTGACCACCTCATGGACTACCAGCGGCTCTGCGGGTTCGGTGTCGATGACGTTCTGCCGCACACCTACCCGCACATCCTCGGGTTCCCGCTGCAGGCCGAGCTCATGGCGCGCAAGGCGTTCCCGCTGCCACTGGTCGGACTGGTGCACGTCGAGAACACCATCACCGTGCGCAGGACGTTGACGGCTGACGACGTCCTCGACATCGCCGTGCACGCCGAGGACCTGCGTGAGCACCCCAAGGGTCGCCAGGTCGACCTCGTCACCGAGGTGAGCGTCGAGGGCGAGTCGGTGTGGAGCGGTCGCTCGACCTATCTCGCGCGCGGCAAGGGCAACCCCGATGCCGAACGTGGTGCCGAGGCTCCGGGCATCCCCCTGGGCAGTGCTGCCGCGCAGTGGTCCCTCCCGGGTGACCTCGGCCGTCAGTACGCCGCGGTCTCCGGGGACGTCAACCCCATCCACCTGCACCGACTCACTGCCAGGGCGATGGGCTTCCCGAGGGCCATCGCCCACGGCATGTGGACCTCCGCCAGAACCCTGGGATCGTTCGGACGTGTCGCCAATGGGCCGAGCACGTCCCACGTGTGGTTCAGGAAGCCGGTGCTCCTGCCGAGCAGGGTCGACCTCGTCGTCGACCGCAGCCAGGCGCTCGTCGTGGCGGGGCTGCGCTCCACGCGCAGACCCGAGACCGAGCACCTCGTCCTCTCCCTCGAGACGGCTTCCTGAGGCAGCTCAGATGCGGTGGTGGACCCAGACTCCCGCCTCGACGTAGACCGCGTGGTCGTGCTCGACGCTCACATGGACCGGGCTGAGCGCGAACGGCACCTGGACGTCGCCGCTGGCGTCGAAGGGCAACCCGGTCCGCGCCCGCCACTCGGCCAGGGTCCCGGAGATCGTCATCGCCCTCGGGCACACGCCCACGATCTCGCCACCGACGCGCGCATGCAGTCGCAGCCACGGGTCGACCGGCAGGCCGTCCTCGCGGGTCCGCAGCGCGTAGTCACTCATCGGGGTCCCGGGCTCCAGGTGCTTGGCGTTGGGGCGAACGGGCGCAACGAGGTCGTGGAACCCCAGCCGGGCAGCGTTCTGCCGCTTGGCCTCCAGCATCACCGACGCCAGACCGGTGCCCTGCAGGTCGGATCGGATCGCCACCTCGAGGGCTGACACATGGGTGGGCTCGCGCCCGGCGAGCTCGTCCAGCCACGCCCACACGATCACGCCGTCCCACCCGTCCTCGGGCAACGTCGGGCGCCCGATGTCCGCGCCCATCGCGAAGGGGATCGAGTGTGACTTCGCCACGAGGCGGCTCGGGTCAGCGGCGTCCCACGCGAGCAGCGTCCAGGCAGCGAAGGTCGTCGATGCCCGGGGGTAGTACAGGTCGGCGATCGCGTCGTACTTCATGAACTCCGGCCACGGGTCGTCGAACTCCCGGAGGAGGTGAACGAGGTCCGGCCGCTCGGCGAGGCTGGCGATGTGGAGGTCCATGCCCCGACGGTAGGACGTCGGGCGTCGCTCGCGCCTCCGAGATTCCCGCTATGCCGGGTCGCGGCCTAGGGTCGCGAACATGCCCACTCTCTCCCGCGACGACCTCCTCATGGTCGTCAAGGCCACCATGGCCACGGTCATCGCCTGGTTCGTCGCTGATCGGGTCATGGGCAGCGCCACCCCGTTCTATGCCCCTCTGGCCGCGCTCCTCGTCGTCGACCGGACCGTCGCGCGCTCGCTCGGCCAGAGCGTGCGCCGCATCCTCGCCGTCGGGCTCGGCATGGCCCTCGCGTGGTTGGTCGGCACGACGCTCGGTCTGCACTGGTGGAGCATGGGCATCGTCATCCTCGGCGCCCTCGTCCTCGGTCGCTGGCACCGACTCGGGGACTCGGGGATCCAGGTGCCCTCCATGGCCCTGCTGTCGTTGCTCACGGCAGGCGGCACGGACGAGGAGTTCACCGGCATCACCATGCTGGAGACGCTCGTCGGCGGCATGATCGGCGTGGCCGTCAACGTGCTGGTCTTCGCACCGCTGCACGTCCAGGCACCCCGCGAGAGGGTTCTCGACTACAGCCGACGCGTGCGAGCCCTTCTCGACGAGGTGGCCGATGGGCTGCGAGGGGAGTGGGGCAAGGACTCGGTCGATGCCTGGCGGGCCGCCGCCGACTCCCTCCATGAGAAGGCGCCCGGAGTCCTCGACCTCATCGAGCTCGGCCGTGAGAGCCAGCGGTTCAACCCGCGTGACGAGCTCCACAAGCTCGAGCCGGCCTGGGACGGCTACCGCGAGACGGTGGACGGGCTGCGCCGCGCGACCTGGCACGTGAGCGGGCTGGTCCGGACCCTGGGCGACAACCTCGACCATCCCGCCCGTGCCGCGCCGAGCCAGGACTTCCTCGACGGGATCGCCTCGGTCCTCAGTGAGGTGGCGGCCGCGTTCGACGACTTCGGCGTGGACGGGGCGCTCGAGTCCGTGGGGTCACGCCTGGACGGCGTCGAGCGCCGGCTCGACGAGCTCACCACGCTGCTGCACGAGACGCCCCTGGAGGACCCCCGCGCCTGGCCCGAGCACGGCGCCCTGCTCCATGACTGCACCCGCCTCGTCGCGGACCTGCGCAGCGTGGCCGGAGGCGCCGTCATCCCACCCACCGACTGAGCCGCTCGCCACCCGCGAAAGGCGCGCGCGACGTGGGAAACCAGCCGGATAACATCGGTATGCCGCGTCGGGACGTCCGCACGCGGCATACCCGCGTTTCGTGTCACCCCAGGAGAGTCGCTGTGTCCTCACAGATCACCGTTCATGTCGCCGGAGACGAGCGATCGGTGGAGCTGGAGACGACGGCGGCTGACCTCTTCGAAGGCCGGCGCGACGTGCTGGTCGCCCGCGTCAACGGTGAGCTGCGCGACCTCGCCCATGTCGTCGCCGACGGTGACGTCGTCGAGCCGGTGACGGCGCAGGAGCAGGACGGGCTCGATGTCCTGCGGCACAGCGCCGCCCACGTCCTCGCTCAGGCCGTGCAGCAGCTGAAGCCAGACGCCAGGCTCGGCATCGGCCCTCCGGTCCGCGACGGCTTCTACTACGACTTCGACGTGGCCGAGCCGTTCCAGCCCGACGACCTCAAGGCCCTCGAGAAGGCCATGCAGAAGATCGTCAACGAGGGCCAGACCTTCGTGCGGCGCGAGATCAGCGACGAGGACGCCCTGGTCGAGCTCAAGGACGAGCCCTACAAGTGCGAGCTCATCGGGCTCAAGGGCGGCGCGGCCTCAGAGGCGGCGGAGGGCGCGGACGTCGAAGTCGGCGGCGCGCAGCTCACCATCTATGACAACGTCCGTCGCGACGGCACCAAGGCGTGGGGCGACCTCTGCCGCGGTCCGCACGTGCCGACCACCAAGGTCCTCGGCAACGCCTTCAAGGTGATGCGCAGCGCCGCCGCCTACTGGCGGGGCTCCGAGAAGAACCCCCAGCTGCAGCGCGTCTACGGCACCGCGTGGCCGACCAAGGACGAGCTCAAGGCCTATCTCGACCGTCTCGCCGAGGCCGAGAAGCGCGACCACCGCAAGCTCGGCGCCGAGCTCGACCTCTACTCGTTCCCCGACGAGATCGGCTCGGGGATGGCGGTCTTCCACCCCAAGGGCGGGGTCATCAAGCGTGAGATGGAGGACTACGTCCGTCGTCGCCACATCGAGGAGGGCTTCGACTACGTCGGCACCCCGCACATCAGCAAGGACGGGCTGTTCCACACCTCGGGACACCTGCCCTACTACGCCGACACGATGTTCCCGCCGATGGAGTTCGAGCACGCGGAGTACCGCCTCAAGGCGATGAACTGCCCCATGCACAACCTCATCTTCCGGTCGCGCGGTCGCTCCTACCGCGAGCTGCCCCTGCGCTTCTTCGAGTTCGGCTCCGTCTACCGCTACGAGAAGTCCGGGGTCGTCCACGGTCTCACCCGGGTGCGGGCCATGACCCAGGACGACTCGCACTCCTACGTCACCGCAGGGCAGGCACCGGCAGAGGTCGAGCACCTCCTCGACTTCGTCACCGGTCTGCTCAAGGACTTCGGCCTCGATGACTACTACTTCGAGCTGTCGACCCGCGACGACTCGGAGGAGAAGAAGGAGAAGTTCATCGGGTCCGCCGAGCAGTGGGAGACCGCGACGCGCGTCCTCGAGGAGACTGCGGGCAAGTACGGCGTCGACCTCGTCCCCGACCCGGGCGGCGCCGCGTTCTACGGTCCGAAGATCTCGGTGCAGGCCCGCGACGCCATCGGCCGCACCTGGCAGATGTCGACGATCCAGTACGACTTCAACCAACCCGAGCGCTTCGGCCTCGAGTACCAGGCCGCCGACGGCACCCGACAGCAGCCGGTGATGATCCACTCGGCCAAGTTCGGCTCCATCGAGCGCTTCATCGGCGTCCTCGTCGAGCACTACGCTGGTGCGTTCCCGGTGTGGCTCAGCCCGGTCCAGGTGCTGGGGCTGCCGGTCGCGGACGAGTACAACGACTACCTCTGGGGCGTCCTGTCGCAGATGAAGGCCAAGGGCATCCGGGTCGAGCTCGACGACAGCGACGACCGCTTCCCCAAGAAGATCCGCAACGCAAGCAAGGCCAAGGTCCCGTTCGCCCTCATCGCGGGCGAGGACGACCGCAGCAACAACGCGGTGTCCTTCCGCTACCGCGACGGGTCCCAGAAGAACGGTGTGCCGATCGAGGACGCGATCGCAGAGGTCCTGGGCGCCATCGAGACCCGCGCCCAGGTCTGACGGGGGCGCGAGAGACATGGAACCGGTCGTCCGGCTGGCCGAGCCCCGTGACGCGTTCGCCGTCGCAGCGCTGACCATGCAGGACGACCGGGAGTGCGGTGCGAGCATCGTGCCGGGGTTCCTCGACGACTACGCCGACGCGTGGCTGGCCGACCGCGACCGGGTGACCTTCGTCGCCGAGGCCGCGGATGGCCGCCCGCTGGGCCTGGTCACCGCCGCGGTCGTCACCAAGCTCCCCAGCTCACGACGGCCTCGGACGAGGTGGCTCCACGTGTCGCTGCTGTTCGTGACGCAGGACGCCCGCGGCGCCGGTCTGGGCACCCGGCTCCTCTCGACCCTCCAGCTGTGGGCGGGGGAGAACGACGTCGACCGGATACAGCTCAACGCTGCCCCACGGGCCCGCGGTCTCTACGAGCGGGCCGGGTTCACCACCGCTGCACCGGAGCTCATGGAGTGGCGCGCCAGCACGCGGTGAGCGGACAGCGTCGGTGGTGCGGACGGCATACCGGCAGTGCGGTATGCCGTCGGCGCACCTCACACGCGTGGCTCGGGTCGTTGCCCCCTTCCGACGAGGCAGATCCTCACAGCTCGCGCTGCGGTTCGAGGCACAAGTCCACAAGACCCACCCTTTTCTCGTCCGCCGAGCAACCTTCAGGCCACCCACGACGTCTCAATGCTTGGAGGGACCGGGGCGTCGTGCAGGGGCGCACGCCCCGGCCCTCCGACCACGGGGGCGCGCGTGTCTAGGATCGTGGCCATGAGTGATGTTCCGACGACTGCCGCCGAGGACTTCGCGGGGGTGCCGGACGGTTTCGACCGGCTGTGGACCCCTCACCGGCTGGCCTACGTCACGGGGGAGCGCCCGTCCAAGGATGCCGGTGACGGCTGCCCGTTCTGCGCCGCCCCGGGGCGGGACGACGAGGACGGGCTCGTCGTGCACCGCGGAGTGCACTGCTACGTCGTGATGAACCTCTTCCCCTACAACCCGGGTCACGTGCTCGTCTGTCCCTATCGTCACGTGTCCCTCTACGTCGACCTCACCGACGAGGAGACGGCCGAGTTCACGGCTCTCACCAAGCAGGCGATCGTGGCACTGCAGGAGTCGTCGGGACCGCAGGGCTTCAACATCGGGATGAACCAGGGCGCGGTCGCCGGGGCCGGTGTCGCGGCCCACCTCCACCAGCACGTCGTGCCGCGGTGGGGTGGCGACATGAACTTCCTCCCGGTCGTGGGCCAGACCAAGGCCCTGCCGGTCCTCCTCGAGGACGCGCGCCGCCGCCTCGCGCTGGCCTGGCCGGGGGAGTGAGCCCGGCCCACTAGGCTGGCCGCACCATGCTCAACAAGTACGCGCGACCCCTCTTCACCAAGCTCCTGACCCCGTTGGCCTCCCTCCTGCTGCGCCTCGGGGTGAGCCCTGACGTCGTGACGATCGTCGGAACCCTCGGCGTGAGCCTCGGTGCCCTGGTCTTCTATCCGCGCGGTGAGTTCCTCGTCGGGACCCTCGTGATCACGGCCTTCGTCTTCTCGGACACGGTCGACGGCATCATGGCGCGGCGCTCGGGGCGCTCGAGCCTGTGGGGCGCCTACCTCGACTCGACGCTCGACCGCGTCGCGGACGCCTCGGTCTTCAGCGGTCTCGTCCTGTTCTACGCCGGAGGCCAGAACCTCCGCCCCGACAGCATCCTCCAGGTCCGTCCCGGGATCATGGCCGCACTCGCCCTTGGCTGCCTCATCCTCGGCATGGTCGTCTCCTACGCCAAGGCACGCGCCGAGGGCTTGGGCATGACGGCCAACGTGGGGATCGCAGAGCGGGCCGAGCGCCTCGTCGCCGTCCTCGTGACGACGGGCTTCGTGGGCTGGTTCGTCCCCGAGATCTTCCTGGCCGTCGTGCTGGCCCTCCTTGCCCTCGCCAGCCTCGTCACCGTGGTGCAGCGCATGCTCGAGGTGCGGCGACAGGCCCTCGACGTCGCGTGAGCCCGTTCCCCTCAGCGGTTCTCGCTCGAGCCACCGACGTCGCGACGGTGGCCGGCTTCCGCGTGGGATGGTCCGTCATCCGGCGTATGCCGGAGCGCACGGCCTACGCGGTCTTCGACCGGATCGCGGATCTCACCGTCGCCCGCGGTGGCGGTGCGCGGATGCGGGCGAACTATGCGACCGTCCGGCCCGAGCTCGATGACGCCGCCCTCGACGCGCTGGTGCGCGACGGGATGCGGGCCTACCTGCGCTACTACTGCGAGGCGTTCCGACTCCCCGTCCTCTCGCCGGACGAGCTGGCCGCCCGTGTGCGGGTCGAGGGCGACGGACCGGTGCGCGAGGTCCTCGCGGCCGACGGTTCTCTCGTCTGCTTCCTCGGGCACCTCGGCAACTGGGACCTGGCCGGAGCCTGGGGAGCGGTGCACCTCGGGCCGGTGACGACGGTGGCGGAGCGACTTGAGCCCGAGGAGGTCTTCGAGGAGTTCCTCGAGTTCCGCACGGGTCTCGGCATGACCATCCACCCGCTCACCGGCGGTCCACCACCGTTCCCGCTGCTGCGCGAGGCCACGGGGCGGCGCGGACTCATCCCCCTGCTCGCCGACCGCGACCTCTCCCGCGACGGTGTCGAGGTCGACTTCTGCGGCGTGCCGGCGCGGATGGCGGCTGGCCCTGCCGCACTCGCCCTGACGACACGACGGCCACTGTTCCCCGTCTCGATCCGTCACGAGCGCCGCGACGCGGGGTGGGGGATCGTCATCACCTTCCACGAGCCGGTGCCCGTGCCCGAGTCGGGGACGACCCGTGCCAAGGTGGCCGAGATGACGCAGGCGTGCGCCGACGCCCTCGGAGCGACCGTGCGCGAGCACACCGCCGACTGGCACATGCTCCAGCCCGTCTTCACCAAGGACCTCGACCGTGAGCGCCTCGCCCGTGCCGGGGCGTCATGAGGATCGGGCTCGTCTGTCCCTATGCCTACGACGTCCCCGGGGGTGTGCAGTTCCACGTCCGGGACCTGGCCGAGTACTTCATCGCGCAGGGCCACGACGTCTCCGTCCTCGCACCGGTCGATGACGACGCGACGTCGCTGCCGGCATACGTGACGTCGTGCGGTCGCGCAGTTCCGGTGCGCTACAACGGATCCGTCGCACGCCTGACATTCGGCCCGGTGACCTCGTCGCGCGTGAGCAGGTGGCTCGAGGACGGCGAGTTCGACGTCCTCCACCTCCATGAGCCAGTGACGCCCAGCGCGTCGCTCATGGCCCTCTGGGCCTCGTCCGAGCCGGTCGTCGCGACGTTCCACACGTCCAACCTCCGCTCGCGTGCCATGCACGCGGCGAACCCGTTGCTCCGCCCCTCCACCGAGAAGATCCGCGCGCGGATCGCCGTCTCCGAGGAGGCCCGCGGGACGGTGCGTCGCCACCTCGGTGGCGACGCCTACATCATCCCCAACGGCGTCGACACGAAGCGCTTCGCGCCGGACGGTGCAGTGACCCGCTGGACCGGCACGCCGGAGCGACCCACCCTCGCGTTCCTCGGTCGCATCGACGAGCCCCGCAAGGGCCTCGCCGTCGTCGTGGCGGCGATGCCGGCGATCCTCGACGCACTGCCCGGCGCCCGGCTCGTCGTCGCCGGTCCGGGAGAGGTCGACGAGATCTCCGAGCGCCTCGACCCGAGCGTCAGGGCCGCCACCGAGTTCCTCGGATCCGTCTCCGAGGAGGACAAGGTCGCGCTCCTCAGGTCGGCGGATCTCTACGTCGCACCCCACACGGGTGGCGAGAGCTTCGGCATCGTCCTCGTCGAGGCGATGGCCTCGGGCGCCCCTGTCCTCGCCAGCGACCTCCAGGCCTTCACCGCGGTCCTCGGTGCCGACCCCGCCGGGCGCACCTTCCCCAACGGCGACAGCGCCGCACTCGCTGCTGCGGCCATCGACCTCATCGGCTCGCCCGAGGAGCGTCAGCGACTGCGCGAGGTCGGGCTCAGGCGGGCCCGCTCGTTCGACTGGACGGTCGTCGCCGAGCGGGTCATGGCGGTGTACGAGACTGTCATCGAGGGCGCCGACCACTCCCCGGTCGAGGCCGGCCCGCGCGCAGGTCTGCTGGGTCGCCTGCGCTGGCCAGTGAGAGGTGAAGCGTGATCGATGTCCTGCAGGTCGCGACGATCCTCGCCCTGGTTCTGCTCGGGGCAGCCTGGTACCTCTCCTACTCCGCGTCGCGCCTGGACCGGCTGCACGCCAAGGTCGAGGGTGCGGTGTCAGCGCTGGACGCCCAGCTCGTGCGCCGGGCCGAGGCCACCCTCGAGCTCGCCACCAGCGGAAGTGTGGATCCGGCAACCTCGTTGCTTCTCGCCGACGCCGCGAGCGAGGCGCTCGAGCGCCACACGCACCACCCGCTCAGCCACGACCTTCTCGACGGCCAGACGTTCGCCGGGCGCGAGAGCACCGAGGCCGACCTCACCGCGACACTGCGCGCGGTACTCCAGCCCGAGACCGTCCAGGCCCTGCGCGACCAACCGGGCAGTCCCGGGGCCGACGGGCTGAGCCGGGTGGAGGCGAGCGCCCTGAGGGTCCAGCTCGCCCGCCGGTTCCACAACGACGCGGTGCGCGAGGTGCGACGGGTGCGGGCCAAGAAGGTCGTGCGGCTCTTCCGACTGGCCGGGCACGCGGCCCTCCCGGTGCCCGTCGACTTCGACGATGACCTTCCGCCCGCAGTCGTGGACTGAGGCGGCCCTAGACTTGCGCGCATGAGTGAGAACACCCCCGCCGCAGACTCCCCGACCACCACCGCCACCAGCACCACCAGCGGCACCGGCACGACCCGGGTGAAGCGCGGCATGGCCGAGATGCTCAAGGGCGGCGTCATCATGGACGTCGTCAACGCCGAGCAGGCCAAGATCGCCGAGGACGCGGGCGCTGTCGCCGTCATGGCCCTCGAGCGGGTTCCCGCCGACATCAGGGCACAGGGTGGCGTTTCGCGCATGTCCGACCCCGACATGATCGACGGCATCATCGCCGAGGTGTCGATCCCGGTCATGGCCAAGGCGCGCATCGGCCACTTCGTCGAGGCCCAGGTCCTGCAGTCCCTCGGTGTGGACTACATCGACGAGTCCGAGGTCCTGACCCCGGCCGACTACGCCAACCACATCGACAAGTGGAACTTCACGGTGCCCTTCGTCTGTGGAGCGACCAACCTCGGTGAGGCCCTGCGCCGCATCACCGAGGGCGCGGCCATGATCAGGTCCAAGGGGGAGGCCGGCACCGGAGACGTCTCCAACGCCACGACCCACATGCGTCAGATCCGCCAGCAGATCCGCAAGCTCCAGAACCTGCCCGAGGACGAGCTCTTCGTCGCGGCCAAGGAGCTGCAGGCTCCCTACGAGCTCGTCAAGGAGGTCGCCGAGGCGGGCAAGCTGCCGGTGGTGCTCTTCACCGCGGGCGGCATCGCCACCCCCGCGGACGCGGCGATGATGATGCAGCTCGGCGCCGAGGGCGTCTTCGTCGGCTCCGGCATCTTCAAGTCCGGCAACCCGGCCCAGCGCGCCGAGGCGATCGTCAAGGCCACGACCTTCTTCGACGACCCCGACGTGATCGCCAAGGTCTCCCGCGGACTCGGCGACGCCATGGTCGGGCTCAACGTCGACGAGATCCCCGAGCCACACCGCCTCTCCGAGCGGGGCTGGTGACCCGGCCGGACCGCTGAGGGTGGGGAGCCGTGTTCGGGTTCGGAGGCGACAGCATCTTCGGGCTGTTCAGCGCGTTCATCTCTGCGATCCCGCTGCTCTTCGCCGGTGCCCTGGTGCTCCTCTGGCACCGCACTCGCAGGCCCCGGGTGCCGGTCTCCACCGCCCAGGCCGTCTCTGCGGCCGGTCATGACCCGGCGCGTCCACCGGCTTGCCCGGTCGGGCAGTGGAACGCCCGGGTGACGCCGAGCGGACGGCTCGAGCTCGGTGGCGACGGTGGCACCATCCGCATCGAGAACGGCTGGCTCGGGTTCCACGCGGGCGACGCGGCGACGCCGACGTGGCTCGTGCCCACGACCCGGGTGCGCGCGGGCAAGAACAGCATGCTGTCGCAGGGCGAGGTGTGGGTCGAGACCGAGCAGACGGGCCGGCTCAACCTCACGGTCAGTCACGAGCACATCAACCTCATCTCCCGCAACGACTTCAAGGACCTGCGTGAGCGGCGCTACGCCGACGAGTTCCTCTGGCTGCTCCACCAGTCCGGCGCCACTGTCGTCGCAGCCTGATCCCTGGCTGGCCGAGCGAGCCACACCTTGGTGAGCGATGCTCCCGTAGGGGCGTGGTCGCCAGCTTCTGCCTCGCTCGAGCTTCAGGGAGCGGCGCACTCCTCATAGGCGTGACTGGGTGCAGGTCGTCTTGACCGCCGGTCAGTGGGGAATGCGGTGCGGGTGGGTGTAGACGTTCATCCGGCGTCCCCGCGCGAAGGCCACGAGGGTGACCCCGAGCCGGTCGGCTGCCTCGATCGCCAGCGATGACGGCGCCGAGACGCAGGCCAGCACCGAGATGCCCGAGACCGCGGCCTTCTGCACGATCTCGAAGCTGGCCCGGCTCGACACCACGAGCAGCCCACCGGCGGTCTCGACGCCCGTGACGAGCGCTGAGCCCAGCACCTTGTCGACGGCGTTGTGGCGCCCGATGTCCTCGCGGACGATGGCGACCTCGCTGCTCCCCGCCGGGACAAGACCTGCGCCGTGCACACCACCGGTCTTGTCGAACACCGCCTGGCGAGAGCGCAGCTCACCCAAGGCGTCAGCGATCTGTGCAGCCTCCCACAGCACCTCGGGCGGTCTCTGCTCGACGACGGCCTCGATGGCGTCGACAGCGGTCGTGCCACAGAGACCACACCCGCCCAGCGACGCGAGGTTGCGGGTCGAGGTCACGGCGGTCCGCGCGTCACGACCCGGCACCGTCAGGTTGAGCACGTTGAGGGTGTCGAGGTCGGAGCAGAAACGCGCCGACATTACGTCGTCGCGACGGGCGATGACACCCTCGGCGCGCAGCAGCCCGTGGGCCAGGTCCACGTCGGCGCCCGGCGTCCGCATCGTCACGGTGAAGGTCTCGCCGTTCACGCGGATCTCCAGCGGCTCCTCACCGGCGATCGTGTCGATCGTCCGCGAGACCTCCCCGTCGAGGTCGATGCGGACGACCTTGTGGCGTGAGGTGACCCGGCCCATCAGCGAGCCTCGAGGTCGACGTCGCCCTGGTCGTCGGTCGGTGCGTTGCGTCCCATCATCACCATTGTCTCCCTGTCAGGTCACGGTTGCGCGCTGCCGGAACCGCTCCTGCTCGAACTCGCGCCCGACGACGACGTCCCGCAGGTGCACGGCTGCCGCGAGAGCGTCCTCGTGCGACAGGTAGAGCGGTGCGAAACCGAGCCGGACGATGTCGGTCTCACGGAAGTCACCGATGACTCCGCGCGCGATGAGCGCCTGCACCACGGCATACGCGTCGGGGTGCCGCAGGCTCACCTGTGAGCCGCGCGCCTCGTCTCGTGGCGTGACCACAGGAAGGTCGACGCCGAGGGCGTCGAGGCACTCGATGAAGAACCCGGTGAGCGAGAGTGAGCGTCGCCTCACGTCGACGACATCCAGGCCGTCGTATGCCGTGAGCGCACCTTCCAGCGCGGCGATCCCGAGCACTGGGGGAGTGCCTACGCGGGCCCGGGTGATGCCGTCGGCGGGGACGTGGTCCGGCGTCATCGCGAAGGGGGTCGCGTGCCCGTTCCACCCGAGGATGGGGTTGGTGAAGTCGCGCAGGTGCTGCGGTGCCACGAAGAGGAAGGCCGGTGCCCCGGGTCCGCCGCTGAGGTACTTGTAGCCGCAGCCCACCGCGAAGTCCGCACCCCCTGCGGTCAGTCCGACCTCCACGACCCCAGCCGAGTGGCAGAGGTCCCAGCACGCGAGGGCCCCGGTCGCATGCGCCGCATCCGTGATCGCGGCGAGGTCCCAGAGCTGGCCGGTGCGGTAGTCGACGTGCGAGTAGGAGGCGAGGGCAACGTCGTTCGAGCCCTCGAGTCGCGCCACGGCGTCGCCGGGCGGGACCAGCTCGAGGGAGAGGCCGAGCTGGTCGCAGACTCCGCGGGTGACGTGGACGTCCGTCGGGAAGGAGTCCGGGTCGGTGAGGACGACGGTTCGGTCGGGGCGCATTCGGGCAGCGGCGTGGAGCGCCTTGAAGAGGCTGACGGTCGTGGAGTCACCGACGACGACCGTTCCGGAGGGCGCGCCGACGAGCTCGCCGATGCGGTCACCGACGCGCTCAGGGGCGGTCCACCAGGCCGAGTCGTTCCAGGCGCGGATGAGCTGTTGGCCCCACTGACGGGTCACGGCGTCCGTGGCCGCGTCACGCGCCGCCACCGACATCGCCCCCAGCGAGTTGCCGTCGAGATAGATGACACCCTCGGGCAGCACGAACGCACCGCGTCGATCGGTGGACGCATGGTCGGAGTCGAGGTCACGCGCGCGCTTCCCCAGCGCGGTCAGGGCATCGTCGCTCATGCCCTGACCCTCTCATCCTTCAGAAGCATGAAGGCAAGGTCGGGTCGGTGGTCAGGCAGCCAGGGTGGCCGGGCCGTGCCGACCGTGCGCCAGCCGCGCCGTCGGTAGAAGAGTCCGGCGGTCGTCTCGTCACCGACGACGTCGAGCATGGGAGTGAGCCCGCGCCGGCGGATCTCCGCGAGGGCCGTGTCGAGCAGGAGGCCGCCGATCCCGGAGCCGTGGCGGCCGCCTGCGACGAAGAGGACGGACACCTCCCCGAGCCCGTCGGCGGGTCGGCCCGTGGCGCTCTCCCACTCGGCCGCCATCCGGCTCCTGGTGAGCTCGGTGACCGACACGTGGCCGACGACGGTCTGGTCCTCCACGGCGACCCAGGCGGCGAGCTCGCCGGGGCGGACGATGAACTCCTCGGGCGGGAAGGGCAGGGGCCACCGCTGCGGGTAGGAGGTGGCAGGTTGCTGCGCGCCGAGCAGCTCGACGAGGACAGTCAGATCGTCGGGTCGGCGGTCGCGGATCGTCACAGGCACCTCCGCACGGTAGGCGAACCACGTCCGGCCCTGTGGCTCGCGCCCGTCGATGCAGGTCAAGGCGTTATCGGAGCGTCACCAAAGAGACCCGAGGCCAATGTGGTGCGGGTCACACATGTGGGTATAGAACGGAACATGGGTCGGCGTTGTCCCTGCCGGCCTTTCGTCCCTGCGCACGCAAGACGCGGCCGATCTAGGAGCCAACGCCCATGTCTCACTCCCCGTCATCCGACCTCTCCCGTCGCCTGCTTCTCGGAGGCTTCGGTGCCATCGGCGCGAGCGCCGCGCTCTCCGCCTGCTCGGGCGGGACCAGCACCCCCCCTGGTGCGGCTCCCTCGAGCGGCTCCTTCGGCGAGGGCGACAAGTACGAAGGTCCCAAGGTCGCACTGGCCTTCTGGAACGGCTTCACCGGCGGCGACGGGCCCTTCATGAAGCAGATGGTCGACGCGTTCAACAAGGAGAACCCCAACGTCACCGTTGCGATGAACACGCTCCAGTGGGCCGACTTCTACGCGAAGGTCCCCACTGCGGTGGCCTCCGGTGCAGGCCCCGACGTGGCCTGCATGCACATCGACCAGCTCGCCACCAACGCCGCGCGGCGGGTCATCGTCCCGCTCGACGAGATCGCTACGGGACTGAAGCTCGAAGAGGACGACTTCGCCCCGGTGGTCTGGAACGCCGGCGAGTACCAGGACAAGCGCTACGGCATCCCCCTCGACATCCACCCGTTGGGGTTCTACGTCAACAAGGGACTGATGACCAAGGCCGGGATCACCGAGATCCCGACCGACCGGGCCGGGTTCGAGGCGGCCGTCACGGAGCTCAAGGGCAAGGGTGGCGTCGCGAACCCGTTCTGGGTCACCGCCACCTGGCCGGCGCACCTCATCTTCACCTCGCTCATCGCCCAGTTCGGCGGAAGCATCTTCGACGAGGAGGGGGCGAAGGCGACGTTCAACTCCGACGCCGGGGTCGAGTCGCTCGAGTGGATGACCAAGTTCATCCAGAGCGGGTCCAGCCCCAAGAACGTCTCCAACGACGCGCAGGCGGTCGCCTTCCGGCAGCAGCGCAACGCCATGACCTTCGACGGCATCTGGATGATGAACGAGTGGGCCAAGGTCAAGGGCCTGGACTGGGAGGCCGCCAAGTTCCCCACCATCGGCGACAAGCCGGCGGTCTGGGCCAGCTCGCACAACTTCGTCGTGACGAGCCAGGCCACGAAGGACCCCAACAAGCTGGCCGCGTCGAGGGCATTCATCTCCTACGTGTCCGGGAAGTCGCTCGAGTGGGCGAAGTCAGGACAGGTCCCGGCCCGCGCGAGCGTGCGCGACTCGGCCGAGTTCAAGGCGCTCAAGGTGCAGTCGGTCCTCGCGGAGCAGCTGCCGGACGTGCAGTTCCCGCCGTCCGTGCCCGGCATCGGCGGCGTCGTCGCACCGACCTACGAGACCGCGGTCAACGAGGTCATCCTCGGGAAGAAGGAGCCCAAGGCCGCCCTCGACGAGGCCGCCAAGAAGGCCGACTCGCTGCTCGCCGCCGACCGGTCCAAGTACAAGGCCTGAGCGTGAGCGCACTCGCGCCCGTTGCCGCCCAAGCGCCTCCGGTGGAGAAGGCGGGCGGCAACGGGAAGGCCCCCAATGCAGACCCGGCCGTGATGCGTGCGGGGCTCGGGACGGCCCTGCTGTTCCTCGGGCCCTACCTCGTCCTGTTCGTCATGTTCGTCCTCGGGCCGATCCTCTACGGGCTGTGGATCAGCCTCCACCAGTGGGACTTCCTCCTGCCCGGGAAGCCCTTCGTGGGCCTGAAGAACTACGCCGACCTGTTCACGGGCGGGTCGACGACGGCGGGACCGTTCTGGAACTCGATGCGCGCGACCGGCATCTTCACGCTGCTCAGCGTTCCCCTGCTCATGGTGCTGCCGTTGGCCCTCGCGGTCGCCCTCAACAAGAAGTTCTGGGGCCGCAACGCGGTGCGGGCGATCTTCTTCGCGCCCTACGTCCTCGGCGTCGCGGTCATCGGGTTGCTCTGGCGCTACCTGCTCGACCCCAATGTCGGTGTCCTCAACTACTACCTCGACCAGATCGGCATCGACAGGATTCCGTTCACCACCGCGACGCCGTGGGTGTGGCTGGCGCTGGTGGTGCCGACGATCTGGTGGACGGCCGGCTACAACATGGTGATCTTCCTCGCCGGCCTGCAGGAGATCTCTCCCGACCTCTACGAGGCAGCCGAGCTCGACGGTGCCAGCGCATGGCAGCGGTTCAGGCACGTCACGCTGCCCGGGCTTCGGCCGGTGACGATCTTCGTCCTCACCATCACGATCCTGGCTTCGGCCAACGTCTTCGGGCAGTCCTACCTCATCACCCAGGGCCAACCGGGCGAGGAGACGCGCACGGTCATCATGCAGATCGGCGAGGAAGGGCTTCGCCAGTTCAACATGGGCGCTGCCTCGGCGATGAGCACCATCCTCACCCTCGCGCTCCTCCTCATCAGCGTGCTCAGCCTCTCGTTCATGCGGGAGCGCACACCCAAGGAGTCGAAGGCATGAGCACGCACGTCACAGACGCCGACGTCGACACAGCGGACGGGCCGAACCGGGACCGGCCGGAGGCGAGCGAGGCCGAGGGCCGGTCGCGATCACCGTGGCGAATCATCTTCGTCGGCCTGCTTGCCCTCCTCTTCCTCGCACCGATGCTGTGGATGGCCACCACGTCGCTCAAGTCCACGGCCGAGGTGTCACAGGCCGAGCTCAACTTCATCCCGGGCGAGGTGAGCACCGAGGGATACCAGAAGATCCTCGATGCGCCCCAGACCCCGGTCGGCACGTGGTTCCTCAACTCGATGCTCGCTGCGACGGGGCAGACCTTGCTCGTCCTCGTCGTGGCCACGATGGCGGCGTACGCCCTCGCCCGGCTGTCCTTCCCCGGAAAGAGGATCCTCACCGGGCTGGTCCTGGCGACCCTGTTCGTGCCGCCCATCTCGCTGCTCATCCCCAACTACGTCATCGTGTCCAACCTGGGGTGGCTCGACAGCCTCACGGCCGTCATCGTGCCGGGGGCAGCCGGGGCGTTCGGGGTGTTCTTCCTGCGGCAGTTCTTCATGGGCCTTCCGATCGAGCTCGAGGAGGCCGCGATGCTCGACGGAGCCGGTCGCTTCAAGACCTTCCTCACGATCATCGTGCCGCTGTCGCGCCCCGCCCTGGCAACACTCGCCCTGCTGACGTTCCTCGCCAACTGGAACGACTTCCTGTGGCCGCTCTACGTGCTGTTCAGCCCTGAACGGCTGACGATCCAGCCCGGCCTGTCGACGCTGCAGAGCGCCTACACGACCGACTACGCGACGATCCTCGCCGGGGGAGCGATCGCGAGCATCCCGGTGCTCATCCTGTTCCTCATCAGCCAACGTTTCGTCATCGAGGGCATCGCCCGCGGCGGCGTGAAGGGCTGAGCGCCATCCCTGCCGAGAACGCCGCCGCGACCGTGGCGTCCACCCCGGACGCCACGGCCGAGCCTGGGCGTGCTCACCTGCCGCTGTGGGACGGCTACTGCGCCGACCCGTTCGTGCTGCGGGCGGAGGACGGGCGCTACGTCATGTACGGCACGACGCCGGTCGCCCTTCCCGAGGGACGTGCCTTCCAGGTGCTCGTCAGCGAGGACCTCGAGACATGGGAGGACGCGGGCGGTGCCCTCGTCGTCGGCGAGAGGCCGCCCGGCACGGAGTACTGGGCGCCGGAGGTCGCGTACTCCGACGGCTGCTACTGGATGTACTACTCCAGCGGGATCGGGGACAAGGAGCACCGGCTGCGAGTGGCCACCTCACCGAGCGCGACGGGTCCGTTCGAGGACCTCGGACTCGTCCTGACCCCGGACGTGCCGTTCGCGATCGACCCGTCCCCGTACCGCGCCACCGACGGGTCGTGGTGGCTCTTCTATGCCACCGACCTCGTCGAGGGGGACCGCCCGGGGACCGTCCTCGCCGTGCAACGGCTGCTCGACATGACCCGGCTCGAGGGCGACCCGACCATCGTCCTGCGGGCCAGCGCGGAGTGGCAGCGCTACGAGGCGGACCGCGAGATCTACGGCGGCGTCCACGACTGGCACACCCTCGAGGGGCCGTCCGTCATGGACGACGGCGAGGGAGGGTGCCTGCTCCTGTACTCCGGCGGCAACTGGCAGACACCCGGCTACGGGGTGGCCCTCGCCAGCGCGCCGGCCCCCACTGGTCCCTGGCACGAGGACCCCGACCGGGGACCGGTCGTCACGAGCGCCGGCACCGGCCTCATCGGTCCTGGACACTGCAGCGTGCTCACGGACGAGGACGGGTCCAGGCACCTGATCCTCCACGCCTGGGACCCATCCCTCGATCGTCGGCGGCCCCACCGCCTGGCGCTCCACGTCGACGGCCGACAGGTCTCGGTGTCATCCGACCCACCCGCACCACCTCATCACCACCACTCCCCGCACGAAGGACACGGCCATGAGTGAAAGCGCACGAAGGACCGGACACACCACTGCAGGCAGACGCGGGCGACGCAGGCCTCGGTCGCTGCTCGCTCCGATGGTGGCGGCGCTCAGCCTGCTGGTCGTGGCGCCGACGGCCTCTTCGGCCGCCGGCGCGCCGGCGAAGGCCCCGGCCGCCTCGGCCGCCAAAGCCGCCCCGACCAAGGCCGCCCCGGCGAAGGCGAAGCCGGTGACGACGAGCTACGAGAACCCCCTGGCCCCGGTGGTCCCGGGTGACGGCACCGTCGACAGCTGCGCCGACCCGATGATCCTTCAGGGCCAGGACGGCGAGACGATCGACGGGGAGCAGGTCTGGTACATGTACTGCACCACCGACCCGCTCAACGACGAGGACGTCGACGCCAACGGCGACCCGATCTTCCACCGGATCCCGATGAACGTCTCCACGGACCTCGTCAACTGGACCTACGTCGGAGACGCCTTCCCGCTGGACGGCGGCGACCTCCCGGCCTGGATCGACCCCACCGCAGCCTTCTGGGCCCCGGAGGTCGTCTACTCCAGCACGACGGACCAGTACTACCTCTTCACCACGGTGACCGAGACGACCGCCGCTGGTGGTGGCTCGGACACCTGTCGCGGTGACGGAGCCATCGGCGTGGCAGTCGCCGACAGCCCCACCGGTCCATGGACGTGGAGCGACGAGCCGGTCGTCCAGCCCCGCAAGGACCCGGGGGGCGGCGAGTGCTCCTACTTCTGGACGTTCGACCCGGACGTCCTGGGTGACACCGTCACCGACAAGGGCATCCTCTACTACGGCTCCTACTACGGCGGCATGTTCGTCACGGACGTGAACTTCACCGAGACCGGCGTGACGGCTGTGACCGAGACGACCACCGACGACATCCGGATCGCGATCGGCAACCGCTACGAGGGGTCCAACGTCGTCGAGAAGGACGGCTACTTCTACCTCTTCGCCTCGGCCACGAACTGCTGCAACGGTGCGCTGACCGGCTACAGCGTCTTCGTCGGCCGCTCGACCAGCCCCTACGGACCCTTCGTCGACAAGGAGGGCAACTCCTTCCTCGACGCCAACGTGGGCGGCACGCCGTTCCTCACGATGAACGGCAACCGTTGGGTCGGCACGGGCCACAACTCGGTCTTCGTCGACGAGGCTGGCCAGTGGTGGACCGTCTACCACGCCGTCGACCAGGAGGACCCGTTCTACGACTTCGCGACCGGCTTCACCAAGCGACCGGCCCTGCTCGACCCGGTCGACTGGGTGAACGGGTGGCCGGTCGTCAACGGTGGCGCGGGCGCCTCCGACACGAAGATGCCCGCCCCCGCAGCCCAGGAGGGTGAGCGCTCCCGCTACCGCACCCAGCTCGTCAAGCCGCAGGTCGTCGGGCAGCTGCTCGACCGGGACGAGTTCTCCGGCACCACGATCGACGGCGACTGGTCCTGGGCGCAGGGACGCGTGGGCGACGCCACGGTCGCGGGCGGGGTGCTGCGCTGGGAGGTCGAGCACACCGACCTCTACGTCGACAGCGACACGGCCTCGGTGCTCGTGCGTGACGCACCGGCGGGCGACTACGTCGTCGAGACCAAGGTGCGGCTGACCGGTCTGCCCGACGAGGGGTGCTGCTTCAACTACGCCCAGGCCGGGCTCGTGGTCTACGAGGACGACGACAACTTCGTCAAGCTGACGAGCGCCTCGATCTGGGAGACCCGACAGACGGAGTTCGCCAAGGAGCTCAGCCCCGCGCCCGAGGGGTGGAGCCGCTACGGCAACACCGTCGTCGGCCCCCCCGGGGACGACTGGACGTGGTTGCGGATCGTCGTCGAGCGGCTCAGCGGTTCCGAGCAGCGCGAGGCCGGTGGCGACACGGAGCGCTACACGGCATACACGAGCCAGGACGGCGTGACCTGGGTGCGCGGCGGCGTCTGGACCCACAGCCTCGGGGACGAGGCACTCATCGGCCTCGTGTCCATGGGAGCCACCGACCAGGTGACCTCGCCCATCACGGCGGAGTTCGACTACGTGCGGGTCTACGGGGTCAAGGGAGGCGCCAGGCCGCAGCCCTGACCCGGCAAGCACACCGACGTCCGTCGTCTCCTCAGCCGAGGAAGCGACGGACGTCGGTGTGTTCCTCCCCTGAGTGGATGTGCTCGACGATGCGCTCGCGTGTCGCCTCGTCCAGCTCCAGGCCCACCTCGTCCAGCGCCTTGTCGAGCTCCTCGCGCACGGTGCCCTCGGGTGCGCTCTCCTGCCAGGAGAGGACCCGGTCGACCACCGCCTGGAGGGACTCGACCCTCGCCTCCAGGACCTCTGCCGACGTGTCGTCTCCGGGTTGTGATGTCGTCATGGGCCCAGCCTAGGTCGACCGCCGCCGCCGCAGGTGGGCAGCCGGACGTACGATTCCGGGCGTGAGCGCCCAACCCACCATCGGAGTCCTCGCCGTCCAGGGCGACGTGCGAGAGCACGTCCAGGCGCTGCAGCTGGCCGGCGCCCGCGCCATCGCCGTCCGGCGCCCGAGCGAGGTCGAGGCGGTCGACGGCCTCGTCATCCCCGGTGGTGAGTCGACCACGATGGACAAGCTCGTCCGGATCTTCGACCTGCACGAGCCTTTGGTGGCCCGACTGCAGGACGGACTCCCGGCATACGGGTCCTGCGCGGGAATGATCATGCTCGCCGACCGCATCCTCGACGGCCACCGCGACCAGCAGACACTCGGAGGTCTCGACATCACGGTGCGCCGCAACGCCTTCGGGCGACAGGTCGACTCCTTCGAGGAGGACCTGCGCATCCGTGAGCTCGGCCCCGAGCCGGTGCGAGCCGTGTTCATCCGCGCGCCCTGGGTCGAGGACGTGGGCGACGCCGTGCAGGTGCTCGCCTCGGTGCGGGTCGAGGGCGCCGACCACCCCGTGGCCGTGCGCCAGGGCAACCTCGTCGCGACGAGCTTCCATCCCGAGGTGACCGGCGACCACAGAGTCCACGCCTGGTTCACCGACCTCGTCCGTCGCGCCTGAGCCCTTCGGTCAACCAACTGCGGTGGGTATGCCGCCCACGTCGCCGGACGCAGCGGCTCCAGCACCGCAGACCGGCCCACACGGCACACGGCTTAGGATCGTCCGCGAGTCCTGCACGTTCGACAGCACGAGGAGACACCTTGTCCGGCCACTCCAAATGGGCGACGACGAAGCACAAGAAGGCTGTCGTCGACGCCAAGCGCAGCAAGCTCTTCGCCAAGCTGATCAAGAACATCGAGGTCGCCGCCCGCACTGGCGGTGGCGACATCACCGGCAACCCGACGCTCTACGACGCCATCCAGAAGGCCAAGAAGAGCTCGGTGCCCAACAACAACATCGACAACGCGGTCAAGCGCGGCTCGGGCGCGACGGCGGGTGGCTCCGACTGGGAGACCATCACCTACGAGGGCTACGCGCCCGGTGGTGTCGCGATCCTCATCGAGTGCCTCACCGACAACCGCAACCGCGCCGCCGCCGAGGTCCGCACCGCGCTCACCCGCAACGGCGGGCAGCTCGGTGACCCGGGTTCGGTGGCCTACGTCTTCGACCGCAAGGGTGTCGTCGTCGTGCCGAAGTCCGAGTCGGTCGACGAAGAGCGCATCCTCGAGGTCGTCCTCGAGGCAGGCGCCGACGAGGTCAACGACCTGGGCGAGGCGTTCGAGATCGTGTCGGGGGCGAGCGACTTCGTCGCGGTGCGCAAGGCCGTGCAGGACGCGGGCATCGACTACGACTCTGCCGAGGCGTCATGGGTCCCCAACCTCCAGATCGAGCTCGACCTCGACGGGGCCAAGAAGATGATCCGGGTCATCGACGCGCTGGAGGACTCCGACGACGTCCAGGACGTCTTCGCCAACGGCGACATCCCCGACGACGTCCTCGCGGAGCTGAACGACGAGGAGTGACCTGCGTGTTGCTGCCCGCCCGTCCGGACGACGCTGTGTAGCGTGGCACCGAACACCTGTTCGGCTCTGTGTGGAAGGCGGCGCGTGTGCGCGTTCTCGGGATGGATCCCGGTCTCACCCGGTGCGGCCTCGGCGTCGTCGACGGCCGGGCCGGTCGCGCGGCGATGGTCGCGGTGGGTGTCGTGCGCACTCCCTCCGACGCCGAGCCGTCGCAACGCCTCATCTTCCTTGAGCGCGAGCTCGACGGCTGGCTCGACAAGTTCACGCCTGACGTCGTGGCGGTCGAGCGCGTCTTCGCCGACACCAACGTCACTCAGGTCATGAACACCGCCCACGCCACGGCGATCGCGCTGCTCACCGCCGGCAAACGCGGCATACCGGTCGTGTTCCACACACCCACCGAGGTCAAGGCGTCGGTGACCGGCAGCGGTCGGGCCGACAAGGCCCAGGTCACCGCCATGGTCACCCGGATCCTCAAGCTCGACTCACCGCCCAAGCCTGCCGACGCCGCCGACGCCCTGGCCTTGGCGATCTGCCATCTCTGGCGCGGGGCGGCGACGGCACGCCTCGAGGCCCTCGCGAAGGCGAGCGTCCGGTGATCGCCTCGCTCTCCGGCAGGGTCGGCCACGTCGGGCTCGACCGCGTCGTCATCGAGGTCGGGGGTGTCGGCATGCTCGTCCACACGACCCCGCGCCAGGCCGGGGAGGTGCGCACGGGTCAGGACGTCACCGTGTCGACGACGCTCGTCGTCCGCGAGGACTCCCTGACCCTCTTCGGCTTCGGGTCCGCTTCTGAGCGCGACATGTTCGAGACGGTGCAGACGGTGTCGGGCGTGGGGCCACGGCTCGCGTTGGCGATGCTCTCGGTGCTCACGCCGGACGAGGTCAGTGGCGCCCTGCGGGCGGGGGACCTCGCGACCCTGACCAAGATCCCCGGGGTGGGCAAGAAGAGCGCCGAGCGCCTCGTGCTCGAGCTCAAGGACAAGGTGGGTATGCCGACCGGCTCGGCGGGTGCCGACGTCACCCCCTCCGCCGCCTCCCTCGGCGACGCCAAGCGCGACCAGGTCGCCGAGGCCCTCGTCGGTCTGGGCTGGTCGGCCAAGCAGGCGACCGACGCCGTCGCAGGCGTGTCCGCTGCTGCCGACCCCGAGGCCTCGGTGGCGGCACTGCTGCGGATGGCTCTGCGCGAGCTGGGCCGATGAGTGCGGCCGAGATGACACCACCCATGAAGCCCACGTCGACGAGCGCTGACGATCCCGGTGGCAGCACCAAGGGCTTCCGGTCCGACATCGTCGAGGCCGGGATGTCCGAGCTGGGTGACGACAGGTACGCCGACGGCTCGCTCGACGCGACCGCGCGGATCGTCGACGCCGGGGCGGACAGCGACGACGAGCGCGTCGTCGAGGCGGCCCTGCGGCCGAAGCGCCTCTCCGAGTTCCCCGGGCAGACCCGCGTGCGTGACCAGCTCGGGCTCGTCCTCGAGGCGGCGCGACGCCGGGGGAGCGTGCCCGACCACATCCTGCTGTCGGGCCCGCCCGGGCTCGGCAAGACGACGCTGGCGCTCATCGTCGCCGCGGAGCTGGAGCGCCCCATCCGGATCACCTCCGGACCCGCCATCCAGCACGCGGGCGACCTGGCCGCGGTGCTCTCGTCGCTCGACGAGGGCGAGGTGCTCTTCCTCGACGAGATCCACCGCATGTCGCGGGCCGCCGAGGAGATGCTCTATCTCGCCATGGAGGACTTCCGGGTCGACGTCATCGTCGGCAAGGGGCCGGGCGCGACAGCGATCCCCCTGGAGCTGTCGCCCTTCACCGTCGTCGGGGCCACGACCCGGTCCGGTCTGCTGCCGGCGCCGCTGCGGGACCGGTTCGGGTTCACCGGCCACCTCGACTACTACGACGCGAGCGACCTCACGACGATCCTGCGCCGCTCCGCCGGGTTGCTGGGTGTGCACGCCGACGAGGCGGGCATCACCGAGATCGCCGGGCGGTCGCGAGGCACGCCTCGCATCGCCAACCGGCTCCTGCGCCGGGTGCGCGACTGGGCCCAGGTCCACGGCATGGGCAGCGTCGACCTCGAGGCCGCCCATCAGGCGCTGCGGCTCTTCGACGTCGACGACGCGGGGCTCGACCGGCTCGACCGCGCGGTGCTGGACGCCCTCTGCCGACGTTTCGGTGGTGGCCCTGTCGGGCTCTCGACGTTGGCGATCGCCGTGGGGGAGGAGTCCGACACCGTCGAGACGGTGGCCGAGCCGTATCTCGTGCGCGAGGGATTCATGGTGCGCACGCCCCGAGGACGGGCTGCGTCGAGGAAGGCCTGGACACATTTGGGTCTCAGTCCTCCTCGCGATCTGCCCACCCAGGACGTCCTGCCCCTCAGCGACGGCCCCGGGCGGCTCGGCGGCTGACCGCGGGCACTCCCTCCGGGTGTCGCGCGTTGGTCGAGGATGAACCCGTCACCTATGCTGGCTCGGCCCGGCGTCGCCCGGGCCATTGACGTGCCCGGCAGCGTTGCGGGTGCACTGAACCAGACTCGAAGGACACTCCATGAACTCCGGTGCCGGCGTCGGCAACCTCCTCGTGCTCGCCCTCCCACTCGCTCTGCTGGCGTTCCTCATGCTCAGCCAGCGCAAGCGTGGCCGGGCCGTGCAGGACTTCCAGGCAGCACTCACCGTCGGTGACGAGGTGGTCCTGACCTCGGGTCTCTACGGCACGATCACCACCCTCGGCGACGTGGCCGCGACCCTCGAGATCGCCCCCGGCGTCCAGGTGCGGGTCGACCGTCGGGCGATCGGGCTCAAGCAGCCCGGCTCCGACACGACGCACGACGGCGCTGCTTCACCGGACAGCACCCCAGAGGTCGGCTGACATGGCGCAGATGAGTCACGCGAACTTTGCGCGCCGTGCGATGGCCGCCATGGCGGTCCTGACGATCGCGCTCATGGGCCTGCTGTTCGGCGCCAACCAGTTCAGCAACGGCAGCTACGCCCCCAAGCTCGGCCTCGACCTCGAGGGTGGCACCCAGATCATTCTCGAACCCCGGCTCACCGGTGGCCGAGAGGTCTCGCCGGAGCAGATCACCCAGGCCCGCGACATCATCGTCCAGCGTGTCGACGCGGGCGGTGTCGCCGGCGCCGAGGTCACGACCCAGGGCGGCCGCAACATCGTCGTGAGCATGCCCGGGACACCGAGCAAGCAGGACGAGGACGCGATCCGCCGCTCCTCGCAGCTCCAGTTCCGGCCGGTCCTCGCCATCGCCGCGGGCTCACCCCAACCGGCTCCGTCGGCCTCGCCGAGCGGCTCGGCCAGTCCGTCCCCGAGTGGCTCGGCCTCGCCGAGCGCCTCGCCGAGTGCCTCCCCGTCGGCGCCCGTGCCGTCAGCCAACCCGGTCAGCCCTTCGCCCACCAACAACTCGGCCATCCCCGAGGCCTTGGTCGCCGAGCCCAGCCCGTCGCCGTCGACGTCGCCGTCCGCGTCACCCAGCGCCTCGCCGAGCGCGTCACCCAGCGCCTCGCCCAGCCCCAGCCCCAGCGGCTCCGCCTCGGCTCCTGCCGGGGGTGACCCGTTCAGCCTCGAGCAGATCACGCCCGAGCTCACCGCCGCCTTCACCGCTCTCGACTGCAGCAAGGACGGCGCCCTCGACGCCCTCGTCGACGACGAGACCAAGCCGATCGCCACCTGTGACGCCGACGGCACAGCCAAGTACATCCTTGGTCCGGTCGTCGTCTCCGGTGACAAGGTCTCGGATGCCGCCGCCGGCTACCAGGTCGGTGCCAACGGCCAGCAGACGTCCGTCGTCGAGATCCAGCTCAGCCTCAACGGTGAGGGCACCGAGCAGTACGCGGACGTCTCCCGCAAGATGGTCTCCCTCCAGCAGCCGCAGAACCAGCTGGCTGCCACCCTCGACTCCCGCGTCATCGTGGCTCCGTCCTTCAACGAGGCGATCCCCAACGGCAAGGCGAGCATCACCGGTGGCTTCGCGATCACCGAGGCTCGTGACCTCGCCCAGACGCTGAAGTTCGGCGCCCTGCCGATCTCGTTCGACCTGCAGACGCGTGAGCAGATCAGCCCCACCCTCGGTGGCGAGCAGCTGCGCTACGGGCTGTATGCCGGGCTCGTCGGGCTCCTGCTCGTCGTCCTCTACTCGCTGGCGCAGTACCGCGTGCTCGGGCTCGTCACCATCGCGTCGATCCTCGTGGCGGGGCTGCTCACCTATCTCGCCATCACGATCCTGGGGTGGTCGCACAACTACCGACTCGACATGGCCGGTGTCACCGGTCTGATCGTCGCCATCGGCTTCACCGCGGACTCGTTCATCGTCTACTTCGAACGCATCCGTGACGAGCTGCGTGAGGGTCGTTCGCTCGAGAGCGCCGTCGCCACCGGGTGGGCCCGTGCCAAGCGCACGATCCTCATCGCCGACGGCGTGAACTTCCTCGCGGCCATCGTGCTCTACGTGCTGGCCAGCTCCAGTGTGCGTGGCTTCGCGTTCACCCTCGGGCTCACGACGCTGCTCGACATCCTGATCGTCTTCCTCTTCACCCACCCCTTGGTCACGCTCCTCGCGCGCCTGAAGTTCTTCCGGGACGGGCACCCCATGTCGGGACTCGACCCGGACAAGCTCGGTGCCGTGAAGAAGACCTCGTATGCCGGCCGTGGCCGGTTCACGACGAACCCGCCCCGCACCACGGGCGCGAACCCGCCCCGCACAGCAGGTGCGAACCCGCCCCGCACCGCGGGCGCCGAAGGGACAGCTCGATGAAGTTCGCCGATCTCGGAAACGACCTCTACACCGGCAAGCGATCCATCCCGGTCGTCGCCAAGCGCAAGTCGTTCTACCTCGTCTCGCTCCTGCTCATGGCGATCGCCATCGCAGGCCTCGGGATCAACAAGCTCAACCTCGGGCTGGAGTTCAGCGGTGGCTCGGAGTTCCGGGTCACGACCACGTCGGTCCCGGGCGACTACGAGTCGCAGGCGCGGGAGGCGCTCGGTGACGCGGACGACTCCCAGGGCGTGCGCGTCTCGAAGCTCGGTGCCAACACGGTCCGCGTCCAGACCGAGCGTCTTGACGACGCCGAGAGCGCCCGGGTGGCCACCGAGCTCGCGCAGACGTTCGAGGTCGGAGCCGACAAGGTGAGCTCGACCTTCATCGGGCCCTCCTGGGGGGACTCCGTCACCAAGCAGGCGCTGCGGGCGCTGGTGATCTTCCTCGTGCTCGTGGCCGCGGTGCTCGCGATCTACTTCCGCAACTGGAAGATGGCCCTCGCAGCCCTGCTCGCGCTCGTCCATGACCTCGTCATCACCGTCGGCATCTACTCGTTCACCGGGTTCGAGGTCTCCCCGGCCACGATGATCGGCTTCCTCACCGTCCTGGGCTACTCGATCTACGACACCGTCGTGGTCTTCGACAAGGTGCGGGAGAACACCAACGAGGCCTTCGCCAACGGACGGCTGTCCTTTGCCCAGGCTGCCAACCTCGCGGTCAACCAGACGTTGGTCCGCTCGATCAACACCACGGTCATCGGCATCCTGCCGATCCTCGCGGTCATGGTCGTCGGCGCGATCTTCCTCGGGCCAGGCACCCTGCTCGACCTCGCGCTCGTGCTCTTCGTCGGGATCCTGATCGGCGCCTACTCCTCGATCTTCCTCGCCACGCCGCTCCTCGTGAGCCTGCGCAACAAGGACGAGTCGGTCCTGGAGCTGGACAAGCGAGCCGCTCGGTCCCAGGCCAAGCGCGCCAAGGAGCTGGTCGGCGTGGCACCGTCCGGATCGTCCGCAGTCGTGACGGACTCGTCGGTCACCGATGGTCGGATCACCGAGGTGGACACAGACCCGGCACTGGCATCGACGTCGCCCATGGCCGAGGGCGAGGGCTCTGCGACGGTCACCGGCCGACAGGTGCACAAGTACGCCCAGTCCGGCCCACGCAACCAGCCCAAGCGACCGCCCAAATCGCGCCGCAGGTAGCCGCGTGACCGCCGTCAGCCAGCTCGTCGCATCCCTGCTGCGCGACGTCGCAGACTTCCCGAAGCCGGGCGTGGTGTTCAAGGACATCACGCCGCTCCTGGGAGACGGGGAAGCGTTCGGTGCGGTGATCCGCGAGCTCGCGGCACGGCATACCGGCGCGGCGCAGCCGATCGACGCGGTGGCCGGGGTGGAGGCGCGTGGTTTCATCATCGGGGCCGCCCTCGCGCTCGAGCTGGGCGTCGGCTTCGTGCCCGTCCGCAAGGCGGGGAAGCTGCCCGGCGAGACGGTGCAGCGGACCTACGACCTCGAGTACGGCACGGCGACCATCGAGATCCACGCCGATGCCGTGACAGCCGGACAACGAGTCCTGCTCGTCGACGACGTCCTGGCGACGGGCGGCACGGCCATCGCAGCCTGGGACCTGCTGACCGACTGCGGCGCCGACGTCGTCGGGTTCGACACCATCGTCGAGCTGGCGTTCCTCGGGGGACGTGACGCGATGGGGGAGCGCTCCGTCCACGCCCTGCATGTCGTGACCGGCACGGCGGACGCCTAGACTCCCTCCATGGCCGAGGAGACCACGCCGATACCGGTGCGCAGCGGGGCTACAGGCTCCCAACGCGCCCGTGCGCGTGCCCGCATCGCCATGTTCGGAGGAACCCGCACCTCCACCCACCCGGTCCTGGAGCCGCTGCTGACGTCGGTCCGCCGCACCCACCCCAAGGCCGACCTCACGGTCATCGAGCGTGCCTACGACGTCGCGGAGCGCGCCCACGAGGGCCAGATGCGCAAGAGCGGTGACGCCTACATCACGCACCCCCTCGCCGTGACGACGATCCTCGCCGAGCTCGGCATGACCCCGCCGACGCTGGCCGCCGCGCTGCTGCACGACACGGTCGAGGACACCGACTACCACCTCGACCAGCTGGAGAAGGACTTCGGCGCCGAGATCGCCATGCTCGTCGACGGTGTCACCAAGCTCGACAAGGTCACCTACGGCCAGGCCGCGCAGGCCGAGACCGTGCGCAAGATGGTCGTCGCCATGGCACGCGACATCCGCGTCCTCGTGATCAAGCTGGCCGACCGACTGCACAACGCGCGGACGTGGCGCTACGTCTCCAAGGAGTCGGCGCAGCGCAAGGCCCGCGAGACCCTCGAGATCTATGCCCCGCTGGCCCATCGCCTCGGCATGAACACGATCAAGTGGGAGCTCGAGGACCTGTCGTTCCAGACGCTGTACCCCAAGGTCTACGACGAGATCGTGCGCCTCGTGGCCGACCGGGCCCCGGCTCGCGAGGAGTACCTCGCGACGGTGCGCGCCAACATCGACGGGGACCTGCGAGCGGCCAAGCTCAAGGCGACGGTCACCGGGCGGCCCAAGCACTACTACTCCGTCTACCAGAAGATGATCGTCGGCGGACGCGACTTCGACCAGATCTACGACCTCGTGGCCGTGCGAGTGCTCGTCGACACCGTGCGCGACTGCTACGCGGCGCTGGGCGCGATGCACGCCCGGTGGACTCCGGTGCCCGGCCGGTTCAAGGACTACATCGCGACGCCGAAGTTCAACATGTACCAGTCGCTCCACACGACCGTCATCGGGCCCGAGGGCAAGCCGGTCGAGATCCAGATCCGCACGCACACGATGCACCGCCGCGCCGAGTACGGCGTCGCGGCCCACTGGAAGTACAAGGAGAACGACAAGGCGGGCGGCGGTCCCGAGGGTCCGACGACGAGCAACACCGGCGCCAACGACATGGCGTGGCTGCGCCAGCTCCTCGACTGGCAGAAGGAGACCGCAGACCCCGGCGAGTTCCTCGAGTCGCTGAGGTTCGAGATCAACGCCAGCGAGGTCTATGTCTTCACGCCCAAGGGCCAGCTCGTCGGCCTGCCGGCCAACTCGACTCCGGTCGACTTCGCGTATGCCGTGCACACCGAGGTCGGACACCACACCATCGGTGCCAAGGTCAACGGGCGTCTGGTCCCGCTGGAGTCGCGGCTGGACAACGGTGACACGGTCGAGGTCCTGACGTCCAAGGCCGACGGTGCCGGGCCGTCACGCGACTGGCTCTCGTTCGTCAAGTCCGCGCGCGCCCGCAACAAGATCCGTCACTGGTTCACCCTCGAGCGGCGCGAGGAGATGATCGACAACGGCAAGGAGTCGCTGGCCAAGGCGATGCGCAAGCGCAGCCTCCCGGTCGCCCGCCTGTCGTCCGTCGAGTCCCTCACCGGTGTCGCCGAGGAGCTCCGGCTCAGCGGCATCGACGGCCTGTATGCCGCGATCGGCGAGGGGCACGTCAGCGCCCAGCACGTCGTGGCGCGGCTCGTGGCTGCGCAGGGCGGCGAGGAGTCGAGCGACGACCTCGCCGAGGTCACGATGCCACGGCCCATCTCGAACCGTCGGCGACGTGCCGGGGACCCGGGCGTCGTCGTCAAGGGCACCTCGGACGTCTGGGTCAAGCTGGCCCGATGTTGCACGCCCGTCCCGGGCGACGACATCCTCGGGTTCGTCACGCGAGGCGCGGGCGTCTCGGTGCATCGCACCGACTGCACCAACGCCTCGTCGCTGCTCAGCCAGGACGACAAGATCATCGAGGTCGAGTGGGCCCCGACCGCCAACAGCATCTTCCTCGTCCAGCTCCAGGTCGAGGCACTCGACCGCTCGGCGCTGCTGTCCGACGTCACCCGTGTGCTGTCCGAGAGCGGGGTCAACATCCTCAGCGCCTCGGTGCACACCTCACGCGACCGCGTGGCCGGCCTCAAGTTCACCTTCGAGATGGGCGACCCCAGCCACCTCGACCACGTCATCCGCAGCGTCCGGGGGATTGCTGGCGTCTTCGACGCCTACCGCATCACCCAGAACTGACCCGTTCGGCGACGTCGTCCCTCGCGCATGTGGTCGCCGACCCTTGCGCAGTGAGGGGCACGCTCAGTCGGCACGCTGCTCTCCGCGCGCGAGTTGCGATGTCGCAGAGGCTTTTCGAGCAAGCGCGCTACGAGCATCGACCGAACGCGCGCCCGTCACTGCGCCGCGGGTCGGCTCAGCACGACTTAGCGCCCACCTCGCCGCGCAATGCTCGGCAACCAGTGGGCGCTGCAGTCTTCGCTCAGTCAGGGCTCAGGAGCCGAACTCGTCGCCGGCGGCCTCGGCCTGCTTGAGCCACACCTGCTGCGACTCGAGCCTGGCGGTGAGGTCCTTGACCTTCTTCTCGTTGCCCGATGCGGTGGCCTTGGCGAGGTCGGCCTCGATCGTCTCGATCGACGAGCGCAGCTGGGTCACCATGGAGTTGGCCCGGGCGGCCACCTCGGGGTTCGACGACTTCCACTTCTTCTCGTCCTGCTCGCGGACAGCGGTCTCGATCCGGCGGATCGCCTTCTCGGTGCGGTCGATGTCGGCCCGCGGCACCTTGCCCGCGGCGTCCCACCTGTCCTGGACCGTGCGGAGCTGCGCCTTGGCCTTCTCGAGGTCGGTGATGGGCAGGATCTGCTCGGCCTCCTTGAGCAGCTCCTCCTTGACGGCGAGGTTGGCGCGGAACTCCTCCTCCTCGGCGGCGGAGACCTCGTCCTTGGCGTTGAAGAAGGTGTCCTGGGCCGTCTTGAAGCGCTCCCACAGGGCGTCGTCCTCGGTGCGCGAGGCGCGGCCGGCCTGACGCCACTGGTCCATGAGGTTCTTGAACGCTCGCGCGGTCGGACCCCAGTCGGTGCTCGTGGCGAGGGCCTCCGCCTCCTTCACGAGCGACTCCTTGGTGCCCTTGGCCTCGGCGCGGGTGGAGTCGAGCTGCGCGAAGTAGGTGCGCCGCCCTTTGTCGAAGTGGTTGCGAGCGTGGCTGAAGCGCTGCCACAGCGAGTTCTCGGTCGGCTTGTCCAGCTTGGTGCCGGAACGCTGGTGCTGCTTCCAGGTGTCGAGCAGCGCGCGCATCCGCTCACCGCTCTGCTTCCACTGGGTCTGGTCCGGATGCTGTCCCGCGATCGCCTCGGCCTCGGCGACGATGGCTTCGCGCTCGACGGTGGCCGCTGCACGTGCCTCGGCACGCGCTGCCTGCTCTGTCTCCCGCTTGGCGGCGAGCGCGGCCTCGACGGCGGTGACGCTGGCGTCCAGCGCGGCGAGGTCACCGACGACGTGGGCGTCGGCGATGTGCTCCTTGAGGGTGCTGAGCCCGTCGGCGACCTCCTTGGCTGCGACGTCAGGGTTGGCGACACGCTGCACGAGCAGGTCGGCGGAGGCGGCGATCTCGTCGTACTTGCGGGCGAAGTACTGCAGGGCCTCGTCAGGGGACGCGCCGGGGTAGGAGCCGACCTCGCGCTCCTCGTCACCGACCTTGACGAAGACGTGACCCTCGTCGTCGACCCGACCGAACTTCGCCGAGTCGGAGTGCTCGTGCACGACGGATGGCGTGACGGGAGGGGTCGGGCGGGCCGCCATCTTCGACGCGAGCGCCGCTGGGGAGGGGACCGACGGTTTGGGCGCGACCGGCGCCGGCTTCTCCTCGGCCGGTGCCGGCGTCTCCTCGGCCGGTGCCGGCGTCTCCTCGGCCGCGGGGGTCTCTGCGACGGCGGGTGCCTCGTCGGCCGCGGGGGTCTCTGCGACCGCGGGTGTTTCGTCCGCGGGCGTCTCTGCGACGGCGGGTGCCTCTTCCGTCGCCGGGGTCTCGTCGACAGCGACAGCCTCCTGCGCTGCGGGCCCCTCCTCCGCGACCTGTGGCGGCGTCTCGGCCTGGACCTCCACGGACTCGTCCGAGGGGGTGGTGCTCGTCGTCTCGTCGCTCACGGTTATGCCTTCTTCTCTGTCACTGCAACCCGAAGGATGCTGATGGGTGCCACGGGGGCACCGATGGTCTCCGACTCACCGCCGGGCTGAACGCCCGCTGCGGCGACCTTGTCGACGATATCCAAACCCTTGGTCACCGTGCCGAAGATTGTGTAGCCAACCGGGTCCGGAAGGCTCGTGTCCCCGTTGATGATGAAGAACTGGCCCCCGTTGCCGGCCTTGGGGTCCTGGGTGCGGGCCATGGCGAGCTGGCCGCGGGTGTACTTGCCGTCCTTGGGTGCGTTCTCCACGCCGAAGCCGTAGCCGGGAGTGCCGTCACCGGCGCCCGTCGGGTCACCGCACTGGAGCAGCTTGAAGCCCTCGCCGACGCCCAGGCGGTGGCAAGGCGAGTTGAGCCAGTAGTCCGCTCGAGCGAGCTGGATGAACGAGGCCACGGCCTGCGGCGCCTTGGCCCCGTCGAGGTCGATGACGATGTCACCGCAGTTCGTCGTCAGCGTGGTCGTCCAGGTGGCGGCCTTGGCGGTCGCCTTGTCGGGCAGGGTGAGCTTGGCCGACGTGCCCAGCGGCTGCGGAGGTGACGTGCACCCGGCTGCGGTCTGGGCAGGCTCGGCGGCTTGCTCCGGCCGGAGCGCGATGGTCAACCCGACGACGAGCGCCAGGACGACCGCGACGGTGGCCACGATCGCCGCGACCCGCCTGTTGCGGGCACGCCTCTCCGTGCGAGCAGCCTGCGTCACCTGCTGCTTCTCCCACCGACGCCGGGCCCGGTCGCGTTCCTGCTTCTTCGTCACCCGGGTGAGTCTAGGGACGCGGTATGCCGGTTGCTCACCCGACTAGGGTTGGGCGGCGTGTTGACCATCGCCTTTCCTGCCGCGGCCTTCGGCACCAACTGCTACGTCCTCGCCACGAACGAGGGGGAGGAGTGCCTCATCGTCGACCCGGGGATCGGGATCGAGGAGACCCTGCGTGAGGTCCTCACCCAGCACCGGCTCAAGCCGACAGCAGTTCTGCTCACCCACGGGCACATCGACCACGTCTACTCGGTGACACCGGTCTGCGGAGGCGACACGGCGGCATACATCCACTCGGACGACCGCTACCGCCTCGCCGACCCACTCGGATCGGCGAGCGTTGGCCTCGTCGGGATGCTCGAGCAGCAGTTCGGTCAGAAGGCGACATGGACCGAGCCGAGCAACGTCGTCGAGGTGACCGACCGAGAGTCCTTGACGTTGGCGGGGCTGGACCTCGAGGTGCTGCATGCGCCGGGCCACACCGAGGGCTCGGTGATGTTCGGCTTCGACCGGCTGCCCGACGGCGTCCGCGCGCCCGAGGAGCTCGACCGCACCATGGTCACGGGCGACGTCCTCTTCGCCGGCTCCATCGGGCGCACGGACCTGCCCGGGGGCGACGGCTCTGCCATGGAACGTTCGCTGCGGGACGTCGTCCTGCCGTTGGCCGACTCCACGCTGCTCCTCCCCGGGCATGGGTCCGCGACGTCGATGCGCCGTGAGCGGAGCACCAACCCCTACCTGCAAGGATTGGGCGCGTGAAGGTCACCAAGCTCAGCGGCTTCCCCGAGTACCTCCCCGCCGAACGCATCGTGGAGCAGCACTTCCTCGACGTCATCCGCGAGACCTTCGAGCTGCACGGTTTCACCTCGCTGGAGACCCGCGCCGTCGAGCCGGTGGAGCGTCTGCTCGGCAAGGGAGGAGACGCCGACAAGGAGATCTACGGCGTGACGCGCCTCGCGGAGGAGAGCGTCGAGAACCCGTCGCGCGACGTCGCCCTCGGCCTGCACTTCGACCTCACGGTGCCGTTCGCCCGCTTCGTCCTCGAGAACGCCGGGAAGCTGACCTTCCCCTACCGCCGCTACCAGATCCAGAAGGTGTGGCGAGGGGAGCGACCCCAGGAGGGCCGTTACCGCGAGTTCACCCAGGCCGACATCGACGTCGTGGACGTGGGGGAGCTCAGCGCCCACTTCGAGGCCGAGATGCCGTTGGTGATCGCCGAGGTCTTCGCCAAGCTGCCGATCGGGCGGATGACGATCCAGGTCAACAACCGCAAGATTCCCGAGGGCTTCTACCGAGGAATCGGCATCGGGACCGACGATGACACGGAGATCCAGAACACGCTCCGCATCGTCGACAAGCTCGACAAGATCGGCCCGGCCAAGGTGAGGACCCTCCTCGTCGAGGCGGGCCGCACTGGCGAGCAGGCCGACCAGTGCCTCGCCCTGGCCGCGATCCGCACCGAGGACCTCTCGTTCGTGGACCAGGTGCGCGCCCTCGGGGTCGATCACCCCACCCTCGACGAGGGCCTCGCAGCCCTCAGCGCTGTTATCCGGAGTGGCCTCGACAACGCGCCCGGCGCCATGGTCGCGGACCTCAAGATCGCCCGCGGCCTCGACTACTACACCGGCACCGTCTACGAGACGCAGCTCGAGGGCTACGAGTCGTGGGGCTCGTTCTGCTCGGGCGGCCGCTATGACGCCCTGGCCAGTGACGGGAAGACGACCTATCCCGGCGTCGGCATCTCGATCGGCGTCTCGCGCCTGCTCGGTCTCCTGCTCGGCAAGGGCCTCGTGACGGCCTCGCGCGCCACGCCCGCGGCCGTCCTCGTCGCCGTCGTCGAGGAGGACTCGCGCCGTGAGTCGGCCGCTGTCGCTCAAGCGCTGCGTGCCCGCG
This sequence comes from Knoellia altitudinis, assembly GCF_042666355.1. Taxonomy (NCBI): domain Bacteria; kingdom Bacillati; phylum Actinomycetota; class Actinomycetes; order Micrococcales; family Intrasporangiaceae; genus Knoellia; species Knoellia altitudinis. Next base: position 379,538 of record NZ_JBHTDK010000002.1, read on the forward strand.
GCATCCCGTGCGAGGTCGCCCCGACCGCCGCGAAGTTCGGCAAGCAGATTCGGTATGCCGACCGGCGCGGCATACCTTTCGTCTGGTTCCCTCAAGAAGGCTCAGTGCCGGGGTCCATGGGGCAGGTCAAGGACATCCGCTCCGGTGACCAGGTGGACGCCGACCCGGCGACGTGGGAGCCGCCGGCGCAGGACCTCAGGCCGTCCGTGGTGGCCGCAGACCCGAGTCCTTGAGCTCGAGCAGGGCCAGGGCCCTGATCGTCTCGCGGTCACCTCGGCGCCAGGCGCCGCTCGGGTCCGCCGAGACCTTGGCGAGGGTGGTCATGGGCTGGTTGGCCATGGCACGCAGCGCGAAGAGGTCGAGGTCGGCGTCGGCGTCGATGAACCGCTGGGCTGCCGAGGCGCGCCGCACGAAGCGGCCTCGGGCGACCGCCCACCAGATCGCGACGATGAGGATCGGCACGAGCGCGGTGGTCCACCCGATGAGGAGGGCGAGGCGTTCGACCGCACTGATGAGGTCGGTGCCGGCCTGCTCGATGTCGGTGCCGGCGCCGGCTGCGGACCGGAACGGTCCGGCCACGCGGTCATCGAGCAGGGGCAGGTCGTCCACCCCGTCGCCGGCGGCGTTGAGCTTCTCGCGGAAGCCGGCACCGGCTCCCTGGAGCCGGCGCCCCGGCTCGGCGAGCGCCATCGTCACGTCGTGGACGCGGCGCCCCACCCACGCCCACAGGGCGACCCAGGCCAGGAGCGCGAGGTCGGCGAGGATCTGGACGAGCCGTCGTCCGGGCAGGTCTGCATAGAGCTTCACAGGTCCTAGACTCGCACCGCGGCACACCCACCGCAGCCCCACGACGAAGGAGTCAGCAGGTGCGCATCGGCATCCCCAGCGAGGTCAAGAACAACGAGTTCCGGGTCGGCATCACGCCGGTCGGCGTGCACGAGCTCGTCAAGCACGGTCACGAGGTGCTCGTCCAGAAGGGCGCGGGCCTCGGGTCGTCGATCACCGACGACGAGTACGTCTCGCAGGGGGCGCGGATCATCGACAGCGCCGATGACGTGTGGGGCGAGGCCGAGATGGTCATGAAGGTCAAGGAGCCGGTCGAGCAGGAGTACCACCGGCTGCGCGAGGACCTCACCCTCTTCACCTACCTGCACCTCGCTGCCGACGAGCGCCTGACCAAGGAGCTCGTCGACAGGAGGACCACCTCGGTCGCCTACGAGACGGTCCAGCTCCCGTCAGGTCTGCTTCCCCTGCTCTACCCGATGTCCGAGGTCGCCGGATGCCTCGCTCCGCAGGTGGGTGCCCACTCCCTCATGAAGCCGCAGGGTGGGCGCGGCGTGCTCATGGGCGGTGTCGGCGGTGTCGCCAACGCCAAAGTCGTCATCATCGGGGCCGGTGTCTCCGGCCAGAACGCCGCCAACATCGCGCTGGGCATGGGCGCCGACGTCACCCTGCTCGACACCGACCTGGACAAGCTGCGGATGAGCTTCTGGCGCTACAACAACCGCGTCCACGGCCTTGCCTCGTCGACGCTCGCCATCCGTCAGCAGGTCATGGAGGCCGACATGGTCATCGGGGCCGTGCTCGTCCCCGGGGCCAAGGCGCCCACGCTGGTCTCGAACGAGCTCGTGTCGCAGATGAAGCCCGGCTCGGTCCTCGTCGACATCGCCGTCGACCAGGGCGGGTGCTTCGAGGACACCCGTCCGACGACCCACGCTGAACCGACCTACCAGGTCCACGGCTCGATCTTCTACTGCGTCGCCAACATGCCGGGCTCGGTGCCCAACACGAGCACGTGGGCGCTGACCAACGCCACCCTTCCGTATGCCGTCCGGCTCGCCGACCGTGGCTGGCGCGAGGCTTCCCGGGCCGACCAGTCGCTCGCCCTGGGGCTGAGCACGCACGCGGGGGAGATCGTCTACGGCCCCGTCGCCGAGGCCCACGGACTCGGGCACCGCCCACTGGCGGAGGTCCTCGGCTGAGCGGGGTCGACCGCGCCGTCCGGTCGTGGCTGACGCACCTCGACGTCGAGAGAGGTCTGTCGGCCAACACGCTCAAGGCCTACCGGCGTGACCTGGGGCGCTGGACGGCATACCTCGCCGCGGTCGGGATCGACGATCCGGCCGCGGTGACCGAGAAGCACGTCGGTGAGTTCCTCGCGCGGCTGCGCGAGGGCGACGAGGACCACCCGGCCCTCGCCGCGAACTCTGCCGCCCGGACCCTGGTCTCGGTCCGGGGACTGCACCGGTTCCTCGCGCTGGAGGGAGATCTCGACGCCGACCCGGCGGCTGCGGTCAGCCCACCCCCTCCGCCGTCGCGACTGCCGAAGGCGATCAGTGTCAGCGAGGTCCAGCGCCTCCTCGACGCGGCGGCCGTGGGCGACACCCCCGCCTCACTGCGTGACCGGGCTCTGCTTGAGCTCCTCTACGGCACCGGCGCCCGCATCTCCGAGGCGGTCGGGCTCGACATCGACGACGTCGACCGTGAGGCCGGAGTGGTCCGGCTCGAGGGCAAGGGCGGCAAGCAACGGCTCGTGCCCCTGGGGTCCTACGCCAGGGAGGCGCTCACGGCATACCTCGTCCGAGGTCGTGGGACGTTCTCGACCAAGGGCATCGGGACGCCGGCGATCTTCCTCAACCAGCGGGGGTCGCGGCTCTCGCGCCAGAGTGCCTGGTCGATCCTGCGGGCGGCCGCGGCACGCGCCGACCTCTCGGGCCACCTCTCGCCGCACACGCTGCGGCACTCGTTCGCCACCCACCTGCTCGAAGGCGGCGCGGACGTGCGTGTCGTCCAGGAGCTGCTCGGGCACGCCTCGGTGACGACGACGCAGGTCTACACGCTCGTCACCGTGCAGCAGCTGCGTGAGGTCTACGCCCAGAGCCATCCGCGTGCGCGCTGATAGGGTTCGTGGCGATCAGCGGGACGCTGACCGCCTGCACGCCAGTTCCGGGAGAGAGATGGATTCGTCGAACATCGAGGCCGTGGTGACCGAAGTGGATGAGTCCACCGGCCCCACGAGCCGACACGGACACCTGCCCGGGACCGAGGACGCCGGTCGAGGACAGATGGGCCCCACCGGGCGCCCGATGCCCGTCTTCCCCGAGCCGCCGCCGCTGGCCAGCCACGGTCCGGCGCGGGTCATCGCCATGTGCAACCAGAAGGGTGGCGTCGGCAAGACCACGACCACCATCAACCTCGGAGCGACCCTGGCGGAGTACGGCCGGCGGGTGCTCCTCGTCGACTTCGACCCGCAGGGTGCTCTCTCGGTCGGTCTCGGCATCCCTGCCCACCAGCTCGACGTCACCGTCTACAACCTGCTCACCGAGCGCGGACACGACGTGCGCGACGTCATCGTCAGGACCAAGGTCGAGAACCTCGACGTCATCCCGGCCAACATCGACCTGTCGGCCGCTGAGGTCCAGCTCGTCGGTGAGGTCGCGCGCGAGCAGATCCTCGCGCGCGTGCTGCGTCCGGTCCTGGACGACTACGACGTCATCCTCATCGACTGCCAGCCCTCGCTCGGCCTGCTCACGGTCAACGCGCTCACCGCAGCGCACGGCGTGCTCATCCCGCTCGAGTGCGAGTTCTTCGCCATGCGCGGCGTGGCCCTCCTCATCGAGACGATCGAGAAGATCTGCGACCGGCTCAACCCACGCCTCGAGGTCGACGGCATCCTCGCGACGATGTACGACAGCCGCACCCTCCACTCCAAGGAGGTCGTGGCGAGCGTCGTGGAGCACTTCGGCGACCGGGTCTTCCACACGGTCATCAGCCGCACGGTGAAGTTCCCGGACGCCTCGCTCGCCGCCGAGCCGATCACCACCTACGACAGCACCCACAAGGGTGCCGGCGCCTACCGCCAGCTGGCCAGAGAGCTCATCGCCCGTGGCGGAGCAGCCTGAGACCATGACCGAGGCCCCCGGCGGAGTTCTCACCCGACGGGCAGCCACGACGGCCTTCGAGGTGCATCTCGATGTCTTCTCGGGGCCGTTCGACCTCCTCCTCGGTCTCATCTCCAAGCACAAGCTCGACATCACCGAGATCGCGATCGCCCAGGTCACCGACGAGTTCATCGCCCACATCAAGACCGAGCAGGCCAAGGGTGGCGATGTCTGGGACCTCTCGCAGGCCTCGGAGTTCCTGCTCGTCGCCGCGACCCTGCTCGACATCAAGGCCGCTCGACTGCTGCCGCAGGCGGGTCCCGAGGACGAGGAGGACCTCGCCCTCATCGAGGCACGCGACCTGCTCTTCGCCCGGCTGCTCCAGTACCGCGCGTTCAAGGACATCGCCCGCACCTTCGACGAGCGGATGACGACGGCGGGGCGGATGACGGCACGTCAGGCCGGCATCGAGCCGCAGTTCGCCAAGCTCCTGCCCGAGCTGGTCATGACCATCACGCCGGACCAGCTGGCGATGATCGCGGCCCACGCGCTGACGCCCAAGGTCCCCGACGTCGTCGGGCTCGGACACCTGCATGCTCCTGCGGTGAGCGTGCGCGAGCAGGCCAGCATCATCGGGGAGCGGCTGCGGCGGGAGGGCGTCTCGTCCTTCCGCAGCCTCGTCCGCGACGCCGACAACACCCTCGTCATCGTCGCCCGCTTCCTCGCGCTGCTCGAGCTCTTCCGCGAGTCGTCCATCTCCTTCGAGCAGGCCGAGGCGCTCGGGGAGCTCACGGTGCGCTGGACCGGTCCGATGGAGGGCGACATCGAGGTCACCGACGAGTTCGACGAGACCGAGACCGGGATCGACGAGCCGAGGGCCGTCCAGGATGCGCTGCCCGCCCCGGCGACACCGGACGACCAAGACGCATCCACCGATCAGCGAGAGGCTGACCATGATTGACACACCCCTGACCGACACCCTCGAGGACGCAGTCGTCGAGCCGGAGTCCCAGATCCAGCTGGCGTTCGACGTCCACGACTTCCCGGGCGGGCTCAGGAGCGCCATCGAGGCCGTCCTCATGGTCGTCGACGAACCCGTGACCGAGCTCGAGATCGCGTCCGCCCTCGAGGTCCCCGTCCCCGACGTCGAGGCCGCTCTGGTCGAGCTCGAGGAGGGGTATGCCGCGCAGCAGCGCGGCTTCACCCTGCGCGAGGTCGGTGGCGGCTGGCGGATCTACAGCCGTTCCGACTACGCCCCCGTCGTGAGCCGCTTCATCCTCGCCGGACAGCAGGCCAGGCTCACGCAGGCCTCGCTCGAGACCCTGGCGGTCATCGCCTACCGCCAGCCTGTGTCACGCTCACGGGTGTCGGCCGTCCGCGGCGTCAACGTCGACGGCGTCATCCGCACCCTCCTCACCCGAGGCCTGATCGAGGAGGTCGGCACCGACGAGGAGTCGACGGCCACCTTCTATGGCACGACCCCCTACTTCCTCGAGCGGCTCGGACTGCAGACGCTCGATGACCTACCCGCCCTAGCCCCCTACCTTCCGGAGGTCGACGTGCTCGACGAGATCGCAGAGAGCGGTCGGGCATGACCCCGCCGCAGAACCGACGCGGCGGACCCGCGAAGAAGCCCGGTGGCCGCGGCCCGACGTCCGGCGGTCGCGCCGGGGGTGCTGGCCGCGCCGGCGGCGCCGGCGGTGGAAGCGCTCCGGCAGGTGGAGGACGCCCCCGTGGCGTCGGGACGACGAAGAAGAGCCAGCCCACGGGTCTGCCCGACCGGCCCAAGGTCGCCAAGAAGGACGTGCACGACCCCGACGGCATACGCCTGCAGAAGCTCCTCGCCTCTGCAGGGGTGGGTTCACGTCGCGTCTGCGAGCAGATGATCACGGAGGGGCGGGTGGAGGTCGACGGCCAGATCGTCACCGAGCTCGGTGTCCGCATCAACTCCGACCAGGTCGTCCACGTCGACGGAGTGCGGGTGACGCTCGACGAGTCACGCGTCTACCTCGCCTTCAACAAGCCGCTCAACGTCGTCACGTCGATGAACGACGACCTCGGTCGCATCGACATCGGCGACTACTTCGGCGACCGCAAGGAGCGCCTCTTCCACGTCGGTCGTCTGGACTCCGACACCGAGGGCCTGCTCCTCCTCACCAACGACGGCGACCTCGCCCACCGTCTGCAGCACCCCAAGTACGGCGTCCTCAAGACCTACCTCGCGCAGATCCGCGGGCCCGTCCCGCGCGACCTGGGCAGGAAGCTGCGCGACGGCATCGAGCTCGAGGACGGGCCGGTCAAGGTCGACTCGTTCCGGGTCGTCGACAGCCAGCCGGGCAAGGCGATCGTCGAGGTGGTCCTCCACGAGGGTCGCAAGCACATCGTCCGCCGGATGCTGGCCGAGGCCGGCCACCCGGTGCTCTCCCTCGTGCGCACCCAGATCGGACCCATCCGTCTCGGCGACACCAAACCCGGCAAGTTCCGTCGCCTCACCAAGGGCGAGGTCGGGGAGCTCCACACCGCGGCGGGGATGTGACGCAGAGCCCGGCCCCCGCACGGGTGCACATCATCGGCACCGGGCTCATCGGGACCAGTCTCGGGCTGGCGCTCTCGCAGGCGGGTCGCCGCGTGACGCTCGAGGACATCTCGAGCACCAACGCGGCACTGGCCCGCGACCTCGGGGCGGGGGAGACCTCGGCCGAGGGTGACCCGGTGCTCGTCGTCGTGGCGACCCCGCCGGACGTCACGGCGTCCTGCGTCGCCGTGGCACTGGAGCGCTGGCCGGGCGCCGTCGTCACCGACGTGGCGTCGGTCAAGGGCGCCGTCATCGACGGGTTGCGTTCTCGCGGAGCCGATCTCGCCCGTTTCTGCGGCTCCCACCCCATGGCCGGTCGTGAGCGCAGCGGGGCCGTCGCCGGTCGTCAGGACCTCTTCCACGGCCGCGCCTGGGTGCTCACGCCCACCGCGGAGACGGGCGACGCGGCATACGGGCTGGTCGCGGAGGTCGCCCGCTCCGTCGGGGCCGAGGTCATCACCCTCGCTCCCGACGAGCACGACGCCGCGGTGGCCTCGGTCTCGCACGTGCCACAGCTCATGGCCAGCCTCGTCGCCGCACGCCTGGAGCACCTCGCCGAGTCGTCGGTCGCGCTCTCGGGGCAGGGGCTGCGCGACGTCACGCGGATCGCTGCGAGCGACCCGCACCTCTGGACGCAGATCCTCTCGGGCAACGCCTCCGCGGTGCGTGAGGTCCTCGCCTCGTTGGCGACCGACCTCGAGGGGGTCATCGCGGCTCTCACCACCCTGGGCGTCGACGACGACGCCCCCGGCGCCCGCGGCACGTTGGCGCGCGCCATCGCCGCTGGCAACGCCGGCCACGCGCGGATCCCCGGCAAGCACGGAGCGGCGCCCACGGCATACACGACCGTCCGGGTGCTCATCCCCGACGAGCCGGGACAGCTCGGTCGGCTCTTCGCCGACGTCGGTGCGACCGGGACCAACATCGAGGAGTTCCACCTCGACCACGGCCTCGGTCAGGCGTTCGGGCTGGCCGAGATCGATGTCGTCCCCGGTGCCGCGACCGCACTCGCCGACGGGCTCGAGGAGCGTGGCTGGCGGCTGCACGGCTGAGCGTCGCGCGTCAGCTCTCGCCCCGGTGATCGGGTGAGCAGCCAACGCCTAGGCTGACCGCCATGTCGCGCGACCAGCCCCTGCTCACCATCGCCATCGACGGTCCCTCCGGATCGGGCAAGTCAAGTGTCTCCCGGGCCGTCGCGGACCGGTTGGGCATCGGCTACCTCGACACGGGCGCGATGTATCGCGCACTGACATGGTGGTGCCTCGACCAGGGTGTCGCGCTCACCGACGAGGCGGCCGTCGTCGTTGCCGCAGAGGCACTGCCGCTCGAGCTGTCGACCGACCCAGGCGACCAGCGGGTCGTGGTCGGAGGCACCGACGTCACGGCCGCGATCCGCACGACGGCCATCAGTGCAGAGGTGTCCAAGGTCGCCACCAACACGGGGGTGCGCCCCGTCCTCCAGCAGGCGCAACGCGACCGGATGGCCACCATCAGCGTCGCGACCGGAGGGGTCGTCGCCGAGGGTCGGGACATCACCACCGTCGTCGCGCCGGACGCCCTGGTGCGCATCCTGCTCACGGCAAGCGAGGAGGCCCGCCTGCGCCGCCGCTCGGCCGAGGTCCACGGCTCCGCCGACGAGGCGGCGATCGCTGCGACCCGTGACCAGGTGCTGCGACGCGACCGCGACGACTCCGCTGTCTCGCAGTTCACGGTCGCCGCCGACGGTGTGGTCACGGTCGACACCTCGGACCTCGACTTCGACGAGAGCGTCGAGGCCGTCCTCGCCGTCGTGGCCTCGATCGCCGGGCACGCACACCCCGATGCACCTGACGCGCCCTGACGACAGCGGTTCCGCAGCGGTTTCGCAGAGCTGCCGGTGAGGGGACAACGTCGTCGCGCTTTCCAACGCCCACCCTCAGCGTCTCCTGCTCGGCGGCGACTGGAACAAGACCGTGGGCGAGGACCCCAACAACATCTCAGGTCGCACCGGTGGGCGGATCGTGCCCCGGGGGCTGGGGATCGACGGCTTCTACAAGCCTGCCGCCCTCGCGAACGAACCGCTCTGGAGGGGGCCGGACACCCGCAGTCCCCATGATCCGATCCAGATGGGGGTCAGCGTCCCTGCATCCTTCTGACCCTCGGGTTGCGCCTGGTCTCGGTGACGCGGGCGGACGGCATACCGGGTCGGTTGCTCTCGAGAGGGCAGGGGAGCAGATCGGCTCCACGTCGTCCGAGCACGTCGTCGCTCCGAGCCGGCGGCACCGCATCGAGCAACCGAGCGACGTGCGCCCGAACCTGTGGGACTGAGCATTCGCTCGTCTGAGGGAGAATGGATGGCATGAACACCCCCGAGACCGACGAGACCGTGACCGACGACGGGTCGCTGGACGAGTCCGTCACGCATGCCCTGCGCGCCGGTCTGGAGGACTTCGACCTGAGCGAGGAGGACCTCGCCCTCGTCGACCGTGGCGACGGTTCGCTCCCCGACGACGACTTCGAGGGGGCCGTCCCGGTCGTCGCCGTCGTCGGACGCCCCAACGTCGGCAAGTCCACCCTCGTCAACCGCATCATCGGGCGGCGCGAGGCCGTCGTCGAGGACGTGCCGGGCGTGACCCGTGACCGCGTGGCCTACGACGCCGAGTGGACCGGCACCCGCTTCACCCTCGTCGACACCGGTGGCTGGGCGGTCGACGCCAAGGGCATCCACCTGCGCGTCGCCGAGCAGGCCGAGATCGCCGTCGAGCTCGCGGACGCGGTCCTCTTCGTCGTCGACGCCGTCGTCGGTGCCACCGACGACGACGCGAACGTCGTCAAGCTGCTCCGGCGCTCGGGCAAGCCCGTCATCCTCGTCGCCAACAAGGTCGACGACCAGCGCACCGAGGCCGATGCGGCCGCTCTCTGGAACCTCGGGCTCGGGCAGCCGTGGCCGGTGTCGGCGCTGCACGGCCGGGGGAGTGGTGACGTCCTCGACGCCATCCTTGCCGTGCTGCCGGACAAGTCCGCCGTGAGCGCCTACCAGCGAGGGGGCCCGCGACGCGTCGCCCTGCTGGGACGCCCCAACGTCGGCAAGTCCTCGATGCTCAACAAGCTCGCTGGTTCGGAGCGAGTCGTCGTCGACGACGTCGCAGGCACGACCCGGGACCCGGTCGACGAGTTCATCGAGCTCGGCGGCAAGACGTGGCGCTTCGTCGACACGGCCGGTATCCGCCGCCGGGTCCACCAGACCCGCGGCGCCGACTTCTATGCCTCGTTGCGCACGCAGACCGCTCTCGAGAAGGCCGAGGTCGCGGTCGTCCTCGTCGACGCCTCCGAGTCGATCACCGAGCAGGACATCCGCGTCATCCAGCAGGTCGTCGACTCCGGCCGTGCGCTCGTCGTGGCCTACAACAAGTGGGACCTCACCGACGAGGAGCGTCGCCGCTACCTCGAGCGAGAGATTGAGCGAGAGCTCGTCCAGATCCCGTGGGCCCCCCGGGTCAACGTGTCGGCCTCGACCGGCCGGCACATGGACCGTCTCGTGCCGGCGCTCGAGACAGCGCTGGAGTCGTGGGACCACCGGATCCCGACCGGCCGCCTCAACGCCTTCCTCGGCGAGATCGTCGCCGGCCACCCGCACCCCGTGCGCGGAGGCAAGCAGCCTCGCATCCTCTTCGCGACCCAGGCCTCGACCCGGCCGCCACGGTTCGTGCTGTTCGCCTCGGGGTTCATCGAGGCCGGCTACCGCCGGTTCGTCGAACGTCGCCTGCGTGAGGAGTTCGGCTTCGAGGGCACGCCCATCGAGGTGTCTGTCCGAGTCCGCGAGAAGCGCTCTCGCCGCTGACCCGCTCAAAGGGCCGCACCTGTGGTTCTGCTGGGCCACGCCTGTCGGCGCGTTGTGGTCCCCACCGACTAGTCAGTGGCTATACGCTGATGGCCCGAGGAGAGGGGGCATCCGTGCAGCCGACAGTGGTGGACGTGGTCGTGGCCGATGATGACGCGGACATCCGTGACCTGGTGGAGCTCAAGCTCACCCAGTCCGGATACACCGTGAGAGCCAGTGCCAACGGCGTCGAGGCCCTCGAGGAGATCCGGCGCGACCCACCTGACCTGGCGGTTCTGGACGTGATGATGCCAGGGCTCTCGGGGATCGACGTCCTGCGCGAGATCCGTGCCGACGACGCGCTGCGCAACGTCCGCGTGGTCCTGCTCACCGCGCGTTCTCGTGACACCGATGTCGACATGGGCTTCTCGACCGGCGCCGACGACTACCTCATCAAGCCGTTCAGCCCGCGCGAGCTCGTCCACCGCATCGCGGCCCTCGTCGCACGACCAAGGTGATCGACGCGCTTCCCGTCGGCCAGAGCCTGCTCGACGAGGTCCTCGTCGCGGTGCTTGGCCTGTGCGTCGTCCTGGCCTTCGTCGTCGTCGCCAGCCGGGTGTGGATCCAGCGCACGGCCACGTCCAGTCGCGAACGGCTGGCGCCCCTGCGCACCGATCTCATCGCGGTGGGTGCGGGCGAGGACCCGTCAGGGAAGTCCCGCCGGCGCCTGGTCGACGACCGGGTCGCCGGCACGGTCCTCGACCGCGCCCTCGTCGACCTCCTGACCAAGGTGCGCGGCGCGCCGGCCGAGGACCTGGTCGCCGTCCTGCGCGAGCGCCATGGCGTGTCCACCGCCCTGCGTTCCCTCGACGCGGCGTCCAGCGTGCGGCGCGCACGCGCCACACGCACGCTCGGGCTGCTGCGGGACCCAGCCCTCACCGACGACATCGTGCGCATGCTGTCCGACCGGTCCAGAGAGGTGCGCATCGTCGCCGCCCGGGCCGTCGGCGCCATCGGCGCGGGTGCGGGGTCCGAGGCCGCCGAGGCAGTCCTGCGCGCCGTCCGGACCCGACGGTCGGGCCCCGGAGTGCCCGCCACCGTGGCCATGCAGACGCTCACCCGGCTGGGCGTCGAGGCCGGGTCCGCCGTGTCCATGGGGCTCGAGGACTCCGACCCCGGCGTCCGCAACGTCGCCGCGGCCGTCGCGGGCCACAGCCTCTTCATCGGCTGCGTGCCTCGACTGACCCGGCTGGCGGCCACCGACGAGGACCGGACGGTGCGGGTGAGCGCCACCGAGGCACTCGGCGCGGTCGGCCGGCCGGAGGACGTCCCCGCGGTCGCGCACCTGCTCGCGCCCGAGCAGCCGGCCGTGGTGCGGCGGGCGGCCGCCCGGGCGCTCGGCGAGCTGGGGGGCACCGACGCCGTCGCAGTGCTCGTCTCAGTCCTGGCCGACGAGGACCGCTTCCTGGCGGTGGCCTCGGCCTCTTCGCTCGCTCAGTCCGACGAGGGACGGCGGGCCCTGCGCCGCACGGCGCAGGACTCCCATGCGCCGGAGGCCGCGCGGTCCGCGGTCCGCGGAGCCGTCCAGCTGCTCGACCTGCAGAGCTCAGAGCGGGCCGGCTGATGGATGCCGACGAGATCGTCCCGGGGCTGCGCGAGGTCGTCATCGACGTGCTGGCCACGATGCAGTGGCCGGTCCTCATCTACTTCGTGCTCATCAACACGTCCTACCTCGTCTTCGTCGCCCTCGCAGCCTGGGACTTCGTGCACCACCTGCGTCGGGTCGAGCAGGCCGGGCGTGGGGAGCGGGTGGCCAGCGAGTTCGTGCCGTCGGTGACGCTCGTCGTGCCGATGTACAACGAGGCCGCGGGCATCGTCCAGTCGGTGCAGTCGCTGCTCTCGCTGCGCTACCCGCACCACGACGTCGTGTGCGTCGACGACGGGAGCAAGGACGACACGTTCGCGGTGCTCGCCGAGGCCTTCGACCTCGTGGAGGTCGACCGCGAGATCCCGCGTGAGCTGCCGGTGCGCGCCGAGGTCCTCTCGGTCCACGTGCCCCGCAACGGTCGCACCCCGCTGACGATCATCCGCAAGACGAACTCGGGGCGGTCGGACGCCGTCAACGTCGGCATCAACGCCGCGGCCGGCGAGCTCCTCGTCTTCGTCGACGCGGACTCGATCCTCGACCCCGACGCCCTGCTGACCGTCACGGTCCCGTTCGCGGACGACCCGACGCGGATGGTGGCTGCCGGGGGAGTCATCCGCGCAGCCAACGGCAGCCGCGTCGTCGCCGGCCGGCTCGTGGAGCCTCGGATGCCGAGGGAGCTGCTGCCGCGGATACAAGTCGTCGAGTACCTCCGTGCCTTCCTCATCGGCCGCGCCGGCTGGTCCCGGCTCGGGGCGCTCGTGCTGATCTCCGGCGCGTTCGGCGTGTTCCGGCGCGACGTGCTCGTCGAGGTCGGCGGACTGGACACCACGAGCATCGGGGAGGACTTCGAGGTCCTCATGCGCGTGCACCAGCACCTGCGTCGCGAGGGTCGCGACTACCGCGTGCAGTTCGTGGGCGAACCCGTCTGCTGGACCGAGGTTCCCTCCACGACCAAGGTCCTGAGGAAGCAGCGGGCACGCTGGCACCGCGGTCTCTGGGAGACGCTGTGGAAGTACAAGCACATGATGCTCAACCCGCGCTACGGCAAGGTCGGCATGCTCGCCGTGCCGTACTACTGGCTCTTCGAGCTCCTCGCTCCGCTGCTGGAGTTCGGGGGCCTCCTGCTCGTCATCCTCGGGCTCGCCCTGGACGTCATCAACGTCCCCTTCGCGCTCCTGTTCATGCTCGTCGCCTACGGCTACGCCATCCTCGTGACACTCGCCGCGATGACTCTCGAGGAGATGACCTTCCGCAAGTACACGCGGTGGCGCGACCTCGGCGTCATGCTCCTCGCGGCGGTGGCAGAGAACATCGGCTACCGCCAGATCACCGCCTGGTGGCGACTGCAGGGCTGGTGGGCGAGCCTGCGCGGACGGGAGCAGGTCTGGGGCACCATGACGCGCGTGGGCCTCGGCGAGAAGTCGAAGACATGAACGTCGCGGCCCTGACGGTCACCCAGCGCCTGCGGCGACTCGTCTTCATCCTCGTGGGACTGATGCTCCTCGCGGTGGTCACGGGCACCGTGGCCGTGCTGGGCGCCTATCGCCAGGTCGACGACCTGGCCACGCTCAACGGACCGGCCGCCGACGCCAACGCGTCCATCCTCCAGATCCTCACCGACGCCGAGACCGGCCTGCGTGGGTACGACGGTTCTCGCGACCAGGTCCTGCTCGAGCCGTTCAACGGTGCCCAGCGGCGCGTCACGACCCAGCAGCAGGCGCTGCGCCGGGTGCTCGATCCCGAGCTCCCTCGCTGGTCCGAGAGGCTGGCCACGCAGGACCGGGCCATCGCTGCGTGGTGGGACTACGCCAACGACTCCAGGTCGCTCCTGGCCACCCGGGGCACGTTGGACTACCGGGGCGGCAAGAGGGTGTTCGACGAGGTCCGCGCGGCCAATGCGGCGATCGGCCAGGACCTCACGGCCCAACGCATAGCCGCTCGCAGGGCGTCCACGGGCCAGCTTCGCGATGCCGTGGTGCTCCTCGCCGGCGGCGCGCTGCTCGCGACCGTCATCGCCCTGTATGCCGGGTGGCGCATCGCGAGGTCGCTCACCGGATCGATCGACGCACTGCGCCAGGTCGTGCACGCGCAGAGCCGAGGGGATCGCACCGCCCTGGCCCGTGAGACGTCGGGCCCCCGCGACGTGCGCGAGCTCGCGGCCCACTTCAACCACCTCACTTCAGTCACGCGCTCGCTCGAGGCCGACCAGCAGGACGCGATCCGGATGCAGGAGGTCACGCTCTCGCTCGCCACCCGGCTGCGCGGCCGGGTCGAGCCGCAGGAGGCCCTGGCGATCACGGCCGAGGTGCTGGCTGAGGCGACCTCGACCACCGCGGCCATCTTCACGGCGGAGCCGACGGAGGGCGCCGCGGAAGGCCGTTGGCGGCTGGCGGCATCCTGGCCACCGGACGTGCTCGACGGGTCGCGGGTCGTCCTGGTTCCCCCGGTCTCCCGGGAGAGCATCGCCCGGGGCCACTGGGTGTCGGGGACCCTGCTCATGACGGAGGACCTCGCCCGCGATCCGATGCGTCACCAGCCCTTCGTCGTGAGCCTGGCCGAGCAGCTGCCGATCGGCGCCTTCCTCGGCACGCCGCTCGGGGTCGGGGACGGTGTGATCGGGGGGATCCTCCTCATCTCACCCACGGCGCGCTCGTGGACGCCGCACGAGCGCAGCGCCCTCCAGCAGGCGACCGCCTACACCGCGCGCAGCTTCCTCACCGGCGAGCGGGTCAGGCAGCAGGCCCAGCTCGTCGAGCGGCTCGAGGCCCTGGACCGGCAGAAGGACGAGTTCGTCGGAACCGTCAGTCACGAGCTGCGGACCCCGCTGACCTCGATCGCGGGCTACCTCGAGATGCTTGAGGACGGAGACCTCGGCGAGCTGTCGCCGGCACAGGTCAAGGCCCTCGGGGTGATCGACCGCAACACGGTCCGCCTCCGGGGCCTCATCGAGGACGTCCTCGTGCTCAACCGGATCGAGACCCGCGGCCTCGACCCCAGCTTCGTGCCCGTGGACATCGGGTCGCTGGTGGCCGACGTCGTCCAGGACCTGCAGCCGCAGGCGACGGCAAACTCGGTGAGGCTCGAGGTCCTGGCCGTCCCGGGCACCTGCATCCTGCAGGGCGACCCGCTGCAGCTGGGCCGGGCACTCACCAACGTCATCGGCAACGCCGTGAAGTTCTCACGCACCGGCGGCACCGTGTCGGTCGCCGCCGTGGTCGAGGCGACGCGAGTGCGCATCCAGTGCCGCGACGAGGGGATCGGCATCCCGGAGGCCGACATGGCGCAGATGTTCTCGCGGTTCTTCCGCGCGAGCAACGCCACCGAGCACGCGATCCCCGGCACCGGACTGGGCCTGGCCATCGTCAGGGCCATCATCGACGCACACCACGGAGAGCTGGAGCTCCAGTCGGTCGAGGGTGAGGGCACGACGGTCGTCATGGTGCTCCCACTGACGACGCCTGCGGCACCCGAGCCGGAGCGGACAGAGAAGGACCCTGACCTGCATGAAGAGGTCAGGGTCCGAACGTCGGGCTGACAGGATTTGAACCTGCGACCCCTTGACCCCCAGTCAAGTGCGCTACCAAGCTGCGCCACAGCCCGTGGCTGCTCACCTGTTGCCGGGCGAGCGAACGAAACCATATCCCATGCGTGTAGTCCCGGCCGAATCGGTTGAGCAAGGTGGGCCCCAGGTCAGTACGACCGCTCTCGGCGCAGCGTCGTCGGCCGCCCGTCGGGGTCGCCGAGCAGGCGTTGCGGCACTTCCAGCACCCGCCGGAGCGCCCGACCGATGTCCGGCTCGTGGACCCGTCGAAGCCTCCCGGCCGATCGCTGACCGAGCATCCCACCGTCGCGCCAGGCCTGCAGCGCCGTGGCGGACGCGGCGAACGTGTTGAACATCCCAGCGGCGGAGACGCAGTCGGCCAGGGCGCTCTCGTGCTCCGGTCCCGAGAGCGGGCGGTCGAGGTGCTCGGCGGCGAGCCGCAGCCGCAGCGACCGGGCGAAGGGCGAGTGGTCGGTGGAGGCCTCGTCGAGGACGAGCGCCGTCAGCTCCGAGTCGTGGGTCCACGAGCGTCGGTTGACGTTGTCAGAGCCGATCGTCGCGTACCAGTCGTCGATGACGAAGACCTTGGCGTGCACGTAGACGGGCCAACCGGTGGAGTTCTCGATGCCGTATGCCGCGAAGCGGTCCGGTGCCGCGGCGGTCAGCTGGGCGATCGCCTCGAAGCGGCCCTCGAGCTGCAGCAGCTCGGCCGTGCCCATGAGGTCGGGACGGTGGGGGAGGACCGAGATGAGGTGCAGCCGCGGGTTGTCGGTCAGGGCGTCCGCGAGCGCCGAGGTCACCGAGGACGACCAGAGGTACTGCTCCTCCATGTAGATGAGCTCGCGCGCCTGCCCGATGGCCTTGAGGTGGGCCCGGGCGATGGAGCGCTCACCCCGCGGAGCGAACGGGTAGGCCCGACCGAGGTGAAGGTGCGGGTAGGTGCGCAGCAGCTGGACGACGTGCGTGCCGCCCTCGACCGGCTCGGGGGCGGGAAGGGTCGGTGGCAGCGGGCTCGCCTCGTGCTTGACCCGGCTCAGCCGATCGCGCAGCCGCGAGTGCCACGCCGGGGTGAGGGGGTCCGGATCCTCCCAGCGCTCACGGAACACGGTCTCCACGTCCGCGACCGCCGGGCCCGTGATGGCGCAGTGGACGTCGTGCCACCCGGGGCTGGGGCCGTACTCGTCGGCGAGCGTCTGCCGCTGCGGGTCACCGTGGTGGTGGGAGTCGTCGCGTCGGGAGTGGGCCACGTCGATCCCGCCGACGAAGGCGATGTCGCGCGAGGGGTCGTCGCGGTGTCGGACGACGACGAACTTCTGGTGGTGCGAGCCGCCGCGGCGGACCCGCATGTCGAGCAGCACCTCGGCGTGCTCGTCGTCCTCGTCGGCGAGCTCCTCAGCGACCTGGCGGTTCTTCTCGGCCGAGAAGTCGAGCTGCTCGGTGTGCGAGCGCCAGACGAGGACGCGCACCTGCACCCTGCGGTTCTCCGCCCGGTCGAGGACGGCGAGCAGGGTGCTCGACGGGTCGTCGGTGAGCTGCTCGTCGCCGTCGATCCGCCACCCGGCGAACAGGACCAGGTCGCCCTCTTTCGTCGCCTCGAGCACCCGGTGCAGCTCGGCGAAGTAGGTCGCGCCGTCGACGAGGGGACGCACGACGTTGCCCGTCGACCATGCCTGCTCCCCGGGGTGCGCCTCGTCGAGGCGCGTGTGGGGGTTGTCGCGCTCGGTCGCGGTGAGCAGCCATCGGGTCACATCGGGGTTCACCCGAGCGACCCTGCCATGCGCCGGACGGCCTCGGTGACGATATCCGGAGACGTCGCGAGGTTGAGCCGGACATGGCCGCGTCCGGTGTCGCCGAAGGTCGGGCCCGACGAGAGGGCCACCCGTCCCCGCTCGCGGATGACCGAGGCTGGGTCCTCGCCCAGGCCGAGCGCCCGGCAGTCGAGCCACGCCAGGTAGGTCGCGGCGGGTGCGGCATACCGGATCTTCGGGAGGTGCTCGGCGAGCAGTCGACCCAGCAGCACGCGGTTCTCGGCGATCTCGGCCGTGACCTGGGCGAGCCACGGGCGTCCGTCGGTCCAGGCCGCGACGGCCGCGATCTGACCCAGGTGGCTCGCGCCGTGCGTGTGTGCCTCATGGATCGCCAGCTCGCTCCGGGCGTCGCTGCCGATGACGGCGAGGGCTGCCTTGAGGCCGGCGAGGTTCCAGGCCTTCGACGCCGACAGGAAACTGGCCCCCTGCTGCCCGCCCGGCACCGACAGGTAGGGAGTGAACGGGCCGTCATGGACGATCGGCGCGTGGATCTCGTCGGCGATGACGACGACCCCGTGGCGGTTCGCCAGGCCAGCCAGGGCCGCGAGCTCCGAGGCCGTGTGGACCGTGCCCGTCGGGTTCTGCGGGTTGCACAGCAGGTATGCCGCCCGCCCACCTTGTGCGGTCACCTCGGCGAACGTCAGGTCCAGCGCCGCGAGGTCGAGACGTCCGCCGCACAACGGGGCGTCGACGACCCGGCGACCCGTCATGGCGACGAAGTCGAAGAACGCGTTGTAGACCGGCGACGACACGATGACGGGACCGCCCGGGTCGGTGACGCACCGGACGAGCTCGGCCAGCCCGATCATGACGTCGGCCACGGGAGTGGCGCGGGTCGGGTCGATCGTCCAGGCCCAGGTGTCGGCGGCATACCCGACAGCCGCGTCGACGAAGTCGGCCCCGAGCGGATAGCCCGTGTCTCCACGTCGCAGTGCCGCGCTCACCGCCTCGACGACGGGCTCGCAGGGGGTGGCGTCCATCTCCGCGACCCAGAGCGGCAGGACGTCGTCGGGATAGTGCCCCCACTTCACTCCGGTGCGGCGCGAACGCCAGGTCGCGGCGTCGCCGGTGAGGATGCGGGAAGTCATGAACCGACTGTAGACACGAGCACATAGGCTGCAGCCATGACTGCGGGTGAGAGCGTTCGGGGGACCGACAGCGACCCCGTCGACCGCGTCGTCACCCTGCCCAACGCGCTCTCGGCACTGCGACTTCTCGGCGTTCCCGTCTTCATCTGGGCGATCGCCACGCAGCACGACGCCATCGCCCTCGTCATCCTCATGGCGTCGGGGATCACTGACTACCTGGACGGCAAGATCGCGCGCCACTACGGGCTGGTCTCGCGCGTCGGCCAGCTGCTGGACCCCATCGCCGACCGCCTCTACATCGTCACCACCCTCGTGGGTCTCGCGTGGCGCGACATCATCCCCTGGTGGGTCGTGGTGGTGCTCTTCGCCCGTGAGGCGTTCATGGGCGTCGTCGTCCTCATCGCCAAGCGCCATGGCTGGACCGGGCTGCCCGTCCACTTCATCGGCAAGGCTGCGACCTTCAACCTCCTCTACGCGTTCCCGGCACTGCTCATGGCCGACGGGGACGGTGCGCTGGCGACCTTCATGCGCCCCGTGGGGTGGGGCTTCGCGTGGTGGGGCATCGTCCTCTACTGGGTTGCGGGGATCCTGTATGCCGTCCAGCTCCGTGCGCTGATCGCTCGCCGTGGTGCCCGATGAGCCCGCAGGTCACCACCCCACCTCGCCGCCCTGACGCGTCGATGACGCTGCTCACCTCGATGCTCGAGCGACCCCTCGACTCCGGGTATGCCGCGGCCGCCGACCGCCGTGAGAGGGCGGGCCTGTCCCGGGCGACGAGCCTGCGCTCGCCCGCGCTCGTCCTGTTCGCGGTGGTCATCGGCGTGCTCGTCGGGATCGCCGCGATGCAGCTGCGTGGCGGCGAGACCACCAAGGAGCGCACGAAGACCAGCCTCATCGAGCGCATCGAGCAGCAGCAGGCCGTCGTGGACACCCGCGCCGCACAGGCGGGAACGCTCCGGTCCGAGATCGCGACCCTCGACGCGGAGACCCTCCGTGACGTGAGCGAGTCGCTGGCCCAGGAGGTCGAGCGCCTCGCCCTCGTCACCGGGGCGGTCCCGGTGCGTGGCCCGGGGTTCGTCGTGACCGTCGACGACGCGCCCAGCTCGGAGGAGGCCGGCTCCAACAGCGAACCTCGCGCTGATGCGAGCTCGACCGATGGCAACGTCTTCGCCCGGGACCTGCAGATCCTCACCAACAGCCTCTGGGAGGCCGGTGCCGAGGCCGTCTCGGTCAACGGCCAGCGGCTGACCACGACGGCGTCCATCCGCTTCGCGGGTGAGGCGATCCTCGTCGACTACCGCCCCCTCAAGCGTCCCTACGTCGTCACCGCCATCGGCGACCCGGGCAGGATGCCGGCGGCCTTCGCGGACGGCAATGGTGGCACATACCTCTCGACGCTCAAGAGCTCCTTCGGCATCAGGGTCGAGACCTCCGTCCGCAAAGAGGTCACGATTCCGGCCTCGGCCACGCTCGGGACCCGAGCAGCCGTCCCCGCGGATAGGGTCAAGGACCCAGCAACGCCCTCGCCCGAAGGAGACTCGTCGTGATCCCCGCACTGGGCCTGGTCATCGGCATCGTCGCCGGTGTCCTGATGCAGCCCGAGGTGCCCCTGTGGCTGCAGCCCTACCTGCCCATCGCCGTGATCGCCGCGCTCGACGCGGTCTTCGGCGCGGTCCGGGCGGTCCTTGACGGGATCTTCAACGACAAGGTCTTCGTGATCTCGTTCCTCTCCAACGTCGTCGTCGCCGCGTTCATCGTCTTCCTCGGCGACCAGCTGGGTGTGGGCAGCCAGCTCTCGACCGGCGTCGTGGTCGTCCTGGGTGTCCGGATCTTCTCCAACGTCGCCTCCATCCGCCGCCACCTCTTCAACGCGTGAGCAGACGCCGATGACCGACGCACAGCCGACCGCACCCGCCAACCGCCCCGCGGGGTCTTCGAGCACGGCGTGGCACCGGCTCGGCCGGGCCGGACGACCCCGGGGTACGAAGGCCAACATCCTCGCGACCCTCCTCGCGCTCGGCCTTGGGTTCGCCATCGCGGCGCAGGTGCACCAGACCTCGATCGAGGGGCTGGAGGACCTGCGTGAGGACGAGCTCATCCGCATCCTCGACACGGTCGACCAGGACGGCAACCGGCTCGCCGAGGAGATCCAGACCCTGCAGCTCTCGCGCGACCGCCTCCAGAGCGACACCACGAGCCTCACCGAGGCCCAGCAGGCGGCGCAGCAGCGCCTCGACTCGCTGGCGATCATGGCCGGGACGGTGCCGACGCGTGGGCCCGGCATCGTGCTGACGATCCGCGATCCCGACAACGGCGTGACGGCACCGATGCTGCTCGACACCCTGCAGGAGCTGCGCGACGCCGGCGCCGAGGCGGTCGAGATCAACAACGTCCGCGTCGTGGCCAACACCTACTTCACGGACGACGAGGGCGGCCTCGCGATCTCCGGCACGTCGGTGACCGCGCCCTACGTCGTCACGGCGATCGGCGACGGCTCCACCCTCGCGTCCGCCATGGAGATCCCCGGGGGTGTGACCGAGTCGGTCCGCAGCGTCGGAGGTGAGGCGGGCGTCGAGACCAAGGAGGAGGTGACGGTGTCCGCGTTGCAGACCGTTTCGGAGCCTCAGTACGCTCGACCCGTCCCCAGTCCCACGAAGTCCTGAACGCCACCTGAAGGAGCCTCACCGATGAGCGACCTCGAGTACCCGAGCGACCTGCGCTACACCGCCGAGCACGAGTGGGTGCGCGCAGGTGACGACGGCACCGTGCGGATCGGGATCACGTCGTTCGCCCAGGACGCGCTCGGCGACGTCGTCTATGTCAGCCTGCCGGCAGCCGGAGACACCGTGGCCGTCGGAGACGCGTGCGGCGAGGTGGAGTCGACGAAGTCGGTCAGTGACCTCTACGCGCCGGTCGCGGGTGAGATCACCGCCGTCAACGCGGCCCTGGACGCCTCGCCCGAGCTCGTGAACTCCGACCCGTATGGCGAGGGCTGGATGTATGAGCTGCGCCCGAGCGACTCGGCAGCGGTCGACGGACTCCTGGACGTCGAGGCCTACCAGCAACAGCTCAGCTGATTGACAGGCCATCCACGGCCAACCACCTGTTCATCCCTGGAGTGGTCATCTAGGGTGAATGTTCCGGACGACAAGCCCGCAGAATCGCATCCGCACCCGAGGAGCCGCACAGATGAGTGACGACAGTCGCCAGACCCCAGCGCGCGAGCCGGAGTCGTCGACGACGATGCGCTTCCGGGCGGTGGACGGACTCGAGCAGTCCGACGTCGTCCACGAGAGCGAGCACGTCCTCACCCGCGCCGACCAGGCCACGGTCGAGGCGCTCCGTCCCGGCACGGCCCTGCTCGTCGTCCTGCGCGGTCCGAACACCGGGGCCCGGTTCCTGCTGGACGACGACATCGTCTCCTCGGGTCGGCACCCCGACAGCGACATCTTCCTCGACGACGTGACCGTCTCCCGGCAGCACGCGACGTTCGAGCGAGTCCAGGGTCGGTTCGTCGTCAAGGACGTCGGCTCGCTCAACGGCACCTACGTCAACCGGGAGCGGATCGACGACTCCGTGCTCCAGACCGGCGACGAGGTGCAGATCGGCAAGTACCGCCTCGTCTTCTATGCCGCCAAGCAGGCCTGACCGGCCGCTGACCATCGGGAAGGTCCTCGACGCCCTGCGTCAGGAGTTCCCCGAGGTCAGCATCTCCAAGATCCGGTTCCTGGAGGGCGAGGGGCTCGTCGAACCCACACGAACGCCCGCGGGATACCGGACCTACTCGGCCGCGGACGTCGAACGCCTCCGCTACGTGCTGCGAGCACAGCGCGACCGGTTCTGGCCGCTCAGGGTCATCCGTGAGGCGCTCGACGCCCTCGACCGCGGGCTCCAGCCGGCCACGGACGTCGACGCCCGCCCGCAGCCCCCCGGACCCGAGGCGGATCCCGACGTTCCCTCGGCCGACACGCTCCGCCCGGGCCCGATCGTCCGCCTCACCCGTGACGAGCTGACGACGGCCACAGGTCTCGACCTCGAGACGATCTCCTCGCTCGAGGGCTTCGGCATCCTTCGAGTCGATGCGGAGGGCCTCTTCTCGGGAGCCGACCTCCAGGCCGCGCACGCGGCCGCAGGCCTCGCTGCATACGGGATCGAGGCACGGCACCTGCGTCCGTTCCGGACCGCAGCCGATCGCGAGGTGGGGCTCGTCGAGCAGGCGATGAGCACGCGCCGGTCCGGTGGCCGTGCCCAGGACCAGGCCGATGTCGCTCGCCTGTGCCTCCAGCTCCACGCCGCGCTGGTCAAGGGTGGTCTGTCCCGACCCTGACGACGTACGGTGGAAGGGTGAAGTCACTGGACGTCCTCGGGGTCCGAGTCGAGATGCCGACCAATCAGCCCATCGTCCTGCTCCGTGAGCGGGACGGCAGTCGCTACCTGCCCATCTGGGTGGGTGCGGCCGAGGCCGCGGCGATCGCCTACGCCCAGCAGGGAGTCACCCCACCGAGACCCCTCACCCACGACCTGATGAAGAACCTCCTCGACGACCTGGGCCACACCCTCGACCGGGTGCGCATCACCAGCCTGGCGAACGGCGTCTTCCACGCGGTGCTCGACGTCGACGGCGGCGAGGACGGGGGAGGGCAGAGCATCGACTCCCGGTCCTCGGACGCCATCGCCCTGGCGTTGCGCTTCGGCGTCGACATCGTGACGACCGAGGACCTCCTCGGCGAAGCCGGCATCGCCATGGCGGAGGAGGAGCAGGAGGAGAACGAGGTCGAGAAGTTCAAGGAGTTCCTGGACCACGTCTCCGCCGACGACTTCGACACCGGAGATCAACCGTCAAGTTGAGGGTGAGTGTTACTCATGTTGCTCACGACACGCATGAGGTTAGGGTCCAGTGGTAGTTGACCCCAGGTGCCCAGCGCCATAACGTCACCTCAAGAGAACGACGTCCATGTAGTTACACCGTGTCGCAGCAGGAGGCTGGCGTGAACGCCATCGAGGAACATCCCAAGGCTCACGTGCCCGTCGCGGCGCAGGGGCTGCTCTTCACGGACGACCTGCCCGAGCTCGACGAGGAGATGGGCTACCGCGGGCCGACTGCGTGCAAGGCGGCCGGCATCACCTACCGCCAGCTCGACTACTGGGCCCGCACCTCACTCGTGGAGCCGTCGGTTCGTGGGGCCGCCGGGTCGGGCTCACAGCGTCTCTACGGGTTCCGCGACATCCTCGCGCTCAAGATCGTCAAGCGCCTCCTCGACACCGGGGTCTCGCTGCAGCAGATTCGTGGAGCCGTGCAGGTCCTGCGCGACCGCGGCGTCGACGACCTCGCCCAGATCACCCTCATGAGCGACGGTGCCTCGGTCTACGAGTGCACGTCCAACGAAGAGGTCATCGACCTCCTCCAGGGCGGTCAGGGTGTCTTCGGCATCGCCGTCGGCAAGGTCTGGCGCGAGGTCGAGGGCGACCTGTCCCACCTGCCGAGCGAGCGTCTCTCCGACGAGACGCCGGCAGCGCACCCCGACGACGAGCTGAGTGCCCGTCGCGCTGCGCGACTCGCCTGAACCCCCAACCGACGTAGCAGACGGCGCGCGCCCATCGGGTGCGCGCCGTTTGTTACGCTGGCCGCGCCGCAAACACCGTGCGGGAGAGTCCCTGGTCGCACATCGGAGCCGGGGCGCCGAAGGGGCAAACTCCCCGGAACCTCTCAGGCGCAAAGGACCGCACGGATCAGGCACCTCTGAAACGGCTTCTGCCGCGACAGAAGGGGAGGCCCGTGCCCGTCCGTGCGCCAGGAGCCTCACCCTCATGACCGACCCCACGATCCACGCCAATGACCTGCCCGCCTTCGCGGAGCGCCACATCGGTCCCGACGACGGGCAGATCGCCGAGATGCTCGCGACCATAGGTCGTTCGAGTCTGGACGACCTGACCGAGACCGCCGTCCCGGCCGCCATCCGCGCGACCCGTGCCATGGCCATCGAACCCGCTGACTCCGAGTTCGCCGTCGTCGAGGAGCTGCGCGGCCTCGCCGCCCGCAACCAGGTACTCACGTCGATGATCGGCCTGGGCTACTACGGCACGATCACGCCGGCGGTGATCCAGCGCAACGTCCTCGAGAACCCGGCCTGGTACACGGCATACACGCCCTACCAGCCGGAGATCTCGCAGGGCAGGTTGGAGGCGCTCCTCAACTTCCAGACCGTGGTGAGCGACCTCACCGGACTGAACACGGCCGGCGCTTCCCTCCTCGACGAGGCGACCGCGGCGGCCGAGGCGATGACGCTCATGCGCCGCTCGAGCAAGGCTGCGTCCGAGTCGGTGCTCCTCGTGGACGAGGCCATCTTCCCGCAGACTCTCGCCGTGATGCAGACCCGAGCCCTGCCGCTCGGCATCGAGATCGTCGTGGCCGACCTGTCGTCGGTGACGACGGGCGAGGCGCTCGTCGCGGCTGCTGGTGGGCGTGACGTCTTCGGTGTGCTCGTTCAGTACCCCGACCTGCACGGCCGGGTGCGTGACCATCGCGCCCTGGCCGACGCGGCCCACGAGGCTGGTGCCCTCGTCACGGCGGCGGCGGACCTCATGGCCCTGA
Organism: Knoellia altitudinis; assembly: GCF_042666355.1. Lineage (NCBI taxonomy): Bacteria > Bacillati > Actinomycetota > Actinomycetes > Micrococcales > Intrasporangiaceae > Knoellia > Knoellia altitudinis. The sequence continues at coordinate 404,470 of NZ_JBHTDK010000002.1, forward strand.
CCCTGGCCACGGCGCCGGGGGAGTGGGGCGCCGACATCGCCGTCGGGACCACTCAGCGGTTCGGTGTCCCCATGGGCTTCGGCGGACCCCACGCCGGCTACATGTCCGTGCGTGCCGGCCTCGAGCGGACCCTGCCCGGCCGACTGGTCGGCGTGTCGGTCGACGTCACGGGCGCACCGGCATACCGGCTTGCGCTCCAGACCCGGGAGCAGCACATCCGCCGCGAGAAGGCGACGTCCAACATCTGCACCGCACAGGTGCTGCTGGCGGTCATGGCCAGCATGTATGCCGTCTACCACGGCCCGCGTGGACTGCGCGCCATCGCGCTCCGCACCCACGCGCACGCGACGGCTCTTGTCGCCGCGCTGCGTAAGGGTGGTTTCGACGTGGCCGACGAGGCGGTCTTCGACACGTTGTCGGTTCGGGTTCCGGGACGCGCCGACGACATCGTTCAGGCTGCCCTCGCCGAGCACACCAACGTCTGGCGGCATGACTCCGACACCGTGCTGATCTCGGTCGACGAGACCACCGACCTCCACGACCTCGACAAGGTCTGCCGAGCGTTCGGTGTGGACGCGCCGTCGGAGGTGGCGATCGCCGAACCCGCTTGGGACGGGGCCCTCCTCCGCACGTCCGACTACCTCACTCACCCGGTCTTCACGAGCCACCACAGCGAGACGTCGATGCTGCGCTACCTGCGTCGCCTCTCGGATCGCGACTTCGCCCTCGACCGCGGCATGATCCCGCTCGGCTCGTGCACGATGAAGCTCAACGCGACGACCGAGATGCTCGCCATCACCTGGCCCGAGTTCGCGAACCTCCACCCGTTCGCACCGCTCGACCAGACCGAGGGCATCCGCCACCTCGTGAGCGAGCTGGAGCAGTGGCTCTGCGACATCACCGGCTACGACGCGGTCTCGCTCCAGCCCAACGCCGGCTCCCAGGGTGAGTTCGCCGGCCTGCTGGCCATCGCTGCATACCACCGCTCACAAGGGCAGGGGGAGCGCACGGTGTGCCTCATCCCGGCCAGCGCCCACGGCACCAACGCCGCCAGCGCGGTGATGGCGGGGATGAAGGTCGTCGTCGTCAAGACCGATGTCATCACCGGCAACGTCGACATGGACGACCTCAAGACCAAGGTCGAGGAGCACCGGGAGGACCTCGCCGCGATCATGGTGACCTATCCCTCCACGCACGGCGTCTTCGAGGACACGATCACCGACCTCTGCGCGATGGTGCACGACGCCGGCGGCCAGGTCTATGTCGACGGCGCCAACCTCAACGCTCTCGTCGGCCTGGCCCAGCCCGGGCGGTTCGGTGCCGACGTCTCCCACCTCAACCTCCACAAGACGTTCTGCATCCCGCACGGCGGTGGTGGTCCGGGCGTGGGTCCTGTGGCGTGCCGGGAGCACCTCGCACCGTTCCTCCCCAACCACCCATTGGACCCGGAGGCAGGTCCCGAGACCGGCGTCGGTCCGATCTCGGCCGCGCCCTACGGCTCGGCGGGCATCCTGCCGATCTCGTGGGCCTACGTGCGGCTCATGGGGGCGGCGGGCCTGCGTCGCGCGACCGAGGTGGCTGTCCTCAACGCCAACTACGTCGCGGCGCGCCTGCGCGACCACTACCCGGTGCTCTACTCGGGCGAGGGAGGGCTCGTCGCCCACGAGTGCATCCTCGACGTGCGGCCCCTCACCAAGGAGACGGGCGTCAGCGTCGACGACATCGCGAAGCGGCTCATCGACTACGGCTTCCACGCCCCGACGATGTCGTTCCCGGTCGCGGGCACGCTCATGGTCGAGCCGACCGAGAGCGAGGACAAGCTCGAGCTCGATCGTTTCTGCGACGCGATGATCGCGATCCGCGAGGAGATCGAGGCGGTCGGTGCTGCCGGCAACGCGGCGACGAGCGTGCTGCGCGGAGCCCCGCACACGGCGGTCTCGCTGGTAGGAGACTGGGACGTCGACTACAGCCGGCAGGACGCCGCCTTCCCCAAGGGTGTCGACCCGCTCGCGAAGTACTGGCCGCCGGTGCGCCGCATCGACGGTGCCTACGGCGACCGCCACCTCGTCTGCTCGTGCCCGCCGCCGGAGGCCTTCGAGGACTGAGCTGCCCGAACAACCGGTCGAGGGGAGAGAGCTCGCCGTCTCCACCACGACGGAGGCAGCGAGTTCTCTCCTCTCGACTGGCGCGGGCCGGCGCGGGCCGGCGCGGGGACGGAGAGCGGCGGCATACGCCATTGAGAGCATGGAACCCTCCGCGTCACGGCCCGGAACGTCGCTGACTCCTGGCCGTCAGCAGGTCACGCGGCGCTCTCGGCTCCGGGGGTCGAGAGCGCGACGGTGCTGCCGCTGGCGCTCTTGCGGACGACGAGCTGGCTGGTGATGCGGCTGCGGAGCTCGCCGACGTGAGAGACGACGCCGACGGCTCGCCCACCCTCGCGCAGGGAGTCGAGGACGGAGATGACCTGTTCGAGACTCTCGTCGTCGAGAGTGCCGAAGCCCTCGTCGACGAACAGGGTGCCGAGGTCGAAACCGCCCGACTCCTCGCGCACGGCGTCGGCCAGCCCCAGGGCGAGGGCGAGTGAGGCCATGAAGGCCTCACCCCCGGACAGGGTCGAGGTCTCGCGGCTCACCCCAGTCCACTGGTCGAGGACGCGCAGCCCCAGTCCGCTGCGGGCCCCCCGAGCTGCCAACCGGTCGGAGTGCTCGAGCGTGTAGCGACCGTCACCCATGATGCGGAGCCGCTCGTTGGCCAGCCGGGCGACGGTGTCGAGTCGGCTGGCGAGCACGAACGAGGTGAGCCGCATCCGCAGGGTGTTGTTGAGTCCGCCACCGGTGAAGGTGTCTGCTAGCTCCTTGATCCGGTGGTGGTGGGTCAGGGCCGGCCCGGCGGCATCGAGGCCTGCCACAAGGCTCGACCTCACGGTGGTGAACGCCCGGCGAGCGGCGCTGGCCTGGGTCTGGGTGGACTGCGCCGCGAGCAGGATCGAGCGTGCCTGCTGCGCCGCCGACACGACGGCGTCGAGGTCCGGCGCAGGAGCTGCCTCGGCCGCAACGACTTCGGCGTCCTCGAGAACGGCGCTGGCGGAGGACCGCGCGCGGTCGTGGTCGTGCAGCCGGTCACGGAGCCGGTCGAGGGCCGCGGGTGGCATCACTGCGGCGGAGGCGTCAGGGAGGGACGAGAACCCGGCCTCAGCAGCCGCGGCCTCACCGGCCTCGGCAGCGGAGGCCAGTCGGGAGGCGGACTCGTCGTGGCGGGCCAGGGCCTGCTCCCACGCACGCGTCGCCACGACCAGGCTCTCGTGCGACTCGACGATGTCTCGCGTCGTGCCTGCGGGGTCCCCCGAGGCACCGGGCACGGACCCGGCATGAACCTCCACTGCCGCGATGGAGGAGGTGCAGGGGCAGGTCGAGTGGCTCTCGAGCAGCGCGCCGATGGAGGCGACGTCGGCGGCGTCGGCCACCCGGGCCTGATCGGCCACGGTGGTGGCGCGGGCCAGGTCCTGCTGCGCAGCGGTGACTGCCTCGTCGACGCGGTGCAGCTCGGCACGGGCAGCTGCGAGGCGCTGCTCGCCCGACACCCGCTGTGCGGCGCGGGCCCGCACCTGCGCCTGCCGAGCTGCCGCGGACGCAGCCTCGTCAGTCAGGGCCCTCAGTTCGAGGTCGCGGACGGAGGAGACGCCGAGGACTCGCAGTGCCTCGCTGAGCAGAGCCTGTGCGCTTGCCGCCGCGGTCTCGGCCTGCTGGTGCGCACGCGTGAGGGCAGCATGGGTGCGTCGCGCCTCGTCGAGCTCGGTCGCGCCGACCCGGTTGCCCTCGCGAGCCGGTGCCGGGTGCTCGTCGGCACCACACACCGGGCACGACTCGCCGTCGACCAGGCCCTCGGCCAGCTCTGCCGCCATCTGCGACAACCGTCGAGAGACGACGTCCTGCTCATGGTCGCGGGCATCCTGAGCGGCCGAGCGGGCCTGCGCCGCATCGGTGGCGAGCCGTGACACCGTGACCTCGTCCTCGACCACGCGTCGAGCGAGACGCAGCCGGTCGTGGGCCACCTCGGCAGCACTCTCCACCCCCTCACGGGAGGCCTCGGCCTCGAGGGCGTCAGCCACCACCGACTCGGCCCTGACGAGGAGGTCCTTGGCTGCGGCACGGTCGGCGTCGGCGCTCTCGAGGACTCGAGTGGCATCCGTGATGGCGTCGAGGTGGTCACCAGCCTGTCGCGCTCGCAGGCCGCGGGCGGTCTCGAGGCGGACCAGCTCACGCAGGCTGTCGTCATGCGCCTCCAGGGCGTCGAGCAGGGCCGTGGGATCCACGGCCTGTGGGTTGACGGACCGCACGCGAGCCATGGCTGCCTCGAGGGCCGTCGTGGCGCGCTCGACCTCGGTGGCCTCGCGCGCCATGGCGACGAGGTGGCCGCGGACCGACGCGGCCCGGCTCGCGGCGTCGTGGGTGGCTCGGGCGGCGGTGATGTCGTCCTCGACGCGATCGAGGCTGGCAAGAGCCGCCCGTGCAACGCGGGCCCGTTCTCGCAGTGCGGTGACGCTGCGAGAACGCTCGACCTCGGTGGCGGCGGCCGCCTCCGAGGCCACGGCCGCGTCGAGGGCGACCATGGCCTCGGACAGCCGCTCGTCGAGGTCGCTGCCGATGGTGTCGAGCAGCGCGCGGATCCCGTCCGGCGACGCCGGGTCGAGAGCCGGGCGACCATCGAGCGTGCGCTCGTCAGCCCCGGGGACAGCCTCGGCGTCACCATCGGGGACGGGCCCGGGAAGGCCACTCGCGGCCACGACATCGGCCAGGCGGGCGAGGTCGGTGTCGATGCCGGACCGAAGCTCGGTGACTGCCGCCTCGCTGGCCCGGCGCGCGCCGACGAGCCACTCCTCGACATCGGCGAAGCGGGTGATGTCGAAGAGCTTCTCGAGCAGGGCCCGACGCTCGTCGTCCTTGGCGGTGAGGAACGCGGCGAACTCACCCTGGGGGAGCATGGCCACCTTGGCGAACTGCTCCTTGCCCATGCCGAGCACGTCGTGGAGGACCTCGGCCGCCTCGTCGTTGCGGGTCGAGACGACCGTCCAGTCCCCACCACGAAGCTCGGAGAGGACCACCGTGGCCGGCGCCTCGATCGTGCCGGTGCCACGCTTCTTGGGGCGCGCGTGCGCGGGGGATCGACGAATTGCGAATCTCCGTGTGCCACAGGTGAACTCGAGCTCAACGGAGGGAGTGGTGGTGGGGGCGGCGTGGTCGCTGACAATGCCACGCTTGTCGCGCAGCCCGGGGACGTCGGCGAAGAGGGCAAAGCAGATCGCGTCGAGGAGGCTGGTCTTGCCGGCCCCCGTCGGCCCGTGGATGAGGAAAAGCCCCGCAGACGTCAGGACGTCGAAGTCGACGGAGATCTCGTCGGGGAACGGACCGAAGGCGGTCGCGCTCAGGCGGTGGATCCTCATGCCGCCCCCGTGACCCGGTGGATGGACCTGCCACCCTCGCCCTCACGGGCCGATCGACGCAGCCGGGCCCCCTCGACGGCCCGGCCGAGCAGCAGCCGCTCGTCCTCGTCGGCGCCGTGCCCGCCGCGGACGTGGGTGAGGAAGTCGCAGCACACGTCGAGGTCCGAGCGCTCGGTGAGCGACGCGGCATACGCGCTCATGGTCGTGACCGAACCCGTGGGGGCGAAGCGCAGGTCGAGGGTGTGGGGGAAGCGGACCCGCAGGCGCTCCATGGCCCCGAGCGGACGGATCGGGTCGGTGAGGGTGACCTGGCACCACGCGGACTCGGCGGCCGTGTGACGCGGGTCCCCGAGCAGATCGTCCAGGGTTCCGCGGAGCAGGACGAGGGGACGCTCGACGGGAGCCGCAACGAAGTCGGTGACGGGGACCTCGCCCGAGAGGTCGACGAGCCAGGACCCCTTGGTGTGGCTCGCCTCGCTGAACGACATGGCGACGGGGGAGCCGGAGTAGCGGACCGACTCCGACACCTGCTGACGGCCGTGCAGGTGGCCCAGAGCGGCGTAGTCGACCCCGGCGAAGACCTCCGGGGGCACGGCCGCGACACCACCCACGGAGATGTCTCGCTCGGACTCGCTCGTGGCGCCTCCGGTGACGAAGGCGTGCGCCATGACCACGGAGCGTCGCGCACCGCCGGCTGCGAGGGAGGACCGAACCCGCTCCATCGCCGCGCGCAGGACGCCGGCGTGGGTGCGTTCGCCGGTGCCCAGGGGACCGGCCGACAGCGACGGCTCGAGGTAGGGGAGCGCGTGGATGGCGGCGTCCCCGACGAGCACGGGACGGCCGATGTCCTCGATGCTCGTGCGGATGTGCAGACCCGAGCGCTCGAGCAGACGCGAGGCGAAGCCCAGTCGGATGGCGGAGTCGTGGTTGCCGCTGGAGAGCACGACGGCGGCGCCGGCGTCGATGAGCCGCTCGACCGCGTCGGAGAGCATGGCCACCGTGTCGGGCGCGGGCAGGGCACGGTCATAGATGTCACCGGAGACGACCACCGCGGCGACGGACTCGGAGCGCACGACCTCGACGAGGTGGTCGAGGAAGGCCGACTGGGCAGCCTGCAGCCCGACCTGGTGAAATGCCCGTCCCAGGTGCCAGTCGGAGGTGTGGATCATGCGCACGTCACCGAGGCTAGGTGGGGGCGCCGACAGCCCCCGTGACCGAAACGCGGATTCGCCCACGTTCCGTTCGCGCGCTGTGCTCGGATGGTGATTGACTCGGCCTCCGAGCAGACGAACCACGATGAGATCGGGAGGTGATGGGCGTGGGTGCTGAGGTCAGCGCGCAGAGCTACACACGCGAGGAGCGCCAGCGCTATCGCGAGAAGGTGCGTCAGAACCTCGACGTCTTCGAGCGGATGCTGGGCCAGCACTCCTTCGAGTTCGACCGGCCAATGACGGGCCTCGAGATCGAGCTCAACCTCGTCAACGAGAACTTCGACCCCCACTTCGCCAACGCCGAGGTGCTCCGGGCCATCGCCGACCCCGGCTACCAGACCGAGCTGGCCCAGTACAACATCGAGCTCAACGTCCCGCCGAGAGCTCTGCCGGGCGACTCGGCCCTCGAGCTCGAGCGCGACCTGCGTGAGTCGCTCAACGCAGCGGACGCCAAGGCCCGGGAGGTGGGTTCGCGGCTCGTGGCCATCGGCATCCTCCCGACGATCATGCCCGAGCACTACGAGGGCGAGTGGATCAGCGACAACAACCGCTACACCGCGCTCAACGACTCCATCTTCGTGGCCCGCGGCGAGGACATCTATCTCGACATCACCGGCCCGCAGGGGGAGAGGGTCGCAACCTACTGCGACTCCATCGCTCCCGAGTCGGCGTGCACGAGCGTGCAGCTGCACCTGCAAGTGGAGCCCTCGGACTTCGCCGACCACTGGAACGCCGCGCAGGCCATCTCACCCGTCCAGGTGGCCCTGGCCGCGAACTCGCCGTTCTTCTTCGGTCAGCGGCTCCACGCCGAGACCCGGATCGAGCTCTTCAAGCAGGCGACCGACACCCGGCCCATCGAGCTGAAGAACCAGGGCGTGCGACCCCGCGTCTTCTTCGGTGAGCGCTGGATCACCTCGATCTTCGACCTCTTCGAGGAGAACTCGCGCTACTTCCCGGCGCTCCTCGCCGAGACGACCGACGAGGACCCGATGGCCAAGCTCGAGGCGGGCGAGGCGCCCGACCTGGCCGAGCTGCGACTGCACAACGGCACGGTCTACCGCTGGAACCGTCCCATCTACGACATCGTCAAGGGGCGGCCCCACCTCCGGGTCGAGAACCGGGTGCTCCCCGCCGGCCCGACGATCGCCGACACCATGGCCAACGCCGCCTTCTACTACGGCGTCGTGCGCAAGCTGGCGTCGACCGAGCGCCCCGTGTGGACCAAGATGAGCTTCGCGGCGTGCGAGGAGAACTTCCACCGCGGGGCCCGGGACGGCATCGAGGCACGCCTCTACTGGCCAGGGTTCGGCGAGGTCGGGGCCGACGAGCTCGTCCTGCGTCACCTCCTGCCGCTCGCCCACGAAGGCCTCCAGGAGTGGGGTGTCTCCCAGGCCGTGCGTGACCGGTTCCTCGGCATCATCGAGGCCCGGTGCCAGGCCGGCGCCAACGGCGCCACCTGGCAGACCGACGCGGTCCGGCGCTTCGAGGAGCGCGGGTCCGACCGGCGCACGGCGCTGCACCAGATGCTCGAGCTCTACACCGAGCACATGGGCACCAACGAGCCGGTCCACACCTGGCCGCTGCCCTGAGCTCGGGCCCGGTCCAACGAGGGCTCAGCCCAGGCTGTTCCACAGCTTGATCGCCGGCTGCTCGCGCTCGTACTCGAGCACGCTGACCGACCCTGCGTCGAGCAGCAGCTTGGCCGCGAACCGTGGCTGCTCGCGCAGGAACGTCGTCGCGAGCACCCGCAGCGCGTGGCCGTGTCCGAAGAGGAGCACGTCCCGGGTCGCCAGCACGGGCGCAGCCCGCAGCAGAACCCGGGAGGCGCGGGCCGCGACCTCCTCGACAGTCTCGCCGGGGGTCTCACCAGGGACGACACCGTGCTCGAAGGCTGCCCAGTCGTAGCCGAGCTCTGCCCGGATCTCCTTCGTGGTGCGCCCCTCGTAGGCGCCGTAGTCCCACTCGACGAGGTTGGGATCGACCTCAGGCGAGCCAAACCCGGCGATCTCCGCCGTGCGTCGAGCGCGCTGCATCGGGGAGGTGAGGACGAGTCCGAAGTCGAAGCCCGACAGCCGTTCGCCCAGGGTCAGGGCGTCGGCCTCGCCCTGCTCTGTGAGGGGGATGTCCGTCGTGCCGGTGTGCTGACCCGACTCGCTCCACTCGGTCTTGCCATGACGGACGAGGACGATGCGTCCCTCGGGGACAGCGGGTGGACCAGTCATGCGGCTCACTCTGGCAGGAGCCTCGCCCCCTCCGCCACCCGCGGGTGAGCAGGGACTCTGCCTCCACCCCGCTCTGGCAGGATCCTCGTATGCCGCGTCACCTGGCCTTCCTGCGTGCCATCAACCTGGGTGCCCATCACCAGGTGCCGATGGCTGAGCTGCGCGAACGGCTCGTGGCGGCCGGCTTCACCGAGGTGGAGACCCACATCCACACCGGCAACATCGCCCTCACGTCCAGGATGCGCTCGGCCATCAAGGTCGAGGCCGCCATCGAGGACCTCCTGCGGGACTGGCGCGGCTTCGAGGTGCCCACCATGGTCCGGTCTCCCGGCGAGTTCCACGCCATGGTGCAGGCCATCGAGGCGACCCCTCCGCTTCTCGACGACCAGGCGCGTCGCTACGTCGCGTTCGCCAAGGGTGAGGTGAGCGCGACAGCGCAAGGTGCGCTCACGGCATACGCGGACACCCCAGAACGTTGCCGTGTCGTGGGCCGTGACCTGCTCCTCGAGCTGGCCGGGAACGTCCCCGCCCCCAGGCTCGGCGGCGCCAGGCTCGAACGCCTGGCCGGCACGACCTTCACCTCGCGCGACATCAAGGTCGTGCGCGCCATCGACGAGAAGTGGAGCACCACGTGACCCAGCCCGACCCGACCGCAGAGACCGGTGGCACCGGACCGGGGCACCGCGCGGTCACGCTGACCCGCACGAGCCACGGCGAGTTCGACGTCACCAACGTGCGCGGTGGAACCATCCACATCGGCACGGGGGAGTCCGACGACTTCACCCCCGTCGAGCTGCTCCTCACGGCCATCGCCGGGTGCAGCGCCGTGGACGTCGACTTCATCACCGCCAAGCGCGCCGAACCGACCGAGTTCGTGGTCGTCAGCGAGGGCGACAAGGTCAAGAGCGCCGAGAAGGGCAACCACATGGAGGACCTCGAGGTGACCTTCAGGGTGCGCTTCCCGCAGGGCCCGGAGGGTGACAAGGCACGCGAGATGCTGCCTCGGTCGATCGCCCAGTCACGTGACCGCCTGTGCACCGTGTCGCGCACCGTCCAGCTCGGCACCCCCATCACCATGCGCGAGGACTGAGCCGTGGCGCGCTACCTCGACGTCCACCCGGTGGACCCGCAGCCCCGAGCAATCAAGCAGGCCGTCGACACCCTGCGAGAAGGTGGGCTCATCGCCTACCCGACCGACTCCGGCTACGCCCTGGGAGCGGCGCTGGGCAACCAGAGCGCCAAGGACCGCATCCGCGACATCCGTCGGCTCGACGACAAGCACCACTACACTCTGGTCTGCGCCGACTTCGCCCAGCTCGGCCAGTTCGTGCACGTCGACAACTCGGTGTTCAGAGCAGTCAAGGCCTCGACCCCGGGTCCCTACACGTTCATCCTCCCCGCAACGGGTGAGGTGCCTCGTCGGGTGCTGCACCCCAAGAAGAAGACCGTCGGCGTGCGGATCCCGGAGCACCCCGTCGTGCAGGCACTCCTGGCCGAGCTGGGCGAGCCGATGCTCACGTCGACCCTCATCCTCCCGGGGGAGAGCGAGCCCATGACCGACGGCTGGCAGGTCAAGGAGGAGCTCGACCACGTCGTCGACGTCGTCATCGACTCGGGGGAGTGCGGCACGGAGCCGACCACGGTCGTCGACCTCTCCGGCGCGGGCGCCGAGGTGCTGCGCGTCGGCGCGGGTGACCCCGGCCGCTTCGAGGCGTGAGCCAGCGGTCGCCGCGTGACCGAGCCGACGTTCCCCGACCTCGTCCTGCAGTCGATCACCCGGCACGGCGTGACGCCGAGCCGGGGCTACGTGACCCTCGGCCACTACGACGCGCTCATCAGCCACTACCCGCCTGAGCCGGAACGGCCGTTCGTCGTCCACTGGACCCGGTCGGACCGCGACCCGGCTGACCTCTTCGGTGAGCTCACGGCATACCTGCGGACGTCCGGGGCGCGCAGCGCGGAATGGTGGTTCCGCGACGACTCGACACCCCTCGGGCTGGAGGAGCTCGTGCTGGCGGCGGGAGCGAAGACGATCGAGGACCAGGTGTGCGTCGCACGCGCCGTGGGTGACGCACCGCCGTCGATCGCACCGGGTGTGCAGGTCACCCTCGTGCAGGACGCCGAGGCCCTCGACGCCGTGGTCGACATCGGCGTCGAGGTGTTCGACAACCCGCAGCCGGATCGCGCCGCGCTGCTGGCCGACGTGCTCGACGAGCTCGAGCGCGGAGCGGGCGCCTGGGTCGTGGGGTGGGTCGACGGGGCGCCGGTCGGGCGCGCGCGAGTGGGCTTCGAGTACGGCGTGGCGCCCCTTGTCGGCGCGGCCGTCCTGCCGCACGCCCGCCGACGCGGGGTGTATGCCGCCATGCTGGCCGCGAGGCTCGACCTTGCCTCCACGGCGCGGTGCCACACCGCAGTGACCAAGGCGCGACGCACCCAGTCGCTCCCGGTCCTGCTGCGCGAGGGCTTCACCCCCATCGGGCAGGAACGAGCCCACCTGCTCGAGATCGCCCCCTGACGTGCGTCACCCCCGCCGGTGCCTGAGCCCCTGGACCGGTGGGGGTGACGACGACGACCTGCCCGGGAGGAAATCGAGCAGGCGCGGCCGCGGTGGAGTGAAGAACTCCCTGATCCTCACCGCCGCAGCGCCCATAGCCTAGGAAGGCCGCGGTCAACGCAGGGTCTCGTCCGAGTCAAGAGTTGGTATGCCGGGGTCAAGACTTTGCGGGCCACGTTCGGGGGAGTGGGTGCTTGTGGTCGGTGGTGGCCGGGTCGGGTCGGCGAGGCTAGGTTGGCGGGCGTGATCAGCGACGTCGTCGAGCTGGAGCTCACGGGTGAGGTCTGGGAGTGGCGCGGACCGGCTCCCTTCCACTTCGTGTCGGTGCCCGAGGAGCTGCACGACGACGTCCGCGAGTCGGCCGAGCTCGTCAGCTACGGATGGGGGATGGTGCCGGTGACGGTGCGTATCGGTGCGACGGAGTGGACGACCTCCCTGTGGCCCAAGGACGGTGGCTACGTGGTGCCGCTCAAGGACCGGGTGCGGCGGGCCGAGTCCATCGAACTCGGAGACGTGGTCACGGTGTCGATGTCGATCCACCTGCACGTGTGACGAAGGGATGAGCCCATGACGGCCGAGCCTCCACCTCCCGCCGAGGACGCCGGTGTCGATGTCAGTGCCCTGGCGATCAACGTCGCCGTGCCGGAGGCGTTGCAGTGGCGGGACACTCGCGCGGGCGCGGAGTTCGTCCTGCAGTCGGTGACCATCCGCCTGCTGCCTGACGGGCACCTCGCCGCCAAGGCCTACGGGCGGCCGGTGGCGAGTGGTCGCGGTGGCTACACGTCCTTCCGCGTCCCGGACCGGCCCGAGCTGGTGGCGCTCATCAACGCGGCCGCGACCCACGCGAGTGCGCTGTGGTCGACGCACCGGGGGCTGTCGTGACGAGCCCAGCCGGGTCCGGTTCGGCGGGGAAGGGTCAGCACCGCTACACGCAGGGTCATGAGCCCGCGACGCTCGCCTCGCACGGACGACGCACCGCGCAGAGCTCCTGCGCCTACCTGCTGCCCGTTCTCGAACCGGGGATGCGGGTCCTCGATGTCGGCTGTGGGCCGGGCACCATCACGCTCGACCTGGCCGAGGTCGTGGCACCTGGCGAGGTGGTCGGGATCGAGCCGGTCGCGGGTCCGCTCGCGGCGGCCCGGGACGAGGCTGCCCGGCGAGGCGACACGACGACGCGGTTCGAGCAGGCCGACGTCCTTGCCCTGCCCCACGACGACGACAGCTTCGACGTCGTCCATGCGCACCAGGTCCTGCAACACGTGACGGACCCGGTCACGGCGCTCACCGAGATGGCCCGGGTCTGTCGGCCCGGTGGGTGGGTGGCGGCCCGCGACGCCGACTACGCGGCGATGGCCTGGTTTCCCGAGGTGCCAGAGCTCGACGAGTGGCGCTCGATCTATCGAGACGTCGCGCGGGGCAACGGTGCCGAACCCGATGCCGGGCGCCGGCTGCGGGGCTGGGCCCGGGCTGCGGGACTGGCTGACGTCCGCCTGTCGACGAGTGTCTGGACCTACGCCGACGACAGGTCCTGCCGCTGGTGGGGCGAGAGCCAGGCCGAGCGCTATGTGGGGAGGGTGTTCGCGGAGCAGGCTGCCGAGCACGGTGTCGACGCCGAGCAGCTGGCGCGTATCGGCGACGGCTGGTGGCGCTGGAGCACCGCTCCCGACGCCTGGTTCGCCGTCGTGCACGGGGAGCTGTTGGCGCGACTTCCCCTCGGATGACCGACCAGGACTACGGTCGTGGCGTGACGATCCGGCGGGCCACCCTCGACGACCTCGATTCGATGCGCCGCGTCTGCCTGCTCACCGGTGACAACGGCACCGACGCGACCGGCCGGTGGGCCGACGACGGTCTCCTGCCGGACGTCTACCTCGAGCCCTACCTGCGATATCCGCAGGGTCTTGCCTGGGTCGTGGATGAGGGCGATGGTGCCGTGGGGTACGTCGTCGCGGTTCCTGACACGGTCGACTTCGTGGCCTGGTGGGGCCAGTCGTGGACCGACGAGTTCGTGCGTCGGCACGGGGACGTGGCGGCGCGCGCAGACGAGGAATGGCTCTTCGCCGGCGGCACCCGACCGGAGCTGATGCTCTCGCACGCCGATGACGCGGCCTTCCCCGCGCACCTGCACGTCGACCTGCTGCCCCAAGCCCAGGGACGCGGCCTCGGCCGAGAGCTCCTGCGCACCCTGGCCGAGGAGCTGGGGCGTCTGGGTGTGCCCGGCGTCCACCTGAGGGTCGGCGAGGAGAACCTCGCTGCGGTGGCGTTCTATCGGCGGCTGGGGTTCGACTCGCCGGCGCCGTTCGTCATGACCATCCCGTCGCCACGGCTCGCCGAAGCCTGAACGAGCTAGGTGAGACTCGGCGGCAACCCGACACAGATGGAGGCAGCAATGCGCAACAAGGACCTGGACCGTCTGGACGTCCTGACAGGGTCGTGGGACACCACGCTGACCAACGCATGGTTCCTGGAGCCGGCCGATCAGGAGGTGCCCGGTTCCGCGACGATCGAGTGGCTGGCCGATGCCTTCCTCGTCGCCCGTTGGACCATGCAGGGTGATGTCGGGGAGGCCACGAGCGAGCAGGTCCTGGTGCTCGGCCGCAGCGACGCCCGGGACGAGCTCACCGCGCTCTACCACGACGAACGAGGCGTCTGCCGCGTCTTCGACATGACCTTCGACGGTTCACGGTGGACTCTGGTCCGCGAGGATCCCGACATGCACCAGCGGTTCGTGGCGGACGTCTCGCCGGACCGGCTCGACGGGCGCTGGGAGGCCTCCGAGGACCAGGGCTCCACGTGGCGCAAGGACTTCGACCTCATCTTCACCCGCCGGTGAGGTGAGGGGCGAGGGGAAGGCTCACCTTCACGGACAGTCCGCCGCCCGCGCGGGGTGTGAGAGTCAGCGCTCCGTCGTGAGCCCGGGTGATGCTCTGGACGATGGTCAGGCCCAGGCCGACACCTGTGTGGTCGGTGCGGATGCGTTCGGTCCCACGGCGGAAGGGCTCCGCCAGGGTGCGCACCACGTCGGGAGACAGCTCGACACCGTCGTTCTCGACGATGATCCACGCGGTCGTCCGCCCCACACCGGTCGTCACCCACACGGTGCCGGCATCCGGCAGGTTGTGGACGATGGCGTTGTGCACGAGGTTGGTCGTGAGCTGCAGCAGCAGAGCGCGTGAGCCGAGGGTGGGGGAGGGGGAGCCGGAGGTCTCGATGGTCAGTCCCCGTCCCTCTGCCAGAGGTAGGAGCGTCTCGGTTGCCTCCTCGGCCATGAGGGAGAGGTCGACCGGCTCGCGGGCGAACGACCCTCGATCGGCGCGGCTGAGGACGAGCAGGGCCTCGGTGAGGTCGATCGCGCGGGAGTTGACGAAGTGGAGACGGTCGATGAGCTCGATGGGGTCGCGGTTCGCGTCCTGGCGGGCCACCTCGAGGAGCGTCTGGGTGATCGCGAGCGGTGTGCGCAGCTCGTGAGAGGCGTTGGCCGCGAACCTCTCCTGTTCGGCGACGTGGGCCTCGAGCCGGATGAGCATCCTGTCGAAGGCGTCGGCGAGCTCACGGAACTCGTCCCGGGGACCTTCCAGCTCGATCCGGTGGGCGAGAGAGCCCTCCGCGGCGAGGCGGGTGGCCCGGGTGATGCGGGACAGGGGAGCGAGCATGCGCCCGGAGAGGACCCAGCCACCGACGAGGCCGAACAGCAACAGGGCAGCCATGGCCCACGCCGCCTTGGGGACGAACGCGCGCTGGAGGTCGGAGCGGTTGGGCACGAACCTCGCAGGTCCGGGTCCGGGTCCGGTGGTCACGTCCGGCACGTAGCGCAGGAGGAAGACCCACACCACGGCGAGCAGCAGTGCGCCCGCGACCATGAGGAACCCGGCATAGCTGAGGGTGAGCTTGAGCCGGACGCTCGGCCCAGAGGGTCTATCCACGACCCGCTCGCTCCGGTCCCGTGCCGGAGGCCGTGTCGATGCGGTAGCCGACGCCGGCCACCGTCGCGATGACCCAGGGTTCACCGAGCCGTTTGCGCAGGGCCGAGACGGTGATGCGCACGGCGTTGGTGAACGGGTCGGCGTTCTCGTCCCACGCCCGTTCCAACAGCTCCTCGGCACTGACGACGCCGCCCTCGGCGCTGACGAGCACCTCGAGCACGGCGAACTGCTTCCTCGTCAACGCGACGTAGCGACCGTCGCGGAAGACCTCCCGGCGGAACGGATCCAGCCTCACACCGGCGATCTCCCGCACGGGTGGGCGGCTGTGACCCCGCCGACGGTCGAGAGCCCTGAGACGCAGGACGAGCTCCTGGAGCTCGAAGGGTTTGGTGAGGTAGTCGTCGGCCCCGAGCTCGAACCCGGACGCCTTGTCGTCCAGGCGGTCGGCCGCCGTGAGCATGAGAATGGGTATGCCGCTCCCGGAGCGGATGATGTGCCCGGCCACCTCGTCGCCGGACGGGCCCGGGATGTCGCGGTCGAGGACGGCGATGTCATAGGTGTTGACGCCCAGCAGCTCGAGGGCGAGGTCACCGTCGGGGGCGATGTCGGAGGCGATGGCCTCCAGCCGCAGCCCGTCGCGGATGGCCTCGGCCATGAGGGGTTCGTCCTCGACGATCAAGACACGCATGCCGTCGATGCTAGGGCGGGCGGCATATCCGCGGCGTATCGAGAACGGCATACGCGATGGCAACGCGGTGGTGCCTTGACTGACGTCATGACTCCTCGAGAAGCAGCCGGCAGAACGAGCCCTCACCATCGGTGGGGTCCGCGTCTCGGTGGCCCACTGCTCGTCGCAGCCATGGTGGCAGTGGTGGGCAACCACCTTCAGGGGCCATCGTCCACTGCGACGCAGGGGACATCCGCGTCGTCCGAGATGGTGACCGTGGCTGTGCCCTCACGACTGGCGCCGGCTGCGGTGAAGCCCACGGGCTCGGGGCCCGGGAAGCGGACTCCTGATGGATCGGGGGCCGGCGCCGGCGTGCCTGAGGATGCGACGGTCTTCGACACCGACGTCCCGGCGGTGCGCAACCTCGACCGCGACCTCGCAGACGCCCTCCGCCGGGCGGCGGGGGAGGCGCAGAGGGAGGGGGTTGCCTTCGTGGTCAACAGCGGCTGGCGCTCTGCGGAGCACCAGGAGCGGCTCCTTCGAGACGCGATCCGCCGCTACGGCTCCAGGGCCGAGGCGGCCCGCTGGGTGGCGACACCGAGCACTTCGGCCCACGTCGCCGGGGAGGCGGTCGATCTGGGACCTTCGGCTGCGACGGCGTGGCTGTCCGAGCACGGCGCAGCTCACGGGTTGTGTCAGATCTATCGCAACGAGCCCTGGCACTTCGAGCTGCGTCCCGACGCCGTCGACGACGGCTGTCCTCGCATGTATGCCGACCCCACGCAGGATCCGCGGATGCAGCAGTAACGACGGCGTCATTCCGTCGGGGGCCACGGTTCGTGCGAGTCGTCAAGGGCTCTACGTTGGGACAGGAGGGGAGGTCGCCCTGGGTCACAGTTCGCGTTACTTGACATAATGTTGATTATCGGCGTTATGGAACGACCAGAAGCATCCGCGGAACCGCTGCGTACTCACATGTCTGCACGGGCGGGCTTCCTCCCCGTCAACGGTCGAGCGAACACGTAGCACCGGGGTCACACGGGCCGAGCTGGGCGGTTGCTTCTGGCACGTGCCGGGACGCCTTTGCCGGACCCGTCCACGGCTGTTTGTCGACAGCCACCCCGGGGCAGAAAAAAGAAGGATCGCCCGAGGCGTCCTTCCACTCCCAAGATATAGCGCATGGGGGGCCTTGCCGCAAGCGGCTGTTCGTGTCCAGAATTTCAGGTCGTGGCCGGAGGTTCCGGCCGGACGGAGCCCTGAGTGACGACGACGACCACCCCTTTCTTTCACCTTCCCGAACACCTCTCCCCCAAGGCTGACGAGCGCCAGATCGCCTCTGACGGGCGGCATTTCGCAGCAGTCGCCGCCAGTCTCGAGGAGTCCATCGCCCAGCTCTCCGAGCGGCTCGCCGTGGCCCGTTCCTCGCCGGGCGGCACGGGTCAGGCCGCCATGGACCGGGACCTCGAGATCCACCGACTCACGGCGCGGCTGCGCGCCCTGACCCGCTACGGCGTCGACCTGTGCCTCGGTCGCATCGTGCCTGCCGACGACGCCGAGCCGATCTACATCGGCCGACTGGGACTCACCGACAGTGACGGCACTCGGCTGCTGATCGACTGGCGCTCCCCCGCAGCCGAAGCCTTCTTCGGCGCCACCCATGCCCACCCGATGGGTCTGGTGAGTCGACGCCGATATCGCTGGCAGAGCGGCCGGGTGACCGACTACTGGGACGAGGTCTTCACTGCCGACGGGCTCGAGGGCCATGCAGCGCTGGACGACCAGTCGGCGTTCATCGCCAGCCTCGCCAGCAGTCGTTCCGAGCGCATGCGTGACGTGCTCGGCACCATCCAGGCCGACCAGGATGCGATCGTCAGGGCCGGCTCCAAGGGGGCACTTGTCGTCGACGGAGGACCAGGCACGGG
Organism: Knoellia altitudinis; assembly: GCF_042666355.1. Lineage (NCBI taxonomy): Bacteria > Bacillati > Actinomycetota > Actinomycetes > Micrococcales > Intrasporangiaceae > Knoellia > Knoellia altitudinis. The sequence goes on from NZ_JBHTDK010000002.1 coordinate 422,409, forward strand.
CAAGACGGTTGTGGCGCTGCACCGGACGGCATACCTGCTGTACTCGGATCCGCGACTCGGCCACCGCAGGGGCGGTGTCCTCTTCGTCGGACCGCACCAGCCCTACCTGGCCTACGTGTCCGACGTCCCGCCGAGCCTGGGCGAGGAAGGTGTGCTCACCTGCACCATCCGCGACCTCGTGACCGAAGGTGCCGATGCCCCAATCGAGCCTGATGCCAACGTTGCCCGCCTCAAGGGCACCGTCGACATGGTGAAGGCCATCGAGCCGGCGGTCGCTCTCTACGAGGAGCCGCCAACGGCCGGACTCACGGTGGAGACCCCCTGGGCCGACGTCTGGTTGGGCCCCGAGGACTGGAGTGTCGCGTTCGAGGCCGCGGCGCCCGGCACGCCCCACAACGAGGCTCGGGACGAGATCTGGGACGAGCTGGTGTCGATCATCATCACGAAGCACGAGGACGACGAGGTCGACGCCCCGCACGACCTCCTGCGCAGGACCCTGCTGCAGAACGAGGAGCTCATGGAGACCTTCCACCGGGCCTGGCCGCTCGTCGAGGCCGCCGACCTCGTGGGCGACCTGTGGTCGGTCCCGGCCTACCTGCGTCGGTGCGCCCCATGGCTCAGCCGGGAGGAGGTCCGGTTGCTCCAGCGCGATGACGCCCAGGCATGGACCCTCGCCGACCTGCCCCTGCTCGATGCGGCACGACAGCGGCTCGGCGACCCCGAGGCCTCGCGACGCCGGCGTCGGCGGGAGGCAGCTTCGGCCGTCGAGCGCGAGCAGATGGCCAAGGTCATCGATGACCTCATCGCGGCCGACGACGGCGAGGGTCTGGTGACGATGCTCCGCCACCCCGACATCCGCGAGAACCTCGTCGACGAGGCGGCCACCCAAAGCGCGGGTGCCGACCTGCTCGCCGGTCGATTCGCCCACATCGTGGTGGACGAGGCGCAGGAGCTGACCGACGCCGAGTGGCAGATGCTGCTCGTGCGGTGCCCGTCCCGCAGCCTCACCATCGTCGGCGACCGCGCCCAGGCGCGACAGGAGTCCTGGGAGCAACGCCTCGAGCGCATCGGGGTCGACCGGGTCACCACGGCCTCGCTCAGCATCAACTACCGCACCCCCGAGGAGGTCATGGCCGAAGCCGCACCGGTCATCCGCGCAGCACTGCCGGACGCCAACGTGCCGACGAGCATCCGCAGTGCCGGCGTCCCGGTCACCCACGGCCGGCGCTCAGACCGCGACGAGATCCTCTCGATGTGGCTCGCCCAGCACGACGACGGCGTCGCCTGCGTCATCGGTGATCCGAGCTTTGAGTCGACGGACCGGGTGCTGTCCCTGACGCCGGCGCTCTCCAAGGGGCTCGAGTTCGACCTCGTGGTCCTCGTCGACCCGCAGACGTTCGGTGACGGGGTCGAGGGCGCCGTGGACCGCTATGTCGCCATGACCAGGGCCACCGAGCGGCTCGTGATCCTCACGAGCCGTTGAGTCGGTCAGAAACCGCGCCCCGGGGATGCACATCGGCAGCAGCCCGGATCAGGCCTGGTTGATGCGGACGTGGTTGCCGGCGGGGTCGCGGAACGCGCAGTCGCGCACGCCATACGGCTGGTCGGTGGGCTCCTGGATGACGTCGGCGCCGGTCGCCTGGATCTGGTGGAACGTCTCGTCGACGTCGGGCGACTGCAGGACGATGGTCGCGTAGGTGCCCTTGGCCATCATCTCCAGGACGGTGGCACGCTCCTCGTCGGTGATGCCCGGATCCACGGCCGGCGGCGTGAGGACGATCGTCGTCCCGGAACCGGCTGGACCGACGGTGATCCAACGCATGTTCTCGTAGCCCACGTCGTTGCGGACCTCGAAGCCCAGGACGTCTCGGTAGAAGGCCAGCGAGGCCTCAGGGTCGTGGTGCGGGAGGAACGTGTGGTGGATGCTCAGGTTCATGCCGCTGACGCTAGCGGGGCTCGAACGGCGGTGCTTCTCGATTCCTGATCGGTCTCGTGACCGCCTTGGTGACGCACGACGGCAGCTCGCCGGCCGACTCCTCGGCCAGCTGGCGATAGGTGCTGGGCGGCATACCCACGAGCTCGGTGAAGCGCGTGCTGAACGTGCCGAGGGAGGAGAAACCCACAGCGAAGCAGACCTCAGTGACGCTCAGGTCACCCCGACGGAACAGGGACATGGCCCGCTCGATGCGGCGCGTCATGAGATAGCTGTAGGGCGACTCGCCGTACGCCGCCTTGAACGACCGGCTCAGGTGACCCGAGGACATGTGCACGTCTGCCGCCAACGCCTCGACGTTGAGCGGCAGGGCGAACTCACGGTCCATGCGGTCCCGGACCCGTCGCAGCAGCGCCAGGTCGCGCAACCTGTCGTCCGACCCCGAGTGTCCTGCCACGTCGACGATCTTGCTACGTCCGACGGCCTCCCCGCACCCACTCAGCCATGGTCCGTCGTCGCGATGAGCGCTAGCCTCACGCCATGGACACGAGCTTCCCGGCAGGAACGGACGATGAGTTCCGCTGTGCCGCAGGCCTGCTGGTGGACTTCAACACGGAGTATGACGACCCGACGCCAGATCCGGTGTGGCTCGCCGGCCATCTCGCGAGCCTGGTGCAGGGTGGCGACACGAGCGTCCTGCTCACGGGGTCCCCACCCATCGGGCTGGCGATCCTGAGGTTCCGGACGGCGACGTGGGATGCCGGGCAGGAGGCCTACCTCGCGGAGTTCTACGTGGCTCCCGACCACCGCGGCCGGGGCATCGGGCGAGCCTTCCTCGCCGAGGTCCTCGACCATGCCCGTGCCCGTGGAGCCGTCTACGCCGACCTCAACACCTCAGAGGACGACGAGGCCGCGCGTCACCTCTACGAGGACTTCGGTTTCGACTGCCACGAGGGGCGGGGCGAGGGTCCGCTCGCCGTCTACTACGAACGCGACCTGTGACCTCCGGACTCGGCGCATTTGCCGCCCCCTCCCCCGTGTGAGACCTTGGTCGGAGAGCCTGCTGCAGGCTCCCGGACGAGGGGCGCCGTACCCGGCAACGCGACAAGACGGCCCGCAGGAGCAGCTCGTCATGTCGTGGATCGTCCTTGTCCTCTCCGGTGTGCTGGAGGCCGTGTGGGCCACTGCCCTCGGCCGGTCGGAGGGCTTCACCCGACTCGTCCCCACCCTCACCTTCGGCATCGCCCTCGTCCTCAGCATGGGTGGGCTCGCCTTCGCCATGCGCGACCTTCCGGTCGGGACGGCGTATGCCGTGTGGGTCGGGATCGGTGCCGTCCTCACCGTGGGTTATGCGATGGCCACCGGCCGGGAGCCGACGTCACCCCTGCGTCTGGTCCTCGTCGCGATGATCGTCGCCGGCGTCGTCGGTCTCAAGCTCACTCACTGACCCCCCGACGACGTGACAGCTTGGTCACCTCGACCTCGTAGCGGCTGGCCGCTCCACCGGGTGTCCGGAAGAAGCGGCGACGGAGGGCGCCGACGACGTGCACCTGGTCCCCGTCGCCCACCCGCTCGGCGGACCGACGTGTGGTCGACGACCAGCAGGCCAGGTCGATGGTGTCGACCGGTCCTCCCTTGGGCCGGGTCACCACCAGTCGCAAGGTCACGATCTGGTCCCCGCTGGGCAGCTGTCGCGACTCGGGTTCGCCGCTCACTCGCCCGGACAGCTCCACCGTGTTGACGGACGGCGTCGTCGGATCGACGATCCTCGTCATGTTCCACTCCCCTGCTCACGCCGCACGCGGCACCAATGTCTGGTGCCAGCGTGTGGTTGCGTGGCCGGGGGCCGCCAGCCCTGGCGGGCGATCTGTGGACGACGTCCCAGAGACCGCCCGCCTGTGGACGAGCGCCCGCGTCACTGGAGCGTCAGTGCGTACACCTCGAACCGCGGGTCGTTGGGCAGGGTGATCGACTGCAGCTGCTTGCCGCCGTCGGTCGCCCCGCTGGCCGCGAACAGCTGCACCGGCGGACCGTCGACCCCGGAGCCACCCTTGATCCGGTGGTCCATCGCGATGGCGACGGTGTTGCCGTTGCGACCGCTCCCGGCAGCCCAGTCGGTCAGAGCGACCGGCACGTTCGCCACGGAGCCGTCGGTGTAGGTCACGCGAAGGGCCGTCGACACGTCACCGTTGTGGGTCGCTCCGATGAGGCGCAGCTGTGAGCGCGCACCGGCCGGGACGAGGAGCGTCTGTCCCCGCGCCTCGACGAAGTTGGGCGTCGTCCCGAGAGCCGACGGGACGGCATACTCCACTCCCCCGTGCTCCCACGAGCCGGCGGCCGGGAGCAGTGCTCCGTCGAACGCCCAGCCGCTTCCGTCGAAGTTGCCCTCGGTGGTCGCGGTCACGGTCGCCGTGCCGTCATGGTTGCGCTCGGCGCCCAGGTCGACGGCGCACGGAGCCGCAGCGTTCGCGCACGTCAGCGGTTCCTTGAGCGTCACGGTCAGCGTGCGGACGACGTCGGGCACGCCCGGGGCCGACGCGGTGACGACGACCTGGTGGTCACCCGGTGCCGCGTCCGCGGGCAGTCCCAACGTCACGGGGACGGATGCCGAGGCGGGCACACCGTTGCTCTTCAGCACGACGTCGGTGCTGGCCCTGGTGGCGCTCCAGCCCTCCGGGACAGCCACCGACACACGGGTGGGCAGGCTCTTCTGCGCCTGTCCGACGAGGTCGACGACGAACTTGCCCGAGGTCGCGTCCGTGCCCAGGACAAGGGGGTTGGGTCGCGCGGTCATGCTCAGGCTCACCTTGGACGAACCCTTGGAGGTCGACACCGATGGCGGCACGTCGGAGGGACGGGTACCCCACGAGCTCGGGGTGTCACCGACGACGTGGGAGATCTGACCGCCCGATCGCAGTGCGTCCCAGCCGATCCAGCTCTTGGTCGTGCGCGAGCCGTTGACCGTCAGGGACTGCACGTAGCGACGGTCGTCGGAGACACCGGGTGCGGTGATGGTCAGCCTGCCGCCCTGCCGCGCGGTCCCCGTCTTCGGGGTAGCCACGGTGATGTCGGTGCGCTCGAACTGCGGGCTCGACACGACGAAGTAGTTCGCGCCACTCATCGGCGGGTGGATGCCCCACGAGGACATGACGTACCACGCTGACATCGTCCCGAGGTCGTCGTTGCCGGTCATGCCGTCCGGTCCGGGGTTGAACAGCGTGTATGCCGCCCGTGCCACCGTCGCGGTCTTGGAGGGCTCCCGGACCCACGCGTACATGTAGGGGGCCAGGAGGTCGGGCTCGTTGTTGGGGTTGTAGGTCGGCTTGGAGTAGTAGGCGTACGTCGCCTCGATCCAGTCGTTGCGCACCGTCCCTGCAGGGTCGGTCAGCAGCTTGTCGTAGGCGAAGAAGTCGTCGAGGCGCTCCGACGCCTTCTCCTGACCGCCCATCAGCTTGACGAGGTCGGCCGGGTCCTGGGGCACGAGCCACTGGTACTGGTACGCCCCACCCTCGTGGAAGGCGCGTGACGCCTCCACCGGGTCGTACGGGTCGAGCCAGGTGCCGTCCTCGAGCCGCGGGCGGAAGGTGCCCGTCGTGGAGTCGAAGAGGTTGCGGTAGTTCCGTCCTCGCTCGTCGAACATCGCGGCGTCAGCGGTCTTGCCGAGGCCCTTGGCCATCTGCGCCAGCGACGCGTCAGCAGCGGCGTACTCGAGGGTCGCCGACGCCGGGTGGACGCAGTCGTTGTCGCCGCCGTGGTGCACGCAGTCGGTGCCGAGCTCCAGTCCGAACGGGATGTAGCCGAGCTTCTCGTAGTAGTGCTGTCCGCTGCGTCCGTTGAACTGGCTGTCCACCGGCGGTCGCTCCGTGGCGTTCTGCCTCAGCAGCGCATAGGCCTCGGCCTCGTGACCGGCGAGGAAGCCCTTGGACCAGCCCTCGACGAGGAAGGGCGTCACGGGGTCACCGGTCATGATGTTGGTCTCGCTGTTGGCCAAGGCCCAGCGGGGCAGCCAGCCACCCTCGCGGCCGATGGCGAGGATCGACAGGTAGGAGTCGCGGGCGACATCGGGCTCGAGGATCTCGAGCAGCTGGTTCTGCGGGCGGTAGGTGTCCCACAGGGAGAAGTTCTGGCGGGCGGTCCAGCCGTCGCTCGTGTGGATCTTGCGGTCCCAGCCGAAGTACTTGCCGTCGACGTCCTCGGCGAGGTTCGGATGGAGAAGCGCGTGGTAGAGCGAGGAGTAGTAGGCCGTGCGTCGTGCGCTCGTCCCGCCGGTGATCCGCGCCTTGCCGAGCTGGCTCTCCCAACGCTGGGTGAGGGCGGTGCGGGTCGCGTCGAAGTCGAAGGACGACCCCGTCTCTGCGGCGAGGTTCGCGCGGGCACCGGGCACGCCGGTGTAGCTCAGCCCGACCTTGAGGGTGCTGCTCGTCGTGCCCGCGGGGAACGTCACCCAGGCGCCGTTGCCCCCACGGACGGTGGAGGCGTCACGACCTCCCGGCGTGCGGGTCGACCCGGTCCAGGTCCCGAAGCTCTCGAACGGCTTCTCGAACTGGGCCGAGAAGTAGATCGTGTGCTCGTCCTTGCCGGCACAGAAGTTGCCGTTGTGGATGCGACCCTCGATCGTCCGGTCGCCCACGACATGGATCTCGGAGTCGAAGACGGTGCTGTTGGCCTTGGCCGTGTTGAAGAGGACGTTGGCCTGCTTGCCGGCCGGGAAGGTGTAGCGCTGCCACCCCGTGCGGTCGGTCGCGGTGAGCTCGGCGTCGATGTCGTACTTCGTCAGACCCGCCCGGTAGTAGCCGGGTGTCGCCTCCTCGTCGGCGTGCGTGAAACCGCTCCGGTATGCCGTGTGGTCGGTCGATGTGACCGCTCCCGTCGTCGGCATGACCGGGAGCTCGCCGACCACCGGACAGCCGACACCCGACAGGTGGGTCTGGCTGAAACCGTGGATGAACGACTGGGAGTAGTCGTAGCCACCCTCTCCCCCGGTGTCGGGGCTCACCTGCACCATCCCGAAGGGCGCACTCGCCCCGGGGAAGGTGTTCCCGTTGTCCTGCGTCCCGATGAAGGGGTTCACCTCTGCGGTGAGAGGCGTCGCGGCGGCTGCGGCGGGTAGGCCACCCGAGCCGTTGCCGGGCACGGCGACGCCGAGGGCGACGACGAGGCTGCAGGCCAGAGTGAGGGCAGACCTGGAGAGGATGCGGCGCATTGATGCTCCTTGTGGGGCGACGGTGATCCACGAGCTGTGCGAGCTGTGACATCTTCACCATCCGGGGCCGCGCTGACCTGGTCAATCGCAGCGTCCCCCCTTGTCCGGTCAGGTCACGCCACCGGACAGACAAGGACCTCCGCAGGGTGCCGCCGGACTCGTGGAACACTGCGAGGCATGAACGACCGCCTCGAGAACGGCGCACTGGCCGCACTTCTCGTCCTCACCTTGGTCCTCGTGGGCTTCTCGCTGCGCAGCCGGGGTCCCGAGGCCGCGGCGCCGCAGACCTCGGCTTCGACGACGCCGTCCATGACCACGGCACCGTCGCCCTCGTCGTCCGCGTCGTCGACCACCGGGGCGGGATCGGTCGTCTTCCTCGGGGACTCGGTCGCGGAAGGCAGGAGCGCGACGACCCGGGCAAAGCGCTGGACGAGTCTCGTGGCGGCCGACCTCGGACTCAAGGAGGTGAACCTCGGCCACGCTCGCACGGGCTACCTGCGCAAGGGATCGGAGGGTTCGTGCGGCGACGCGGCCTGTCCGAACTTCGAGGGCATGGTCGACGAGGTCGTGAGGGCAAAGCCCTCCGCCGTCGTCGTCACCGGTGGCGGCAACGACGCAGGCCTGCCCGCCGAGGACTTCTCGCAGGCCGTCAGCGACACCCTCGGCGACCTCAGGAAGGCGCTGCCGCAGGCGAAGATCTACGTGGTCAACCCGTGGTGGGACCTCCGCCCGGTCCCGGAGTCACTGACGGCCCAGACGTCCGCCGTCCGGGCAGCCGCGACGGCCGCGGGGGTCACCTATCTCGACACGAAGCAGCCGCTCGTCGACCAGCCCGAGCTGATGGTCGCCGGCGGAACCAACCCCAACGATGCCGGGCACGCAGCCCTCGCCAAGGTCGTCTCCGAGGCCATCGGTCAGACGTCAACCGGCTGACAGGCCTGTCCCCCTCCTCTAGGGTGGACCGGAGAGTCATCGGGTCCTGCCCGGTCAGCGCAGGGCGCAGGTCGTGCGCCCGGGAAGTGAACGTCCACCATGCAACGGAGAAGGCTGTCGCGGATCGCGACAGGGTTGGCCGCATCAGCGGCTGCCGTTGCGCTGACGGTCGGCTCGGCCGCTGCCGAGCCGGTGGACCCGAGCGCGACGACCCCGGTGGCCGAGCCCGCCGAGACGACCACCACGCCTCCGCCGACGACACCACCCCCTGCCACGACACCACCCCCTGCCACGACCCCACCTCCGGCCACGACGCCCCCTCCGGTTACGACGACACCACCTCCAGCGACGCCCCGGCCGAGCACCACGCAGCCGTCCACCACGACGTCGCCCCCGACGACCCCGCCTCCCGCGACGGATGCGCCCCCCACCCGGCCGGACCCCTACCCCGACCCGACTCCGACGCCACGCCTGCCGTGGAACCCGCCCGCACCGGGTGACTCCGATGACGGACCCCGGTCCTTCGACCCCGACAACCTGCTGACCACCACCGACCTGGCCCAGCAGGTCGCCGCCGCCGACCAGATCTGGGCCCAGATCACCGCGTCCAACACCGGCCTGTCGCTCGCCCTCAAGGAGCTGCAGGGTCTGGCCGCGCAGTCCAATGCCCTACTGGAGTCGCTGACCGAGGCGCGGGCCGCCGAGAAGACTGCGACGGCTTCAGCAGCGCAGGCCAAGATCGAGCTGGGCGTGCTCCAGGGGCGCCTCGATCGCGCCCGGGCCATCGTTCGCGAGTGGGCGTTCCAGGCCTACGCCGAGGGTGGCACCGGCGCCGAGATGCTCTCGATGCTCGACGCGATGGGCGCCGACGAGGCGGAGGTGGGCGACCCGCTCGGCGACCTGTCCTACCTCACCGACCAGCGCGTGCGAGCCGTCGACGAGGTCCGGACCCTGACCGCGCGTCAGCGAGAGCTCACGACGAGCCGAGCAGCCGCCCAGAAGGTCGCCGTCGAGGCAGCAGCCAAGATCGTCCGCGAGAAGGCGTCACTGGACGCGCTGGTCAGGACGCAGCAGACCAAGCTGGCCCTGCTGCAGAAGTCGCAGGCCGCCGACGTCGCCAAGGCGGGGCCCATCGCGGCATACCTCGTGGGAATCCAGACACCCGAGGCCAAGGCGGCCTACGCCAAGCTCGCCAAGGTGCTCGGGTCCGCGGTCCCGACGGCGGGCGTGGTGAAGCCGTGCAGCACGGCCTCCGGCGCGTACCCCAACGGCATGTTCCCCACGTCGGCGCTCTGCCCCCTGTGGCAGGCCCCGGGAGAGATGTTGTCGCCCCGAGCCGCAGCCGCCTACAACGCCATGAGCATGGCCTACGCCAAGCAGACGGGCAGCCCGATCTGTGTCACCGACTCCTACCGCTCGCTCAGCCAGCAGTACGTCACCAAGGCCAAGCGTGGGCGCTTCGCGGCTCGCCCCGGCACCAGCCGCCACGGGCTCGGCATGGCGCTCGACCTGTGCGGTGGCATCAACAACTTCGGCTCCCCCGCCCACCTGTGGATGAAGCAGAACGCTCCGCTCTACGGCTGGTTCCACCCCAGCTGGGCGGGTCCTTCCGGCGCCACACCGGAACCCTGGCACTGGGAGTACGCAGGCTGAGTAGACGTACTCGCCCGCTCACCCCTTCCGGTGTGCCACAGTTCGGCTCATGACGACGCAGTCGGCCACGGTCACCGCCGAGGAGTACTCCACCAACGCGCCGTACCAGCGCCCCTGGTACTGGTACGACTGGGCGAACTCCGCCTTCGTGACGACGACGGCCACGGTGCTGTTCGGCCCCTACCTCACCTCGATCGCGACGGAGGCGGCCTGCCCGGGACTGGCCGAGGGCGCGGACTGCACGACCGACCTCAACGTGCTGGGGCTCCCCATCGACCCGGGCTCCCTCCACCCCTACACCGTCGGCCTGTCGACCTTCGTCGGTGCCCTGCTCCTCATCTTCGTGGGCGGGATCGCCGACCGGACGAAGCGGCCCGCGCGACTTATGGGTGCCTTCGCCGGGGTGGGCGCGGTCGCCGCCTCCCTCATGTTCTTCGTCGAGGGCACCAACTGGCAGCTCGGCGTGCTGCTGCTCATGATCGCGAGCATCTGCCTCGGAGCCTCCCTCGTCGTCTATGACGCGATCCTCGTGCGCATCTGCCACCCGGACGACCGCGACAAGGTGTCCTCGCGCGGGTGGGCCCTGGGCTACCTCGGCGGCGGGCTGCTGCTCGCCGTGAACTTCCTCATGCTGAGCAACGAGGACACGTTCGGTGGCACCGGGCAGGCGGTGCGGATCAGCATGCTCATGGCCGGGCTCTGGTGGGGGCTGTTCAGCCTCATCCCGGTCCTCGGGATGTGGCAGATGCGCGGCGTCGAGCGACCGGTCGTCGCGGCGAAGGCCGGTGTCGTCGGGGGCACCTTCCGACAGCTCAAGGACACGTTCAAGCACCTCCTCGGGCTGCCCCAGACCCTGCTCTTCCTCGTCGCCTACATGTTCTTCAACGACGGCATCCAGACGGTCATCGGCCAGTCCAGCCTCTACGGCACGGCCGAGCTGGGCTTCTCCGAGACCACCATGCTCACGCTCTTCCTCATGGTGCAGTTCGTGGCCTTCGGCGGTGCTCTCATCTTCGGCCAGGTCGCTCGACGGCTCGGTGCCTGGCGGACGGTGCTGTGGGGCATCGGCATGTGGGTCCTCGTCATCATCTCGGCCTTCTTCGTCCCGGAGAAGGCGCTGGGTGCCCTCTTCGCGCTCGGCATCGGCATCGGGCTCGTCATGGGCGGAACCCAGGCCCTGAGCCGCTCGATGTACTCGCAGCTCGTCCCCCGAGACCGCGAGGCCGAGTTCTTCAGCCTCTACCAGGCGCTCGAGCGCGGAACGAGCTGGTTCGGTGCGGTGATCTTCGGTGTCGTGCACCAGATCACCGACTCCTACCGGCCGGCGATCCTCGCCCTGGTCGTCTTCTTCGTGCTCGGCGGGGTCCTGCTGGCCAAGGTCGACATGCCCCGGGGGATCCGCGAGGCCGGCAACGAGGTGCCAGCGGTCGTCTGAATCCGCTAGACTGATCTGTCGCGCCGAAAGGGCGTGATTCCGGTCACAGGGGGACCTGCGCCTCGCACGGCGGCAGCGACGTCATCGCTGATCCCGGAACAACGGCGGATGCTCAGCCGTTTCATCTGTGACACCCGGCGCAGCACATCCGCCGGGATCCACGAAATTCGTTGGGAGACACCCCATGGCAGAACGCAGCCTGCGCGGCAGCCGACTCGGCGCCCTCAGCATGGAGACGGACGAGAACGTCGTCCCGAGCGAGCGTCAGATCACCACCTACCTGTGCCCCCAGGGCCACCGCATCGAGCTTCCGTTCTCGATCGAGGCAGAGATCCCGGCCGTCTGGGAGTGCCGCTGTGGCGAGGAGGCCAAGCTCCAGGGCGGCGGCCCCGAGCCCGAGCCGAAGCCGGTCAAGCCGGCTCGTACCCACTGGGACATGCTCCTCGAGCGTCGCTCCATCCCCGAGCTCGAGGAGCTCCTCGAGGAGCGCCTGCTCCTCCTGCGCGCGTCGCGCGGTGAGAAGCCGGGCAAGAAGAAGTCCGCCTGAGGGTCTCCACCCACAGACGCCGTATGCCGTGTTGCCCACGAGGGCACACGGCATACGTGCGTCTGAACCCATCTGTCAGCCGCCGCATGATCGGGTCACCCGATAAAGGGGCTCTCGACCGGAGGTGGCAACCGGGATGAAGCGGTCCAACATCGGGTGACCCGATCATGAGGCAGGCAGGTATGCCGCGGAGCTCAGTCGATGACCTCGCCGCGGATCGTGCCCTGCGCGCCCGGGGACGACGGGCCGCCGCCGGGGAAGGGCACCCGCACGAGGACCCGGCTCGCGATGAAGGCCTCGAGCAGGCGCCGAGCGAAGCCACGGGTGAATGGCAGGACGAAGAACAGCCCGATGACGTCGCTGACGAATCCGGGCAGCAGCAGGAACGCGCCACCGATGAGGACGAGCACCCCGTCGGCGATCTCGCGGCTCGGCATCCGGCCGGTCTGCGAGGCCTCGCGCAGGGCCTTCCAGGTGCGGGCACCTTCGCGACGCACGAGCCACGTGCCCAGGATCGTCAGGAGCAGCAGCGCGAGGATCGTCCAGCCCAGGCCGATGGTCCTGCCGACGGCGATGAGGACGGCGATCTCGATGACCGGTGCCAGGACGAGGCCGAAGAGGACGAACGTGAGCCAGCGGGGCCGCTTCTGCCGTCGCGCGTAGGGCGTGGAACCGATCGGGTGGGTCACAACTGGTGCCAACGCTCACGGCCGGTGAGCCGTTCCCGCACCTGGTCGGCCCGGCGCTGCACTCCCCAGACCGTGATCCGCCCCAGCGACTCGCGCACGATGCTCTGGTCCATCTTGGACTCGCCGTGCTCGCGCTCGACGAAGGTGATCGGGACCTCGACGACGACCAGGCCGGCCAGGACGGCGCGGCGGGTCAGGTCGACCTGGAAGCAGTAGCCGGCCGACTCGACGCTGCCGAGGTCGAGCCGGCGCAGCGCGTCGGTGCGGTAGACGCGGTAGCCCGCAGTGGCGTCGTGGACGCGCATGCCGAGCAGCAGCCGGGTGTAGATGTTGCCACCGACGCTGAGGACCTTGCGGTGCGTGGGCCAGTTGACGACGGAACCCCCGGGCACCCAGCGGGACCCGATGACGAGGTCGGCGTCCTCGGCGGCCACGAGCAGCCGACGCAGGTCCTCGGGTCGGTGGGACCCGTCGGCGTCCATCTCGACGAGCGCGTCGTAGCCCTGCTCGAGCGCCCACGCGAAACCGTGGAGGTATGCCGCCCCCAGACCTTCCTTGCCGGCGCGGTGCAGCACGTGGACCTGGTCGTCGCCCTCGGCGAGCTCGTCGGCGAGCTCCCCTGTGCCGTCGGGCGAGCTGTCGTCGAGGATGCAGACGTCGACCTCGGGGACCGCTCGCCGGACGCGCTCGAGGATCATCGGCAGGTTCTCGCGCTCGTTGTAGGTCGGGATGAGCACGACAACGCGGTCGAGAGGGGGACGCTCAGTCAACGTGGTCCTTCGTGGGTGGCGTCGAAACGGGTCGCCCGACCCTATCCCGTCGACCCCGCAGACCTGCGGCAACGACGAACGCGAGGAGCGCGACGGCGCCGAGGCGCTCCGGCCACGGGCCGAGCTGGTCGGAGACGGTCCGGTCGGTGCGGATCGTCACGGGGGCGATCCGTTGCTCGGCGGTGAAGAGACCGGTCTTGCCGGTGACCGAGCCGTCGGGGGCGATGAAACCCGACACGCCGACCGTCGACACGTGCGCCACCGAACGGCCGTGCTCGATGGCGCGGATGCGGGAGATGGCGAACTGCTGCTCGGACTCGGCGGTGTAGCCGAAGGTGGCGTTGTTGGTCTGGACCAGGACGAGGCTCGCTTCCTTGCCCGGCTGGGTCACGGAGTCGCGCATCAGGCCGTCGTAGGCCACCTCGAAGCAGATGGTCGGCAGCGCCCAGTAGGCACTCGACGGGCTGTCGACCCGGAAGGCGCCGAGGTCGGTCCCCTTGGCGAAGTCCTTGGTGACGAGGTCGACCTTGTCGCTGAAGGTGCGGAAGAAGGACCGGTAGGGGATGTACTCGGCGAAGGGGACGGGGTGGTTCTTGACGTAGCGCTCGGGCTCCCCTCCCCCGGGCCGGTAGAAGAGCGAGACGTTGGAGACCTGGGGCTGTGGCTCCTGCAGGACGGCACCGACGATGACCGGCACGCCGACGGCGCTCACCGCGCGCTGCACCTGCGCTGCCGCGTCGGGGTTGCGGATGGGGTCGATGTCCGAGGCGTTCTCGGGCCAGACGACGAGGCTGAGGTCCTCAGCCGCCTTGTCCGCGACCGCTTCGGTGCCGCGCACGTGGTTGTCGAGGACGGCGCGACGCTCGGCGTTGAAGTCGAGCCCGGCCCGCGGGACGTTCCCTTGGACGAGGGCGACCGTGACCTTCCGGCCGTCGACCGACGGGGTCATGAAGCCAGGGAGGACCACCCCGGCAACAGTCACGGCCGCGAGCGCGGCTGCCTTGCGAGGCTGGCGCCGAGCTCCCACTGCAACCATCAGCAGCAGGGTGCCGATGACAGCTACGGCGAAGGTGACCCCCGGCGCGCCCAGGAGCTGGGCGACGTTGGCCAGCGGGCTGTCGGCCTGGCTGAACGCGAGCCGCGCCCAGGGGAACCCACCGAACGGCGTCGTTCCGCGCGCCAGCTCCTGGCCGACCCACGCGAGGGGCACCACGGCATACACGCCGTCACCCCGACGAGGACGGAGCCGCTGGCCGACGAAGCCGACCGCCGCGCACATCACTCCGAGGTAGAGCGCCTCGAGGGTGGCCAGCGCGAACCAGGGGAACCTGCCGACATAGACGCCGGACCAGGACAGGACCGGGACGAAGAACGCCCAGCCAGCGACGAGGCCGAGCACGAAGCCATGTCGCCCCCCGACGTCGATCGTCACGGCACCCAGGAGCGCGACGGCGACCGGCGCCAGCCACCAGAGGTTGTGCTCGGGGAAGGCCAGCCACAGCAGGATCCCGGCGAGAAGCGCGCCGGCGAGGCGCACGGCATACGGGATCGTCAGTGGCACGCAGCCACCGTAGGTCACGGACCTCAGCGCGGCGGCACCACCACGACACCGCGGGCCGTCGTGGCCACGATCGGCGGGTCGAGGACGTCGGCTGCGGACTCGCCGCGCTCGGGATTGCCCCGCGCGACGACCCGGACCGCGAACTCCATCTCGCGGCTGCGGGTGCCGACCCGCACCAGGGTCGCCTCGATCTCGATGCAGTCGCCGGCACGGACGGGTGCGAGGAACTGGACGTCGCTGTAGGACGCGAAGAGGCCTTCGTCGCCGTCGGTGACGATGCACATCTCCGTGGCGACGTCACCGAAGGCGGCCAGCGAGTAGGCGCCGTCGACGAGGTTGCCGGCGTAGTGGGCGTGGCTGTAGGGCACGTAGCGACGGTGCGTGACCGTCCTGCCGGTGGGGTCTTGGCGTTCGGTCATGGTGCTCATGCTCCCTTGGTCTGGCGGTCGGCGGCGCGCTGCGCGACGAGGGCGTGGACGAGGTAGCTGGCGACCTCACCCGGCGTGGTTCCCCGTCCGAAGATGCGGTCGACGCCGAGGCTGCCGGCCGAGCCCTCCTCGAACCGGGGCCCGCCCACGACGAGCAGCGGCACCTTGCCGGCCGGGAACGCCTCGCGGAAGGCCGCCGACATCGCGGTGGTGTTGTGGATGTGGGCGTCACGCTGGGTGACGACCTGGCTCACGAGGACGGCGTCGGCCTTCTCCTCGCGGGCGCGCTCGACGAGCTCGGGGACGAGGACCTGCGCACCGAGGTTCACGACCTTGATCTCGCGGTGGTACTCGAGGCCCTTCTCCCCCGCGAAGCCCTTGATGTTGAGGATCGCGTCGATGCCGACCGTGTGCGCGTCGGTGCCGATGCAGGCGCCGACGACGACGAGCTTGCGACGCAGCTGGCGCTTGATCGCGGTGTTGATCTCCTTGCCCGAGAGCAGGGGGAACTCGCGCTCGACGACCTCGACGAGTCCCGGCTCGACGAGGTGCTTGACCGAGCCGTAGACGACGAAGAAGGTGAAACCCTCGCCGATCGGCTTGCTGTGCACCACGATCGCCGGCTCGATGCCCATCTTGCCGGCGAGCTGGAGGGCTGCCCCTTCGGCCCGCTTGCCGCTCAGCATGGGCAGCGTGAAGGAGACCTGGACCATCCCGTCACCGGTCTGGTCGCCGTAGGGACGGATGACCTGGGGGATGTCGGGGACACTCATCGGGTCTCTCCCGTCTCGAGGAGGGTGATCGCGGGGTTGTCGTAGCCGGCCGCACGCACGACGACCCCGTCGAGGCCCTTGCCCGCCGTGGCCGGGCGCTTCATCTCGCCGAAGGTGCCGTCAGCGATCGCCTCCAGGAGAGGCGCCTTGCCGGGCTCGTCGGTGATCTGCTGGAGGAGGTCGATCGCCTCGCCGAGCACGTGCCGGGCGCGCGTCTGGATGTAGCCGTCGCGTGGCGGGTGGAAGTCCTCGGTGAGTCCCCCGGCCGCGCCCAGGACGTAGCGGACGTTCTGGAGCGCGATGTCACGGTCCGAGATCCAGGGGGTGACCACGGCCTCGGTCATCATCCCGACGAGGAGGATGCCCTGGCCGGTGAGCGCGCCGACGAGGTTGAAGAAGCCGTCGAGCAGGTTGCCCTTGAAGACGTCGCCGGTCATGTGCTTCGTCGGCGGCATCCACTTCAGTGGCGCGTCGGGGAAGAGCGTGCGGGCGAGCAGTGCGTGGGCGAGCTCGGTCCGGAACGAGTCGGGCAGGTCGGGGTTGATCTCGAAGGCGTGGCCCAGGCCCAGCTGCCAGTCCTCGAGCCCGGCTTCCTTGGCGAAGTACTCGTTGAGGAGCTGGCTCACCGTGACCGTGTGCGCGGCCTCGACGGCGTCGCTCGTCGTGAGGTAGTTGTCCTCACCGGTGTTGATGATGATGCCGGCGCGGGCGTGGACCTGTCGGCTGAAGCGCTGGTCGACGAACGTGCGGATCGGGTTGATGTCGCGGAAGAGGATGCCGTACATCGAGTCGTTGAGCATCATGTCGAGCCGCTCCATGCCGGCGAGCGCCGCGATCTCGGGCATGCACAGCCCGGACGCGTAGTTGGTCAGCCGGATGTAGCGGCCGACCTCCTTGCTCGTCTCGTCGAGAGCGGCCCGCATGAGGCGGAAGTTCTCCTGGGTCGCGTAGGTGCCGGCATACCCCTCGCGCGTCGCACCCTCGGGCACGTAGTCGAGGAGTGACTGCCCCGTGGAGCGGATGACGGCGATGACGTCGGCGCCCTCACGCGCGGCAGCCTGGGCCTGCGGGATGTCCTCGTAGATGTCGCCGGTGGCGACGATGAGATAGATCCACGGCCGCTGCTTGGGGTCCCCGTGCCGCTTGACGAGCCGGTCGCGAGCGGCGCGCTGCTTGTCGATGGCCCGTATGCCGCGTGCCACGGCTGTGCGGGAATGCCTGGCTGCCGCGGTGGCGTCCTTGCCCTTCGGCACGCGGAAGTCCACCGAACGGCTGCTCGCCATCTGGGCGAGGGTGAGCAGGTCGGGAGCGGCGCCACGGCGCAGGGCGTCCCAGACGGGCAGGGTGACACCGTGCTCGAGCCCGGCGCTCTCGCGGACGGCGTCGACGAGGTGGTTCACCCACGGGACGCGGTCGTGGTCGGCGCCGCCGAGTCCGGCCAGTCGCAGGGTGGCGCGCTCGACCGAGACGGTGGTGTGACGGTTGGCGATGTCGACGACCGGCTTGCCGACCTTGCGCGCCAGCGAGCGGGCGCGCCGGACGTCGGCCTTGTCGAGCTCGAGAAGGGGTGGGGTACGCGAAGACACGCGGTAAATCTAGCAGCGAGAGAGAGGACTTCCGGGCCAGCACACGCTGGGCCGCAAATCCTCCCTGTTCGAGTGCGGCGAGCGCGCCGTCGCCCCGGGTGCGGGTGTCGGCGCAACTTCCTAGAGTTCCCCGCATGAGAGTGCTGAGCGGACGCGAGCTCAACCGGGCGCTGCTGGCCCGCAACCTGCTGCTCGAACGCTCGACCCTGGACGTCGTCGCTGCCACCGAGCACCTGGTCGGGTTGCAGGCGCAGGAGCCGCAGGAGCCCTACGTCGGCCTGTTCTCGCGGCTCGCCGACTTCGACCCGGTCGCTGCGAGCGATCTGCTGGAGAGCCGCCGGGTGGTCCGGACGCTGATGATGCGTCGCACCATCCACCTGCTCAGTGCCGCCGACTGCCTCGGCCTGCGGGCCCTGCACCAGCCGATGCTCGAGCAGCGCATGCGAGGTGTCCTGCGGACCCGGCTCGTCGGTGTCGACGAGGAGGAGCTGCGTGAGGCAGGCACCCCCCTCTTCGTGGGTGAGGCGAGACAGCTGGCAGAGGCAGGCCGCGCGCTGGCGGATCGCTGGCCTGGCGCCGTCGCTCGTGACCTCGGGGATGCGCTGAGCTCGCTCGTGCCGCTCGTCCAGGTGCCGCCGCGCGGGCTGTGGCGTCAGGCTGGTCCGGCCAGGAACACGACGATCAGCACCTGGCTCGGGCAGGACGTGCCGACCACGGGCGGGTCTGGTGCGATCGCTGCCGAGAGCCTGGTGCTTCGCTACCTGCGCGCCTACGGCCCGGCAGCCAGCGCCGACGTCCGGTCGTGGTCAGGACTCGCCGGCCTACCGGCGGCGGTCAAGAACCTCTTGCCCGACCTGGTGACCTACCGCGACGAGCGAGGGCGGCTCCTCCTCGACGTTCCTGACGGACTCCTCCCGGACCCGGACACCCCCGCTCCCCCGAGGTTCCTCCCCGCCTTCGACAACGCGGTGCTCGGCTACGACGACCGTTCGCGGATCATCGATGACGCCGACAAGGGGCTCAGCATCCTGGGCGCTCGCTACCTGCTCGTCGACGGTCGGGTCCGGGCGACGTGGACGACGCGTGTCGACGACGACGCGACCACCGTCCTCGTCATCTCTCCCCTGGGCGGACTCACCCGGGCCGAGGCGGGTGACGACGTGGACGCCGAGGCCGAATGGCTCCTGACGTTCCTCACCTCAGGGGGCGGCCACCGGATCGAGTGGGCCGCCGCGTGACCGCCGCGCTCAGTGCGTGAGCCGACCCTCGAAGAGCTCGCGGACCGCGGCGTTGCCACGGAGGAGCTCGAGCGCGTATGCCGCGTGGCCGGGTACGTAGCCGTTGCCCACCAGCATGGTCACGTCGGCCGCCAGACCCTCGGCCCCCAGTGCGGCGGCGGCGAAGTTCGTCGCCATCGAGAAGAAGATGACCGTGCCGCCCTCGGCCGTCGCGAGGATCGCCGGCTGCTCACAGCCAGTGACGTCGACACAGACGACCGTGAGGTCGGCCGGGCCGCCCGCGGCGGCTAGTGCCTCGGAGAGCCCGATCGGGTTGCGGGCGTCGGCGACGACGACGTGAGTGGCGAGGCCCGTGCCGTCGAGGAGGGCCGCCTCGGCCTCGTCACGGACGACAGCGACCCGGCGGGTCGCGCCGGCGTCGGCGGCAGCGGCCAACGAGAGCGAGCCGGACTTGCCCGCTCCCCCGAGCACGACGACCGACGGCCCGTCCACGGAGCTGGTGGCGGGATCGGAAGGCGGGCGGGCGGCATACCCGCGCACTGTCCGGGACACGAGCGCAGGTGCACCGCAGACGTCCATGACCATGAGGGCAAGCTCGGGCGACAGGTCCTCAGGGAGCTTCGCGGCGATGGAGCGACCGAAGAGGATCGCGTGCCCCTTTGCAGGCACCCGCTCCCCCGACCCGTCCCACCGCTCCAGCCCGTCGGTGAGGGCCAGCGGCGTGAGCGACAGGGAGACGAGGGTGGCCACGCGGTCGCCGGCCACGAGTCCGAGCGTCGACTCCGGACCGGCCTCGGCGACGGTGCCGATGAGCATGCCTCCGCTACCGGTCACCGGGTTCTGCATCTTGCCGCGCTCCCCGACGATCTCGAGGACCTCGGCGCGGATGGCGGCGCCGTCACCGGCGTGCTTGTCGTGGAGCTGGCGGTAGGACGCTGCGTCGAGGTTGAGCGTCTCGATGTCGATACGCACCTCGTCCGGCCAGATCTCGGGCCGGGCGTCGAGGACACGCGCGGCCTGCGGGAGCGACTTCCCGGCCGGGTCGAGGACGCGGTGCACCCCGAACGGCGAGGTCGTCGTGCTCACCGGTGACGTTCCAGGCACGGGAAGTTCTCCTGTCTGACAGAAATGGGCAACAAATATTGCGGAAGGAAGATGACTTGAAGGTGGTCTGTCCGTATCCTCGCAGACATGACGACAAACATCGAGCAGCCCTACGTCTATCGGCGTCGCGAGCTCGTCGAGCCGGACTGGACGCGATTCCCCGGGTGGCGCGACGTCACCAAGGACGAGTGGGCCAGCGCCCAGTGGCAGCGCGCGCACTGCGTCAAGAACGTCGCGCAGCTCCGTGAGCTCATGGGCGACCTCCTCACCGACGAGTTCTATGCCGACCTTGAGCGGGACCAGGTCGAGCGGGCGACGATGTCGATGCTCGTCCCGCCGCAGATGCTCAACACCATGGTCAGCGAGATGTCGTGGGCCGACGGGTCGATGCCCGCTGCCGGCGTCGCCTTCACGCAGGCATTCCTCGCTGACCCGGTGCGCCTCTACATGCTCCCGGTCTTCAGCGACCGTCGCACCGACTGGCCCTCCCACCCGTTCGCGGCGCGCGACAGCCTGCACGAGCACGACATGTGGGCGGTCGAGGGTCTGACCCACCGCTATCCCACCAAGGTCCTCGCCGAGATGCTGCCGACCTGCCCGCAGTACTGCGGCCACTGCACGCGCATGGACCTCGTCGGCAACTCGACCGCGCAGGTCGTCAAGCTCAAGCTCGCCGGCAAGCCGGTCGACCGCCACGCCGCGATGCTCGACTACCTCCAGCGCACCCCGCAGGTGCGCGACGTCGTCGTCTCGGGTGGCGATGTCGCCAACATGCCGTGGAAGAACCTCGAGGGCTTCCTCGACAAGCTCCTGCGCATCGACAACATCCGCGACATCAGGCTTGCGACCAAGGCGCTCATGGGTCTGCCGCAGCACTGGCTGCAGCCGGACGTCGTCGAGGGCGTGGCCCGGGTCTCGGCACTGGCCCGGTCGCGTGGGGTGTCGCTGGCGATCCACACCCACGTCAACCACGCCCAGTCGGTCACCCCGCTCGTCGCCGACGCGTCCAAGGCGATGCTCGAGGCCGGCGTGCGAGACGTCCGCAACCAGGGCGTCCTCATGCGCGGCATCAACGACACGAGCGAGGACCTGCTCGACCTCTGCTTCGCGCTCCAGGACGAGGCGATGATCACGCCGTACTACTTCTACATGTGCGACATGATCCCGTTCTCGGAGCACTGGCGACTGGCGCTGCACGAGGCGCAGCACCTGCAGCACTCGATCATGGGCTACCTCCCGGGTTTCGCGACGCCACGCATCGTCTGCGACGTACCGTTCGTCGGCAAGCGTTGGGTCCACCAGGTCGACACCTACGACCGGGACAAGGGCATGTCGTTCTGGCGCAAGAACTACCGCACGTCCATCGAGGGCTCGGACGAGCAGGCGCTCTCCCGCGAGTACGTCTACTACGACCCGATCTACACGCTGCCGCAGGCCGGGCAGCAGTGGTGGAGCTCCAACACCGACGTGGACCAGGTCCACGCTGCGGCGATGGCCGGTGCCACGGCCAGCCGGGACGCCTCGGCGCGCGACCTCGCCTGACGAGCTGGTTGTTCCGGAGGCCTGACTCTCGTGCTGAGGGTCAGGCCTTCGGCGCGTTCAGGACACTGTCGAGGAGGCCCGGGAAGGCCTCGTCGAGCTCCTCGCGGCGCAGTGAGACGAGCCGCCCCCGTGCTTGCGGCTCGTTGCGGATGACGCCGGCCTCCCGCAGGACCTTCATGAGGTGCGACTTCGTCGACTTCGGCAGGGCCGGATTCGTGGCGCCGCACTGGGCCATCTGGAGCGGGCCGTCGGCCAGGTCGTGGACGATCTGGAGGCGAGCCGGGTCGCTCAGCGCGAAGAGGACCTCGGTGAGCTCCACGTCCTTCATGGCGGGATGGGGCAGCGCCTGGTTCGCTGGCATGGTTCGATAATAGTCGAACCACATGCTGGACGCCGGGAATGCCTGGGCGAGCGTCTAGGTTCGAACCCTTTCGAACCGTAGTTTCCGTCGGAGAGGCCGTCATGACCGCACCCAGCAGCACCCGGAGCAGCTCTCGGGAGAGGTCGGCCTCAGCGGGGCAGGTCGCTGAGACGGATGAGCGAAAAACGGCCACACGTCGTCTCGGGCGCGGCCCCGGCTTCGTGCTCACGCTCGCCACGGTCGTCGCCCTCATGGTGGGCGCCAGTGCACCCTCGCCCTTCTATCCGGTGCTGCAGGCAGAGATCGGGTTCTCCGCAGGGACCATGACCACGATCTTCGGCGTCTATGCCGTGGCGCTCCTCGTGACCCTCCTCGTCACGGGGTCGCTGTCCGACCACATCGGCCGGCGACCCGTGCTGGCGGCCGGGTTCGTCGTGCTGGCCGCCAGCATGGTCGGCTTCTGGCACGCCGAGAGCGTCGGGACCCTGCTCGTCTCGCGCGCCGTCCAGGGCCTGGCCGCGGGGCTGCTCATGTCGACGATGACGGCTGCGGTCACGGACCTCGAGCCGGCCTCCCGTCCCGGCCTGGCTGCCACGCTCAACAGCGTGACGCCGCTCTTCGGTCTCGCGGCCGGCGCCCTTTTCGGTGGTCTGGTGCTCGACCTGAGCCCCGGTGGCGCCCTCACGATCGTCTTCGCGTCGCTCACGGCGGTCTATGTCGTCCTCGCCCTGGCTGTCCTCGCGCTCCCGGAGACGTCCCCCCGCCACGAGGGCTGGCGCCGCTCCCTCCGACCCAGGGTGGGCATCCCGCAGGCAGCGCGTCCCGCCTTCCGCCGCAGCGCTCCAGCACTCTTCGCCGGCTGGGCGACTGGTGGGTTGTACCTGTCGTTGGGCGCGCCCCTCGTCGGCCAGCTCCTCGGTGGCCGCTCGCACCTCGTCCAGGGGTCCGTGGTGGCCGTGCTCACCGGCGTGGGGGCGGTGAGCTCGTTCCTCGCCCGCAACCGCACCCCGCGGCAGATCACGATCTATGGCACGACGATGCTCGCGGTCGGCACCCTCCTCACGCTCCTGGCCCTGCACGGCGAGTCGTTGGTCGGGTTCCTCCTCGCCGCCGTCGTGGCCGGGTCGGGCTTCGGCACGTCGTTCCTCGGCATCATGCGCTCGATCACCCCGACCGTCGGGCCCGAGCAACGCGGTGAGCTCTTTGCGAGCGTCTTCGTGGTGAGCTATCTCGCCTTCGGCCTGCCGGCGGTGGCGGCCGGGTTCGCCGCTCCACGCCTGGGGCTGGAGACGACGGCGACGATCTATGGACTCGTGGTCGTGGTCCTCTCCGGCGCGGCCGCGCTGACCCGGACCTTCGCCACGAAGGGTTGACTGACACGGCATACTCGCCCGTCATGGGACGCAAGGAGCGCGGCGGCTCGGTCGGCACCCCGGCGACCGTGGCGTTGACCCGGGCGAGGATCGCGTATGCCGTGCGTGCCTACGAGCATGACCCTGCGGCGCAGTCCTTCGGTCTGGAAGCCGCGGAGGCACTCGGCGTCGAGCCGGCCCGGGTCCTCAAGACGCTGCTCGTCGACACCGGCACCGGTCTGGCGGTCGGCGTGGTCCCGGTGGACCGCAGCCTGGACCTCAAGGCGATGGCGGCGGCGTTGGGTGTCAAGAGGGTCGTCATGGCCGATCCCGTTGCGGCAGAGCGCAGCTCGGGTTATGTCGTGGGCGGCATCTCCCCCGTGGGGCAGAAGCGCTCTCTGCCCACGGTGGTGGACGCATCAGCTGCAGGGCACGACACGGTGCTCGTGTCGGGCGGTCGTCGCGGGCTGGACCTGGAGCTCTCCCCCGCCGACCTCGTGAGGGTGACCCGAGCGATCACCGCACCCGTCGCGCGCTAGTCAGGAGGCCAGGCGCAGGTGCTCGGGGAGCTCGCGCACAGCGTGCTCGGTGGCGACGTAGGCCGCCACGAGGTCGACGCCGACTTCTCGGCAGACCTCGACGAGCACCTGGTGGCAGGAGCGGTCGGTGTCGGTGAAGAGGGGCGACCCCTGGCGTCCCAGGGCGGCCACGACGGCCGGAGGCCGCAGCTCGTCAAGCATCACGCGGATCGGCGACCCCAGGGTCGTGGGGTCGGCGGGACCCAGCTCGGTGATGAGGACGGGCTGGACACAGCGGTGTTCGTCGTCGAGCAGGAGGATGGCAAGACATCCCTCCGCGCGGTCGACATAGCCGACGAAGAGATCCACCACGTCAGCGCGCAGGATCGGGTCGTCGAGTGGAAGGTCACGGAAGTTCTTGGGCAGGTCGTCGAAGGTCATGACGGAATCGTGCCGAAATCCTGCGAAGGCGCCGTGGACTTCTCCACAGGGACGGGACCTACTCCCAGGGCGTGGAGAGCACGACCGTCGTCTTGGTGGAGACATTGGCCACGCCGCGGATGCGGGCCAGCAGCTCCTCCAGCTCGAGGGGGGTGGCGACCCTCACCTTGAGGATGTAGTTCATGTCGCCCGCCACGGAGTGGCACTCCTCGATGGCAGGGATGTCGCGCAGGTGGTCGGGGATGTCATCGGGGGCGGCCGGGTCGAGGGGGGTGATCGAGATGAACGCCGTCATCGCAACCCCGACAGCCGCGTGGTCGACCCGGGCGGTGTAGCCCTTGATGACGCCCCTCTTCTCGAGGCGGCGGACCCGCTGGTGGACGGCGGACGTCGACATGCCCAATGCCCGCCCGAGGTCGGTGTAGCTCATCCGGCCGTCGGTCGAGAGCTGCTCCACGATCTTGCGGTCCAGGTCCTCCACGTCGCCAACCCTAGTCAGTTCAGGGCACGATGCTCGTCATGACCGCGATGTCGACGACACGCCGCCCCCGTGGGTCCCTCATCGTCCTCGGTGTGCTCGTGGCCCTCTGGGTGGTCTGGGCGCTTTGGTTGCTGACTGCCCCCGACAGCAACCCCGGTGGACAGTGCTCGGGCCTGGGCTTCGGCTGCACCCTCACTCCGCACGACCTCGCCGCCTTCGCCGGGATCATCGTCGTCGCCCCGCTGAGCGCCCTCACCCTGGTGGTCACCCTGGTCGTCCGCATCGTCCGGATCGGGCGCGGCTCGCCGCGGACGGTCTGGGACGTCGTGCTCGGGGTCCTGCTGCTCGGCGCCGGACTGGTGTGGCTGGTCGGCACCGTCGTCGGCTCACTCTGAGCGAGAAGAGGCCCAACTAGGCTGACCGCCATGACGACGGACCGGCTGCTGCTCCTCGACTCTGCCTCCCTCTACTTCCGGGCCTTCTTCGGCGTCCCGGACCAGCGCGACTCGACCGACGAGACGCCGACCAACGCGCTGCGCGGGTTCCTCGACATGATCGCCACGCTGGTGAACGCCCACAAACCGACACACCTCGTCGCCTGCTGGGACGACGACTGGCGCCCGCAGTTCCGGGTCGACCTCATCCCCACCTACAAGACGCACCGGCTCACCGAGGGCAGCGACGTCGTCGAGGAGTCGCCCGACGACCTCACTCCGCAGGTGCCCCTGATCCGCGACGCCCTCACCGCGCTCGGCATCCCGCGCCTCGGCGCCCCAGGCTTCGAGGCCGACGACGTCATCGGCACCCTCGTCGAACGGCACCGCGGCAGCAAGGCCATCGACGTCGTCACGGGTGACCGCGACCTGCTCCAACTCATCGACGACGCCAACTCCGTGCGTGTGCTCTACACGGGCAAGGGCGGTGTGCGAGAGCCGGACCAGGGCACCGAGGCCTACCTGCGGGAGAAGTACTCCGTACCGAGCGGTGACGCCTACCTGGACATGTCCATCCTGCGGGGAGACACGAGCGACGGGCTTCCCGGGGTCAAGGGCATCGGTGACAAGACCGCGGCGCAGCTCATCGCGGCATACGGATCGCTGGAGGGCCTGCGCAAGGCGGTCGCCGAAGGCGACCCCGCCATCAAGGGCGCCAGGCGGACCAACCTCGAGGCCGCCGCGGCCTACCTCGACGTCGCGCCGCGAGTGGTGCGCGTGGCCCGCGACGCCCCTGTCGCCGACGTCGACATCACGCTGCCCACCAAGGTGGCCGACGCTCGTCTGCTCAGCGAGCTCGCCTCGACCTACGGGATCACCAACCCGATCAACCGCGTGCTCGCGGCGCTCCAGATCCCCTGACCCGCAGCCGGGTCAGTCGAGGCGGTCGGCGGCGACGACGCCCCGGCGGACGGCGTCGACGGCCTTGCGGGCCGTGCGCCGCAGCTCGGTGTCTGGGGCGGCGTCGGCGATCTGGCCCAGCAGGTCGACGATCTGCTTGCAGCGACGCACGAAGTCACCGGCGGCCATCTCCTGACCACGCAGCACCGTGTCGAGACGTTCGCCGCTCGCCCACCGATGGACCATCCAGGCCATCCCGCCGTCCGGGACCGCCGTGACCTCGAGTCCGTGGTCGCCCTCGAGGTCGTCGAGCTCGCTCCACCGTCGCTGCATCTCGGTGATGGCGGCGGCCACGTCGTCATTGGGCATCTTCGGTGACGGGTCGGCCTGCTCGTGCCGCGGCTCGTGGACGAGCGTGGAGACACAGGCAGCGAGACCGGCTGCGTCGAGCCGCTTCCAGACGTCGTGGCGCAGGCACTCGGCCGCCAGCAGGTCACGCTCGGTGTAGAGGCGCCGCAGCCGTTCGCCACGCTCGGTGACGACGTCGTCCTCGAGGTAGCCGAGCTGGGTCAGGACGACGCAGATGCGGTCGAAGGTGCGTGCCACCGAGTTGGTGCGGCCCTCGACCTTGCGCTTCAGCCCGGAGGTCTCGCGCCTGAGGCGGTGCCAGCGCTCGGCCCATCGGGCGTGGTCCTCGCGGTCAGGACACTGGTGACAGGGGTGGGCCCTGAGCTCGGCCCGCAGGTGCGCGATGCGGTCGTTCTCCTCGGCTGCCTCCTGCGCCTCCTCCCTGGCCCGCTTCGGCGGCAGGTCGTGGGGCACGGCGATCCGCATCGTCGTCGCGAGGTCACGTCGAGACTTCGGGGACTTGGCGTTGAAGTTCTTGGGCACCGTGATCGAGGCTGCGGCCTCGACGGGGACGGGGACGTCGTCGAGCGTGAGCCGCCGGAACTGGCGGTCCTCGGTCACGACACCGGGCCCACTCGCTGCACCCCTGCCCGTCTTGGCGGTCTGCACGACCACGGCCCACCCCGAGCGCCGGCCAGCGGGCACCTTGAAGATGTCGCCCATCCGGAGCTTTTCGAGGCTGACCGCGGCCTCGGCCCTGCGGCTGGCCGAACGCTTGCGCACGCCGTCCTTCTCGGCATCGGCGATGGCCCGGCGCAGGTCGGAGTACTCGCGGAAGTCGCCGAGGTCGCAGTGCATGGACTCGGCATAGCCCTCGAGCGCCTCGTCGTTGCGCCGGACCTTGGTGGCCAGCCCCACGACGGCGCGGTCGGCCTGGAACTGGGCGAAGGACGTCTCGAGGATGTCGCGGGCCACCTGGCGTCCGACTTGGGCGACGAGGTTGACCGCCATGTTGTAGGTCGGCCGGAAGCTGGAGCGCAGCGGGTAGGTCCGCGTCGACGCCAGTCCACCCACGGCGAGCGGGTCGAGGCCGCGGCTCCACTGCACGACGGCGTGGCCCTCGATGTCGATGCCACGCCGTCCGGCGCGACCGGTGAGCTGGGTGTACTCGGCCGGCGTGATGTCGGCATGGGTCTCGCCGTTGAACTTCACGAGCTTCTCGAGCACCACGGTGCGCGCCGGCATGTTGATGCCCAGGGCGAGGGTCTCGGTGGCGAAGACCGCGCGGATGCGCCCCTGGGTGAAGAGCTCCTCGACGATCTCGCGGAAGAGCGGGAGCATCCCCGCGTGGTGGCAGGCGAAGCCCCGCGACAGCCCTTCGACGAAGTCGAAGTAGCCCAGGATCCCGAGGTCCTCCTCGGCGAGGGAGCCCATGCGCTCCTCGACGTGGCGGCGGATCCGCTCGCCGTCGCGCTGCGGGATGAGCCGGGTGTCGGACGACAGCAGCTGCCCGACGGCCCCTTCGCAGCCCATGCGGCTGAAGATGAAGGTGATCGCCGGCAGCAGGCCGTCGCGGTCGAGCTGGGCGATGACCTCGGCCCGCGTCGCTCCCCCACCGGGGCGGCCGCCTCGCGTGAAGCCCCGGTCCGGGCGCCCGTTCGGCCCACTCGAGACCTCGACCGCGCCACCGCGACCGGGCCCGCGACCGGGCCCGCGTCCGTGGTCGCGCCCATTCTTGCGGCCCCCCTCGCGGCCCTGGTCGCGAGGACGCTCGGGGCCTCGCCCCTTGTCGCGGGTGCTCCCCCGCACCCAACCGTCGGCCCGTCGCTGCTCGGCGCCACGGATGGCCTGGATGAGGTCGGGACTGACGCGTGGCGTCGAGCCGTCCTCGCGCGGCTCGGCCGTCTCGTCGACGAACAGGTCGAACATCGAGCTGCCCACGAGCATGTGCTGCCACAGCGGCACGGGTCGGTGCTCGGAGACGACGACGGCGTGGTTGCCCCGGACCTCGGCCAGCCAGTCACCGAACTCCTCGGCGTTGCTCACCGTCGCGGAGAGCGAGATGACCTGCACCGACTCGGGCAGGTGGATGATGACCTCTTCCCAGACCGCCCCGCGGAAGCGGTCGGCGAGGTAGTGGACCTCGTCCATGACGACGAAACCCAGTCCACGCAGGGTACTGCTCCCGGCATACACCATGTTGCGCAGCACCTCGGTCGTCATGACGACGACGGGAGCCTCGCCGTTGACCGACGAGTCTCCCGTCAGGAGACCGACGTTGCCGACCCCGTGGACGGCGACGAGGTCGTGGTACTTCTGGTTCGACAGGGCCTTGATCGGGGTCGTGTAGAAGGCCTTGCGGCCCGTGGCCAGCGCCATGTGCACGGCGAACTCACCGACGATGGTCTTGCCCGCCCCGGTGGGGGCCGCGACGAGGACGCCTTGGCCGGCCTCGACGGCAGCGCATCCCTGCACCTGGAAGTCGTCGAGCGGGAAGCTCAGCGACGCCATGAAAGTCGCGAGATGGGAGGTGGGCTCGACCGTTGTCCCGCTCATGCGGTCAGGCTACGTCAGGACGGAGACCGCTCCGGGCACGACCTCGCACTCGAGCGGCAGTGGTCCGAACCGCTCCCCGTCGGCATACGACACGATCCCCTTGGCCTCCAGCCGGACGTGTCGGCCGCGGACGATCTCGACGGACGGGTGGCTGACGTGCTCGCCCTTGAAGACCTTGGGGAAGACGCGCAGCAGCGTCGGGATCGAGACCTCGTGGAGGATGAGGATGTCGAGCAGGCCGTCGTCGAACGCGGCGCTCGGGACGACCTTCATGCCCCCTCCGTATGCCGGCCCGTTGGCCACCGCGACGAGCATCGCCCTGGTCTCGTGGCGAGCTCCGTCGACCTCGACGACGTAGGGAATGGGCCTGAAGACGCCGAGCTCGCGCAGGATCGCGAGGTTGTAGCGCATCTGCCCCTTGGGCCAGTGCCAGCCGTTGGCCCGCTCGTTGACGACGGCGTCGAAGCCGGCGGCGAGCACTCCCAGGAACCAGCGCTCGTCGCCGCGGGGAGTGACGTGGCGGACGGCGTCGACCCGACGCGTGGCTCCGCGAAGGATCCGCTCGACCGCCTTGCCCGCGTCACGCACCGGCAGGCCGAGCTCGCGTGCGTTGTCGTTGCCCGTGCCCGCGGCGATGATGCCGAGAGGGATGTCGCTGCCGGCCACGAGGTTCACGCCGAGGTGCACCATGCCGTCGCCACCGGCGACGACGATGCAGTCGACGGAGTGGTCCGCGATGGCGGCCCGGGCCCGTGCGATGGCATGGGCGCCGTCCATGGCCGACAGGTCGACGATCTCGTGTCCCGCGGCGGCCAGCAACGAGGCAGCCTCTCGTCCGACGCGAGCACCGGTGTTCTTGCCTGCGGTCGGGTTGATGACCAGCCCGATGCGTTCGCGACGGGCGTCGCTCACAGGGTCGAGGCTTCGTCGTCCGCCGTCTGGAGCCAGTCCGGGCGGCTCTTGGCGCGACGCGAGTCGATGAGCCGGGCCACACCGTAGGCCACGAAGTAGAGGACCATCAGCGGCGCTGCGAGCAGGAACATCGTCATCGGGTCTGCGGTGGGGGTGGCGACCGCGGCGAAGACGAAGATGCCGACCGTCGCCACTCGCCAGCCTCGGATCATCCTCTCGGCAGGAAGGATGCCGACGGCGTTGAACGCGACGAGGAAGACCGGGAAGAGGAAGCCCCCACCGAAGACGAGGATGAAGCGGGTGACGAAGGAGAAGTAGGCCGAGACCTGCTGGATGTTGGACGTCCCCTCGGGCGAGAAGCCGTAGAGCAGCTGCAAGGACTGCGGCAGGACGAGATAGCCCAACCAGCAGCCGCCGACGAAGAGCGGCACGGTGGAGGCGATGAACGCCAGCGAGATCCGCTTCTCCTTCTGGGTCAGCCCCGGCACGATGAACGCCCAGAGCTGGTAGAGCCAGACCGGGCTGGCAGCGATGACACCGACGAACACCGACAGGGTGATGAGGTTGGAGAACGCCGACGTCGCCTCACCGAAGTTCAGGCTGATGGCGTTCTGCGGGTTGGCGCGCTTGTAGTCGTAGAACGGGTCCGCCAGGAAGATGAAGATGCGGTCGTAGTTCAGGCCAGCCGCAACCGCCGCGACGACGACCGTGGCAGCAGCGAGCAGGACGCGTCGGCGGAACTCGCGCAGGTGGTCGCCGAGCGACATCCTGCCTTCGGGGTCGCGCTCACGCCGCCGGGGCAGGTGAGCCCGACCGGCTTTGGCAAGTCGGGGCATCGAAGGGCTGGGTCAGACGACGTGGCCGGTCGGACCGGACTGGTTGTCCGTCCGGGGCGCGTTCTCGTCGATCGGGGACGAGGTCGGGGCTGCGGTCGGGGTCGCGGCCGGTGACGCCTGCGTGGGCGCGGGGGCAGCCGAGTCACGGTGCACGGTCTCGCCGGGCACGGTCTCGGAGGCCTTCTTGTCCTTGTCGCCCTTCATCTCGTCGACCTCGGACTTGAAGACACGCGCCGACCGACCGAGGCTGCGTGCCGCGTCAGGCAGGCGCTTCCAGCCGAAGATGACGATGAGCAGGACGGCGATGATGATGATCTCGGGGGCGCCGATGCGGTTCATGAGGCAAAGCCTTCTTCCAGTGAGAGGTCGGTGGTCAGTCTACGTCGTGGGCCTGTGGAGCGAGCGCTGCCTGCGCTCGTGCGGCGATGCGTTCGCTGAGATCCTCCGGTGAGAGCACGATGGCGTGCCCGCCCAGCTGCAGGACGAGCCGCTCGATCCACGCGGTGTCGGCCGTGCGCAGCGTGATGGTGCGGGAGCCGTCCTCGGCGTCCTCAGAGGTCTCCACCGGGTAGTAGTCGCTCACCCAGATGGCGCCGGGCAGCAGGCGCACGGTGACGAGCAGGTCGTCCTCGGCCGGGCTGAAGATGCTCTCGCCGAGCTCGCGCGGGGCGACACCCTCGGGCGGAGTGCCGTCCTCGTCGAGGACGGTCAGGTCCTCGACCCGGTCGAGCCGGAAGACGCGCACCCCCTGGGCGCGGTGGCACCACCCCTCGAGGTACCAGTGGCCGTCCGAGGCGATGACGCGCATGGGGTCGACGTCGCGCTCGGTCGACTCGTCGCGCCCGGGCACGTGATAGGTCAGGTGGAGCCGGCGGTGCTGCTCGACCCCCTCGCGGGCGCGGGCCAGGGTCGTGTCGTCGACGCGCTCCCCCGCGAGGTCCACAGAGACGCGGGCGGCGGCCTCGGCAGCCGTGCCGGACGCCGCCTCGAGCTTGGCCAGGGCCCGCTCGATGGCGTCACGCTCGGTGAGGCCGGGCACGTCGAGCAGGGTGCGCAGCCCGACGATGAGGGTGACGGCCTCGTCGACACCGAGCCGCAGGGGGCGCGAGATCGTGTCGGCGTTGCCCACGAAGACGCGGCCCTCCTCCCAGTCGGCCTCGATGAGCTCGTCGGGCATCTGGCCGTAGCCGCAGAGGAAGAGCAGGTTGAGGTCGGACTCGAGCTGCTCGACCGAGACGTCGAGGCCACGCGCGGCCTCCTCGAGCTCGATGCCCTGGCGGTTGACGAGCCACGGCACCATCGTCAGCAGGCGGGCGAGCCGGTTCGTCGCGGTCTCGGTGGCCATCAGGCGCCCGCCTCGTGCGCGGCGAGCGTGGCCCGCAGCTGGGTCTGCACGCGCTCGAGCAGCTCCGCCGGCTCGAGCACCCGCACGTGGTCGGCATGGCCGGCGATCTCGGCTGCGAACCCGTCGACGTCGTGGAAGTCGATGCCCAGCTCGGACCATCCGCTGTCCACCTCGGCCGTCGTGCTCGCCCGACGGCGCAGGCTGTGCGCTGCTCCCGGCCTCACAAGGAGCCGTGCCCGACGCGCCTCGCCATGGGGTGCGGAGCGCTCGACCATGATGCGGGCCTCGTGGTCGGCCGGCACCTCGAACGAACCTGCCCTGCCCGCCTTGCGCACCGCCCCGTCGACCCGCGAGAGGCGGAAGACGCGGGTGGCCTCGCGGTCGAGGTCGTGAGCGACGAGGTACCACCGGCCGTGCCATTGCACGAGCGACCAGGGCTGCACCCGACGTGTCTGGGACTCGCGACGCTCCGGGCGCCGGTAGGTGAACGTGATCGGCGTGCGGCTGAGGACGGCGTCCTTGACCGCCTCGAACGCGGGCTCGGTCGTGCGCAGCCGGGGCTCGATGCCGATGAGGGCGCCCTCGTCGCGCTCCACTCCGGCGGCGCGCAGCTTGCGCAGGGCCTGGGCCGCGGGCCCGGCCATCGAGGCCTGGGCCCAGCTCCGGCTCGCCAGTCCGAGGACCGCCAGCTCGTCCGGCTCGAACTCGAGGTCGGGCAGGGCGTAGTCGCGCTGGTGGATGCGGTAGCCCGGCTCGTCCTCGTGGAAGAGGTCGATCTCCTCGGTCGCCAGCGGCACACCGAGCGCCCGAAGCTCGTCCTTGTCGCGCTCGAACATCCGGTCGAAGGACTCGGTCGAGGCCGTCTCGCCGTACTGCGGCACGAGCGCGCGGATCTGGGCCTTGGACAGCGGGCGCCGCGTGTACAGAAGGACGAGAACGAGGTTGAGGAGGCGCTCGGTCTTGGCCGCCGTCCCCGTCGCTCCGCTCATGTGACCGACGCTACTCGATAGCCTGCACCTCGTGATGCAGTGGCGCGAGGGCGTGGTCGTCGAGACGACCGGTGAATGGCCGGGAGCGGTGGAGTATGCCGTGAGGCTGACTTCCGCTGGTGACACCGGTTCGGAGGTGCGTGCCCTCGCCTACACGGCGATGGTCGGGCGTCCCGAGCCCGGCGACCGGGTGGTCCTCAACGCCTCGGCCCTGCTCAAGGGTTTGGGCACTGGTGGCCTGGCGTTCATCGTCGCCATCCCGGACCGCCTCCCGCAGGACGCACCCGACTCGCTCGGGCACATCGTCAAGGCGCGCTACACCCCGCAGCAGCAGATGTTCCTCGCGGTCGACGAGCAGGACAGCATCCACCACGACGTCCTCCTCGACGCCGACTCCCTCGACGGCATGCCGGTCGTCGCCGCCGACCTGCACTCCGCCCTGCCGGCGATCATCGCCGGCGTGCGCCTGGTGCGGCCGGACGCCCGGGTCGCCTACGTCATGACGGACGGCGGCGCACTCCCCATCGCGTTCTCACGGGCCGTGGCCGGGCTCAAGGAGGCGGGCTGGCTGGCCGCGACCCTCACCGTCGGCCAGACGTTCGGCGGCGACCACGAGGCCGTCTCGCTCCACAGCGGCCTGCTTGCGGCCCGGCACGTCGTCGAGGCCGACGTCACGGTCGTCGTCCAGGGCCCGGGCAACGTCGGCACGGGCACCCCGTGGGGCTACTCGGGCGTCGCCGCCGCGGAGGCGCTGCACGCCACCCATGTGCTGGGCGGCACCTCCATCGCGGCGCTGCGCGTCTCGGGAGGTGACCCACGCCCACGGCACCGCGGGATCTCGCACCACAGCGCCACGGCATACGGGAAGGCCTTGCTCTCCCCCGCGATCCTGCCCATCCTCGCGGGCGGCGGCGAGCTGGCCGCCCTCGTCCGCAGGCAGGCAGCCGAGCTGGCCGCACACAGCCGTGCCGACCTCGACGTCGTCGAGATCGGCACGGAGGGTGTGCTGGAGGCGCTGCGTCAGACCCCGGTCAGGCTGTCGACGATGGGGCGTGGTCTCGAGGAGGACCTCGCTGCGTTCGTCGTCAGCGCCGTCGCCGGTGTGTGCGCGGCGCAGCTGGTCAGCGAACGCTGACGAGGTCCACGACGAAGATCAGGCTCTCGCCGGGCTTGATGACGCCGCCCGCGCCGCGCTCGCCGTAGGCCAGCTCGCTGGGGATGAGCAGGCGCCGGCGGCCGCCCTCCTTCATCCCGACGATGCCGTCGTCCCAACCGCGGATGACCTGACCGACGCCGAGACGGAAGGTCAGGGGCTCGCCGCGGTTCCACGAGGCGTCGAACTCCTCGCCGGTCGAGTGGGCGACACCGACGTAGTGGGCCGAGATCGTCGAGCCGACCGTGGCCTCGGCGCCGTCTCCGACGGTGAGGTCCTCGGTGACGAGCTCGGTGGGTGCTGCATCGCCCGGGAAGTCGATCTCAGGCTTGGTCGTGGCGGGGTCGAAACCCATGGGGAGTCCTTCCGGAGGTGCGGTCAGGGGATGGTGCAGGGGTCGTGCGAGGTCCAGCGCGGTGATGCTGCTCAGACGGCGCCGAGGATGTCGACGACGAAGACCATCGTGTCAGTGCCCTTGATCTCGCCCTGACCCTGCGCGCCATAGCCGTCGGCGGGCGGGACGACGAGCATGACGCGGCTGCCGACGGGCTGGCCGACCAAGGACTTGTCCCAGCCGGGCACGACCGCGCCGACGCCGATGGGGGTCGGGAAGCCGGTCGCGTTGCTGTCGAAGACCTTGCCGCTGCCCCAGAGGGCGCCGGTGTAGGCCACGCGCAGCGTCTGGCCCTTGGTGACCTTGGCTCCCTTGCCCGTGATGAGCGGCTGGCTGACGAGGGTCTTGGGCGGGGTGGTCTTGGGCATCGCGATGGTCGCGGCCTTGCCGGGGTTCCACTTGACCGTGGGCAGACCGGCCTTGGGGGCCACGGCGGCTCCGGTGGCCTCCTTGGACGGCGCCACGACCTTGACGACGTCGACGACGAACACCATGGGGTCCTCGGGCTTGAGGCCGAGGCCCTCGTTGCCCTGGGGGCCGTAGACGTCGGAGGTCTTGGCACCGATGAGAACACGTGCTCCGGGCTTGGAGCCGGGCAGCTGGGACGTGAAGAGGGGCAGCATCTTCTGGTCGGTCAGGTCGATGCCGAGCGTCTGGCTCTCCTTCCAGGTGCTGGTGACGGTCTTGCCGTCGGTGCCGTTGACGATCTGGGCCTTGATCGCGAGCATGTCGGTCTTGCCGGCGGCCTGGCCCTCGCCCTCGGTGATGACGCGCTTGGTCTCACCGGTGAGCTTGAGCGGCTTGGTCCCGAGCGTGACGGTCGGCTCCTTGGCCGGGTCCGTCCCCTCGACCTTGACGGAGGCGAGCGGACCGGCGTCGGCCTTCGCGTCGCTGGCGGACTCGCCGGAGGAGTCGCCGCAGCCTGCGAGGGCCACGACACCCACGACGAGAGCGGCGGCGAGGGGTGCGAAACGGGGGCGGGACACAGGTGATACCTCAGATTTCAGCGGTGGCTGGGAAGGGGCCACCATAACCAGACGACCTGACCCTTTCCTGAATCCCGTGCCCGGGTCACATGCCCGCGATGAGCCGCTCGACGCGCGGATCCTCGTTGCGGAACGGGTCCTTGCACAGGACCGTGCGCTGCGCCTGGTCGTTGAGCTTGAGGTGGACCCAGTCGACCGTGAAGTCGCGCCGGTGCTCCTGGGCCGCCCGGATGAAGTCACCGCGCAGCTTGGCCCGGGTCGTGGGCGGCGGCTTGACCTTGGCCTCGAAGATCTCGGGATCCGTGACGGCTCGCGCCGCCCTCCCCCGCGCCTGCAGCAGGTAGAACAGCCCACGCCGCCGGTTGACGTCGTGGTAGGCGAGGTCGATCTGGGCGAGCCGCGGGTGGTCGAGGTCGAGGCTGTGCCTGGTGGCGTAGTCGCTGAGCAGCCTGTGCTTGATCATCCAGTCGATCTCGGTGTCGACCTTGCTGTGGTTGCCCGACTCCACCGCGTCGAGGGTGCGCTCCCAGAGGTCGAGGACCGTCTTGTGATCGGGGTCGCTCGTGCCTTCACGCTCGACGTATGCCGTTGCGGCAGTCAGGTATTCACGTTGCAGGTCCAGGGCGCTCAGCTCACGTCCGTTGGCCAGGCGCACGAGTCGCCGGCCGGTCATGTCGTGGCTGATCTCGCGGATGGCCCGGATCGGGTTCTCGAGGGTGAGGTCGCGCATCACGACCTCGTCCTCGATCATCCGCAGCACGAGGTCGCACGAGCCCACCTTGAGCAGGGTCGTCGTCTCGCTCATGTTGGAGTCGCCGACGATGACGTGCAGGCGCCGGTAGTGCTCGGCGTCGGCGTGGGGCTCGTCGCGGGTGTTGATGATCGGACGGCTGCGGGTCGTCGCCGACGACACGCCCTCCCAGATGTGGTCCGCCCGCTGGCTCACGGCATACTCCACGCCCTTGGAGGTGCGCACGAGCTTGCCGGCGCCGCAGATGATCTGGCGGCTGATGAGGAACGGCAGCAGCGCGTCCGAGAAGACCTGGAAGTCGCCGGCGCGCCCGACGAGGTAGTTCTCGTGGCAGCCGTAGGAGTTGCCGGCCGAGTCGGTGTTGTTCTTGAAGACGTAGATGTCGCCGCGCACGCCGTCCTCCCGCAGGCGTGCCTCCGCGTCGGCGACCAGACCCTCGACGACCCGCTCCCCCGCACGGTCGTGAGCGACCAGCTGGCGCAGCGAGTCGCACTCTGCCGTGGCGTACTCAGGGTGGCTGCCCACGTCGAGATAGAGCCGGGACCCGTTGGCGAGGAAGACGTTGCTCGAGCGGCCCCAGGCCACGACCTTGCGGAAGAGGTAGCGGGCGACCTCGTCGGGCGTGAGCGTGCGCTGACCCTCGGACGAGGCCGTGATGCCGTACTCGTTCTCGATCCCGAAGATCCGTCGGTCCATGGCGTCACCCTAGTCGCGCGGCGCCGTCTGCCCTCTCCCTGACGGTCGCGCCGCGAAGAGCGGCGTCCAGCATCCGAAACGTCGGCTCCACCATGCGGGACTTAACGGCATGTTAGGGATCTGACAACTTCGTGTTACCGACGAGAGGACCGATCCATGGCCACGCTGCGTCTCGGCGACAACGCCCCCGACTTCACGGCTGAGACCACCGAGGGTGAGATCAGCTTCCACGACTGGAAGGGCGACGGCTGGGCCGTCCTCTTCAGCCACCCGGCCGACTTCACCCCCGTCTGCACCACCGAGCTCGGCCGCGTCGCGGCGCTCAAGGACGAGTGGGCCAAGCGCGACGCCAAGGTGCTCGCCGTCTCCGTCGACGCGATCGAGGACCACCAGGCCTGGAAGAAGGACATCGAGGAGGTCGGCGGCTCCGCCGTGACCTACCCGATCGTCGCCGACAAGGACCGCAAGGTCGCCGAGCTCTACGACATGATCCACCCCGGCGAGGGCGACACCTCGAGCGTGCGCTCGGTCTTCCTCATCGACCCCAAGGGCAAGGTCCGCCTCTCCCTGACCTACCCCAAGAGCGCCGGCCGCAACTTCGACGAGGTCCTGCGCGCCCTCGACGCCCTCCAGGTCAACGACTCCGGACCGTTCTCGACCCCCGCCGACTGGCAGCCGGGTGAGCGCGTCATCGTCGCGCCGACCGTGTCCACCGAGGACGCCCGCGACAAGTTCGGTGAGGTCGAAGAGGTCAAGCCCTACCTCCGCTACGCCGCAGCCCCCACCGCCTGACCGGACAAGCTCGCCGTATGCCGTGCGCTCCCCTCCCGGAGCGCACGGCATACGTTTTGTCCCATGACCCCATCGATCGAGCTCGACGTCCCCGCAGACCTGCTGATCCCCGCGTCCGGCTCCGGACCGGGGATCGTGCTCTTCCAGGAGATCTTCGGGGTGACCGACTACATCCGCTCGCGGGCGCAGGACCTCGTCGACCTCGGCTACGTCGTGCTCGTGCCGCACTTCTACGGACGGCTCGGCGACCCGGTCGTCGAGGAAGGCGGCGACGGGCTCCCCCAGGCGATGGGCCTGCTCGAGGAGCTCGACTGGGACGGCGCCGTGGCCGACGGGGTTGCCGCGCTGAGCGCCCTACGCGACCACCCAGCGGTGACGGGTGGCGTCGGTCTCCTCGGCTTCTGCTTCGGCGGTGGACTCGCCTTCAACGTTGCGGCAGTGGCGGATTCGAAGCCCGACGCCCTGGTGAGCTACTACGGATCCGCGCTCCCGTCGCTGCTGGGGCTCGCACCCGAGGTCACGACGCCGAGCCTGCACCACTTCGGGGACAGCGACGACTACATCCCGGTCGACACCGTTCGCGAGATCGAGCAGGCTGTCACCGGCGCCAACGACGACGTCACGTTCGTGGTCCACCCGGGCGCCGGCCACGCCTTCGACAACCCGTCGCCGATGTTCCACCACGAGGGTGCGTCACAGGAGGCCTGGGCCAAGACCGTGGCGTGGCTCGGGGCCAAGCTCCCCACCGCCTGAGCGGCTCCGCAGAGGAGCTGTCTGGCCGGCATACCAAGTCTTGACCGAGTCCATACCCGCCAAGGGGCGCCCAGGACGATGCGGACTCTCCATCATCGGACGAGCCACATCCCTTCGCTGAAAGGCCGAACATCGTGATCCGTTCCCTGGGCCGCACCCCCGCGACTGCCCTCGCCCTGTCCCTCGTCGCCAGCGTGGCAGGTGGGGCTCTCGCCCTGCCGACCGCCTCGGCCAAGCCTGCGGCCCCTGTGACGTCCACCGTCGCCGGGACCGACAGCGACGGAGACAGCCTTCCCGACGCCTGGGAGACGCAGGGCTACGACGCGGACGGCAACGGAACCATCGACGTCGACCTCCCCGCGATGGGCGCGAACCCGCAGCGCAAGGACGTCTTCGTCGAGATGGACTACATGCAGGGCCGGCTGCCCCGCACCACCGCGTTCGACCGGATCGTCCAGAGCTTCGCGAGCGCGCCCGTCAGCAACCCCGACGGCACGACCGGCATCACGATCCACCTCGACGCCGGCTCGGCCGGGGGCGCCGCGCACAACCTCGGCGGGGGCAACCAGGTCACCTACGACGCCAACCTCTCGCCCGCCTCACGCGAGACGAACGCGATCAAGGCCAAGAACTTCGCCTCGGTTCGCTCCTCGGTCTTCTACTACATGCTCTGGGCAGACGACTACGACCGCTCGTGCAGCAGCGGTCTCGCGCTCGGCATCCCCGCGGACACGTTCATCGTGACGATGGGGCCGCGCTGCGCCTGGAGTCCCACTGAGGACATGCAGGTGGGGACCTTCCTGCACGAGCTCGGCCACGGCCTCGGTCTCAAGCACGGCGGCACCGACCACGTGAACTACAAGCCGAACTACCTCAGCGTCATGAACTACACCTTCCAGTTCGGCGGCGTGCCCCTGGCCGCGGGCGGCTCCTCGTTCAGCTACTCCGACACTGCCGCGGTCAGCCTCAACGAGAGCGCGCTGGCCGAACCGACCGGGCTGGGCGCCACCGCATCGAAGTACCGCACCGCTTGGTACTGCGGCACGACCAAGCAGACGTCGGCGGGCGCGGCGAGCAACCCCATCGACTGGAACTGCGACAACGACACCGTCGACAACCCGGTGGCCACGGACATCAACCGCAGCGGCAGCCAGACGACGCTGACCGCCCAGGACAACTGGGACAACATCGTCTTCGGCGGTGGCCTTGTCGGCGGTGCCGGTAGCCGCGTGGCCACCACGACGGACGGCCTGCGCGAGCTCACCAAGCGCGAGTGGGCCCAGCTGCACAAGCACTGACACGGCCTGCGTTCCGCAGCTTCGGGGCCTGGACCCCGAAGCTGCGGACCGGGCGACTAGTCGGAGTCGGGTGTCGGCTCGTCGCCGTGGCGCTGCGTCTGCGGGTTGCTCGCTGCTTGGCGCGGGGAGTCGTGGTCGACGGGGGGTGCGTCGTCGGTCGGGTCGTCCTCGGACAGGAGCTGACCGAGCAGCGCTCCGTTGATGCGACGGAAGGTGCGCCGAGACCTCGTGCGGTCGAGCACGGCCACCTCAAGGGCGTCAGGTCCAAGCTCCCGGTCGGCTCCACCAGCGGGGTCGTGGGCCAGACCCGCCACCGCAAGCTGCAGTGCCTGGGCGAGGGTCAGGCCGGGCTGCCACTGCTCGGTGAGGCGCTCCTCGATCTGCTCGGACGCCCCACCCATGGCGACGAGGCCGCGCTCGTCGGCGACGGAGCCGTCATAGGTGAGTCGGTAGATCTGGTCGTCCTCGACGTCGTTGCCGACCTCGGCGACGACGATCTCGACCTCGTAGGGCTTGGACTCCTGGGTGAAGACCGTCCCGAGCGTCTGCGCGTAGGCGTTGGCAAGACCTCGGGCGGTCACATCGCTGCGGTCGTAGGAGTAACCGCGCAGGTCGGCATACCGGACGCCGGCAACGCGCAGGTTCTCGAACTCGTTGTACTTGCCGACCGCCGCGAACGCGATCCGGTCATAGATCTCGCCGATCTTGTGCAGGCTTCGTGAGCGGTTCTCGGCGACGAAGGCGATGCCGTGGTCGTAGCCGAGGACGACGACCGACCGACCACGAGCGATGCCCTTGCGGGCGAAGTCGGCGCGGTCCTTCATGAGCTGCTCGGGCGAGACGTAGAACGGCATACCCGCGGTCATGAGGCACCTCCCCCGCGTCGTCCGCCGGGATTGCCCCGGCGGTCGGCCACGATGGCGTCGACCACGGGGGCGACCCCGTCGTCGGGCACGAAGCGCGCCCCGTCCGCGTCGACGAGCGCGACGGTCGGCCAGATCCGCCGACCGACGTCCGGGCCACCGGTGGCCGAGTCGTCGTCGGCCGCGTCCCAGAGGGCCTCGACGGCGATCCGGACGGCCTCATCGCTCGGCATGCCCGGACTGTAGAGCTTCTTGAGGGCGCCACGGGCGAAGAGCGAGCCCGAGCCGACGCTGTGGTGGTCGTGCTCCTCGTAGCACCCGCCGGTGACGTCGTAGGAGAAGATCCGGCCGATCCCGTCCTGGTGGTCGAAGCCGGCGAAGACCGGCACGACGCTCAGGCCCTGCATGGCCATGGCGAGGTTGCCGCGGATCATCGAGGCGAGCCGGTTGGCCTTGCCCTCGAGGGACATGAGCGTGCCCTCAATCTTCTCGTAGTGCTCGAGCTCGACCTGGAAGAGTCGGACGAGCTCGATCGCGAGACCTGCGGTGCCGGCGATGCCCACGACGGAGAACTCGTCGGTCGCGAAGACCTTCTCCATGTCGCGGTTGGCGATGAGGTTGCCCATCGTCGCGCGCCGGTCACCGGCCATGAGGACGCCGCCGTCATAGGTCAGCGTGACGATCGTCGTGCCGTGCGGGGCGTCGATCGTCGCTCCCGGCGGCAGCCCACGGCGTGAGGGGATGAGACTCGGCTCGTGCTCCGCGACGAACTCGGTGAACGAGGCAGAACCCGTGCGCAGGTATGCCGCGGGGAGACGACCGCTGTCAGACAGGGAGCTCACTGGCCGCCCTTCTGGACGAAACCACGCACGAACTCCTCGGCGTTGGTCTCGAGGACGCCGTCGATCTCGTCGAGGATGTCGTCGATGTCGGTGTCGGCGACCTGGGCCGCGGGCGCCGCTGCGGGCGCGGGCGCGTCGTCCGGACCGTCGTCCCGTCGACCTGGCTTGATCTGCTCCTGGCCGGCCATGGGCTCCTCCTCGTGTCACGTGAGGCACCGTCACGGTGCCTGCACGTCCGAGCCTAGTCGGCGCTCCTCTCGACCGCGGCCAGGGACTCGAGGAGCGACCGGATGTCGGGCGCCCCGTCGACGAGATCGCCCACAGCGTCCTTCGTGCCGCGCAGGGGTTCGAGGATGGGGATGCGCTGAAGGGAGCGCTCGCCGGGCACCTCGACGACGACGGAGTCCCACGACGCGGCGACGACCGACTCGGGGAACTTGCGCAGGCACGCCCCGCGGAACCACGCCCTCGTGTCCTCGGGTGCCTCGTCCATCGCTCGGGTGGCTTCGGCCTCGGGCACGAGCACGTCGACGCGACCGGTCGCCGCCAGTCGGTGGGCCAGGCCCCGGTCGGCGCGCACGTCGGACCACTGGATGTCCACGGCCTTGAGCCGCGGGTCGCCCCAGCCGAGGGAGTCACGCTCGCGGTAGCCCTCGAGGACGGACAGCTTGGCCACCCAGTCGACCCATCGACGCGCGTCCATCGGGTCGCCCTCGAGAGCGGTCAGCACCGTGTCCCACCAGTGCAGGACCTCGGTGGTCTCGGCGTCGACGTCGCTCCCCCACTTGTCGTCGACGTAGGACGCGGCCAGCTCGTGGAAGGTGCGCAGCAGCTCGACCGGACGGATCGAGCGGCCGTCGGTGAGCTCGATCGTCGACTGGAGGCTGGGGTCGTGGCTGACGGCCTGGAGGGTGCGCACGGGCGACCTGATGCTGAGCTCGGTCCGGAACGCGTCGTCCTCGATCATGGCCAGGACGAGCGAGGTGGAGCCCATCTTGACGAGGTTGGCCACGTCGCAGTGGTTGGCATCGCCGAGGATGACGTGCAGGCGGCGATAGAGGTCGGCCACGGCGTGCGGCTCGTCGCGGGTGTTGATGATCGGTCGCTTGAGCGTGGTCTCGAGCCCGACCTCGGTCTCGAAGAAGTCGCTGCGCTGGGCCAGCTGGTAGCCGGCGGTGCGCGAGTCGACGCCGATGCCGACCCGACCGGACCCGGCCATGACCTGGCGCACGACGAAGAAGGGCGTCAGCTGGGCGATGATCCGGGAGAAGGGTGTGCGGCGCGACATGAGGTAGTTCTCGTGCGTGCCGTAGGACGCGCCCTTGCCGTCGGTGTTGTTCTTGTAGAGGTTGACCCCCGGCGGGACGGTCGCGAGACGGTGCACGGCCTCGCGCATCACGAGCTCTCCGGCCTTGTCCCAGACGACGGCGTCGCGCGGGTTCGTCACCTCGGGCGACGAGTACTCCGGGTGGGCGTGGTCGACGTACAGACGCGCTCCGTTGGTGAGGACGACGTTGGCCATCGTCGGGTCCTCGATGTCGGTGAGCTGGCTCGGGTGGGCCGCTCCCCTGCCCATGTCGAAGCCGCGGGCGTCGTGCAGCGGCGTCTCGTCGGCGTAGTCCCACGACGCCTGCGCCGGACGGATCCCCCGGCTCGCGGCATACGTCGTCACGACGTCCCCGGACAGGACCATGGGGTTGGCCGTCGGTGAACCGGGGACCGAGATGCCGTACTCCGTCTCGATACCCATGACGCGCCGGACGGTCATCGCGCACCCGCGACGGAGAGGAATCGGGACATGCGTGCAAGGAAACCATGCCCGGCGCCGCGCAGGCCCCACGGCATACTCCCGGCATGCGCTCCTATCGCGGGATGTCTCCGCTCACCACCGTGACCGTCGCCGTCGCGGACCGCCTGAGGGTGCCGGTCGAGCGGATGACCGAGACGGAACGACACCTGGCCCGCGCCCGGACCTATCCCACGAAGCCGCCCTGGTCCTGGGTCACCGGCCGGGCCGACCCCGCTGTCGGCATCACCTTCGGGACGGCGCCGGCCCGGGACGGCTACGAGATCCCCTGCGCATCTATCGTCCGCGCGCGATTCGGGACGTGCAGACCGACGTTCCCGTCATCGTCTGGTTCCACGGCGGCGGCTGGGTCCTCGGCAACGTCGTGAACTACGACCCCATCTGCACGCAGCTGGCGGCCGAGGTCGGCGCCGTGGTCGTGAGCGTCGACTACCGGTTGGCGCCCGAGAGCCCGTCGCCGACGGGGGTCCACGACGCGGTGGACGCGACGACCTGGATCGCGGCCCAGTCCGACGTGCTGCGGGCCGATGCCCACCGGCTGGCGGTGTGTGGGGACTCGGCGGGCGGTCACCTGGCGGCTGTCGTGGCCCAGGTCGTCCACGCGCGCGGCGCCGACTGGATCCGCCACCAGGCGCTCATCTATCCGGCCACCGACCTGACCATGCAGTCGCCGTCCATCGACGAGCACGCCAACGCACCCATCCTCACCAAGGCCTCGATCCTTGCGTTCCGGGAGCTGTATGCCGGCGGGCAGGACCTCACCGACCCGCTGGTCTCGCCGCTCTTCGGCGAGCTGTCCGGGCTGCCGCCCGCGCTCATCCAGACGGCGGACCTCGACCCGATCCGGGACGACGGAGTCCGGTATGCCGCTGCGCTCCGTTCCGCTGGTGTCCAGGTGCGCCACACGAACTACCTTCGGGTTCCGCACGGTTTCGCGAGCTTCCCGGGCGCCAGTGCTGCGGGCCCACAGCAGCGCTGGGAGCTCGTCAGTGAACTCCGCCGCCACCTGACCGGGGCTCTGGCCTAGGGTCGACCCATGCGCGAGATCGTGGTCTTCTCCGGCAGTGCCCACCAGACTCTCGCCTCCCGCATCTGCGACAAGCTGGGAGTTCCGCTGTCACGCAGCGAGAGCAAGCGCTTCAGCAACGACTGCCTCCAAGCTCAGCTCCTGGCGAACTGCCGCCAGCGCGACGTCTACATCATCCAGCCGCTCGTGCCTCCGACGCAGGAGCACCTCATGGAGCTGCTCCTGATGATCGACGCGGCGCGTGGTGCGTCCGCGGCCCAGATCACTGCGGTCATCCCCCACTTCGCCTATGCGCGCTCCGACAAGAAGGATGCGTCGCGCATCTCGCTCGGCGGGCGGCTCGTTGCCGACCTCATCTCGACCGCCGGCGCCCACCGGGTGCTCACGATGAACCTTCACGCCCCGCAGGTGCACGGCTTCTTCTCGGTCCCCGTCGACCACCTCACCGCCCTCGGCGTGCTCGCCGACCACTTCCGTG
The DNA here is from genome assembly GCF_042666355.1 of Knoellia altitudinis. NCBI lineage: Bacteria > Bacillati > Actinomycetota > Actinomycetes > Micrococcales > Intrasporangiaceae > Knoellia > Knoellia altitudinis. The sequence goes on from NZ_JBHTDK010000002.1 coordinate 467,117, forward strand.
GCACCGACCTCACGAACTCGGTCGTCATCTCCCCCGACCTCGGCAACGCCAAGGAGGCGACCCAGTTCTCGCGCCTCCTCGGCCTTCCGGTGGCCGCCGGCAGCAAGCAGCGGCAGAGCGACGACAAGGTCGTCATCGACTCGATCGTCGGTGACGTCCGGGGCAAGCGCGCCATCGTCCTCGACGACGAGATCGCGACGGGTGGCTCGATCCTCGAGCTGCTCGACCGCCTCGCCGACTTCGGGGTCACCGAGGCCGCGGTGGCGTGCACCCACGGGCTCTTCGCGGGCAAGGCAGTCGAGCGACTGCGGGGCCACCCCATGGTGAGCCAGATCGTCACCACCGACACGGTGCCCGCGCCGAGCGACTGGCCGGAGCTCCAGGTCCGCACCGTCTCTGGTCTCTTCGCCGAGGCGATCGCCCGAATTCACGGCGGTGAGTCGGTGAGCATCCTCTTCGACGGCGTCGACCCGACCCACGCACCACCCCAGGGCTCGCTCTTCGACAAGGTGGGTGGCTGACGGCGATGAGCCGGCTCATCGCGCCTGTCCTCGACCTCCTCGCCGTCGTGGTCTTCGCCCTCGTGGGGCGACGTTCCCACGCGCACGGCATCACCTTCGCCGGCGTCCTCGAGACCGCAGCGCCGTTCCTTTGCGGCACCGCCGCCGGCTATCTCGTCGCGTCGCTCACCCTGGACGCCTCGCCCCGGTCGTGGCAGTTCGGTGTCATCGTCGTCGTGGCCACGGTCGCGGTCGGGATGCTCTTCCGTCGGTTGGCTGCGACCGGCACGGCTCCGTCGTTCGTCGTCGTGGCGACGGTCTTCCTCGGGGTAACGATGCTCGGCTGGCGTCTCGTCGCCCGCCTCCTGGACTGACGCTGCGCCGACACGCCCCAGCGTTCACCAGGTCGGATCTGGCGATGGAAGGCACACGGACCGCGTCTTTCCGCCGCGAATGACGCGGAGCCGAGCGCCCGGACATGCCGCGATCCGGGAGGTTGGGTCGACGAGCCCCCTGTCGCGCGGCCTATTGTGTGTGAATTGGGTTGCCGAGGCCGGGTCCCGGGTCGCTGGTCGGGATCCCCTCCCCCGGCCCAACGTGGTCCGGCCAAGGGGGGAGCAACACCTCGATCCGGGCCAGCTGGTCTTTTGTCACCCAAGAGGGGTTCGACATGTGGGCTTGCTTCTGGACTTCGAGGTCGGTGATGCCCACGCCGAGGAGCTCCGTCGAGGACAGCTCGGCTCCTCTCTCGAAGAGGGAGATGTCGAGCGAGACCTGGTTTGCGACAGGGAGCCCGGACTCGGCGTCAGTGTCCTGCACGTGCCCCGTGACCCAGCCCACGCCCCAGATGCCACGCGTCAGACGTCGGCCGTTGCCCGAGACCCAGAGGATGGCTCGGTCTCCGGGCTTCATCATCCGGCTGCGGTAGTTCCTCGCGACGCACCATGTCGTGACGACACCGGTCCCGGGCTGGCCGATCTGTCGCGGCACGTCGGAGTTGAGCTCGGGATCGCACTTGATGAGCCAAGCCCCGAGGTTGTCTTCGGTGATGAGGTGCGCCATGGGCCCGTTCTACCAAAGCGGCGGACTTGGACTGACCTAGAGGTACTGACCGGTGTTGGCGATGGTCGAGATCGACCGGCCCGGCTCGTTGCCTTCCTTGGTCTTGATGAGCGTGCGGATGTAGACGATGCGCTCGCCCTTCTTGCCCGAGATCCGTGCCCAGTCGTCGGGGTTGGTGGTGTTGGGCAGGTCCTCGTTCTCCTTGAACTCGTCGACGCAGCTCTGCAGCAGGTGGTCGACGCGCAGGCCTCGGTGACCGGTCAGGAGGAAGTCCTTGATGGCCATCTTCTTGGCGCGGTCGACGATGTTCTGGATCATCGCGCCGCTGTTGAAGTCCTTGAAGTAGAGGACCTCCTTGTCGCCGCCGGCATACGTCACCTCGAGAAACTCGTTGTCCTCGTCCTCGGCATACATGCGAGTCACGACGGCCTCGGTCATCGCGTCGACCGTGGCCTCGGGCGACCCGCCGTTCTCGGCCAGGTCATCCGCGTGCAGCGGCAGGTCGGCCGTGAGGTACTTCGCGAAGATCTCGGTCGAGGCCTGGGCATCCGGGCGCTCGATCTTGATCTTCACGTCGAGGCGTCCGGGCCGCAGGATCGCAGGGTCGATCATGTCCTCGCGGTTGCTGGCACCGATGACGATGACGTTCTCGAGGCCCTCGACGCCGTCGATCTCGCTGAGGAGCTGCGGGACGATCGTCGTCTCGACGTCGCTGGAGACGCCGGACCCGCGGGTGCGGAAGAGGCTGTCCATCTCGTCGAAGAACACGACGACCGGGAAGCCCTCGGACGACTTCTCGCGGGCGCGCTGGAAGATGAGGCGGATGTGCCGCTCGGTCTCACCGACGTACTTGTTGAGCAGCTCGGGACCCTTGATGTTGAGGAAGTAGCTCTTGCCCGGTGCCCGCCCCTCCTTCTCGGCGATCTTGCGGGACAGCGACGCCGCGACCGCCTTGGCGATCATCGTCTTGCCGCAGCCGGGCGGACCGTAGAGCAGCACGCCCTTGGGCGGCTTGAGGTGGTGCTCGGTGAAGAGGTCCGGGTGGAGGTAGGGCAGCTCGACCGCGTCACGGATGAGCTCGATCTGGCTGCCGAGACCGCCGATGTCGTCGTAGGCGATGTCCGGCACCTCCTCGAGGACGAGGTCCGCGACCTCGGCCCGCGGGATCTGCTCGTAGACGAAGGCACTGCGGGGCTCGAGCAGGAGGGCGTCACCGACGCGCAGCTTGACGTCCTTGAGGGAGGCGGCCACACGGCATACCCGCTCCTCGTCGGCGCGCGACAGGACGAGCACGCGGTCGTCCTCGAGCAGCTCCTTGAGCTGGACGACCTCGCCGGCCCGCTCGAAGCCGTGGACGGCCACGACGTTCATGGCCTCGTTGAGCATGACCTCGCGGCCGACCTCGATCTCGCCCGCCTCGATCGTCGGGCTCACCGCGACGTGCATCTTGCGGCCACCCGTGAGGACGTCGACCGTCTTGTCGCCGAACGTTTCAAGGACGATGCCGTAGCCGGACGGCGGCTGACCCAGCCGGTCGACCTCGGTCTTGAGCGTGACGATCTGGTCGCGGGCGTCGCGGAGCGTGCGCACGAGGCGCTCGTTCTGCGCGGACACGGTGTTGACCTGCGAACGCAGGTCGGTGACCGTGCCCTCGAGACGGCGCACGGCATCGCTCGTGGGTGGAGGGGTGAACTCGGTCATCGGGGCCTCCTCGGCTCGACTGGCCCCTTAACGCTAACCCGTGACGCTGCGACGGACCTTCCTGACTCGCTTGTCGGACGGAACGCGTTCGCCGATGGCCTCCGGCGTCCACTCCTCGGCGTCCGCTCCGGGCAGCGGGTCAGCGGGGATGCCGTCCGCGTCCTCCGCGCTCTCGTAGCCCTTCCCGGGACGTCGCTTGCGCAACGGCGGGGTGACTCCGGGCGCGAGGCGCCGGGTGGTGATGAGGAAGCCGGTGTGGCCGTGCATGCGGTGCTGGGGCCGGACCGCCAGGCCCTCGAGGTGCCAACCGCGCACGAGCGACTCCCAGGCGGACGGTTCGGTCCACTCCCCCGCGTCGCGCATCGCCTCGGCGACCTTGGACAGCTGGGTGGCCGTGGCGACGTAGCAGATGAGCACGCCACCAGGAGCGAGGGCCTCACCGACGACGTCGAGGCACTCCCACGGGGCAAGCATGTCGAGGACGACGCGGTCGACGGTGCCGGGCTCGACGTTCGCCGGCAGCGCCTCGACGAGATCGCCGACGGTGACCGTCCATGCCGGGTGGTCGGTGCCGAAGTAGGCGCGCGCGTTGGCCATCGCGATGTCCGCGAAGTCCTCACGCCGCTCGAACGAGTGGAGGCGACCGGTCTCACCGACGGCGCGCAGCAACGACATCGACAGGGCTCCCGAGCCGACGCCCGCCTCGACGACGACGGCGCCGGGGAAGATGTCGGCCATCGTCACGATCTGGCCGGCGTCCTTGGGGTAGACCACGGCAGCCCCCCGTGGCATCGACATGACGTAGTCGGACAGCAGCGGTCGCAGCGCGAGGTACTGGAAGCCCGCGGTGTTGGTGACCGTCGAGCCGTCAGGTGAGCCGATGAGGTCGTCGTGCTGGAGGTAGCCGCGGTGGGTGTGGAACTGCTTGCCCGGCGCGAGGGTGATGGTGTGGAGGCGGCCCTTGGAGTCCGTCAGCTGCACTCGCTCACCTTCGGCAAAGGGTCCACGTCGCAGGTCGGCACCGGTCGCACTCATGGGGGTGGAGTCTAGTTGCCGGCGATCGCCGCGTTGACCGCCTCGACGGTGACGAGGCCGAGCACCCTGCCGTCCTCGACGGCGACGACCACCTGGCTCGAGGACTCCTGGATGGCGGTGACGACGGCGGTGAGGTCGTCGTGGCGCCCGGTCTCGGCGACCCACCCGTCGGGCTGCATGCGGGCCAGGGCCGACACCGGGGTCGTGGCCCATCGCTCCCGCGGCACCGTCGCGGCATCGGCCGGGAGGACGAGCGAGGTCGGGCGGCCGCTCTCGTCGACGACCACGGCGAGCCCGCCGGTCGCAGCCGAGGCCTCGAGCACGTCCCCGCTGCGCAGCACCGGGACCGGCCGCACCACCTGGGCGACGGTCCCCCGGCCGAGCATCTCGCGTGCCTGACCCGTGCGGATCGCAGCGGTCGCGCCCCGCCACATGAAGGCCGCGATGAGACCCGACCAGATGATCCAGGTGAAGGACGGCGAGTCCCCCGAGACGAGCGGCCTCACGACGAAGAAGAGGACGACGCCGAGGGTCACGACCCGCCCCGTCCATCCGGCCGCGATCAACCCCTTCTCGCGTCGACCGGTCGCCTTCCAGACGGCCGCGTCGACCAGCTGCCCACCGTCGAGCGGGAGTCCCGGAAGGAGGTTGAAGACGGCCAGCAGCACGTTGACGAAGGCCACTCCGTAGAGGATCCGGCTGGGCACGTCGGCGCTGACGGCGAGGGAGGCCACCCAAGCGACGAGGCCGAGGGCGAGGTTGGCGACCGGGCCGACGACGGCTATCGCCGCCGCCTTCCCGGGCGTGGACAGACGAGCGTCGTATGCCGTGTGCCCACCCCAGAGGTCGGCCACCACTCGGTGGACCGGCAGGCCCAGGGCCACGGCCATGCCGGCGTGCGCTCCCTCGTGGACCAGGACGGAGATGAGGAGCGAGACGGCGTAGGCCACGCCGATGGCGTAGGCCACGGCACCCAGCTCCGGGGCGCCACTGCCGATGATGAACGTGATGACCGCTGCGAGGAGCAGCCAGCTCGCGCCGATCTGGACCGGAACCCCGCCGACACGGGCTATGACGAGGCCGGAGGACTTGGTCTCACTGGGTACGGCCACGCCGCGACCCTACAAGGCACGACGGCATACTGGGACACGTGAACTCCTCCACGACGACGTCACCCGCAGATGCGGCGGTCGCACACCGCCCGGACGCCACCGCCGACCTCACCGCTGCCCTCATGGAGCGCGTCCTCGTCCTCGACGGCGCGATGGGCACGATGATCCAGCAGGAGGGACTGGCGGAGGAGGACTACCGGGGAGAGCGCTTCGCCGACTGGCCCAGCGACCTGCGCGGCAACAACGACCTGCTCAGCCTGACCAGCCCGGCGGTCATCGAGGGCATCCATCGCGCGTACCTGCTGGCCGGCGCCGACCTCGTGGAGACCAACACGTTCAACGCGCAGCGGATCTCGCTCGCGGACTACGACATGGCCGACCTCGCCTACGAGATGAACCGTGAGGCCGCACGGCTGGCCCGGAGCGCGTGCGACGCCGTCACGGCCGAGACCGGTCGCCAGCGATGGGCCCTCGGGGCCCTGGGTCCGACGACCCGCACGGCCTCGATCTCGCCCGACGTCAACGACCCCGGCGCACGCAACGTCACCTTCGACCAGCTCGTCGAGGCCTACCTCGAGCAGGCTCGCGGGCTGGTCGACGGCGGGGTCGACGCCCTCATCATCGAGACGATCTTCGACACCCTCAACGCCAAGGCGGCGATCTTCGCGGTCGAGACCCTCTTCGAGGACCTCGGTCGGCGCTGGCCGATCATCATCTCGGGGACGATCACCGACGCGTCCGGACGCACCCTGTCCGGCCAGGTCACTGAGGCGTTCTGGAACTCCGTGCGCCACGCCCGCCCCCTCGTCATCGGGCTCAACTGCGCCCTCGGCGCCGACGAGCTGCGCCCCTACATCGCCGAGCTCTCCCGCATCGCCGACTGCTTCGTGTCGGCCTATCCCAACGCCGGCCTGCCCAACGCGTTCGGTGAGTATGACGAGACCCCGGACCAGATGGCCTCTGTCGTGGGCGAGTTCGCGACGAGCGGCCTGGTCAACATCCTCGGCGGCTGCTGCGGCACCACACCGGAGCACATCGGGGCCATCGCCGATGCTGCCGCGAAGGGCACCCCCCGCGTCCGGGCCGAGGTCCCCGGCGCGCTGCGCCTCAGCGGGTTGGAGCCCCTCACCGTCGACGAGGACTCGCTCTTCGTCAACGTCGGCGAGCGCACCAACATCACCGGCTCGGCCCGCTTCCGCCGCCTCATCAAGGAGGAGGACTACCCGGCTGCGCTGTCGGTCGCCCGCCAGCAGGTCGAGGCCGGGGCGCAGGTCATCGACATCAACATGGACGAGGGGATGATCGACGGCGTCGCCGCGATGGACCGCTTCGTCAAGCTCGTCGCCAGCGAGCCCGACATCTGCCGGGTGCCGCTCATGATCGACTCCAGCAAGTGGGAGGTCATCGAGGCCGGCCTCAAGTGCTCCCAGGGCAAGCCGATCGTCAACTCCATCTCGATGAAGGAGGGGGTCGAGCCGTTCCTGGCGCAGGCCCGCCTCTGCCACAAGTACGGCGCGGCCGTCGTGGTCATGGCCTTCGACGAGGAGGGTCAGGCCGACTCCCTCGAGCGGCGCAAGGAGATCTGCCAGCGCGCCTACGACCTGCTCACCGGCGAGGTCGGCATGGACCCGCACGACATCATCTTCGACCCCAACATCTTCGCGGTGGCCACGGGCATCGAGGAGCACGCGGCATACGGCACGGACTTCATCGAGGCGACCCGGTGGATCAAGGAGAACCTGCCGGGCACCCTCGTCTCCGGTGGCGTCTCCAACGTCTCGTTCTCGTTCCGCGGCAACAACCCCGTGCGTGAGGCGATCCACGCGGTCTTCCTCTACAACGCCATCCAGGCCGGGATGGACATGGGCATCGTCAACGCCGGCGCCCTCGTCGTCCTCGACGACGTCGACCCCGAGCTCCGCGAGCGCATCGAGGACGTCGTCCTCAACCGCCGACCCGACTCCACGGAGCGGCTGCTCGAGATCGCCGACAAGTTCAACAACACCGGCGAGGCCGCCCCCGAGGTGACCGAGGCCGAGTGGCGGGGGCTGCCCGTGCGCGAACGCATCACCCACTCCCTCGTCAAGGGCATCGACGACTTCGTGGTCGAGGACACCGAGCTGCTGCGGCAGGAGATCGACGCGGCGGACGGCAAGCCGATCGAGGTGATCGAGGGCCCGCTCATGGACGGCATGGGCGTCGTCGGCGACCTCTTCGGAGCAGGCAAGATGTTCCTCCCCCAGGTCGTGAAGTCGGCGCGCGTCATGAAGAAGGCTGTCGCACACCTCATCCCCTACATCGAGGCCGAGAAGGAACGTTCGGGCGTCTCGACCCAGAACAGCAAGGGCCTCATCGTCATGGCGACGGTGAAGGGCGACGTCCACGACATCGGCAAGAACATCGTCGGGGTCGTCCTCCAGTGCAACAACTACGACGTCATCGACCTCGGCGTCATGGTGCCCGCGCAGAAGATCCTCGACACGGCCAAGGAGAAGGGCGCCGACATCATCGGCCTCTCCGGGCTCATCACACCCTCACTCGACGAGATGGTGCGCGTGGCGGGCGAGATGGAACGACAGGGCTTCACGATCCCGCTGCTCATCGGTGGGGCGACGACCTCTCGGGCGCACACCGCCGTCAAGGTGGACGGTCAGTACAGCGGCCCCGTCGTCTGGGTCAAGGACGCATCGCGCTCCGTGCCGGTGGCGAGCCAGCTCCTGTCGGCGACGCAGCGCGAGCCCCTGCTCGAGACGATCAAGGCCGACTACGACTCGATGCGGGCCCGTCACGCCGCGAAGTCCACCGAGCGCCCGCTGGTGTCCATCGACGCGGCCCGCAAGGCGGCCACCCCCATCGACTGGACGGCCTACCGGCCAGTTCGTCCCCACCTGCTCGCCCAGCAGAGCAAGGACGTGTGGTCGGGCAAGTCCGACACCAGGTGGCACCGGGCGGCTGCCCAGTTCACCCGGGAGTTCGTCGACTACCCGATCGAGGAGCTGCGTCGCTACATCGACTGGACGCCGTTCTTCCAGGCCTGGGAGATGAAGGGTCGCTACCCCGACATCCTCTCCAACCCCGCGACGGGCGAGACCGCACGCAAGCTGCTCGAGGACGCCAACGCGATGCTCGACAAGATCATCGACGAGAGGTGGCTCACCGCCAAGGGCGTCATCGGGCTCTTCCCGGCCAATGCGGTCGGCGACGACATCGAGGTCTACGCCGACGAGTCGCGAGAGAGCGTCCTCACGACGATCCACGGCCTGCGGCAGCAGGGTCAGCACCGGGCCGGCGTCCCCAACCGCTGCCTCTCCGACTTCGTCGCGCCCAAGGAGACGGGCCTGCGCGACTACGTCGGAGGCTTCGCGGTCACGGCCGGCCACGGCACCCACGACCGGATCGCGGCGTTCAAGGAGGAGCTCGACGACTACAGCGCGATCCTCGTCGAGGCTCTGGCGGACCGGCTGGCCGAGGCGTTCGCGGAGCGCATGCACGAGCGGGTCCGTCGCGAGTTCTGGGGTCACGCCGGCGACGAGCACCTCTCCAACGCCGACCTCATCGGCGAGAAGTACACCGGCATCCGTCCGGCCCCCGGCTACCCCGCGTGCCCGGACCACACCGAGAAGGAGACGCTCTTCAAGCTCCTCGGTGCGGCTGACCGTGCCGGCATGGAGCTCACCGAGTCGATGGCCATGCAGCCGGGAGCTTCGGTGAGTGGTTGGTACTTCTCCCACCCCGAGAGCCAGTACTTCGTCGTGGGGCGCCTGGGTCGCGACCAGGTCGAGGACTACGCCGAGCGCAAGGGCTGGACCCTCGCCGAGGCCGAGCGCTGGCTCGGCCCCAACCTGGGGTATCAGCCCGAGGACTGAGGACTTCCTTCGCGTATGCCGGCCTGCTGGCTTCCGCTGTCAGGCTGAGGCGTCCGCTGGCGGCGTCCGTCGGCAGGCGTCGACGTCCGCCGCGAGGCTCAGGCGTCGACGTCGTCCAGGTGGGCGATGACGCCCTCGAGGAGGCGCGCCAGCTCACCCCGTTCGGCCTTGGTGAGCCCGCTCAGGACGTCGCTCTCGACCATGTCGGACTCGCGGACCGACTGGCTGAACAGCTCCCAGCCCTCCTTGCTCAGTGAGACGAGGATGCGGGTGCGGTTGTCCGCGTCCGGACGGCGCTCGACCAGCCCGCGCTGAGACATCTTGTCCAGCCGGTGCGTCATCGACGACGGCGCGACACTCGTGAGCTCGGCGAGCTGGCTGGGCGTCTGGCAGTCGTCCCCTGCCCGGGCGAGCGCGGCGACGACCGCCCACTCCCCCTGGGTGAGGTCGAGGTCGGCGAGCTGTCGCGCGTACCACTGGTCGAGCTTCTTGGTCACTCCGTAGAGCGCGGTGATGACGCGCTGGACCGACTCCTCACCTCCGGCGGCGACGTAGGCCGCGACGGCGTCGCGGTGCTGCTGCGCTGCGGACTTCGTGCGTCGGGGCATAACCCCATCCTCGCATGCGTTCTTCGAATGCTAACCTTTCGACATCGAACATTCGATACCGAATGGTTCGACGTCGAAGGCCGTTGACCGTCTTGTCTTCCGCCACCAACAGAAAGGGTGTGACCACCATGCGCGCCAAGCTGCTCGTCCTCGCCTCCTCCATCGGGATGCTCGGCTGGGGTGCGGTGCTGCCCTATCAGTACGCGTATGCGGCCGACACCCGCGGCTGGGGCGCCCTCGCCGCTGCTGCCGCATCCTCGCTCTTCTCGGTCGGGGCACTGGTCGCCGCACCGGTGGCCGGACGGCTCAGCGACCGCTACGACCCGGTCGCCGTCGCAGTTCTCGCCCAGCTGCTGGGAGCGGTCGGCGTCGGCTCGCTCGTGCTGGCCGACTCGACCGCAGCCTTCCTCGGCGGGATGTTCGTCTTCGGGCTGGGGCTGACCGCCGCCGTCCCGGCCAAGCAGGTCCTCGTGCTCCGTTGGGTCGACAGCAGCGACCGTCGCCGCGTCTTCGCCTACAAGTTCACGGGTGAGGCGCTCGGCATGGCGGCCGGCGCCTACGTCGCCGGACACCTCGTCGACCTGCGCGACCCGCAGGGGCTCGACGTCGGGTTCCTCACGGCAGCAGCCGGATTCGCGATCTCCTCGCTCATCATCGGCCTCGCCGGTCGAGGCGCCACCATCCACCCGGGCAGCGAGATCGTCGCGAGCCCCGCTGCCCGGCCGATGAGCCCGCTGGAGTCGATGCGTGCCGTCTTCGCCACCCCGGCGCTGCGATGGACCGCGGTGGTCACGGTGACGCTCGCCCTGGGGTTCTACGCCCAGTTCGAGTCGGGCCTGCCGGCCTACGCGATCACGACCCTCGACATCGACACAGCCGCCGTCGGCACCGCCGCCGCGGTCAACGCGATCGTCATCGTCGTGCTCCAGGTCATCGTCGTCCGCCTCACCGCCAACAGGAGCGCGCCGACCCTGCTCATGGCGGTCGGTGGGATCTGGGTCCTGTCCTGGGTCGTGCTCTCCACGGCGCAGTTCGCACCGGGCGTCGCGGCGGCCCTCTTCGTGACGACCTACGGGATCTTCGCCGTCGGCGAGACGATGTACAGCCCGGTCCTCAGCCCCCTGACCGCCTCCCTCGCACCGCGGGGCATGGTCGGCCAGACGCTGGGTGCCTTCGCCGCGCTGCAGACGACCTTCTCGGCGCTGGGTCCCCTCGTCGCCGGCGTGCTCCTGGGCGCCGGGCTCACGACCGGCTTCCTGGGGCTGCACATCGCCATCAGCGCTCTCGCCGTGTATGCCGCGTGGCGCCTGCGCGGTGCGCTGCGCCGCCCGCAGCCCGGGCCCGCGACGGCGTCGTCGGCCGGCTCGGACGACGCGGTCCTTGTCGCCTGAGGTGAGCGCGGGTCCCACGCTCTGCGTGGGCCGGCATACGCAAAAAGGTCCTTGACCCTGACACGGTGTCAGGCTGTCTGCTGATCGGTGTCGCCCGGGCGCTGGACCCGGGCACTCCACAGGACCGAAGGGACGCACGTGCTCGGCATCGGTGACTTCGCCCTCCACGGACAGGTGTCCGTGCGCATGCTGCGCCACTACGACGCGCTCGGGCTGCTCGTGCCCGCAGCCGTCGATGCGCACAGCGGCTACCGGCGCTACACCGCCGACCAGCTGAGTCGGCTCAACCGGCTCGTCGCGCTCAAGGACCTCGGCTTCGCTCTCTCCGAGATCGCGCCGATCCTCGACGCCGACGTGTCCGCCGACGAGCTGCGGGCGATGCTCGCCCTGCGCCGCTCGCAGATCGCTGCGCGGATCGAGGAGGACCACACCCGCCTCGCCGAGATCGAGCGTCGCCTTCGGACGATCGAGAAGGAGCACACCATGCAGGACCTCGAGTTCGTCACCAAGGCGCTGCCAGAGCTCACCCTGGCCCAGCGCACCGGGAGCGTCACCGACCAGTCCGAGATCGGGCAGACGATCGGGCCGCTCTTCGCCGACCTGCTCTCGGATGCGGGCCGGGCCGGCCTGGACGTGGAGCAGCCCACGGTCGCCTGGTACGAGATGAGCGAGGACTCGATCCGCTTCGCGGCGGGTATGCCGCTCGCAGCCGGGGAGAGCATCCCCGGTTACGAGGTGGAGACGCTGCCGGCCGCCGGACGAGCCGTCACCGTCGTCCACCACGGCTCGATGGAGACCATCGGTGACAGCTGGCAGGCGCTGATGCAGTACCTCGGAGCCGAAGGTCTCTCCCTCGATGGGCGATGCCGGGAGGTCTACATCGCGACGCCCCACGGCGACGAGGACGCCTGGGTCACCGAGCTGCAGCAGCCCATCGCCTGAGCCACGCCCGCTCCCCCGCTCGCGTCCGCGACCTTGGCCGCGTTCCGGACCGGGTTCGCGGACGCGAGCGGGCTGGGCGGTGAGGTGTGCGGGGGTGTCGGCAGGACGGCATACCGTGTCGTCCATGACCCCCGCACTGTCTCCGAGCCGCGCAGCGGACTTCAAGCAGTGCCCCCTGCTCTTCCGGTTCCGCACCATCGACAAGCTCGACGGGCCACCCTCACCGGCAGCCGCGCGCGGCACCCTCGTGCACGAGGTGCTCGAGCACCTCTTCGAGCTGCCGGCGGCCGAGCGGACCCCTGAGGCGGCCGTCGCGCTGCTCCAGCCGCGCTGGCTGAGTCTCGTCGAGGAGCGGCCGGAGCTCGCGACGATGATCGAGGACGACGAGACCCTGACCGAGGAGGGGTGGTTCACGGCGGCCGGAGCGCTGGTCGAGAGGTGGTTCACGCTCGAGAACCCGCAGTGGCTCGAGCCGGCCGAGCGCGAGCTCTATGTCGAGACCGAGGTCGACGGTCTCACCCTGCGCGGCTACGTCGACCGCCTCGACATCGCTGCCGACGGTGCGATGCGCGTGGTCGACTACAAGACCGGTCGCTCGCCGCGTGAGGCCTTCGAGGGCAAGGCCCTCTTCCAGATGAAGTTCTATGCGCTCGTGCTCTGGCGCCAGCGCGGCGTCATCCCCAAGCAGCTGCAGCTCGTCTACCTCGGCAACGGCGAGATCGTGCGCTACGAGCCGGACGAGCACGACCTGCTCGGGCTCGAGCGCAACGTCCAAGCGGTCTGGGCGGCCATCGTCCGGGCCAGCGAGACCGGTGACTGGCGACCCCGCGTGTCCCGGCTGTGCGACTGGTGCGACTTCAAGGAGCTGTGCCCCGAGTGGGGCGGCACTCCTCCGCCGCTACCTGCCGACGCCGGTCGGCTCGTCCTCGACCCGCGCGTCACCGGCGAGGCGCTCGTCGGCGACGACTGACACGAGGTCGTGCGGGGTGAGGCCCCGCAGGCTGGGCAGCTGGACGGCACCGCGCGTGATGGGCACGGGCACGACGTGCGGGACCGCGATGGTGGGCACCCCCGCGGCGACGGCCGAGCGGACCCCGGTCGGCGAGTCCTCGATGGCGATGCAGTCACGTGCCTCGACGCCCAGCATCCGCGCGGCCGCGTGATAGGGCTCGGGGTGCGGTTTGCCGTGCTCGACCTCGTCGCCGGTGACCACGGCCGCGAACGTGCCCTCGGGCAGCGCCTCGACGACAGCGGTCGCCAGTGATCGCCACGACATCGTCACCAGCGCGTTGGGGACTCCCTCGTCGATGAGCGCCGCGAGCAGCTCCCGCGCGCCCGGACGCCACGGCACGTGCTCGCGGACCCGGGACGTGACGCGGACGAGGAGCTCCTCGATGATCCGCTCGGGCTCCCACGTGATCGGCGAGTTGTCGCGGATGAACTCCGCACTGACCATGAGGTCGTTGCCCACGAGCTGGTGCGCGTACTCGTCGGACCACACTCCCCCGTGCTCCTCCACGATGTCGTGCTCGGCGGCGATCCAGTAGGGCTCGGTGTCGACGAGGGTCCCATCCATGTCCCAGAGAACCGCAGCAGGCAACGTCATGGGCCGAGTCTACGAATAGGGTGGAGGTGCACCTACGAGGAGGACGCGTTGATCGAGCTCGACGACCTGCCTGACCTGGAGAACGCCGTGATGATCGCGGCCTTCGAGGGGTGGAACGACGCCGGTGAGGCAGCAAGTGGCGTAATCGAGCACCTGGCCCAGCTCTGGGACGCGGAGCCGGTCGCGGCGCTCGACCCGGAGGACTACTACGACTTCCAGGTCAACCGCCCGCGGGTGCTCTCAGAGGGTGGGCAGCGCCGGATCAGCTGGCGCACGACGCGCATCCTCGTCGCCACCAACACCTCCATCGGGCGCGACGTCATCCTCGTCCAGGGGGTCGAGCCGTCGTTCCGGTGGCGGACGTTCGCCATCGAGCTCATGGAGCTGGCCCAGGCGGCAGATGTCACGACAGTCATCACCCTGGGCGCACTGCTCGCCGACGTGGCGCACACCCGACCCATCCAGGTGACCGCGACCTCGGACAACGAGGACACGCGCCACCGCCACGACCTCGAGGCAAGCACCTATGAGGGCCCGACGGGCATCGTCGGTGTCATCGCCGACGCGGCGGTCCAGGTGGGGGTGAGCTCGATCTCGGTGTGGGCGGCCGTCCCCCACTACGCCCACCACACCCCGTCCCCCAAGGCCACGCGTGCCATGGTGTCGCGGCTCGAGGAGCTCCTCGACGGGCCCATCGACCACGTCGGCCTCGACGAGGACGCCCGTGCGTGGGAGAACGGCCTCGATGCGCTCGCGTCCGAGGACGCCGAGGTCGCGGAGTACGTCGAGTCGCTGGAGGAGGCCCAGGACACGGCCGAGCTCCCCGAGGCCAGCGGCGATGCGATCGCCAAGGAGTTCGAGCGCTACCTGAGGAAGCGCGGCGCCGACGACTGACGCCGTGGGCGGCGTCCTCCGTGCGTGGTCAGAAGCGCACTCCGAGCAGCGCGTCGAGCGCCCGACCCAGCAGGCCGGGAGCCGACGCCTCCTCGCCACCGCGGGCCAGGGTCTCGTCGGCCCAGGCGTCGATGGCCGCGAGGGCGCGTGGTGCGTCCAGGTCATGGGCGAGTGCGGCCCGGATCTCAGCGATCGTCTCGTCGGCTGACGGCGCAGTGTTGACCGAGAGGGCCTCGCGCCACCGCTCCAGACGGACCTGCGCCGCGGTCAGGAGGTCCGGCGTGTAGTCCCAGTCGGAGCGGTAGTGCTGGGCGAGCAGGACCAGGCGGATCGCCATGGGGTCCACTCCGTCCTCACGCAGGCGCGAGATGAGGACGAGGTTGCCGCGCGACTTGCTCATCTTGTGGCCGTCGAGTCCGACCATGCCCGCGTGGCTGTGGATCTGCGCATAGTCCTGGACACCGATGGCACTGGCCTGCGCGACCGTCATCTCGTGGTGGGGGAAGATCAGGTCCGAGCCTCCACCGTTGACGTCGATGGGCACACCGAGCCGGTCGAGAGCGATGGCGGTGCACTCCACGTGCCAGCCGGGTCGCCCCGCGGGCAGCCCCTCGAACTCCCAGGAAGGCTCGCCCTCGCGGGCCGCGCGCCACAGCAGCGGGTCCAGCGGGTCGCGCTTGCCGGGGCGGTCCGGGTCGCCACCGCGCTCGGCGAAGACGGCAAGCATCTGCTCGCGCGTCCATCCGGACACCTCGCCGAATCCGGAGACGTGGGAGAGGTCGACATAGAGGTCGGGACCGGACGCGTCGTCGTTGGTCAGCGCGTATGCCGCCCCGCTGTCGATCGTGCGCCGCACGAGGTCCGCGATGGTCGGCATCGCCTCGACGACACCGACGTAGTCCGTCGGTGGGATGACCTGCAGCGCGGTCATGTCCTCGCGGTAGAGGTCCGCCTCGGCCACGGCGAGGTCCCGCCAGTCGAGCCCATCGCGTCGGGCGCGTTCGAGGAGCGGGTCGTCGATGTCGGTGACGTTCTGGGTGTAGTGCACCTCGTGCCCGGCGTCGCGCAGAACGCGACCGACGAGGTCGAACGCGACGTAGGTCGCGGCGTGGCCGAGGTGGGTCGCGTCATAGGGGGTGATGCCGCAGACGTAGAGCCGGGCCACGGGTCCGGGGTCGACCAGCTGCAGCTCCCCCGAGCTGGTGTCGTGCAGGCTGAGCGCCACTCCGTCTCCGGGGATGGCGGGCAGGAACGGAGGCGGCCACGAGATCACCGTCGAAGCCTACGACGGGCTCCTCACATCGCTGGCCACGGGATGGCCGGCCACCCGGGAACGGGCAACGGATGACGCCGGTCCTCGAGGAGGCGATCGGTCCGCGCGAGGAGGGCAGCGACCTCGTCGGTCGTGAGGAGGTCGGCGAGGCGCGATGCCAGGTCGCCCTCGTGCAGGGCGCCCCGCACCCGCTCCAGCCGGTCGAGGTCGGCGACGTCGAGCGCCTCACCGGCCCAGCCCCACAGGACGGTGCGCAGCTTGGGTTCGACGCCGAGGCTCACGCCGTGGTCGACGCCCCAGACCGTGCCGTCGCAGCGCAGGAGGTGACCGCCCTTGCGGTCGGAGTTGTTGATGAGCGCGTCGAAGACGGCAGCCGTGCGGACACCGGGCTCGGTCGCGTGTGCCACGACCACCTGCTCACCGTCGGGGGTCTCACCGCGCAGGACCTCGCGCCAGCCGGCGGGGACCTCACCCGGCGCGACGACGTCGACGACGAGGTCGGGTGCTCGGTCGGGCTCACCGACCCACTGCTGGGTGGCGGCAGGGCCCCAGGGTCCGTCGTGGAGGACGGTGGGTGGGACGACACCGAACCCACCGGCCTCACTGATGAGGTATGCCGCCCGCTCACGAGCCGCCAACGTGCCGTCGGGATAGTCCCAGAGCGGGCGTTCGAGCGCGACGGGCTTGTGGATGGCGAGCCTCGAGTCGGCGTCGAGGCTGACCCGCACGAGGACGGCGCCGTTGGAGGACTCGACGATCCGGCCCAGGAGCTCGACCTCGCCGGCCTGCAGGAGGTGTTCGACCTCGAGCGACACGGTCTAGCGCTTGTATCCGTTGGACCGGGGGCAGATGTGTCCCTCGGGATCGAGGGGCTGGCCACAGAACGGGCACGGGGGGCGCCCCGCTGCGACGATGGCCTGGCAGCGCCGGGCGAAGGCCCGCGCGTTCGCCGCGTTGAGGACGACCCTGACCGTGTCCGAGGGCGTGGTCTCCTCGGGGTCGCTGTCGTGGCACTCGATCACGATGCTGGAGCGGTCCTCGTCCCACGCCAGGCTCACCGTGTCCACCCGGAACTCGTCCTCGATCGGGGTCTCGAGCGCCTCCGTGTCCGCGAAGTGCTCGGCGACGGCGTCGGAGCCCTCCGGACCACCGACGGTGTCGAGGAGGTCCGCGATGCGGTCCGCGAGGATGCTCACCTGGACCTTCTCGATGGACACCGAGACGAGCCGGCCGGCTCCGCGGGCCTGCAGGAAGAAGGTGCGGCCGCCAGGCGGGCCGACGGTGCCGGCGACAAAGCGCTCTGGCGGGTCGAAGTCACTGATCGCCATGCGCGCAGACTAACCCGAGAAGCCCCACGGCAGCTCAAGGCGGTGCTCCTTGAGCAGGGCGGCGTCGTCGAGGAGCGTGCGGGTGCTGCCGTCGGCGGCGACGACACCGCCGGAGAGGATGACCGACCGCTCGCAGAGCTGGAGGGCGAAAGGCAGGTCGTGGGTGACCATGAGCACGGTGACGTCGAGCGACTGGATGAGCTCACCGAGCTCGCGTCGTGACGTGGGGTCGAGGTTGGAGGACGGCTCGTCGAGCACCAGGATCTCGGGCTCCATCGCGAGCACCGTGGCGATGGCGACCCGGCGCCGCTGACCGAAGGAGAGATGGTGCGGCGCCCGGTCAGCGAACTCCGTCATGGCCACGGCCCGCAGGGCTGCGTCGACCCGCGCACCGAGCTCCTCCCCTCGCAGCCCGAGGTTGGCCGGGCCGAACGCCACGTCGTCGCGCACGGTGGGCATGAAGAGCTGGTCGTCCGGGTCCTGGAAGACGATGCCGACCCGACGGCGGATCTCCAGGTGGTTGGCCCGGACGACGGGCAGGCCCGAGACGGAGACGCTGCCGGCGCCCGCCTCGAGGATGCCGTTGAGGTGGAGCACGAGCGTGGTCTTGCCCGCGCCGTTGGGCCCGAGGAGGGCGACCCGCTCGCCCCGGTGGACGTGGAGGTCGACACCGAAGAGCGCCTGGTGACCGTCGGGGTAGGCGAAGGCGAGGCCGCGGATGTCGAGGACGGGTGTGCTCATCGGGTGTTGCTCATGAGGGTGCTGCTTCGACGGGTCGTGTTCACGGGAGGCGGACCAGGGTCAGGGCGACGAGGGCCAGCGCGGCGGGCAGGAGGGCGCGCATCCAGTCGGCGCGCCGAGCGGTCATGGGGTCGGTCACGGGCATCCGTCCGTCGTAGCCACGCGACATCATTGCCAGGTGGACGCGCTCGCCCCGCTCGTAGCTGCGGATGAACAGGGCTCCGGCACTGGAGGCGATGACCGGCCACGACCCCACCGACCGGGCGGTGAAGGCCCGCGACTCGCGGGCGACCCTCATGCGCTGGGCCTGCGATCCGACGACACCGAGGTATCGCACCATGAACGCCAGGATCTGTACGAGCCGGTCCGGCACCTTGAGGTGCTGGAGGGCCCGGACGAGGTCGCGGCTGGACGTCGTCGTCGCGAAGGCGACAGCCATGAGCACGCTCG
Source organism: Knoellia altitudinis (assembly GCF_042666355.1). Taxonomy (NCBI): domain Bacteria; kingdom Bacillati; phylum Actinomycetota; class Actinomycetes; order Micrococcales; family Intrasporangiaceae; genus Knoellia; species Knoellia altitudinis. Next base: position 485,626 of record NZ_JBHTDK010000002.1, read on the forward strand.
TCGTCGCCGTCAGGAGGAGGGCGATGCCGGCCTCGACCCCATCGCGGGAGACGGTGAACGGCCCGAGCTGCGTCGTTGGTCCGGTGGCGACGAAGGGCAGCACGAGGGCGAAGACGACGAACGGAACCTCGACGACGAGCCGCGACGCGACGTGCCGCAGGGGAACTCGAGTGGAGAGCACGACTCCCAGCGCCACACCCAGCAGCGCCAGGCGCGCCATGTGTGCCTCACGCGGCAGGGCCACGACGAGGAGGACGAAGGTCAGCAGGCCCACGAGCTTGACGTGGGCGGGGAGCCGGTGGACGACGGAGTCCCCGTCGATGTGGAGATGGGGGCCGAGCTCGGCTCCCACGTCAGTCGCCGTCGCGTGGACCGCGCCGGCGCAGCAGGTGCATGAGCCCGAAGGCGACGACCGCCACGACGACCACGCCGACGATGCCCGCAAGCCCGCCGGACAGGCGGGGATCATCGACGCCGGCCGTGCCGTAGTCGGCGAACGGGGAGGCGCTGGCGCCGTGCTCGCTCGCCGAGTCGATGAAGCCGAGCCGCTCGGCGACGAACTCGAGTCCGTCCGGGTTGCCGGAGGCCCAGAGCGAGACGATGCCGGCGAGCGCCAGGCAGACGACGAGGCCCGTGACGACGAGGCGGCTCGTCGTGATCCGGTTGCGCGGGGACACACTCATGCGGGCACCTCCGTCCGGATCTCGAGGGGCCGCGCCTGGACCAGCCCACGTGCCCCGTGGACGAGGTCGGGTCGCGTGGCGATGATGCTGCCGACGGCGAGCAGGGTGATGACGCCCTCGCCGACACCGATGAGCGTGTGCCAGCCCAGCATGGCGCTCACGAGCGCATCGAAGGGGATCGGCGCCCGCCCGCCGACGGCATACAGGGCGGTGAAGGCCAGCGCGGTGACCGGGACCGACAGGAAGGCTGCGACACCGGCAAGGGCCGGCACGGCACGCACGCCGGCCGAGCGCACGATGCGGCGCAGACCGACGAAGACCAGCCAGCCGGACCACACTCCGACGAGCGCCATGAGGCTGATGTTGGTGCCCAGGGCGGTGATGCCGCCGTCGGCGAAGAGCAGTGCCTGGACGGCGAGCACCACGGTGAGGCACAGCGTCGCCGTCCACGGGCCGACGAGCACGGCGGCCAGGGTCCCGCCGAGGAGGTGCCCTGACGTCCCGGCGCCCACCGGGAAGTTGAGCATCTGTGCGGCGAAGACGAAGACGGCGACGAGTCCGGCCAACGGCGCCGTGCGGTCATCGAGCTCCCGCCGGGCGCGGCTCAGCGCGAGGGAGACTCCCCCGGCAGCGGCGACGGCCGTCGCGATCGACGTGGGTGCGTCGAGGAATCCGTCAGGGACGTGCATGCCGACAGCCTTTCCGGGCCACAGCCCTTGTTGCACATTGTTTGCAACAAGGACTCTAGCCGGTCCCGCCCCCGACGACGGCGTCACCCGGAGGGACGGCTGCCGCAGCCTTCTGATGCGGACGGATGGCATCCCCCGACGAGTTCACGGCCATCACCATCGCCCGCTCTCCGGTGCGGCGGATGACGGACACCGACGCGGGGTCCACGTGCACGCGTTGGAGGCCGCCGAGGCCCGCACCCATCGCATCCGCGAGGAGCGCCTTGATCGGGTCGCCGTGGCTCACCGCGACCCACACCGCGTCCGGACCCCGCTCGGCCTCGACCTCGGCGTCGATGCGCCGCACGGCCGCTCCGATGCGGGCCGCCATCTCGGGCAGGGACTCCGCGGCATACAGCTCGCTGTCCGGGAAACGGGCGGAGGCGGGATCGTCCTGGACGGTGCGCCACAACGGTTCCGAGGCGAGCTCGGCGATCGGCCGTCCCGTCCACGCCCCGTAGTGGCACTCACCGAGGTCGTCGTCCACCTCTGCCGTGGCACCGGGCAGCAGCAGCTCGGACGTCTCGCGACAGCGCTGGAGCGGACTGGTGACGAGCCGCGCCACCTCGGTGCCGGTCTCGGCCAGTCGGGCGGCGATCCGGGCCACGTCGGCGCGCCCGCGGTCGGTGAGACCCACCCCCTTCGTCCATCCCGCGAGGACGGCGTCGGCGTTGGCGGTCGAGTGACCGTGTCGGACGAGCAGGAGCAGTGCCACGGCGCCCACTGTAGGCAACAATGGCGCGCGTGATCATCGACAAGGCGCTCTACCGCGATGGCCGGCGAGGATCGTGCGGCGACCTCAGCGAGGAGCTCGACGCCCTGAGGGCCAACGGGGTGGGCACCGACTTCCTCTGGATCGGGCTCAAGGACCCCTCGATGACCGAGCTCCAGGACGCCAACGACGAGCTCGGACTGGGACTGCACCCCCTCGCCATCGAGGACGCGGTCAACGGTCGTCAGCGCGCCAAGATCGAGCTCTACGGCACCAACGTCTTCGTCGTCCTCAAGACGCTGAGCTACATCGAGGCCACCTCCGACGTCGAGACCGGCGAGCTCATGGTCCACGTCGGTGAGCACTTCGTCCTCACCATCCGGCGTGGGGAGCTCAGCCCGCTCGCCGGTGTGCGCAAGGACCTCGAGGACGACCAGGCCAAGCTCGCCCTCGGGCCGATGGCCGCGCTGCACGCCATCATCGACCGGGTCGTCGACCAGTACCGCGACATCGAGGTCGAGCTCGCGCGCGACATCGACGAGATCGAGGAGGCCGTGTTCTCGGACGGCCTCGTCTCGTCGGACACGATCTATCGCCTCAAGCGGGAGGTGCTCGAGTTCCGCCGGGCCATCACCCCTCTCATCGTGCCCGTCCGGATGCTCCACACGAGCGCTCGCTCGCCGGTCCCGGACGACGAGCTTCGGCTGCTGTTCCGTGACGTCGACGACCACCTGCACTTCGTGGCCGATCGCGTCGACTCCTACGACCGGCTGCTCAGCGACGTGCTCAGCGCCAACCTCGCCAAGATCTCCGTGCAGCAGAACTCCGACATGCGCAAGATCTCGGCCTGGGTCGCGATCGCCGCGGTGCCCACGGCCATCGCCGGGATCTACGGCATGAACTTCGACAACATGCCCGAGCTCCGGTGGCAGTACGGCTACTTCGCGGTCCTGGGACTCATGGCGACCGTCTGCGTGGGCCTCTTCGTCACCTTCAAGAAGGTCCGGTGGCTCTGAGCCCCACCAACACCTGCGTCAGGTGGCGGTGATCCAGCCGGCGCCGAGCGCCAGGAACATGAAGGCACCCAGCACGACGCGGTAGGCGATGAACGACATGAGCGAGTTGCTCTGCACGAACTTCAGCAGCCACGCAATGGACGCGTAGGCGACGACGAACGCCACCACCATCCCGGTGAGGATCGGTCCGACACCGAGGACCTTGAGGGCTTCGACGTTGTCGAAGGTCTCGTAGATCCCGGCGCCGGTGAGCGCCGGGATGGCGAGGAAGAACGACAGCTCGGTCGACGTGACCCGGTCGATCCCCCGCATGAGGCCGGCCGAGATCGTGGCTCCTGAGCGGGAGACACCGGGCACGAGCGAGAAGCACTGCACCAGACCGATGATCAGTCCGTCCTTGACGGTCAGCGCGTCCTCACCGCGATGCACCCCCTTGGCCTCGAGGACGTCATGACGGCGCTCGGCCACCCACATCACCGCGCTCCACAGCACGAGCGCTCCGGCGACGACCCAGAGGCTGCGCAACGGGCCGGAGATGAGGTCCTTGAGCAGCAGCGCGACGACGACGACGGGCAACGAGCCGACGATGACGGCCCAGGCGAGCTGGTAGTCGTGGTCCTGCCTCGCCTCGGCGCTGCGGAGCCCGGCCACCCAGGCGAGGAAGAGACGCAGGATCTTCTTGCCGAAATAGGTGAACGTCGCAAGGATCGCGCCGATCTGGATCAAGGCGGTGTATGCCGTGACCGCCGGTGCGTCGACCGGCATCCCGAGGAGCTTCTCGGCGATCGTGAGGTGGCCCGTCGAGGAGACCGGGAGGTACTCGGTGACCCCTTCGACGATGCCGAGGACGACGGACTGGAAGTAGCTGAGCTCGACGGGCGCGTCGACGGCAACGATCACGGGGTGGGGACTTCCTGGCTGGTGGTGGGGACGAGCTCGGACATGACGCGGAGGGTCTCGATGCGCTCCTCGACGGTCAGGGCGAAGGGTGAGACGGCCAACGTCGTGACCCCGGCGTCGGCGTAGCGCCCGATGCGCTCGGCGATCCGCTCGGGCGTGCCGAGGAGGGCTGTCGCGTCGATGAACTCGAACGGGACGGCCTCGGCGGCGTCACGGTGCCGGCCCGCGAGGAAGAGCTCCTGGACGCGGGCCGCCTCGGCCTCGAACCCCATGCGGCAGGCGAGCTGGTTGTAGAAGTTCTTCTCCTTCGAGCCCATGCCTCCGATGTAGAGGGCGGAGTATGCCGCGACGGCCGCCGCTCCCGCCTCCAGGTCGTCGGTGATGACGACCGGGACGGTGGGCACGATGTCGAACCCGTCGAGCGGGTCGTCCTCGGCTCCCCTGCCCGCGGCGCGACGTCCGGTCGCGATGGACTCGACGATCTCCCCGGAGTGCTCGGGCGAGAAGAAGATGGCTAGCCAGCCGTCGGCGATCTCGCCGGTGAGCTCGAGGTTCCTGGGACCCACCGCGGCGAGGTAGATCGGCAGGTTCTGCTGGGTGGGGGCGATCGTCAGCTTGAGGGCCTTCCCGGGACCATCGGGCAGCGGCAGCGTGAAGTGCTCGCCGGCATACTCCACGCGTTGGCGCGACAGCGCCTGCCGCACGATCTCGACGTACTCACGGGTGCGCGCGAGCGGTTTGGTGAAACGGACGCCGTGCCAGCCCTCGCTGACCTGGGGCCCGGAGACCCCGAGGCCCAGCCGGAAACGGCCTCCGGAGAGGTGATCCAGGGTGGCGGCGGTCATCGCGGTCATGGCCGGGGTGCGGCCCGGGATCTGCATCACGGCCGAGCCGAGCCCGATCCGCTCGGTGCGGGCGCCGATCCACGACAGGAAGGACACCGTGTCACTCCCATAGGCCTCAGCGACCCAGGCCGAGTCGTAGCCGAGGCGGTCCGCCTCCGTCGCGAGGGTGAGCATGTCCTGGCTCGTGGAGAGCCCCATGTAGCCGAGATTCACTGCCAGTCGCATGGCGCCAACGGTAGTGGCGGCCGCTGGTCACGGCGTCACCGAGGTGGGTCAGCGGGCTCGCGTGTCGCCGTTGGACGCAGGGGCGGCACTGGGGCCGCTGTCACCGGCAGTGTCGCCAGGAGTGTCGTCGGACTCGTCGTCGAACTCCTCGTCGTCGAGCCCGGAGTAGACACCGTCATCGTCGTCATCGTCGTCGCCGAGGTCGTCGTCATCGTCCTCCTCGTCGCTGTCGTCACCGTCGTCACCGGTGTAGACGTCGAGGGGGGTCATCTCGCCGAAGGACTCGTAGAGCGTGTTGTCGTAGGTCTCGAAGGCGTCGAGGAGGTCGTCGTAGGCCGCTGCCACCGTCGGGTCGTCCTCACCGCGACGACCGGAGCACGCCTCGAGGTGGCGTTCGAAGGCGGAGACGAGGAGGGAAAGGGCGGCACGCGGGTCGGCGCTCATAGTTGAGAACGGTAGCGCCTCGTGCCGCACAATGTGTCAATGGTCGAATACGAGTATCGGGTCCTGTCGTTCGGGCGCGACACCCGCCGCGGTGACATCCGACGCACCCTCACCGAGCAGGCCGAGTACGGCCACTGGGAGCTGCACCGCACCCGCATCTATATCGGTGGCGTCACGCGAACCTGGTTGCGACGCAGGATCATCCGCGCTCGGCGCGCCTCCTGACCACTCGGTCTCGGGCTCGCCTGCGCACTGCCCAGGAGCCCGTCAGCTGGTCTCGATGAGTCGCTGCAGGACGCGTGCGCCGAACTTCAGGGACTCGGTCGGGACGCGCTCGTTGATACCGTGGAACATCGGCGCGAAGTCGAGGTCCGCCGGGAGCCGCAGCGGCGCGAAGCCGTAGCCGGTGATGCCCAGCAGAGACAGCGCCTTGTTGTCGGTGCCGCCGGAGAGGCAGTAGGGCAGCACCTCGGCCTCGGGGTCCTCCTCCTTGAGCGCCGCGACCATCGCCTCCACGAGCGGCCCCTCGAAGGGCGAGTCCAGGGCGATGTCACGGTGCAGCACCTCGATCGTGACGTGCTCACCGACGAGGTCCTTGACGGTCTGCATGAGCTCGTCCTCATGGCCGGGGAGGAAGCGACAGTCGACGTTGGCGCTGGCGTGCTGCGGGATGACGTTGTGCTTGTAGCCGGCGTCGAGCATCGTCACGTTGCTGGTGTCCTGCAACGTTCCTCGCACGAACCCCTGGGCGCCACCGAGGTGCTCGAGCAGCTCTTCGGCGTCCTCGTCGGAGTAGCTCACACCTGTCAGCTCGCTCAGTCCGTCGAGCAGGGTGCGCACCGAGGGGATGTACTCACGCGGCCACTTGTGCGCGGCGAGGCGGCTGATGGCCTCGGCGAGCCGGGCGATGGGGTTCTCGTCGTTGGGCACGGAGCCGTGGCCGGCGCGGCCCGTTGCGGTGAGGCGGATCCAGGCGATGCCCTTCTCGGCGGTCTGCAGCAGGTAGGCGCGCTTCTCGCCGCCATCTGCCGTCGGCACGGTGACGCTGTAGCCCCCCACCTCGCTGATGGCCTCGGTCACGCCCTCGAACAGCTCGGGGCGGGTGTCGACGAGGTGGTGTGAGCCCTTGACTCCCCCGGCCTCTTCGTCGGCGAAGAGGGCGATGACGAGGTCGCGCGGCGGGACGATGCCCTCGCGGGCGATGTGGCGGACGCAGGCGATGATCATCGCGTCCATGTCCTTCATGTCGACGGCCCCGCGCCCCCAGATGCATCCGTCCTTCTCGAGACCCGAGAAGGGGTCGACCTCCCAGTCCTCGGCGTTGGCCGGGACGACGTCGAGGTGCCCGTGGATGCAGAGGCCCCCACGCTCCCGGTCGGCCCCCGGGATGCGGACGACGACCGAGGCACGGCCGGGGTCGGACTCGATGATCTCGGGTTCGAGGCCGACCTCGCGGAACAGCCCGACGACGTGGTCCGCCGCGGCCCGCTCCCCCGGGCCGGATCCGTCGCCGTAGTTCGACGTGTCGATGCGGATGAGGTCCTGGCAGATGCCGACGACCTCGTCCTCGGGGCGGCTGCTCGTGGTCTGCGTCATGCCGTCCACAGTAGGACGCCCACCCGATTTCTCGATGCGTCGGTATGCCGTGTAAAGTTCCGGCACGTTGCGAAGGACCGCTCCACGGGTCCGGCAATCACCTCGTCCGGGTGGCGGAAATGGCAGACGCGCTAGCTTGAGGTGCTAGTCCTCGTATAGAGGGTGGGGGTTCAAGTCCCCCCTCGGACACAGATCGCGCCCCGAGTCTCTGCAGGTCAGAGACTCGGGGCGCTTCGCTTTGCCCGTTGGAGGAGAGCCGGGGAGCACCAGGGGTACGTCAGCGGCTGCGCTGGTCCAGTGAGCGCTTCTCGTCGGTCGCACCGGCCACTGCGCGGTTGCGGACCACCACCCCGAACACGGCGGCGATCGGGAACATCAGCACCCCGTAGACGGCGGCCGGGATGGACATCTGGGTGTTTCCGATGACGGTGAGCGCCATGGCGATCGCCAGGGTGCTGTTGTGGATCCCGATCTCGAAACCGCTCGCCACCGCCTGGTCCTCCGACAGCCCCAGAGCCCGCGGGACGACATAGCCGACGCCGAGCGACAGGACGCAGAACAGGGCGGCGATCAGCCCGACCTCGGCGAAGTAGTCGGCGATGTTGTCGCGCTCGGACAGCATCGCGCCGAGGACGACGAGCAGCAGCAGCACCGCCGAGGCGATGCGCACGGGACGGTCCATCCGGTCCGCGAACCGGGGTGAGCGGCGCCGCACCAGCATCCCGATGACGACCGGGACCACGACGATGGCAAAGACCTGGAGCAGCTTGTCGTACTGCAGGCCCACCCGGCTCGAGTCGTCGATGAAGTGACTGATCGCGAAGTTCGTGAGGACCGGCAGGGTGATGATCGCGATGACCGAGTTGATGGCCGTGAGGGTGATGTTGAGGGCGACGTCACCGCGGAACAGGTGGCTGTAGAGGTTCGCGGTCGTGCCGCCGGGAGACGCCGCCAGGATCATGAAGCCCACCGCGAGCAACGGTGACAGGTCGAACAGCTTGACCAGCCCGAACGCGACCAGCGGCAGGAGCAGCAGCTGGCAGGCGAGTGCGATCGCCACGGCCTTCGGGCTCTGTCCCACCCTGCGGAAGTCGGCGGGCGTGAGGGAGAGGCCGAGTCCGAACATGATGACGGCCAGCGCGATCGGCAGGCCGACCGAGATGAGGGCGGAATCCATGGGGCGGAACGTACCGTGCGCGGGGGCCCGTCAGGGTCGGAACGCGTCTGCCGCCTCGCCCAGACTGGCCAGCGGCTCCTCGAGAGCAGCCGCACCGGGCTCACTGAGCTCGCCCTGCTGCCGGGCCTGGTTGAGCTCTCCCTCGATGTCGCCGACCAGTGAGTTCACCGCCGGCGCGTCGCCTGCACGGACGGCCTTGTCGATATCGCGGAGCTTGCCCTCGATGGTCTTGGCGATGGACGGGTCCAGGCCGTCGGCCGAGAGGCCACGGACGGCATCGCTCATCGCCGCGCTGGCATCGATGACGGCCGCACCGGTGTCCACCGAAGATGTCGGTGAGGGCGTGGTGGGTGTGGGCGTCGGGGTCGGGGTGGGCGTCGCCGTCTGCGTCACCGTGACAGGCGGGCTCGGGGTCGTCGGGCTGGGGGTCGGCGTCGGAGTGTCCGTCGTCGGCGAGTCCGTCGGTGTGACCGCGGGACTGGTCTGGGACGACGTCGGCGTGTTCGTCGGTGTGTTCGGTTCGTCGTCCTGCGAGAGCAGGTACCAGATGCCCGCCGCCGCGATGGCCGCGGCGAGCAGGAGCAGCCAGACCCAGGCGCGCGACCGGCGCGGCTCGTCCTCCCAGGCAGGCTCGGATGCCGGTGCGTAGACCGGTTCGTCCCACCTCTCCGGCCGCGGGGCGAGCGTGGTCGGCGGCACGGCAGCAGCAGCCACTGGGCTGATGATCTCGGTCACGGCCGGGGCGCGGTGCGAGCGCAGCAGCTCGGCGACCTCGTGGCCGGACTGCGGCCGCTCCGAGGGGTCCTTGGCGAGGAGCGCTGCGATGATCGCGGCGAGGTCGGCCGGGGTGTCGGGGCGCAGCTCGCGCACGTCCGCTGGAATGTCGTGGGCGTGCTTCATGAGGATCGCGACCGGTGTCGGGGCCGTGAAGGGTGCCTGTCCCGTCAGCAGGGCGTGCAGCACGCACCCGAGGGCATAGAGGTCGGCACGGGCATCGACCCGCTGCCCGGTCGCCTGCTCGGGGGCGAGGTACTCGGCCGTGCCGACGATCGTGTCGGTCATCGTCAGCTGGTGGTGGCCCAGTGCCTCGTCGACGAGCTGGGTGATGCCGAAGTCGAGGACCTTGGTGGTGCCGTCCGCGGCATACGAGATGTTGCCGGGCTTGATGTCACGGTGGATGATGCCCGCGTCGTGGGCGGCCTGCAGGGCGTCGCCCACCTCCTGGCCGATGGTGCGCACCTCGTCGACGGGCAGCGGGCCGAAGTCACGCAGCTGCTCGGCGAGCGTCGGTCCGGGAAGCAGCTCCATGACGAGGTATGCCGTGTGCTCCTCGACGCCGGTGTCGAAGACGGTGACGATGTGCGGGTGGTTGAGAGCAGCGGTCGCCCGCGCCTCACGGCGGAAGCGCTCGCCGGCGTTGTCGCTGTCGGGGCCGGTGAGGTCGAGGGTCTTGACCGCCACCTCGCGCCCGAGCATCTCGTCATCGGCCCGCCAGACGACAGCCATGCCACCGCGTCCCAGCGGGGCCCCCAGTCGGTAGCGACCGCCGAGCAGCCGCCCTTGCGTCGTGCTCAATGCAACTCCTCGCGTGGACGTCCGTCCGACCCTAGTCCCTCCCGTAACCTGTGAACGTGCTGCCCCAGATCACTGCGACGAGGTTCGTCACCCCCCTGCGCGAGGGTGGCTCGCTGCCCGGGATCGTCGAGGCGTCGGATGACGGCACCTACGTGGCGAAGTTCCGCGGCGCGGGCCAGGGGCTCAAGGTTCTCGTCGCGGAGGTGATCGTCGGGGAGCTGGGCCGGCGCCTCGGGATCCGCGTCCCCGCCATGGCGGTCATCGACCTGCCTCCGGCCCTGGCCCGCTACGAAGCCGACGAGGAGGTCCAAGACCTCCTCGTCGCGAGCACGGGTGACAACCTCGCCGTCGACTTCCTGCCGGGGTCCTTCGGCTATGACGGCTCGCGTCCACCCACCGCCGACGAGGCCGCCGACATCGTGTGGTTGGACGCCTTCACGGCCAACGTCGACCGCACCTGGTCCAACCCCAACCTGCTCGTGTGGCACCGCCAGGTGTGGGCCATCGACCACGGAGCGGCGATCTGGTTCCACCACTCCTGGCCGAGCCGCGGCGCCGATGCCTCGCGGTTCGCCAGCCAGCCGTTCGACGCCTCCGAGCACGTGCTCGGTGACGTCGCTGGTGACCTCGCGGCGGCACACGCCCGCGCGTGCGCGATCGTCACCCCGGGGCTGCTGGCCGAGGTCGTGGGACTCGTCCCCACCGAATGGCTCGAACCGGCTCCGGGTCTCGACGACGCAGCCGCGGTGCGGACGGCATACGTCGATCACCTCACACGACGACTCGAGAACGCCACCGTCTGGTGGGAGGCCACCGCATGAGCCACCCCTACCAGTACGTCGTCCTCAAGTGCGTCCCCCGCGTGGACCGTGGCGAGTGCCTCAACGTCGGCGTCGTGCTCTTCTCGCAGTCGGCCGGCTTCCTCGGTGCGGCGTGCCATGTCGACGCCGAACGGCTGCGTGCCTTCGCCCCGGAGGTGGACGTCGAGGCCGTCATCGCCTCCTTGGCCGTCGTCGACGACGTGTGCGCCGGCACCGACGGCGGCGGGCGTCCGCGGCTCGCGACGTCCGGCAAGCGGTTCGGATGGCTCAGCGCGCCCCGCAGCACCGTCATCCAGCCGTCCGGCGTGCACGGCGGGACGGCCGAGGACCCCGCGGCCGAGCTGGCAGCGCTGCTCGACCGACTCGTCCGCTAGGAGAAGCCGGGTCAGCGGGCCCGCAGGGCCCATGCTGCGACGGCGGCGGCGGCGGCGACGTTGAGGGAGTCCACGCCGCCAGCCATGGGGATCGTGACGACGAGGTCGGCGCTCTCGACCGTGCGACGGCTCAGCCCGTCGCCCTCGGTGCCGAGGACGAGCGCAAGCCGTTCGGGTGGGTCGGCGGCGAGCGTGTCGAGACCGATCGCGTCGTCGGACAGGGCCAGGGCAGCCACCGTGAAACCGCGGTCACGAAGCACGTTGATCCCCGCCGGCCACGGGTCGATGCGCGTCCAGGGCACCTGGAACACCGTCCCCATCGACACGCGGATCGCGCGACGATAGAGCGGGTCGGCGCACCGGGGCGTGACGAGCACGGCATCCACGCCGAGGGCTGCCGCGCTCCGGAAGATCGCACCCACGTTGGTGTGGTCGACGACGTCCTCGATGACGAGCACCCGTCGCGCGTCCGCGACGACCTCGTCGACCGAGCGCAGCTCGGGGCGCTGCATCGAGGCCAACGTTCCTCGGTGCAGGTGGAACCCGGTGAAGCCCTCGATGACGTCGTGGTCGGCCACGAAGACGGGTATGCCGTCTCGCTCGGCGTCCGTGACGAGGTCACTGAGGTCCGTGAGCCAGCGCTCCGCCATGAGGTAGGAGCGCGGCCGGTGCCCGGCCGCCACCGCCCGCCGGATGACCTTCTCGGACTCGGCGATGTAGAGGCCGCGCTCAGGCTCGGTCCGTCGCCGGAGCGCCACGTCGGTGAGGGCGACGTAGTCGCGGACGCGGTCGTCGTGGGGGTCGGTGATCCGTTGCGGCACGGTGTGAGGCTAGGAGGTGCGCGCTCAGAAGACGAATGCGCGCACGAGGATGCTCACTCCGGCCAGGACACAGAAGGCGAGCACTGCTCGGCGGAGCCGCTCGGTGTCGAGGCGGGCTCGCAGGGGTGACGCGGCGGCATACCCCAGCAGCAGGAACGGTATCCAGACGAGCCCGGTGACGAGCTGTTCGTCGGTGAACTCTCCGAGGAGGACGAGACCTGCCGCCGAGAGGGTCGAGCCGATGAGGAAGAAGGCGGCCAGGGTCGCCCGCAGACGGTCCGGCTTCTCGTGCTGCAGCACGAGAGCCAGGAACGGCCCACCGATGCTCGTCGCCGTCCCCCAGACGCCGGCGAGGCCTCCGGCGACCCCCGCCGTGACCGGTGTGTTGCGGATGCGGATGGTGGTGAGGGACGTCGCCACCGTCAGGAGGATGAGCACCGCGACGATGACCGAGATCGAGCGCACGGAGAGGACCGCCACCACGGCGACCCCGACGGGAGTGAGGAGCAGGCGCCCGAGCAGGGCCCACGACAGGGACCTCCACGCGATGTCGACAGGCGCCATGGACAGCTGGACGATGGGCAGCGAGAAGCTCGTGACCAGCAGGGCGCCGGGCATGAGGTCTGGCGCGAGGACGACGACGAACGGGGCGGCCACGACCGACATGCCGAACCCGATCGACGACTGCACGAACGCCCCGGTCAGGAGAGCGACCCCCAGCCCGAGGACGAGCGGCCAGTCGATCACGAGAACCAGAGCATGCGCACGATCGCGACGACACCGATGACGATGATGACGGCACGCAGGACGGTGGGCGGCAGTCGACGTCCCACCCGGGCGCCGAGGACGCCACCGAGGAGCGAGCCGGCAGCGATGAGTCCGGCCACGCGCCAGTCGACCTGCTCGGGCGCGACGATGATGAAGGTCAGGGCCGCCACCGAGTTGACGATGGTCGCGAGGACGTTCTTGATGGCGTTGAGGCTCTGCAGGCTCGCGCTCGTGAGCGTCGTGAGGACGCCCATGAGGATCACGCCCTGCGCCGCCCCGAAGTAGCCGCCGTAGATCGCGGTGGCGAAGACACCGACCATGAGCAGGGCGGCTCTGCGCGCCGAGTGCTCGTCCAGGGCTGTCGCCGGGAAGTCCCCGCGGCGCGCGGTCGTCCACGCCGTGATGCGAGGTCCGAAGACGACCAGCAGCAGGCCGAGACCGATGAGCGCCGGCACGATCGCCCGGAACGCCGCGGGGTCGAGCACGAGGAGCAGCCCCGCGCCGACGACTCCGCCGAGCAGCGACATCGGAGCCCACCGCAACAGCGTTGCCCTCGTCCCACGGAGCTCGTGCCGGTAGCCCCACGACCCGGTGAGGCCACCGGCCACGAGCCCGATGGTGTTGGAGACGTTGGCCGTGACCGGTGCATACCCGAAGAAGAGCAGGGTCGGGAAGGTCACCAGCGTGCCGGAACCGACGACGGTGTTGATCGTGCCGGCAACGACGCCGGCGACCAGGATGAGCGCTGCCTCGGCGGCGCCCACCTCAGCTCTGGCGCGGCGGGGCGGGGTCCGTCGGCGGGGCCGGATCCGCCGGCGGAGCGGGGTCCATCGCCGGGATGGGCTCGGTCAGCGGGGCAGGGTCCGCCTGCGGGGTCCGTGGCGGGACGGCGTCGGCGGGCGGCCTCAGCGGCGGCTGCTGACGGACCGGCACCTGGGAGTGGTCCTTGGCCTCGCGGGAGGCCTCACCCGCCTCGCCACGGGCCTCGGCAAGGGCCTGCGCCGGGTCGGCCAGCACCGTGTCGTCGAAGACCGTCTTCATCTCCTCGGTCGGCTCCCACGGCTCGGCGTCGTCGTCGCTGAAGCCGCCACCGTTGCCGCCGCCTCCCTCGTTGCGTCCGAGCATGCCGCCGATGCCCTTGAGGGCGTCGGTGAGCTCGCTGGGGATGATCCACATCTTGTTGGAGTCGCCGCGGGCGATCTGCGGGAGGACCTGGAGGTACTGGTAGGCGAGCAGCTTCTGGGTCGGCTTGCCGCGGTGGATGGCGTCGAAGACCTGCTGGATGGCGCGGGCCTGACCCTGGGCCTCGAGGACACGGGCCTGGGCCGAGCCCTCGGCACGCAGGATCTGGCTCTGCTTCTCACCCTCGGCCGTGAGGATGTTGGACTGCTTGGCGCCCTCGGCGGTGAGGATGATGGCGCGCCGCTCACGCTCGGCCTTCATCTGCTTCTCCATGGACTCCTGGATCGACATGGGCGGGTCGATCGCCTTGAGCTCGACGCGGTTGACGCGGATGCCCCACTTGCCCGTCGCCTCGTCGAGGACGCCGCGCAACTGCGCGTTGATCTGGTCGCGGCTGGTCAGCGTCTGCTCGAGGTCGAGGGAGCCGATGACGTTGCGGAGCGTGGTGACGGTGAGCTGCTCGATGCCCTGGATGAAGTTCGCGATCTCGTAGACCGCGGACTTGGCGTCGATGACGGAGTAGTAGATGACCGTGTCGATGTTGACGACGAGGTTGTCGCTGGTGATCACCGGCTGCGGCGGGAACGACACGACCTGCTCACGCAGGTCGATGTTGGCGCGCACCTTGTCGACGAAGGGCACGAGGAAATGTATGCCGCCCTCCAGCGTGGCGTTGTAGCGCCCGAGCCGCTCGATGATGAGCGCGGTCTGCTGCGGCACGATGCGCACGGTGCGCATGATGACGATCACTGCGAAGAGCAGCAGCAGGCCCAGGATGATGAGTTCGATCATGAGATCCCCTAGTGGTCAGTGGCGGTCGGCCGCGACGATGGCCGTCGCGCCGTGGATGGCGATGACACGAGCGTCGTCGCCGGGGCGCAGGGACTCAGAGCCCTCAGCGACCCGGGCCGACCACGTCTCCCCGGCGAGCTTGATCCGGCCGTCGGTGTCGGTGACGGTCTGGAGCACCCGGGCTTCACGTCCCACGAGACTCGACGCGCCGATGCTGTGGTCGTGCTCGCCCTGCGTGAACTTGCGCTTGACGATCGGGCGCACGACGAAGAGGAGCAGTCCTGCGACGAGGATGGCGATGATGACCTGGACGGTGGCGTTGCCGCCGAGGCCGGCCGCGAGCCCGCCGGCCAGCGCCCCGCCGGCGAGCATGACGAAGACGAAGTCCACCGTCGCCGCCTCGACCGCAGCGAGGATCAGGGCCACTCCCACCCAGACCAGCCACGGGTTGTCGGTGAGCCACTCCATGACATTCCCCTTTCGTGCCGTCGTCCTCGACGGCCTCTGTCAGGACAACGATCCCACGAGGCGACGGGTGCCGGTCACCGCGTCCTCAACGGGACCACGCGGCATACCGGGATCCCCGCCGTTCCAGCTCGAGCGGCAACCCGAAAGTGGCGCTGAGGTTCTCGGCGGTGAGGGTGATCTCGAGCGGCCCCTGGGCCACGACGCGGCCCTCGCGCAGGAGGAGGACATCGGTGAAGTTGGGCGGGATCTCCTCGACGTGATGGGTCACGAGGATGAGCGCGGGTGCCGTCACGTCGCCCGCGATGGTGCCGAGCCGGGCGACGAGGTCCTCGCGGCCACCGAGGTCGAGGCCGGCGGCGGGCTCGTCGAGCAGCATCAGCTCGGGATCGGTCATGAGGGCACGCGCGATCTGGACGCGCTTGCGCTCTCCCTCGGACAACGTGCCGTAGGTGCGGTCCACGAGGTGGCCGGCACCGAGCGCGCCGAGCAGCTCACCGGCACGGGCATGGTCGAGGGCGTCGTAGCTCTCGCGCCACCGACCGACCACACCGTAGGACGCGGTCACGACGACGTCGCCCACGCGCTCACCCCCGGGGATGCGTTCGGCCAACGAGGCCGAGGCCAGTCCGATCCGCGGCCGGAGCTCGAAGACGTCCACCGCACCGAGGACCTCACCGAGGACACCGGCGACCCCCAACGTCGGGTGCATCCGTCCCGAGGCCAGCTGCAGCAGCGTCGTCTTGCCCGCCCCGTTGGGACCGAGGATGACCCAGCGCTGCCCCTCCTCGACCTCCCAGTCGACGTCGTCGAGCAGGGTCGCGCCGCCGCGGACGACGGTCACCCCCGCCAGCGCCAGCACATCGCTCATGACGGGAACCCTAGTTGACCCGGGCGTGCCTACGATGACGGCATGCCCGAGCTGCCCGCTTCCGTTCGGCTCGCCCTCTGGGTCACCTCCGCGTGGACTCGCGGCGAGACCCTCGAGAGCGCCATCGAGTCGGCCCTGCCCGACGTCGATGCCGTGGGGTCGGGGGTACGCACCCTCGACCTGTGGCACGACCTCGGCGAGCGTACGGTCCTCGTGGCCCTGCCGACGAGCGGTGACATCACGAGCCTCCCGCGGTGCGGCGCCGATGCCCGGGCCGCAGCCGTGGACGCCGAGGAGTGCGTGATCGCACCCGGTCTGGGCGCCCTCCTCGTTCCGACCTGGTCGACCTTCGGCCCTCCCGGGGCCACGAGGGCCGACTCCGGTACCCGGCTCGACTGGTCCGCACACGACTGCGACCCCGTGCCCGTCCACCGTGTCGAGGCGCTCGACCCGCGCGAGTCGACCCGGTTGCTCACGACGACCGTCCTCGAGACGACCGCGCAGCTGGACGAGCTCGGCGGGCAGCCGTTCGACGCGGTCTCGGCCCGTGAGGCGGTGCCACGGCCGGGATCGTGGGCGCTGCCGGAGGAGCTGCCCGGCCAGACCCTGCGCGCCATCACCTTCGCCGCCGCCATCAGCACCGCCGCGGCGGCAGGGCTGGACGGACCCCAGGACGCGCTGGACGGCTACACGCAGCAGCGGCGGCTCGACCTCTTGCGCGAGCTGCGTCGCGTGGCCGAACGCTCACTCGTGGATGCGACGAACGCGGGCGTCGTCGCCGTCGCTCACCCCAGGACGTCGCGGTAGACCGTCAGGGTCTCGTCACCGATGCGTGACCAGGAGAAGGACTCCACCGCGCGGGCGCGACCGGCCTGGCCGAAGCGCGCCGCCCGGTCAGGGTCCGACACGGCAGCGTTGAGCGCGTTCGCGAGGTCGGCGACGAAGCGGTCGGGGTCGACTGGCGTGCCCGACCCGTCCTGGACCTGTTCGATGGGGACGAGCCAGCCGGTCTCGCCGTCGACGACGACCTCCGGGATGCCGCCCGTCGCGGTGGCCACGACGGGCAGGTCGCAGGCCATGGCCTCGAGGTTGACGATGCCGAGCGGCTCGTAGACCGACGGGCAGACGAAGACCGTTGCGGCAGAGAGCAAGGCGATGACCTCGGCGCGCGGCAGCATCTCAGGGACCCAGACGACGCCGTCCCGGGTCTGGCGGAGGTCATCGATCAGCCGCTCGACCTCGGCCTTGATCTCGGGAGTGTCGGGCGCGCCCGCGAGGAGCACGATCTGCACCTCGGGCGGGAGCTCGGCAACCGCCCGCAGGAGGTAGGGCAGGCCCTTCTGTCGGGTGATCCGTCCGACGAAGATGACGCTCGGCCGGTCGGGGTCGACGCCGTGGCGGCGCACCGTGTCCGGGTCCTCGGCCCGCTTCCACAGGTCGCTGTCGATCCCGTTGTGGACGACCTTCACCTTGGCCGGGTCGATCGACGGATAGCTGCGCAGGACGTCCTTGCGCATGCCGTCGCTCACCGCGATGACGGCCGCAGCGCCCTCGTATGCCGTCCGCTCGATCCACGAGGACAGCCGGTAGCCACCACCGAGCTGCTCGGCCTTCCAGGGACGCATCGGCTCGAGGCTGTGCGCACTGACGACGTGCGGGACACCCTCGAGGAGCGAGGCGGTGTGCCCGGCGAAGTTGGCGTACCAGGTGTGCGAGTGCACGAGATCGGTGCCGGCGCAGTCAGCCGCGATGGCGAGGTCCACGCCCATCGTCACGAGCGCCGGGTTGGCGTCCTCGAGAGCCGGCAGGTCGGCATACCCCGTCGTCCCCTCCTCGTCACGAGGAGGGCCGAAGGCGCGTACGCGGACGTCGATGTCGCCACGCTCGCGCAGAGCTCTGGTCAGCTCGGCGACGTGCACCCCCGCCCCGCCGTAGATCGTGGGTGGGTACTCCTTGCTGAGGATGTCGACGCGCACGCCCTGACCCTAGCGACGTGCCGAGCCCGACGCGAGACGCCGGTCACATTCTGGTGCTCGTTCCACTAGGTTGAGCGACATGGCATACCGCAGCGGTGGACCCAAGGTGCTCGTCATCGTTCTCGCAGGTGGAGAGGGCAAGAGACTCATGCCACTCACCGCCGACCGGGCCAAGCCAGCGGTGCCGTTCGGGGGCATCTACCGCCTCATCGACTTCGCCCTGAGCAACGTCGTCAACTCCGGCTACCTCAAGATCGTCGTGCTGACGCAGTACAAGTCGCACAGCCTCGACCGGCACGTCACCAAGACGTGGCGCATGTCGACGATGCTCGGCAACTACGTCGCGCCGATCCCGGCGCAGCAGCGCATCGACAAGTCCTGGTACCAAGGCAGTGCCGACGCGATCTTCCAGAGCCTCAACACGATCACCGACGAGCGCCCGGACATCGTCGTCGTCGTGGGCGCCGACCACGTCTACCGCATGGACTTCTCCCAGATGGTCGACCAGCACGTCGAGTCCGGTGCCGGAGTGACGGTGGCCGCCATCCGGCAGCCGATCGACATGGCCGCCCAGTTCGGGGTCATCGAGGTCGAGGCCGACGACCACACGCGCATCAAGGCCTTCCTCGAGAAGCCGAAGAACCCGGACGGGCTGCCCGACTCCCCCGACGAGATCCTCGCCTCGATGGGCAACTACGTCTTCGACGCCGACGTCCTCCAGGAGGCCGTCACCCGCGACTCAGAGGACCCGGACAGCACCCATGACATGGGCGGCGACATCGTCCCGGCGCTCGTCAAGCAGGGTGCTGCCTACACCTACGACTTCAAGAAGAACGTCATCCCCGGCGGCACCGAGCGCGACAAGGGCTACTGGCGTGACGTCGGGACGCTCGACTCCTACTTCGACGCCCACATGGACCTCATCTCGATCCACCCGATCTTCAACCTCTACAACTACGACTGGCCGCTGTTCACGAGCTACGGCCCCTACCCGCCGGCCAAGTTCGTCCACGGTGCGAGTGGTCGTTTCGGTGAGGCGCTGAACTCGATGGTCTCCCCGGGCGTCATCATCAGCGGCGCCCGCGTGAACTCCTCGATCGTCTCCCCCGACGTCCGCGTCCACAGCTACTCGGAGGTGGACGACTCCGTCCTCCTCGACGGCGTCGACGTCGGCCGCAACTGCCGGGTGCGGCGCGCCATCATCGACAAGAACGTCCGCCTGCCCGAAGGCACCTCCGTCGGCTTCGACGCCGAGCAGGACCGGGCCCGCGGCTTCACCGTCACCGACTCCGGCATCACCGTCGTCGGCAAGGGCACGGTGCTCGGGTCGTGAGCCGAGCGCGCATCGGCGTACAGGTCCAGCCACAGCACGCGGCATACGCCGAGATCCGACGCACCTGCGCGACGCTCGAGGAGATGGGCGTCGACGTCCTCTTCAACTGGGATCACTTCTATCCGCTCAACGGTGACCCCGACGGCGCGCACTTCGAGTGCTGGTCGATGCTCGCGGCCTGGGCCGAGGCCACCGAGCGCGTCGAGATCGGCGCACTCGTCACCTGCAACTCCTATCGCAACCCACAGCTCCTGGCCGACATGGCGAGGACCGTGGACCACATCTCCGCTCGCGGCGGCGAGGGGCGGCTCATCCTCGGTATCGGGTCGGGCTGGTTCGAGCGCGACTACGACGAGTACGGCTACGAGTTCGGTTCTGCCGGTGGACGACTGAACGCGCTCGACCGTGACCTGCCCCTCATCAAGGAGCGCTGGGGCAAGCTCAACCCCGCTCCCACGCGGAAGATCCCGATGCTCATCGGCGGTGGTGGCGAGCGCAAGACGCTGCGCATCGTCGCCGAGCAGGCCGACATCTGGCACGGGTTCGGCGACGCCGACACGATCGCCCACAAGCACGCCGTGCTCGACGACTGGTGTGGCCGCGTGGGTCGCGACCCTTCGTCGATCATCCGCTCGGCGGGGGTCAGTCCCCGCCCCGGTCGCTTCCCCGAGGACGTCGAGGACTACGCCGCCGGAGCAGACGCCCTGTATGCCGTCGGCACGCGTCTGTTCACCACCGGACTGAGTGGTCCGCACCACGACCTCGGTCCGGTCCGTGACCTCCTCGCGTGGCGCGACGCGGTGAACTCCTAGCCTGATCCCGTGACCACCCGACCGGCCCCTGACGGGCCGACGCCCGAGCTCCCGTCCACGCTCCTCGTGACCCTGACGGGCGAGGACCGGCCGGGGGTGACCAGCACCCTGTTCGACGCCGTCGCCCCGACGGGTGCCGTGGTGCTCGACCTCGAGCAGGTGGTCGTGCGGGGTCAGCTCACGCTCGCCGTCCTGCTCGAGCCCGGTGGCGCGGCCAAGGCGTTGCGTGGCGTGGTCGACGGCGTCGCGGACGAGCTGGGCCTCAGCGTGAGCATGTCCAAGGGACGGGGTGACAACCGCGAGCGCCCCACCGGGCGGGCTGCTGTCGTCGTGCTGGGTGCTCCCTTGCGGTCGCAGGGCGTCGCCGCGGTGGCTCGCTCGATCGCCGCCCACGGCGCCAACATCGACCGCATCCGCCGACTCTCGCGCTACCCCGTGACGACCCTCGAGCTGGACGTCAGCGGGGCTGACCTCGGCGCCCTGCGCCGCGAGCTGTCGCTCGTCGCTGCCCACGAGAGGGTCGACATCGCCGTGTCTCCCGCAGGTCTGGCCCGGCGCGGTCGACGGCTGGTCGTCATGGACGTCGACTCGACGCTCATCCAGGACGAGGTCATCGAGCTCCTCGCGCGGCACGCGGGTCGAGAGGCGGAGGTCGCTGCCGTGACCGAACGGGCCATGGCCGGTGAGCTCGACTTCGCCGCGAGCCTGCACGCCCGCGTCGCCACCCTCGCGGGTCTCGACGTCGCCGTCCTCGAGGAGGTTCGGGCGGCGGTGCGCCTCACGCCCGGTGCACGCACGCTCGTCCGCACGCTCAAGCGGCTCGGGTTCACCGTGGCCCTCGTCTCCGGCGGCTTCATCGAGATCGTCCAGCCGATCGCCGACGAGCTCGGCATCGACCACGCCCGGGCCAACCGACTCGAGGTCGAGGACGGTCGCCTCACGGGCCGCGTGCTCGGCGCAGTGGTGGATCGTCAGGGCAAGGCCAGCGCGCTGCGCGAGTTCGCCGAGGACGCCGGGCTGCCCCTGTCCCGAACCGTCGCCATCGGCGACGGGGCCAACGACCTCGACATGCTCGGCACGGCCGGCCTGGGCATCGCCTTCAACGCCAAGCCGCTCGTCCGCGAGCAGGCGGACACCGCCGTCAACGTGCCCTACCTCGACGCGGTGCTCCACCTCCTCGGGATCACCCGGGAGGAGATCGAGGAGGCCGACGACGCCGACGGCACACCGACACACGCCCCTGCCGTCGAGCACGGCTGACACCTCCTAGGCTGGACCAATGGCCCGTTACCCCTCCACGACACCCACGCTGTTCATCATCGGCGGCGCCGAGGACCGTGTCGGACGGGCAGCGCTGCTGCGACGCTTCGTCCGGATCAGTGGCGGTCGGCAGTCCCGCGTCGTCGTCATCCCGACCGCGTCCTCGTTCCAGGACGAGGTGGTGGCGTCCTACACCGAGGTCTTCAACCGCTTCGGTGTCGAGGCCGTCGACGTCGTCAACCCGCAGTCGCGACGCGAGGCACACGACCCCCGTGCCGTCGCCCTCCTCGACCAGGCCACCGGGATCTTCATGAGCGGTGGGTCCCAGCTCCGCCTGTCCCAGTTCTTCCCCGGCACTCCGCTCGGCGACGCGCTCCACCGCGCACACTCGCGCGGCGCGGTCGTGGCGGGCACGTCGGCCGGCGCCTCGATCATGAGCGAGTTCATGATCTCGATGGGTGACGAGGGCCTCACCCCCGTGCAACGAGCCAGCCAGGTCAGTGCGGGCATCGGCCTCCTCAAGGGAGTCATCGTCGACCAGCACTTCGCCCAGCGCTCCCGCTACGGGCGGCTGCTGTCCGTCGTCGCGTCCTCCCCGAGCCTGCTCGGGATCGGGATCGACGAGGACACCGCGATCGAGGTCAGCGACGGAACGCGGTTCACCGTCCACGGTCGTGGCGGGGTCATCGTCATGGACTGCCGGGACGTGACGACGGACGCTCCCGACGCCCGGCGCGGAGCACCGTTGCTCGTGTCCGGAGCCGTCATCCACAACCTCCCCGCCGGAGCCACGTTCGACCTCCCCACGGCCACCCTCGTCGACTTCGTCGAGCAGCACGGTGACGTCGCGATCGGCCTCGCCACCGCCAAGGCCTAGGGGCGCCCACAGCACTCCTGGCCGGAGCGCTCCCGCCCCACAGCACCAGCCGCAGCACCCGCACCCTGCACCACCCCTGCCAGCACCGAGGAGTCCGATGACCGAGGACCGCCCCACCCCCACCGGCCCTGCCGCGCCCGAGCTCACGATCGTCGAGTCGAGGGTCTACCGCGGCGGCAACATCTGGTCCTACGACCCGGCCGTCCACCTCATCGTGGACCTGGGCATCCTCGAGCAGTACCCCACAGACCTCCTCGACGGCTTCACCGACCAGCTCCTCCAGCTCCTGCCCGGCATCGAGAACCACACCTGCTCACGGGGGGTGAGGGGCGGTTTCGTCCAGCGGCTGCGCGAGGGTACCTGGCTCGGTCACGTGAGCGAGCACATCGCTCTCCAGCTCCAGCAGGAGGCCGGTCACGACCAGCGCCGCGGCAAGACCCGTGAGGTCAAGGGCCACCCGGGCCGCTACAACGTCGTCTACGGCTACTCCGACGAGGGTGTGGGCCTGGCGGCCGGCAAGCTCGCGGTGCGCCTCGTCAACCACCTCGTCCGGGCCGAGGAGGGGTTCGACTTCGACAGCGCTCTCGAGGCGTTCCTGCGTCGCGCCGAGCGGACCGCCTTCGGGCCGTCGACCGCGGCGATCCTCGAGGAGGCGGTCAGCCGCGACATCCCCTACATCCGGCTCAACAGCGCCAGCCTCGTCCAGCTGGGTCAGGGGGTTCACGCCCAGCGCATCCGCGCCACGATGACGTCCAAGACCGGAGCACTGGCGGTCGACATCGCCTCGGACAAGGACCTGACGACCAAGCTGCTCGGGTCGGCCGGTCTGCCGGTGCCCAAGCAGGAGACCGTGCGTGGCCCCGAGGACGCCGTCGCGGCCGCCCGGCGCATCGGCTTCCCGGTGGTTCTCAAGCCGCTCGACGGCAACCACGGACGTGGCGTCTGCCTCGACATCACCACCGACGACGAGGTGCGCGAAGCCTTCGAGGTGGCGCGCGAGCAGTCCCGGCGCGGCCACGTCATCGTCGAGTCGTTCATCACCGGCAAGGACTACCGCTGCCTCATCGTCGGCGGCCGGATGCAGGCCATCGCCGAGCGCGTGCCGGCGCACGTCGTCGGAGACGGTGAGCACACCGTCACCGAGCTCGTCGACATCACCAACGCCGACCCCCGACGTGGCGTGGGCCACGAGAAGGTCCTCACCCGCATCAAGGTCGACCGCAACGCCGAGGGCCTCGTCCGGGAGCAGGGCTTCGCGATGGACGATGTCCCCCCGCAGGGAACGATGGTCAAGCTCGCCCTCACGGGCAACATGTCGACCGGCGGCATCTCCGTGGACCGCACCTTCGACGCGCACCCCGACAACGTCGAGATCGCGGAGGAGGCCGCCCGCATGGTCGGGCTCGACGTCGCCGGCATCGACTTCATCTGCCCTGACATCGCCTCGCCGGTCCGCGAGACCGGCGGCGCGATCTGCGAGGTCAACGCGGCACCCGGCTTCCGGATGCACACCCACCCGACGATCGGTGAGCCCCAGTTCATCGCCAAGCCCGTCGTGGACCTGCTCTTCCCGCCCGGATCGCCGTCGCGTGTGCCGATCGTCGCCGTCACCGGCACCAACGGCAAGACGACGACGTCACGGATGATCGCCCACATCATGAAGGGCGTCGGCCGCAAGGTCGGCATGACCTCGACCGACGGCATCGTGGTCGACGAGCGGCTCGTCTTCAAGGCTGACGCGTCCGGACCCAAGTCGGCCCGCATGGTGCTCCAGAACCCCCGCGTCGACTTCGCCGTCATGGAGGTTGCCCGCGGCGGCATCCTGCGTGAGGGCCTGGGCTACGACCGCAACGACGTCGCCGTCGTCACCAACGTCGCGCCCGACCACCTCGGCCTGCGCGGCATCAACACCGTCGAACAGCTGGCCGACGTCAAGGCCGTCATCGTGGAAGCGGTCCCCCGCAACGGTTTTGCCGTGCTCAACGCTGACGACCCCCTGGTGCGCAGGATGCGCCGACGTTGCTCCGGCTCCATCGTGTGGTTCACCATGTCCTCTCCCGGGTCATCCGTTCGCGAGTTCGTGGACAACCACTGCCGCCGCGGGGGCCGCGCCGTCGTGCTGGAGCCGTCCGACAAGGGCGACATGATCGTCATCCGACACGGCCGCCGCTCGATGCAGCTCGCCTGGACGCACCTGCTGCCCGCCACCTTCGGCGGGACCGCGATGTTCAACGTCGCCAACGCCATGGCCGCCGCGGGAGCCGCCTTCGCCATGGGCACCGGGCTGCACGAGATCCGCCAGGGGCTGCGCACCTTCTCGACGAGCTAC
The DNA here is from genome assembly GCF_042666355.1 of Knoellia altitudinis. Classification (NCBI taxonomy): domain Bacteria; kingdom Bacillati; phylum Actinomycetota; class Actinomycetes; order Micrococcales; family Intrasporangiaceae; genus Knoellia; species Knoellia altitudinis. The sequence continues at coordinate 510,208 of NZ_JBHTDK010000002.1, forward strand.
TACCTCTCTCCCGGTCGCATGAACCAGATCAGCGTCAACAACGTCGACGTCATCGTCGACTACTGCCACAACGCCCCCGCCATGAAGGTGCTCGGCGACTTCGTCGAGCGCTACGCCGATGCCAAGGCCGGCGCGAGCGAGCTCGGCAAGATCTCACGCCTCGGCGTCATCGCCACGGCGGGTGACCGGCGCGACGAGGACATGCGTGAGCTCGGCGCCATCGCCGCGCAGCACTTCGACGTCCTCGTCGTCCGTGAGGACGTCGGTCTGCGGGGTCGCCAGCGAGCCGAGACCGCAGGTCTCGTCGCCGAAGGCGCCAAGGCGGCCATGGCCGAGGGAACCCGCTGCCGTCAGGTCGAGGTCGTCACCGAGGAGCTGTCGGCCGTGCGCCACGTCATGGCCCGCGCCAACCCCGGCGACATCGTCGTCGTCTGCGTCGACCAGCACGGCGTCGTCATGAACGAGCTCGAGACCATGACCCAGCAGGCCCAGCCGGGCACGCACACGGCCGACTCGCTCGCCGACCCGGACCTCGACCCGACGACGCTCTCCGCCGAGGCACAGGTGAGCGGCGAGGAAGCCACCGACCAGGACCTCGCCGAGCACGACTCCGACGACGACGGGCAGTCCGCGAGCTGAGGGCCACCCGTCGACCGTCATTCGGGTGGCGGCGCCAGCTCCTGCGCGTAGGCCGTGAGCGAGCGTCGGTAGCGCAGGACGTCGTCGTCCATGCTCGCGTGGGCGACGGCCGCCAGCAGGCTGCCGAGGGCTTCTGCGGGACGCCCGGCAGAGTGCAGGGCCAGGGCGCGGAAGCCGGCGATGCCGATGGAGTCCGGGCGGTCCAGGGCCAGCTCGTCGAGCAGTCCGACGGCCTCCTCGTGCCTCCCGACGTTGCGCAGCGAGGAGGCCAGCTGGATGACGGCGCGGTGACGGTACGGCTCTCGCAGGCCGCCGCCCAGAGCCTCGCGATAGAGCTCGACCGCCCGCTCCTCCTGCCCGGCGGAGTCGAACGTGCCGCCGTACTCGTAGGCGATGCGAGCGTCCCCGGGATACGCGGCATACAGGGCTGCGCCCGTGGCGATCCGCCGCTCCACGTCCTCGTCCTCCCACAGCGCCGCGATCGCCTCCTCGGCCTCGTGCTCACCGCGCGCAAGGATGACCTTGCGCCGGATGGACGACGCCGAGTCGGCGACGGCGCCGATCTCTGCGAGCCAGGCATAGATCGCCTCACGCTCTGAGTGGCACATGATCGCGACGACGTCGCCGTCGTGGGCCACCTCGACCAGGGCCTTCAGCCCGCCGAGCTCGGTCTCGTGGGAGTCGACGTCGGCGACACCGGCCCGCTGCAGCCCGATGCGGAGATGGGCCTCGAGGTCCTCCATGGTCCGACCTCGGAGGTAGTGCGCCTTGTGGGCCGCGACGACATGGTCGGCGCGGTGACCCGCGATCTCGCCGAGGTTCTCGAGGATCTCGTCGGTGCGGTCCCCCCCGGCACCGAGGCCCAGGTGGATGCGTGAGCCGGGTTGGCGCAACCCCTCGGCGACATCCATCAGCGCGTCCAGCCCGGCCTCGTTGTGGGCGAGGTCGACGACCACCGTGCAGCTGCCGCCCTGGCCTGCCGGAGCCGTGTAGGTGTTCATCCGGCCGGGGTTGAGCTCGGCATCGGGGCGGAAGGTGCGCAGCCCCTCGATGACGTCGGCCCGGTCGATCCCGAGACCGAGCGCCGCTGCGGTCGCGGCCAGCACGTTGGCGACGTTGTGGCGGGAGAGCCCGCTGATCGTCATGGGGATGTCGACGACGGACACGAGCCGGTCCGGGACGCCCGAGTCGGTGAGGACAGTGACGCGGTCGTCGAGCACGGTGATCGCTCGGCCACCGAGGCCGAGCGCCTCCCGGATGGCCGGCGAGTTGGCGTCGAGGGTGAAGACCCACGGCCTGGCCGGCGAGCCGGTGCGCATCGCCCAGACGCGCGGGTCGTCGCCGTTGAGGACCGTCCAGCCCTCGGGCCTGGTGGCGCGGGTGATGATGGCCTTGACCTCGGCGAGCTGGTCGACCGTGTCGACGCCGTGCAGGCCGAGGTGGTCCGCGGTCACGTTGGTCACGACGGAGACGTCGTTGTGCGAGACGCCCAGACCCTTGAGGAGCATCCCGCCGCGGGCGGTCTCAAGGATGCCGATCTCGACCCCGGGCGCCTCCAGGACGCCTCGCGCGCCGGCCGGTCCGGAGAAGTCACCCGGCTCGATCATGGTGCCGTGGTCGACGACGCCGTCGGTCGAGCTCCAGGCCGTGTGCCGTCCGGCCGTCATGGCGATGTGCGCCAGCAGCCGGGTGGTGGACGTCTTGCCATTGGTCCCGGTGATGGACGCGACCGGGATCTGGGGCGTGACGATGCGAGCGGCCGGACCATCTGGCGCTTCGCGCACGAGGTGTGCCTGCTCCTTCACGACGTCGCGGCCCACGAGCCAGGCCGCGAGCACGGGCGCCACCGACTCCCCGAGCGCCTGCGCCGGACCACGTCGACGCCAGACGAAGGACACGACGACGACGGAGCGGTCCCCCCCGGGGCGGGAGCGAACCCCCAGCCGACCGGTGCCCGAGGCGCGTGAGACGGCACGCACCGCGCGCTCGGCCAGCCGTGCGATGACGCGCTGGCGCTGCTCGGTGCCGGGGGCCCCTGCCTGGATCGCGCCGAGGCCGGCCGTGCGGGCGACGCTGCGGACGGTGTCCTTGTCGGCCTCGAGGTATGCCGTGAGGTCCAGGGTGACCTTGACGGCCGGCCTGGGGAAGTAGAGGTTGGGGCCCTCGAGGACGCGGACCTCGGTGGCGGTCACGGCAGGGGTGAGGTGGAGGTCGCTGGTCACCCAGCGAGCCTAGTTCTCGTGACGGGCTCAGAAGCCCATCGCGTGCACCCCGCCGTCGACGTGGACGATCTCGCCCGTCGTCGCGGGGAACCAGTCCGACAGCAGGGCGGCGCAGGCCTTCGCCGCGGGCACGGCGTCGTTGACGTCCCACCCGAGGGGGGCGCGCTGCCCCCACGAGTCCTCGAACGTCTGGAAGCCGGGGATCGACTTGGCGGCCGTCGTCCGGATCGGGCCGGCAGCGACGAGGTTGCAGCGCACACCCTTGGGTCCGAGGTCGCGGGCGAGGTAGCGGTTCGTGGACTCGAACGCCGCCTTCGCCACCCCCATCCAGTCGTAGACCGGCCAGGCGAACTTCGCGTCGAAGGTGAGCCCCACGACCGACGAACCCGGCGTCATGAGCGGCAGGGCGGCGACCGCGAGGGACTTCAGCGAGAAGGCTGAGGCGTGCATCGCGGTGGCCACGTCGTCGAACGTGCCCTCGAGGAAGTTGAAGGCACCCTGCGGCGCGAAGCCGATCGAGTGGAGCACGCCGTCGAGGTGGTCGACGTGCTCGCCGAGCCGCTCGGCCAGGGTGTCGAGGTGCTCGGCGGCGGTGACGTCGAGCTCGACCACCGGCGGCGTGGTCGGCAGCCGCTTGGCGATGGTCGACGTGATCTTCATCGTCCGCCCGAAGGAGGTGAGCACAACCTCGGCGCCCTGCTCCTGCGCCAGCTTGGCGACGTGGAAGGCGATCGAGGTGTCCATGAGGACTCCCGTGATGAGCAGCTTCTTGCCCTCGAGCAGCATCGGCGTCGTTCTCCTTGTCGGATGGGTCTGGGGTGCGGGGTCTGTCGGGTCTGTCGGGTCTGTCGGGTCTGTCGGGTCTGTCGGGTCTGTCGGTCGGGAGGAGGTTCGGTTCAGTGACCCATGCCGAGGCCGCCGTCGACGGGGATGACCGCTCCGGTGACGTAGCCCGCTTCCTCGGAGGCGAGGAAGCGCACGACGGCAGCCACTTCTCCGGGCTGCGCGAAACGGCCAGCCGGTATGCCGGCCTTGTAGGTCTTCTGCGTCGCCTCCGGCAGCGCTGCGGTCATGTCGGTCTCGATGAAGCCGGGAGCCACGACGTTGGCGGTGATGCCTCGCCCGCCGAGCTCTCGGGTCACCGAGCGCGCCAGCCCGACGAGCCCGGCCTTGCTCGCGGCGTAGTTGGCCTGTCCCGGTCCGCCGTAGAGCCCCACGACGCTCGAGATGAGGATGATCCGACCGCCACGTGCCTTGATCATGCCGGTGCTGGCCCGACGGACGCAGCGGAAGGTGCCCGCAAGGTTGGTGTCGATCACCGCGTCGAAGTCCGCATCACTCATGCGCATGAGCAGACCGTCCTTGGTGATGCCCGCGTTGGCCACGAGGACCTGTACCGGACCGCCGAAGAGCTCCTCCGCCGCGGTGAAGGCCGCATCGACCGACGCCGAGTCGGTGACGTCGCAGGTGACCGCCCGGAGCCCGTCGGGGGCCTCTCCGCCCCGGCTCGTCACGACGACCGTGTCTCCGCCCTCGACGAAGGCCTTGGCGATGGCCAGACCGATGCCCCGGTTGCCCCCCGTGACGAGGACGTTGCGTGCTTGGCTCATGGCGCCCGACGCTAGTGGACTACTGCCCGGTAGCCCGCATCGCCGTGGCCCGGTGGAGCTCGCAGGTGGCGGACGTACAGTGACGAGGTGAGCAGGCGCGAGCGAGGCGAACCGACGGTGCAGTCCGTCACGAGTGCGCGGACCTCCAAGGAGGAGGACCTCAACGCCCGGATGAAGCACTACCTCGTCACGATGGGGATCCGCACCGGCTGCTTCGTGCTCGCCGTCGTCACGACCGGATGGGTCCGCTGGACCTGTGTCGCCCTGGCCGTGGTCCTGCCCTATGTCGCGGTGCTCTTCGCCAACGCCCGCTCGCCCCGCGTCGCCGGCCGGGTATCTGCCGTCACCCCGCGCGACCCCCACCGCCGACAGCTCGACCCGTGAGCCTCGACCGCGAGATGATCTGCAGCGCCAAGGACTGCCGGCAGGAGGCGACCTGGGGACTGCTCTGGAACAACCCGACACTGCACACGGCCGAGCGGCGCAAGGTCTGGCTCGGCTGCGACGAGCACCGGGTGACGCTGGGCGACTTCCTCTCGCTGCGGGGTTTCCTGCGCGACACGGTCCCGGTCGACGAGATCCCTGCAGACGCCGGCTAGGGCTCCTAGCCGCCGATGGCGCTCATGGGCCGGATCGGCTGCACGAAGTCGGCGCTGCCGATGCCGTGTCCCTTGGCCTTGCGCCACATCTCGCCGGTGATGAGGGCGGCGAGCTCGTCGTCGCTGGCCCCGTCGCGCATCGGGCCGCGCAGGTCGGTCTCGCGCTGCGAGAAGAGGCAGTTGCGCACCTGGCCGTCCGCGGTGAGCCGGGTGCGGTCGCACGCCCCACAGAACGGCGCGGTGACACTCGCGATGATGCCGACCGTGGCAGGACCACCGTCGACAAGGAACCGCTCGGCAGGAGCACTCCCCCGCTCGGCCTGCGGGAGTGGCGTGATGGTGAACCGCTCGGAGAGGCGGGTTCGGATCTCGTCGGCGCCGATCATGGTGCTGGCGTCCCAACCGTGCTGCGCGTCGAGAGGCATCTGCTCGATGAAGCGCAGCTCGTAGCCGCGCTCGAGGCACCAGCCCAGCAGGTCTGCGACCGAGTGGTCGTTGATGCCGCGCATGGCGACGGCGTTGACCTTGACGGGCACCAGGCCGGCTTCACGGGCGGCCTCGAGGCCTGCCTCCACGTCCGCCAGGCGGTCACGTCGGGTGAGGTCGGCGAACTCGGCCGGGTCGACGGTGTCGAGACTGATGTTGACCCGGTCCAGCCCGGCGGCGGCGAGTGGCGCGGCCAGCCGGTCGAGTCCGATGCCGTTGGTCGTCATGGCGATCCGTGGGCGAGGGGTGAGCGCGGCGATCCGGGCCACGACGTCGGTGAGCGAGCGCCGGAGCAGGGGTTCGCCACCGGTGAGCCGCACCTGCTCGACGCCCAGGGCGACGAAGATCGTCACGAGCCGGACGAGCTCGTCGTCGGTGAGCATCTCGGGCTTCGCGAGCCACGGCAGGCCCTCGGCCGGCATGCAGTAGCGGCACCGCAGGTTGCAGCGATCCGTCACCGACACACGCAGGTCTCGGGCCACTCGACCGTGTTGGTCGAGGAGGCGGGCGGTGATCGGGGCGGTGGCCATGTCCTCAGGGTATGCCGGGTAGCGTGACGAGGGTGTTTCGGCGTCTGTTCACCCCGCGCTGGCTGGGTGCACTCGCCCTCGCGGTCCTGTATGCCGTGGGCGCCTTCCAGCTCGGCCACTGGCAGTACGGCCGCCACGAGTTCAAGCTCGAGCGCAACGCCCTCCTCGACGCCCACTACCGTGCCGACCCGGTCCCAGTGCGCGAGGTCCTGACGGACCGGCCGGTCGATCGGGCCCGGGACGACTGGACGAAGGTCACGGCGACAGGAACGTATGCCGGTAGTCAGCTGCTCGTGCGCAACCGGCCCAACAACGGCGTCTTCGGCTACGAGGTGCTCGCACCCTTGACCCTCCCCGACGGGTCTACGGTCGTCGTCGACCGTGGCTGGGTGCAGAACTCCGACCGCGGCGCCGCGGTCGCCCCCGACGTCCCCCCGGCCCCGCAGGGTGAGGTGGACGTCGTCGGCTGGGTCCGCCCTGCCGAAGGCACCCAGGACAAGAGGCTGCCAGCCGGTCAGGTCGCGAGCATCAGCCTGCCCGACGTCGAACGGGCCTGGGGCAACAAGGTCCTCGACGGCTACGTCGTCCTGGACTCGGAGCTGTCCGCCGACGGGTCAGCACCCCTACGCCCCGCCCGGCTGGCCGAACCCGACCGGAGCCTGGGGCCCCACCAGGCCTACGCGTTCCAGTGGTGGCTCTCGATGCCCGTCGGGCTGCTGCTCATCTGGCTGGGGCTGAGGCGGGAGCTGCGGGAGGAGCAGCCGGGCCGGGCCCAGAGACCCAGGAAGGTCCGCATCTGGGACGAGGAGGACTACTGACTCGAGACGTGGGGCGGCTACCCCGCCACCACCTGGTCAGTAGTCCCGGACAGCAGCTCAGACGGCGTCGGCGACGACGACGTAGTTCGCGACGCGGTGCCCGTCGCTGCGATAGCCGAGCTCGTCGTCGCAGGTGATCAGCACGATCCGGCGCCGTGACGAGTTCTGACCCCAGACGTCGGCGTCGCGGGTGAGCGCGGACTTCTTGACGACGGCGGCCCGCCTGACGACGTAGGTCCGAGTGACCGAGCCGGAGGTGACGACCACCTTGTCGCCCACCCGGACGGAGGACAGCCGGGCGAAGACGTCATCATTGCCGGACGCCACCACGTGACCCGCCACCACGGCCGTGCCGACCCTGCCCGGCTGGACCCGCCCGTAACCGCGCACCCACATCGCTGTGCCCGCGGGTGGGTTGATCTTGCCCGACGAGCTCACCCCGCCAGAACGCATCGAGGTGTTGAGCCCGATGTCGGGCACGCGCAGACGCAGACCAGACGTCACCGACGGCTGCGAGACCTTGGGGCGGGAGCTCTTCGTGGGCTTCGTGGGCTGCGGCGCCGTGCGGGCCGGCTTGGGGGTGGGGCTGCTCTTCGGAGTCAGCGTCAGCGATGGGGTGCTCGTCGGTGTGGGCGTGAAGGTCCGCGACGGTGTCGCCGAAGCAGTGGGGGTCGAAGCGGTCGAGGAGGGACTCGTCGTGGGAGCTGTCGACGTGACCGTCGCCGGCTCGGACGCGAGCGAGGGCGCCCCCTCCCTCCCCCGGCTGAGGCCGAGGGAGAGAAGGAGCGCGCCGACGGAGATGGCGACAACGCCCCCAGCGAGCAGAGGGCGTCGCGTCATCAGGAGTGGCTACCCCGGCGACGGACGACGGCTGCGGTGGCCGCCGCTCCGGCGAGCATGAGCGCGGCACCGCCACCGATGAGGGCAGGGTTGGGGCCGGCCGGGTCGACGATGTCGGTCTCGACGACCGGACCGGTCGGAACCGGCGGAGTCGACTCGGAAGGCGTCTCCGAAGGCGTCTCCGAAGGCGTCTCCGAAGGCGTCTCGGACGGGGTCTCAGAAGGCGTCTCGGACGGCGTCACGGTGGGCGTCCCGGTGGGCGTCTCGCTGGGCTCCTCAGGAGCGTCGCAGTCCTCCTTGTCGACGTCTTCCAGGGCCACGCCTTCGCCGTTGGTCATCCAGTTGTCGTCCCAGTTCTGACCGGCGAAGGTCACGGTGTCCCCAGAGTTCTCGGCGACGTAGGTGAAGGGTGGGATGACGTCTTCGTCGTTCTGGTGGGTGTCGTGACCCTGCTGCGTGATGGCGGCAGCGTCGATGGTGATGACGACGAACGGGTTCGATTCGGACCCGGTTGCGTGACAGATCGTCACGTTGGGGTTGGGGTCTGCGCTCGCCGAACCAGCGAACGCGACGCCTGAGGCGCCGACGAGGGCCAGACCAAAAGCCGCGCTGGTGAGTCGACGAGCTGTGTGCCGTGCCATGAGTCCTCCAAAGAAATGACGTGGGGGACGCACAGGTCGCGCTCTCCCGTAGTCATCGTTTGCCCGGGCTACGCAGAGAAATCCGCGAACCGGCCAAGGTTGACTCGAAGGGACCGTGCCGCTCGCGCAAAGGGACTAGGCGCGGGGCGACGGGGTGGTCACGGTGTCATCGGAGAACTGGGTCGTGTAGAGGTCGCTGTAGAGCCCACCCCGTGTCAGCAGCTCCGCGTGCGTGCCCCGCTCGACGATCCGACCGCCGTCGAGGACGAGGATGACGTCGGCGTGACGCACCGTCGAGAGCCGGTGGGCGATGACCAGCGCGGTGCGGCCCTCGAGCGCCGCGTCCAGGGCTCGCTGCACCGCGACCTCGCTCTCGCTGTCGAGGTGGGCGGTCGCCTCGTCGAGGACGACGAGGCGTGGTCCCTTGAGGAGCAGACGGGCGATGGCGATGCGCTGCTTCTCACCGCCACTCAGACGGTGCCCGCGATCACCCACGACCGTGTCCAGTCCGGCCGGCAGCCGCTCGACGAGCTCCCACACGCGTGCGGCACGCAGTGCCGCCTCGATCTCGGCATCCGTGGCCGAGGGCGCGGCATACGTGAGGTTGGTGCGGATGGTGTCGTGGAAGAGGTGCGCCTCCTGCGTGACCACGCTCACGGTGTCGCGCAGCGACTCCAGGGTGACGGTGCGCAGGTCGGCGCCGTTGATGCGCACGGCCCCGCTCGTGGGGTCGTAGAGGCGAGCGACGAGGGCGGTCAGGGTCGACTTGCCGGCGCCGCTCGGACCGACGAGCGCCACGAGCTGGCCGGGCTCGATCGTCGCGTCGATGTCCTCGAGGACGACCGAGCCGGCCTCGCGGTCTCCGCTGGCCTCCGACTCGAGGGAGCGGAGGGAGACATCGCTGGCGGCCGGGTAGGAGAACCCGACGTGGTCGAGGTCCAGACGGACCGGCCCGTCCGGGATCGCGGTGGCATCGGGCGCCTCGGCCACCAACGGCTCCAGGTCGATGATCTCGAAGACGCGCTCGAAGGACACGAGCGCCGTCATGACGTCCACCCGGGCGTTGGAGATCGTCGTCAACGGACCATAGAGACGGGCGAGCAGGGCGGTCAGGGCGAGCAGCGTGCCGACCGAGATCGAGCCGCTCACCGCCATGACCCCACCGAACCCGTAGACGAGCGCCGTCGCCAGCGCCGCGACGAGGGTGAGCCCGACGAAGAAGACCGACCGGTTGACGGCGATGCGCACCCCGACGTCGCGGACGCTGCGGGCCCTCTGGGAGTACTCACGGTTCTCGACGACCGGGTTGCCGTAGATCTTGACCAGGAGCGCACCTGCGACGTTGAAGCGCTCGGTCATGCGGGTGCCCAGGTCGGCGTTGAGCCCCATCTGGTCGTGAGCCAGACCGGCCAGGCGTCCGCCCATGGTGCGCGCCGGGATGAGGAAGAGCGGGACGAGGACGAGCGAGGCGAGGGTGAGCTCCCACGAGAGCAGTCCCATCACACCGATGATGAGGACGAGCGAGACGGCGTTGCTCACCACGCTCGAGAGCACCGACGTGAAGGCCTGCTGGGCGCCGATGACGTCGTTGTTGAGCCGCGACACGAGCGCACCCGTCTGGGCGCGGGTGAAGAAGGCGATGGGCTGGCGCAGGACGTGGGAGAAGACCTGTGTGCGCAGGTCGACGATGAGTCCCTCGCCGATGCGCGCCGAGAGCCATCGCGACAGCAGGGTGACGACCGCACTGACGACGGCGAGGGCAGCGACCAGGAGGGCGAGCCGGACGACGAGCCCCGAGTCCTGGGGGATGATCCCGTCGTCGATGAGGCTCTTGAGGATCAGCGGCGTGGAGACGATGAGCAGCGCGTCGACCACCACGAGGAGCAGGAACGCGACGATGATCCGCCGATAGGGCCGTGCATAGGACAGCACGCGCCGAGCCGTCCCGGGCGCGAGCTCCCTGGACGTGACGCTCGCGTCCTTGCTCAGGCTCTGGATCGCCTGCCAACCGGCCATGCTCATGATGCGGTGTTCCCGACGTCGTGGTTCGTGTTCATGTGATGGATCCTCAGTCCTCAGGTGCGCTTGAGGTCAAACCCGCACTGGGGCGCCCACATTCCGAGGACGCCCGGGTGAGCACCCTCGACCCTAGGACTCGGCACCGACATCGCGGTGCCCGCACAGGATCAGGCGAGGTTGACGAGGTCCTTGTAGTCGGGACCCCACAGGTCCTCGACGCCGTCAGGGAGCAGGAGGATCCGCTCGGGCTCCAGGGCGTCCACAGCTCCCTCGTCGTGGGTGACGAGGACGACTGCGCCCTTGTAGGTCTTGAGGGCCCCGAGGATCTCGGCGCGTGATGCCGGGTCGAGGTTGTTGGTGGGCTCGTCGAGGAGGAGGACGTTGGCCGACGACACGACGAGCAGGGCCAGCGAGAGCCGGGTCTTCTCGCCTCCCGACAGCACCCCCGCGGGCTTGTCGACGTCGTCGCCGGTGAAGAGGAACGAGCCGAGCGTCTTGCGCACGTCCGTCTCACCGAGCTCCGGTGCGGCCGACTTCATGTTGTCGAGCACCGTCCGGTCGACGTCGAGGTTCTCGTGCTCCTGCGCGTAGTAGCCGATCTTGAGGCCGTGACCCGGCTCGACCTGACCCGTGTCGGGTGCGTCGACCCCGGCGAGCATCCGCAGGAGGGTGGTCTTGCCTGCACCGTTGAGACCGAGCACGACCACTCGCGACCCTCGGTCGATGGCCAGGTCGACGTCGGTGAAGATCTCGAGCGAGCCGTAGGAGCGCGACAGTCCGCTCGCTCGCAGCGGGGTCTTGCCGCACGGCGAGGGGTCGGGGAAGCGCAGCTTGGCCACGCGGTCGTGCACGCGCTCGGTCTCGAGCCCCGACAGCAGGCGCTCGGCCCGACGGGCCATGTTCTGGGCAGCCACCGTCTTGGTGGCCTTGGCGCGCATCTTGTCGGCCTGGGCCATGAGGACGCCGGCCTTCTTCTCCGCGTTGGCCCGCTCGCGCTTGCGACGGCGCTCGTCGGTCTCGCGCTGCTGGAGGTAGGCCTTCCAGCCGAGGTTGTAGATGTCGAGCTCGGCGCGGTTGGCGTCGAGGTGGAAGACCTTGTTGACGACGGCCTCGAGGAGGTCGACGTCGTGCGAGATGACGATGAGCCCGCCCTTGTAGCTCTTGAGGTGGTCACGCAGCCAGACGATGGAGTCCGCGTCGAGGTGGTTGGTCGGCTCGTCGAGCAACAACGTCTCGGCCCCGGAGAAGAGGATGCGGGACAGCTCGATGCGGCGGCGTTGGCCACCGGACAACGTCGCGAGCGTCTGGTCGAGGTGGCGCTCCTCGAGCGCCAGCGCCGAGGCGATCGACGCAGCCTCGGACTCCGCGGCATACCCGCCCGCGGCATGGAACTCGCCCTCGAGGCGGCCGTACCGGCGCATGGCCTGCTCGAGCTTCTCTCCGCTCTGCTCGCCCATGGCCACCTCGGCCGCACGCAGCTCGCGCACGATGCGGTCGAGCCCACGCGCGGAGAGGATGCGGTCGCGCCCGGTGACGTGGAGGTCGCCGGTGCGCGGGTCCTGCGGCAGGTAGCCGACCTCGCCGGTGCTCTGCACCGTGCCGGCCGCGGCCTGCCCGGCACCCGCCAGCACCTTGGTCAACGTCGTCTTGCCCGCGCCGTTGCGGCCCACGAGGCCGATCCGGTCACCCGCAGCGACCCGGAAGCTCACGTCGTCCAGGAGGAGTCGGGACCCCGCGCGCAGCTCGATCGCGGCGGCAGTGAGCACAGGGAAGTCCTTCGTCGGGGGAACTGAGGTGGATGAGCAGGCGCACCGCTGACACACCGCGGGCCTTCAGACGTTTAGTCTAGGTGGGCCGTGCTCCGCACGGAAAACGCGATGCATGGGAGGCCTTGGATGAGCTTCAACGACGGTGTCGGTCTCGACACCTCGCAGGTGGAGTCCGGAGGCGGCGGAGGTGGCCCGGGTGGCATCGCCGTGGGTGGCGGGCTCGGCGGCATCATCCTGCTCATCATCGGCCTGATCTTCGGCATCAACCCCTCCGACCTGCCCACCGGTGGCGGATCGGCCGGCACCAGCCAGGAGCAGGTCGACGGCACGAGCACCAGCGGCGAGGCCTTCGAGCGGTGCAAGACCGGCGCCGACGCCAACGCCGACGTCGAGTGCCGCGTCATCGGCACGGTGAACTCGCTCAACGCCTTCTGGACAGCCGAGCTCCCCCGCTACCAGAAGCAGTGGCAGCCGGCCAAGACCGTGCTCTACAAGGGGTCGACACAGTCACAGTGCGGCACCGCCAGCAACCAGGTCGGTCCGTTCTACTGCCCGCTCGACCAGCGGATCTTCATCGACGCCGACTTCTTCGCAGTCCTCGAGCAGCAGTTCGGTTCCGACGGTGGCGCGCTCGCGCAGGAGTACGTCGTGGCCCACGAGTACGGCCACGCCCTCCAGGACCAGCTCGGCCTGCTCGGACGGGCACAGCAGGACCCTCAGGGTGCCAACAGCGGTGCCGTGCGCATCGAGCTGATGGCCGACTGCCTCGCAGGTGTCTGGGCCCAGGCTGCCTCGACGACCGATGGTCCCGGAGGCGAACCCTTCCTCAAGCCGCTCACCGAGGCCGACATCAAGAGCGCCCTGTCTGCGGCCGCGGCCGTCGGTGACGACCGCATCCAGCAGAAGACACAGGGTCAGGTCAATCCCGAGGCCTGGACCCACGGCAGCGCCGAGGCGCGGCAGCGTTGGTTCCTCCAGGGGTACAAGACCGGCGACCTCAACAAGTGCAACACCTTCAACGTCGGCTCGGTCTCCTGACCGACGTCTGACAGCTGGAGGCGCACGGCGCCCCGTCGTCGTTCACTCCGGCCCGGGGTGAGCCTTGTCCAGCTCCTGCAACAGCCGGTGCGCCGCAAGCTCGACCTCCTTGTGGCGCCACTGCGACGCCCGGAAGACGGACGCGATGAGCGCGCTCCGGTGGACCTTGCTGAAGTCACCGAACCCGAACGCGTACCGCGCCTTCGTCTCCTCCCCCGGCCCCTCGGTCAGCCCGAGGTGCCACGCCCCGTATGCCTTCCAGTCGTGCTTGTCGAGGAACGCGTTCTGCGCCTCGGCATCGGGCTGGACATCACCCCACTCGCTGTCGAGGACGACCTTGCCGGACTTGATGAGCTCGCGACAGTGCTTCACCGCGGCCTTGTTCACGCTGTAGGTGGCCATCTCCCCATCATGGCCCGACTCACGCGACAGGTGACGTCACGGACCGTCGTCGATGCGGACCTCGACCGCGCGCGCCCGGCGCACGACCTCGTCGAGCACCGCCCTTCGCGGGTCCCCGATGTCGTGGAACTCCCGCCGCGGCAGGTCTGCCAGGAACTCCAGTCGCGGGTCCTCCAGGACCTCCCGCACCAGGGTCTTGTCCCCACCGACGACCACGCCCTGGGGTATGCCGGCCGGCACGATCCGCAGGAAGTGTTCCGTCACGGCCCGGACGAGCTCGTCGGCCTGGTTGCCGCGGCGCCGGGCGAACCGTTGCTGCGACCACCCACCGGCCGCCGTGCGCGACTGGACGTGGCGCGTCCCGACCTTGTGCAGGACGAGTGTCGACCCCTCGACGTGCGCGACGGCATACCCACCGCGTCGGATGAGCAGGACGGCAAGGTGAGGGTGCTCGAAACGTGAGATCCCGACGACCCGCTGGGGGCCGTCGGGATTGGCGACGTCGAAGCGCTCGCGCCACGCGGCATACCGCTCGGGCGCGACCTCCACGACGCGGCTCACTAGATGTTGAAGCCCAGGGCGCGCAGCTGGTCGCGACCGTCGTCGGTGATCTTGTCGGGGCCCCACGGCGGCATCCAGACCCAGTTGACCCGGTAGGAGGACACCACGCCCTCGAGCGACTGCTGCGTCTGGTCCTCGATGACGTCGGTGAGCGGGCAGGCCGCGGACGTGAGGGTCATGTCGATGACGGCGTGGTTCTGGCCGTCGACGGTGATGCCGTAGACGAGGCCGAGGTCGACGACGTTGATCCCGAGCTCGGGGTCGACGACGTCGCGCATGGCCTCCTCGACGTCGGCCACGTTGACCGGTGCATTGGTGGTCTCACTCATGACGTTCCTTCCACGGACTTCAAGGATTCGGATGCAGTGGCCACCACAGTCCCGCGACCACTCTGGTGCAACGCGTCGGTCAATGCCATCCATCCGAGGAGGGCGCACTTGACGCGTGCGGGGTACTTGCCGACGCCGGCGAGGGCGATGCCGTCGCCGATCACCTCTTCGTCGCCCGGGTCCTCACCCTTGGACGTGAGCATGGCCTTCATCGCCTCGTAGGTCGTGAGGACCTCGCTCAGCGGGCGACCGATGCTCTCGTCGGCGAGGATCGACGTCGAGGCCATGCTGATCGAGCACCCCAGGGCGTCGTAGGAGATGTCCTCGACGATGGGGTCACTGCCGTCGGCTGGGTCGACGACGTGGATCCGCATGGTGACCTCGTCGCCACACGTCGGGTTGACGTGGTGCACCTCGGCCTCGAACGGCTCGCGCAGCCCGGCGTGCTGCGGGCGCTTCGAGTGCTCGAGGATGAGCTCCTGGAACAGGTCCATCAGCTTGCCACCCCGTAGATCTGTGGGACGCGGTCGAGTGCCTCGAGGAGCACATCGACTTCGTCGACGGTGTTGTATGCCGCGAAGCTGGCACGCGTCGTCGCCGCCACCTTGAAGCGGCGGTGCAGCGGCCAGGCGCAGTGGTGACCGACGCGGACGGCGACACCGGACGCGTCGAGCACGTGACCGACGTCGTGGGCGTGGACACCGTCGACGACGAAGGCGACCGTGCCACCGCGGGACTCGAGGTCGGTCGGGCCGACCACGGTGACCCACGGGCGCGTCGCGAGCCCGGCGAGCAGCCGCTCGGTGAGGGCCAGCTCGTGCGCGTGGATTCGGGCAACACCGCCGATGGCGTCGATGTAGTCGACGGCCGCAGCGAGACCGATGGCCTGCGCCGTCATCGGCACTCCCGCCTCGAAGCGTTGCGGCGGAGGCGCATAGGTGCTGCCCTCCATCCGGACCATCTCGATCATCGAGCCGCCCGTGAGGAACGGCGGCATGGCCTCGAGCAGCTCTGCGCGACCCCAGAGGACGCCGATGCCGCTGGGCCCGAACATCTTGTGGCCCGAGAACGCGAGGAAGTCGACACCCAGAGCGGTCACGTCGACGCCGTCGTGGGGCACGGACTGGCACGCGTCGAGGACGACGACCGCACCGACCTGGTGTGCCCGGGTGACGACCTCGTCGAGCGGGTTGACCGTGCCGAGGACGTTGGACGCGTGGACGAGGGCGACGACCTTGGTGCGGTCGGTGATCAGGTCGTCGAGGGTGCTGAGGTCGAGCCGTCCGCCGTCCGTGACGGGGATCCAGCGCAGGGTCGCACCGGTGCGGCGGCACAGCTCCTGCCACGGCACGAGGTTGGCGTGGTGCTCCATCTCGGTGACGAGGACCTCGTCGCCCTCCGCCAGCGCGAACCGCTCGCTGCCGGGGATGCCGGGGTGCGGCGAGTTCGAGAACGCGTAGGCCACGAGGTTGAGCGCCTCCGTCGCGTTCTTGGTGAAGACGACGTCATGGGCCTGGGCCCCGATGAACGCCGCGACGCGCTCACGCGCACCTTCGTATGCCGCCGTCGCCTCCTCGGAGAGCGCGTGCGCCCCGCGGTGCGGCGCCGAGTTCAGGCGTTCGTAGAAGTCCCGCTCGGCGTCGAGCACCTGGACCGGCTTGTGCGAGGTCGCGCCCGAGTCGAGGTAGACGAGCGGCGCACCGTCGCGCACGGTGCGCGCGAGGATCGGGAAGTCGGCCCGGATCCGGGCGACCTCCTCGTCGGTGAACGGCGTCTTCGACGGCTCAGGCATGAAGGCCCCCAATCAGGCGGTCGTGATGGCCGCGGGAGCGGTCTGGAAGCGGTCGTAGCCCTCGGCCTCGAGCCGGTCGGCCAGCTCGGAGCCACCCTGCTCGGCGATCTTGCCGTCGACGAAGACGTGGACGAAGTCAGGCTTGATGTAGCGCAGGATCCGCGTGTAGTGGGTGATGAGAAGGACGCCGGAGCCGGTGGTCTGCTTGGCGCGGTTGACGCCCTCCGAGACGATGCGCAGCGCGTCGACGTCGAGACCTGAGTCGGTCTCGTCGAGGATGGCGATCTTGGGCTTGAGCAGCTCCATCTGGAGGATCTCGTGGCGCTTCTTCTCGCCACCGGAGAAGCCCTCGTTGACCCCGCGCTCCGAGACGGCCGGGTCCATCTTGAGGTCGGTCATCGACTGCTTGAGCTCCTTGACCCAGGTGCGGAGCTTGGGGGCCTCGCCGTCGATGGCCGTCTTGGCGGTCCGGAGGAAGTTGCTCACGGTCACGCCGGGGACCTCGACGGGGTACTGCATCGCGAGGAAGAGTCCGGCCCGGGCGCGCTCGTCGACGCTCATCGCGAGGACGTCCTCACCGTCGAGGGTGACGGTGCCGCTGGTCACGGTGTACTTCGGGTGACCGGCGATCGAGTAGGCGAGGGTCGACTTGCCCGAGCCGTTGGGGCCCATGATCGCGTGCGTCTCGCCGGAGTTGATGGTCAGGGTGACGCCGCGGAGGATCTCCTTGGTGCCCTGCTCGGTGTCCACGGTGACGTGGAGGTCGGTGATGACAAGGGTCGACATGTGTGCACTCAGCTTTCAGTTCTCGGTGAGCGCGACGTAGACGTCGTCGCCCTCGATCTTGACGGTGTGGACGGCGATGGGAGTGATGGCCGGCGGGCCGGACGGGTCACCGGTGCGGATGTCGAAGCGCGAGCCGTGGAGCCAGCACTCGAGCGTGCACCCGTCGAGCTCACCCTCGGAGAGCGAGACGTTGGCGTGGCTGCAGGTGTCGTCCACGGCGTGGACCTCACCTTCGGCGGTGCGGATGACGGCGACCGTGCGGCCGTGGATGTCGGCAGCAGCCGCGCCCACGGTCGGGAGCTCGTCGAGCGAGCAGACCCGAACGAAGTCGGCAGTGGTCGAGACCTCGTTGACCTCGCTCACGCCGTGGCCTCCAGCTCGCGGTCGATCGCCTCCATGAGGTGGTCCTCGATCTCGGGAACGCCGATGCGACCCACGATCGAGGCGAAGAAGCCGCGCACGACGAGTCGACGGGCGGTGTCCTCGTCGATGCCACGCGCCTGCAGGTAGAACAGCTGCTGGTCGTCGAATCGGCCTGTGGCAGAGGCGTGCCCGGCTCCCGCGATCTCACCCGTCTCGATCTCGAGGTTGGGCACCGAGTCGGCGCGGGCGCCGTCGGTGAGGATGAGGTTGCGGTTGAGCTCGTAGGTGTCGGTGCCCTCGGCGCTGGCGCGGATGAGGACGTCACCGACCCAGACCGTGTGGGCGCTGTCGCCCTGGAGCGCGCCCTTGTACTCGACGTTGGACCGGCAGTGCGGCGCCTCGTGGTCGACGAAGAGACGGTGCTCCTGGTGCTGACCGGCGTCGGCGAAGTAGACGCCGAGCGCTTCGAAGGAACCGCCGGGACCGGCATACGAGGCATTGGTGTTGAGCCGCACGATGCCGCCACCGAGGGTGACCGCGATGTGGCGCACCTTGGCGTCACGGCCGACGACGACGTCGTGCTGCCCGAGGTGCAGGGCGCTGTCGGCCCACTCCTGGACGGTCACGACTGTGACGTCGGCGCCGTCGCCGACGACGACGGAGAGCAGCTCGGAGTACTGGGCGTCTCCCTGGTGACGCAGGACGACCGTGGCCCTGGCGAACTGACCGACGCGGATGACCGTGTGCCCGTGGGCCAGACCGCCGTCACCCGTGAGGACGACGCGCACTGGCTCGGGCAGCTCGGCCTCCGCGGGGATGTCGAGGACGGTGACCGACTCGGCCTGGGCCGCGGCGACCACAGCAGCGCGGTCGGCAGGCTTGGGCGCCCCGCTCCCCTGCCACTGCTCGCGCGAGAGCGTCGAGACGGTCACGCCGTCGGGCAGGAACTCCTCGCGGCGCAGCGCCGTGCCGGCCGTCTCGGCGAAGAGTGCCTGGAGACGGTCGACGGGGGTGAAGCGCCACTCCTCCTCGCGACCGGACGGAACCGCGAAGTCCGCCACGGCATACGAGGTCGTGCGCTCGGCACGGGACTGGTCAGGGACGAAGGCAGCAGCCGAGTCGGTGTGCCCGGCAGGGGCTTCGGGATTCTTCTGGGCCAGAAGGCTCATTTAGCCAACTGCTCCTTCCATCTGGAGCTCGATGAGGCGGTTGAGCTCGAGGGCGTACTCCATGGGGAGCTCCTTGGCGATGGGCTCGACGAACCCGCGCACGATCATCGCCATGGCCTCGGTCTCGGACATGCCTCGGGACATGAGGTAGAACATTTGGTCCTCGGACACCTTGGAGACGGTGGCCTCGTGGCCCATCGTCACGTCGTCCTCGCGGATGTCCACGTAAGGGTAGGTGTCGGAGCGGCTGATCGTGTCGACGAGCAGGGCGTCACACACGACGCTGCTCTTCGAGCCGTGCGCGCCCTCCATGATCTGGACGAGGCCGCGGTAGGACGTGCGGCCACCGCCACGGGCGACCGACTTCGACACGATCGTCGACGAGGTGTTGGGCGCGGCGTGGACCATCTTGGATCCGGCGTCCTGGTGCTGGCCCTCGCCGGCGAAGGCGACGGAGAGCGTCTCGCCCTTGGCGTGCTCGCCCATGAGGAAGACGGCGGGGTACTTCATCGTCACCTTGGAGCCGATGTTGCCATCGATCCACTCCATCGTCGCGCCCTCGGCGCAGGTCGCGCGCTTGGTGACGAGGTTGTAGACGTTGTTGGACCAGTTCTGGATCGTCGTGTAGCGGACGCGGGCGTTCTTCTTGACGATGATCTCGACGACGGCGGAGTGCAGCGAGTCCGACTGGTAGATCGGCGCCGTGCAGCCCTCGACGTAGTGCACGTAGGAGCCCTCGTCGGCGATGATCAGGGTGCGCTCGAACTGGCCCATGTTCTCGGTGTTGATCCGGAAGTAGGCCTGCAGCGGGATGTCGACGTGCACGCCCGGCGGGATGTAGATGAACGAGCCACCCGACCACACGGCCGTGTTGAGCGCTGCGAACTTGTTGTCACCGGCGGGGATGACGCTCGCGAAGTACTCGCGGAAGAGGTCCTCGTGCTCGCGCAGGCCCGTGTCGGTGTCGACGAAGATGACGCCCTTCTCCTCCAGGTCCTCACGGATCTGGTGGTAGACGACCTCGGACTCGTACTGAGCGGCGACACCGGAGACGAGACGCTGCTTCTCGGCCTCGGGGATGCCCAGGCGGTCGTAGGTGTTCTTGATGTCCTCGGGCAGGTCCTCCCAGGAGGTCGCCTGCTGCTCGGTGGACTTCACGAAGTACTTGATGTTCTGGAAGTCGATACCGGTGAGGTCACTCCCCCACGTCGGCATGGGCTTCTTGTGGAACAGCCGCAGCGACTTCATGCGGAGGTCCTCCATCCACTGCGGCTCACTCTTGCGCCGGGAGATGTCGAGGACGACCTCGTCGTTGAGCCCACGACGGGCGTTGGTGCCAGCGGTGTCGCTGTCCGCCCAGCCGAAGTCATAGCGCCCGATGTCCTTGAGGCCGGGGTTGAGTTCCTCGATGGTGCTCATCGCGTGGACCTTCCTGTTGAAAGCTCAGACTTGGTGGGGACGAACGTCGTGCACACGTGCTCTCCGTGCGCGAGGGTGGCGAGTCTTTGGACGTGCACGCCGAGCAGGCGTGAGAACGCGTCCGTTTCAGCGTCACAGAACTGTGGAAATTCCCGAGCGGCGTGCTGGACCGGGCAGTGACCCTGACAGAGCTGTATGCCGGACAGTCCGGCGGGAGCCGTGCCGTCGCCCCGACCTGCCCCGGGGGCCTCGCCCATGGGGCGGGCGGACGCGGCGAAACCGTCACGCGTGAGTGCGGCGACGAGGGCCTCGACCCGGGCGGCGGTGTCGGTGCCCGCAACGGCCAGCTCCGCGGCATACCGCTCCTCGAGCAGGGCGACACGGGACTCGGCGAAGCGACGCACTGCGTCGGGACCTGCCTCGGTGGCGAGGAAGCGCAGGGCCTCGGTCGCCAGGTGGTCGTAGTCGGACTCGAGCGCCTGGTGCCCTGACTCGCTGAGGACGAAGGACCGTGCCGGACGACCGCGACCACGACTCGTGGCGGCGACCTCGCGCTCGTCGATGAGTCCCGAGTCGGTGAGGTTCTCGAGGTGTCGGCGCACGGCGGGGACGGTGAGTCCCAGCTCCTGCGCCAGCGCCGTCGCTGTCACCGGGCCGTGCTCACTGATGGCCTGCAGGACCCGGTCGCGCGTGCGCGACTCGAGGACCAGAGGCACCGCAGTGGCGGCCGGGATATTCACAACACCAATGTTACGTAATTGCCTGGGAGGTGGGAAACGAAGGTCACCCTAAGCGTCCGCAGGTGGACCCCATGCCGTCACCTCGTCCTCTCAGGGGCCGGCCACGATCCGCTCGTGCATGGCGGCGAGGTTCCACTCGCCCTTGTCCGGGTCACCGTAGCGCCACGGGTGGATGGCCTCGACCCACCAGGTGGCCCCGGCATCCGCGTGCTCGGCGAACCGCTCCGTGCGGCCCGGGTCCGTGGGGTCGCTCTCGCCGGGCACGGCCACGTCGAAGTGCGAGTCCGTCGTTCCACGCAGGGAGCGCATCCGCTGGGCCACGGCAGCGGTGTCCGCCACCGACCACGAGCCGTCCACGCGCATGGGCACGACGCCGTCCCAGCGAGCCGCCCGGGTGAAGGGTCGGGTGCCCGGCCACGAGCCACCGACCCAGACCGGTATCCGGGGTTGCTGCAGCGGCGGCGGGTGGCAGAGGCCGGACCAGTCCGGACCCGCCACGGTGTAGAAGCGCCCCTCGTGCCGGACGGGTTGCCCGGTCCACAGTCGGCTCAGCAGGTCGAGGTGCTCGTCCAGCATGTCGCCGCGCAGGACCGGGTCCGCCTCCTCGCCGCAGAAGTCCCACTCGAAGGGGCCCGAGCCGGTGCCCACCCCCAGCACCAGCCGGCCACCGCTCAACCGGTCCAACGTCACGCTCTGGCGTGCGACCACCAGCGGCCGGCGGCGGGGCAAGGGGGTGACCAGCGTCCCGAGCCGGATCGAGCGAGTCGCGCACGCCGCGGCTGTGAGGGCGATGAACGGGTCGATCGTGTCGACGGGACCATCGGTGAAGGCGAACAGGTGGTCCCAGAGGAAGAAGCCGTCCCACCCCGCGTCCTCGGCGTCCCGGGCCCAAACCGCCACCATGGCGGCGTCCAGACCTGCGCCGAAGCACGGCACCGAGAGACCATGGCGCATGGTCCGACCCTAGCCGCGGACCAGGGCCGGCGCGCGTGCTCTGCTGGAGGGATGGAGAACCTGGTGCTGTCCGACGACCTGATCCCGGAGGCGCGGCGGACGCGGGACACCTTCGCCGTGGCCCTCACGTCGGCGGGCGTTCCGGGTGAGCTCGTGCTCACCGGCGGCCTCAGTGTGCCCGGAGCCCTCACCAAGGGGGACGTCGACCTGCACCTGCGGGTCGAACCCCATGACTTCGGCGACGTCGTCGCCCGGCTCGAGCTGGCCTACCCCGTGGCGAGTCCCCACTCGTGGGCGGCGACCCTGGCCGTCTTCGACGTCCCCGGCACCCGGGCCACCGGCCTCGCCGTCACTCCACGGGGGTCCGAGCACGACCTGCGCTTCAGCCGCACCTGGTGGCGCCTCCGCCACGAGCCGGTGCTGCTGGAGCAGTACAACGCCCTGAAGGTGGCAGCCACTGGGGCAGCGGACTACGAGGAGGCCAAGTCGCGCTTCTTCTCCTCGATCAGCGGGGCGTGACCTTCCGTCGGGGCCCGCCGTCGTCGTCCTGGTGCGCATCGTCATCGTCGTCGTCGTCCGTGTCCGGAAGGAAGACCGATGGCAGCCGCTCGCGCCGGGGGGCGACCGAGTCCGGACCGAGGAGCCGTTCGCGCAGCGGTGCCGTGACCACACCGAGGGGTGCCTGGAGGATGTAGCCGTAGGCCAGCACGAGGCCGGTCAGGCCTGGCTCCACGACCAGGCCGACGACGATGGCCACCGCTGCGAGCACCGTCGTGATCCACGCGTTCCGCCCGTGGGGTGCGAGGAGGTTGCGGAAGGACCGGAACCGGATCGAGGTCACCATGAGCACGGCCGGGACGCAGCTGACGATGACCGGCACGATGAGGGAGGCGTCGTATCCCCCCGCCTTCGGCTGGTTGAGGGCGAAGATCGTCGCCATGATGACCGCGGCCGCGGCAGGGCTGGGCAGGCCGACGAAGTAGCGCTTGTCCGCGGTCGGGTCGACCGTCACGTTGAACCGAGCGAGGCGGAAGGCCGCGCAGCCGAGCCAGAAGAACGCGGCCAGCCACGAGAGCACGGGATAGTCGGGCAGGGCCCAGGTGTGCACGAGGATGGCCGGCGCGAAGCCGAAGGCGATGAGGTCGGCGAGCGAGTCCATCTGCAGACCGAACGGTGAGGTCGCCCCGACGAGCCGGGCCACCCCTCCGTCGGCGATGTCCATGATGATCGACACGGCGATGAGCACGGCTGCCCAGGTGAACTCGCCGCGGAAGGCGAGCAGGACCGACGACAGTCCGCTCATGAGGTTGACGATGGTGAAGAGCGTCGGTGCCGTGACCCGCAGCCGTTCGCGCTTGCTCAGCTGGCGCAGCGAGACGACCTCTGCCCCGCTGGGCGAGATCAGCCGCCAGCGGTCGAAGCGGCGCCGCCGCCCGTCCGGGTCGTTGCTCACGCGGTCACGTCCGAGGACGGCCAGCGGGCGATGACGGTCTCGCCGGCCACGACGCGCTGCCCGGTGCGGACGAGCAGGTCGACCTCCGGAGGCACGAAGACGTCCATCCGCGAGCCGAACTTCATCAGGCCGATGCGCTGGCCGGTGGCGAGCTCGTCGCCCACGGAGACGCGGGTGACGACCCGTCGGGCCATGAGCCCCACGATCTGACGGAAGTGGACGACACGGGTCGCTCCGTCGACCTCGCGTTCGATGACGAGGTCGGTGCGCTCGTTGCGGTGCGCGCTCTCGTGCTTGTATGCCGCAAGCCACCTGCCCGGACGGTAGGTCACCTCTCGCAGCCGCCCGCCGTAGGGCGCCCGGTTGATGTGGACGTCGAAGGCCGACAGGAAGATGCTCACCTGCTGCCACTCCCCCTCGGGTGCCACACCGTCCTGGCCGGGACCGGCAAACATCACCTTGCCGTCCGCGGGCGAGACCACCGTGTCGGCATCGAACCCCCCGTGCTCGGGCCGGCGGTCCGGGTCCCGGAAGAAGAGCGCGACCCCGACCGGGGCGACGGCGAGCGCGAGCGCCAGACCACGTCGTCCCGCCAGGGCGGCGACGAGCGCGGGCAGGGCGGCGACGGCGGTGGCCGGTGCGGCCTCGCGGTCGATGGTGGGCATGGTGCTCCTTGGGTCGAGTGCACCCCAGCCTAGGATGTGCGCCGTGCCCGCAGTCGAAGTCGTCGCCCTCCATCGCGACCTCGGCGACGTCCGCGCCGTCGATGGGGCCTCCTGGTCCGCGGAGCAGGGCCACGTCACGACCGTCCTCGGACCCAACGGCGCCGGCAAGACGACGACGATGGAGTGCCTCGAGGGCCTGCAACGCCCCACGTCCGGCACCGCCCGGGTCCTCGACACCGATCCTTGGCGCGCCCCGGCACAGCACCGTGCCCGGATCGGCGTCATGCTCCAGGACGGTGGGCTCCCGGTGACGACGACGGCGCGGCGCCTGCTCCGGCACGTGGCCCGGCTGCACCAGAACCCCGCCGACGTGGCCGCGCTGCTGACCCGTCTCGACCTGGACCGCGTAGCGGACCGCTCGATCCGACGCCTCTCCGGCGGTGAGCGCCAACGGGTCGCCCTCGTCGCGGCCCTCGTCGGCAGACCCGAGGTCGCCTTCCTCGACGAGCCCACGGCGGGCCTGGACCCACACGCCCGCCTCGAGGTCTGGGACCTCATCTCGGAGACAGCCCGCGAGTCGGCTGTCGTCGTCACGACCCATTCCTTCGAGGAGGCCGAGCGCCTTGCCGACCACGTCGTCATCATGAGCGCCGGCCGGGTCGTCGCCGAGGGTTCGCTGGACCAGGTGTGCGACGGACGTCCTCTGGAGGAGCGCTACTTCGCCCTCACGGCGGGGGCACGTCGATGAGCACGCCGAACGGCACGCCGTCGGGAGGGCCGACGACCGGAGCAGCGCCCGCCCCGACCTCGCAGCGATGGCTCGCCCAGGCCCGCTTCGAGACCGCGACCATCCTCGGGCACGGCGAGCAGCTGCTCGTCGCACTCGTCCTCCCCGCACTGGCCCTCGTCGCCCTCGCACTCACGCAGGTGCCCGACCTCGGACCGGGGCGGCGCATCGATCTCGCCACCGCCGGAGTGTTCGCCCTCGCCGTGGTGTCGACGGCGTTCACCGGACAGGCCATCGCCACCGGCTTCGACCGGAGACACGGCGTCCTGCGCTTCCTCGGCGCCAGCCCCCTCGGGCGTGAGGGGCTGCTCGCCGGCAAGCTGGCCGCTGTCGGCATCGTCATCGCCGTGCAGCTTGTCGTCCTCGGTGGCATCGCGGCGGCCCTCGGTTGGCGACCCGATGCCTCCGGCGTCGCGCCAGCTCTCGTCACGATCGCCCTGGGCGCCGCGGCGTTCCTGGCGCTGGGTCTGCTCCTGGCCGGCACCGTGCGGGCCGAGGGGGTCCTTGCCCTCGCCAACCTCGCGTGGGTCCTGCTCCTGGGACTGGGCGTGCTCCTGCCGACGGACCGGCTCCCGGACGCCCTCGGCGGCCTTGCCCGGCTCCTGCCCTCGGGCGCGCTGGGCGACGGTCTGAGGTCGGCCCTCGTCGAGGGGCACTGGCCCCTGGCTCAGTCGCTCGTGCTGGTCGTCTGGGCGGTGGTGGCCGGTGCGGCTGCCGCCCGCTGGTTCCACTGGTCCGACTAGCCGGGGGGCCAGGTGGACCGAAGACGATGGGCCGGCACCCGGAGGCGTGCCGGCCCATCGCCGTTCGTGGAACCTCAGCTCGTGGCGAGCGAGGTGTCGTCGACGACGAACGACGTCTGCAGCGAGGAGTCCTCGCTCATGACGTACTTCACCGTGACCGTCTTGCCCTTGTATGCCGTGAGGCTGAAGGACTTCTGGCTGTAGGTCGCGTTGGCGCCGACGTTGGAGTAGGTCGCGAGGGTGGAGGTCGTCGAGCCGTCGACCACCTGCACCTTCACCGTGTCGTAGGCCGTGGACCCGGACTCAGCCGTGTCGGTCCGCAACCAGAACGACAGCGTCGCCGCCGTCACCGTCGACGGGATCGCGACGCTCTGCTGGATCGTCTCGGTCGAGGTCGACCCGTTGCCACCCAGCCACGCCTTCCAGCTGCCCGTGCGGGCCGGACGACCGGTGTTGTTGGTGATCGGGCCGGAGGTCCCGGTCCAGCTCACCGCACCCGACTCGAAGCCCGGGTTCTTGAGCAGGTTGCCCCCCGTGGGTGGCGTCGTCGTGCCGTAGTCCTTGGCGGCATACAGCCACAGCATGTGACCGATGACGTCGACACCACGGTCGAGCGCGGTCAGGTTGATGTTGTTGATGTTGTCGCACGAGGAGTGGTAGCAGGGGTCGAACGCGCGGCCGGCCGTGCCACCCCACTTCGACGCCTGGCTGCTCGACTTCAGGGTCTCCGCGCCGCTGAAGATGCCGGCCGTCGCGATGCCGTACGACCGGAAGGCCGCATGGTCGCTGCGACCCTGCACGTCGATGTACTCCCACGGGATGCCCTTGGAGGCGTACCAGCTCGTGAGCTCGTCACGGGCGGCGTTGCCCACGGGGTTGTCGTTGTAGACGAAGTAGCCGGGGTTGGGCGAGCCGATCATGTCGAAGTTCAGGTAGACCCTGATCTTGTTCTTCTCGGTGCTCGACAGGCTGTTCATGTAGAACTTCGAGCCCAGCAGGCCGAGCTCCTCGGCCCCCCAGAACCCGATGCGAAGGCGGCTCTTCGCGCTCTGTCCGCTCGCGGCATACGCAAGGGCGGCCTCGAGCACCCCGGCGCTGCCGGAACCGTTGTCGTTGATTCCCGCGCCGTTGGAGACGGAGTCGAGGTGTCCTCCGAGCATGACGACGTTGTTGGCGTCGCCGGCCGGCCATTCGGCGATGAGGTTGGACGTCATGCCGGCCGAGGTGCTGAAGTTCTGCACCGTCGTCGTGTAGCCGGCGGCGTCGAGCTTGCCCTTCAGGTAGCTGATCGAGGCGGCGTAGCCGGGGCGTCCGGTGTAGCGGTTGCCGCCGTTCGCCGTGGCGATCGACTGCAGCTGGTTCAGGTGCGCCTGGGTGTTGGTGACCGAGATGTCGGGGCTGGCCGCGACGGCCGTGGGGGCTGCCGGCCGAGCCTGGGTGGCCGGGGCCGCCGCCACGAGCGAGGCCGTGGCGAGCGAGGCGATGACCACCGGGGCGAGAAGCTGTCGGATGGGTGGGGTCATGGAAGTTCTCCTTGTCAGTGCAGCGAAGGAGCCGGGTCGGCGCTCGTGGGGAGCGCCGACCCGGCTCGAGCTCGACTAGCTGGTGGCGAGTGCCGTGTCGTCGACGACGAACGACGTCTGCAGCGAGGAGTCCTCGTTCATGAGGTACTTCACCGTGACCGTCTTGCCCTTGTATGCCGTGAGGTTGAACGACTTCTGGGTGTAGGTCGCGTTCGTCCCCACGTTGGTGTACGTGGCCAGGGTCGTGGTGCTCGCACCGTCGACGACCTGGACCCGCATGCTGTCGTAGGCCGTGGAGCCGGACTCAGCGGTGTCGGTGCGCAGCCAGAACGACAGCGTCGCCGCCGTCACCGTCGACGGGATCGCGACGCTCTGCTGGATCGTCTCGGTCGAGGTCGACCCGTTGCCACCCAGCCACGCCTTCCAGCTGCCCGTGCGGGCCGGACGACCGGTGTTGTTGGTGATCGGGCCGGAGGTTCCGGTCCAGCTCACCGCACCGGACTCGAAGCCCGGGTTCTGGAGCAGGTTGCCACCGGTGGGCGGCGGGGTGGTGGTGCCGTCACACTTCTCGGTGCCGACCGGGACCGCGATCGCGTTGAAGGCCGCCTCGACGGACTTGCACGTCTGGCTCGTCGCTCCGTAGAGCTCCTTGGCGGAGGCGATCGCACCGTTGCGGGCGGCGGCATACGTGCTGCCGGAGGTGAGCTTGGTCGACAGGGTCCGGTACCAGACCTTCTCGACGTTGGTGCGACCCGCGCCGGTGACGGCGGGAGCGCCGCCACAGGTCGGGCTGTCGTAGCTGACGCCGTTGATGGTCTTGGCACCCGAGCCCTCGGCGGCCATGTAGAACCAGTGGTTCAGGGCCCCGGAGGAGTAGTGCGGGTCGAGGTTCTTGGTGTTGGTGGACCAGCAGTCCGGGCTCTGACCGTCCCTGCTCGGCTTGTCCATGTAGCGCAGGGGGGTGCCGTTGCCACGGATGTTGATCTTCTCGCCGATGAGGTAGTCGCCGACGTCGGTCGTGTTGTTGGCGTGGAACTCCACGGCTGCACCGAAGATGTCGGAGGAGGCCTCGTTGAGCCCGCCGGCGTCGCCGCTGTAGTTGAGGTTGGCCGTGTTCTCGGTGACCCCGTGGCTCATCTCGTGGGCCGCCACGTCGATGGACGTGAGCGGGCGGGCGTTGTTGGCGCCGTCGCCGTAGGTCATCTGGGTGCCGTCCCAGAAGGCGTTGGCGTAGGCGTTGCCGTAGTGGACGCGGCTGCGTGCACCGCGGCCGTCGTTCCAGATGCCAGCTCGGCCCTGGACGGAGTTGAAGTAAGCGTAGGTCTTCTCCGCGCCGTACTGCGCGTCGACTCCGGCGGTCTGACGGCTCGTCGTCGACCCGTTGCCCCAGACGTTGTCGGCGTCGGTGAACTGGGTGCCCGTGCCGGACGTCGCGCCGTTGAGGTCGGTCGTGAAGTTCCCGATCGAGTCCTTGAGGAGCCACTGCGTGCCCGACTGGATCGAGTTGAGCGTGACCTGACCGGAGTACTGCGAGTTGCCGGTGCCGTGCTTGACCTCGTCCCAGGAGTGGACGATCGCGCCGCTCTCCGCGTCGACGAGCGTGTGGAGGCGGGACGGGGTCTGGTCGGCCTTGATCCCCTCGGTGACGACCTCCCAGGCGAGGCGAGGTGAGGCGCCACCCGCCCAGACGACGAGCTCGCTGTCCTCGGCCTTGGCCGTGGCCGACCTGCGGGCGTTCTGCATGGCGACCGACGAGGCCTCGGCGGCGCTCTTCCTCGGGGTCGTCGAGGCGACTGCGGCCTTGCCGGATGCGTTGAAGTGGACGTCCTTCTTGGCGCCGCTCCTGGACTTCTCGAGGACGAGGTCGCCCCCGATGACCCGCAGGCCCTTGAAGGTACGGTCGTAGCGGATGTGCTGCGTGCCGTCCTTGTCGGTCACGACGGACGTCGCGACGAGCTTCTCGTCAGCGGACAGGCCGAGCGCCTTGTGGTCGCCCGCCGGGTCGGCCTGGGCAGCGGAGCTCCCTGTGGTGTCCGCGGGAACGGCGTTCGCGGAAGGAAGGCCCATGGTGAGGGCGAGAGGGAGGGCCAGGGCGGCGGTGACCACCATGGCACCGGTGGATCGTCGAGTCACGTCGTACCTCTTCTGGTTCGGACCGCACGGGATGACGGGCGGCCACGGGTTTGAGAGCGTCGTCCCCCTCCGGGCGGCTCGGGTGGGCCACGGGCTACGGCGCGCTCCGAACCCAACCGCTGGGTTGACGTGCGCGTCAACGAAACTGACCAAGCCTTTGCCAAACCCGGACCTTGTCCACTCCCCTGCACACCATCGGTCAAGAACGGGTCAGGGAATGGTCAAGAGGGGCAACGGGACCTACACTCCCGCTGTCCTGGACCCCGGGGGGCGGTCGGGCTCGCTCGCACCCCCGGCCGGAGCCGGGCGTCGGGCACCAGTGCCTCCTCCCATACCCTGCATGGGGTGAGCACGCCGTTCCCCCAGAGCTACCACCGAATCCTCCTGGCCAACCTCGTGGCTCAGGTGGCCATCATCGTCACGGGCGGTCTCGTCCGCCTGACCGGCAGCGGGCTGGGTTGCCCGACGTGGCCCGAGTGCGTCCCGGGCTCCTACGTTCCCGTCCGGGAGCAGGCCGAGGGCATCCACAAGGTCATCGAGTTCGGCAACCGCACGCTCACCGGTCTCGTCGGACTCATCGCGATCCTCGCCGTGGTCGTCGTGTGGCGATGGGCGCCGGTGCGGCGCCTCAAGGTCGCGGCTGCAGCGGTGCTGGTCGGCGTCGTCGTCCAGGCTGTCCTCGGCGGTGTCACGGTGCTCACCGAGCTTCATCCCGTGACGGTCGCGGCCCATTTCCTCGTGTCCGCAGGGCTGGTGGCCACCGCGGCATACCTGTGGTTCGCCCGGCACGAGACCGACGGCCCACCAGTCCTGCTCGTCCCCGCCCTCGTGCGCCGCGTCGCCTGGCTCACCACGGCCGTCGCGGCCGTCGTGCTCACCCTCGGCACGGTCGTCACCGGGTCGGGCCCGCACTCCGGAGATGCCGACGCGCCAGCACGGTTCGGGTTCGACCCGCGCACCATCTCGTGGCTGCACGCCGACGCCGTCATGCTCTTCATCGGCCTCGTCGTCGCGGTCTGGCTGGCGACCCGGCTCTCCTCCGCGCCGGTGTCGGTCGGTGCGGCCTGGCGGGGCGTGCTGGTGGTGACGCTGGCGCAGGGGGCGATCGGCTACGTCCAGTACCTCACCGACCTGCCCGAGGTCCTCGTCCTGGCGCACATGCTCGGCGCGGCCACCCTCGTCGTGGCCCTGGCCAACGGCCTCGTCTCGCTCCGGAAGATTGCACAAGACTAGTTGCACAAGAGTGCTTGTGGGTCTAGCGTCGGTCGTGTGACGAGACCCACGAACCCCGATGGCCGGTCCCCCGACGGCGTCCGCACGATCACCGATGCCAAGGCCCTGTCGGCGATGGCCAACGCGTTCCGTTCGCGGATGATGGACGCCCTCAAGGTCGACGGGCCATCCACGGCCTCGGCGCTGGCTGCCCGCACGGGTCAGGCCGTCGGCTCGGCGAGCCACCACCTCAAGGTGCTGAGCGAGGCCGGCCTCGTCGAGGAGGCCCCCGAGCTCGCCAAGGACCGGCGAGAGCGCTGGTGGCGCCTCGTCGACCCGGGCACCCGGTGGTCCCGCGCGGACTTCGCATCGGACACGGCGGCCGTCTCGGCTGCGTATGCCGCCGAGGCGCTCACCGTGCAGCGTCAGTTCGAGCGCGTCCAGGAGTGGAACGCCAACGCGGCGACGGTGCCCGAGTGGGACGACGCCGCCTTCGCGACCCAGAACTGGATGCGCCTCACGCCCGCAGAGCTGCGTGAGGTCGCCGAGGAGCTCGTGGAGGTGCTCGTGAGGTGGAGCCAGCGGGAGCTCCCCGACGACGGCGCAGAGCGCGAGCCGGTCTTCGTGTTCTCGCGCGGATTCCCGGCGCAGCCGTGACCACCACCAGCGAGCTGGACGCGCTCCCGCCGTCGCTCGTCGGCAACCGCAACTTCCGGCTGCTGTGGGCCGGCGAGGGGATCAGCGTCCTCGGCTCGATGACGACCACCGTGATCTTCCCGTTGATCGCCGTGACCGAGTTCGGTGCCGGCCCCTTCTGGATGGGCATCCTGGCCGGAGCCATCTGGCTCCCGTGGCTCGTGCTCGGCCTCGTCGCGGGAGCCTGGGTGGACCGCTCCGACCCCCGCCGCGTCATGATGGCCGCCGACCTCGTCGGTGCCCTGGCCGTCGCCAGTGTTCCGCTCGCGTGGGCCATGGACCTGCTCACCCTCCCCCACCTGGTGGTGACCGCGCTGGCACTGGGCTGCTGCACCGTCTTCTTCCGGACGGCCTACACGGCGTTCGTCCCGCGGGTGGTCGCGAGCCCCGACCTGGAGCGCGCAAATGCGCGCATCTACGGGACCGAGTCGGCGATGCAGGTCGGCGGTCCCGGGCTGGGCGGGGTTCTCGTGCAGCTCTTCTCGGCCGCGTATGCCGTGGTGATCGACGTCGTGAGCTTCCTTGCCTCGTGGGTGTGCCTGGCGCGCATGCGCCCCCAGGAGCTCGGTCCGGCGCCCGACCTGCCGGACCGACAACCGATGGTCCGACAGATCCGCGAGGGCATCTCGATCGTGGCCCGTGACCCCTACCTCAGGTTCTTCTCCATCCAGGGCGGGCTGAGCAACTTCGCGCTCACGGGGTTCTGGGCGCTCATGGTCCTGTTCATGGTGCGCGACCTGGAGCTCGAGCCGGGAGCCGTCGGCGTCGTCATGGCGCTCGGGTCGATCGGCGGCCTCCTGGGCGCGACCCTGGCGGCCCGCACCACGGCCTGGCTCGGCAACGCCGGGGCACTGAGATGGCTGCAGGTCCTCGGCGGTCCCGTCGCCGTCATCGAGGGCCTCGCCTTCCCGGGTGTCGGCGTGGTGCTGCTGCCGTTGGGTGCGTTCTTCGTCGGTATCGGTGTGGTCGGCGCCAACGTCGTGAGGTCGTCGTTCCGCGTGCGCTACACCCCACCCGAGCTCCTCGGCCGCACCACTGCCACCTCGGCCGTCCTCAACTTCGGGACGATGCCGCTCGCGGGGCTGGTGGCAGGCGGGCTCGGCACGTGGATCGGGGTGCGCGAGACGATCCTCGTCATGGCCGCGCTCCACGCCGTCGTGTCGCTGTCCGTCTTCGTCGGCCCCTACCGGACCGGCCGTGACCTGCCGGATCAGCCGATGGCGAGGTGGGCCAGCGGGTCGATCGCGACGGCGAGGAAGAGCAGCGTCACGTAGGTGATCGAGAAGTGGAAGAGGCGCATGGGCTTGAGCACCTTGGTGGCCGCCCCCTGCTTGGCGAGGTGGAGGAGCCGGTGCGCCTCGCCGATGAACACGGCACCGCTGACGACGGCGGCGGCGAGATAGATCCAGCCCATGTCGGCCACGGGCACGAGCGCCAGGGACACCGCGACCATGACCCAGCTGTACGCCACGATCTGCCGGGCCACCGCCAGCGCGCCGCGCTCGACCGGGAGCATCGGGACGTGGGCGTTGGCGTAGTCGTCCCTGAAGGCCATGGACAGCGGCCAGTAGTGCGGTGGCGTCCAGAAGAAGATGACGAGGAAGAGGATGACGGCCGGCCACCCCACCGAACCGGTCACCGCGGACCAGCCGATGAGGGTCGGCATGCACCCGGCGACGCCACCCCAGACGATGTTCTGCGAGGTCCGTCGCTTGAGGATCATCGTGTAGAGCACGGCATACAGGACGATCGCTGCCAACGACAGCAGGGCCGAGGCGACGTTGACGAACACGACGAACCACGCTGTCGACAGAGCAGTGAGCGCGACGCCGAAGAGCAGTCCCGCCCTCGGGGTGATCTCACCCGTCACCATCGGCCGGTTCTTCGTGCGGTCCATGAGGGCGTCGATGTCGCGGTCATAGACACAGTTGAACGTGTTGGCTGCGCCGGCACTCAAGCTGCCGCCGATGAGCGTCGCGAACACGAGCCAGAGGTTGGGGACCCCGCGCTCCGCGAGGAACATCACCGGAACCGTTGTCACGAGCAGCAGCTCGATGATGCGCGGCTTCGTCAGGGCGATGTAGTTGCCCAGCGATCGCTTCCAGCCAGTCGCCGGCATGGCCGGCGAGGCGGTGCTGATCGGGGCGGTTGCCACGGCGTCCTTCGGGGTAGTTCGCGGTGCGGTGGGGCGATGAAGTCAACGTGAGTCTAACCGGGACGGACGCCGTCGCTCCCACCGGCAGGCTGCGGTCTAGGCTGGGAATCAATGGTTTGACCTGCATCACATTTGCTCGACGTCAGAGAGGCTCCACGTGACCACCACCCCGACGAAGGCAGGCCGGGCCAAGACCCGCCGCGCCTCCGCAGCGACCGCCACTCGCTCCACCGAGATCGCCCGCCCCACGGCCCGCAAGGCGAAGTGGAACGACCTCGACGTCAAGGCCGTCGACACGGTCCGTGTCCTCGCAGCCGATGCCGTGCAGAAGGTCGGCAACGGTCACCCCGGCACGGCGATGAGCCTGGCGCCTGCGGCATACCTGCTCTTCCAGAACGTCATGACGCACGACCCGTCGGACCCGACCTGGCTCGGGCGTGACCGGTTCGTCCTCTCGTGCGGCCACTCCAGCCTCACCCAGTACATCCAGCTCTACCTCTCCGGCTACGGACTCGAGCTCAAGGACCTCAAGGCGCTGCGCACGTGGGGTTCGCTGACCCCGGGCCACCCCGAGGTGCACCACACCCCGGGCGTCGAGATCACGACCGGTCCCCTGGGCTCCGGCCTCGCCTCTGCCGTCGGCATGGCCATGGCCCAGCGCCGTCAGCGCGGCCTGCTCGACCCCGACGCGAAGCCCGGACAGAGCCCGTTCGACCACCACGTGTGGGTCATCGCCTCGGACGGCGACCTCATGGAGGGTGTGGCGTCCGAGGCCAGCTCACTCGCCGGGCACCAGGAGCTCGGCAACCTCACCGTGATCTACGACGCCAACCAGATCTCCATCGAGGACGACACCGACATCTCCTTCTCCGAGGACGTGGCCAAGCGCTACGAGGCCTACGGCTGGGAGGTCGCCGACGTCGACTGGCGCCAGAGCACCGACCCGGCCGGTGGCGCCGACTACGTCGAGGACGTCGACGCCCTGCTCGACGCGCTCACCAAAAGCAAGAAGTCGGCCAGGCCGACGCTCGTCCGCCTGCACACGGTCATCGCGTGGCCGGCACCCACCAAGAAGGGCACGGGCAAGTCGCACGGCTCGGCGCTGGGTGACGAGGAGATCTCCGGCCTCAAGGAGCTGCTCGGCTTCGACCCCAGGAAGACCTTCGAGGTCGACAAGGCCGTCCTCGCCCACGCGCGCCAGGTCAAGGCACGCGGCAAGGCCGCGCACAAGGCGTGGAACACGACGTATGCCGCGTGGCGCCGCAAGAACAAGGACGCCGCGACGCTGCTCGACCGGCTCGTCGCCGGGGACCTCCCCGACGGGCTCGACGCTGCCCTGCCGACCTTCCCCGCCGACGAGAAGGGCATCGCCACCCGCGCCGCCTCGGGCAAGGTCCTCGGAGCCCTGGCACCGGTCATGCCCGAGCTGTGGGGTGGCTCGGCCGACCTCGCCGAGTCCAACAACACGACCATGGAGGGCGAGCCGTCCTTCGTCCCGAAGTCGAAGCAGACGCAGGCCTGGAAGGGCGGTCCCTACGGCCGCACCCTCCACTTCGGCATCCGCGAGAACGCGATGGGGATGATCCTCAACGGGATTGCCCTCGAAGGGCTCACGAAGCCCTACGGCGGCACGTTCCTCGTCTTCTCGGACTACATGCGACCGGCCGTGCGCCTGGCTGCGATCCAGCAGCTGCCGGTGACCTACGTCTGGACCCACGACTCCATCGGCCTCGGCGAGGACGGTCCCACCCACCAGCCGATCGAGCACCTCGCCGCACTGCGCGCCATGCCCGGGCTCGACGTCGTCCGCCCGGCCGATGCCAACGAGACGGCCGCCGCCTGGGCCGCGATCCTGCGCAACGGCACCACGGCGGCGCTGGCACTCAGCCGGCAGGCCCTGCCGACCATCGACCGCAAGACGCACGCGAAGGCCGACAACGTCGCCAAGGGTGGCTACGTGCTCATCGACGCCGGTGACGACGGCAAGGCCAAGCCCGAGGTCATCCTCGTGGCGACCGGCTCCGAGGTGTCCGTGGCGCTCGAGGCCCGGCTCGCTCTCGAGAAGTCCGGGGTCCCCACCCGCGTCGTCTCGATGCCGTGCCGCGAGTGGTTCGACAACCAGACCAAGGCCTACCGCGACAAGGTGCTCCCGCCCGCGACCCGTGCCCGGGTGAGCATCGAAGCCGGTGTGGCACAGGGCTGGCGAGACATCGTCGGAGATGCTGGTCGATCGATCAGCATCGAGCACTTCGGTGCCTCGGCCGACGCCGCGACCCTCTTCACCGAGTTCGGCTTCACGCCCCAGGCCGTCGTCAGGGCGGCCAAGGACTCGATCAAGGCCGCCAAGGCCGGCACCGGGGTCGTCGGCTCGATCGAGACCGCTCCCCGCACCCGCAAGGACACCGGCACGGACGTGCCCACCACCAAGAAGCCTGCCGCCAAGAGCGCGGCAACGGCTGGGAAGTGACCCCTCATGACTGACAACACCGCACTCAAGGACCTCGCCGCCAACGGCGTCTCGATCTGGCTCGACGACCTGAGCCGCGAGCGGCTCACGTCGGGCAACCTCCAGGAGGTCATCGACACCAAGGGCGTCGTCGGCGTGACGACGAACCCCTCGATCTTCCAGGTCGCCCTCTCCGACGGCGAGAGCTACAGCGAGCAGGTCGCCCAGCTCGCGGCCGACAAGAAGACGATCGACGAGGCCGTGACTGCGCTCACCACCCAGGACGTCCGCGACGCCTGCGACGTCCTCCTGCCCGTCTTCGAGGCCACGGACGGGCTGGACGGCCGGGTCTCCATCGAGGTCGACCCGCGGCTGGCCCACGACACCGACGGGACCGTGGCCCAGGCCAAGGAGCTCCGCGAGCTCGTCGACCGCCCCAACCTCCTCGTCAAGATCCCGGCCACCGTCGAGGGCCTTCCGGCGATCACCCGCGTCATGGCCGAGGGCATCTCGGTCAACGTCACCCTCATCTTCAGCCTCGACCGCTACCGCGCGGTGATGAACGCCTTCCTCACGGGTCTGGAGCAGGCCCGTGAGCGCGGCAAGGATGTCGCCCACATCGCATCCGTGGCCTCGTTCTTCGTCTCCCGGGTCGACAGCGAGGTGGACAAGCGGCTCGATGCCATCGACGGCGAGCACGCCGACACCGCCAAGAGCCTCAAGGGCAAGGCCGCCATCGCCAACGCGCGGCTGGCCTACCAGGCCTACGAGGAGGTCTTCTCGACACCGCGCTGGAAGAACCTCGAGGCCGACGGTGCCAAGCCACAGCGGCCGCTGTGGGCGTCCACGGGCGTCAAGGACCCGGCATACCCCGACACCATGTATGTCACCGAGCTCGTCGCTCCCGGGACCGTCAACACCATGCCGGAGAAGACGCTCGACGCCGTCGCGGACCACGGCGAGGTCACCGGCAACACGATCGAGGGCACGTACGAGGAGGCGGCGGAGGTCCTCGACGCCCTCGAGCGGCTGGGCATCTCCTACTCCGAGGTCACCGCCCTGCTCGAGAAGGAAGGCGTCGACAAGTTCGAGAAGTCGTGGGGAGAGCTGCTCGACGGCGTGCAGTCCGAGCTCGACAAGGCTTCTCGATGAGCAGCCTGGAGATCACCGCTCGCGGCGCTGCCGCCGACGCCATCTCGAGGCACGTCCCGCAGCTGGTCAAGGACCAGGTGGCGAGCAAGCTCTTCGCGCAGGACGCGACGCTCTGGGGCGACGCCGCCGAGGATGAGGCGGGCAAGCGGCTCTCCTGGGTCGGGCTCCCCCGCTCCTCCCGCCCGTTGCTCGGCGAGATCGCCGCCCTGCGTGAGGAGCTGCGCGGCGAGGGCGTCTCGCGGATCGTCCTCTGCGGCATGGGCGGATCCTCGCTCGCCCCGGAGGTCATCTGCGCCACCGCCGGCGTCGACATCGTCATCCTCGACTCCTCGGCCCCCGACGTCGTGCGTCGGGCCGTCTCGACCGACCTGCGCAAGACCGCCGTCGTCGTCTCGTCCAAGTCGGGCTCGACCGTCGAGACCGACTCGCAGCGGCGGGCCTTCGAGCAGGCCTTCACCGACGCCGGCGTCGACGCGACCCGCCGGATCATCGTCGTCACCGACCCGGGCAGCCCCCTCGACGGCGAGGCCCGCACGGCCGGCTTCCGCGTCATCAACGCCGACCCCGACGTGGGCGGTCGCTACTCCGCCCTCACCGCTTTCGGGCTCGTGCCCTCCGGCCTCGCCGGTGCCGACGTCGGCGCGCTCCTCGACGACGCCGAGGCGGTGGCCGACCTCCTCGCGGCCGACGACGAGGGCAACCCGGCGCTGCGGCTGGCCGCGGCGATGGCCGGCACCGAGCCGCTGCGCGACAAGCTCGTGCTCGTCGACGCCGGCACCGAGAACATCGGCTTCGGCGCATGGGCCGAACAGCTCATCGCCGAGTCCACCGGCAAGGACGGCACCGGCATCCTGCCCGTCGTCGCCGACGGCGAGGCCCCTCAGCACACCTACGCCGATGCCAACGTCGTGCGCCTGGTCGCCACCGGTGGCGACGACGATGACGAGGGCGTCGACGGCAGCAGCGCCCTGACCGACGACGGGGTCGCGACCGTCGTCGACGGCAGGCCGCGCCACCCGGACTCGATCGCGGCGGAGACGCCGGGCCCGGCCGATGTCGTCCCCGAGGAGGACCTCGGAGACAGTGGATCGGTCATCACGGTCGCCGGCACGCTCGGCGCGCAGCTCCTGCTCTGGGAGGCCGCGACAGCCATCGCCGGTCGACTGCTCGGGATCAACCCGTTCGACCAGCCCGACGTCGAGAGCGCCAAGGAGGCTGCCCGAGGTCTGCTCGACCAGGCTGGATCGGCTCAGGAGGAACCGGCTTTCGTCGACGGTTCCGTCGAGGTACGCGCCCTGGGCGGGAGCTGGCTCGGTGACGAGCGCACGCTCCCCGGTGCCGTGTCCGCTCTCCTGTCCCAGCTCGACGAGAAGGCTGGCTATGTCGCCGTCATGGCCTACCTCGACCGCGAGCAGGACGCCGACCTCGAGCAGGTGGCCCGCGAGCTCTTCGACCACACCGGCCGGCCGGTGACCTTCGGGTGGGGCCCACGCTTCCTCCACTCGACCGGTCAGTACCACAAGGGTGGCCCGGCCAACGGTGTCTTCATCCAGGTCACCGCGGCTCCCGAGGAGGACCTCGCGGTCCCGGGTCGCGAGTTCACCTTCGGGGAGTTCATCGCGGCGCAGGCCGGTGGCGACGCCCAGGTCCTCGCCGAGCACGGCCGACCCGTCCTTCGCCTGCACCTCACCTCCCACGGGCGCGGCCTGGGTCAGGTGCGGTCGGCCCTCTCGAACCCAGGAGCCTGATGAGTCCGGCGCGCATCACTGCCACCCACAACCCCCTCCGGGATCCGCGCGACAAGAGGCTGCCCCGCATCGCCGGCCCGTGCAGCCTCGTGCTGTTCGGCGTCACCGGGGACCTCGCCACCAAGAAGCTCATGCCGGCGATCTATGACCTCGCCAACCGTGGTCTGCTGCCACCTGGCTTCTCGCTCATCGGTTTCGCTCGTCGCGACTGGGCCGACCAGGACTTCGGCAAGATCGTCTACGAGTCGGTCAAGGAGCGCTCCCGCACCCCGTTCCGGGAGGACGTGTGGCGCGCGCTCGCCGAGGGCATCCGGTTCGTGCCGGGCACGTTCGACGACCCCAAGGCCTTCGACCTCCTCGCCGAGACGGTCAAGGACCTCGACGAGCAGCGGGGCACGGGCGGCAACCACGCCTTCTACCTGTCCATCCCCCCGTCGTTCTTCGCCACGGTCTGTGAGCAGCTGAAGCGATCTGGCCTGTCCACGGCAGCTCCCGGCTCGTGGCGGCGCGTGGTCATCGAGAAGCCGTTCGGGCATGACCTCAAGAGCGCCCGCGAGCTCAACGAGATCGTCGCTGACGTGTTCCCCGCGGACTCGGTCTTCCGGATCGACCACTACCTCGGCAAGGAGACCGTCCAGAACCTCCTCGCCCTGCGCTTCGCCAACCAGATGTTCGAGCCGGTCTGGAACAGCCACTACGTCGACCACGTCCAGATCACGATGGCCGAGGACATCGGCATCGGCGGCCGCGCCGGCTACTACGACGGCATCGGCGCCGCCCGTGACGTCATCCAGAACCACCTCCTCCAGCTCCTTGCCCTCACGGCGATGGAGGAGCCGGTCTCGTTCGCCGCCGACCACCTCCGCAGCGAGAAGGAGAAGGTCCTCTCGGCGGTCCGGCTGCCCAAGGACCTCGACAAGGGGACCGCACGCGGGCAGTACGCCAAGGGATGGCAGGGCGGCGAGGAGGTCCGTTCCTACCTCGCCGAGGACGGCGTGGGCAAGAGCTCGACGACCGAGACGTATGCCGCGGTCAAGCTGGAGATCGACACCCGCCGTTGGGCGGGAGTCCCGTTCTACCTGCGCACCGGCAAGCGCCTGGGCAAGCGGGTCACCGAGATCGCGGTCGTCTTCAAGAAGGCTCCCCATCTGCCGTTCTCCGACACCGCCACCGAGGAGCTCGGCCAGAACGCCGTCGTCATCAGGGTCCAGCCCGACGAGGGTGTGACCATGCGCTTCGGTGCCAAGGTGCCCGGCGCCCAGATGGAGGTGCGCGACGTGACGATGGACTTCGGCTACGGCCGGGCCTTCACCGAGAGCTCACCCGAGGCCTATGAGCGACTCATCCTCGACGTCCTCCTCGGAGAGCCGCCGCTCTTCCCGCGTCATGAGGAGGTCGAGCTCTCCTGGGAGATCCTCGACCCGATCGAGGAGTTCTGGGCCAAGAACACCGCACGCATCGACCAGTACACCTCCGGCACGTGGGGCCCACCGAGCGCCGACGACCTCATGAGCCGCGACGGCCGCACCTGGAGGCTTCCGTGATCGTCGACCTGCCCAGCACGACGACGGTGGACATCTCCAAGAGGCTCGTCCGGCTGCGCTCCGACACCGGGTCCATGGCTCTCACCCGCGTGCTCACGCTGGTCGTCGTCGTCGACGAGAGCGACGCCGATGCCGCGATCGAGACCGCCAACGACGCGAGCCGCCAGCACCCCTGCCGCATCATCGTGGTGGTCATCGCCAACCGTCGCGGCGCCGCCCGGCTCGACGGTCAGATCCGGATCGGCGGAGATGCCGGGGCCAGCGAGGTCGTCGTCCTCCGGCTCTACGGCCCGCTCGCCTCGCACGGGCGATCGGTCGTCACTCCCCTCCTGCTCGCCGACGCCCCGATCGTGGCGTGGTGGCCCACGGAGCCGCCCAAGGACCCGGCCCACGACCCCATCGGTCAGATGGCCCAGCGACGGGTCACCGACGTCTCGCGGTCCAAGGGTGCGCCCAGGGGCCCGCTCGCGCGCCTGGCGGCGACCTACTCGCCAGGTGACACCGACCTCTCCTGGTCTCGCGTGACCCTGTGGCGAGCACTCCTCACCGCAGCCCTTGACCAGGCCCCCTTCGAACCGGTGGTCTCGGTCACCGTCACGGGCGCGTCCGACTCACCGTCGGCGACCCTCCTCGCCGGGTGGCTCGCGAAGAGGCTGCGCTGCCCGGTCACCCTGGTGCCCTCCCGCCAGGGGTCGGGCATCATCAGCGTCCGCCTCGACCGACCCGGTGGACCCCTCGACCTCGTCCGCCCCCAGAACGGGACGACGGCGACACTGTCGCAGCCGGGTCGACCGGAGCGCACCATCGCCCTGCCCCCGCGCAGCGACGCCGAGTGCCTTGCCGACGAGCTCCGCCGGCTCGACCCGGACGAGGTCTACGCCGACGCCCTGCGGGAGAGCCTGGCGTCGGTCGTCCACAGCCGGCGCACGTCCAGCGAGGCCCAGCGCAAGGGCCTCAGCCCGTCCGTGGCCGAGGCCCGCGCCGACGCCGCCCGGATCCGGCGCGAGACCAAGGTCGGTGC
Organism: Knoellia altitudinis; assembly: GCF_042666355.1. Lineage (NCBI taxonomy): Bacteria > Bacillati > Actinomycetota > Actinomycetes > Micrococcales > Intrasporangiaceae > Knoellia > Knoellia altitudinis. Next base: position 551,212 of record NZ_JBHTDK010000002.1, read on the forward strand.
CAGCGCGGCCATGGTCAACGCGCCCATGCCGAAGAAGGACGACGACCCCGCGCAGGTCAAGGAGGCCGCGGCCCGCAAGCTCGACAAGGCCCGGGCCAAGCGCAAGAAGTCATCCTGAGAGGACATCGCACATGACCGGAGCCAACGACCTCAGCCAGGTCCACGATGTCGACGTCGTCGTGCATCCCGGCACCCAGGAGCTGAGCGACGCCATCGCCGCCCGCCTCGTGACCGCCATCGCCGACGCCCTCGCCACCCAGGACGTCGCGCACGTCTCACTCACGGGGGGCTCGCTCGGCTCGGCGATCTGGGCGTCCATGGCAGCGCTCCCGGCGCGCGCCGCGGTGGACTGGTCCCGGGTCGAGCTGTGGTGGGGCGACGAGCGCTACCTCCCCGCAGGTGACAAGGACCGCAACGACGTCCAGAACGACGCGGCCGGGCTGGCCGCCCTCCCCCTCGACCCGGCGAAAGTCCACCGGGTGCTCGGGCCGGATGCGTCCGAGAGCGCGGAGGCCAGCGCCACGGCATACGGGGAGCTCGTCCGCGCGAGCGGCGCGGGTGCGTTCGACGTCACGATCCTCGGCGTCGGGCCGGACGGCCACGTCGCCTCGCTCTTCCCGGGACACCCCGCCCAGCAGAGCACGGACGCCATCGCCGTCGCGGTGCACGACTCCCCCAAGCCGCCCCCGGACCGCGTCAGCCTGACCTTCGAGGCCCTGCGTCGGTCCCGTGAGGTGTGGTTCGTCGTCGCCGGCGCCGACAAGGCCAAGGCCGTGGCCAACGGTGTCGCGGGCGCCGGTCCTGCCTACAGCTCCGCGGCCCAGGTCAAAGGCGAGCAGCGCACCCTGTGGCTCATCGATGCGGAGGCTGCCGCGAACCTGTGAGGCTGGGCGAACGCTGCACAGACCCACGGACGACGTCAGCCCCGGCCATTCCGGCCGGGGCTGAGGTGTCTGACACGGAGGTGTGTGCCTATTGGATGAGTCCGCGCTGTCGCAACGACCCGAGCGCCTCGTCGAGGATCGCTTCGCCGTCCTTGTCAGAACGGCGCTCCTTCACGTAGGCGAGATGGGTCTTGTAGGGCTCGACCTTGACCGGGGCCGGCGGGTTGTCCTTGTCCTGGCCGGCGGGGAGGCCGCACCGCGGGCAGTCCCAGGTCTCGGGCACCTCGAGGTCGTGCTCCTGCGCGAAGCTCGGTCGCGTCTCGTGACCGTTGGTGCACCAGAACGAGACGTGCACCCGGGGGGCTGAGTCCCCGCGCTCGGCCTCGCCCATCGGACCGGCACCGACGCGGCTGCCGCGGATCGCGTTACCACCAGACATCGACATCAACCTTCTCTCGGGTCAGGAAGCGAATCTCAGGAGGAGAACCGGTCGAGCACACCCAGGCCGACGACGCAGACGAACCAGACGATGGCCACGGCATACGTGATGCGGTCGAGGTTGCGCTCCGCGACCGAGGACCCACCGAGGGAGGTGGACATGCCTCCGCCGAACATGTCGGAGAGGCCACCGCCCTTGCCCTTGTGGAGCAGGATGAGCAGGGTGAGGAAGAGGCCACCCAGGACCAGGAGGACCTGGAGGCCGATTTTGACCGCGTCCACGGTGCTCCTTCGATAGTCAGTTCAGTGCACGCCCAGATGGGGCGCCGCTACAGGATACCTGTCGCGTCAGCTGGTCTTGAGGTGGTCGCGGTAGCGACAGATCGCTGCGAACTCGGCCGGGTCGATCGAGGCACCACCGACGAGGGCGCCGTCGACGTCACCCTGCTCCATGATCGCCGCGACGTTGCCCGACTTCACCGACCCGCCGTAGAGGATGCGCACGCGGTCGGCGAGGTCGCCGGAGTAGAGCTCGGCCAGCGCGGTCCGGATGGCGGCACACACCTCCTGCGCGTCCGCCGGTGTGGCGACCTCCCCGGTGCCGATGGCCCACACCGGCTCATAGGCGATGACGATGCTGGCGGCCTTGACGGCGGGCAGGCCGTCGAGGCCGGCGCGCACCTGGGCGAGGACGTGGTCGACGTGCGTTCCGGCCTGGCGGACGTCGAGGCCCTCGCCGACGCAGAAGATCGGCGTCAGGCCGTTCTCGTATGCCGCCGCGACCTTGGTCTTCACGGTCTCGTCGCTCTCGGCGTGGTACTCCCGCCGTTCGCTGTGTCCCACGGTGACGTAGGTGCAGCCGAGCTTGGCGAGGAAGGCCCCGCTGATCTCGCCGGTGTAGGCGCCGCTCTGGTGCTGCGACAGGTCCTGGGCGCCGTACCGGATCGAGAGACGGTCGCCCTCGACGAGGGTCTGGACACTGCGGAGGTCGGTGAACGGAGGCAGCACGGCCACCTCGACGGCACTGTGGTCGTGCTTGGCGTCGCGCAGGGTCCAGTCGAGCTTCTGCACGAGGTGGGTGGCCTGAAGGTGGTCGAGGTTCATCTTCCAGTTGCCCGCCATGAGCGGGACGCGCTGGGCTGCGGTGGCCTTGGCCATCTGGGGGTTCCTTCAGCTTTCGTCGAGGACGGTGAGTCCGGGGAGGTCCTTGCCCTCGAGGTACTCGAGGCTGGCACCCCCGCCGGTGGAGATGTGGCCGAACTGGTCGTCCTTGAAGCCGAGCTGGCGCACCGCGGCGGCAGAGTCACCGCCACCGACGACGGTGAGCGCACCGTCGGAGGTGATGTCGACGAGCGCCTTGGCCAGGGCAGCCGTGCCCGCCGCGTAGGGCTCCATCTCGAAGGCACCCATCGGTCCGTTCCAGAAGACCGTCCGGCAGTCGGCGAGCTTCTCGGCGAACAGCTCCGAGGACCTCGGGCCGATGTCGAGCCCCATGCGGTCGGCCGGGATGGCGTCGATGGTGACGACCTCGTGGTCGGCCTCGGCCGAGAACTCGGTGGCGGCGACGACGTCGACGGGCAGGACGATCTCGACACCGCGCTGCTGCGCCTGGTCGAGGTAGCCCTTGACCGCCTCGACCTGGTCCTGTTCGAGCAGGCTCTTGCCGACCTCGTGGCCCTGGGCCTTGAGGAAGGTGAAGACCATGCCGCCGCCGATGAGCAGACGGTCAGCGGTCTGGATGAGGTTGTCGATCACCGCCAGCTTGTCGGACACCTTCGCGCCACCCAGCACCACGGCATACGGGCGTTCGGGTTCGGTCGTCAGGCGACGCAGCACCTCGACCTCGGTCTCGACGAGGCCCCCGACGGCGGACGGCAGGAGGCGTGCGACGTCGAAGACGGACGCCTGCTCGCGGTGCACGACACCGAAGCCGTCGGAGACGAAGACGTCGGCGAGGCCGGCGAGCTGGCCCGCGAACTCGGCCCGCTCCTCCGCGGACTTGGCCGTCTCACCCGCGTTGAAGCGGAGGTTCTCGAGCAGGACGACGTCGCCGTCCTGGGCGCCATCGACGGCCGACCGGGCGCTCTCGCCGACCGTGTCGTCGGCGAAGGTCACGTCGTGTTCGAGCAGCTCGCCGAGACGGGTGGCGACGGGGGCCAGGGAGTACTTGTCCTCAGGGGCACCCTTGGGCCGCCCGAGGTGGGCGCACACGATGACGCGTGCGCCCGCCTCGGACAAGGCCTCGATCGTCGGGACCGAGGCGACGATCCGACCGTCATCGGTGATCGTGGCGCCCTCGAGGGGGACGTTCAGGTCGGACCGGACGAGGACGCGCTTGCCTCGCAGGTCGCCGAGGTCGGCGATCGACTTCATGTCAGACAGCTCCGTGGTGTGGTGGTCGGCTCTGGGTCAGAGGGACGTGCCGACGAGAGTGACGAGGTCGGCGAGGCGGTTGGAGTAGCCCCACTCGTTGTCGTACCAGCCGACGACCTTCACCTGGTTGCCGATGACCTTGGTCAGGCCCGAGTCGAAGATGCACGACGCCGGGTCGGTCTCGATGTCCTTGGAGACGATCGGGTCCTCGGTGTAGACGAGGATGCCCTTGAGCGGACCCTCGGCGGCCTTCTTGACCGCGGCGTTGACCTCTTCGACGGTGGTCTCGCGACCGGCCTCGAAGGTGAGGTCGGTGGCCGAGCCGGTCGGCACCGGGACCCGCAGGGCGTAGCCGTCGAGCTTGCCCTTGAGCTCGGGGAGGACGAGGCCGATGGCCTTGGCGGCGCCGGTGGACGTCGGCACGATGTTGATGGCAGCAGCGCGCGCCCGGCGCAGGTCGGAGTGCGGCGCGTCCTGCAGGTTCTGGTCCTGGGTGTAGGCGTGGATCGTCGTCATGAGGCCCTTGACGATGCCGAACTCGTCGTTGAGCACCTTGGCCATCGGGCCGAGGCAGTTCGTCGTGCAGGACGCGTTGGAGATGATGTTGTGCGTGGCCGCGTCGTAGTCGCCGTCGTTGACGCCCATGACGATCGTGACGTCCTCGTTCTTGGCCGGGGCCGAGATGATGACCTTCTTGGCACCACCCTCGAGGTGGACCTTGGCCTTCTCGGCGTCGGTGAAGATGCCGGTGGACTCGACGACGATGTCGGCGCCGACCTCGCCCCAGGGGAGCTGGGAGGGGTCGCGCTCGGCGAAGGCCTTGAACGTCTTGCCGTTCGCGGTGATGTCGGTCTCGGTCGAGGTGACCTCACCCTCGAAGCGACCCAGGATCGAGTCGTACTTGAGCAGGTGGGCCAGCGTGGCGTTGTCGGTGAGGTCGTTGACGGCGACGATCTCGATGTCGGCGCCGGACGCGATCACGGCGCGGTAGAAGTTGCGGCCGATGCGGCCAAAGCCATTGATGCCAACGCGGACAGTCACGAGCAGTCTGCCTTCCGATCGGGAGGGTGCGTGGGCTGGACCACGTCACCATGGGGTACGTCACAACCCTAGTGCCGGTTCCGACGCTCCCCGCGAGAGGTCCGTCGTACGGTCGAGTAACCGTTTCCGCACCCCCGCCGCATTATCGGGTCACCCGATAAAGCGGCCCTTCGCCCGAGTTGGCAACTGGGGTGAAGCGGGACGAGGCCGGGTCGGTCCGGGCCGTTCAGATCGACGGGTTCAGGCGGCGGCGACGGCCGAGCGGATCCACGCGGCGATCCGGCCCGGATGCTGCAGGTCAGCCCAGCTCACCCGGATCACGGTGTAGCCCAGGCGGCGCAGCCGATCCTCTCGCCGCTTCTCCGCGAAGAGGGCGTCCGGGCCACCGTCGGTGTACTTCACTCTCCCGTCGAACTCGACGACGATCCTGGTCCCCTCCACGACGAAGTCGACCCTGGCGATGAACTCCCCGTCCTCGTCGAGGATGGTCACCTGAGGGACGAGGTGTATGCCGGCCGCCACCGCGAGCACGCCCAACCGTGACTCCCCCACCGACTCACGAGTCCCGTCGGCGAGGGTGAGCATCATCTGGCACCTACCGCTGTGCGGATGTCCCGAGACCTGCGCGTATGCCGCTTCGAGCCCGTCTCTGTCGACGAGACCGAGGCGCAGCGCGTGGTCCGCCGCGATCGTGCCCGACGTGGGGCCCGCGTCCATCGTGTAGCGGATGAGGCTGGTGGCGACGTCGCAGGCGGGCAGGTCACCGACCTGATCCACCGTGCCGTGTCGCGGTCGCATGCGGAAGGACTGGGTGAGGATCTCGTGCGCCAGAGGTCGCATAAGATCCACCCGTTCCGGCAGCCCCAGCCAGGTCGGAACCTCACGCAAGGCGAGCGACGAAGCATGACTCACGGCCGCGTCCGGGTAGAGGAGGAGGCCGGCGCACGCGAGCCGACGATGCGCGGACTGCGGGGACAGATCACTGGTGCCGACGGCATACACACCACGGCAGACCGACTCGATGTGGCCACGGGAACGTAGGCGCGCGAGAGCCTTGCGGTCGAGGCCGAGCCTCGTCGCCTCGGCGGTCGTGAAGAGAGCGAACTCGGTCCTCCCGAGGGGGATCAGGTCATTCATGGCACCAGCGTGTGCGGGCTCAGGGCAGTGCGCCACAACCGACGTCTGCAGCTGTGGACAACGCAGGCCCGGGCCGGACCCTGTGGATGAGCGGCCCTCTGCCGTGCTCGACCCGACTTGGTCCCGCTCCACCCAACCTGCCAACCCGGGCGGAGCTCCCCTTTATCGGGTCACCCGATAATGCGGCGAGAGGAAAGGTGGGTGGGAGGGCCGCGAGGAGCTGCCCGGGTCAGCTGTCGAGCATGTCGGGCGTGAGGTCCGCGTCGGTGCCGGGCAGGCCCATGTCCTCGGCCCGTTTGTCGGCCATCGCGAGCAGACGCCGGATGCGTCCGGCGACGGCGTCCTTGGTCATCGCCGGCTGGGCCAGCTGGCCGAGCTCCTCGAGCGAGGCCTGCTTGTGCTGGAGCCGCAGCTGGCCGGCCTCGCGGAGGTGGTCGGGGATGTCGTCGCCTAGGATCTCGAGAGCTCGACCCACGCGCGACCCCGCCGCCACGGCGGCGCGCGCCGATCGCCGCAGGTTGGCGTCGTCGAAGTTGGCAAGCCGGTTGGCCGTGGCCCGGACCTCACGTCGCATCCGCCGCTCCTCCCAGGCCATCACCGCGTCATGCGCGCCGAGCCTGGTGAGCATCGCACCGATCGCGTCACCGTCTCGGATGACGACGCGGTCGATGCCTCGGACCTCGCGTGCCTTGGCCTGGATGCCGAGCCGGCGCGCGGCACCGACGAGCGCCAGCGCGGCCTCCGGTCCGGGGCAGGTCAGCTCGAGGGCTGAGGACCGGCCGGGCTCGGTCAGCGAGCCGTGGGCGATGAACGCTCCACGCCAGGCCGCCTCGGCGTCGCACACCGACCCCGAAACGACCTTGGGGGGCAGGCCACGCACGGGTCGACCCCGACCGTCGATGAGCCCGGTCTGTCGCGCCAGTGCCTCGCCGTCCTGGACGACGCGCACCACATAGCGACTGCCCTTGCGGAGCCCGCCGGCCGCGAGCACGAGGATCTCGGGCGTCTGCCCGTAGAGCTCGTGGATCTCTCGACGCAGCCGACGCGCTGCGTTCGCTGTGTCGAGCTCTGCCTCGACGACGATCCGTCCCCCGATGATGTGCAGCCCACCCGCGAACCGCAGCGTCGCGGCCACCTCTGACTTGCGGCAACAGGGCTTGGTCACCTCGTGGCGGCTGAGTTCGTCCTTCACCTTCGCCGTCATTGCCATGCCCGCCATCCTGCCACGCGGCATCAGGGGCGGCGCCCCGAGCCAAGGACGTCCTGCAGGGCGGCCGCCAGGCGCAGCCGGTCGTGCTGGGTCGGCGAGGTGGCGATGGCCACGCGGTGGATGTGCAGCTCTGCGCCGACAGCCCGGCAGGCCGCCGCCAGCGCCTGCTCGTCGTCGACGACCGATGGGTCGGCGAGGACGGCATCGAGCCTGATCCCGGGCGCGTGGGCGGCGAACGACTCCACGTGGTGGATGGCGCTGAAGCCGGCCGTCTCGTTGGTCACCATCTCGAGGTTGAGCACGAGGAGACGACGGGCCCGCGTGACCGAGAGGGCCTCGGCCAGCTCGGGGACGAGGAGGTGGGGCATGACCGAGGTGAACCACGATCCCGGTCCGAGCACGACCCAGTCGGCTGCGCGGATGGCCGCGATGGACTCGGGGTATGCCGGCGGGCTGGCCGGGAGGAGCCGCAGCTCGCGCACCTGGCCCTTGGTCGTGGCGACCTGGGCCTGGCCGCGGACGAGAGTGACCACGTCCGGCTGCTCCGGGTGCGCGCCCATCACGTCGGCCTCGATGTCGAGAGGAACTGCCGCCATCGGGAGGACACGACCCCGCGCGTTGAGCAGCCGGCCGACGAGCTCGAGCCCGGCCACCGGGTCCTCGTGGAGCTCCCAGAGCGCGACGATCAGGAGGTTGCCGAGAGCGTGGCCCCCGAGGGGTCCGTCGCCGGCGAAACGGTGTTGGAGGACGTCGCGCCAGGTGTGCCCCCACTCGGTCTCCTCGCACAGCGCGGACAGCGCCATGCGCAGGTCACCGGGTGGGAGGACGCCGAACTCTCCCCGCAACCGCCCCGACGACCCACCGTTGTCGGCGACCGTGACGATCGCGGTGATCTCGTCGGTGACGAAGCGGAGGGCGGCCAGTGACGCCGCCAACCCGTGACCGCCGCCGAGTGCCGCAACGACCGGCCGACTCACTCGCGCCCCAGATCTCGGTGGACGAGGAAGGTCTCGATGCGGTCGGACCGCAGTCGCTGCGCCAGGGCCTCGGCCATGGCCACGGAGCGGTGCTTGCCGCCGGTGCAGCCGATCGCGAGCGTGACATAGCGCCGACCCTCGGAGTGGTAGCCCCGGGTCACGGGCTCCATGAGGCCCACGACCCGGTCGAGGAACTCACCGGCGTCGCTCTGACCGAGGACGTGGGCCGACACCTGCTCGTCCCGACCGTCGAGGGGTCGGAGCTCTGGCACCCAGAAGGGGTTGGGGAGGAAGCGCATGTCGAAGACGAAGTCGGCGTCCAGCGGCACGCCGTACTTGAAGCCGAAGGACAGCAGGGCGAGGCGCAGCGACGGGCCGTCGCCGCTGCCGAAGAGTGGTGCGATCTTGCGGGCGAGCTGGTGCACGTTGAGGCCGGAGGTGTCGACGACGATCTGGGCCCGCGACCGCAGGTCACGAAGGATCTCGCGCTCGTGCTGGATCCCGTCGAGGAGACGGCCGTCACCCTGGAGCGGGTGAGGGCGCCGGACCGACTCGAACCGCCGGACGAGCGCCTCGTCGGTCGCGTCGAGGAAGAGCAGCTGGGGCGTCCAGCCCGTCGACCGGAGGTGCTGGACCGCGTCCTCGAACTCGGTGAAGAAGTGCTGGCTCCGGACGTCGACGACGGCGGCGATCTTGATCTCGCGCCCTTCGGCGCGTGCCTGGTTGCCGAGCTTGGCCATCGAGACGAGGAGCTGTGGCGGGAGGTTGTCGACGACGTACCAGCCCTGGTCCTCCATGACGTTGGCGGTGGTCGAGCGCCCGGCCCCGCTCATGCCGGTGACGATGACGAAGTCGGCACCCGTTGCTGCTGCGGGCTCCTGGCTCTCCGGGACGGGACTGTCAGGCATCGCTGCCCCTCTCGTCGTCGATGACCTCACCGGTCATGAGGTTGACCGTGGGTTCGGTGGGCGCGCCAGTCAGCTCGCGCTGGATCGTCTCTGCCAGCGTATGGCCGATTCCCTTGACTTCCCCCAGTTCGAGCAGGGTCGCTGCCCGGATTCGTTTCACCGAGCCGAAGTGGCGCAACAGCGCCTTCTGCTTGACGTCACCCAGGCCCGGTATGCCGTCCAGCGCCGAGTTCGTCATGGCCTTGCTCCGCCGCTGGCGGTGGAAGGTGATGGCGAAGCGGTGTGCCTCGTCACGCAGTCGCTGGAGCAGGTAGAGCCCCTCGCTCGTGCGCGGCAGGACGACGGGGAAGTCCTGCCCGGGCACCCACACCTCCTCGAGTCGCTTGGCGAGCCCCACGACGGCGACGTCGACGATGCCGAGGTCCTCGATCGCGCGGGCCGCGGCGTTGACCTGCGGCAGGCCACCGTCGACGACGACCAGCTGCGGCGGATAGGCGAAGCGGGTCGGCCTCCCGGTCTCCTCGTCGCGCCCCTGCGGCTGGTCACGGTCCTTGAGGTAGCGACGGAACCGGCGGGTGAGGACCTCGTGCATGGCCGCCGTGTCGTCGACCCGGATGTCCGCGCCGTCCGCGCCGTCGATGCCCTCCTGGCCGCGCACGATGAACCGGCGGTACTCCCCCTTGCGGGCGAGCCCGTCCTCGAAGACGACCATCGACCCGACGACCTGGGTTCCCTGCACGTGGCTGATGTCGTAGCACTCGATGCGGAGAGGCGACTCGTCGAGGGCGAGGAACTCCTGGAGCTGCTGGAGGGCCTGCGAGCGCGCCGTCAGGTCTCCTGCGCGCGCGACCTTGTGCCGGGCCAGGCTCTGGGTCGCGTTGCGTTCGACGGTCTCCATGAGGGTGCGCTTGTCGCCGCGCTGGGGGACGCGGAGGTCGACCCGGCTCCCCCGCAGCCCCGAGAGCCACTCACCCAGGGTCTCCGCGGAGTCCGGCATGACCGGCACGAGCACCTCACGGGGCACGCCCTCGCCCTCCTCGCCGCCGTAGAGCTGCTGCAGGAGGTGCCCGACGACCTCGGGCACCGTCTCGAACTCCTTCTCGGCCACCCAGCCGCGCTGACCCCGGATGCGGCCGCCCCGGACGTGGAAGACCTGGACCGCGACCTCGAGCTCGTCATCGGCGAGGGCGAACACGTCGGCATCCGTGCCGTCACCGAAGACCACGGCCGACTTCTCCAGGACCCGTTGCAGCGCCCCGATGTCATCACGCAGCCGAGCCGCGGTCTCGAACTCCATCGCGTCGGAGGCCTCGCGCATCTGTCGCTCGAGGCGCTTGACGAACTTCGAGCTCTCCCCTGCCATGAAGTCGCAGAAGTCCTCGGCGATCTGGCGGTGGGTGTCGGCATCGACGCGCTCGACGCAGGGGGCGGAGCACTTGTCGATGTAGCCGAGCAGGCAGGGGCGGCCGACCTGGCTGGCGCGCTTGAAGACCCCGGCGGAGCACGTGCGGATCGGGAAGACCCGCAGCGCCTGGTCGAGCGTCTCCCGGATCGCCCACGCGTGGGCGTACGGGCCGAAGTAGCGGGTGCCCTTGCGCTTCGCCCCCCGCAGCACCTGCGCCCGCGGGAACTCCTCACCCATCGTCACCGCGAGGTAGGGATAGGACTTGTCGTCGCGGTACTTGACGTTGAACCGCGGGTCGAACTCCTTGATCCACGAGTACTCGAGCTGCAGGGCCTCGACCTCGGTCAGGACCGTCGTCCACTCGACGCTCGCGCCGGCCATGACCATCGAGGCCGTCCGCGGGTGCAGCAACCCGATGTCCTGGAAGTAGGAGGACAGGCGGGGACGCAGGGACTTGGCCTTGCCGACGTAGATGACCCGGCCGTCCTTGTCACGGAACCGGTAGACGCCCGGATCGGTCGGGATCTCTCCCGGCCGGGGACGGTACGACGACGGGTGGGCCACGTCCCCAACCCTAGGACGCGGCACCGTCAGCCCGGGACGGCCCTGCCCGGACGGCATACCGGTCCGGTATGCCGTGTGCTCACGTCACGTTGACGCCGTCAGCCCCCACGGTCACGGACTTGACCTCCAGGCCCGACGTGGCCGGGCCCTGCTTGACCGCGCCGGTGGCGATGTCGAACTGGCTGCCGTGGCACGAGCACTTGATGAGCCCGTCCTCGACGCTCGTGACGTTGCAGCCCTGGTGGGGGCACACGGCGGAGAAGGCCTTGTACTCGCCCTCGGTCGGCTGGGTGATGACGACCTTGGCGGACTCGACGATCGTTCCGCCGCCCACGGGGATGTCGGCCTTCTTGGCGAGGTCCTTGACGGCACCGGCCGCGCCCGAGGCGGCGGACGAGGCCGCCGATGAGGCCGCCGACGCGGCGCCGCTGGCGGCGCCGCCGACGTCCTCGCCGCTCGTGCCGCACGCGGTGAGCCCGACACCGGCGATCGCGACCACGCCCGCTGCTCTCATGGCCTCGCGTCGGCCGCAGCACGAGAGCCGTGCCAGATCCGTGTCTGGTGTCGCGTCGTGGGTGTCCAGTGCTTCTGCCATGGTCCTCAACCTCTCGTTCTGCGGCGTCAGTTCGTACGCTGCTTCGTACGATGTCGCGCCAGTATGACGATGGTTCCTGTTGCCCGCCTGTGAAGATCGCACACATAAGTGTGCACGTCACCCTTGGTAACGACTCGGCACAACTTGCGTCAACGTGGTCGGAATCGGCACATCCCGTGGCTATTGTTCGCGGTGCTCGCACACCCGTCGCGAGCTCCTCGGCTGATCCGCCGCGGGAGTAGAAGTCTCAGGAGGAAACGTGGCTCAGCGTTCCGTCATGACCATGGGTGCATCGCTGCTGGTGGCCTCGATCGCACTGGCCGGATGCGGCACCCGCGGAGAGAGCGAAGACACCGGTGGCACCACCGGCGGAGACGCCAAGGTCGCGAAGATCGGCGTCATCGCGCCCCTTTCAGGTGACCTGTCCGCACTCGGTAAGGGCATCCAGCACTCGGTCGAGCTTGCCGTCAAGCAGGCCAACGACTCCAAGGCCATCCCCGGCTGGACCCTCGAGGTCGAGGCCGTGGACGACGAGGGCAAGGCAGACGTCGGCAAGAACGGCGCGACCAAGCTCGCGTCGGACGACCAGGTCGTCGGCGTCGTCGGCAACCTCAACTCGAGTGTCAGCCAGCAGACCCAGCCGGTCTTCGCGGCTGCCAACATCACCCAGATCTCCCCCGCCAACACGGGCCCGTCGCTGACCCGTGGCGCCGACGGCAACGCGCGTCCCTACAAGACGTTCTTCCGCACCTGCACCACGGACATCGCGCAGGGTGGCTTCGCGGCCAAGTTCCTGATCGACCAGGGGATCAAGACCGTGGCGACGGTCCACGACAAGAAGACGTACGGCCAGGGCCTGGTCCAGTACTTCACCGAGGCCTACAAGGCCGCCGGTGGCACCGTCGTGGCCGCCGAGACGATCAACCCGGACGAGTCCAACTACTCCCCGGTCGTCTCCAAGGTCGCCCCGTCCAAGCCCGGCGCCGTGTTCTACGGGGGCGAGTACCCGCAGGGTGGACCGCTGTCCAAGCAGATGAAGGCCGGTGGCCTCAACGTCCCCCTCATGGGTGGCGACGGGATCTTCGACCCGCAGTTCATCGCGCTGGCCGGCTCGACGTCCACGGGCGACCTCGCCACCTCCGTCGGTGAGCCCACCGACGCCAGCGAGGCCGGCAAGAAGTTCCTGGCCGACTACGAGGCAGCCAAGTACACCGAGCCGTCCGCGGCCTACGGTGGCTACTCGTACGACGCGGCGAACGCCATCATCAACGCGCTCAAGGTCTCCCTCAAGGACGCTGCTGACGCCAAGAGCGCTCGCCAGGCCACGGTCGACGAGGTCGGCAAGGTCTCGTTCGACGGCGTGACCGGCAAGGTCGAGTTCGACGAGTTCGGCGACACGAAGGTCAAGGTCATCACGGGCTACAAGGTCGAGGGTGGCAAGTGGGCCACCGTCAAGTCCGAGAACGTGAGCTGATCGGCACCAGTCCGACACGCTGACGTAGTTCATCCAAGCAGGGGCGGGCGAGTGTCCGCCCCTGCTTGAATGTGCCAGCCCCCAAACAGAGAGGTGCCGGTTCCGCGATGACCGAGTTCCTGCAACAGATCGTGAACGGCTTGACCCTCGGGTCGCTGTACGCGCTGATCGCCGTCGGCTACACCGTCGTCTACGGCATCGTCCAGCTCATCAACTTCGCCCACGGCGAGGTCTTCATGATCGGGGCGTTCGGCGCCCTGGCCACGTGGAGTGTCCTCTTCAAGGGCCAGACCGGCCTGTGGGTCCTGCCGATCATGGTGCTGGGCGCCGTTCTGGTGTCCGTCCTCACCGCCGTCGTCATGGAGCGCGTCGCCTACCGGCCGCTGCGCAACGCTCCCCGGCTCGCGCCGCTCATCACCGCCATCGGCATCTCGGTGTTCCTGCAGGAGGCCATCCGCCTCTTCTACCCCGGGGCCAAGAGCAAGCTGACCTTCCCCGAGATCGACGTCGTCACGGGCTCCGCGCTCGCCATCGGTGGCCTCAACATCCAGCGGGCCGCGATCTTCACCGTCGGCGCGCTCGTCATCTCCGCCATCCTGCTGTGGTTCTTCGTCAACCGGACGAGGCTCGGGCAGGGCATGCAGGCCGTCTCGCAGGACCCTGACACGGCTCAGCTGATGGGCATCAACGTCAACCGCATCATCGTCATCGCCTTCGCCCTTGGTGCTGCACTGGCTGCCGTGGGTGGTGTCGCCCAGGGCCTGCTCAACTCCAACATCGACTTCCGCATGGGCTTCCTCGCCGGCCTCAAGGCCTTCACGGCTGCGGTGCTCGGCGGCATCGGCAACATCCAGGGTGCGATCGTCGGCGGCCTCACCCTGGGCATCGCCGAGTCGATGGCCACCCAGTTCATTCCCGGCCAGTTCGGCGGGTCGGCATGGAAGGACGTGTGGGCGTTCGTGCTCCTCATTCTCGTACTCGTCTTCAGGCCACAGGGCCTGCTCGGCGCCCGGGTGGTGGACCGCGCATGAGCACCTCGACGACCGCCCTCGCGCACCACCACGACGACGACGATGCCGCCAAGGTGCCGCTCCTCGAGCGCGTTCCCGGCCGCGGCAGCGCCGCTGCCTGGCCCCTCGGGCTCGCTGGCGCCGTCATCCTCATCGCCGGCACGTTCCTCTCGTGGAGCTTCACGAAGGACGTGCTCGGTGACCTCTCGATCGACGGCTACCCGGGTGGCGTGCAGATCTGCATGATCGCCCTCGGCGTCGCAGCCCTCGTGTTCCTGCTGGCCCACAGGGGTCCGTTGAAGAGACTTGGCGAGTGGCTCGACACGGCCGCTGCCGTGCGCGTCCTCGGCCTCGGGGCCGTGACCTACATGGTCATCGCCATCGGCGCCATCGCCTACGAGTCCGGTGGCCTCGTCAACGTCAACCCCGGTGGTTGGATCTCCCTCCTCGGAGCGCTGCTCCTCGCGGCAGGGGGTCTCATGCTCGTCTCCCGTCAGCACCGCGACCCGCTCTTCGCCAAGACGTCGTCGTGGCTGGAGATCTGCACGATCATCGCGCTGATGGCACTCGTGCTCTTCGGTGCGGCTTACGCCCTCGACATCGGTGACGGGTGGAGCTTCTCGCTCTTCCTGCTCTTCGTCGCGTTCGTCGCCGTGTCCCTGTCCAAGGCCGGGGTCTTCACCTGGGTCGGGCTCATCGCGCAGAAGAACCGCCCGGTGCTCATGCTCGGCTTCTTCGCGGTGGCGTTCCTCTTCCCGTTCACCCAGGGTGGCTCGGACGAGAACATGTCCATCGCGACGCAGGTGCTGATCTTCGCGGCGACGGCCCTCGGCCTCAACATCGTCGTCGGCCTTGCCGGCCTGCTGGACCTCGGCTACATCGCCTTCCTCGGGGCCGGCGCCTATGTCGGTGCGGTGCTCTCGACCTCGGCGTTCGCGACGATCGACTGGAAGCCGCCGTTCATCGTGGTCGTCCTGGTCGGTGCGTGTTTCTCGGCACTGCTGGGGCTCATCATCGGGTCGCCGACGCTGCGGGTGTCCGGTGACTACCTCGCCATCGTGACCTTGGCGTTCGGTGAGATCTTCCGGTTCACCATGGGCAACCTCGACGGCGAGAACGGCCCGGACCTCACCAACGGCCCCAACGGCGTCCCGGCGATCCCGGAGCTCGCCATCGGCTCGTTCGACTTCGGTCAACCACACACGATCCTGGGCGTCACCCTCGGAAGGTTCGCGAACTACTACTTCCTGCTCCTGCTCATCGCCGTCATCATCATCCTCGTGTTCACCCGCCTCAACAACAGCCGGATCGGCCGTGGCTGGGTCGCGATCCGCGAGGACGAGAAGGCAGCAGAGGCCATGGGCGTCAACGTCTTCGGGCTCAAGCTGTTCGCCTTCGCCGGAGGCGCGTTCCTCGCTGGCATGGCGGGCACGGTCAAGGCGCACCACGACGTCTCGGTGACGCCCGACCAGTACATCTTCCTCGAGTCCGCGTTCCTGCTCGCCGCGATCGTCCTGGGCGGCATGGGCACCGTGGCCGGCGTCATCGTCGGAGCCACGATCCTCAAGCTCCTTCCCGAGAAGCTGCGCTTCATCGCCGACTACCGGCTGCTGATCTTCGGACTGGTGCTCGTCCTCATGATGCGTTTCCGCCCGGAGGGACTCATCGCGAGTCAGCGACGCAAGCTCGAGTTCCACGAGGACGACGAAGAGCTCGCCAAACGCATCGAAGAAGTCCACCTCGAGGAAGCGGAGGCCAAGGCATGACCATCACCGAGACTCCCCCGCCCGCACATGCGGCGACCGTCGGCGCTCCGATCCTCGAGGCGCGTGGTGTCACGATGCGCTTCGGTGGCCTCACCGCGGTCAAGGACGTCGACATGACGGTTCGAGAGGGTGAGATCGTCGGCCTCATCGGTCCCAACGGCGCCGGGAAGACGACCTTCTTCAACTGCCTCACCGGTCTCTACAAGCCGACCGAGGGCGTCGTGACGCTGGGCGGCGAGGTCCTGCCTCCCAAGCCACGAGCAGTCGTCGTCGCAGGGATGGCCCGGACCTTCCAGAACATCCGCCTCTTCGCCAACATGACGGCGCTCGAGAACGTCATGGTCGGCCGGTACTGCCGGACCACTTCGATGGCGTTGACCTCGATCCTGCGCGGACCGAAGTTCCGGCGCGAGGAGGAGGCGACCCGGGCGCGGGCCCAGGAGCTCCTCGAGTTCGTGGGGCTCGGTGGATCCGCGGAGCACCTGGCCCGCAACATGCCCTACGGCGACCAGCGTCGCTTGGAGATCGCTCGCGCCCTGGCCACGGACCCCAAGCTCATCCTCCTCGACGAGCCCACGGCCGGCATGAACCCGCAGGAGACCAAGCAGGCCTCCGACCTCATCTTCCGGATCCGGGACAGCGGTCTCGCCGTGGTCGTCATCGAGCACGACATGCGGTTCATCTTCGGTCTCTGCGACCGCGTGCTCTGTCTCGTGCGGGGTGAGGTCCTTGTCGAGGGCACCCCCGGTGAGGTCCAGTCCGACCCACGCGTCATCGAGGCCTACATCGGTGGCGGAGACGACGACGATGACGACGAGGACGACTCGGCCCCGGCCGGGTCTTCCGACCGCGCCTCGCACTCGACGGAGGAGAAGCTGTGAGCCCCATGCTCGAGGTCAAGGACCTCGTCGTCGCCTACGGCAAGATCAAGGCCGTCAAGGGCATCAGCTTCAGCGTCGACGAGGGCGAGGTCGTCACCCTCATCGGCACCAACGGCGCCGGGAAGACGACCACCCTGCGCACCATCTCGGGTCTGCTGCGCCCCCTGAGCGGCTCGATCCGCTTCCAGGGCAAGCGTATCGACGAGACGGCAGCACACGACATCGTCACGCTCGGTCTGGCGCACTCCCCCGAGGGCCGTCGGATCTTCCCGCGGCTGTCGGTCGAGCAGAACCTCCTGCTCGGCGCCTTCTCTCGACGTGACGGCGACGTCCACAAGGACCTGAGGGCCGCCTACGAGCTCTTCCCGATCCTCGGCGAGCGCAAGGCCCAGGCGGCCGGCACGTTCTCCGGTGGTGAGCAGCAGATGCTCGCCATGGGTCGGGCGATGATGAGTCGCCCCAAGCTGCTCATGCTCGACGAGCCCTCGATGGGCCTGTCGCCGCTCATGATGAAGACGGTGATGTCGACGGTGACGACGCTGCAGGAGCAGGGCACGACGATCCTGCTCGTCGAGCAGAACGCCCAGGCAGCGCTCAAGCGAGCGACCAAGGGCTACGTCCTGGAGGTCGGCAAGATCGTCCTCTCGGGCACGGGCTCCGAGCTCCTCAAGAGCGACGACGTCCGCAAGGCCTACCTCGGCGAGGACTGAGAGGCACGACCACACGAAAGGGCCCCGCACCGGATTCGGTGCGGGGCCCTCTTGCGTGGTCACCCGGAACGCTGCGTATGCCGCCCGCTGGCCTAGGCGCTCTTGCGCGGCGATCGTTTGGTGACGCTGGCCCGCGTGGACGACGTCGCCGAGGTCGTCTGGCTCCTGGTGGCCGTCCGCGCCGCAGCGGTCTTCTTTGTCGTTGCCGACTTCGCCTGCGCGGCCGTCACCTTCGAGGTGCCCTTCGCGGCTGTCGCCTTCGAGGTGGCTGCCTTCGCCGCTCCTGCCTTGGTCGACGTCGACCGCGCGGCCGGCTTCGTCGTGGACGACTTCCCGGCCGCAGCCTTCGTGGGCTTCGTCGCGCTCGTCGTCGCCTTCCTGGCAGCAGCGGTGGGGCGCGTCGTCGTGCGCGAGGTCTTGGCCAGCACCGGTGCCAGGAACTGGCCGGTGTAGCTGTCGGGATGGGCCGCGACCTCTTCGGGAGTGCCGGTCGCGACGATGGACCCACCCTTGTTGCCACCCTCGGGACCGAGGTCGACGATGTAGTCGGCGCACTTGATGACGTCGAGGTTGTGCTCGATGACCAGGACGCTGTTGCCCTTGTCGACGAGCCCCTGCAGGACCCCGAGCAGCTTGCGGATGTCCTCGAAGTGCAGGCCCGTCGTGGGCTCGTCGAGGACGTAGATCGTCCGCCCCGTCGACCGCTTCTGCAGCTCGGTGGCGAGCTTGACACGCTGGGCCTCACCACCGGAGAGCGTCGGAGCGGGCTGCCCGAGCCGCACATAGCCCAGGCCCACCTCCGTCAGGGTGTTCATGTGGCGGGCGATCCCCGGAACGGCCGCGAAGAACTCGGCGGCCTCCTCGATCGGCATGTCGAGGACGTCGGCGATGGTCTTGCCCTTGAAGTGCACCTCGAGCGTCTCGCGGTTGTAGCGCGCTCCGTGGCAGACCTCGCAGGGGACGTAGACGTCCGGGAGGAAGTTCATCTCGATCTTGATCGTGCCGTCGCCGGAGCACGCGTCGCAGCGACCACCCTTGACGTTGAAGGAGAAGCGTCCCGGCTGGTAGCCACGGATCTTGGCCTCGGTCGTCGTGGCGAAGAGCTTGCGGATCACGTCGAACACGCCCGTGTAGGTCGCCGGGTTGGACCGCGGCGTCCGGCCGATCGGGCCCTGGTCGACGTGGACGACCTTGTCGAGGTGCTCCAGCCCCGTGACCGTCTTGTGCCGCCCGGGGACGTGCCTCGCGCCGTTGAGCTTGTTGGCGAGCACGTGGTAGAGGATGTCGTTGACGAGCGTGGACTTGCCCGAGCCGGAGACCCCCGTCACGGCCACGAGGTTGCCGAGCGGGAAGCTGGCGGTGACGTCGTGGAGGTTGTGCTCGCGGGCGCCGACGACCGTGACCTCGCGACCGCGCTCCTGCGGACGCCGCACTGCCGGGAGTGGGATCTCGAGGCGACCCGAGAGGTACTTGCCGGTGATCGACGTCTCGTGGGTGAGCAGGTCGGCGACCGTGCCGGAGTGGACGACCTCTCCCCCGTGCTCACCGGCGCCCGGGCCGATGTCGACGACCCAGTCAGCAGTGGCGATCGTGTCCTCGTCGTGCTCGACGACGATGAGAGTGTTGCCGAGGTCGCGCAGCCGCGTGAGCGTCTCGATGAGCCGGTGGTTGTCACGCTGGTGCAGACCGATGCTGGGCTCGTCGAGGACGTAGAGCACGCCGACGAGGCCGGAGCCGATCTGCGTGGCAAGGCGGATGCGCTGGGCCTCACCACCGGAGAGGGTGCCGGAGGGCCGGTCGAGACTGAGGTAGTCGAGGCCGACGTCGAGGAGGAAGCCGAGCCGCGCGTTGATCTCCTTGATGACGCGCTCGGCGATCTGCCGCTCGCGCACGGTGAAGTCGACGTGCTCGAGGAAGCCGGCCGAGTCCGAGATCGGCAGCGCACAGACGTCGGCGATGTTCTTGCCCCCGATGAGCACGGCGAGGGACTCCGGCTTGAGGCGGCTGCCGCGGCAGGCCGGGCAGGGCACCTCGCGCATGTAGCCCTCGTAGCGTTCGCGGCTCCACTCGGAGTCGGTCTCGGCGTGGCGGCGCTTGACGAAGGGGATCGCACCCTCGAAGCCGGTCGTGTAGGAGCGCTCACGCCCGAAGCGGTTCCTGTACTTGACGTGGACCTTGTGGTTGCGGCCGTGCAGCAGCGACTCGCGGGCCCGCTCGGGCAGGGCCCGCCAAGGCATGTCGATGCTGAACTTCAGCTCCTCGGCGAGGGCTCCGAGGACCCGCTGGAAGTACTCGGACGCGCCGCTGCCCGACGCCCACGGTGCGATGGCACCCTCGGCCAGGGAGAGGTCGTCGTTGGGGACGACGAGCTCGGGGTCGACCTCGAGCTCGGTGCCGATGCCTGTGCAGACGGTGCAGGCGCCGAACGGCGAGTTGAACGAGAAGGAGCGCGGCTCGACCTCGTCCATGGCCAGCGGGTGGTTGTTGGGGCAGGCCATCTTCTCGGAGAAGCGGCGCTCGCGCGGCAGCGCCTCGCCCTCGGGACCCTCGGGCACGTCGACGAACTCGATGAGCACGACACCACCGGCGAGGCCGAGCGCGGTCTCGACGGAGTCGGTGAGCCGACGCTTCGAGGAGGCGTCACCGCCCTTGGCCACGAGCCGGTCGACGACCACGTCGATGGTGTGCTTGATCTGCTTCTCGAGGATCGGCGGCTCGGCGAGCGAGACGACCTCGCCGTCGACACGGGCTCGGGCGAACCCCTTGGACTGCAGCTCCGCGAAGAGGTCGACGAACTCGCCCTTGCGCGCGCGGACCACGGGCGCGAGGACCTGGAAGCGGGTGCGCTCCGGCAGCTCGAGCAGCTGGTCGACGATCTGCTGCGGGCTCTGCCGGGTGATCGGCTCGCCACACGTCGGGCAGTGCGGCCGGCCGGCGCGGGCGAAGAGCAGGCGGAGGTAGTCGTAGACCTCGGTGATCGTGCCGACGGTGGAGCGGGGGTTGCGGTTGGTCGACTTCTGGTCGATCGAGACCGCCGGGGAGAGTCCCTCGATGAAGTCGACATCAGGCTTGTCCATCTGGCCGAGGAACTGGCGGGCGTAGGCCGACAGCGACTCGACGTAGCGGCGCTGGCCCTCGGCGAAGATCGTGTCGAACGCCAGCGACGACTTGCCCGACCCCGACAGGCCGGTGAAGACGACGAGGGAGTCTCGCGGCAGGTCGACCGACACGTCCTTGAGGTTGTGCTCACGCGCACCACGGACGACGAGTCGGTCGTGGGTGGCGCTGCCGGAGCGTCGGGCGGGCGCGGGGGTCACAGCAGAAGTCACGCTCCCCATGCTAGGTGTCGCCACCGACAGCCCCTGACGAACGTCCCTTGCGCCCCTACAGTGACAGACGTGGGCGTGCGTCCGCTCCTCCTCGGAGTCGTCTTGGTGTCCGGTCTGCTCGCGAGCGCGTGCAGCGCGGACACCCCCGCCCCTGCCGTGACGTCGTCCGAGCCATCCGAGGCGTCGAGGCCGCCCGGCGAGGACCCTCGCCCGCTCTCGTGGGAGCCCGTGCCCCTGCCCGCGGACCTCTCCGCGGTCACCCTCACCAGCAACGACGACTCCGTCCTCGTCGGTGCCTACGGGCCAGGACGACCGCGACCCCACCTGCTGACGGGGACAGGGTCGGGGCAGTGGCGCGAGCTCGGGCTCACCCCCCGGTCCGGCTACGCCTTCGAAGGGCGCTGGTTCCAGGTCGCGACCCGTGCCGGGCGCATCGACGCCGTCGCCGGTGCTCGAGGTGGCGCCCACGGCAACTACCGCTGGACGACCTGGTCCGGAACGGCCGACTCGGTCGCCGAGCAGGAGCAGCCCTTCGGGGTCTTCGGCAGCTATGGAGCGGGAGACCTGGTCGGCCTGGCGTATGCCGCCGGGTCACCCGTGATCCTCGGCGCCTGGCAGAGCGAACGCACCGGCCTCGACATCGCGACCTGGACGCGCACGGGCTCGCGATGGGCCCGGCAGACGTCCACGGGGACGCCGCTCGGCAGCACCCCACAGCTCCTCGTCTCCGCCACCGCCATCACGTCCGCCGGAGAGGGGCTCATGCTCTCGGGCTCGGTCACCCGCCTCGCGCCTGGCTCCGTGCGCGTCGACCCCGCCGTCTGGACCTCGCCGGACGCAGACGGGCCGTGGACCCGGATCGACCTCCCCCGCCGCCAGGGAGGCACCGACGCCGCCCTGGCCCACGCGGCCACCTGCTCGGAGCACCGATGCCTCGTCTCGGGCGTGGTGGGCGGGAAGCTCGCCACGTGGGAGGTGGTGGGCACGAGCGCAACCCAGCTGGACGGCATACCCGATGTCGTCGTCCCGGAGTCGGCGACGGCTCTCGCGCCGCTCCTCCTTGGCGACGGCGTCCTCGTCATCGCACCGTCCGACCGCGGCAGCTCGGTCCTGCGCCGCTCCGGATCACGGTGGTCCGTCGCGGCCGGGCCGGTCGGATCGCCCGCGTCCGCGGTCGTCCACGGTGACGGGGTGTGGGTGGTGACGACGGATGTGCAGGGGGACGGCACGCTGTGGCGCTCGCGCGTAGCCTGACGTCGTGACCGACCTCCTGGCTGCCATCGACGACCACACCGCCCGACTCGTCGCCGACGCCCGCAGCGCCGACGACCTCGCGGCGCCCAGTCTGTGCGAGGGCTGGACACGCGACCATGTCCTCAACCACGTCGCGCGCAACGCGGAGGCCCTGTGCCGGCTCGTCGCGGCAGCCGTCGACGGGACGGGCGAGACGATGTATGCCTCCCCGGAGGCGCGCGACGGGGACATCGACGCCGGTGTCGGTCGTGGGGCTGAGGTCGTGGTCGACGACGTCGAGGCGACCGCCGCGCCGCTCGCCACCGCGCTCCGCAGGCTCACCCCCGAGCACCGGGACCTCGTCCTCGAGCGCACTCCCGGGGGGCCCACGTTCAAGGGTGGCATGCTGCTCTTCATGCGACTTCGCGAGGTCGTCTACCACCACGTCGACCTCGACACCCAGTTCGGCTTCCACGACCTCGCCGGCGACCTCCAGGTCCTCTTCATCGAGAACGAGCTGAAGCGCCAGCAGGGCGCGCCCGACTGCCCATCGCTCACGCTCCGCAGCGACGAGGGCGATGTCTGGTCGATCGGCGACGGTGGCGCCGACATCGTCGGCTCGCGCGCCGGCATACTGCGCTGGCTGGCTCGCCAGGACCCGTCCGGGGTGCGTGGCGAGAGCCTGCCCGACCTCACGGCCGGGCTGTGACCATGTCCGAGGCTCCGGGCTACACCGGCGACGTCTCCTCGGGCGACGCGACCCAGGTCCGCGAGCTGGACCACCTCGTCATCCGCAAGGTCGCCGTGTCGGAGATGTCCAACAACGCCTACCTCCTCACCTGTCGCGCCACCGGGGAGCAGCTGCTCGTCGACGCCGCCGACGACCCGGGTCGGCTCAGGACGCTCGTCCGCGAAGGCACCGGCAGCCTCGAGCACCTCGTCACCACCCACCAGCACTGGGACCACGTGCGCGCGCTCCCCGACCTCGTCGAGGCGTTCCACCCTCGCACGTATGCCGGGCGCGACGACGCCGAAGCCCTCCCGGTCCGACCCGATGTGCTTCTGGCACAGGGTGATCGGATCACGGTGGGACAGTGCGAGCTCGACGTCGTCCACCTGCGCGGCCACACGCCGGGCTCTGTGGCGCTGGCCTACGGCGACCCCGCCGGGCACACCCATCTCTTCACCGGAGACTCGCTCTTCCCCGGTGGAGTCGGGGCGACGACCCGCTACGAGTACCAGAGCTTCGACAGCCTCATCGAGGACGTCACGACCCGGGTCTTCGACGTCTACGACGACGACACGTGGGTCTATCCCGGACACGGCGGTGACACCACGCTCGGTGCCGAGCGGCCGCATCTCACGGAGTGGCGTGACCGTGGCTGGTGACGCGCTCGACCTAGCCTGACGAGGTGTCCCGACTCGAGTCCGTGCCAGCCCCGATCCTCGTCCTCGCAGGCATCGTCTCGGTGCAGTTCGGTGGCGCGCTGGCGGCCACCCTCGTCCCCGAGATCGGGGCCGGTGGTTCGGTGGTCATGCGCCTGCTCTTCGCCACCGTCATCCTGCTCGGGATCGCGCGGCCGCGCTGGCGAGGGCACTCTCGACGGGCGTGGCTCACCGTCATCGGCTTCGGCCTCGCACTCGGGCTGATGAACTTCACGTTCTACGGGTCGCTGGCGCACCTGCCCATCGGCGTGGCCGTGACCATCGAGTTCCTCGGACCCCTGCTCCTCGCTGCGGCCATGTCGCGCCGGGCCGTCGACCTCCTCGCCGTCGTCGCAGCTGCCGGCGGCGTGCTCCTCATCTCGGAGGCGCTGTCGGTGCCCTTCGCCGAGCTCAACCTGACCGGGCTGGGACTGGCCGCGACCGCGGGAGCCTTCTGGGCGGCATACATCATCTTCAGCGGGCGCACCGGAGCCGAGTTCGAGAAGCTCGAGGGGCTGGCGCTCGCCATGGTCGTGGCCACGGTCGTCACACTCCCGTTCGGGCTGGCGTCGGTCCCTGAGTGGAACGGCGAGCTCATCGCCAAGGGCCTTGGGATCGCGGTGATGTCGTCTGTGCTGCCGTACTCCCTCGAGATCGTGGCCCTGCGCCGCCTGAGCACCCAGGTCTTCGGCATCCTCCTCAGCCTCGAGCCAGCGGTCGCGGCCCTTGCCGGGCTCCTCATCCTCAGTCAGAGCCTGCACGGGTGGCAGCTGCTGGGGATGGCGCTCGTCGTGCTCGCCTCAGCGATCGTGCTCGGCCTCGGAGCGCGCAAGGACCCCGCCGAGTCGACGGGGTCCTAGACGCTTTGGCGGCGTATGCCGCCCGCTCACCTCAGGCGTTGATCTCCGCCTTCTCGTCGCGTCGCGTCTTCCAGAGGCTGGCCACGGTCGTGATACCGAGGATGACGACGATCGCGCCGAGCGAGACCGCGATCGGGATGTCCGGCACGTTGAAGTGCTCGCCACCGTTGAGGAACGGCAGCTCGTTCTCGTGGAGCGCGTGCAGGATGAGCTTGACGCCGATGAACGCCAGCAGGACCGAGAGTCCCAGGCTGAGGTAGACGAGCTTCTGCAGCAGGCCGCCGAGCAGGAAGTACAGCTGCCGCAGACCCATGAGGGCGAAGAGGTTCGCGGTAAGGACGAGGTAAGGCTCCTGGGTCAGGCCATAGATCGCCGGGATCGAGTCGAGCGCGAAGAGCAGGTCGGTCGTGCCGAGTGCCAGCACGACGATGAAGAGCGGAGTGAGGACCCGCTTGCCGTTCTCCTTGGTGAGGAGCTTGGTGCTCCACTCCTTCGTCGAAGGGAACGTCGACTCGACCCACTTCATGAAGCGGTTCTCCTCGTACTCCTCGTCGTCGCTCTCACCCTCGGTCGCGAGCTTGAACGCGGTGTAGATGAGGAACGCACCGAAGATGTAGAAGACCCAGGAGAAGTTGTTGATGGCCGCCGCACCCACGGCGATGAAGATGCCACGCAGGACGATCGCGATGATGATGCCCCACATGAGGGCGGTCTGCTGGAACTTCTCGGGCACGGCGAACTTGGCCATGATGAGCAGGAAGATGAAGAGGTTGTCGACCGAGAGCGAGTACTCGGTCAGCCATCCGGCATAGAACTCACCTGCGAGCTGGCTGCCGTGGCTCAACCACACCCAGACGCCGAAGAGGATCGCGGCGCCGACGTAGAACGACAGCGTGATGGTGAGTTCCTTGGTCGACGGCCGGTGTGGGTTCCGGGCGATCATCACGACGTCGAACAGCAGGACTGCTGCGGCGATGCCGATGGTGAGGAACCACTGCCAGGTGGCGACGTTCATTGATGGCGTCGCCGCCGTGAGGGTCGTGAGGGAGTGCAACGCGGAACCTTCCGGGGTGGGGTCAAGGGCCCGGAGGTCTCTCCCGTCCAGTGGACGGACCGGCTCCCCGGGCGATGAGCCGCCGTGATGACGAGGAGACCGCGCTGGGGATACTCCCCTCCGCTCCGCCGATTCTCGCACGAACAAGTTCGTAGCGAGAATTCGGCGGACCGGAGTGGGCCCGCCCTCCGCTCCGCATGGCTTCGCTCATGAGATGAATCCTGACCACCGAAGTGGGCCCGCCCTCCGCTGGTCACGCGCGGCACGAACAAGTTCGTAGCGAGAATTCGGCGGACCGGAGTGGGCCCGCCCTCCGCTGGTCCCGCCCGGCACGAACACGTTCGTAGCGGGAGTTCGACCGCGGCGAGACACGACAAGGAGCGGGCAAGTGCCGGCTCACCGCTGGCTGGGGCTGGCGGGAGCACGCAGTGCGCTCTGCGCGCGGAGTGCGGATGGGACTGCGGCGAACCGGCACTTGCCTGCGACGGCCAGTGACGATGTGGCGGCATACGCTGCGTGGGTGCCCACCCGGAGAACCCTGATCGCGGCAGCGGCCGGCCTTTCCCTGACGGCGTGTGGGCCCTCCGACTCCCCCAGCACCGACGAAGAGGACCAACCGATGCGGATCACCTACGGCGACGACCCGAGCCAGTTCGGTGAGCTGACCAGGCCGACGGGCACGAGCAAGGGCGTCGTCGTGGTGATCCACGGCGGCTTCTGGAAGGCGGAGTACGACCTCGAGCTCGGCCGACCGCTCGCCGCCTCGCTCGCGGAGCGTGGCTGGACCGCCTGGAACATCGAGTACCGCCGGGTGGGCAACGGTGGGGGCGCGCCGGCGACGTTCGACGACGTCCACACCGCCATCGACCGTCTCGCCGAGATCGAGGACGTCGACACGACCACGACCCTGACGCTCGGCCACTCCGCCGGCGGACACCTCGCGGTCTGGGCAGCGGGACGACAGCACCAGACGCAGTGGCAGCGCGCGAAGGTCCATGTCACCGGAGCCGTCTCGCAGGCCGGGGTGCTCGACCTGAGGTCAGCACATGACGCAGGCCTCGGTGGTGAGGCCGCCGCCGCGCTGCTGGGGCACGTGCCGACCGACGCCGACCGTCCCTACGATCCCCAGCAGCAGATCCCCCTCGAAGTCCCCGTGCGGTGCATCCACGGTCGCAACGACGAGACCGTGCCGCTGAGCCAGTCCACGGACTACGTCGCAGCGGCAGCTCGTGCGGGCGCCGACGCCACGGCGAGCGAGGTGGACGGGGACCACTTCGTCGTCATCGACGTGGACTCGAGCGCCTGGACGCGTCAGCTGGAGCTGCTCGACGAGCTCGCCGGTCGCTGACCCCGCGGCAGCTTGGCGACGACGAGGTCGTACGAGGTGTCGATCGCCTCGCGCAGCGCGTCGTCGGGGATCGCTCCGCCGATCGCCAGCGTGTTCCACCCGTGGCGTCCGATGTAGGGCGACACGCTCGCGTCGTCGGGGAACTCCGCGATCCACTCATCGGCCTCGGCGCGCGACCCCAGCTTGACGCCCACCCGTGGGCCGTCCGCCGCACCCAGTCCACCGAGGAAGGCGAAGATCTTGTCGCCGACCTTGGCGACGTCGTCCCCCTCCCACGGCTGGTCGGCCCACGCGCCCGGCTTGGCCAACGCGTAGGCAGTGACCTCCTCGGGCGTCATGCGCGCTCGCCCGTCAGGTCTGTGGAGGTCACCTCGTGCCTTCGCTCATCTGCCGGAGCTCCTTCTTGAGGTCCCCCACCTCGTCGCGCAGCCGCGCGGCCAGCTCGAAGTGCAGGTCACCCGCAGCCTGGTGCATCTGCGTGGTGAGCTCCTGGATGAGGTTGGCCAGGTCACCGGCGGCGATGTTCTCGAGTCGACCGGCTCCCACGGTGACGGCGTCGGCGGCCAGCGCTCCGCGACCACCCCGGCCACCGTCGCTCTTCCCGCGCGACCGGGCCCGACCAGAGCCGAGCAGCGCCTCGGTGTCGGCGTCCTCGCGCTCGAGCAGGTCGGTGATGTCGGCGATCTTCTTGCGCAGGGGCTGGGGGTCGACGCCCCGCTCGAGGTTGTAGGCGACCTGCTTCGCGCGCCGACGGCTCGTCTCGTCGACTGCCTCCTGCATCGACGGGGTGACCTTGTCGGCATACATGTGGACCTGCCCTGAGACGTTTCGGGCGGCACGACCGATGGTCTGGATCAGGGAGCGCGCCGACCGGAGGAAGCCCTCCTTGTCGGCGTCGAGGATCGACACGAGCGACACCTCGGGGAGGTCGAGTCCCTCACGGAGCAGGTTGATGCCGACGAGGACGTCGTACTCCCCCATCCGCAGCTCCCGCAGCAGCTCGACCCGGCGCAGGGTGTCGATGTCGGAGTGCAGGTAGCGGACCCGCACGCCCTTGTCCAGGAGGTAGTCGGTGAGGTCCTCGGCCATCTTCTTGGTCAGCGTCGTGACGAGCACCCGCTCGTTGCGCGCTGCCCGTTGGTTGATCTCGTGCAGCAGGTCGTCGATCTGCCCCTTGGTCGGCTTGAGCACGATCTCGGGGTCGATGAGGCCGGTCGGGCGGATGATCTGCTCGACGACCCCGTCGGCCTGCGCCATCTCGTAGTTGCCCGGAGTCGCCGACAGGTAGACGGTCTGGCCGATGCGCTCGAGGAACTCCTCCCACTTGAGCGGGCGGTTGTCCATCGCCGACGGCAACCGGAAGCCGTGGTCGACCAGGGTGCGCTTGCGCGACGCGTCGCCTTCGTACATCGCCCCGATCTGCGGCACCGTCACGTGCGACTCGTCGAGGACGAGGAGGAAGTCCTCGGGGAAGTAGTCGAGCAGGCAGTTGGGCGCCGAGCCCGCGGTGCGCCCGTCGAGGTGCATCGAGTAGTTCTCGATCCCCGAGCACGACCCCACCTGACGCATCATCTCGATGTCATAGGTCGTGCGCATACGGAGCCGTTGGGCCTCGAGCAGCTTGCCCTGGCTCTCGAACGTCTTCAGCTGCTCCTCGAGCTCGTGCTCGATCCCCGCGATGGCGCGCTCCATGCGGTCCGGGCCGGCGACGTAGTGCGACGCCGGGAAGACGTACATCTCGGTCTCCTCGCGGACGATCTCGCCGGTGAGCGGGTGCAGCGTGTAGATCTTGTCGACCTCGTCACCGAAGAACTCGATGCGCACGGCGAGCTCTTCGTACATCGGGATGATCTCGACCGTGTCGCCGCGAACCCGAAAGGTCCCGCGGGTGAAGGCGAGGTCGTTGCGGGTGTACTGCATCTGCACGAACCTTCGCAGGAGGTCGTCACGGTCGAGCTCGTCGCCCACCCGCAGCTGCACCATCCTGTCGACGTACTCCTGCGGGGTGCCGAGCCCATAGATGCAGGACACGGACGCGACGACGATGACGTCGCGACGCGTCAGCAGCGAGTTGGTCGCCGAGTGCCGGAGCCGCTCGACCTCGTCGTTGATCGAGCTGTCCTTCTCGATGTAGGTGTCCGTCTGCGGGACGTAGGCCTCGGGCTGGTAGTAGTCGTAGTAGCTCACGAAGTACTCGACGGCGTTGTTGGGCAACAGCTCCCGGAACTCGTTGGCCAGCTGGGCAGCCAGCGTCTTGTTGGGCGCCATGACGAGCGTCGGCCGCTGCACCTGCTCGACGAGCCAGGCCGCGGTCGCGGACTTGCCGGTGCCCGTGGCGCCGAGGAGCACGACGTTCTGCTGACCGGCGTTGATCCGCTCGGTCAGGTCCTTGATGGCCGTCGGCTGGTCACCGGCGGGCTCGAAGTCGGAGACGACCCGGAGCGGTGCGACGGTGCGCTTCAGGTCAGTGGTGGGACGCATGGGTCCACGGTATGCCGTGCCACCGACAGTCACCCAAGGTCTCGGTGCCGGCACCGGTGATCGTGCGTGTGCCGCGGCGCGGGTCAGGGACGCCGTGCACCTGTCGTCGCCGGCGGCTCGACCCGGACCGACTTCCCGTCGAAGGTCACCTCGCTGAGCCACATCGTCCGGCCCGGCACCTCCGAGCCGACCGCGTCCGGTGCCCACGCGTGGTAGACCATCCAGACCTTCCCGTCCTTCTCGACGAGAGAGCAGTGACCCGGGCCAGCCGCGGCCTCGGTGCTCACGAGCACAGGTTCGGGGGTCTTGACGAAGGGCCCGAGGGGTGACGACGACGTCGCGTGGCCCACGGCATACCGGTCGGAACCGAAGTCGTTGGCCGAGTAGAAGAGGTGGAACGTCCCGTCGCGCTCCATCAGGCTCGGGGCCTCGACCAGCTCCCCCTCCCAGGCAAGGTCCTGCTTGAGCAGCCGCCGTGGCTTGCCGACGAGGCCCGTCCCGTCGGGTGACAGCGGCTGGACGGAGATCCAGGTGTCGACACCGACGGCGTTCCCGTCGTTCTTCCAGTACAGGTAGGCCTTGCCGTCCGCGGCGACGAACGGCGAGGCGTCGATCGACCCGCCCCGGTCCGCCTCGCAGACCAGCGGTCCGGGTCGGTTGTCGAGGTAGGGCCCCTCGGGCTCGTCCGCGACAGCCACCCCGATGCACTGGATCTCCGGGTTGGGCGCCCTGGTCGTGTAGTACATGACCCACGAGTCGCCGAAGCGGGCCGCCTCGGGAGCCCACACCTTGCCCGGGAAGGTCCAGGCGGGCAGCTCTGGCAGCGCGTCCGAGCCCTGGCTCCACTCGACGAGGTCCGTGCTGGTCAGGGTCTGGACATTCATGCCGTTGCCATTCGTGGCGAAGGCGACGTAGCCGTCCTCGTCCTTCACGATCTGTGGGTCGGGGAAGTTGCTGCGCCACACGGGGTTGGTCAGTCCGGTCCCACCCTCGGTCGTCTGCTGCGTCGGTGCGGCGTCGGGGACGCCACCGTCCTGACAGCCGGCGAGCAGCAGCATGGCGACCACCACGAGCGCGGGTGCTCGTCGGCGTCGAGGGTCTGCCCCGCGCCGGGGTCGGAGGCACAGTCCTGGGTTCATCGTGCTCCTCGACATCGTGGTGGAGACGAGGACGCAGAGCGCATGCCCTCGGGGGTGCCCCTGACGTCCTCGAAGCGTCATCCTCTCACCGCTGGCCGTGGACGGTGACGGAAATAGCTGGCCGAGCCGACGACTCCCCCAGCCCTTGCTCGGCGACCCGCCGACCGGAGTTGGCGGCGCGGACGGCATCTCCTGCGCCGGTTGCGAGACGATGGACCCGTGACCACGACACTCCCCGCCCCCCGCACCCCCGACCCCCGCACCGCTCCCACCCTCCGGTGGGGCATCCTCGGCCCCGGCGGGATCGCCCGCTCGACAGCCACCGCCCTGCGCGCCGAGACCGACCAGGTGATCCAGGCCGTCGCCTCGCGCGAGCTGACCCGAGCGCAGGGCTTCGCGGACGAGTTCGGTGCGCACACGGCATACGGGTCCTATGAAGAGCTGGTGGGCGACCCCGACGTCGACATCGTCTACGTCGCCACACCGCACTCCGAGCACCACGCGCACGCCCGGCTCGCGCTCGACGCCGGCAAGCACGTCCTCGTCGAGAAGGCCTTCGCGCGCAACGCCGCCGAGGCGCGCGACATCCTCGACACCGCGAAGGCCAAGGGGCTCCTCGCGATGGAGGCCATGTGGACGCGCTTCCTGCCCGGCATCGACGTCGTGCGGCAGTGCCTCGAGAACGACCTGCTCGGTGACGTCGAGACCGTCTTCGCCGACCACGGCCAGCCGCTCCATCCCGGTGGCCCGCAACGCCTCTCCGACCCTGCCCTCGCCGGCGGCGCCCTGCTCGACCTCGGGATCTATCCGACGTCGTTCGCGTCCTTCGCGCTCGGTGGCATCGACTCCGTGACCGCCACCGGCCGCCTCACCGACGAGGGCGTCGACGCCGAGGAGAGCATCCTCGTGACCGGCAGCCGGGGCGGCCGCGGCCTCCTGCACGCGACGATGACGTCACGCACGTGGACGCGAGCGAGCATCAACGGCACTGCGGGTCGGCTCGAGGTCGGCGACCCGGACAACCCGGCCAGCAGCTGGTACGCCCCGTCACGGGTCCGCTTCGTGTCCCGCGACGCTGCGACCGACATCTCATGGGAGCCCGAGGACCGCACCCATGGCCTGCACTTCGAGCTGTGCGAGGCAGCCCGCTGCGTCGACGCCGGTCTCACCGAGAGTCCGCTGCTGCCCGCGGCCGAGACCCTGCGGATCATGGAGGTGCTCGACGACGTCCGAGCACAGATCGGGGTGCGCTACCCCGGCGAGTGACCCGTCACCCGCTCCGGTCCCACCGACACCTGTCCCTCGGCGTCACGGTGTGGGGTCGCTGAACGTACCGCCGTAGATCGAGGAGTTGCCGAACGCGGGCGGACACTCGGTGTTCGGTCCGGGTCGCAGGGCCGTGGAGTGGGCATTGGGTAGCTCTGCCGCCTGCGCCCGGCTCCGCGGTCGGTCGCCGACGATCGGCTCGGCCCCGCCGACACGCACGTCATCGACGAAGGCTTGGCGGTAGGCGTTGATGGCCGCGCAGACCGCGCCGTCACGCATGTCCTGCCACACGAACGAGCCGAACTCCCGCGTCGCCACCGCGTAGTTGTAGTCGCCGAAGAACTCCGAAGTCAGCCCGTTGGCGCTGGATCCACGGCCGTCGCCGACTGCTCCGCGGTGTTCAGTCGTCCAGGGCCCGATCTCGCCTGCGGTGCTGACGTCGGCGTGCCGAACAACTCCGACGGTGCGACGCACGGACGTCGTATCGTTGCGCCAGGGGTCCAGCCAGGCGTTGTAGACCAGCCAGGCGTCCGTGCCGTCGGGCGAGATCGCGATGGCGGGCTGGTTGGCGCGGTCGGCGCCGTCGTTGGCGCTCACCGGTGCCGTATAGGAGTCGCCGCCGTTGGTCGAGGTGATGACGTAGGCCCGCTCCAGGTTCTGGCCGGCGCGGTCGTCGGACCATGTGATCACCGCCTGGTCGGTTGCGTCGACACCCGACGGCGCACCGTTGGCGATGTCAAGGCTCGGGAACGTGTTGGTCCGCGACCCGGCGATGCCGTCGATGGTCAGCCTTCCCTGAGCTGGGTCGAGCTGCCCGATGCTCGCCACCGTGGCAATGGCTCGCGGGCGCTCGAATCGGACACCACCGTCCCACGACCGGGCCTGGAAGAAGACACCTTGACGGGTTCGGATGTCAGTCCCCTCCCACACGACGTAGACAACGCCGGCGCTGTCGGTGCGGATCGTGCAGCCCTGGCGTCCGCCGGTCTGGGCGTTGTTCGTTGCCGCGGTGAGCTGGCGCACGTGCCACGTGTCGCCACCGTCCGTCGACCGGGAGAACAGGACCGGCTCCGAGCCGGCCGACCCGCGGAAGCCGACGTTGCACACGTAGGCGTTGCCGAAATGCGGGCTCGACTCGGCGTTGTCCGCCCACAGCTGCTCCTTGTCGCTGAACAGCGCGCCATTCTGCCGGGTCACGACGACCGGTGCCATCCAGGCGTCGTTGTCGCCCGCAAGAGCGCCGGGGATGTCATCGGTGCGTGAGACGGCGATCGCCGCGTCACCCGCGAACGGGCTCCGCCCCGGCACCTTGGTCGCGATGTTGGCGTAGTACAGGCGCTGGCCGTTGGCCCAGGAGAAGTCTCCGTTCGCGTCCGGGACCGGCCCGAAGGCCAGCTCAGGGTCACCGTTGGACACCATCCCGCTCTCGAAGTACTTGGGGAGCGTGCCGATCGGGCCCGTCGGGTCTGGGACACAGCCGGTGTCGCCCAGCGGTGGCTGTCCCACCACGGGATCAGGTGCGCCCAGGCAGCTCGGCGTCACCCGGCCGGAGTTGCCCGAGTAGGTCGGCTGGGTCCAGGTCCGGCCGGAGTCCGTCGAGATCTGCACGCCGGACAGACCGACACCGGGGGTGAAAGGGCAGGTGCGGTCGTCACCCGCGTTGCAGGCCTCCATGTCGATGTTGTCGTTGGCACCGGCGACGAGGATGGCGGGGTCAACCGGGTTGACGGCCAGACCCGGTTCATTCTGCTTGTTCTGCGAGAACAGGTTGTCGTTGCTGCCGACGGTGACCTCAGTCGACCCGCCGGGCGTGATCGGGGCGGCGGTGACCGGTCCCGGTGCGAGGGTGAGAGCTGTTGCCGCGAGGATGGCCGCGGCGGGCAGGTGAATGCGCATGACGCTCCTTGGTGGTCCAGGGCGAACGGTCTGCGCGGCACGCCACGTCGGTCGCAGGGGCGGGGACGAGGTGGTCGCAACGTCCACCTTCCCAGCGGGAGTTCGATCCCACAACCCTGCGGACGAGGTCTCCGCGATCTTTCTGTTGTCGGCGGTGCGTCGAGGTCCGGGCGCAGTGCGGAGTCCGCTACCCGGTCGTGTGACCCGTCACGTGCGCGTGCACGGAGTCGAACCACGGCTCCTTGGCGGCGGCATACTCCGAGGTCGTCAAGCCTTGCGCGAGCAGGGCCAGCTTGAGCGCGGCGTACTCCTCACGAGCCGTTGCGTCGGCCCTCAACCAGTCGC
Organism: Knoellia altitudinis; assembly: GCF_042666355.1. Lineage (NCBI taxonomy): Bacteria > Bacillati > Actinomycetota > Actinomycetes > Micrococcales > Intrasporangiaceae > Knoellia > Knoellia altitudinis. The sequence continues at coordinate 584,961 of NZ_JBHTDK010000002.1, forward strand.
GGAAGTCCAAAGCCCATCGATGGCCCGGGCTGTCGACCTCGCGCACGTGGACGTGTGCCACCCGTCCCGGGTCGGCGCTGCCGTGGAATCTCTTGGGCCAAGGCTCCCCGCCCTTGCCGTTGTCGCTGATGTTGCCCTCCACACGAGGAAAACCGGTGCGCGCCAACGCTTCCACGAACTCCCGGGCGTCGGCATCGGCCAGGGTCCGCACGCCGACCTGCAGGTCGATGACGTCCTTGGCGACGAGCCCGGGAACGGACGTGGAGCCGATGTGGTCCACCGTCACCGCGCGCTCCCCCAGCGCCCTCTGGATGCGGGCAGTGAGCCGCGATGCCTGGGCCGGCCAGTCGTCGCTCGGCTCGCTCAGCGTGAGTGCGTCCGGACGACGAGCACGTATGCCGTGGAGCAGGTTCTCGTTGAACGGCTCGAGACGCTCGGCCCACAACCTGCGGACCTCCACCTGGAGGTGGTCACGGGTGCCGTTGTTGTCGAGCCAGATGTCGGCTGCGGCGCGACGGGCAGCGTCGTCGGCCTGTGCGTCGATGCGGGACTGCGCGTCCTTGACGTCCATGCCCCGGTCGCGGACGAGTCGGTCGCGCCGTTCGGCCTCGTCCGCACCCACGACGACGACGAGGTGGTGGTCGGCGCCCAGGCCCTTCTCGACGATCAGCGGCATGTCGTGGACGACCACGGCTTCCGGGGGCACGGCGCCCATGAGCTCCGCGGTCCTCTCCCAGATCGCCGGGTGGGTGATCGCCTCCAGGTCCGTCAGGGCGCCCGCGTCCCCGAAGACGACCCGGCCGAGGGCCGGCCGGTCCAGCGTACCGTCGGAGCCGAACACGGCGTCACCGAAGCGGTCCCGGATCGCCGTGAGCGCCGGCATACCGGGTTCGACGACTTCTCGCGCCACCGCGTCCGCGTCGACGACGACGGCGCCGAGGTCCGCGAGCGCGCGTGCCACCGTCGACTTGCCGGACCCGATTCCACCGGTGAGACCCACGCGCAACATGGCCACAACCTATGCGTGCCCGGTGCCGGCCGCGACGCGCAGGGAGCCTGTCGCAGGATCGCCAGCCCTGCCCAGCTCACGACTCGCCCGCCATTGCGACCTCGTCAGGGGCTTGTGGGCGAGGGCCCATCCACCAGCCGGGCCGGGAACCCGCCCGTCGCGACGGGTCCCCACCGCGTCGGCGTGATGCGCAGCAGTGACTTGTCCTGCTCGCGCATCGCCTGCCGGTACTCGTCCCAGTCGGGGTGCTCCCCCGAGATGCAGCGGTAGTAGTCGACGAGTGCGTCCGCGGCCTCCGGCATGTCGATGACCTCGCAGTCCCCGTCGACCTGGACCCAGGCCCCGCCGAAGTCGTCGGAGAGAACCAGGACACTGACCTGCTGGTCCCGACGGGCGTTGGCGGTCTTGGCTCGTTCGGGGTAGGTGGAGATGACGATGCGGCCCGCTTGGTCGACTCCGCCGGTGACCGGTGAGGCCTGCGGACGTCCGTCCCTGCGCGTGGTCATGAGGACGAGGTTGTGGCGGGGCCGGACGAAGTCCAACAGCCCGTCAAGGTCGACCTGGGTACTCGTCGCGATGGTGCGTGCCATGGATCAACTGTGGCACGCACCATCGGCCCCACTGTGAAGCACGTCGCTCCGTCAGCCGGTCAGCAACCCGCTTCGGTGTAGCGGCACAGCTGGGGGTACAGGTGCTCCACCCCCGGCCGAGCACTTTGGATGAGTGCCGGGTTCACGACGTCGGTCTCGCTGAATGGCCCAGCCGCGCTGGAGAACGCCACCGCGAAACCGGAGCGGACAGCGAGCAAGACGGTCCCACCACCTGTAGACCCGTCCTGCGTGAAGGCGAAGGAGGTGGACGCGAGCCCCTCCCCCCACGGTCCGGCCAGATTCTGGACCACGCCTCCCAGCTTGCCGTGGGTAGTCGCCTCGCAACTTCGTGAGAGCTGACGCAGCTCGCCCATGAAGGATGCTGCGGATTGCGCGTCGGCGAACAACACGTACGCCTCGCCAGTCGGGTCACCATCGTTGCCCTGCCCACGGAGGGCGTCGTACTGGTAGGCGTCATGCCGTCCGGCGATGGTGAGGGCATCCTTGTCGCACGGTCCGACGACAGCGTTCGTGGTGGCCCAGCCGGGCGAGCCTTCATGGAGAAACGTCATCGGTGATGGCGCCGGGCTGCGCGTCGGTGTGGGGGTTGCCGTCTTCGGGGGCGTGGCCGTGGGTGTCCGTGTTGTCGCCGAGGGCGTAGCTGTGGGTGTCAGTGTCGTCGAGGGGCTGGATCTCGGTGGCCGCGTGGTGGTCTCGCTCGGGCGAATCAAGGGCGTGGGGGTGCTCGTGACCGTCGCACTCGGCGATGGCGACGACATGCCGGTCACCGTCGGCGTCACCTCGGGTTGCGTCGGTGTGGGCGTCGGTGACGCCGGTAGGGCGTCCTCGCGCTCGATCTGGTCCCCGATCGCGAGGGCTCCCCCTCCGATGACCGCGACCGCGGCGGCGGCAGCCGCCCCCATCACCCAACGCTGCCGACGGCGACGCCGGCGTCCTTGCTCGACGACTCGCTCCGCGAACCCCGAACGCGCCGGTGACGGCTGCACGTCCTCGAGCCTGGCGCGGAGCTCGTCCTCACTGATCGGGCTCATGACAACCTTCCTTCCTCCACGCGCTGCGTTCCGAGGCGCGCGAGCGCACGGGAGCACGTGGACTTCACTGTTCCGACGGAGATGTCGAGTTCTTCGGCGACCTGGCGTTCGCTGAGGTCGAAGTAGTAGCGGAGGACGACGATCGTGCGTTCACGCCGGCTCAGGCCCGCGAGCTCGTGCACGATGTCGTCGCGATGGTCGACGGTGGCGTAGGCCCGCGACGCGGAGCCGCTGACGTGCAGGTCGCCGATGTCGCCGACGACGGGTTCGAGGTGCCGGCGACGCCACCGGTCGGTGTTGAGGTTGACGAGGACCTTGCGCGTGTAGGAGTACGCACCCTCCGGTCGCACCCTCCCCCAGCTGAGGTAGGTGCGGATGAAGGCCTCCTGGAGCAGGTCCTCCGCCACTGCGCGGTTGCCGGTGAGCAGCACCGCCACCCGGGACAACCTCGGTTGTGCCCCCTCGACGAAGGCCGTGAACTCGGCATCCGCCCCCCTCGATGTCTGCACATCGCCCCCCGTCGTCCGGTTCAGCCCGTCCCGCCCTGTCATCCATCCCTACGAGTCCACGACCCGATCGGTTGAGTGTGGCCGAGACTTCGGCCGAACGTCCTCCGGACAGGCCGAAGGCCCGGTTGCCCGTGAGGGGAACCGGGCCTTCGGTCCGGCGTCACGGCATACGCGAGGTATGCCGGTCGGCTCAGTTTCCGGTGAGCTTCTCGCGCAGTGCGGCGAGGGCCTCGTCGGAGGCGAGGGTGCCCTCGTTGGCCACGGGAGCCGCCCAGGCGTCCTGCTTCTCCCAGACAAGGTCCTGCCTGTCGTCCTCTTGACAGGCAGGTCCACACGGCCCAAGGTCGTGCGAGTCAGTAGTGCAAAGTGACCATTCGGGAGGAGACCGGCCGGGTTGCTGACCTACCGGATCACACCCCAGGAACTGCCATTGATGCGCTTCGGCGTCTCGCCATTGGGCGAGATGTCCCTGTCCTTACGTTCGCTGGTGGCACCGACCGCCTACCGGCATCCGCTCGCGTGTTCCCACGCCTCCGAGCCCGGGGCCCCGGCTGCTCACGTCGATCTCCTCGCAGCGCTGGTCAACGGTGACTTCACGACGCCCGACTTCCTCACGCCTCGGCCCGAGTCGCCGCAGCCGCGGATCCGCGACGAGCTCAACGGTGTGGTGAACTTGCCCACGACCTCCATCCTCAAGGAGCTTGACGCCCTGTGGGACGGCCACCTGCCACAGGCGCTGCGCGGTCCCGGATGGTCAGTTCGGTCCCGGGTGATCGAGGCGATCGAGCACTACTGGTCACACTCCTTCGCCCGTTTCTGGGTGGAGCACCGTTCGATCCTGGCAGCAGACATCCAGTACCGAGCCACCCAGATGGCTGCCCATGGACTTGCCGGCGCCCTCGAGACGCTGTCACCGCATGTACGACTGGCCGTCGACCAGCTGACAGCAGTGAGCCGGGTCGGAACCTCATATGCCGCATCACTCTCAGGTCGGGACCTCGTCTTCGTCCCCTCCTTCTTCACCCTCGGGGCCTCGTACCCCGTCGACCCCACCGGCCCTCCCATGGTCATCTACCCCGCACGGGGCCAGCGGTCGACGTCTGCTCAGCCCGCTCCCACGGGTGCCCGTGGTGGGCACAACCTGCTGAGTGCCTCGAGGGCGGATCTGCTTGGCATGCTGGACGGACCCACGACGACGAGGGAGCTGGCGGCGTCCCTCGGCAAGACCGAACAGGCGGTCAACCAGCAGCTCCAGGCACTGCGCACGTCCGGCATGGTCGAGGCGTCCAGGTCCGGAAGATGCGTTCTGTACAGACGAACCGAGGTCGGCGAAGACCTGCTGCGCATGGTCAGGGCCCACCCCGCAGCGGACCACCCCATCGTCGAGCCTGTGCACCTGGCGGGTCCCCACGTGTGACGAGCAGGGCAGCTGCTTCTGCCTGGCACACGCAACGTTCAAGCCATCCGCTTGAGGGTTTGCCGCCATGCCGATCTGCCCAGAGTGTGAGTTCCACGTGCTCGTGCCGGTCAGTCAGTCCGGATCGGCAACGCCCAGCACGCCATGTCACCGAAGGGAAAACACATGTTCGGAAGGAAGCGCCCCGGAGGTTCGGGCGGAAAAGCAACGCTGTCACGCAGAGCAGGCATCTTCATCGGCTCCCTCGCCGTCGTCCTCACGACAGGCCTCACCGGCACGACGACCGCATCTGCCGCCGGCTACTACGAGGCGCTCTTTCCCGCCGGAGAGACCTACCGGATCTCTCAGGGGCCCGGCGGAAGCTACTCCCACCTCGACTACTACAACAGGTACGCGTGGGACATCGCGCTGCCGGCGAACTATGAGGTGACCGCAACCCAGGCAGGCACGATCGTCAGGTCGGACTGGTACGGGACGAGCGGCATCGAGGTGATGATCCGTCACCCCAACGGCCTGTGCTCCCACTACATCCATCTCAACCGCTCGTTCTACGAGCCCGGCGACTGGGTGCCGCAGGGCCGAATCGTCGGCTGGTCCGGCAGCACCGGCTCCTCCACAGCACCCCACCTGCACTACGGCGTCATCGACTGCAACACCCGCCAGTCGCTTCCCTCGACCCTTGAAGGCTGGACGCCCGGGACGGGTGCGTTGCTGACGAGCTCGAACTACAAGGCGTGAGGTGACAGGGAAACCAACGATGTCCATCGCTCTGACCGGCACGGAAGAAGGCCGAAGGCCCGGATCCCCGCAAGGGGAACCGGGCCTTCGGTCGTGCGTCACGGCATACGCGAGGTATGCCGGTCGGCTCAGTTTCCGGTGAGCTTCTCGCGCAGTGCGGCGAGGGCCTCGTCGGAGGCGAGGGTGCCCTCGTTGGCCACGGGAGCGGCCGGACGCGAGTCCGTGCCCTCGTCGTCCGAGTCGGACGCAGAGGACGAGGAGGACGAGTCGCTGCTGTAGGACGTGGCGTTGTCGCCACCGGCAGCGGCCTCGGCGTCGGCCTTGGCAGCCTCCTCGACCTGGGTGCGGTGCGACTCCCAGCGAGCGTGTGCCTCGGCGTACTGCTTCTCCCAGACCTCACGCTGCTTCTCGTATCCCTCGAGCCACTCGTTGGTCTCGGAGTCGAAGCCCTCGGGGTACTTGTAGGCACCGGCCTCGTCGTACTCGGCGGCCATGCCGTAGAGGGTCGGGTCGAACTCGGTGAGCCCGGCGCCGTCCTCGTTGGCCTGCTTGAGCGAGAGCGAGATGCGACGACGCTCGAGGTCGATGTCGATGACCTTGACGAAGATGTCGGCGCCGACGGTGACGACCTGCTCCGGCAGCTCCACGTGGCGCTCGGCCAGCTCGGAGATGTGGACCAGGCCCTCGATGCCGTCCTCGACGCGCACGAACGAGCCGAACGGGACGAGCTTGGTGACCTTGCCCGGCACGACCTGACCGATGGCGTGCGTGCGAGCGAAGTGCTGCCACGGGTCCTCCTGCGTCGCCTTCAGCGACAGGGAGACACGCTCGCGGTCCATGTCCACGTCGAGCACCTCGACGGTGACCTCGTCGCCGACCTCGACGACCTCGGACGGGTGGTCGATGTGCTTCCAGGACAGCTCCGAGACGTGGACGAGACCGTCGACGCCGCCGAGGTCCACGAACGCACCGAAGTTGACGATGGAGGACACGACGCCCGAACGGACCTGGCCCTTCTGGAGCTCCTTGAGGAAGGTCGTGCGGACCTCGCTCTGGGTCTGCTCGAGCCACGCGCGACGCGACAGGACCACGTTGTTGCGGTTCTTGTCGAGCTCGATGATCTTGGCCTCGATCTCCTTGCCGACGTACGGCTGGAGGTCGCGGACACGGCGCATCTCGACGAGGGAGGCGGGGAGGAAGCCGCGCAGGCCGATGTCGAGGATGAGTCCACCCTTGACGACCTCGATGACGGTGCCGGTGACGACGCCGTCCTCTTCCTTGACCTTCTCGATGGTGCCCCAGGCGCGCTCGTACTGAGCCCGCTTCTTGGACAGGATGAGGCGGCCTTCCTTGTCCTCCTTCTGGAGAACGAGGGCTTCGACCTCGTCGCCGACCTTGACGACCTCGTTGGGGTCGATGTCGTGCTTGATCGACAGCTCACGCGAGGGGATGACACCCTCGGTCTTGTAGCCGATGTCGAGCAGGACCTCGTCGCGGTCGACCTTGACGATGATGCCTTCGACGATGTCGCCGTCGTTGAAGTGCTTGATCGTCGCGTCGATGGCGGCGAGAAGGTCTTCCTCAGAGCCGATGTCGTTGATGGCGATCTGAGGGGCGGTCGTTTCGACCGTGCTGGCAGTCATGTAGTAGGAACTCCGATGTGGACAGATGGATGAGGGTTGGTACTGGTGCCGTTCGACGGGCTTTCACGCCCTTGTGGGCAGGCGAGAGCACACGCGAATGCTCGACCACCCTATCGAGGTTGTCTGTGAGCGGTCAAAGCGGGGTATGCCGGTGAGTGACGACGTCGGTCGGCGCACGGCCGACACGGACGAGACCCACTCCGCCAACCGCTCCTGGTGGGACGGCGAGGCAGCCGGGTACTACGCCGAGCACGGCTCGTTCCTCGGTGACGACGAGTTCGTCTGGGGTCCCGAGGGGTGGACCGAGGAGATGCTCGACCTGCTCCGCGCGTCGTCGGATCAGCGGATCCTCGAGATCGGTGCCGGGGCGGGCCAGTGCGCCCGGTGGCTGCAGCGTCACGTGGGCGCGTCGGTCGTGGCGTCGGACCTGTCGGCGGGGATGCTGCGCGTCGGCCGCGAGGTGAGTGAACGCACCGGGGTGGCTCCGCCTCTCGTGCAGTGTGACGGCCTCGCCCTGCCCTTCGGTGACGCGTCGTTCGACACGGTCTTCACGGCATACGGCGTCGTGCCCTTCGTCGCGGACAGCGCGGCGGTGATGGCCGAAGTGGCGCGGGTGCTGCGCCCCGGTGGTCGGTTCGTGTTCTCGACGACCCACCCGATCCGATGGGCGTTCCCGGACGACCCGACCGCGGCCGGGCTGACGGCCCGGCTCAGCTACTTCGACCGCACGCCCTACGTCGAGTCCGACGGGTCGGGGCGCGCCACCTATGTCGAGCACCACAGGACCATGGGCGACCGGATCCGCGAGATCGTCGCCGGCGGGCTCGTCGTCGAGGACGTCGTCGAGCCCGAGTGGCCGGAGGACAACACGGCGACGTGGGGCGGATGGTCACCGACGCGCGGCAAGGTCATCCCCGGGACGGCGATCTTCGTCTGCCGCCGCCCGTCGGAGGGTTGATCTGCCTCTCCCTCGGTCCGAGGAAGGGAGCGGCCCCGCCATCTCGAGATGACGGGGCCGAGCGGTGGAGTGCGAGGTTCAGCGTCCGTGGATCTCCGAACGACTGCGGGTTGCCTCGTCGTCCCCGAAGACGTCGAGGTTGCGGGTGTCGTCGTTGGCGTGGCCATCACCGTCCGGACCGCGGGTGTCGTCCGCGAGCCGGTCGTCATCGCCTCCGGTGCGACGTGCGCCGTTCCAGAGGAAGAATCCTGCAGCGAGGGCGAGGAGACCGAGAAGACCTGCGATGAGCGGGAGGTTCCCGATGAGGCCGAGCCGGGAGTCGTTGTCCTTGGCCGCGTCGATGTTGGCCTTGACGGTCTCGTCGGTGAAGCCGAAGTCGAGGTCGAGCACGGTCGTGCCGTTGTCGAGGACACGCTTCTGCTGCTCGGTCTGCTTGAGGATGGAGCCCGTGCGCGGGTCGACGAACATCGTCTTGAGGTCCGAGTACGTGCCTTGGATGCCGGTGGAGATCTCGGCCGGCTCGTCGGAGACGTCGATGACGAACTTGTAGGTGTCCCAGCCGTTGACCTTCTCCTCACCCTCGAAGGCGGCATCGACCGCACGGTCGAGGATGCCGTCCCAGAACGGATAGGTCTTCTTCTCGACGTCGAAGGGGAACTTGTTGACCAGACCGTCGTGCGGCTGTGCGTCACCGATGTACTTCTCGTCGTTGACGGCGAGACCGGTCTTGCGGTCGGTCGCGAACCTGTCAGTGGTCGCTGTCACCAAGCGGCGGTCGGGATCGGTGTCGTCCACGCAGTCCGGCGAGTCGCCGTTCGGGTCCTTGATGAGGCAGGAGAACGTGTCGAAGACAACGACGTCTCCATCGGACTTCTGTCCATCGGCCACCGTGCGGCTCAACGCCTTCACCGCGGAACCGTCACCGGTGGGCAACGCGGCGGCGTTGCCGGTCAAGCGAGTGTAGGAGTCGGTGTCCAGGGGAGTCTTCTTAACCGCCCCGGGGATGTAGATCAACGCCAGCAAAGCGGTGGTGATGAGGAAGCCGGCCAAGCCCATCAACACCAAGCCGATAATTCTGCGCATCTGCGGGACACCTTTGTCTCAAGTGGGGCGGGAGTGCTGGGTGGACCCTACCAGTGGGTAAACCCCGGCCAAGGGATATGGGCACCATGTCGCCCTGCCCTACCATGCACGCATGACCACGACGGAGTCGCGCGCCGTCCCGGTGGTCACGGTGATCCCCGCGCTTGACGGTCTGCGCGCTGTCGCCGCGAGCCTCGTCGTCCTCACCCATGCGGCGTTCCTCACCGGGTTTGGCGCGACCGGTGGCCTCCTGGGGCGGCTGTGGTCCCGCGGTGACTTCGGGGTGGCCATCTTCTTCGCGCTGTCCGGCTTCCTGCTGCACCGAGGACTCATCGCCGCTGATGCCGCAGGGCGGTTGGACCTGTTCGGCTATGCCGTGCGGCGGGCCGCCCGACTGCTGCCGGCGTACTGGGTGGTCCTGGCGGTGGTGGCCGTGGGGGCGACGCCCCCGCTGCGGGATGTGGTGATCCACGCCTTCGCCCTTCAGATCTACTGGCCCGACGCCTGGATCGGAGCGTTCGGCCAGTCGTGGAGCATCGCGACGGAGGTCGCCTTCTACGCGACCCTCCCCCTGCTGGTGCTAGGTCTGCGCCGGCTGCGGAGTCGCGGTACCCATGTGCCCCTGACGGTCCTGTGCGTTCTGACGGTGGGACTCACTGCGACCTCGGGCATCGGTGGCGACGCGGTCGTGGGCCAGGACATCTTCTACGACCGGTGGCTGCACTCGCGGGCGCCGCACTTCCTCATCGGGATGATCTGCGCGGAGACCCTCCTCGCCCCGGGGCACCGGCTGGCGCGCCTGCTCGCCCGGTGGGGGGGCGACGTGGTCGCTTGCCTTGCCGTGGCCGGTGGGGCCTATCTCCTGGCCACCACCCCCATCGCGGGAGGACTTGACCTGTCACCCGGAACGCCGATGGACGTGGTTGTGCGCACTGCCCTCTCGGGCATCGTCGCGCTGGGACTTCTGCTGCCGCTCACACACGGAGGCTCGTCCGGCTACCGGGCTGCCCTGTCGCACCACATGGTGCGGTATCTCGGCGTCATCAGCTACGGACTCTTCCTCTGGCACGTGCCCGTGTTCATCGCCTTGTATGCCGTCACGGGAGTTCGCGAGTTCACGGGCGCCTTGCTGCCGCTCATGGCTCTCGGGCTACCCCTCAGCCTGGTGCTGGCGGCGGCGACCCATCACTGGGTGGAGCTGCCCTCCTCGCGCCTCGCGGGCCGGTACCTGGCTGGCCGCCGCCACCGCGAGGCCGAGCGCCGCGAGCACGAGCACTCGGACGCTCCCCTCCACCGTTGACGACCCCAGGCCGCCGGGGGCCAGCAGCGCCTGTGTCACAGCTGCAGTGACACCCAGGACGAGGACCCCGGCCGACCAGAACCACCGAGGCACGTCGAGTCGACGAACGAGGACGACGCCAAGGAGGGCAATTCCGCCCCCAGTCGGACCAGCCAGCAGCAGCCCCACCCCGGCGAGGACGCCGGCGACAACGCCAGGTCGACCCACCGACAAGGAGCGGCGCGGCGACCGGACTCCTCCTCGGTCCGGCACGAGAGCGGCGCAGAAGACGAACAGCGCGGCGAGGGCACCTGCGAAGAGGCTCGCTCGATAGGGCCCGTCGGGGGCGAACCGGATGACGAGCTCCCCCTCAGCCCCCTCCGGCACGATGAAACCCTGACGCCGGGCATCCAGTGTCTGTGGCACGAGAACCCGCCCTCCGATGGTGGCTTCCCACCCGGCGTTGACGTTCTCGGTCATGACGAGGAGCCGCTCTGCACCCTTGTTCACGCGGCCCCGGATCTCGGTGGCTCCCGGCCTGCGCGCCTGCACGGCTATCGGTGACGAAGAGCTGGTCGGGGTGTCCCCGCTCGTGAGGACGACGGACCGCGGGGACATCCCCTGCCAGGGTTCGAGCACCACACGATGACGCGGCAGGTCACTCACCTCGACCGGCCCGCAAGCCTGCCAGGTGACGTCGGACAGTCCGAACAGCGCGTCCCTTCGCGCGCTCGCCGACGTCGGTACGGATACGCCGTCGATCGTCAGTCCCGGTCCTGAGCCGCAGGCTGCCTCGATGCTTGCCGGTGCCGACGCAAACGGGCTGCCGAACAGCTCCAGCTCCTCGAGCTCGAGCGCCCCGAGGCCGGGCTTTCGCGGACCCGGGATGTGGGTGAAGGTCAGGGTGAGCTTGCGGCCGGTGGTCGGAGGAATGGACAGGCCCCCTTCTGGTTGCAGCCGTCTGGTCACCTCGACCCCGTCGACGTCGACCACAACAGCAGGCGACTCCTTCTCGGCCCACTCCCGGCGCGTCTGAAGGCGAAGGTCCGAGATGGTCGTCGGCGTGTCGAGCTCCACGCTCACCGAGGGCGACTCGTCGTCACCCGAAGGGCTCCACGCGGTACGCGGATCCCCGTCGACGACGGCAACCGGCAGCGACGCCGGAGCGTATCCACGCAGGCTGCTTGCGGTCACCCTGGTCCCCGCGATGTCGAGCAGTCCCTCCGGGGGCCGGAGCGGGTTGACCGCGAGCGTCCCGGACACAGTTGCCGGGCCAGGCATCATCCCCGTGACCTCGCGCACCAGGTCACCGGTCGACTCGGCGTCGACGAGCTGACCGGCGAAGCAGGTGAGTCCGCCCGACTCCCGTGTCGGTGCGCTGCAGCCGTCCTTGCCGGCCAGGCCCGCACCGAGCAGGACCGTGGTGGCGGCCTGTCGGGTCGCGGGAGTGGTCACCAGCTCGATCGGAGTGACGCCGTTGATGCGTACCTCCGCCAGTCCCGTGGCCGTTCCTCGTGGAGCACCGCGAGTGGTGTCGTCGATCTCGATCACCAGCGAGGTCGTAGGCCCCGGCGGCAGCGTGATCCGCGTCGCTGACCGCGATGCGAGGGCAGCACGCACCGTGCCCGTGTCGGTGGTGACGCTGACCCGGGTAGCCACACCCAGCCCCTCACCGAAGCGCACACGGTCGGCGTAGGGCTGAACCGACAGTTCGCGAACTTCGGTGGTCTCGGGCAACGACAGAGTCAGTCGAGGTCGCGAGTCTCCCAGCGTCACCCAAGCCGTGCGCTCATCCCCGTCGAGTGCGGCGAAGGGGCGGTGGGCAGGCTGAAGTCCTGCGAAGCCGAACTCGTCGGCGATCGACGTCGACGCCTGGACGTCGGCGATGCCCTCGTACGAGATGAGCGAGCGCCGGCTGACCTCCGGCCACGGGAGGTAGTCCGGCGCGCCCCCGACCATGGTCTCGGTGAGGGTCGGGGACACGTCCTGACCACGAGGCGCGCCGAACCACCGTGTTCGAGCACGAAACCCGTCGAGGACGACGTCCCGGCTCGGGCTGATCGCGGACGTTCGGTCGCCCTCGAAGATGACAGGACCGCCGAACCCGGCCTCGGCCAGCCGCGCAAGGTCCTCCGTCGCACCGGTCGCACCCACCAGCCCCGCCGTCGGCCAGAGCGCGAGCTCCGGTGCGACGTGACCGACGAGCTCGAACACCTCGAGCGGGAAGACACGATCGCCCACGAGGTTGAGCTGGGAGAGGCCGAAACCCTTGACGAACCGCGCGTCTGCACTCTGCTGGATGGCTGACCGTGCGAACGCCACCGGTGGCTGTCCGCTCTCGTCGATGCTGAGGTCGTTGCGCACGACGAGGTAGTGCACGCCCGCATCGCGCAGCACCTGGGTGGCCCCCCCGAGACCTCGACCGGTCTGCAGGCGCCGCTCGACCTCGTCGAGGAGGCGGATCGTCCCGGCGGGCGCGAGGGGCACCCCGTCGCGGACGGCATACGGGGTCGACGTCAGCGCGCGGAGAGGTTCGTCCAGAGGCCGGCCCCACGTGTACTCGGCGAAGTTCGCCGCGGGGACGATCAGAGCACGTCCGCGTCCGGATGTGTCGAGCCATGCCCCGAGGTCTCGCCAGTGCTCAGGCAGAGCGTCAACGCTGCCGCGGGCCGCGATCGCCCCACCGAAGGCGGGGGCAGCCGCGCCGATCACGACCAGCGAGGCGGTGCCGAGCACGACGACGGGTGCCCACGTGCGTCGCGGACGCCATGCCGCGACCAGACCGAGCAGGTGTGCCAGTCCCAGCACCAGTGGTAGTCGCACGAGAAGGTCTGCCTTGTGCACGTTGCGGAGCGGAGCCAGTGGACCGTCCAAGATGCCTTGAACCTGCGTCACCAAGGGTGACGCCAGAGGACCGTCGTGCGGTAGCGACATGGTGAGAAGACCGACGAGCAGGGCGCTGAGGACGAAGGTCCGGTGGGGCATCGACCGCACGGCGAGGCCGGCCAGCCCCGCTGCCATGACAGCCGTCGTGGCGACCGTGAGCGCCGGAGAGGTGACGAGCTGGTAGCCAGCCGGCCACCAAGGGCCCCCTTGGGTGGCCACGTGGGCGAGCCAGTGGGTGGTTCCCCTCAGGACGTCGAGGGCACCGATTTGAGCGGACACCGCGCTCGAGTTCTCGATCCAGTCCAGGAAGGGTGGCGAGTACCTGCCCATCAGCAACAGCGGGATGACCCACCATGCCGTCGTGGCCACGAGGGCCAGACCCCACCACCAGGTCACAGCACGTCGCCACCACGCCGTTCGCGTCAGCAGCCAGAGCGCCGCAGGAAGAACGGCAAAAGCGGTGGCGGTGGCATTCACTCCTCCACACAGCAGCACCGCAGCAGCGCTGAGGGCTGCCCCGCGACGAGGGCTGAGCCGACCCCGGTCGACAAGGACGAGGGGCCACAGCACGGCCGGTGCGAGCAGCTGGGGCTGGGCCTCCGAGGAGAGCACGCCGATGGTGCTGACGACGCGCGGCGCGAGCACGTAGGCCAAGGCAGCCACGACACGGGTGCGACGTGACCCGATCTGCAGGGCGCCGAGCAGACCGACCATGGCGACGAAGCCAGCGCTGAGGAGGGTCATCCACCACAGGCGCTGCACCACCCACATCGGGAAGAGCTCGGAACCGATCCCGAAGAACGGCCCCATGGGGAAGAGGTAGCCATAGGCCTGGTTCTGGATGCCGCCCCACGTCACCTGTGGATCCCAGGCATGAAGGGCCCGACCCATGAAACCCCACGGATCGACATAGAGGTCGTTCTTGGTGTCTGCCGCGATACGACCGAGGGGCACCGACCAGGCCACGGTCCACACGACGAACATGCCCGCCCAGACGACGCCGTCGAGCCTTCGAAAGAACGTCACGCTCGGCGGAGCACCATCATGAGGTTCCAGGACAGCACCTCGCGCACCAGCGGCACGCGGAGCACGCTGTCGGCCCAGTCGGGGTGGTAGCGAGGCGCCGCCTCGACCAGCCACGCACCCTTCTGCGCCCGCGCCCAACGAAGGCCGCCCGCGACCGTCGTCGGGAACATCGACTCACCGTAGACGTTCTTGGGTGGATGTCCGTGGACCTGCTCGTACCGACGGGCGGCATACGCCCCGCCTCGCCAGTGCCACGGAGACGTCTCGTGACCACCCCAGGGTGAGGCCCACGCCGTGTAGGAGATGAAGACCAGTCCGCCGGGCCGAACCACACGCATCATCTCGTCGCCGACGACGCCCGGACGGGGGACGTGCTCCATGACGTTGTTGGCCATGATGATGTCGACGCTGGCGTCGCCAATGGGGAGCTGCTCGCCTCGACCCACCACGGCGCCGCGTGACGGGCCGGTGCCGAGCGCGTCGATGTCCAGATCGACCGCGACATAGCGCGCACCCCCTGTCGCGAACCGACGTCCGAAGTACTCTGACCCGGCACCGACGTCGAGCACGACGCGACCGTCGAGGGGCTCGTGCCGCGTGATCAGCGAGATCGTGTCGTCCGCGAGCTCGGTGTAGAAGCGGTCCGGGTCGGTCTGCTCCACGAGGAAGGAGCGGAAGAGTGACGCCGACCTGCCTACTGTCCGGTATCTTCGGGTCGGCGCGCGGTGCATCCCTGAATGCTAGTCGCGGGGCGTCACGCCCGAGCAACGCCCACCTCCGCACTCCGAGTGGGTCAGACAAGAGGATGGCCATGCCGCTACGAGTCGTGATCTTCAACTGGCGCGACATGCATCACCCGGAGGCGGGTGGTGCCGAGAAGTACATCGTGACCGTTGCCGAAGGGCTCGCGAAGCGGGGCCACCGCGTCACGTTCTGCACCTCGGCCTATCCCGGCGCCCTCCCTGAGGAGGTCGTCAACGGAGTCCACTACACGCGGAGGGGTGGCCGTTTCGGCATCTACCCAAGAGCGCTGGTGAACGGCCTGCTCAGCCTGCACCGGCCCGACGTGGTCATTGACGTGCAGAACGGGATGCCCTATCTCACCCCGCTCGTCAGCCGCTACCCGGTCGTCAACCTCGTGCACCACGTCCACAAGGAGCAATGGCCGGTCACCTTCGGGCCCAGGGCAGCCAAGGCGGGGTGGTGGATCGAGTCCAGACTGGCCCCGTGGATCTATCGGAGCGCGAGATACGTCGCGGTGAGCGACTCGACACGTCACGAGCTCACCCTGCAGGGGATCGACCCCGACCGCGTGGACATCATCCACAACGGCACCGATGCCACGCCGCTCGACGACACACCTCGCTCAGTGCATCCCTCGCTGGTCGTCCTGGGCCGCCTCGTCCCTCAGAAGCGCGTGGAGTACGCGCTTGACGTGGTCGCGAGCCTGGTCGGCGACATGCCCGACCTCACCCTCGACGTCGTCGGATCGGGATGGTGGGAGCCACATCTGCGTGACCACGTCGAGGTCCTCGGCATCGAGAAGTACGTCACCTTCCACGGCCACGTCTCCGAGGCCGAGAAGCACCGCCTGCTCGCGGGAGCGTGGGTCCACCTCATGCCCAGCCTCAAGGAGGGTTGGGGTCTCGTTGTCGTCGAGGCGGGGATCCACGGGACACCTACAGTGGCCTTCCGGGAGGCCGGCGGACCCAACGACTCGATCGTGCACAACCGGACGGGGGTGCTCGTCGGCCACGATCCCCGCGAGTTCACCGACGCCGTGCGTGAGCTCCTCGTCGACGGTGAGAAGCGGTTGCGGATGAGTGACGAGGTGGCGCGCTGGGTGCCGCAGTTCCACTGGGACGAGTCCGTGCAACGCTGGGAGCAGGTGCTCGAGGACGCGGCTGCCGGCTGACTGCCCGCTCCGTCCGACGGTGGGGGGAGCCTCGGGCATGCGAAAGCCGGCACCCCTTGGGTGCCGGCTTCGAAGTTCAGCTGCTCGTCAGGGGGCGTCGTAGAGGACGACCTGCTCGCTCTTGCTCGCCGGGTTGGCGGAAGGGCTCACGGCCGAGACTCCGCCGATGACCGCGAACAGGGCGATGACCGCACCGGCAATGATCGAGCCGATGGCTCCAACAGGGGAATTCATGAGCGTGAGCGTAACAGACCGACCGGTAACCTACGGCGACCTCGTCGCGCGACACCCGCCCCCATCACGAGGACCGCAGTGACGATCGTCACCGCCCACCCCAGGACGACCGACCGCGGTCCCTGGTGCGTCGTGGGAGCAGCACTCGCCTCCCCGAGGTCGACCACGAGGAGCGAGCTCTCGTCCACGACCACCGTTCCCACCGCCCGCAGAGCACGGCTGTCCACCGGCAGACCGGAGTCGAGCTCGGCCGCGACGTAGCGCACGCCCGCCTGTTGAAGCGCGCTGACCGGGTCAACGCCCTTGGCGATGGCCGACGACACCTCCCCCGCCCGGTCGCGTTCCCCGGCCACGTCGACTTCGCGCAACGGCAGTGAATCGTTGAACAGGACTCTTTGGTCGAAGATCCGAGGGCCGAGGGTCAAGGACACGCGACTGGCGTTCCAGGAGTAGCGGCGATACTGGTTCCAGGGGAGCAGTCCCACCTCCCCCTCGGGCAGGTCGGAGACCCTCTGCGCTCCGGAACGGTAGCCCTCTGGCACCTCGACCGCATCCAGTCGGCCGCCCAGGCCCCAGACGAGCTGCGGGGACAGCCCCACGACCACACCGATGACGCAAATCGCTGCGGGGGTGCCCAGCGCCTCCGGCAGCCTCCGGGCGGCTCCCCGGACGACCAGCCCGCAGCCGACGGCGATGCCGACGACCCAAGGAGCCAAGAACTTGTGGCTGTCCCGGAGGGCGCCCCCACCGGGCAGGGCACCGAGCATCTGCTCCCACCCGGTCCGGGTCACGGCGAAGGCGCTGCACAGGACGATTCCCAGACCGAGGGCTGGGGGCACGAGGATCGCGATGGTCCGGTTCCCCCGGGCGTGCCGGGCCAGGGCCCAGATCGAGACGATGCCCAGGAGCATGGCGGCGAGCGCGACCAGCGGCTGGCTCCTCGGCTCGGGATGGGCAGCGCTGTTCCAGAACCCGCCGCCGCTCAGGACCGACCCGAGGACTCCGAGGTCCGAGTCTGCCCTGGGCGCGAATGCATCCACTGCGGAGGCATCCGGGGCCACGTCGGATGCGAGCGCCGGGAGCGCCCACGCGCTCGCCATCCCGACGAAGCACGCCACCACGGCGGCGAGCGTGACCCGCACACGTGTCGCGGCTCCCCCAGCGACGGCGATCAGGAGGACTGGAACGACCCCCAGTGCGACCACGAGAACGGCGTTCACTCCTCCGATGCCTGCGACGACGCACGACAGGAGCAGGGCATACGAGCTACCTGTCCCGCGTACGACCCGCAGGGTGGACCGCATCGCCCACGGAAGGACGGCGAGACCGAGGAGGACGACCCACTGACCGACGAACAGTCGCTCCGAGACATAGGGGTTCCACACGGCCAGCACCACACAGGCGAGGCGCGGGGCCAGGCCCACCTCTGGTGCGAGATCGACGAGCAGGGCGACGCACCCTGCACCGAGGCCGACCAGGACCGCCATGAGGATGGCCGCTTGGGCCAGCCCGGCTCCGACGACCGACCCGATGGCGACGGCGACCGCATCGCTGGGCACGGCTCGAGGGGCCGGGGTGTCCACACCCAGCACGAAGGGTGTCCAGAGCGGGTCCGGTGACCATGGCATGTCGTAGGCGATGGCCACCCCCGGACCCAGCGCGGGTCCGAGCACGAGCAGCGCCTGCACCACGGCGACGACGCCGGGCAGCCGTCGGCGCAGCGCCTCCCGCGTCACCTCGAGCGCACTGCCTTTGCCGCCCCGGCGGCGTAGGCGACACCTTCGGCGACCCGGAGCCCAGCGAGCGCCACCGCGTGCACCGGATCGCCGACGAGGACGGGGACCCCCCGCAGGTAGGCCTTCACCGTCGCGAGTCCCTGCGCAGCAATGGCTCCTGGTTGTGCGTCGTTGTAGGCGGGCAGCGACTGCCCGTAGTAGTAGCGCTTCCTCAGGACGTCTCGGAACGTCAGCCGGCCCTCGTCATGCAGGATCGGGGCGTCGATGCGCGTCATGGGCGCATGGATTCGCAGCAGACGCATCCGCAGGTCCGCGTCCTCCTGCCCGGCGACTGTCAGCACGAAGCCGCCCTGTTCCTCGAAGAACTCGCGCCTGATGAGGCGCGGTGCCTCGATCATCTCCTCACCGACGTAGCACCTGCGTTCCAGGGTGCGGCACGCCGCGAGGAAGCCTTCGCCCACTGTGACCTCGGGGATGAAGACAGCGGTGCTCCCGGTCCGCTCGGCGGCAGCGACGGCATCCTCCACCACACGTGGCGTGAGGACCATGTCGGCGTCGATCCACAGGATGTAGTCGCCGCGCGACCGCTCGACGGCGAGATTGCGCTGGGCACTGCGCTCGGGCCCGGCCTGGATCGCGACGTGAGCGTACTGGCGGGCAATCTCGAAGGTCCTGTCCGTGCTGAAGTTGTCGACGACGATCAGCTCGATGTCGGTCAAGCTCTGGGTTCGGATCGAGCGCAGGCAGCTGTCCACGGTCCGCTCCACGTTCTTGGTCGGCACGATCACCGACACGAGCGGGCTGGTCCTCATCGCGCTCTCCCTCCTGGTCTGCGTGCTCGAAGCGGAAGTGACTCCACCGCCTCGAAGGCTGCCACCATGGCGGCGGCCTGGGTGCTCAGGTCGTGACGATCGAGGACCCGCTGGCGGTTGGCGGCCCCCGCGTCCGCTCGTGCACCATCATCCCGGAGGAAATGGAGCAATGCCTCGGCCAGCGCCTCCGGAGTGTCCTGCACGCGCAAGTTCGGTGGTCGCACGGCTTCGTGGTTGGTCCCGCACACCGTCGTGACGATCGGGATGCCTGCCGACATCGCCTCGAGATAGGCGAGCCCGAACTGCTCGTTCCACTTCCAGGTGGCACGTGGGGCAGTGACGAAGACGTCGGAGGTGGCCAGAACCGCACCGATCTCTGCGGGAGTGCGCCTTCCGAGGTAGCGCACGGCTCCCCCGGTCCGCCGCTCCGCCTCGCGAACCAGGCCCACCAGGGGCCCGCCTCCTGCGATCACGAGCCGCGCGTCCGGCTCGCTTCGTCTCACAAGCTCGAACGCCTCGAGGACCCGATCCACGCCCTTGTTGGCTGCCACCGGTGACACGAAGGCGATCTGCCCGCCAGCCTTCTTCACCCCGAGCTCCTCGGCGGGCCGGAAGCGATGGTGGTCCACCCCCGGAGCGACCACGTGGATGCGCTCCTCCGGATAGCCCAGCGCCAGCAGATGATCCCGGGCTGCCTCGATCGGGCACAGCATGAGGTCGGCCCCCAACGCCCGCTGCGTGGCCTGCGCGTACGGAGGGATGCGGTACAGAGGTTGGTCGGGCATGTTCTCCCAGGTCAAGACGACTTGCCGTATGCCGTGCCGCGCGGCGTACGCGGACATCTGGCCTGTCACAAGGGCGCACAGCTCCAGGCTGGCGACCCACTGGAAGGGTCGCGGATCGACAGTGGACAGGTCGCGGAGCCAGCCGAAGGCCCCGGCCTCGACGAAGCGCGACACCGGGCGGCGGAACGGCAGCCCTATCCATTCGATGCCGCTGTCGGGTGGATGGGTCCTGGGTGAACCGACCTCCGTCACCATGGCGCCGGGCATGAGCGACAGCCAGAACAGCTCTCTCTCGGGTCGCTGGTCAGGGAGGCGTCCCCACAGGATGGAGCGAGAAGGCACCTCTGGTCCCAACCCACCGGTCGAGCTGCTCATAGTCCGTCCTCTCCAGTGCTCGTGTCGGGCAACGCCGCGGATGCCACGAGGCACAACATCGCCGCAAGCACGACGTAGTGCGGCGCGAGGTGTTCGGCCACGAGGTCCGGCGACACCGTCCCGAGCCGGTCAGCGTTGCCCGTCAGCCAGACAGCCGCCGTCGAGGCGACGAGCCCGGATGCGACCAGACCCATGAGCCTGGGACCAGCTGCCAGACGCAGGAGGACCACGATCGGCAGAGCAGTGGCCAGGCCGATCCACCCGCCGACCGCTCCCCCGAGGACGAGCACCAGGGCCTGAGCTACGAGCTCGCGCCTACGCGATCTCGCCCTCCACCCAGCCCGAGCCGGGGTGGTGCAACTCAGGTGTGGAGACGCAGGCGTGGAAGCCCGGCGAGTCGTGCGAGGGCCAAGTCGACCCAGCAGGATCACGAGCGCCGCCAGGAGTGTGGCGACCAGCGAGAGCGCCAGTGCCACGAGGGCGCGCGTCCGAGGTGCGTACACGATCTCCAGCGAGTGCGGTGTCGACGAGTCGTCGACGACCCAGCCCATGCTGAAACCATCGACGACGGAGGGGGCAGGCAGTGGTTCGCCGTCGAGGGTGGCCTGCCACCCGGGCGACAGTCCCTGGGCGAGGACCACCGTGAACGGTTCGCTCCCCACGCCTGTCGTGGCGGAGTACCGAGTCGGACTCAGGTGCACGTCTGAAAGAGGCGGAGCGTTTGCCGGGGCCGGCTGCTCGAGGCCCGTGGCATCCCGCAAGGACAAGGAGTCCACCGACCACGCTGGTGTGCCCCGCAGTCGGTGTGCGCCGTCGGCCAGAGGCAGCCCTGCACCACGACACGGAGTCCACGCACTGCTCGTCAGGTCGACCAGGGGGAACTGCGGGCGCATCAGGACCGGGGCACCGTCGGCAAGAAGGACGGGGACGCATCCTGAGGTGTCTCCCGACTGACGTTCCATCCGCAGGTCGCCCGGGTCCACCTCACTGACTCGGATCACTCCAGAGGTCCTGGCCGTAGTGTCGATCTGCAGCCGCACCTCTCGCCCGACGGTGGCAGGGAACCGCAACGTCGACTCACCGACCCCCAGCGTCCCTCGGCCGACCTCTCGACCGTCGACGAAGACCGTTGCGCCCGTTGCCCAGTTCTCGAGGACGGCGCCCGGGGCCGCCTCCTGACGAACGCTGAGCGTTTCGAAGCTCCGAGGCTCGGCGGACGTGATCGTCAGGGTCTGCCCCACCCCACCGCTCGGGATCCACGCCGTGTCGGCGCGCCTGTCCAGTGCCTGCGAGCCGCGCAGGGTGGGCAGGTCGAACGCGCGGCTCGACCCCTGGACGGTGACCGCGTCACTGAAGCCCGCGAGCGTGTCGAAGTCCGTGTCGGTTGCTCGTGGCGATGGCTGGACCATGGCCTGGACGAAGTAGTTGCGGTCGCCGCTGACGAGGAAGTCGCGGTTGAGGCTCGACTCCTCATCGTCGGCCGGCCCCGGCCCGCCGTTCTCACGGCTGAGGAGGATGTCCAGCGGCGCCCGAACCAACGCGTCCTGCTCGACGTCCGGCAGGGAGGCCCGGACCTGCTGCACGACGGTCGGGAGGACTGCGACGCGTGTCAGTGGAGGTCCGGGGGTCTCGATCTCCGAGATGCCCACACCGGCTGCACCCTCCCCGGCCACGGCGGTGACGGTCACGGTCAGTGCGTCCGCACGGACGCCCCCCAGTTCCACCCGAGCCACGCCGTCCGCATCCACGACTGCGTCACGGCGTTCCTCCCCTGCCAGCAAAGACAACCCGGTGATCCGTCGTCCGCCGGACGACGTGGTCCTTACCACCACCTCGTCGAGCCGCTCTGCGTCGGGGAACGTGCGCGACACCGACTGGCCGTCCGACTGTCCGAAGCCGCCGAACTGCCATGTCGTGAGCTCATTTCCGTCGAACGCGTTCTCCGGTGCGGCCTGCGCGGACGGGACCCTTTCTGCCGGCAGGGACGTGGAGGCCGAGCCGCCTTCCACGACCAACGTGGTCTGCTGGTCCGGGCGACCCACGGCCAGCGTGGACGACAGGGCGGCCCCCGCGCCGACGAGAGGGCCCTCGTGGGCCGTGATCCTCTGCGTGTCGTTCGGGGAACGGCGGTTGGTGTCGGTCATGACCACCCGTGCACCCGCCCGCAGCTCCGCAAGGGCTTGGGCCGGTGACAAGGAACGCAGCGAGGAGATCAACGGTTCGTTCGACATCAGACCGCCCGCGGCGAGGGTGGGGATGGCGAAAGCATCTCCGACGAGCAGGATCGAACCGGTCGCTGGGCGCGTCCTGAACACCTGACCCGGACGATCGACCGTGAAGAGCTGGAGTGGCGCCAAGGGCTCACTGGCATCCTCCGACGGTCCCGCGCCCATGCCGGGCGCACCGAACTCGCGCTCCAGCCGGATGCCCGGCACCGCTGCGAGACGGTCCGCCACGACCTGGGGGGGCAACGCCCCGGACTCCTCGTGCGCCAGGTCGTGTCGCGCAAGGATGCGACCTGCGCCCAGGAGCCTGGCGTAGGTGGCGAGCGTCTCCGGAGCCACGTCGGGGTCCGAGAACGCGGCGTCGGCAGCGGCAAGCAGGTTGGCCGCCTCCTGAGATCCGTTCGGCACGGTCGTCCGCACGACGCTGGGTGGCGCTATCAGGGCTCTGCCGACGTCGTCCGGCGACGAAGTGGCCCAACGGTAGTTGGCGAGCTTCTCCCCCGGCACCATCCAGATGCGCTCCGCCGCGGGAGCCGAGTGCAGGGCCGCGGAAGCCTCGCGCCAATAGGCGGGGACGTCATAGCGGGCGAGGTAGAAGCCCCCCGTGCCCAGCGGAAAGGCGCCCACCGCCACGATCCCCGCCACCGTGACTGCGGCGGCGACCACCTTCACCGCACCACGGCGTTGTCGTCGTAGGCGAGCGGCGACCGCCGGCCACAGCACGGCGATGCCACTCGATCCCAGGACCGCCATGCCCAGCGGCAGCAGAGCGCCCCCCTTGTTGGTCGTCCGGAACGCGCCCGCGACCGGAAGCTCCTCGAACACCCAGGTCAGGGCACGTCCGAACGGGGCGGAGCCGGAGAACGGGAACGGGCCTGCCATGACGACCACTGCGGTGCCGATCATGACCACGGCACCCACGCGTACGGCGCGGGGAGCTCGGGTGCCAACTGCCAGGACCAGGGCTGGCATCAGGAAGGAGCACGCGACTACGAACGGACGAGTCAGGTACGCGGAGAAGCCTGGCTGCCACGGACTGCCGGCGTCACCTCCATACAGGGGCCAGAGACCCAGGCCCCGGATGCTTTCGGCGAGTGAGCTGGGCCCGACGATGCCCTGAAGGGACTCGGTCGTCGCGATCACGGTGCTTCCCGATCCCTGCGCACCAGCGGTGGGCACGATCCAGTACAAGGACAGGACAACGGTCCAGAGAGCGCACCAGGTCATCGTCGAGCCAGCACGTCGCCATGTCACCAGACCTGCTGTCCTCGCCATGACGACGACGGCCGGAACGACGAGCAGCTGGAAGATGGGGACGACGCCGGCATTCATGCCGCTGCCCGCCGCGAAGGCCAGGCCGAAGGCGCAGACCCAGCTGCGTGATCGCTCCTCGATCAGCGCACGCCAGAGGAACAGCGTCATCCAGGGCAGGGTGGCCAGAGGGAGCAGGACCGGCAACGTCGCGCCCGCGGTGACGGTGTAGGGGTTCGCGACGAAGAGGGTGGCCGCCACGAGTGGTGTCCACCGCCAGTGGGGCAACCCGGGGAGCCTGCGGACCAGTGCTGCTGCGCCCGCGCCGGCCAGGAGGAGAAGGAGCAGCCTCAGGAGACGAGCGGAGAGCCACGGCTCAGCGCCGAACAGCTGCAGGAACCAGACGAGTGCACAGACAGGGGCGAGCCCGACGTTGAAGCTCGCCATACCCATCCCCGGGCTGTCCTGCCACGGCCAGATGTAGTCCCGGAACGACCGACCGGGGTTGAGGTAGACCTCTGGTTTGGTGTCAGGAAGGAGGCTCCCGAACGACGGAGCGATGACCGCGATCGCGAGAAGGCCCGCCAGCACGGCCGTCACGATGACCACGGCATGGGCCCGCAGCCAGGGCCGTGGCGTCACTCCGCGTCGAGCCTTCCCTCGGGAACGGAGGTCCCACCGTGCAGGTAGGCCTTCTTGAGGATGGCGGAGACCCTTGGAAACTTGGGCAGGGTTCGCCACGCGAAGTTCATGACGGGCTCCTGACCATAGATGTGGGCCAGCCGTCGCCACGAGACATCGAAACCGTCCGGCCGCTGCCAGTTCTGTGGCCGACGCCATGCATAGACCTTCACCCCGTTGCACCACAGCGGGTCGAAGTCATGCTCGGCGCGGAAGTCGTGGAGCAGCTCGTAGCCGGGGTGCGCGTCGATGTAGGACTGGGTCGAGGAGGCGACCTGTGGCCAGGTCGCGTCGTCCACGATGACCAGTGCCTCGTCCGCGAGCCACTCCTCGGCGACGGCCAGCCCGAGGTACTGGGCCAGACGCGAGTGTGCGCCGTCATAGAAGTACACGCCGACGGGGCCGGGTGTCACGCCTCGCGGGAGGACCGTGAACGCCTCACCGCGCAGGAAACGGACCCGGTCGCGCACTCCCCACTTCTCCAAGGTGTCGAAGACCGTTGCCTGGGCGATCTCGGGGTCGAACCCGAACTCGCGGAAGTTCTCGATCGCGACGAACCGGTCATGCTCATGACCCAGCATCGCGCCGATCAGGGAGCGGCCGCGGTAGGTGCCCACCTCGAGGTAGTACTCGTCGGGACCCAGGTGCCTGACGGCCTCGTTGAGCAGGGTCAGCGAGTGCGGCGTGGACATCCCGTCGACGTCGGCGACGATCTTCTCGAAGGCGTCGTCGGGCAGATCGGCGCTGTAGAAGTCCCCTCCGAAGCGATCCGGCAGGGCGCTCCTGAAGGCGTGCAGGTCCACGAGCTCTCCTACTGTCGTTGCCGATCCGTCTGACGTCGACGCAGCCTACCCGGTGGTAGGACGCGGTCCCTGCACCTGAGATGATCGGGCTTCCGTCGTCGACCTCGAAGGGGGACAGAGGTGCCACGGCCTTCCGCCCCCGCTCGGACTCGCTCTGGCCCCGGGGGCTTCTTGCGCTCAGGGGCGCCACTCGCGGCCGCGACGCTGCTGGCGGGAGTCCTCAGCTACGGGTTCAACCTCATCCTCACCCGGGCGCTCGGCCCCGAAGGCTTCGGGGCCATGGGCGCGCTCTTGGGAGCCGCCGTCATCGGGTCCGTCCCTGCGACCGCACTGCAGCTCGAGGTCGCGAGGCTGGTCGCCTCGGGTGAAGCCGTGGGCGCACGGTGGGTCATCGGGCGCGCCGCGCTGTCGGTGTCCGTCGCCTCCCTCGTCGCTGGGCTGGCCCTCGCGCCTGTGCTCGACCACGTCCTTCGCCTGGACACCATCTGGGATGCCGTCCTGCTCGCCCTGCTGCTGTTCCCCCAGACTCTCACCGGCGCCCTCACCGGGTTCCTTCTGGGACGCCGCCGGATCGACCTCTTCGCTGTGGTGGTCGTGTCCATCGGGGTGACCCGCCTGGCAGGTGCCGTGGTCACCCAGGTCGTTGACGGCGGGATCACCTTCGCCCTCAGCGCGACCGTGGTCAGCGCCACTGCCTCGATGGGGCTGGGACTGTGGGCCGTGCGGCGATGCGGGACGGCCGATGACCGCGCGCCGCACCCGGGCGCACGGAGGTTCACCGTCGGTCTGGCACGAGCCGCCGCGGGCGCGGCCGCGTTGATGGTGCTCCTCAATGTCGACCTTCTCGCGGCCCGCGCGGTCCTCGGGGACAACGCGTCCGGCCAGTACGCCTTCTTGACCATCTTCGGGCGGATGACCTTCTGGGGCACCAGTTTCCTCAGCCTGTGGGTCTTCCCCCGCGTCGCAGGGTCGTCCGGTGCCACGCGTGCGATCCGACTCTCCGTCGTCGCCGTCGCGGCGGGAGGCGTGCTGGCGGTGGCCACGGCGTCCCTCTTCAGCGGTGAGCTGGTCGCCCTGCTGGCAGGACCGGCATACGCGCAGGCAACGCCCCACGTGGGCGCCTTTGCGCTGGCCGGCGCCCTCATCGCAGTGGTGCAGCTCGGGACCTACGTCGACGTGGCTCGGGGGCGCCACCAGCTGACGTTCGCTGCATGGCTCGGCGCCCTCTTGGTCGTCGGGGTCGTGTTCGCCTCCGGGGCGTCTTCGATCTCCGGCATCATCACCATTGCCAATGTCGTCCTCGCGCTGCTCGCTGTCGTGGCGCTCGTATCCTTCCGGGGGACCGCCCCCACCTCTGGGCCAAAGACCTCGACGGCCATCAGCCCGATGGCTTGACCGTGCGACCGCGACGAAAGGGGACCTCGGTGGACCTGACGCACCTGGAGCGCAACTGGGACGACCTCGGCCGCGTCGACCCCCTGTGGGCGATCCTCGCGGACCCCCGCCGGCACGGCAACAGGTGGACGCGCGAGGACTTCTTCGCGACGGGCGTCCACGAGGTCCGCGGGTACCTCGACCTCCTCGACGAGCTGGGTCTCGGCGCCCGTCGGGGCGTGGCCCTGGACTTCGGCAGTGGCGCCGGCCGCCTCACCCAGGCCCTGTCGAGGAGCTACTCGCACGTGGTCGGCGTCGACATCGCAGCCTCCATGACGGCCCTCGCGGCCAAGGAGAACCTTGATCGCAACCCCCACTGGGAGCGTGTCAGCTTCATCACCAACTCCGTGGACCACCTCGGGGTGATCGACTCCGACTCCGTCGACCTGGTCCTGAGCATCGTCGTGCTCCAGCACATGAACAACGCGCTGAAGTCCGCCTACCTGCGGGAGTTCGTTCGAGTTCTCCGGCCCGGTGGCGTCGCCGTGTTCACCGTGCCCAGCCACGCCGACCGAACGCTGATGGGGTGGGTTCGGCGTCTGCCCAACCCGATCCAGAACATCTACCGAAGGCGCCGCTACGGCTACCGATCCGTCATGGAGTTCCACACCATGTCGCGAACCGAGGTCGAAGCAGCCGTGTCGACGACGGGCGGATCGGTGGTTGCCGTGCGCGACGACCCCATGGCCGGCCCCCCGTGGATCTCCTACCTGTACGTCGTGACCAAGCCCGGAGCAGAGGACCGCAGCGAGCGGAAGTAGTCGATGGTGCGTTGGAGGCCGTCGGTCATGGAGTGCTGCGGGGTCCAGCCCAGCTCCCGCGACGCGAGGGTCACGTCCGGCTGACGGACTCGCGGATCGTCCACGGGGAGGGGGTCGAACGCCACCTTGGACTCGCTTCCGGTGAGCTCGATGATCTTGCGGGCGAGGTCCAGCATCGAGATCTCGTCGGGGTTGCCGATGTTCATCGGCCCCGGGTGGTGGGACATGAGCAGCGCGACCAGGCCGGCCACCTCATCGTCGACGAAGCAGATGCTCCGTGTCTGCAGGCCGTCACCGAAGACCGTGAGGTCCTTGCCGGAAAGCGCCTGCGCAATGAAGTTGGGGATCGCACGACCGTCGTCGGGTCGCATGCGTGGTCCGTAGGTGTTGAAGATGCGGGCGATCGAGGCATCGAGCCCGTAGGTGCTCCGGTATGCCGTGGTGAGGGCCTCGCTGAAGCGCTTGGCCTCGTCGTAGACGCCACGCGGACCCACCGGGTTGACGTTGCCCCAGTACGACTCCGGCTGGGGATGAACACTGGGGTCGCCGTACACCTCGGAGGTGGAGGCCAGCAGGAAGCGAGCCCCCTTGTGCACGGCCAGGTCGAGCGCGTGGAAGGTGCCTCGAGAGCCGACCGACAGCGTCTCGATCGGCAGGCGGAGATAGTCGACGGGCGATGCCGGGGACGCGAAGTGCAGCACATAGCCCACTGGGCCCGGCACGGTCACCCCGTGGCTGACGTCGGCCCGCATGACCGTGAAGCCCCGGCGGCTTCGGAGGTGCTCGATGTTGTCCGGGCTGCCTGTCACGAAGTTGTCGACGCACACCACCTCGTGGCCGAGGTCGAGCAGGTGCTCGCACAGGTGCGAGCCCAGGAAGCCCGCGCCACCGGTGACCACGGCTCGCCCCGGGCGGGCCTCGTCGGAGGTCTGCCCCTCGACGAGCGGGTGGAGTTCGCGTTGGTCGGCCATGGGCGCCAACCCTAGACGCTCGCCACCTCGTCGACGTCAGCCTCGTCGAGAGGTGGCACGGGTCACTGCTCGGGCGAGCCGCCGCAGCGCCCCGTCATCGCTCGGCGCCCTCGAGGGTGGACCGGTCCCTGAGTGGACCCCGGGCGGTTCAGTGTGCGGCGTCGTGCCAGCTGCGGCCGAGGCCCACGCTGACGTCGAGCGGGACGTCCATCTCGACGGCCCGGCCCATCTCGGCTCGCACGAGCGCCTCGACGTCGTCGCGCTCGCCCTCGGCGATCTCGAGCACGAGCTCGTCGTGGACCTGGAGAAGCATGCGAGAGGCCGCACCGGACTCGTGCAGCGCCCGGTCGACCCCGATCATCGCGAGCTTGATGATGTCGGCCGCAGATCCCTGGATGGGCGCGTTGAGGGCCATCCGCTCGGCCATCTCACGCCGCTGGCGGTTGTCGCTGGACAGGTCCGGGAGGTAGCGACGGCGGCCGAGCATCGTCTGGGTGTAGCCGGTCCCCCGCGCCTGCCCGACGATCTCGCGCAGGTAGTCGCGCACCCCGCCGAAGCGCGCGAAGTACTCGTCCATGAGCCCCTGGGCCTCACCCGTCGAGATGGTCAGCTGCTTGGACAACCCGAAGGCCGACAGCCCGTAGGCGAGGCCGTAGCTCATGGCCTTGACCTTGCTGCGCATCTCGGCCGTGACGTCCGCGGGCTCGACACCGAAGACGCGTGCACCGACGAATCGGTGCAGGTCCTCACCGGTGCGGAACGCCTCGATGAGCCCCTCGTCGCCGGAGAGGTGCGCCATGATCCGCATCTCGATCTGGCTGTAGTCGGCCGACATGAGCGACTCATAACCGTCGCCCACGACGAAGACCTCGCGGATCCGTCGCCCCGCCTCGGTGCGGATCGGGACGTTCTGGAGGTTGGGGTCCGTCGACGACAACCGCCCGGTGGCGGCGATCGTCTGGATGTAGGTCGTGTGGATGCGCTGGTCCTCGGCCACCGACTTGATGAGCCCCTCGACCGTGACCCGCAGCCGCATGGCGTCGCGGTGGCGCAGCATGGCCTCGAGGAACGGGTGCTCGGTCTTGGCATAGAGGTCGGTGAGCGCGTCGGCGTCGGTCGTGTAGCCGGTCTTGGTCCGCCGCGTCTTGGGCAGGCCGAGCGTCTCGAAGAGCACCGTCTGGAGCTGCTTGGGTGAGCCGAGGTTGATCTCGTCGCCACCGATGGCGTCGTAGGCGTCGAGCTGCGCCTCCCGCACCTTGGCGGCGAAGTCGGCCTCGAGCGCGGTGAGGGCGTCGGTGTCGACGGCGATCCCCGTGCGCTCCATCGACCCGAGGATGCCCACGAGCGGGAGCTCGATGTCACGCATCAGCTCGGTCCCACCGGTCGCCTCGAG
This sequence comes from Knoellia altitudinis, assembly GCF_042666355.1. Classification (NCBI taxonomy): domain Bacteria; kingdom Bacillati; phylum Actinomycetota; class Actinomycetes; order Micrococcales; family Intrasporangiaceae; genus Knoellia; species Knoellia altitudinis. Next base: position 614,527 of record NZ_JBHTDK010000002.1, read on the forward strand.
CTGCTCACCGAGGGGGACGGAGAGGTCGAGGACCGCACGTGCGCGCACCATCGCGTCCTGCCCGACCACGTCGTCGGTGCCGTCGAGCGACAGCTCGAGCATCCCCTGCGGGTTGTCGTGTTCCTCCGCCCGGAGCTCACGCCCGAGGTGACGGACGACGAGGTCGGCGAGGTCGAAGCTGCGCTGGTCGGGTTTGACGAGGTAGGCCGCGAGGGCGGTGTCCATCGTCACGCCACCCAGCGGCATACCCCGTGCCTGCAGGGCATGCATGGGGCCCTTGGCGTCGTGGAGGACCTTGGGACGCGAAGCGTCCGCCAGCCACTCGGCGAGCGCCTGCTCGCCGCTCTCGTCGAGCTCCACGACATCGATGTATGCCGCCGCGTCACCTGCCGTGGCCAGTGCCACGGCCGTCACGTCCCCGGTGCCACGCCCCCAGGCGCCGACGACATGGACGCCGGTCGGCTCGGAGGTCGTGTGCTCGGCGAGCCAGGGACCCAGCTCGGCGGACCCGAGCACCGACGCGTCGAGGTCGAAGCCGCCCTCCGCCTCGTCGGGAGTGGCGTCGAAGGTCTCGAAGAGGCGCTCGCGCAGGACGCGGAACTCGAGCCCGTCGAAGACCTTGTGGACCTCCTCACGGTCCCAGTTGGCCCGCTCGAGGTCGGCGATCGTCACGGGCAGCGAGAGGTCGCGCACGAGCTGGTTGAGGCGGCGGTTGCGCAGGACCCCGTTGAGGTGCTCGCGCAGGGACTCCCCCGCCTTGCCCTTGATCTCGTCGGCGTGGGCGACGACTCCCTGGAGGTCTCCGTAGAGACCGAGCCACTTGGCGGCGGTCTTGGGCCCGACCCCGGGGACACCGGGGAGGTTGTCGCTCGTCTCGCCGACGAGCGCGGCGAGGTCGCTGTAGCGCTCGGGCGACACGAGGTACTTGTCCTCGACGGCCTTGGGGTCCATCCGCCACACGTCGGAGACGCCACGCACCGGATAGATCAGTGAGACGTTCTCGGTCACGAGCTGGAAGGCATCACGGTCACCCGTGACGATGACGACGTCCATGCCCTCGGCCTCGGCCATCGTCGTCAGGGTCGCGATGACGTCGTCGGCCTCGAAGCCGTCGACCTGGACGTGCTTGATGCGCAGGGCGTCGAGCACCTCACGCACGAGCGCGACCTGGCCCTGGAACTCGCTCGGGGTCACGGACCGGGTGGCCTTGTACTCGGCGTACTCCTCCGAGCGGAAGGTCTGCCGCGACACGTCGAAGGCCACCGCGATGTGGGTGGGGGCCTCGTCGCGCAGGACGTTGATGAGCATCGAGGTGAAGCCGTAGACCCCGTTGGTGTGCTGACCGGTGCTCGTCGAGAAGTTCTCCACCGGGAGGGCGAAGAACGCGCGATAGGCAAGGGAATGACCGTCGAGGAGAAGGAGGCGACTCACGCGTGGCAGCCTATGGCCAACCCCCGACACCAGTGAAGGCGACCGCAGATGAGCACGACGGACGACGCAGCAGGCAACTCGCCGAAGGACCTCATGCCCCTCGTGGAGCAGATGAGCGCCCTGAACCCGAACTCGCTCATGCACCGCATGGGGATCGAGGTCACGGAGGCGACGGCCGATCGTATCGTCGCGACGATGCCGGTCGAGGGCAACACCCAGCCCTACGGGCTGCTCCACGGTGGCGCATCGGTCGTCCTCGCCGAGACCCTGGGATCCATCGGAGCCGCCATCCATGCCGGCAAGGACCGCATCGTCGTCGGCACCGACATCAACGCGACGCACCACCGGGCGGCACGAAGCGGTGTCGTCACCGGCGTGGCGACGCCCCTGACCGTGGGCAACACGCTGAGCTCGTGGGAGATCGTCGTCTCCGACGAGGACGGCAGGCGGGTCTGCACCTCGCGGCTCACCTGCCTCATCCGGCAGGCACCGCCCGGCGCGTGAGCCTCAGCTGGCTGCGCGGGCCGCGATCGAGCGCCGCGACCGGCGACGCCGGATCAGCTGGTCCACGGTGCCGTTGACCACGCTGCCCTGAGGGGCGAGCCGACGTCGCAGCTGCGTGGTGCCGACGACCCGGCGCACGAGGACCGACGAGAAGCCGAGGCGGGCGAAGAAGCGATGGGCCTCCCGGCTCTGGCTGGGCACGTTGCACACGACGACCTCCGAGCCGGTCCGCTCGGCCAGCGACGTGACCGCGGACAGCAGCGCCCTGGCCACGCCGTGCCGGCGCGACGCCGGGTCGACGAAGAGGAGCTCGATGGCGATCTCGGGCTCCGGCTGGAGACCGAACGGGTTCTCGGTGGTGACGACGTAGCCGACGGGGCGGCCGTCGATGCGCGCCACGTGGGCGTAGACGTCGGGGCGCCCGAGAGCGAGCTCGAGGCGCCCGTCGTTGGCGAACCGGGTGGCGACCTCGAGGGGCACGCCGGCATCGATCTTGGATGCCAGCCAGAGTCCGACGAAGTCCTGCAGCTCGTCCCGCGGGACGGCCGCGACCTCGACCATGCTGCGCGCCACTGGCGCCTCCTCGACCTCACAGCCCCCTGCGCGGTTGACGTCCCGACCCTACGGGTCAGAAGGGCTCGCGCGGTAGCCCTTGGCAATTCCCGGCAAAGCCGCGCCGTAGAGTCGCCGCCGTGGATCCCTCGTTCCCCGGTCTCGGGACCGTCATCAACGTCGCCACCGTCGTCGTCGGTGCGCTGCTCGGCATGGCTGTGGGACACCGTTTCCCGGACCGCACCCGCTCCGTGGTCACCGACTGCCTCGGGCTCACGACGCTGCTCATGGCCGGCCTCTCGGCCGTCAGCGTGACCGACCGTGCCCTGTCCGACGCGACCGGGGACGGAGCGCCCGTCCTCATCGTCCTCGGCTCGCTCCTTATCGGGTCGATCGCCGGGTCGCTGCTGCGCATCGGCGACCGGCTCGAGTCGCTCGCGGGCCTCATCGAGGCCTGGTTCGCCCGCCGCTCCCCCGCGCTCGCCGACACGGACGACCCCGGTCCCGCCGTGGCTGCTGGCTCCGGCGGTGCCGCCGTGGGCACCCGCGCCGCCCACGGGACCACCGCGCGCGAGAAGTTCATCGAGGGCTGGCTCGGGGCCTCCCTGCTCTTCTGCGTCGGCCCGCTCACGATCCTGGGCTCGCTCTCCGACGGCCTCGGTCGCGGCATCGACCAGCTGCTCCTCAAGTCCGTCCTCGACGGATTCGCGGCACTGGCCTTCGCCTCGACCTTCGGCGTGGGTGTGCTCCTGTCGGCCGTGTCGGTCGCTGTCGTCCAGGGGGCGCTGACGGTCGTGGGCGTCCTCCTCGGGTCGGTCCTGCCCGAGCCGCACATCCTCGCCCTCACCGCCACCGGTGGGCTCATGCTCGCCGGCATCGGCCTGCGACTGCTGCGCATCAAGGACGTGCCCGTGGCCGACATGCTGCCGGCACTGATCGTCGCACCGCTGCTCACGCAGCTCGTCATCGTCCTGAGGTGAACCGACACGGTATGCCGGCCGGCCGGCATACCGGATGAGCTCGGCCGCATTATCGGGTCACCCGATAATGCTCGGCTCAACCCGGGTTGGCACCTGGGGTGGAGCGGCACAAAGTCGGGTCAAGCCGACTCAGGTCAGGCCTTCTCCATGCCGGCGACGACGGCGTCCGAGACCTCTTTCATGCCCATGCGGCGGTCCATCGCCGTCTTCTGGATCCAGCGGAAGGCCTCGGACTCGCTGATCTTGAGCTTGGTCATGAGCACGCCCTTGGCGCGGTCGACGGACTTGCGGGTCTCGAGCCGCTCGCCCAGGTCGGCCACCTCGGACTCGAGCGTCTTGAGCTCACCCCAGCGGGACAGCGCGATGTCGATGGCCGGGACGACGTCGGTCGCCGTGAACGGCTTGACGATGTAGGCCATGACGCCGGCGTCGCGGGCGCGCTCGACGAGCTCGGTCTGGCTGAAGGCGGTGAGCATCACCACCGGGCAGATGCGCTCCTTGCCGATCTGCTCGGCGGCCGAGATGCCGTCGAGGACAGGCATCTTGACGTCCATCACCACGAGGTCGGGACGGAGCTCGGTGGCCATCTGGACGGCCTGCTCGCCGTTGCTGGCCTGGCCCACGACGTCGTAGCCGGCCTCTCCGAGCATCTCGGCGAGGTCGAGCCGGATGATGGCCTCGTCCTCGGCGACGAGGATCCGCTTGGCGGTCGGCGTGCTGTCGGGGGTCCCGGACGTCCCGGGGGTCGAGTTGCTCACGACGCCCAGCCTAGGGGACGTCATCGACCAGTCGGGCAAGGCTGGTGCCGAGGGCGGGACTTGAACCCGCACGCCCTTGCGGGCAAAGCATTTTGAGTGCTCCGTGTCTGCCATTCCACCACCCCGGCGGGCGTGCGGAGACATTCTAACGGCGGCGCCGGGGCTGCATGTGCAGCCCCGGCCTCACGTCACTGCGAGGCGCCCGCGAGATCGCCGTACGCCGGCGCGATCCTGTTCTTGGCGTCCCCGATGCGGTGGATCCGCAGGGCGTTGGTCGAGCCGGGGATGCCGGGAGGCGACCCGGCGACGATGACGACCATGTCGCCCTCCTCCGCCTTGCCGCATGCGAGCAGCTCCTCGTCGACCTGCATGGCGAACTGGTCCGTGTGCCGGGCCGGGGCCGTGATGAAGGTCTCGACACCCCACGTGAGGGACAGCTGGGAGCGGGTCCACTGGTGCGGGGAGAACGCCAGCATGGGGATCCGGGGTCGGACGCGCGCGAGCCGGCGGGACGAGTCACCGCTGACGGTGAAGGTGATGAGGTACTTGCAGCCGAGGAGCTCGCCGATCTCCGCCGCGGCAGCCGTCACCGCGCCACCCGTGGTGCGTGGCTTGGTGTCCAGCGGCTTGATCCGGCCGAGGCCGTGCTCCTCGGTGTTCTCGATGATGCGGGCCATGGTGCGCACCGCCTCGAGCGGGTGCGCACCGACGCTCGTCTCGCCGGACAGCATGAGCGCGTCGGCGCCGTCGAGGACGGCGTTGGCCGCGTCCGAGGCCTCGGCGCGGGTCGGTCGGCTGTTGGTGATCATCGACTCGAGGACCTGGGTCGCGACGATGACCGGCTTGGCGTTGCGACGGCCGAGCTCGCAGGCCCGCTTCTGGACCAGCGGCACGGTCTCGAGGGGCATCTCGACGCCGAGGTCTCCGCGAGCCACCATGAGCCCGTCGAAGGCGCGGATGATCTCGTCGAGGTTGTCGACGGCCTGGGGCTTCTCGATCTTGGCGATGACGGGGATGCGCCAGCCCTTCTCGTCCATGATCCGGTGCACCGGCTCGATGTCCGCGGCGCTGCGCACGAACGACAGCGCGATCATGTCGACCTTGGTGTCCAGGGCCCAGCGCAGGTCCTCCTCGTCCTTCTCCGACAGGGCCGGGACGCTCATGGCCGCACCGGGGACGTTGATGCCCTTGTTGTTGCTGAGCACGCCCCCCTCGACGACCTCACAGAGGATGTCGGTGTCGGTGGACTCGAGCACGGTGAGGGCGAGCTTGCCGTCGTCGATGAGGATCGAGTCACCGGCCGAGACATCGCTGGGCAGACCCGCATAGGTCGTGCCGACCTCGTCCTTGGTGCCCTCCACGTCACGGTTGGTGATCGTGAACCGGGCACCGTTCTCGAGCATGACCGAGCCGTCCCTGAACCGGCCGGTGCGGATCTTGGGACCCTGGAGGTCGGCGAGGATGCCGACGGCGTGACCGAGCTCGTCGCTCGCCCGCCGCACCTCCATGTAGACCTTGGCGTGGTCCTCCAGGTCACCGTGGGAGAGGTTGAACCGAGCCACGTCCATCCCCGCCCGGACCAGCTCACGGAGCTGTTCGGGGGTGGAGGTGGCAGGACCCAGGGTGCAGACGATCTTGGCGCGGCGCATGGGCGTCAGCCTATCTGCGAGAACGGTTGCGCCGTGACGGGGCTCACACTGTGAGAGGGCGGTCGGTGGGGTTCACCGGACGCGGCAACCGCGACGGTTTGCCCAACAGCCAAGCGTCGACATGGTGGGCCGCGGCGCGGCCCTCGGCGATGGCCCAGACGATGAGCGACTGACCGCGACCGGCGTCGCCGGCGACGAAGACCCCGGGGACCGAGGACATGTAGTCAGCGCCGCGACGCACGTTGGACCGCTCGTCCAGGTCGACACCCAGCTGCGCCACGAGCGTCTCGGTCTGGGGCCCGAGGAAGCCCATCGCCAGCAGCACGAGCTGCGTCGGCAGGACCTTCTCGGTGCCCTCGACGGGCTCGAAGCCGCTCTCACCACGACGGACCTCGTGGACCCGCAGACCGCTGACCCGACCCTGGTCGTCGGAGACGACCTCCTGGGTGCTCACGGCATACAGGCGCTCGCCTCCCTCCTCGTGGGCAGAGGCGACCCGGAAAGTCATCGGGTAGGTCGGCCACGGCTGTCCCGGGGCGCGTGCCTCCCCCGGCTGGGGCATGATCTCGAGGCTCGTGACGGATCGGGCGCCCTGACGGTGCGACGTGCCGATGCAGTCGGCGCCGGTGTCCCCTCCGCCGATGACGATGACGTCCTTGCCCTCCGCCGTGACCTGGCCCTCGACGCTCTCGCCGAGCGCGGCCCGGTTGGCCGGAGGGAGGAAGTCCATGGCCTGCATCACGCCCGTGGCCTCTCGGCGTCCGGGGACGTCGAGGTCGCGGGGAACCGTGGCACCCATCGCGATGACGACGGCGTCGTAGCGGGCGCGCAGCTGCTCCCACGTGACGTCGCCACCGACGTCGACAGAGCTGCGGAAGCGCGTGCCCTCCGCCTGCATCTGCTGGAGGCGACGGTCGAGGACCGACTTCTCCATCTTGAACTCCGGTATGCCGTAGCGGAGCAGGCCACCGGGCCGGTCCGCCCGCTCGTAGACCGCGACTGTGTGACCGGCGCGGGTGAGCTGCTGGGCCGCGGCGAGGCCCGCCGGGCCGGACCCCACGACGGCGACCGTCTTGCCGGTGAGGCGCTCCGGCGGGCGGGGTGAGACGCCACCGTCGGCGAAGGCCTTCTCGATCGTCGTGACCTCGACCTGCTTGATCGTCACCGCAGGCTGGTTGATGCCGAGCACGCAGGCCGTCTCGCAGGGCGCCGGGCAGAGCCGCCCGGTGAACTCCGGGAAGTTGTTGGTGGCGTGGAGCCGCTCGATGGCGGAGCGCCAGTCACCCTTCCAGGCAAGGTCGTTCCACTCGGGGATGAGGTTGCCGAGCGGACATCCGCTGTGGCAGAACGGGATTCCGCAGTCCATGCAGCGACCGGCCTGCGTCTGGAGCTGCCCGAGCTCCTGCTCCTCGTACACCTCGCGCCAGTCCCGGATGCGCACGGGCACCGGGCGACGGGCCGGGAGCTCGCGCTCACGGTTCTTGAGAAAGCCCTGAGGGTCAGCCACGGGAAGCCTCCATGATCCGGTCCCAGACCTCGGCGCCTTCGAGGTCGAGGCCCTCGGCCTCGGCAGCGGCGCGCACGTCGAGGACACGCTGGTAGTCGCGGGGAAGGACGAGCGAGAAGCGCGAACGCGCCGAGGCCCAGTCCTCGAGGAGCCGGGTGGCCACGGCCGACCCGGTGTGGCTCTGGTGACGTTCGAGCAGGTCACGCACGACGGCGAGGTCGATGTCCCGCAACGGAGAGACGTCGACGAGGTCGCCGTTGACCCGCGAAGCGTCGAGGTCCAGGACGTAGGCCACGCCACCGGACATGCCGGCCGCGACGTTGCGCCCGGTCGGCCCGAGGATGAGCACGGTGCCACCCGTCATGTACTCGAGGCCGTGGTCGCCCACGCCCTCGACGACTGCCGTGATGCCCGAGTTGCGCACGCAGAAGCGCTCTCCGACACGGCCCCTCAGGAAGATCTCACCGGAGGTCGCGCCATAGCCGATGACGTTGCCGGCGATGACGTTGTCCTCGGCCGTGAGCGGCGAGCCCGGGTCGGGCGCGACGATGATCCGGCCGCCGGAGAGGCCCTTGCCGACGTAGTCGTTGGCGTCACCGACGAGCCGCAGGGTGATCCCCCTGGGCACGAAGGCGCCGAAGCTCTGACCCGCCGACCCGGTGAGGGTGAGGTCGATCGTCCCGTCGGGCAGCCCGCCCGAGTGGGTCCGGGTCACCTCGTGGCCCAGCATCGTCCCGACCGTCCGGTTGACGTTGCGAACCGACACCGCGCCGGTCACCGGGGTCCCGTCGTCGATGGCCTCACGGGCGATGGCGATGAGCTGGTGGTCGAGGGCCTTCTCGAGGCCGTGGTCCTGGCCGGTCGTGTGACGCTTGCCGGAGCCGTCCGGGCTCTCGACCTCGGCGAGGATCGGCGAGAGGTCGAGCCCGGCCGCCTTCCAGTGGGCGACGGCCTTGGTCGTGTCGAGGGCGGTGATCTGACCGATCGCCTCCTCGATGCTGCGGAAGCCGAGCGCCGCGAGGTGCTCTCGGACCTCCTCGGCGATGTACTCGAAGAAGGTCTCGACGAACTCGGGCTTGCCGGTGAAGCGCGAACGCAGCTCGGGGTTCTGGGTGGCGATGCCCACCGGGCACGTGTCGAGGTGGCAGACACGCATGAGGATGCAGCCGCTCACGACGAGCGGGGCGGTCGCGAAGCCGAACTCCTCGGCGCCGAGCAGCGCCGCGATGACGACGTCGCGCCCGGTCTTGATCTGGCCGTCGACCTGGACGACGATCCGGTCCCGTAGGCCGTTGAGGACGAGCGTCTGCTGGGTCTCGGCCAGGCCGAGCTCCCAGGGTCCCCCGGCGTGCTTGAGAGAGGTGAGCGGTGACGCCCCCGTGCCACCGTCGTGGCCCGAGATGAGCACGACGTCGGCGTGCGCCTTGGAGACGCCGGCCGCGACTGTGCCGACGCCGATCTCGGAGACCAGCTTGACGTGGATCCGAGCCTGCGGGTTGGCGTTCTTGAGGTCGTGGATGAGCTGGGCGAGGTCCTCGATCGAGTAGATGTCGTGGTGCGGCGGCGGGCTGATGAGTCCGACACCGGGAGTGCTGTGACGCGTGCGCGCCACCCACGGGTAGACCTTGGGGCCGGGCAGCTGGCCGCCCTCACCCGGCTTGGCGCCCTGCGCCATCTTGATCTGGATGTCGTCGGCGTTGGTGAGGTAGGCCGAGGTCACCCCGAACCGACCGGAGGCGACCTGCTTGATCGCCGAGCGGCGCTCCGGGTCGAGCAGCCGCTCGAGGTCCTCGCCGCCCTCGCCCGTGTTGGACCGGCCGCCGAGCCGGTTCATCGCGACGGCGAGCGTCTCGTGGGCCTCCTGGCTGATCGAGCCGTAGCTCATCGCACCGGTGTTGAAGCGCTTGACGATGTCGCCGACCGACTCCACCTCGTCGATCGGGACGGGCTCGCGCTCGGTCCGACCACCCAGCTCGAAGAGCCCGCGCAGCGTCATGAGCCGCTCCGCCTGGTCGTCGATGCGCGCGGTGTACTGCTTGAAGATGTCGTAGCGGCGCTCACGGGTGGCGTGCTGGAGGCGGAAGACGGTGTCGGGGTCGAAGAGGTGCGGCTCGCCCTCGCGACGCCACTGGTACTCCCCGCCCACCCGCAGCTTGCGGTGCGAGAGGATCACGCCGTCGGTCGGGTATGCCGAGTCGTGACGTGCCGCTGTCTCCGCGGCGATGACGTCGAGACCGATCCCCCCGAGCTGCGAGACCGTGCCGGTGAAGTACTCGTCGACGAGCTCCTGCGACAGGCCAAGCGCCTCGAAGACCTGCGCACCGCGGTAGGAGGCCACCGTGGAGATGCCCATCTTGGACATCACCTTGAGGATGCCCTTGCCCAGTGCCTTGATGAGGTTCTTGACGGCCTGCTCGGCGGTGACCCCGGTGACGGCGCCGGTGCGCACCATGTCCTCGACGGTCTCCATGGCGAGGTAGGGGTTGATGGCGGCCGCGCCGAACCCGACGAGCAGGGCGACGTGGTGCACCTCGCGCACGTCACCTGCCTCGACGAGGAGCCCGACCATGTTGCGGGTCTTCTCGCGGATGAGGTGGTGGTGCACCGCGGACGTGAGCAGGAGTGACGGGATCGGGGCGTGGTCGCGGTCCGAGTCACGGTCGGAGAGCACGACGAAGCGGGCTCCGCGGGCGATCGCCTCGCTCACCTCCGTGCAGATCTCGTCGAGGCGGCTGCGCAGGGCGGCCTCGCCCTCGGCGACCCGGTAGGTCCCCCGGGCGACGTGGGTCGCGTAGCCGGGCAGGTCACCGTCGGCGTTGATGTGGACGATCTTGGCGAGCTCGTCGTTGTCGATGACCGGGAAGGGCAGCACCACCTGGCGGGCGTGGACCGGACTGGCCCCCAGCATGTTGCCCTCGGGACCGATGACCGTGCCGAGCGAGGTGACGAGCTCCTCGCGGATCGCGTCGAGCGGCGGGTTGGTCACCTGCGCGAAGAGCTGCGTGAAGTAGTCGAAGAGCAGTCGAGGCTTGTCCGACAGGACCGCGACCGGGGTGTCGGTGCCCATCGAGCCCAGGGCCTCACCACCGGAGCGTGCCATCGGTGCGAGCAGGATCTTGAGCTCCTCCTCGGTGTAGCCGAAGGTGCGCTGGCGCCGGGCGACCGACGCTGCCGTGTGGATGATGTGCTCGCGCGGGGGGAGCTGGTCGAGCGACAGCAGGCCCGCGTGCAGCCACTCCTCGTAGGGGTTCTCGGCGGCGAGCTCGGACTTGACCTCGTCGTCGCTGACGATGCGGCCGGCCGCGGTGTCGATGAGGAACATGCGACCCGGCTGGAGGCGGCCACGCTTGACGACCTTCTCAGCCGGCAGGTCGAGGACGCCGGCCTCGGAGGCGAGGACGACCAGGCCGTCGTCGGTGACCCAGTAGCGGCCGGGGCGCAGTCCGTTGCGGTCGAGCAGGGCGCCGATGAGGGTGCCGTCGGTGAAGGCGACGCACGCGGGTCCGTCCCACGGCTCCATGAACGTCGAGTGGAACTCGTAGAAGGCGCGCCTGGCCGGGTCCATCTCGGCATGGTTCTCCCACGCCTCCGGGATCATCATGAGGACGGCGTGCGGCAGGGACCGGCCACCGAGGTGGATGAGCTCGAGGACCTCGTCGAAGCTCGCCGAGTCCGAGGCGTCCGGCGTGCAGATCGGGAAGAGCCGGTCGAGGTCGCCGCTGATCGTGTCGGACACGAGCTGGCTCTCGCGTGCACGCATCCAGTTGCGGTTGCCCTTGACGGTGTTGATCTCGCCGTTGTGGGCCATGAGCCGGTAGGGGTGGGCCAGCGGCCAGCTCGGGAAGGTGTTGGTCGAGAAGCGCGAGTGCACGAGCGCCAGCTCGCTGGCGAAGCGTTCGTCCGAGAGGTCCGGGAAGAACGGCTCAAGCTGCCCCGTGGTGAGCATGCCCTTGTAGACGATGGTGCGGGCGGAGAGGGACGGGAAGTAGACCTCGACCTCGCGCTCGGCGCGCTTGCGCAGGCAGAAGGCGAGGCGGTCCAGCTCGATCCCGGTGACACTGCGATCGGGAGCGGCGACGAAGAGCTGCCGGAAGGCCGGCATACAGGCACGTGCCTGCTCGCCGACCAGCTCCGGAGCCACGGGCACGTCGCGCCAGGCGAGGACCTCTAGCCCCTCCTCGGTGGCGATCTGAGCGATCCGCTGCTCGGCGTCCGCACGCGTCGACTCGTCCTGGGGCAGGTAGGCCATGCCCGCGGCATACGCACCCGCCGCCGGGAGCTCGACCTCCAGCACGGCGCGGAAGAACGCGTCGGGCACCTGCGTGAGCAGGCCGGCACCGTCACCGACGAGCGGGTCGGCGCCCGTGGCACCCCGGTGGTCGAGGTTGCGCAGCGCGGTGAGCGCGTGCTCCACGATGTCGTGGCCGGCGGTGCCACGCATGGTGGCCACCATGGCGACACCACAGGCATCGTGCTCGTGGGCGCGCCGGTACAGACCGGTGTCGGCCGGGTGGGCGGAGAAGCGCGTCGGAGACACGTCGGGTCACCGTCCTCAGGGAGTCGGGGCCGGGAACGCGAGAACGCGGGGACCGGGCACAGGAGGTCATCGGACGCGGACAGCGGTGGCCACGTTTTGACGGATGCTATCCCACGCGCGTCTTGCAATGCGAGCGCACGTATCTCACATCGTGGACGGTTCCGGGGTGGTCTCCGATGGCTTCCGGGCTCGTCGACCCGTGTGGACGACGATCGCGACACCGATGAGGAAGACGATGATGCTCGTCCAGACGTTGAGGCGCTGACCGAGGATCAGCTCGGCGTCGTCGGTGCGCATCTTCTCGATGATGATCCGGCCGATCGGGTAGCCGGCGATGTAGAGCCCGAAGAGCTGGCCCGGTGCCAGGGACCGCCGCCGCTCGATGAGGAGGAGGACCACCGCGAGGGCCATCACGAAGATCGCCTCGTAGAGGAACGTGGGGTGGTAGATGCCCTGCACCACGGCCTCCCCGTTGGCGTCGGTGACCGCCCGCCCGGCGGCGTTGTCCCACTCGTGGATCTCGAGGCCCCAGGGCAGGTCGGTCGGCCCGCCGTAGAGCTCGTTGTTGAACCAGTTGCCCCACCGGCCGATGCCCTGGGCGATGGCGATGCCCGGTGCCGCTGCATCCGCGAAGTCGAGGTATCTCACGCCGACGCGACGGCAGCCGACCCACGCACCGAGCGCCCCGAGCGCCACGGCCCCCCAGATGCCCAGCCCTCCCTCCCAGATCTTGAGCGCGTCGACCGGGTTGCCGTCCTTGCCCCAGTAGGGGTCGGGCGTCGTGATGACGTGATAGATCCGACCGCCGATGATGCCGGACACCACGGCGTATGCCGCGACGTCCAGGACCTGCCCCGGCTCACCTCCGCGGGTGCGCATCCGCCGCTCCGTGAGCCAGACGGCCACGACGATGCCGAGCAGGATGCACAGCGCGTAGCCACGGATCGGGAGCGGACCGAGGTGGAGGACGCCTGCGGTCGGGCTGGGGATGGTCGCCGGAAGCATCACGGGGTCGCTGCCTCGATGGCGGCGGTGAGCCCCTGGACGTCACCGATCTGGTCGAGGTCCAGCCGCTCACCGGCCAGGACGATGGTGGGCGTCCCGGTGATGTCGGCCCGAGCCGATGCCTCCTCGGTCGACTCGATGTAGGCGTTGTATCTCCGATCGTCGACGCAGGACTGCCAGGTGTCGAGCGCCGCTCCGGTGATACCGGCCTTCTCGGCGAAGCCCGTCGTCTGGGCCGCGGTCCAGCCCTGTCCCTCCTGGGCCGGCAGGTGGGCGAACACGTCGTCGTGGAAGGACTGGAAGGCGCCCGCGCCCGCCTCCGCGGCACACATGGCGGCGTTGCCCATCGTCAACGAGTGGGTCGTCCCGGTGTTGGCGTCGATGATCGTCTTGAAGTGGTACACGAGCCTGATCTTGCCCTGCTCCGCCAGCTCGGCCACCGTGGCACCCATGACGCGCTCGAACTGGGCGCACGCCGGGCACTGGAAGTCCTCGTAGATCTCGAGCGTGGGAGCCCCTGGGGCGAGCGCGACGTCCTTGTTGGCCACATAGCCCTCCCCCATCGCTTCGGCAGCTGCGGGCACCGAGGTGCTCGTGCCCGCCCGCTCCTGCTTGTCCTGCGCGGCGACGACGACTCCCCCGACGACCGCGATGATCGCCACGACGGCGACGACGGCGCCCACGATGATCCGGTCCGGGCCGCCGCGGGCGTTCTTGCGGGTCGCCTCGATCTTGGCTCGGCGGGCGCTGGCCGACCCCGTCGTCTTCTTCGCCATGGTCTGGGGCTCCTTGTGTTGCGGGTCGGGGGGTGCGACGCGGCGCGCTCAGCCGGCAGGGCCGAAGAGCGCCCGTTCGAGGGACAGGAAGGACGTGGGGCGCCGGGAGAGCCACAGGCCGCACGCGAGCAGGCCGAGGTCCTCGAGGATCCGTGGCAGGTAGGACGTCTGGGCCGCGCTCACCGTGCCGCCACCGCCGAAGCAACCGCAGTCGATGGTGAGGCCGCGGGCCCATGCCTGAGCGATCCCCACGATGAAGGCGACCACCAGGAGAGAGGTGATCACCGCTGACACCCGGGTGAAGAGCCCGAGGACGAGCAGGAGTCCGAGGATCACCTCGACGATCGGCAGCGCGTAGCCGACGTAGGTCGCGACGTCGTGCGGGAGGACCTGGTAGGCCTGCGTGGCCTTGGCCAGCGCTTCGGGAGTGGGGACCTTGAGGGCACCGGCGACGAGGAAGACTCCGCCGAGGACGAGGCGGGCGACCAGCCCGAGGACATCCGCGGCACGCGTGCTCACCTCGCCCCTTCCCTCACACCCCTCGCCAGATCAGTCGTCAACTCGCGCAACGCGTCGAGGCGCGCTCCGAGTTCCCCGTCCCCGCTGAGGGCCCGGACGAAGGCGGTGCCCACGATGACGCCGTCGGCGTACTGGGCGATCTCGGCCGCCTGGTCGCCGTTCGAGACGCCCAACCCGACGCAGACCGGCAGGTCGGTGACGGCCCTGGTCCGGTCCACAAGGTCTCGCGCGGCCGAGTCCACGGTGGTCCGCAGGCCCGTGACACCCATGGTCGAGGCGGCATAGACGAACCCACGACAGGCGTCGGTCACCCTGGACAACCGCTCGGGTGTCGAGCTCGGGGCGACGAGGAAGACGCGGTCGAGGCCCTCGCGCTCGCTCGCCGCGATCCACTCCTGCGCCTCGTCGGGGATGAGGTCGGGGGTGATGATGCCGGCACCGCCGGCGGCAGCCAGCTCCGCGGCATACCGGTCGACCCCACGGCGGAGGATGAGGTTCCACGAGGCCATGACGAGCGGCGGCGCCCCGGCGTCGCGGACCGCCTGGGTGGCGAGGTAGCCGTCCACCACGCGGGAGCCTCCGGCGAGCGCCGCCTCGACGGCACGTTGGATGACCGGGCCGTCCATGAGCGGGTCGGAGTACGGGAGTCCGACCTCGACGATGTCGACCCCGCACTCGACCATGGCGACCATGGCGCGGATCGAGCCCTCCACATCGGGGAAGCCGACCGGCAGGTAGCCGATGAGGGCAGCACGCCCCTCCTCCTTGCACCGGGCGAGGACGTCACCGGCGCCGAGGTCGGGGCTCACAGCTGGGTCCGTCCGTCGCCGGTCGCGCCCGGGTCGTCGGACTCCCCCGAGGGCACCATCTCGTCGTCGGCCACGACGTCCCCGACGAGGTTGAACCACTCGGCGGCCGTGTGCATGTCCTTGTCGCCACGTCCCGAGAGGTTGACGAGGATCGTGCCGTCCGGGCCGAGCTCACGGCCGAGGACCAGGGCGCCGGCGAGCGCGTGGGCGGACTCGATCGCGGGGATGATGCCCTCGGTGCGGCAGAGCAGCGCGAACGCCTCCATGGCCTGGTCGTCGGTGGCGTAGACGTACTCCGCCCGGCCGGTGTCGCGCAGGTGAGCGTGCTCCGGCCCGACGCTGGGGTAGTCGAGACCTGCGGACACCGAGTGCGACTCGGTGGTCTGGCCGTCCTCGTCCTGCATGAGATAGCTCATCGCGCCGTGCAGCACTCCGGGAACGGCCGTGGCGAAGCGGGCAGCATGCCGCCCCTCGAGCCCCTCGCCGCCAGCCTCGACCCCCACGAGCCGGACGCCCTCGTCCTCGATGAAGCGGTGGAAGATCCCCATGGCGTTGGACCCGCCACCGACGCAGGCGACGACGGCGTCGGGCAACCGGCCGGTCAGCTCGAGCACCTGCTCGCGTGCCTCGACACCGATGATGCG
The DNA here is from genome assembly GCF_042666355.1 of Knoellia altitudinis. NCBI lineage: Bacteria > Bacillati > Actinomycetota > Actinomycetes > Micrococcales > Intrasporangiaceae > Knoellia > Knoellia altitudinis. The sequence goes on from NZ_JBHTDK010000002.1 coordinate 630,198, forward strand.
GTGGAAGTCGCGGACCATCTCGGGGAACGGGTGCGGGCCGGTCACCGTGCCGATGAGGTAGTGGGTGCGGTCGACGTTGGTCACCCAGTCGCGCAGGGCCTCGTTGATCGCGTCCTTGAGGGTTGCGCTGCCGTGCTCGACCGCGACGACCTCGGCGCCGAGCATGCGCATGCGCGCGACGTTGAGGGCCTGCCGCTCGGTGTCGACCTTGCCCATGTAGACGCGACACTCGAGCCCCATGAGGGCAGCGGCCGTCGCCGTCGCGACTCCGTGCTGGCCCGCTCCGGTCTCGGCGATGACCCGGGTCTTGCCCATGCGCTTGGTGAGCAGTGCCTGCGCGATGACGTTGTTGATCTTGTGGGAACCGGTGTGGTTCAGGTCCTCGCGCTTGAGGATGATCCTCGCGCCACCGGCATGAGCAGCGAAGCGCGGGACCTCGGTGATGATGCTCGGGCGCCCGGTGTAGGTGCGGTGCAGGTGGTCGAGCTCGGCAAGGAACGTCGGGTCCTGCATGGCCGTCCGCCTGGCCTCGTCCAGCTGCTCGAGAGCCGGGACGAGGGCCTCGGGCACATAGCGTCCGCCGAACTGTCCGAAGCGGCCGGCGCTCACGCGGGACCGACCGCGTGCGGACCACCGGGAGCTGCGAGCGGTCCGGGTGTCCCCTGCGTCGCGTGGGCGCCGGCGGCGATGATCTCCCGCACGGTCGCCGACGGGTCCGCGCCCCGCACGAGGGTCTCGCCCACGAGCACGGCGTCGGCGCCCTGCGCGGCATACATCGCTGCGTCGTCGGCACCCCGGATGCCCGACTCGGCCACGGTGACGACCCCCGGCGGGATGAGCGGCACGAGGCGCGAGAACGTGTCGGGGTGGATCTCGAGGGTCTTGAGGTTGCGGGCGTTGACGCCGATGACCCGCGCACCGGCGTCGACGGCGCGCTGGGTCTCGCCCTCGTCGTGGACCTCGACGAGCGCGGTCATCCCGAGGTCCTGGGCGAGGGTGTGCATGCGGAGGAGCTCTTCGTCGGTGAGCGACGCCACGATGAGCAGGATGATGTCCGCTCCGTGCGCGCGGGCCTCATAGAGCTGGTAGTCGGTGACCATGAAGTCCTTGCGCAGCACCGGGATCGAGACCGCCGCTCGGACGGCGTCGAGGTCGTCGAGGCTTCCGCCGAAGCGGCGCTGCTCGGTGAGGACGCTGACGGCCGCGGCCCCGGCATCGGCATAGGCGCGAGCCAGCGACGACGGGTCGGCGATGTCGGCGAGTGCACCCTTGCTGGGGCTGGCCCGCTTGACCTCGGCGATGAGCGAGAGGCCGTCGGCGCGCAGCTGCTCCTCCGCGTCGATGGGCCCGGGGATCTCGGCGATGCGGCGCTCGAGCACGGACAGGCTCACCCGGTCTGCGCGGACGGCGAGGTCCTCACGCACGCCGGCAACGATGGCGTCGAGCACGGTGGGCATGGGCACCCGGTTCAGGAGATGTTGGTGTCGCGGCGGGAGATCGCGCCGTTGACGCCGTATCCGGCGAGGGCCAGCACCTTGCCCGCGACGAGGCCGACGACGACGAGGACGACACCACCGATGAACAGCGGGAGGTTGGGGAAGATCATCGCGACCGCCATGACGGCCGACGCGAGGATGATGATCCCGACCATGACCCACGCCGCGACGCTGTTGCCGTGGTTGTCGTCGTCGTGCTCAGCCATGAGTGCCTCCCGGAAAGATGTGCGTTCGCGGGCCATTGTGTCAGGTTCGCGGTGCCGGACCGGCATCGGTGGGGTCCCCACCGGCGCTCAGCTGGTCCCAGTCGCTCTCGGGTGGACGACCGGGCGCCTCGTAGCGGGAGGAGAGCCCCGGAGCGGCTCGTCGGACCCGGGCGAGGCCGACCAGGGCGAGTCCCGCGAGCAGGAACCCGACGAGCGAGACCCACGGCCACGCGTTGGCCCGGGACTGGATCTCGAGCGACCCGGTGCGACCCGCAGCTGCTGCCGCGATCGGTCCGAGGACGGCGTCGGGATCGAGGAGCACGCGGGCAACGCTCGCGATGCCGGCGAGCACCGCGAGCGCCGTCAGGACGAGGGCGACGACGCGGGCACGGGTGCCCGCCGTCGCTGAGGCGATGGCACCCGCGACGACGACGAGGGCGAGCGCGACGACCCCACCCGCCGCGTCGGCGCCGGTGGCAGCCACCGACCTTGCACCGAGGACGACGTCGTCGACCGAGCCGGTGAGCCAGGTGCGCGACGCCGTCACGACGACGATGAGGGCCCCGAGGACGACGAGCAGGACGAGGACACCGCGGCGACGGACCAGGCTCACGGGACCTTCCTCAGGGCTGTGGCCGTGGCCACGGCGCGCAGGACCGCGGCTGCCTTGGCGATGCATTCGTCGTGCTCGTTGCGTGGCACCGAGTCGGCGACGATGCCGGCGCCCGCCTGGACGTGCGCCACCCCACCGTCGATGAGCGCGGTGCGGATGGCGATCGCCATGTCGAGGTCGCCGTGGAAGTCGAGGTAGCCGACGACGCCGCCGTAGACCCCTCGGCGCGACGGCTCGTAGCCCTCGATGAGCGCGAGCGCCCGCGGCTTGGGCGCCCCGGAGAGGGTCCCGGCGGGGAAGGTCGACACGAGGACGTCGTAGGCCCGGACCCCGGGGCGCAGCTCACCCACCACCGTGGACTCGAGGTGCATGACGTGGCTGTAGCGGCGGACGTCCATGAACTCGACGACGTCGACCGTGCCGGGCCGGCAGACACGGCCGAGGTCGTTGCGCCCGAGGTCGACGAGCATGACGTGCTCCGAGCGCTCCTTGGGGTCGGCGAGGAGGTCCTCGGCCAGGCGCACGTCGTCCTCGGGAGACTTGCCGCGCGGACGGGAGCCGGCGATCGGGTGGGTGATCGCCTGCGTGCCCGTCACCTTGACGAGCGCCTCCGGCGAGCTGCCCACGACGTCGTATGCCGTGCCGTCCGGTCGCGTGAACCGGAAGAGGTACATGTAGGGGCTGGGGTTGCCCGCCCGCAGGGCCCGGTAGACGTCGAGGGCGTCTGCGTCGCAGGGCATCGAGAAGCGCTGCGAGAGCACGACCTGGAAGACCTCGCCGGCGCGGATGTCCTCCTTGGCGCTCTCGACCATTAGCTCGTAGTCGTCGCGCGTGAGGTTGGCGGTGACCGTCTCGAGGGCCTCGTCGACGACGTCGGTCTCGACGAGCGACACCGTGCTCTCGGCGCTCGCCCCGAGGTCGTGCGTCATCGTGTCGAGGCGCGCGACGGCGTCGGCCCAGGCATCAGCCACGCGCTCGTCGGTGGCGTCGTAGTTGACGGCGTTGGCGATGAGCAGGACGGACCCGTCGGCGTGGTCGAGGACGGCGAGGTCGGTCGCCAGCATCATCGAGATCTCGGGAAGGTGCAGGACGTCGGGCGTCGTCGACGGGACCCTCTCCCATCGGCGGACGGCGTCGTAGGAGATCATCCCGACCATGCCGCCCGTGAGTGGTGGCAGACCAGGAATCGGGTCGCTCGCGAGGGCAGCGACGGTGTCCCGCAACGCTTCGGTGGCCAGACCGGTCGTGGGGACTCCGACGGGTGGCTCGCCGACCCAGTGGGCCTCGCCGTCCTTCTCGGTCAGCGTGGCCCGGCTCGCGACCCCGATGATCGAGTAGCGCGACCACACCCCACCGTGCTCCGCCGACTCGAGCAGGAAGGTGCCCGGGCGGCTCTGGGCGAGCTTGCGGTAGAGGCCGACGGGGGTCTCGGCGTCGGCCATGAGCCGTCGGACGACGGGGATGACGCGCCGTCCCTCCGCGAGCACCGAGAAGACGTCGAGCGAGGGCCAGGTCGCACCGAACCCCAGGTCCGGGAAGGGGCCGGGCCCCTCACCGCTGCTCATCGACCAACCTCTCCGACGACGACGTCGAGCGCGCCGGCGTCGAAGCAGGTGCGGTCGCCGGTGTGACATGCGGCGCCGACCTGCTCGACCCGGACGAGCAGGGCGTCGCCGTCGCAGTCGACGGCCACGGACCTGACGTGCTGGGCGTGGCCGGAGGTGTCGCCCTTGCGCCAGTAGACCTGTCGGCTGCGCGACCAGAACGTCACGCGCCCCTCCGTCAGCGTGCGACGGACCGCCTCGATGTCCATCCAGCCGAGCATGAGGACCTCGCCGGTGTCGTGCTGCTGGATGATCGCGGCAACGAGGCCGGCGTCGTCGAAGCGAAGGCGGCTGGACACGGCGGGGTCGAGATCGGGCACGTCCGCCATTGTGCCGCGCGGGTCTGGTGGCGCGAGGATGGGTCCATGACGACCTCGACCAGCATCGCCCGCCGGGAGCGCCTCGACCTCTGCGACACCTTGGAGTCCGTCGGCCCGGACGCCCCCACGCTGTGCATGCCGTGGACCACCCGGGACCTCGCGGCGCACCTCGTCATCCGAGAGGGCCGCCCCGACCTCGCGTCCGGGATCTGGCTCCCCTTCCTCAAGGAGCGCACCGAGCGCGAGCAGGCCAGGGTCGCGGCCCAGCCGTGGCCCGAGCTCGTCGAGGCCGTGCGCTCCGGCCCGCCCGGCTGGCACCCGACCCGGCTCACCCTCATCGACAACGCGGTCAACCTCGCCGAGATGGTCATCCACCACGAGGACGTGCTGCGCGGGGACGGCTCCCCCGGCCCGCGCCGCGAGCCCACCGCGCACGTCGAGGCCGCGGCCTGGACCCTGCTCTCGCGGATGGGCCGGCTCCTCTTCCGCAGGGCGCCGGACGGCGTCCAGCTGCACGCGCCGGGCCGCGGTGCGCTCACGGTGAGCGGAGGGGAGGCGACCGTCCACGTCACGGGGGCGCCGGTGGAGCTGTTGCTCACGGCATACGGACGTCGTCAGGTCGCCGAGATCGAGGTGACCGGCGACGCGGACGCAGTCGCCCGGTTCGACACAGCGAGCTTCGGGCTCTGATCAGCGCACGGGGTGGGCGTCGGCGCGCAGGGCGTCCTTGACCTGGCCGATGGTGAGGTCGCCGAAGTGGAAGACGCTCGCGGCGAGGACGGCGTCGGCGCCGGCACGGACCGCCGGGGCGAAGTGCTCGAGGGCACCTGCGCCGCCGCTGGCGATGACGGGGATGCTCACCTCACGACGGACGCGCGCGATGAGGTCGAGGTCGAAGCCGGCCTTCGTCCCGTCGGCGTCCATGGAGTTGAGCAGGATCTCGCCGGCGCCGAGCTCGGCCGCCCGGACGCACCACTCGATGGCGTCGAGCCCGGTGCCGGTGCGGCCGCCGTGGGTCGTCACCTCGACGTCGTCGGTGACCGAGCCGTCGTCGGCGCGCCGGCGTCGCACGTCGGCCGAGAGGACGAGGACCTGCGAGCCGAAGCGGTCGGCCGTCTCGGCGATGAGCTGGGGCCGGGCGATGGCGGCCGTGTTGACGCCCACCTTGTCGGCGCCGCTGCGCAGCAGCCGGTCGACGTCGTCGACGGTGCGCACTCCCCCGCCGACCGTCAGCGGGATGAAGACCTGCTCGGCGGTGCGCCGCACGACGTCGTAGGTCGTCGCCCGGTCGCCGCTGCTCGCGGTGACGTCGAGGAAGGTCAGCTCGTCGGCGCCCTGCTCGCCGTAGGACCGGGCCAGCTCCACCGGGTCGCCGGCGTCGCGCAGGTTCTCGAAGTTCACGCCCTTGACGACGCGACCGGCGTCGACGTCGAGGCACGGGATGACACGGATCGCGACGCTCACCCGCGCAGGTTATCGGGCAGGGGATGATGCGAGGTATGCCGTCCGCCTCCGACCTGCCTGCCCGCGTCGCCGCGCGTTCGCGCACCGAGGCGCGCACCCGCACGGACCGCCTGTCCGGCCGGTTGGTGTTCATCCTCCAGTGCGGGGTGGGTGCGGCCCTCGCGTGGTGGCTCGCCAAGGACGTCTTCGACCACCCCCTGCCGTTCTTCGCCCCCGTGACGGCGATCATCTCGCTCGGCCTGTCCTACGGCCAGCGGGTTCGACGGGCCGTGGAGGTGATGGTCGGGGTAGCGATCGGTGTCCTGATCGGCGACGTCTTCGCCCATCTCTTCGGCAGCGGGATCCTGCAGCTGCTCGTCGTCATCATGCTCGCGATGACCATCGCCTCGCTGTTCGGCGCGGGCCTGCTCATCACCATCCAGGCAGGCGTGCAGGCGGCGATCATCACGACGCTCGTGGCTGCGCCCGGCCAGGCGTTCACGCGCTGGCTCGATGCCGTCATCGGCGGAGGAGTCGCCCTCGTCATCAGCGCGCTCGCACCCGCGACGGGGCTGCACCGGCCACGCCAGCAGGCGGCCCGCGTCGTCGAGGAGATCTCGGCGATCCTCACCGAGACCGCGCAGGTCCTCCGCACCGGCGACACGGCCCTGGCCGCGCGCACGCTGGAGCGGGCGCGCGCGTCCGAGTCGATGCTCGACGAGCTCCAGTCACTTGCCTCGGAGGGCGTGGCCGTCGTGCGCCTCTCACCGTTTCGCCGACGCCACCTCCCGGGAGCCCAAGCGATCTCGGACCTCCTCGAACCGCTGGACCGGAGCATCCGCAACCTGCGAGTCCTCGTCCGACGGGCAGCGGTCGGCACGCGGCGTCACGAAGTCGTGCCCACGGCATACGTGGCCCTCCTCGACGACCTCGCACGCTCGTGCGACGACATCGCCCGACAGCTCCACGAGCGGCACGAGCCGATCCCGGCGCGGGCCGGGCTGCGGCGGCTCGGCGAGCGCAGCGCCGCCATCGACCCGGCGTCCGGACTGTCCGGTGAGGTCATCCGTGCGCAGGTCCGGTCGATGGTGGTGGACCTCCTCGTCCTCACCGGTGTGCCCTCCGACGAGGCCGTGGGCAACGTGCCCGTGTCGGACCGTCTCTCCGAAGGCGACGACGAGGACGAGTCGACCCCGACCTAGGCTTGCCGGTGTGGCGATGGATGCGGTGACCGACGTGGACGACCTCACGACCCAGGTGCAGCGACTCGTCGCCGAGCGAGGCCCGCGCTGCGGCGCCGTCACCGTCGTCGCAGTCGACGGGCCGAGCGGATCGGGCAAGACGACCCTCGCAGCCGACCTCGGGCGCGACCTCGACGCGCTCGTCCTCCACGTCGACGACATGCACCAGGGTTGGACGGGGCTGCTCGCGACGGTGCACCTCGCGCGCTCGTCTCTCGTGGGGGCATGGGCGCGCGACGAGCCCGCCAGCCACCCCGCCTGGGACTGGGACGACGACGTGCGCGAGCCCGATCGCGCCGTGCCGCACGCCGAGGTCGTCGTCCTCGAGGGCGTGGGGGCGTTCGCCATCGCCGACGGCCACGCATCGGCGACCGTGTGGGTCGAGGCCCCGGACGAGGAGCGCCACGACCGCGCGATCGCCCGAGACGGTGAGGTGTTCGCGTCCCACTGGGACCTGTGGGCCGACCAGGAGCGCCAGCTGTATGCCGGCTCGCCCGGACGCGACGACGCCGACCTCCGCATCGACACGGGCGCCGTGGGAGGCGGGTCGTCGCCGATCGAGCCTCCGGCAGGTCCGTCGCTCACCCTCGTCGTCGTCGGGGTCGTGGCCGTCGCCCTCAGCACGCGCACCCTCATGACGTCGGTGCCGCCCCTGCTCCCCCAGATCCGGGAGGAGCTCGGACTCAGCTCGGTGTGGCTCGGGGTGCTCACCACCCTTCCCGTGCTCTGCATGGGGCTGCTCGCGCCCGCGGCGGCGCGTCTGGGGCTGCGCCTCGGCGTGGCCCGGTGCATCTCGCTCGCCATGGTCGCCGTGGCCGCCGGCAACCTCGTGCGCGGGTTCGGGCACGAGGTCGTCGCGCTCTATCTCGGCACGCTGTGTGCTGGAGCCGGCATCGCGCTTGCCGGGACCCTGCTGCCGGGCCTGGTCAAGGACTTCTTCCCCGCCGGTCGCGCGGGGTTGGCGACCGGCGTCCAGATGATCGCGATGATGGGAGGCGCCGGTCTGGCCGCCGCCGTCTCGGTCCCGCTGGCCGGGTGGCTGGACGACTGGGACCTCGCGCTCGGCTTCTGGGGCCTCGTCGGTCTCCTCAGCCTGGCGTTCTGGATGCCGGTCGACCGCGCTGTGCACCGTGGGGGCGACCACGACCAGCATCCCGCGGACGCCGCCCACCGACTGCCGTGGCGCAGCACGACGGCCTGGCTCGTCGCGGGATTCCTCGCGATCCAGTCCTGGCAGTTCTACTCGACGCTCGCATGGCTTTCCCCCACCTATGTCGGGCACGGTTGGGACGCCCAGCACGCCGGTCTGCTGCTGTCGGTCTTCACCGGCGCCCAGCTCGTGTCAGGTCTCGTCGGCCCGGCCATCACCGACCGCGTCGGCGACTGGCGGATCCCGCTCGTCGGTGCGGGGCTGTGCGGCCTGGCTGGACAGACCGGTGTGTGGGCCGCTCCGGAGGCAGCGCCGTGGGTGTGGGCCCTGTTGCTCGGCGCGGCGCAGGGAGCGTCCTTCGCGATCGGCATCGTCCTGCTCGTCCGGTATGCCGTGTCGCCGGCCGCCGCTGCCCGCTTCACCGCGATGGCCTTCCTCGTCTCCTACACCGTGGCGTCGATGGGTCCGACGACCATGGGTGCGGTGCGCGACCTCACCGGTGGCTACTCCGCGATCTGGCTCGTGCTGGCAGCGCTCATGTTCGTGCAGCTGGCGGCCACCCTGACCCTCAGACCCAGTCGCGCCCCCGTCTCCTGACGACCTGGGCCGGTGGGTGTCGGACATCCGGGGCCACACGCACGGATGTGGGCCCGGATCCCAGACCCCCGGGCGGTGGACGGGCTGGTCAGGAGCGGGTGCGGGAGCGCGCGACGAGGTCGGCGAGCCGTTGGGCCTCGGCGCGGGCCGACTTCCCGTCGGCGCGCTGGATCGCCATGACCGCGACGGTCTCGGTGTCCTTCAGGTGCAGCGTCGCCCACGGGTCGCCCTCGTCGAAGGTGACGTCGGCGATCTCGTCCCAGGCGATGTGTCGCCGACCGAGAAGGTTCTGGACGTTGACGCCCTCAGGATCAGCAACGGCGCGGATCGCCGCCCACCGCCACAGGACGAGCGCCAGACACACACCGATCACGGCCATCATCACGCGGTCCGCGACGACCCAGCCACCCTCGTCCACCCCGGCGACGAGGACGGCCAGCGCCACGAACAGGACGAGCGAGAGCACAGCCATCACGATCGCCATCCGCCGGCCTCGCCGGGAGACGAACGGCGGCGACGGGACGGAGCGGGGATCGGTCACAAGCGGCACGCCGCGATGTCGGTGACGAGGATGGCGCGCGCACCCAGCTCCCACAGCTCGTCCATGACCCGGTTCGTCACCGACCTCGGGACCATGGCGCGCACGGCCTTCCAGTCCGGGTTCTGCAGGTTCGAGACGGTGGGCGACTCCAGGCCCGGCGTGATGCCGCAGGCCTCGTCGACGAGTGACGCCGGGACGTCGTAGTCGAGCATGACGTAGTGCCGCGCGGTGACCACGCCGAGCATCCGGCGGCGGAGCACCTCGATGCCCGAGTCCTCGTGGCTGCCGTCCCGGCGGATGAGGACGGCCTCGCTGCGCAGGATCGGGTCGCCGAAGACCTCGAGGCCCTGGCTGCGCAGCGTGGCGCCGGTCTCGACGACGTCGGCGATGACGTCGGCCACGCCGAGGGTGATCGCCGTCTCGACGGCGCCGTCGAGGCGAACCACCTCGGCCTGCACGCCGTGCTCGGCGAGGTGCTTCTCGACCAGTCCCTGGTAGCTCGTGGCCACCCGGCGACCCGCGATGTCCGCGACGGCCGACACGGTGCCCGGCCGGCCGGCATACCGGAAGGTCGAGCTCCCGAAGCCGAGCGCCATCGCCTCGGTCGCCGCACTCCCCGAGTCGAGAAGCAGATCGCGGCCGGTGATGCCGCAGTCGACGGTGCCCGAGCCGACATAGACGGCGATGTCACGGGGACGGAGGTAGAAGAGCTCGACACCGTTGGCCTCGTCGTTGACGACGAGCTCCTTGGAGTCGCGACGCGTGCGGTAGCCCGCCTCGCGGAGCATCTCGGCGGCGGGCTCGGCGAGGGAACCCTTGTTGGGGACGGCAATGCGCAGCATGGGGTCTCTGTCTCAGAGGTGGGTGTAGACGTCGTCGAGGGTCAGACCCTTGGCGACCATGAGGACCTGCAGGTGGTAGAGCAGCTGGGAGATCTCCTCGGCCGCTCGCTCGTCGCTCTCGTGCTCGGCGGCCATCCAGACCTCGGCGGCCTCCTCGACGATCTTCTTGCCGATGGCATGCACGCCGGCATCGAGCTGCGCGACGGTGCCCGAACCCTCCGGACGGGTCGCGGCCTTGTCGGTGAGCTCGGCGAACAGCGCGTCGAAGGTCTTCACGCGTCAATCGTACGAGGAGCGAGGTCCCGCAACGTCACGGCGGTCGCGACGGCGGCCAGGGCAGCCTCCGCGCCCTTGTCCTCGCTCGACCCCGGCAGCCCGGCCCGCGCGAGGGCCTGCTCGGCCGTGTCGCAGGTGAGGACGCCGAAGCCGATCGGCACGCCGGTGCGGATGCTCACGTCGGTGAGGCCGTGGGTGACCCCGCTGCAGACGTAGTCGAAGTGCGGTGTCCCGCCGCGGATGACGACTCCGAGCGCGACGAGCGCGTCGTGGCTCGGCGCAAGCCGGGCACAGGCGACGGAGAGCTCGACCGTGCCGGGCACTCGCACGACGCGGACGTCGGGCAGCCCCGCCTCGGCGAGAGCTGCGAGGGCTCCCTCGACGAGCCCGTCCATCACGGCCTTGTGCCAGGAGGCGGCGACGACCGCGACCCGCAGACCCGCCCCGTCGGCCCGGACGTCAGGTGCTCCGGCCTTCATGCGCTGGCCTCCGAGGCGTCGTGGGAGTCGAGGACGAGGTCGTGCCCGAGCCGGTCGCGCTTGGTGCGCAGGTAGGCGGCGTTCGTGGGGACGGGGGCCACCTGGAGGCGCTCGATGGTCGCGATGTCGATGCCGGCTGCTCGCACGGCCTCGACCTTGTCGGGGTTGTTGGTGAGCAGCCGCACGGCGCGCACGCCGAGGTCGTGCAGGATCGCCGTGCCCGCCGAGTAGTCCCGTGCGTCGACGGGCAGACCCAGCTCCACCTGCGCGGTGACGGTGTCAGCTCCGGTGTCCTGCACGGCATACGCGGCGATCTTGTCGGCCAGGCCGACCCCGCGACCCTCGTGTCCCCGGACGTAGACGACGACTCCACCCTCGCGGGCGACACGGCCCTGGGCGCGTCGCAGCTGCGGGCCGCAGTCGCACCGGGCCGACCCGAAGACGTCGCCGGTCAGGCACTCGCTGTGGAGCCGGGTGAGGACCGGACCGTCGCCGAGGCCGCGCGGGCTGACGAGCGCGAGGTGCTCGTCGCCGGTGAGGGTGTCGCGGTAGGCGTGCACCGTGAAGAGACCGTCTGGGGTGGGCAGCGTCGTCGTCGCGTGGCGGGTGACCCGGTCGTGGCGCTGACGGTGGTCGACGAGCTGATCGATGGTGATCACCGGCAGGTCGTGCTCGGCGCCGAGGTCGAGGACCGCGGGCAGTCGCATCATCGTGCCGTCGTCGTGGGTCAGCTCGGCGATGGCCCCGACCGGCTCGAGGCCCGCGAGCCGACAGAGGTCCACGGCGGCCTCGGTGTGTCCCCGACGGACGAGCACCCCTCCGTCGCGCGCCCGCAGCGGCACGACGTGACCGGGCCTGGTGAAGGCCCCGGCGGTGGCCGTCGGGTCGGCGAGCTGGCGCACGGTGTGGGCGCGGTCGGCCGCGCTGATGCCCGTCGTCACGCCCTGCGCGGCGTCGACCGTGACCGTGTATGCCGTCCGCAACCGGTCCGCGTTGTCCCTCACCATGAGCGGCAGGTCCAGGAGGTCGGCGACCTCGGTGGGCACGGGCGCGCAGACATAGCCGGACGAGTGACGGATGGTCCACGCCATCCACTCGTCGGTGAGGGTCTGCGCGGCCAGGATGACGTCGCCCTCGTTCTCGCGGTCCTCGTCGTCGGTGACGAGCACCGGTCGACCGGCTCGCAGCGCGTCCAGGGCGTCCTCGATGCTCGACAAGCGATTCATGAGCGCACCTCTGCGAGCTGGCGCTCGGGATCCTTCTCCTCGCGTGAGGCCTTGAGCCACACGGTGAAGCCGTAGAGCACGAGGACGCCGTAGACGGCATACAGGACCGCGGACGGATAGAACTTCGAGTGCCACAGGAGCGGCACGCCGACGAGGTCGACGGCGATCCACATGAGCCAGAAGTCGTTCCAGCCGCGGGCCATCGCATAGGTCGCGAGCATCGAGCCGACGAAGATCCACGCGTCGCACCAGAAGTACCAACGGGGGGCGGGCCACTCGGCGCCGATCGTCGCGAAGATCCACTGTCCGATGAGGACTCCACCGACCCACACGCCGACGTAGCCCGCACGCTCGCGCATCGTGGCCCAGCGTGGGGTGATGGCCGGCGCGTCGGCCCCGCGGTTCTTGCGGTGCTGCTGCCAGAGCCACCAGCCGTAGACGCTCGTGATGATGAAGAAGACCTGGCGCCCGGCCTGGCCGTAGAGCGTCTGGTGCTGCGGGTTGGCGAAGGCCACACCGAAGAACACGGTGAAGAGCAGGGCGTTGCCGACGATGCCGGCCGGCCAGGCCCACACGCGGCGACGCATGCCACCGATCGCGGAGGCGAACCCGAAGACGTTGCCGACGATCTCGCGCCACAGGATGTGCGAGCTGCCGATCGTCAGCTGGGCCTCGAAGAGCCGCTCGAGCCAGTTCATGCGAGAACCTCCGTGGTGGTTGGGCTGGTGGTGGGCTGGTGGGCGGGATGGGCGAGGCCGTCGGCGCCGGGGAGGGTGAGGAGGCGCTCGACGTACTTCGCGAGGACGTCCACCTCGAGGTTGACGGTGTCGCCGACGGCGCGCAGCCCGAGGGTCGTGAGGGCGAGGGTCGTGGGGATGAGCGAGACGCTGAAGGTGTCGTCGGTGACGGCCGCGACCGTGAGGCTGACCCCGTCCACGGTGACCGAGCCTTTCTCGACGACGTAGCGCGCCAGGTCGCCGGGGAGGGTGAACGTGACGACCTCCCAGTGCTCGTCGGCCACGCGCTCGACCACGGTGGCGGTGCCGTCAACGTGGCCCTGGACGATGTGCCCACCGAACCGGCTAAAGGCTGACATGGCGCGTTCCAGGTTGACGCGCGCGCCCGGCACCAGCGAACCGACACCGCTGCGGGACAACGTCTCTGCCATGACGTCGACGGAGAACCAGCCCGCCTCGGCGTCGTGCTCGACGACGGTGAGGCAGACGCCGTTGACGGCGATCGACGCACCGTGCACGGCGTCGCTGGTGACGAGCGGCCCGAGGACCGTGAGCCGGGCGGAGGACTCGGTGCGGGCGAGGTGCTCGACCTGACCGAGCTCTTCGACGATTCCGGTGAACATCAGCGGGACTCCTCCAGGATGGCGGTGATCCGGACGTCACGGCCGACGATCCGGGTGTCGGTGGGTTCCAGGCGCAGGGCGTCGGCGATGGTCGTGATGCCGAGGTCGCTGACCGAGGGCCGGCCGCGGCCGAGCAGCACGGGGGCGACATAGGCGACGATCTCGTCGACGAGGTGGTCGGCCATGAACGCCGCGGCCACGGTCGGCCCGCCCTCGAGCCAGACGCGGTGGACCTCGCGCCCGGCGAGGAAGGCAAGGACGTCGCGCGGGCTGCGGGTGCGCAGGTGCACGGTCTCGGCGGCATCGTCGAACAGGTGGGCGTCGGGGGGCAGGTCGCGCTGACCCATGACGACGCGCAGGGGCTGGCGGTCGTGGAGCGTGCCGTCAGGGCGGCGTGCGGTGAGGTGCGGGTCGTCCGTGAGGGCGGTGCCCGTGCCGACGATGATCGCGCCGCTGCCGGCCCGCTGCTCGTGCACGTCGGCTCGGGCCTCGAGGCCGGTGATCCACTGGCTCGTGCCGTCGGCTGCGGCACTGCGTCCGTCGAGGGTCGTGGCGACCTTCCACGTGACCCAGGGACGGCCGGTGCGCATGAGGTGCAGCCAGCTGCGGTTGAGTGCTTCTGCCTCGACCTCGAGGAGGCCACCCTCGGTCGTGACGCCCTGCTCTGTCAGGCGGGCAGCGCCACCGGCGGCCGCGGCGTTCGGGTCGCTCACGGCATACACGACGCGTGCGACTCCCGCCGCGGCCAGGGCGCTCGAACACGGTTCGGTGCGCCCGGTGTGGTTGCAGGGTTCAAGCGTGACGTATGCCGTGCACCCGGCCGCGCGTTCGCCCGCGGTCGAGAGGGCGGCCGCCTCTGCGTGCGGGGTGCCGGCGCCCTCGTGCCAGCCCTCTGCGACGAGGACACCGTCGGGGTCGACGAGGACGCAGCCGACGCGTGGGTTGGCGTCGGCCTCCGGCCCGTTGGCGGCGACCGCGAGGGCGCGCAGCATCCACTGCTCGTCGCTCCTGCTCTGTCGCGTCATCGTCCTGCCCTCGTGCTCGAGACCGTGAAGTCGAGCTCCGGGGGACGTGCAGCGGCTGCCGTCGGCGCATGACGCCGGACGGCGCGACCTCGAAAGGTCCCGCTGTCGCGTGCTGCCTACCATCCGGACTCTCACCGTCGGTCTGGGAGTTCCACCCAGTCAACCGGCCGCTGGCTGCGGTCGGGTCGCGGACTGTCACCGCCGGTTCGGAATTGCACCGACCCCGGAGCACGTCATCGACCAGTATGCCGCAGTGGCTCCGTGGATCGAACCTCCGTCCACGGTGAGATCGCCCACCCGCACCCCGCCTTGTGGGTATGGCGCCGCGTCAGGGCGTGGCCTCATACACACGAGGCGTGAGTGGGCTCAGGTGAAGGTGACGCCGAAGACGTCGAGGAGCCCCGGGGCGGAGTCGAGGTCGAGCCTGGCGCCGGAGAGCTTGCTGGCGCGGGGGTCGAGCGCCAGGCCACGAGTGCCGCGCAGGTCGGCGTCCCGCAGGTCGCTGCCGTCGAACCGGGCCCCCGAGAGGTCCGAGCCAGCGAAGTCGACCCGTCGCAGGTCAGTCTCGGTGAAGTCGACGTCTCGCAGGATGCAGTCGCGGAAGACGAACCCGGTGAGATCCACACCGGCGAACGTCGTCCCGTCGAGACGGGACCGTTCGAACCGCAAAGGCTGTGCGAGCAGCGACCCCGCGCCAGTGGCGGTCCAGTTGACCGCCAGCAGCTTGCACCCGACGAAGCTGCACTCGACGAATCGGGTGTCGGTCAGGGCCGTCATCGAGAAGTTGCAGCTCGTGAACGTGCACTCCTCGAAGACGCAGCCGAGCAGCGCAGCGCTCTCCCAGCTGAGGCCGCTCAGCTCCTCGCCGAGGACCTCGCGACCGCGCAGGGTCTCACCGGCCGCCAGTGACTCCAGCGCCTGGGCGGCCATGGTCAGTGGGTGTGCTTCGTGGCGAGGGCCCGTAGCTCGTCGATGGCGGTGGCCGCCGAGTCCGCGCCGTAGACCGCGGAGCCGGCGACGAACACGTCGGCGCCGGCCTCGGCGCACTGCTCGATGGTCGTGGCCGACACTCCCCCGTCGACCTGGATCCAGACCTCGCCGCCGTGGCGCGCGACGGCCGCGCGGACCTCGGCGACCTTGGACATCTGGTCGGCCATGAACGACTGACCCCCGAATCCGGGCTCGACGGTCATGACGAGCACCATGTCGAGGTCGGGCAGCAGGTCGGCGTAGGGCGCCCAGGGGGTCCCGGGCTTGATCGCCAGGCCGGCCCGCGCCCCGGCCGAGCGGAGCGTGCGTGCCAAGGTGCGTGGGTCACGAGCGGCCTCGACGTGGAAGGTCACCGACTGCGCACCGGCCTCGGCGAAGGCAGGAGCCCAACGGTCCGGGTCCTCGATCATGAGGTGGCAGTCGATCGGGATCGGCGACACCTTGAGCAGCGCCTCGACGACCGGCAGACCGAGGGTGAGGTTGGGGACGAAGTGGTTGTCCATGACGTCGACGTGCGCCCAGTCGGCGTTCGAGATCGCGTCGAGCTCGGACTGGAGGTTGGCGAAGTCGGCGGAGAGGATCGACGGTGAGATCTGCACCCGAGCAGCCTAGGGGTGAAGGCTCCTGCCCCGGGTCAGCGCGTCTTGCGCAGCAGCGTGAAGAACATGGCGTCGGTGCCGTGGACGTGTGGCCACAGCTGCACCCCGGGCCCGTCGCCGAGATCGTGCAGCACGGCACCCGACGCGTCGCGGAAGAGCTCGCGGGCGTCGACGACCTCGACGTCGTCACGCCTCTTGAGGACGTCGCGCACGACGAACGTCGTCTCGGCCGGGTGCGGGCTGCACGTGGCGTAGCCGAC
The DNA here is from genome assembly GCF_042666355.1 of Knoellia altitudinis. Taxonomy (NCBI): domain Bacteria; kingdom Bacillati; phylum Actinomycetota; class Actinomycetes; order Micrococcales; family Intrasporangiaceae; genus Knoellia; species Knoellia altitudinis. The sequence continues at coordinate 646,466 of NZ_JBHTDK010000002.1, forward strand.
GAGGCCACCGGGCGCGACGGCGTCGAGCGCGCTGCGGAGCAGGTCGCGCTGCAGCGGCCCGAGCTGCACGAGGTCGCTAGGCTGGCGACGCCACCGCGCCTCGGGTCGGCGACGCAACGCGCCGAGTCCCGTGCACGGCGCATCGACGAGAACGCGCCCGTATGCCGCCGGCTCGGCTTCCCCGACCTCGCGGCCGTCCGCGGTGCGCACGTCGACGCGTCGCCCGGCTGCATCGGCCAGGCTGATGACGGGTTCGAGCGTGCTGCGGACCAGGTCGGCGCGGTGTTCGCTGATCTCGACGGCGACAAGGTCGGCGCCGGCCTCGACGGCGAGCGCGCCGAGGACGCCGCTCTTGCCACCGGGCCCGGCGCAGAGGTCGAGCCAGCGCTTCGGGACGTCGTCATCGACCGGCGCCATGGCGAGGGCGGCCGCGAGCAGCTGGGACCCCTCGTCCTGCACCGCGGCCCGCCGGTCGCGGATCGCGGCGATGGCGCCCGGCTCGCCGTGCTCGAGGACGGCACCGAAGGGCGAGGTGGTGCTCGCCGTGGCGCCGGCGTCGACGAGCTCCTCGACGGTCGCGAGGCCGGGGCGGGCCACGAGGCTGACCTTGGCCGGCGTGTTGTCGCTGTCGAGGAGCTCGCGCAGCTCGCCGTCGACGGTGTCAGCGTTGGCGCGCCCCCCGGCGAGGAGGGCACCGCGCATGGCGGTCACGACCCATTCGGGGTGGGAGTACTCCACCGCCAGAGCGGCGGTCGAGCCGCCCTCGGGCACGACCTCGGTCAGCCACTCGTCGCGGGTGCGCTCACTGACCCGGCGCATGACGGCATTGACGAAACCACTGGCACCGGCGCCGCTCACGGTGCGCGCGAGTCCGACGGTCTGGTCGGCGGCGGCGTGCGACGGGACCCGCATGCCGAGCAGCTGGTGGGCGCCCAGCCGCAGGACGTCGAGGACCCCGCTGTCGATCTTGGCGGTGGGCCGGCTGGCCGCGCGCTCGATGACGGCGTCGTAGAAGCCCTGCATCCGCAGCGTCCCGAAGGCGAGCTCGGTCGCGAACGCGGCGTCTCGCGAGTCCAGTCGGTGGCGTCGGATGATCGCCGGGAACTCGAGGTTCGCGTAGGCACCCTCGTCGACGGCCCGGAGCAGCGTGTATGCCGCGAGGCGTGCCGGTTCGGCGTGCTTGGCCCGCTCGCTCGGCCGCTGCAGGGAGCGCTGGCTGCCGCGAGGGCCCGAGCGGCCATGCGGGCGTCGGGGCTGGGATGAGTCGGGTGCGGGCATCAGGTCAGCGTAGTGGCGCGGCCGAGGGCCTCACCCGCGTCGATGCGCACGCCTCGAGCCCAGTCGGCGGCCGCCATGGGCTTCTTGCCCTGTGGGCGCACCTCACCCAGGGTGACGGCGCCGTTCGCCGTGCCGACGTGGACGGCGTTCTTGGTCGTGTGGATCTCCCCCGGCGCCAACGGCTCTGAGGCCTCCCGGGTGGCGAGCGCGTCCTCGGGCGCAGGGGACACCGGGCCGACTCCCAGGCGCTCGCCCCGGAAGGTGGTCCAGGCACCGGGAGCCGGAGTGCACCCACGCACGTGTCGGCTCACGGCATACGCCGGTGTCTTCCAGGAGATCTCGGCGTCGGCGGTCGTGAGCTTCGCGGCGTGCGAGACGCCCTCGGTGGGCTGTGGCACGGGGTGGAGGTCGCCGCTCTCGAGTCCGTCCATCGTCGCGACGAGCAGCCCGGCACCGGCCTGGGCGAGGCGTTCGAGGAGCGTGCCCGATGTGTCGTCGGTGCGGATCGTCTCGGTCATGAGCCCGAGGACCGGACCGGTGTCGAGGCCCTCCTCGATGACGAAGGTCGTGGCCCCCGTCGCCTCGTCGCCGGCCATGATGGCGCGCTGCACCGGAGCCGCTCCTCGCCAGGCCGGCAGGACCGAGAAGTGCAGGTTGACCCAGCCATGGGTGGGGATGTCGAGAACGTCGCGTGGCAGCAGGGCTCCGTAGGCGACGACGGGGCACGCGTCCGGCGCGATCTCGCGCAGCCTGGCCTGGAAGTCGGGATCGCGAGGACTCCCCGGGGTGAGCACCTCGATGCCCCGCTCGAGCGCCAGAGCCTTGACCGGCGACGGGTGCAGGGTGCGACCCCGCCCGGCACGGGCGTCCGGCCGCGTGAGGACGGCCACGACGTCGTGCTTCGACGCGAGCAGCGCCTCGAGGGAGGGCAGGGAGGTCTCGGGTGTGCCGGCGAAGACCAGCCTCATCGGATGCACCACACGTCGCTCGTCACGCGGGCAGTCTACGAACCCGCCGCACACCCGCCTGCGGCCGCATGATCGGGTCACCCCATCAAGGGCCGCTGGACCCGAGCCGGCAACTCGGGTGGAGCGGCACGACGTCGGGTCGAGCGGCCCGCTGACGCGTCAGCTCGCGGGATCGCGCGGGTCCAACCGCGCCGTCAGGGGGGCCGAGTCCTTGCGCGCAGATCGGCGCGCCCGCATCGCCGCCACCTCGGCAGCGAGCGCGGGCCCGTCGGGCAGCGGCGCGCTCAGCACGAGGCGCTCGGTGTCGGCATCGACCGGCAGCGGGCCGAGGACACGCACCGACTCCCCCAGCCGCATCTCCGCCACGGCTGCCTGGAGGGCCGAGCGCGCCCCGGTCAGCGTGGCCACGCGAGCCGTCGGCGGCAGCGAGAGCTCCGTGCGCTCGCCGAGCTCACGGTCGGCGAACCACGCGGGGTCCCAGCGCACGAGTGCCTCGACCGCGGGGACCGTCGTGTGGGTCGGGACGCCGGCGAGCACGGCCACTCCCCCGTCAGCCGCGCCGCGAGTGAGCCCGACGGCATTCATCCACCGTCGCAAGGACTCCTCGGCCGCGTCGAGGGACGGGCGGTCGAGCAGCGCCCAGGCGTCGAGGAGGAGGCAGGCGGCATACCCGTCCTCCGCCACCGGCTCGGCGCCCGGCGTCGAGATGACGAGTCGCGGCCGGGAGTCCACGTGGTCGACGACGGCTCCGGCGCCCGAGGTCGTCACGGGCACCCCCGGGAACGCGCGCCCCAGCTCCTCCGCCGTGCGCCGGGCGCCCACCACCGACGAGCGAAGCCGCGGCGAGCCGCAGTGGGGGCACTCGAACCGAGTCTCGACGGCCCCGCACCAGCGGCAGGTCGGGGGCTGACCCGGCCCATGCAGCCCGAGAGGGCCGGCGCAGACGCCGCACCGCGCCGGGCGGCGGCAGTCCTGGCACGAGAGCGAGGGGAGATAGCCACGACGCGGCACCTGGACGAGCACCGGTCCTCGGGTCAGGCCCTCCTTGGCCACCTGCCACGCGGCCGAGGGCAGGTGGGCACGCGCGGCGGCGGGGTCGCGGGCGAGGTCCGCCCCTTCGCCGGCCACCCGGACCCGCGAGACCACCCGCCGCACGACGGCTCGGTCGGCTTCCAGGGGCACAGCCACACCATCGGCACACCACCGCGCCAGGGCAGCCGTCCGCACGAAGCCGGCACTCAGCAGCGCGGCGCCCTCGATCCCGACGCGGATCCGGGCGACCTCACGGACCTGCGGATAGGGCGCGCGCTGCTCGTCGTGGAGGTCGTCGCCGTCGTCCCACCAGGCGACGAGTCCGAGGTCGCGCACCGGGGCGAACACCGCCGCGCGGGTGCCCACGACCACCCGCACGTGTCCCCTCAGAACCTTGACGTATGCCGTGTAGCGGGCCTGCGGCCCTTGGTCGGCGGTGAGGCGGACGTGGTGGCCCTTGCCGAGGCGGTCGGTGAGCGCGGACTCGACGCGAGCAACGTCGCGGGCGTCGGGGACCACGATGATGCTGCCCCGACCCCCCGCCAGAGCCGCCGCTGCGGCATCCGCGAGCAGTCTCGGCCAGTCCTGCACCGGGTCGGTGGCCGGCGCCGCGAGCAGCGACGTCGCGGGGGCACCGCCTGCGGCGAGCCGGGAGAGGAAGGCGGGCCCGCCGGCATACCGGCTCCAGGCGACCGACTCGAGGGTCGGCACGGCGTCGACGTCGGGTGCGGCGAGCGCGAGGGCCTTCTCCGCCGCTGCGTGCCGGGGTGGCACGGCGAGGCGCAGGACATCGCCGACCACACCGCCATAGCGCCGGGCCACCTCTCGGGCCGCAGCGAGCACGGCCGGTGTGAGCACGGCCTCGGGAGAGACGACCCGCCGGATCGTCGCCAGCCTCCCCTCGTGCTCGGCGGCGGCCGCACGCGAGACGACGAAACCGTCGAGGTCCTGCCCGGCGAAGCGGACCTTGACCCGAGCGCCGGGCACGACCTCGGCAGCCATCGCCGCGGGCACGAGGTACTCGAACGGTCGGTCGAGGTGGGCCAGCCCGGTGTCGACGAGGACGGAGGCGACCGGGTCGACCTCGGCGACGGGTTCGCCGCCGGTCCTGGGCTTCGGCCGGGTGCGGGCAGAGGGCTGGATGAGCTCCAGCTGCGTCCCCTCGTCCCGCTCGGTCATCCCCCGAAACTAGACGACGCACCGGACACTGCCGGGCCGGGCCCGGGTTGCCCCAGCGCCACGCAGACAAGCGGGCCCGCCGCTCTCGTCGTGAAACGAGGAGCGGCGGGCCCGGCTGGGTCGTCCGTCGGGTCCGTCAGCCCTTGACCGCGCGCTGGAGCTCGTCGACACGGTCGGTGCGCTCCCACGTGAACGGGTTGTGGACACCCTCGGCCGACGTGCGACCGAAGTGGCCGTAGGCCGCCGTGGTCTTGTAGATCGGGCGGAGGAGGTCCAGCGCGTCGAGGATCGCGGCGGGGCGCAGGTCGAAGACGGAGAGGATCGCGTCCTGGATCTTGTCGGCCGGTGCCGTCTCGGTGCCGAAGGTCTCGACATAGATGCCGACCGGCTGCGCCTTGCCGATGGCGTAGGCGACCTGGACCTCGCAGCGACGGGCGAGCCCCGCGGCCACGACGTTCTTGGCGACCCAGCGGGTGGCGTAGGCGGCCGAGCGGTCGACCTTGGACGGGTCCTTGCCCGAGAAGGCGCCGCCGCCGTGACGGGCCATGCCGCCATAGGTGTCGACGATGATCTTGCGGCCGGTGAGGCCGGCGTCGCCCATGGGCCCGCCGATGACGAACGTCCCGGTCGGGTTGATGAGCGAGCGGTAGTCGGAGGTGTCGAGGTCGGTGCCGGACTCGGCGAGCTCGGCCAGCACCGGTGCGATGACGTGCTTCTCGATGTCGGGGCTGAGCAGCCCGTCGAGCGAGATGCCGTCGGCGTGCTGGGTCGACAGGACGACGGTGTCGAGCTTGACCGCCTTGTCGCCCTCGTAGCTGATGGTCACCTGCGTCTTGCCGTCGGGGCGGAGGTAGGCGAGCTCATCGCTCTTGCGCACGGCGGTGAGCTGCTCGGCCAGGCGGTGGGCCAGATAGATGGGGAGCGGCATGAGCTCGGCGGTGTCGTCGCAGGCATAGCCGAACATGAGGCCCTGGTCGCCCGCGCCCTGCTTGTCGAGCGGGTCGACGGCGCCGGTGCGGCTCTCGTATGCCGTGTCGACACCTTGCGCGATGTCCGGGCTCTGCTGACCGATGGAGACCTCGACCCCGCAGGAGGCGCCGTCGAAGCCCTTGGTCGAGGAGTCGTAGCCGATGCCGAGCACGGTGTCACGGACGATCTTGGGGATCTCGACGTAGGCCTCGGTCGTCACCTCCCCCGCGACGTGGACCAGGCCGGTGGTGACCATCGTCTCGACGGCGACCCGCGCCCGGGGGTCCTGCTCGATCATGGCGTCGAGGATGGAGTCGGAGATCTGGTCACAGATCTTGTCGGGGTGACCCTCGGTGACGGACTCGGACGTGAACAGGCGTGCAGCCACCCGGGATACTCCTTCATGCGGGAACGGTTCGACGCACCGGCGCGGCGCGACGGCCAAATCTAGCCGGTCGCGCCGGTTGATGGGAAAGCGGCCCATCAGCTGGCGGGGCACGCGCCGCGAACGCGGACGTCGCCCAGGCGCCACACCACTCGAAGTAGCACCACCCGCCGTGGTGCGCGTGGGCGCGCGGCGTGTCGCGCTACCTCGACCTCGCGCGGTCGCGTTCCCGGCTCAGAGGAGGGTGGCGACGACGTCCCAGACAGCGTCGGAGACCACCGCCTTGGTGGCCGGACCGACCTCGACCGACTGCCCACCGCTGCGGCGCAGGATCGTGACGGTGTTGTCGTCGGCGCCGAAGGTCTTGTCCTCGCCCACCTCGTTGACGACGAGCACGTCGCAGCCCTTGCGCTCGAGCTTGGCCCGCGCGTGGTCGAGCACCGAGCCGTCGTCGTCACCGGTCTCGGCGGCGAAGCCCACGATGACCGGGCTGTCGGAGGCGCCACGCGTCTGGACGAGCTCGGCGAGGATGTCGGGGTTGCGCACGAGAGTGATCGTCGGCGCGGAGTCGTCGTCGGTGCCGTCGACGTGGGTCGCGTGGGTCTTCTTGATCTTGGCGGGCGCATAGGTCGCGGGACGGAAGTCGGCGACGGCGGCGGCCATGACGACGACATCGCCCTCCGCGGCCGCCGCCAGGACCGCCCCGCGCATCTGCAGCGCAGTCTCGACGGGGACGACCTCGACGCCGGGCAGGTCGGCTGCGGCGGACGTCACGAGGGTCACCCGGGCACCTCGCTCGGCGGCGGCGACGGCCAGTGCGTGGCCCTGCTTGCCGGAGCTTCGGTTGCCGAGGTAGCGCACCGGATCCAGCGGCTCACGGGTGCCTCCAGCGCTCACGACGACGCGTCGACCCGTGAGGTCACCCCGTCGTTCCGGGGTCAGCGCACCCCTGAGGTCTGCGGACGCGGACGCTCCCGCTGCCCCCTGAGCCGACGCAGCGGAGCCGGCAGCGGAGGCCGAGCGGGCAAGCTCACGCTCGCACACGGCATACAGGTCCTCGGGCTCCGGAAGGCGGCCGGGCCCGGTGTCCTTGCCGGTGAGGCGACCACTGGCCGGCGGCACGATGTGCACGCCGCGCTCGGTAAGTGTCGAGACGTTGGCCTGGGTCGCGGGGTGGTCCCACATCTCCGTGTGCATCGCCGGGGCCATGACGACCGGGCAGCGAGCCGTGAGCAGGACGTTGGTGAGGAGGTCATCGGCCTGCCCCGTCGCGGCCTTCGCGAGGAGGTCAGCGGTGGCCGGCGCGACCATGACGAGGTCGGCCTCCTGGCCGAGGCGCACGTGTGGCACGTCATGGACGCCGGTCCACACGTCGGTGCTCACGGGCTTGCCGGAGAGCGCCGCCCACGTGGGGGCGCCGACGAACTTCAGCGCGGCCGCCGTCGGCACGACAGTGACGTCGTGCCCCGCCTCGGCGAGGAGGCGCAGCAGCGAACAGGCCTTGTATGCCGCGATGCCGCCCGCCACACCGAGGACGACGCGCACGGGTGGCTCAGTCCTCGATCTTCTCTGAGGTCAGCAGGCTGCCGTTGATCTCGCGCAGGGCGATGGAGAGGGGCTTCTCGTGCACCTCGGAGTCGACGAGCGGGCCGACGTACTCGAGCAGGCCGTCCTGGAGCTGCGCGTAGTAGGCGTTGATCTGGCGTGCGCGCTTGGCCGAGTAGAGGACCAGGGAGTACTTGGAGTCGGCGTGCGTGAGGAGCTCGTCGATCGGCGGGTTGGTGATGCCGATGGGGTTGGCCTTGGTGCCTGACACGGAATCAGTCTCGTTTCGTCTGGTGGGGGGTGCGCATCAATGATACGAGTTCGTCGGCCACCCGCCGAACGTCGTCGTTGACGAGGGTCACGTCGAACTCCTCGGCGGCGGCCAGCTCGGCCCTGGCCGTCGTCAGTCGCACCTCGCGCTCCTCCGGCGACTCGGTGCCGCGCCCGACCAGCCTGCGCACCAGCTCGTCCCAGCTCGGGGGGGCCAGGAAGACGAAGAGCGCGTCCGGCATCGTCTCGCGCACCTGCCGCGCACCCTGCAGGTCGATCTCGAGCAGAGCCGGTCGGCCCTGGACCAACGCGGCCTCGACGGGACCGCGCGGCGTGCCGTACTGCGCCCGGCCGTGCACGGTCGCCCACTCGAGGAACTCGCCCTGGTCGACCATGCGGCCGAACTGCTCGTTGGACACGAAGTGGTAGTGCCTGCCGTCGACCTCTGTCGGGCGGGGCCTGCGGGTCGTCGCGGAGACGGAGAGCCACACGTCGGGGTGGTGCTCACGCACGTATGCCGCGACGGTGCCCTTGCCGACGGCCGTCGGGCCGGCGAGCACGGTGAGCCGGGAGGTCCCGGTCACGCCTTGTCGAAGCGCATGAGCAGAGCGGAGATCTGGTTCTGACCCAGTCCCCTGACGCGACGGCTCCCGCTGATGCCGATGTCCTCCATGAGGGCCTTGGCCTTGACCCGACCGACGCCGGGCATCGACTCGAGCAGCGCGGTCACGCGCATCTTGCCGATCACGTCGTTCGACTTCCCTTCACTGATGACCTCGCTGAGATCACCCTGTGCGTACTTGAGGCGGTTCTTGACGGCTGCCCGCTCGCGTCGAGCCACCGCCGCCTTTTCCAGCGCGGCAGCGCGTTGCTCGGGGGTCAGCGGCGGGAGTGCCATGGCGGAAGTCCTCCGTTGAAATCTCGAGGCGCTGCTTCTCAACGCCTGCCGACGATTTAATCACGGTCGGCTGAACTCGGCTCTGGCACGTCGGGACTGGCCCGGTGTCAAGAAGGGCCCGGGCACGGGCACAGCGACGGACTGACGCAAGGACTGCGAGCCGGGCACGCAGTCACGACTGGCCCGGACCGCGACGCCTCGGCTCGCCGCCGCACTTGGCCCTCAGTGCAGGAGGCGGGCCAGGTCCTCGTTGGTGCGCGCCACCGCTGCTCGCAGGTCGGGGACGCCCGGACCTGCGGCCAGGACCTCGCGACTGCTCGCTGGCAGGACGTTGGGGAGCGCGTCACCGAAGACGCGCCTGAGGCCCTCGGGCGTGCCGCCCTGGGCACCGACACCCGGCGCGAGCAGTGGCCCGTTGACCCCTGCGAGGTCGAGGCCCAGGTCGTGCGCCGCAGTCCCGATCGTGGCGCCGACGACGAGCCCGGTGCTCCCGAGATCACCGGTTGCCAGCGCGGCTGCGTTCTCGGCGGCGGCCCCAACAACCATCGACTCGGCGACGCTGACGCCGTCGTGTCGCGCGTGCTGGACCGACGGGCCCTCGGGGTTGGAGGTCAGCGCGAGCACGAAGACTCCACGTCCGTTGTCGGCGGCCGCGTCCAGTGCCGGGCGCAGCGACTCGAAGCCGAGATAGGGGCTCACCGTCAGTGCGTCGGCTGGTGCCGACGCTGAGCTGCCGAGGTATGCCGCGGCATACGCCGACATCGTCGATCCGATGTCGCCTCGCTTGGCGTCGAGGAGGACGAGCGTGCCTGCGGCACGCAGGTCGCGGATCGCCTCCTCGAGGACGGCGATGCCCGCAGAGCCGAAGACCTCGAAGAAGGCCGACTGCGGCTTGACGATGCCCACGTGGCCACCGAAGGCCTCGACGCAGGCGCCGGTGAAGGCACGCAGCCCGTGGAGGTCGTAGGTGAGGCCCCAGGACTCGACGAGGGACTGGTGCGGGTCGAGGCCGGCGCAGAGCGGACCGTGCTCGGCCATCGCGGTGCGCAGTCGCTGGCCGAAGGTCGCGGTCGGTGCGGTCATGGGGTCACCATCCTGTCGTGAGCGATTCCGACGAGCTCGGTGATCCGGGCGACGCCGTGGGTCGCGGCGAGGGCCTCGAGCTCGGTGAGGACGCGCTGGGGAGCGGTCGGGTCGTTGAAGGTCGCGGTGCCGACCTGGATGCCGGTGGCTCCGGCGGCGATGAGCTCGAGGGCGTCGCGACCCGTGCGCACTCCCCCAACGCCGATGAGGGGCACCGTCTGGAACCGCCCCTCACGCATGGCGGCGGTGACCTGCCAGAGGGCCCGGACGGCGACCGGCCGGATCGACGGGCCGGAGAGGCCACCGGTCACGCCACCGAGCTGAGGTCGCAGGCGATCGGTGTCGATGACCATGCCGAGCAGGGTGTTGATCATCGTCAGGCCGGTGGCGCCGGACTTCACCGCCGCGTCGGCGATCGTCACGATGTCGGTGACGTCGGGGGTGAGCTTGGCGAACATCGGCACGTCACGGGGCAGCTGCTCGCGCACCAGTGAGATGACCTTGCCCGACGCCAGCGGGTCGCAGGCGAAGACGAGACCGCGGTTGGCGACGTTGGGACAGGAGATGTTGACCTCGACGCCGATGACGCAGTCGAACGCGTCGCTCTCGGCGAGCACCTTGGCCACGTCGGCGAACTCCCCCGCGGTGTTGCCGGCGATGGAGACGAGGACGCGCGCCCCGACCGACTTCAGCCAGGGCAGGTCCTTCTCGACGAACGCGCGGATGCCGGGGCCCTGGAGGCCGATCGAGTTGAGCATGCCCGAGCTCGTCTCGGCCATGCGCGGTGTGCCACGGCCGGAGCGCGCGTCCATCATCACCGTCTTGGTGACGAACGCGCCGAGACCGGAGACGTCGAAGAAGCGGTGCAGCTCGCGCCCGTTGGCGGCGCACCCAGATGCGGTCATCACCGGGTTGGGCAGGGTCCGCCCGGTGAAGGTCACGGACATGTCGACGGCCATCAGTGACCTCCCACCCTCGGAGCCCCGACGGCGTCCTCCGGGACGCCACACACGCCGTCGTGGAAGGCCTCCCAGCGGATGCGGTCGCCACGGAAGACCGGCCCCTCGACGCACGAGCGCACCATCGAGGTGACCCCATCCTTGTTGCGCACGGGCATGACGCAGGTCATGCAGACCCCGACACCGCAGGCCATCGACTCCTCGACCGCCACCTGGGCCACGGCGCCGTGCTCGGCCGCCACCCGGGTGACCGACTGAAGCATGCCCATCGGTCCGCAGGCGTAGGCCACGGGAGCGCCGGTGCGCTGGAACACCTCGGGCAGGACGTCGCTCACCCAGCCGCGTTGTCCGGCCGAACCGTCGTCGGTCGTCACGGTGACCCGATCAGCCGCCCGACGCGCCTCGACGACGCCGAAGAGCCGGTCCTCGGACGCCGCGCCGAGCACCATCTCGACCGGGCAGCCGCGTCCTCGCAGGACCTCGGCCAGCCAGAACAGCGGCGCCGACCCGTAGCCACCCCCGACGAGCACGCAGGGCACCGGCTCGGTCGGCAGGGGGAACGGCCGCCCCAGCGGTGCCACGACGTCGACCGCGTCGTGCGCCCGCAGCCTCGTGAGCCACTCCGTCCCGGCGCCCTTGGCCGCGATGACGAGGTCCATCGTGCCGCCGTAGGTGCCGGACGGGCTCACCTTGTGGATGGAGAACGAGCGTCGCAGGAGGTTGCCGGTCGTCGGACCGCCCACGGCCAGGGCCGCGAACTGGCCCGGGCGGGCGAGCTCGGCGACCCCGGGCGCGACGATGGTGAGGTGGTGGTAGGCGCCCACGCGACGGGTGGCGATGACCTCGCCCTGCACCTGGACGACGCCGCTGGATCGGGTCTCACTCACTTGTCGGCCACCTGCATGAGGTCGAGGTGACGCGCGTGCTCCTGGAGCGAGGTGACCGTGAGGTCTCCCCGACGCAGGGCCTCGATCGCCTGGACGGCGGCAGCGAACTCCTGCACGGTCGTGATGAGCGGGACGTCGGCGGTGTTGGCCGCGGCCCGGATCGCGTACCCGTCTGCGCGTGCACTCTGCCCGGTCGGCGTGTTGATGACCATGGCGATCTCGCCGTCGAGGATGAGCTGGCCGATCGTGCGTGCGTCGCTGGCCTCGGCATCGCCCTCACGCTCGGTGATCTTGCGGATGACTTTGGCGGGAATTCCGTTGCGCCGCAGCACATCCGTCGTGCCGGACGTCGCCACGATATCGAAGCCGAGGTCGACGAGCCGGTTGACCGGGAAGAGCATCGCGCGCTTGTCGCGGTTGGCGACGGAGACGAACACCGTGCCCGCGTCGGGAAGGCCGCCGTATGCCGCGAGCTGGCTCTTGCCGAACGCCCGGCCGAACGTCGTGTCGATGCCCATGACCTCGCCGGTCGAGCGCATCTCGGGCCCGAGGAGGCTGTCGACCATGGAGCCGTCGGCCTGCCGGAAGCGGTGGAAGGGCAGCACCGCCTCCTTGACCGAGATCGGTGCGTGCGGCGGGAGGTTGCCTCCGTCGCCGCTGGGCGGGAGCACTCCCTCGGCGCGCAGCTCGGCGATGGTCGCGCCGAGCATGATGCGGCTCGCGGCGTTGGCCAGGGCCACACCGGTCGCCTTGGCGACGAAGGGCACCGTCCGCGAGGCGCGCGGGTTGGCCTCGAGGACGTAGAGGATGTCCTGCGCCAGGGCGAACTGGACGTTCATGAGCCCCACGACGCCGATCCCCCGGGCCAGCTTGAGCGTGCTCTCGCGCACGAGCTCGATCTCGGCGTTGCCGAGGGTCGCGGGCGGAAGGGTGCAGGCGCTGTCGCCGGAGTGGATGCCGGCCTCCTCGATGTGCTCCATGACGCCGCCGAGATACATCTCGGTGCCGTCGTAGAGGACGTCGACGTCGATCTCGATCGCGTCGTCGAGGAAGCGGTCGACGAGCACCGGGTGCTCCGGCGAGGCCTGCGTGGCACGCTCGACGTAGGTGATGAGGGTGTCGTCGTCGTAGACGATCTCCATCCCGCGCCCACCGAGCACGTAGGACGGTCGCACGAGGACCGGGTAGCCGATGTCGCGCGCCACCGCGAGGGCTTCAGAAGCGCTGTATGCCGTGCCGTGCTTGGGCGCGGGCAGCTTCGCCTCTGCGAGAACTCGGCCGAAGGCCCCGCGGTCCTCGGCGAGGTCGATCGCCTCGGGCGAGGTGCCGACGATGGGCACGCCGGCGTCCTTGAGCGCGCGTGCGAGTCCGAGGGGCGTCTGGCCACCGAGCTGCACGATGACGCCCGCGATCGGGCCGGCCTGCTTCTCGGCGTGGTAGACCTCGAGGACGTCCTCGAGGGTGAGGGGCTCGAAGTAGAGGCGGCTGCTCGTGTCGTAGTCGGTCGAGACCGTCTCGGGGTTGCAGTTGACCATGACGGTGTCGTAGCCGGCGTCGCGCAGGGCGAAGCTGGCGTGGACGCAGGAGTAGTCGAACTCGACGCCCTGTCCGATGCGGTTCGGGCCGGAGCCGAGGATGATCACGGCCTCCCGCTCGCGCGGCACGACCTCGGTCTCCTCGTCGTAGGAGCTGTAGTAGTAGGGCGTCTGGGCGTCGAACTCGGCCGCGCAGGTGTCGACGGTCTTGAAGACCGGTCGCACCCCGAGGGCGTGACGGACCCCGCGAACGACACTCTCCGGCATACGTCGGAGCTCGCTGAGCTGGGCGTCGGAGAAGCCGTGACGCTTGGCCAGCCGCAGCAGCTCCGGCGTCAGCTCGGGTGCATCGCCGACCTCGCGGGCGATGTCGTTGACGAGCTCGATCTGGTCGAGGAACCAGGGGTCGATGCGGGTCGCCGCGTGGGTCTCCTCGACGGTGGCTCCGCCGCGCATGGCCTGCTGGACGGTGACGATCCGCCCGTCCGTCGGCCGGGCGGCCACCGTGAGCAGCTCGAGCGCCTCGTCGCGGGTGGGGGTCTCGCCACGCCAGTGGAACGAGGAGCCCTTGCTCTCGACCGAGCGCAGCGCCTTCTGCATGGCCTCGGTGAAGTTGCGCCCGATCGACATGGCCTCGCCGACCGACTTCATCGTCGTCGTGAGGGTGTCGTCGGCGGAGGGGAACTTCTCGAAGGCGAACCGCGGCACCTTGACGACGACGTAGTCGAGGCTCGGTTCGAAGCTCGCCGGCGTCTCCCGGGTGATGTCGTTGGGGACCTCGTCGAGGGTGTATCCGATGGCCATCTTGGCGGCGATCTTGGCGATCGGGAAGCCGGTCGCCTTGGACGCCAGCGCCGAGCTCCGCGAGACGCGCGGGTTCATCTCGATGACGATGATGCGGCCGTCCTGCGGGTTGACCGCGAACTGGATGTTGCAGCCACCGGTGTCCACGCCGACCTCGCGGATGATCGCGATGCCGACGTCACGCAGCCGCTGGTACTCACGGTCGGTGAGGGTGAGCGCGGGCGCGACCGTGATCGAGTCACCGGTGTGCACGCCCATGGGGTCGAGGTTCTCGATGGAGCAGACGACCACGACGTTGTCCTTGTGGTCGCGCATCACCTCGAGCTCGTACTCCTTCCAGCCCTTGATCGACTCCTCGAGGAGGACCTCGGTGGTCGGGCTGGCCTGCAGTCCGGCACCGGCCATGCGTCGCAGCTCGGCCTCGTCGTGCGCGAAGCCGGACCCGAGCCCACCCATGGTGAAGGAGGGGCGAACGACCATCGGGTAGCCGAGCTCCTGCGCGGCCGCGAGACAGTCGTCCATCGTGTGGGCGATGACCGAGCGGGCGCTCTCGGCGCCACAGCGTTCGACGACGCCCTTGAAGAGCTGACGGTCCTCACCGAGCTGGATCGCCTCGACGTTGGCGCCGATGAGCGGGCAGTTGTACTTCTCGAGGACACCGTTGTCGTGCAACGCGATCGCGCAGTTGAGGGCGGTCTGGCCACCGAGGGTCGCGAGCACCGCGTCGGGGCGCTCCTTCTCGATGATCTTCTCGACGACCTCGGGGGTGATCGGCTCGATGTAGGTCGCGTCCGCGAACTCCGGGTCCGTCATGATCGTCGCAGGGTTGGAGTTCACGAGGATGACGCGCACACCCTCCTCGCGCAGGACCCGGCACGCCTGGGTGCCCGAGTAGTCGAACTCGCAGGCCTGCCCGATGACGATCGGGCCGGACCCGATGACGAGGACGCTCGTGATGTCGTCGCGCTTCGGCATGTCAGGCGTTCACCTTCTGGTGTGAGTTGAGGAGATCGACGAACCGGTCGAACAGGTATGCCGCGTCGTGCGGTCCCGCTGCCGCTTCCGGGTGGTACTGGACCGAGAAAGCCGTCAGCTCGCCTGTGCCAGAACGCACTTCGAGGCCTTCGACCACGTCGTCGTTGAGACAGACGTGCGAGACGCGCGCCCGGCCGAACTCGGTCTCGGTGTCCCTGTCGAGGGGGGCATCGACCGCGAAGCCGTGGTTGTGGGCAGTGACCTCGACCTTGCCCGTGGTGCGGTCCATGACCGGCTGGTTGATCCCGCGGTGGCCGTACTTGAGCTTGAAGGTGCCGAAGCCCAGCGCCCGCCCGAGCAGCTGGTTGCCGAAGCAGATCCCGAAGAACGGGATCCCGGCGGCGAGCACCTCGCGCAGGACACCGACCTCGTGGTCGGCGGCCGACGGGTCACCCGGGCCGTTGCTGAAGAAGACGCCGTCGGGGCCGATGGCCCGGATGTCGGCGAAGGTCGTGGTCGCCGGGAGGACGTGGACCTCGATGCCACGCTCGGCCATGCACTGCGGCGTCATCGCCTTGATGCCGAGGTCGATCGCCGCGACGGTGAAGCGCCTCTCCCCCACTGCCTCGACGACATAGGGCTCGTCGGTGCTGACCTCTTCGGCGAGCGAGGAACCCGCCATCTGGGGCGCGGCGGTGACGCGCTCGACGAGCTCGCGCGACGGCATACGCGCGTCGTCTCCGGAGAAGATGCCGACCCGCATCGCACCACGCTCACGGAGGTGCCGGGTGAGGGCACGGGTGTCGATGTCGCAGATGCCGACGACGCCCTGGGCGACGAGCTCGTCCTCGAGAGAGCGCTGGGAGCGCCAGCTCGAGGGGCGCAGTGCGGGGTCGCGCACGACGTAGCCGGAGACCCAGATGCGAGAGGACTCGTCGTCCTCGTCGTTCCACCCGGTGTTGCCGACGTGCGGGGCCGTCATGACGACGACCTGGCGGTGGTAGCTCGGGTCGGTGAGCAGCTCCTGGTAGCCGGTCATCGCGGTGCAGAAGACCGCCTCGCCCACGGTCTCGCCGAGGCTGCCGTAGGAACGTCCTTTGAAGGTACGCCCGTCCTCGAGGACGAGGACTGCTGGTTCGCGGGTGGGCAGTGTCGTTTTCATGCGTGCTCCTGAAGCGTGGCCGTGACCCGGCCACGCAGGATGGTCGTGTGGACGGCACCGGTGAAGCCCATGCCGTGCCAAGGATTGTTGCGGGACAACGACTTCGACGCTGAGGCGTCCACCGTGTGATGGGCGTCGGTGTCGACGAGGACGAGGTTGGCGGGAGCGCCCACCTCGGGTGCGCGGCCGTGCTCGGACAGCCCGGCGATGCGCGCCGGCGACGTCGACATCCGGTCCGCCAGCGTGGCGAGGTCGAGCGCGCCGCTGCGGACCATGGTGTCGTGGACGACTGCGAAGGCGGTCTCGAGGCCGAGCATGCCGAAGGCCGCATCGACGAACGCGTGCTCCTTGTCGTGACGGGCGTGGGGAGCGTGGTCCGTCGCGACCGCGTCGATGGTCCCGTCGACCAGTGCGGCGCGCAGGGCCTCGACGTCCTCGGCCGGACGCAGAGGTGGGTTGACCTTGAACGTCGGGTCGTAGCCACGCAGCAGTTCCTGGGTGAGGAGCAGGTGGTGCGGCGTGACCTCGGCGGTGACGTCGATGCCACGGGCCTTGGCCCAGCGGAGGACCTCGACCCCCTCGGCCGTCGTCACGTGAGCCACGTGGACTCGTGACCTGGTGTGCCGGGCCAGCTGTGCGTCGCGGGCGATGATGCTCGACTCGGCGACGGCCGGCCAGCCGACCAGCCCGAGGCGACCGCTCAGCTCTCCCTCGTGGCAGCAGGCGCTCGGCCCGGCGAGGTCCGGGTCCTGGCTGTGCTGGCTCACGACGCCGCCGAAGGCTCGGACGTACTCGAGGGCGCGGCGCATGACGCGCGCGTCGTGGACGCACCGGCCGTCGTCGGAGAAGACCCGCACGGTGGCACGCGAGCGGTGCATGAGGGCGAGCTCCGCGAGCTCCTCACCGTCGAGGCCCTTGGTGACCGCCCCGATGGGCTGGACGTCGACGAGCCCGGAGGCGCGACCGAGGTCGAGGACGCGCTCAGCAGCCTCCGCCGTGTCGGTGACCGGGCTGGTGTTGGCCATGGCGAGAACCGCGGTGAAACCACCAGCAGCCGCTGCGGCCGCACCGGTCGCGATCGTCTCCGCGTCCTCCCGTCCCGGCTCACGCAGGTGGGTGTGCAGGTCGACGAAGCCGGGCAGCAGGGCGAGCCCGTCGGCGTCGATCCTCTCGGTGCCTTGGGGCACATCGAGGCTGGTTCCGATCTCGGCGATCCGTCCATCTCGAACGAGGACGTCCTGGGCGCCGGCACCGAGCAGTCGGGCCCCGGTGATGTGCAGGTTCGTCATGCCGCACTCCCCTCTGTGACGGGCCCTACCTCGGTGGGCGAGTCGTTGCCGGCCAGCAGGTGGTACAAGACGCTCATCCGCACGGCCACTCCGGCACTCACCTGGTCGAGGACCAGACTTTGCGCGGCGTCGGCAGCGTCCGCGCTGATCTCGAGGCCACGGTTCATCGGACCCGGGTGGCAGATGACGAGGTCCGGGTTGGCGTCGGTGAGGCGAGCGAGCCGGTCGCGCGTGAGCCCGTAGCCCACGGTGTACTCGCGGGCCGTGGGGAAGAAGCCGCCGCTCATCCGCTCCTTCTGGACGCGGAGCATCATCAGCGCATCGATCGGCCGCCCGGAGCCGCCGCCCTGCAGCACCCCGTCGAGGTCGTGGCTGAGGTCGAAGCCCTCACGTTGCGCCCAGGTGCCGATCCCGCTCGGCATGAGCGTCGGTGGAGCGACCAGGGTGACGTGCGCCCCGAGTCGGCGCAACGAGATGAGGTTGGACCGGACGACACGGGAGTGGGTGAGGTCCCCCACGATGGCGACGTGCTTGCCCTCGAGCGAACCGAGCCGCTGCTCCATCGTGTAGGCATCGAGCAGCGCCTGGGTCGGGTGCTCGTGCGTGCCGTCGCCGGCGTTGATGACATGGGCGTCGACCCAGCCGGCAACCTGGTGGCAGGCACCGGATGCACCGTGCCGGATGACCATGGCATCGACCCCCATGGCGTCGATGGTGCGCACGGTGTCGCGCAGCGACTCGCCCTTGGAGGCCGACGACCCCTTGCCGGTGATGTTGATGGTGTCGGCGCTCATCCACTTGCCCGCGATCTCGAACGAGCTGCGCGTGCGTGTGGAGTCCTCGAAGAAGAGGTTGATGATCGTGCGTCCCCGCAGGGTCGGGATCTTCTTGACCTCGCGCTTCTGCACCTCGTGCATCTGGGTGGCCGTGGCGAGGATGGTCCGGATACCGGCCGCGTCCAGGTCGTCCATCGAGAGCAGGTGGCGCGGCATCCGTGTCTGCGTCTTCGCCTCGCTCATCGGGCGCCCCCGGTGATGGTCACGCTGTCGGCGTCGTCGAAGTCGGCGAGGCGCACGCGCACCTTCTCGGTCTGGGCGGTCGGAAGGTTCTTGCCGACGTGGTCCGCCCGGATCGGGAGCTCACGGTGCCCACGGTCGACGAGCACGGCCAGGCGCACGGCGGCCGGCCGTCCGTGGTCTGCCAAGGCGTCGAGCGCGGCTCGGACCGTGCGACCGCTGTAGAGGACGTCGTCCACCAGCACGACGGTCCTGCCGTCGACGCCACCGTCGGGGATCTCGGTCGGCAGGGGCGCCCTCGTGGGCTGACGTCGCAGGTCGTCGCGATACATCGTCACGTCGAGGCTGCCGACGGGGATCTCGCTGCCCTCGAACTCGGCGATGATGGCGGCCAGGCGGCGAGCGAGCGGCACGCCCCGAGAGGGGATGCCGAGCAGGACGAGGCCTTCCGCACCCTTGTTGGCCTCGAGGATCTCGTGGGCGATGCGACGCAGTGCCCGGGAGATGTCGGATGCTCCGAGGACCGTCCTCCCGTCGTCCACGGGGTCGGTCTCACTCGAGGAGCTCGGGGACTTCTGGGAGCTCGGGGGCACAGCTGCGTCAGGACACATCGGTGTCGTGACCTCCTTCCCTGCCTCACGGGACAGGTCGTTAAAGGATGTCGGTCGCCTCACTGTAGCGACTCGGCCCACCCTCCCCCAATCCGACCCGGCATGACGGTCCACACCGCGAAACACATAACGTGATGCTATGCCTGGCCCAAGGTGACGTGATGTAATGGGACATCGCTCATCGCCGAAGGAGGCAACCGTGCACCCGCAGACGCTCACGACATCCAGCTCCGGCGGCACGTGTGCCACGACGCCCGAGCGTGCGCCGCTCTTCCCGCCGCGCGACGCGGACGCCGACGCCTACCGCGCGTGGCTCGCACGCGCCGCCTGGCCCGAGGTCGTCTTCGGTGCCCGGATCCCGCACCCGTCCGCTGCGCACTGACGACGCGGAGCGTTCCGGCCACCCTGCAGCCACCGGTGTGCGTCGAGGTGAAGGACCTCGACAGGGGCGAGCACGCGGCATACCGACATGTCGTGCCTGCGCACAGCGCAACGGCCGCCGACCAGGAGGGTCAGCGGCCGCCATGCGAGTGGAGCGACGTCAGACCAGGGTCGGCTTGACCTCGGCGAGACGGGCGAGCAGACCGTTGACGAACTTCGGCGAGTCGTCGGTGGACAGCTCGGTGGCGATGGCCACGGCCTCGGAGATGGCCACACCCTCGGGCACCTCACCGAAGAGCACCTCGAAGGCACCGACGCGCAGGATCGCGCGGTCGACGGCGGGCATGCGCTCGACCGACCACCCCTGCGAGTAGGTCGCGAGCAGGTCGTTGATCTGCGTCCAGTGCCCGACGACCCCTGTGACGAGGTCGGCGGTGTACTCGTTGAGCGGGGCCTCGGTCACCGGCGTGGCGAGGCGCTCCCTGAGGAGCTCGCTGGCGTTGACCTGACGCTGCTCGGCCTCGAAGAGGAGGTCGATCGCGCGTCTGCGCGACTTGGTGCGGGCGGCCATGTGGTGGAAGTCCGCCGATCAGTTGACGCGGCCGAGGTAGGACCCGTCGCGCGTGTCCACCTTGACCTTGTCGCCGGTGTTGAGGAAGAGCGGGACGCCGATCTCGGCGCCGGTCTCGAGGGTCGCCGGCTTGGTGCCACCGGTGGAGCGGTCGCCCTGGAGGCCCGGCTCGGTGTACTGGATCTCGAGGACGACCGAGGCGGGGAGCTCGATGAACAGGACGTTGCCCTCGTGGCGCGCGACGATGGCGTCCTGGTTCTCGAGCATGTACTTGGCCGCGTCACCCACGACGGTCGGCGTGACCGCGATCTGGTCGAACGTGTCGCCGTCCATGAAGACGTAGTCGGTGCCGTCGTTGTAGAGGTACTGCATGTTGCGCTTGTCGACGTTGGCCGTCTCGACCTTGGTGCCGGCGTTGAACGTCTTGTCGACGACCTTGCCCGACAGCACGTGCTTGAGCTTGGTGCGCACGAAGGCCGGACCCTTGCCGGGCTTGACGTGCTGGAACTCCACGACGGTCCAGAGCTGGCCCTCGAGGTTGAGGACGAGGCCGTTCTTGAGGTCGTTCGTCGATGCCACGGGTGTTCACTTTCGATCAGGTTTTCAAGGATCCGGTATGCCGCGTGCGCAGGGCGCGCGGAGGCGTCACGGAAGTCGGACGGTGGGATTCGCCGGGAAGTCTATCCGCCGGGGCGCCGACGCCCGAACTCGCGCGCCTCAGAGGAACTGCGACGGGTCGAACTCGTCGATCGGGATGACCCGGACGCGTGGCAGCCGTGACGTGAACGCCTTGACGTCGTACTCGAGGTCGAAGCTCTCGAGGCCGTCCGCCTCCAACGCCGTGAACCCGCTGTTGCGGAACTCACGGAACGCCATGACCCCGACGCGGCGGTCGTCGTCGAGCAGCCCCTCGAGCTCCTCGAGGAAGTCGCCGTCGTGGCTGACGAGCATGACGTCGGCGTCACGGTCGCGGATGGCCCGCAGCGTCTTCTGGATGGCGACGTCGACGACCTTGACGTCGGCGGCTCCGGACAGCGGCACCGGAGTGAACCCCAGCGCGTTGAGCGCCTGGATGAACGGCATCGGCATGCTCGTGGTGGCGTTGAGGAAGAACAGCCCTCGCACGTCCTGGCCCCACGTCTCACGGGCGAACGACAGCAGGCGGTCCCAGCGCGGGCGTTCGTCGGGCTGCGGGCGCCGACCGAGGATCGAGGTGCCGAGGGTGGCGTCGATGTTCTCCCCGTCGACGAGGACGTAGGTGACGACGTCGTCACCACCGTTCTCGGGCTGGGCCGATGCGTGGGGGGCTGCCATGGGTTGGAGTGTAGGCCCGGCGCCGCGTCAGACGCCGATCGTCAGGTTCGCGACGTAGCCACTCGTGGCGTCCCCCGTCACCGTGGCCAGCTGGTGGATGCCGCCATCGTCGCCGAAGACGTTGTCGGACGTGAGGCTCGTCTGCGACATGTTGCGCACACTCTGCTCGTAGCCGGGTGTCGCATAGACGCTGTTGCACACCGCGTCCGGAAGGGCCAGCTGCGACGTCTTGACGATCTGCCCGCTGCTCGTCGCGTCCGCCGTGGACCGGTAGACCTCGAAGTGCACGTGCGGCCAACGACCCGTGTATGCCGCGGGGAAGATCGTCGTGAACGTGGCCGTGCCGTTGGCGTTGGTCGGCTGCACCCCTCGAAGGTAGTTCTCGCCCTCGACGCCCTCCGAGTACATGGAGTAGCTGCCGTCCCGGTCGCAGTGCCAGAGGTAGACGGCGACACCCTCCATCGCGGCATACCCGCCTCCGCTGTCGGTGACGGTCAGGTGGATGGTGAGCGGGACCCCCTCCGCCTTCGTCGTCGACGTACCGAAGGATCTGGTGATGTCGGAGCGGACGATGCCGGAGTCGTCGAGGACGTTGACCCCGTTGCTGCCGTCGCCCGGGAAGGGGCCGCCGGTCTCGTCCGGCACCTCGGTGGAGGCTGCGGCTGAGCCCGTCGCCGACGCGGTCGTCGCGGTCGAGCCGGTCCTGGCCTCGGCGCAGCCGGCCAGGGCGAGCAGGCCGGCACCACCGAAGAGGCCGAGCGCACGGCGCCTCCCCAGGAGTGTGGCGACGTCGAACTCGAGGCCGCGGTCGTGGTCCGGGTGGGGATCTTGCGTCATCTGGCGTTCGCTCATGGCTCCACTCTGGGCGCGCGGCTTGGCCACGAACCCTGAAGCGGCTGTGTGGATCCTGTGGACGACTTGCCGTTTGGCCGCCTGCTGGCAGGGCAGACTGCGAGACATGAAACCGAAGTCACTCATCGGTGCCACCGTCGTCGGACTCGCGGGAGTCGCCGTCCGTGACCTCACCCAGAAGAAGCACTCGCTCAAGCGCAACTTTCCCGTCGTGGCGAACGCCCGCTACTTCCTGGAGAAGATCGGCCCAGAGCTGCGGCAGTACATCATCACGGGCAACGACACCGAGCGACCGTTCTCCCGCGACCAGCGCTCCTGGGTCTATGCCAGCAGCAAGCTCGAGAACAACTACGTCGGCTTCGGCACAGACAACGACGTCGAGCACCTCGAGAACTACCCGATCATCAAGCACCGGACCTTTTCTGCTGCGGCGCCCTCGACGGCCGTCGCCCACGGTCACCACGACGAGAAGGTCGACCTGCCGGCGGCCAAGGTGCTCGGCCGACCACGGGGTCGCAGACACGCGTTCCGCCCCGGTTCGGTCGTCAACGTCTCGGCGATGAGCTTCGGGTCGCTGTCCGGCAACGCGATCCAGGCCATGAACCGAGGGGTCGCGCTGGCCGGCGCGCTCCACAACACCGGCGAGGGTGGCCTGTCCGACCACCACCGCCAGGGCGGCGACCTCGTCCTCCAGATCGGCACGGCCTACTTCGGCTGCCGTGACGATGCCGGTCGCTTCGACCTCGCGCGTCTCAAGGACCTCGTCCAGAGCGCGCCAGTCAAGGCGATCGAGGTCAAGCTGAGCCAAGGAGCAAAGCCCGGCCTCGGCGGGGTGCTGCCCGCTGCCAAGATCACCGACGAGATCAGCAGGATCCGCGGCATACCCAAGGGTGAGGACTGTGTCAGTCCGTCACGGCACGCGGAGTTCGACAGCGTCGACAGCCTGCTCGACTGGGTCGAGATGGTGGCTGACGAGACCGGCCTGCCTGTGGGCATCAAGTCGGCCGTCGGCGAGATGGACTTCTGGACCGAGCTGGCTCGAGAGATGTCCGGTCGGACACGCGGCGTCGACTTCATCACCGTCGACGGGGGCGAGGGGGGCACGGGTGCGGCCCCGCTCGTCTTCACCGACACCGTCGCCCTGCCGTTCCGGATCGGCTTCGCCCGGGTCTACTCGACGTTCGCGCGAGCCGGTCTCACCGACGACGTCGCGTTCATCGGAAGCGGCAAGCTGGGGCTGCCCGACAACGCGCTCGTCGCCTTCGCCCTCGGCGCCGACATGGTCAACGTCGCCCGTGAGCCGATGCTGGCGCTCGGCTGCATCCAGGCCCAGAAGTGCCACACGGACCGCTGCCCCACCGGTGTCGCGACGCAGGACCCGTGGCTCGCGCACGGTCTCGACCCCGAGCTCAAGTCGGTGCGCCTCGCGAACTACCTCCGGACACTGCGCCGTGACCTGCTCAAGGTGTCGGAAGCGTGCGGCGTGCCCCACCCCGGACTCATCGACGCCGACTCGGTCGAGATCCTCGACGGCAACCGTTCGGGTCGACCCCTGCGCGAGGTCTACGGGTACGAACCGGGCTGGGGGGCACTGGGTCCCGACCTCTCGCGCGAGATCACCTCGATCATGTGGCCGGAGCGCGACCGTGACACCGAGGCTCCCGAGTCCGCAACCTCGACCGCCTGAGGCGTGGGCACGCCCGAACCGTCCGGCTCGGTGGTTGGATCAACGCATGCGCATCTTCTTCACCGGGGCCAGTGGCAAGGCGGGCAAGCACGTCGCAACCCACCTGGCCGAGCAGGGTCATCAGGTCACCAATGCTGACCTCGTCCCCCTGGGGCATCCGTCGGTCAGCGACCTGAGGGTCGACCTCACTGACATCGGGGAGACCTACTCGGCGTTGGCAGGGTTGGCGACGATGGACGAGCTGGAGCTGGGGAGCAAGCCCTCCTACGACGCCGTCGTCCACTTCGCGGCGGTGCCAGCGATCCTGCTGTCGCCGGACGCCAGGACCTACGCGACCAACGTGCTCAGCACCTACAACGTGCTCGAGGCCGCGACTCGCCTGGGCATCCGCAAGATCGTGTTCGCCTCGTCGGAGACGACCTACGGGATCTGCTTCGCCCAGGGTAAGCGGCGACCGGACTACGTGCCGGTGGACGAGGAGCACCCCACAGTGCCCGAGGACTCCTACGCGATGTCCAAGGTGGCGGGCGAGGTGACGGCGCGGTCCTTCCAGGCTCGCACCGGCGCCGACATCTACGGCCTGCGGATCAACAACGTCATCGAGCCGCACGAGTACGCGGGGATGTTCCCTGACTTCCTCGAGGACCCAACGCTCCGGCGGCGCAACATCTTCGCCTACATCGACACCCGGGACCTCAGCCAGATGGTGCAGCGGTGCCTCGAGGTCGACGGGCTCGGTTACGAGGTCTTCAACGTCGCCAACGCGGACATGTCCGTCGCGGCGACGAGCCAAGAGGTCCTCGACCGCTTCTACGACGGCATCGAGGTGACACGGGAGATTGGTCGGTACGAGACGTTCTACTCGATCGACAAGGCGCGCCAGCTCCTCGGCTACGAGCCGCTGCACTCGTGGCGCGACGTCCTGCCGGATCCCGGGGCGCAGAGCGACTGACGTGCACCGGTCGGGACGGGCGCCCTGACCCGGGGCAAAGTGCCCGCACCCCTTCACGCAGCGCCAAGGATCGGGCAGGCTGGCGAGATCCTACGAACGGAAGGGGCTCGACGTGGAGATCGACAGGCAGGAGATCGTCGACGAGCTCCGAGGCAGGGGTGAGGACGCCACAGCCGATCGCGCTGAGCTGGAGCTGCCAGAGGTGGTCGACACCGACAAGCACGCAGCCCTGCTGCATCGGCTCGGCATCAACCCGATGGATCTGATCGGCGGGATCGGCGGAACCTTCGGCTGAGCCGGCAGCGGGCCGGCAGCGGGCCTCAGAAGGCGTAACGGATTTGGCATTCGGGCAGCTTGGTGGCGACCAGGTCGTTGAGCTGAGCCACCCACCGGCCCTTCCACGCACTTCTGTACCGAACGTTGATCTGCCCGCTCTGGCTCTGCTTCGTCTCCTGCAGGTCGGGCCGCCACAGCAGGTCCTCCCCCTGCGGGTGCCATCCGAGGTTGACCTCGTGCAAGTCCTCGTTGTGGGTGAGGAAGATGATCTCGGCCGCCAGCTGTGCCTTCGTCCGCGCGCTCGTCCCGTCGGCCACTTGGTCGAGCAGATCGGCCCACTCCTCGAGCCAGCCCTCGTGGACGATCACCGGGCTGAGGTTCACGTGCACCTCGTAACCCGCCTCGACGAACTCGTCCATGGCGGCGATCCGCTCGGCAACCTTCGAGGTGCGGACATCGACGACCTTGGACGTCACCTCCGGCATGAGGCTGAATCGCACCCGCGTGCCCTCGCGAGGGTCGAGGTCGAGGAGCTGACGATTGACCAGCTTCGTCGCGAAGCTCGCCTTCGCGTTGGGAAGCCGGCCGAACAGGTCGATGAGGTCCGACACGTTGTCCGAGATCAGGGCGTCGGCAGAGCAGTCGCTGTTCTCACCGATGTCGTACACCCAGTCGCTCGGATCACACTGGTTAGGCTGCGCCTTGACACCTTGGCGACCCGCATGACGTTCCAGGTACCCCACGATCCGTTCGATGTTCGCGAACACGGTCACCGGGTTGGCGAAGCCCTTGCGGCGGGGGACGTAGCAGTACGAGCAGGACATGGCACAGCCGTTCGCGGTGGAGGGTGCGATCCAGTCGCTCGACCTCCCGTTGGGACGTGCGGTCAGGGACTTCTTCTCCCCGAGGACCAGCACCTCGCGCTTGAGTCGGACCCAGTCGTCGACGCTCCCCCGGTTGCCGTAGAGCCCGGGGATGGCCCCGTGAGACGGTACGACGATGCGCTCAGCGTCGGGGTAACGGTCGAAGACCTCGCGTGCCCGAGCAAAGCGGTCGATCTCCGGCTCGTGATAGATGGTCCTGATGTCGAAGAGACGGTCGGCGAGCTGCGCCGAGACCCGGCGCGAGGGCGCATCCATCATGGGCTGAGGCGCGCCGGCATGGGCCTGAGGGTTCACGACATGGCAACGGTCAGGCGGCGGGGGGCGTTCCACGGCAGCAGGTCTTCAGTGGGACAGTGCGGCGTATGCCGTGGTGAGCTGGTCCTCCGTCGGACCTTCCAGGCGGACGGGGCGGGCGATGTCCTCGAGGACGACGAACCGCAGGAGTGAGCCGCGGGTCTTCTTGTCGCGTCGCATCGCCGTCTCGAGCTCGGCCCATCTGCCTGACTCATAGGCCGTCGGCAGTCCCACCGACGTCAACGCCTCTCGGTGCCGGTCGACGACGTCACGTGCGAGCACCCCTGCGGCACAGGCCAGCTCGGCGGCGAAGACCATGCCGATCGAGACCGCTTCACCGTGGCGGCGGCGATAGTGCTCGACGTGCTCGATCGCGTGACCGAACGTGTGGCCGTAGTTGAGGATCTCACGCAGCGAGGACTCCTTGAGGTCCTGGCTGACGACCTCGGCCTTGACCGCGATGGCCCGCTCGATGAGCTCCAGGGTGTGCGGGCCGTCGGGCCGGGTCGCCGCTTCGGGGTCCTCCGCGACGAGGTCGAGGATGACGGGGTCGACGATGAAACCGGCCTTGATGATCTCGGCGAGGCCGGCGACGTAGTCGGCGCGAGGCAGCGTCGACAGCACGTCGACATCGCACAGCACGGCGCGCGGCGGGTGGAACGACCCGACGAGGTTCTTGCCCTCGGCGGTGTTGATGCCCGTCTTGCCCCCGACAGCCGCATCGACCATGCCGAGCAGCGTCGTGGGCACCTGGACCACGGGCACGCCGCGCAACCAGGTGGCGGCAACGAACCCCGCGAGGTCGGTGACCGTCCCTCCCCCGACCCCGACGACGACGTCGCTCCGGGTGAACCCGTGCTGCCCCAGCAGCGCCCAGAGGTCGGCGGCGACCACAGCGGTCTTGGCGTCCTCGGCGTCAGGCACACTCACGGCATACGCATCGATCCCTTTGTCCCGCAGGGACTCCGTGACCTTGTCGCCGAGAGGGCGCATGGAGTCCGGGTGCACGACGAGCGCCCGCTGGACGCCGTCGCCGACGACATCGGCAACCCGTGCGGAGCAGCCGGCCTCGATGACGACGTCGTAGTCGCCACCGACCGAGACCACGCTCATCGAGCGGCCCGCAAGCGCTCGGCGATCTCCCCGACGATGTCGTCGACCGGACGTCCGGCCGTGTCGATGTGGTGCGTTGCGACCCGGTCATAGGTGGGGCGGCGTTCGTTCATCAGCTTGGTCCAGGACGCGCGCGGGTTCATGGCGAGCAACGGTCGGCTCCCGTCGAAGCCCACCCGCTTGGCCGCATCCGCGATCCCGACGTCGAGGAAGACCACGACATGGTCCGCGAGGACCGCCTGGGTCTCCGAGTCCATGGGCGCCCCGCCCCCGAGGGCCACCACGCCGCGCTCGACCGAGACGGCGCGGGCCACCTCGGCCCGCTCGAGGGCCCGGAAGGCCGACTCCCCCTCGAGCACGAAGATGTCCGAGATCGAGCACCCCTGCTCGTCCTCGATGGCGGCGTCCGTGTCATGGAAGTCCACCTCGAGCGCAGCCGCGAGCGCCTCACCGATCGTCGTCTTGCCCGCTCCCGGCGGACCGATCAGGATCGCGACCGGGCGGCCCTCTCCCCCGGTCACCACGAGCGCATCGTCTCGGGGATGGCTGCAAGGTATGCCGCGTGGTTGCGTCGCGTCTCGGCGACCGAGTCCCCGCCGAACTTCTCCAGACAGGCCTCGGCGAGGACGAGCGCGACCATCGCCTCGGCAACGACGCCAGCGGCGGGCACGGCCGAGACGTCGGAGCGCTGGTGGATCGCCTTGGCCTCTGCCTCTCCCGTGGTGTCGATGGTGTCGAGCGCGCGCGGCACGGTGGAGATCGGCTTCATCGCGGCCCGGACACGTAGGACCTCACCCGTCGACATGCCGCCCTCGGTGCCGCCGGCCCGCCCGGTGCGGCGCTGGATCGTGCCGTCAGCGGCGCGCTCCATCTCGTCGTGGGCCGCCGAGCCACGGCGGGCGGCAGTGCGGAAGCCGTCACCGACCTCCACGCCCTTGATGGCCTGGATGCCCATGAGCGCTCCGGCCAGTCGCGCGTCGAGGCGCCGGTCCCAGTGCACGTGCGAGCCGAGTCCGGGCGGCAGGCCATAGGCGAGGACCTCGACGACGCCACCGAGGGTGTCGCCGTCCTTCTTGGCAGCCTCGACCTCGGCCACCATGGCCGCGGACCCGGCTGCGTCGAGCGTGCGGACCGGGTCGGCGTCGATCTCGGCGAGCTGGTCGGGCGTCGGCAGGGGTGCGTCCTCGGCGACGCCGGCTGGGCCCATCGCGACGGTGTGCGACACCAGCCGGATGCCGTAGGCCTGCTCGAGGAAGCGGGCGGCGACCTCACCGAGAGCGACTCGCGCAGCGGTCTCCCGGGCGGAGGCGCGCTCGAGCACGGGACGGGCGTCGTCGAAGCCGTACTTCTGCATGCCCACGAGGTCGGCATGTCCCGGCCGCGGACGCGTCAGGGGTCGGTTGCGGGCGATCTCCTTCTCGGCGTTGACGTCGTCCGACGCCGCGTAGGCCTCGTCGGACACCGGGTCGGCCGACATGACCGTCTCCCACTTGGGCCACTCCGTGTTGCCGATCCGGATCGCGACCGGCGAGCCCATCGTCAGCCCGTGGCGCACGCCGCCGAGGAACTCGACCTCGTCCTGCTCGAACTTCATCCGGGCGCCACGGCCGTAGCCGAGACGACGCCGGGCCAGGGCGTCAGCGAGGTCCTTGCGAGTCACCTCGACTCCAGCAGGAAGGCCTTCGATCGTGGCAAGGAGTGCAGGGCCGTGAGACTCACCTGCGGTCAACCAACGGAGCATGGCCCGATCCTCCCACGGCACTTCGCCGTGTCGGCGCTCGTGGTCAGGCAGTGATCACCCACCAGCCGTCGACCCTAGGCTGGCGTGATGGGCACGACACCGCGAACTGTCTGGGTTGCCGTCGCATCATCCCCGGACGACCCGTCCGTGGGGACGGTCTCGCTGCACCCGTGGGACGGTGGCCACGGGCTCGGCGCCGCTGTCGCGAGCATCGAGCTCCCCCGGCCGGGCTGGGTCGTCTGGGCGCCTGACGGCACGCACCTCCATGTCGCCTGTGAGACGCCTGACGGTCACGTGGTCACCCTCATGGTCGAAGACCGCTCCGACGGCCCACCCGCTCTCAGCCAGGTCGGTCAGTGCTCGACCGGTGGCGCCCACCCGTGCCACCTCGCCCTCATGCCCGATGGACGGACCCTTCTCGCCGCCAACTACACCGACGGCACCGTGTCGACCATCGAGGTCACCGACGACGTCGTCACCACGCTCACGGACACCGCGCGCCTCTCCGGCAGCGGGCCGCACCCGACACGCCAGGAGGGCAGTCACGCGCACCAGGTCGCGCCCCTGCCTGATGACCGGGTATGGGTCGTCGACCTGGGTGGCGACCAGATCGTCACGTATGCCGTCCGTGAGGGCGTCCTGGACCAGCTCACCTCGAGTGCCCTGCCGCCCGGCGCCGGCCCGCGTCACGTCGTGCGTGACCCACGGACGGGTCGAGCCTGGGTGGGGGCGGAGCTTTCAGGGTTCCTGGTCGCCCTTCGCGAGAATGCTGTCGGCAGGCTCGAGGTCACCGGCCAAGTTCTCGCATCCTCGAGCAGGACCGAGAACTCCGTCGCTCAGATCTGGCTCGATGCCGACGCGCAACGCCTGCTCATCTCGAACCGCGGTCCGGACACGCTGAGCGTGTTCGACGTGGCCGGGGACCTCCCGGTGCTCATCGGCGAGACCGCCGTCCCGGCACACCCGCGACACTTCCACGCCGACGGCGAGCGCGACATCCTGCTCGTCGCCGGACGCGACGCCGATGCAGTCACGACGCACGACCTCTCACCCCACCGCATCGGCCGCGCCGTCACGACCCTGACGGTTCCTGCTCCGATGTGTGTCGCACCCCGCCCCGCCGCCTTCTGAGGCAGCGCCGGCGACGCCGGCTCATCCGGCGATGCGCCCCACGAGGGCGGCGAGGTCGCTGGCGTCGGCGCCGGCAAAGCTTGACCCCAACGACACCGCAGAGGCACCCGCATCGAGGAAGCGGGCTGCGTTGTCGACGGAGATCCCACCCGTCACGCAGAACTTCGCCATCGGGAAGGGGCCATGGAGCGCAGGGATGAGCTCAGCACCCAGGACGGTGGCCGGGAAGAGCTTGAGCCAGCGGTGCCCGGCACTGACGGCGTGGTGCACCTCGGTGGCCGTGGCGACACCGGGCAGGTGCGGCAGGCCCGCGTTGCGACTCACCACGCTCACCTCCCGGTCGAAACCCGGAGAGACCGTGAAGACTGCTCCCGCGTCACGCACGAGGGCCACCTGGTCGGGACTGACGATGGTGCCCGCCCCGACGGGTGCACCGTCGGGTGCGGCCCGCGCGACGGCCGTGAGCGAACGCAGCGACTCCTCGCCCTGCACCGGCACCTCGACCGCCCGGATGCCGGCGGCCCACGCCGTGCGGGCCAGCTCGAGGGTCCGCGCCGGGTCGAATCCGCGCAGGATCACCATGACGCCGGTCCCGCCCAGCTGCTCGTCGAACCAGCTGTCCGGGTCGTGGGGTGCGCTCATGAGGTCTGCTCCTGTGCGGTGGGGGAGGTGGCTTCGGCCGCCACGGGGAAGGTCCGTGTCTCGGCCGGCCACTCGCCGTGCGGATCGGTCGCGCGGACGAGAAGCGCCTCCCGGTCGGTGAGCTCCGGATGGTCGTCGAGACTGAGCAGGGCTCGCCCGGCGACGAGGTGACCGAGGCGGAGGGCCGTCGCGGCATCAGCACCCCTGGCCGTGGCTGCGATCCACCCCGCGGCGAACGCGTCGCCGGCCCCGACCGGCTCGACCACGTCGACGGCCAGGGCAGGCACGGTGACGGTGTCCGCGTGACCCAGGCGGACGGCATACCGGCTTCCGTCCTTGACCACGATCGTCTCGGGTTGGGGCAGGAGGGCACGGATGTCCTCGGGAGTGTCGACGTGCCAGAGGTCCTGGGCCTCGTCGAGCCCCACGAGCACGGTGTCGGCGAGGGCAGCCGCTTCGGCGATGGCTGCCGCGGCGCTCTCGCGGTCACCCCAGAGGCGCGGGCGGTAGTTGACGTCGAAGGTGGTGCGCACGCCAGAGCTCCGCGCTCGTCGCAACAGTGACGCGACGAGCTCCCGGCAGGACGGCGAGAGGGCGCTCGTCACACCGGAGACGTGGACCCAGGTGGGCGCAGCGGCCAGGACGACATCGGCGACGGAGGCGTCCATGCGGCTCGCGGCCGACCCGGCGCGGTAGTAGTGCACCCGGGAGCCCTCGGGTGACGGGTCCTTGAAGAAGACGCCGGTGGGCGCGTCGTCGTCGGTGAGCACCGACGACGTGTCGACCCCTTTGGCAGCAAGATCGGCGACCACCCTCTCCCCCAGGGGATCCGCACCGACGGCGCTCACCCAGGACGCGTCCAGGCCGAGGGCGGCGAGGCCTGCGGCGACGTTGGACTCCGCCCCGGCAGTGGCGATCCGGAACACCTCGGCTGTGCCCAAGCGGCCGTCCTGGGGCACGACCTGGGCCATGGACTCTCCCACGCACACGACGCGAGGTTCCTGCGCCACCGGCCGTGCGCCGTCCATGTCTCTCCTCCGGGTCAGGGACGATGCCAGCCGGCCCCGTCGTCGGGCGAGTTCATCCAACCACGTGGCTGCGATCCCGCCTTCCGGCAGGGTGCCGGTCGGTCAAGTCCTTGGAGCCTCACTGGGGCGACCGGTCGACCCTTGACAGGAAACCATATGGTTTCCTAATCTGTCCTCGTGGACCTCATCTTCCGAGCACTCGCCGACCCCACCCGCCGGGCGCTGCTCGATGCGTTGTTCATCCGAGACGGGCAGTCGCTCCTGGCGCTCACGGCCGACTTCGACATGACCCGGATCGGCGTGGCCAAGCATCTGGCCCTGCTCGAGGAGGCCGGCCTCGTCGTGAGCCGTCGACAGGGGCGGGAGAAGCTGCACTTCCTCAACCCGGTGGGGATCCGCCAGATCCACGACCGGTGGGTCAGCAAGTACACCGAGCCCTGGGCCGCCGGCCTCATCGGGCTGCGCGACGAGCTGGAAGGCCAGGACATGAGCACGAGCAAGGTGTTCGAGATCTACATCCGCACCACCCCCGAGAAGGTGTGGGCCGCCATCACCGACGCGCAGACGCGCCGGCGCTTCCACTTCGGCAGCACGGTGACGTCCGACTGGACCGATGGATCGTCCTACTCCCTCACCCACGACGGGGTCGACGGACCTCTCGTCGAGGGTGAGAACCTCACGGTCGAGCCCCCCCGGCGCCTCGTGCAGAGCTTCCGGGCCCACTGGGACGACGCGGCCGAGTCGGCCGGGACGTCACGGGTCACCTGGGAGATCGAACCGGTCGGCGACTCGTGCCGCCTGACGGTGGTCCACGACCAGCTCCCCGAAGGCGTCGTCGAGGCGATCCATGGCGGCTGGCCGATGGTGCTCTCAGGCCTGAAGACCTGGCTCGAGACCGGCACCGAGCTCACCACACCCGGCTCGCTCATGTACGGCCGAGCCACCGACACCGACGCCGACACCGACACCAACGCCGACAGCACAGGAGCACGACGATGAGCAGTCTCGACAAGACCTTCACCGGCACCCTCGTCACGAGCAGCAGCGACGGCGGCTGGACCTATCTCGTCACCGACTGGACCGCCGAGTTCTTCGGAACCCGAGGACTCGTCAGGGTCGTCGGCAGCGTCGACGGCCACCCGTTCCGCGGGTCCTTCATGGCCCTGGGCGACGGCACCCACAAGCTTGCCCTGACCACGGCGACCCGCACGGCGATCGGCAAGGGCACCGGCGACGAGGTCACCATCCACCTCACCGAGCGTCTTGACGGTGCGACCGCGGCGGTGAGCGCGTGATGTTCACGGACGTCAGGGCCGTCGCCGTCGGTGTCGCCGACACCGACGCGGCCATCGCCTTCTTCATCGACCGTCTCGGCTTCGAGCTGCGCATGGACTTCGCCATGAGCGAGACCTTCCGTTGGGTCGAAGTCGCTCCCCCTGGCGCCCAGACCTCCGTCGCCCTGCTCTCGAGCGACGGCCCGCCCGTGGGCATCGACACCGGCATCCGGTTCGTCGTCGACGACGCGGCCGCGACCCATGCTGCGCTCAGCGCGTCCGGCGTCCGCGTCGACGAGCTCATCGTGTCCGACTACGCGCCGCCGATGTTCGACTTCAGCGACCCCGACGGCAACGTCTACTACGCGAGCGAGATCGGGTCCTGACCTCCGAGCGGGAGATCGTGGGTGACGACGTCACGTTCCCGCCCGATCGAGCGTCGAGGGGGCTGCCGAGGTGAACCCACGAGCCCTCAGGGGGCCGAGTTGCCGCGCTCCACCTCCTGCACGACGAGAGCCTCCAGGTCGCGCAGCCGGTCCAGGCCCTGCACCGCGCGGGTCATCCGCGGGTTGTCGGACAGCCGCTCTCGGTTGCGGTCGAGGAACCACCAGTAGCCCGCAGTGAACGGACAGGCGTCCTCACCCACCCGCACCTTGGGGTTGAAGCGACACGAGCCGCAGTGGTCGCTCATCGTGTTGATGTAGGCGCCGCCCGACGTGTAGGGCTTGGTCGCCATGACCCCACCGTCGGCGTGCTGCGACATGCCGACGATGTTGGGCACCATGACCCAGTCGTAGCCGTCGACGAACGCGCGGTGGAACCAGTCGGTCACCTCCGCCGGCGACCACCCACGCTGCATCGCGAAGGACCCCAGCACCATCAGCCGTGGGATGTGATGGACCCACCCGTGCTCGGCGACCTGGTCGAGAGTGTGCGAGAGGCAGCGTGCGTCGGTCGCCTCGGAGTCGAGCTCGGCGAACCACTGCGGCATCCGCTGACTGGCGGCCAGCGCGTTGCTGCGGCGGTAGCCCCTGCCCTCGTGCCAGTAGAGGTGCCAGACGTAGTCGCGCCACCCGAGCACCTGACGCACGAACCCCTCCACGCTCGCGATCGGAGCGTCCCCCGCGAGGTGGGCCGCCTCGGCCCGCGCGACGACCTCGAGCGGGTCAAGCAGCCCCAGGTTGAGCGGCGCGCTGAGCAGGCTGTGTGCCATCCACGGGTCGCCCTCGAGGATGGCGTCCTCGTGCGCCCCGAAGTCCGCCAGGCGGTGCTCGACGAAGTGGTCGAGGGCGGCCAGCGCCTCCGACCGGGTCGCAGCGAAGCGCCGGGGCCGGTCGCGGCCGAGGTAGGCCACGTCGCCGTCCCGCTCCCAGCGGTCGAGGTCCTCGCGCACCTGGTCGTCGATCTCGTCCTCGTCCGGCCACCAAGGCTCGGTCACGCCGAGACTGCTCGCCCCCTTGGGCGGGGGCTTGCGGTTGTCATGGTCGAAGTTCCACTGCCCGCCGGCCGGGTCACCACCATCCAGAAGCACACCGTGGCGTCGTCGCGCCTCGCGGTAGAAGTCCTCCATGAGCAGGCGACGGCCCCCGCGGCCATGCGCCCACCTGGCGAAGTCCTCGCGGCTCGTGGCGAACCCGCGGGGCGGGAGGACCCGGACCCCGAGCCGTTCGACGAGGTCGAGTGCGGCATACGAGGTCGGGTGGATGACCTCGACGTCCTCGAGCCCCCGCACGACCTCGCCGTAGGAGTCGGCGCGGTGGTAGGTCACGCGGTCCCCCAGCTCGGCGGCACGGTGGCGCATGGCGGACAGCACGAGGTGCGCCTTGGCCCGGTGGAACCGTCTGCGGGCGAACACCGCTCGGGACTCGACCATGACGACCTGACCGGCGTGGTCATCGACGAAGTGCGGGCCGAGCTGGTCACCGAACAGCCAGCGCGTGGTCATGCCTGCACGCTAGCCCTGTCAGCCGCCGACGAGCCCGGCGAGGACCTCCTCGGTCCAGGCCAGCGCCACCAGCAGCCCGGCGCACATGAACGGCCCGAAGGCCATGGCCGTCTTGCGTCCGGCGCGACCCGACAGCAGCAGGACCACCGCGCCGAAGCCTCCGAGGACGAAGGCAGCCAGGGTCCCGACGACGACGTGCCCGACCGAGAACCAGCCGAGCAGCAGGCCGATCGTCGGCGCGAGCTGCACGTCGCCACCACCGAACCCTCCCCCGGGCAGGAACGCGAACGCCACATAGATCGCCGTCAGCCCGAGCGAGCAGATGGCCGCGACGAGCAGACGGTCCCACTCCCCCGTCGCGATCGTCGGGGGCAGCAGCAGGAGCGCGAACGCGGGCAGGGCCGGCCGGGTGAGCCCGACGGGCAGGCGGTGGACGTCGAGGTCGATCCAGACGAGACACACGCTCAACCACGCGAAGAGCAGGTATGCCGGCAGAGCGGCATACGTGGCCGTGCCACCCACCGCGGAGGTGACGAACAGGACCAACCCGACGAGGAGCGGGGCCACCCACCACGACGGTGGTGGCCGGTGTGTCGCCTCGTCCTCGGGGATGCGGTAGCCGCCGGTGGCGAGCTCCCTGGCGGTCACTCGACCCACCACGGCAGCGACCACGACGAGGGCGAGGAGCGCCAGGACGAGGCCGAGGCCGTCGCTCATCGTGCGGACATCGCCGTGTGGGCAGCGGCAGACATGGCGTCCACGGGCCCGGGCCGCCCGGTGAACAGCTCGACCTGGGCCGCCGCCTGGTGGACGAGCATGTCGAGTCCCGACACGACCTCCGCCCCGGCCTCCCGCGCGCCTCTCGCGAGGGGTGTGGGCCAGTCGGCGTAGACCACGTCAAGGAGCGTGGTGCCGGACAGGTCCGACGACTCCTGCGCCACGACGCCGGCCGCCGAGCTCGCCGCGGGTGCCAGGGTCGAGATGACGAGCCGACCGGACTCCTCGCCCCACTGCTCGAGCGGGACGTGGACCGCCTCGATGTCGTGCCTGGCCAGCAGCGCCACGACCTCCGCCGACGCGTCGGCGTTGCGAGCAGCGACCACCACGTCGCGCACGCCGAGCTCGCCGAGCGCCAGGGCCGCTGACCGGGCCGTGGCTCCGGACCCGAGGATGGTGGCGCGCCCGTCGTGCTCGACGTGCTCCACCGCTCGGACGATCCCCACGACGTCGGTGTTGTGGCCGTCCCAGTGTCCGTCGTCGCGACGGACGAGCGTGTTGACGGCGCCCGCTTCGCGAGCGATCGCCGTCACCTCGGCGGCGACCTCGAAGGCCACCTCCTTGAGGGGCATCGTCAGGCTCAGGCCACGCCACGTCTCGTCGAGGCCGGCCACGAAGGCGCCGAGGTCGGAGGAGCCGACCTCATGACGACCGTAGTTCCACTCAGGCAGGCCCAGCACGGCATACGCGGTCCGGTGAAGAACCGGTGACAGCGAGTGCGAGACGGGCGACCCGAGGACGGCTGCTCTCAGCACTTGTCCTTGTTCTCCGAGCACCACTTGTTGAACTCCTGGACGTTGACGTCGTGCTCGGCCGCGGTCACCGCGAACTTCGTCTCGCCGGTGGACGGGTTGACCGCGACGAAGTAGAACCACGGGCCCTCTGCCGGGTTGGCCGCCGCCTCGATCGAGGCAGCCCCCGGGTTGTTGATCGGTCCCGGGGGGAGGCCCTTGACCTTGTAGGTGTTGTAGGGGCTGTCCGAGTTGCGGGCCTGGTCGGACGTCCCTGCGCGGCCACGCTCCTGCTCGATGTAGTGGACGGTCGAGTCCATCTGGAGCCGGCCGATGGTGGGCCCGTTCGGGTCGTCGAGGCGGTTCTCGATGACGCGGGCGACCTTCGCCCGGTCGGCGTCCCCGTTGACCTCGCCCTCGATGATCGAGGCGACTGTGAGGATGCGCGTGTAGTCCTCGGGCTGCACGCCGGCCTTCTCGAGCTCGGCGAGGGTCAGGGCGATCATCTGCTTGAGCTGCGCCGCAGCGGGCGTGCCCTTGTCGAACTCGTAGCTCGACGGGAAGAGGTAGCCCTCGACCCTGCCCCCCGCAGCCTGCGGAAGTCCGAGCGCCGCAGGGTTCTTGAGCGCGGCCTGGTACTGCGCGACCGGGACACCGGTCGACTTGCTGAGCCGCGGGATGATCTCGCTGGCCCACAGTCCCTCCGGGAGCGTCAGTCGCGGCACGCTGCGGTTGGCAGGGTCGGCCAACAACGTGAAGGCGTCGATCGCCTTCATGCCCTTCTTGAGTGTGTAGGTCCCGGCCTGGATCTTGGCGCTCTGCTCCGGGTCCGCCGCGGACGCTTCGAGGTATGCCGTGCGCGTCTTGACGACGCCGGCGGACTTCAGAGCCGTCGCGATCGCCTCACCGCTGTCGCCCTGCTTCACGGTCACCGCCACCTCGCCCTCGCCGGGCCCGGCGAAGTCCTCGGCCTCGGAGCCACCGTCGCCGGCGATGGACGAGACGAACGGCTTGAGGACGGCCACGGCGGCGATCGCCGCACCGCCCACGAGGACGATGGCGAGGACGAGCGTCAGCAGACGACGACCCTTGCCCTTGCTCTGGCGCTGGCGGCGGCGACGACGCGGCTCCTGGGCTCCAGGCTCCCCGAAGATCGTCGTGTCGAGGTGGTCCTGGGTCACCGTGATCCGTCCTTCGTCTTCGGCCTGCGCCGCTTCTGCCGCACCACCTGCTCGCCCGGGGGGCGGCCCGAGCTGCGTTCCTCATCCAGTGCGGCCTGGAGGATGAGGACTGCCGCCACCTGGTCGACGACGGCACGCTGTCGACGCCCGGCGACACCACTGTCGCGCAAGGCCCTGTGAGCGCTGACGCTCGTGAGGCGCTCGTCGACGAGACGGACGCTCACGGGAGCAACGCGCTGGGCCAACTCCGCAGCATACTTGCGCGCGGCCGCTGCGCTCGGACCTTCGTCCCCCGAAAGTGAGCGCGGCAGTCCCACGACGACCTCGATGGCACCGAGCGCGACGCCCAGCGCGACGATCTCGGCGACGTCGTCGGTGTCGGGCTCGGCATCGGGCCAGGCACGTGCCAGCGTCGCGTGGGGGGTCGCGAGGAGCCCCGAGGGGTCGCTGACGGCCACGCCGACACGCACCGTGCCGACATCCACCCCCAGACGGACCCCGGGGCGCACGCTCAACCGACGAGCTCCCCGACGCGCCACTCGACGGCGTTGATGGCCTCACCGGACTTCGAGAGGTCCTGGCCACCACCCTGGGCGATGTCGTCCTTGCCACCGCCACCGCCACCGAGGGTCTGGGCTGCGATGCGGACGAGCTCACCGGCCTTGATGCCCCGGTCACGCGCGGCCTGGTTGGTCGCGATGACGACGACGGGTCGGCCCTTGGCCCCGCCGGTGACGGCCACGACCGACGGGGACGCGTCACCGAGCTTCTGCCGGGCGTCGAGCACCATGGCCCGCACGTCGTCGGCGCCTGCCTCGCCACCGGCGTCGTGCCCGACGAAGCGCACCCCTCCGACGTCCTTGGCGTGGTCGCTGAGCGAGCCGGCCGCGGCGAGCACGGCCTGCTTGCGGGTGCGCTCGAGCTCACGCTCCGCGTCCTTGAGCCGGGCGAGCATCGCGCCGATGCGCTCGGTCAGCTCGCCGGGCTGGACTCCCACGATGCCGGTGAGCTCGGCGACGATCGCCCGCTCGCGGGCGAGGTGGCGCAGGGCATCCATGCCGACGAACGCCTCGACTCGACGGACCCCGGAACCGATCGACGACTCCCCCGTCAGGGTGAGAGCACCCACCTGCGAGGAGTGGCCGACGTGGGTGCCACCGCAGAGCTCGCGCGACCAGGCGCCACCGATCTCGACGACGCGCACGTCCTCGCCGTAGGTCTCACCGAAGAGCGCGAGTGCACCGGCCTCACGGGCCTGCGCCAGCGGCATCCAGGCCGCCGACACCGGTAGGTCCTTGCGGACGGCGAGGTTGGCGACCTCCTCGATCTCGCTGCGGGTCTCCGGCGAGAGCGCCTGACCCCACGCGAAGTCGAGGCGGAGGTAGCCCGGCTTGTTGTAGGAGCCGGACTGGAGCGCGGACGGGCCGAGCACCTGGCGGAGCGCGGCGTGGATGACGTGCGTGCCGGAGTGCGCCTGGCACGCCGAGATGCGCCACTCGGCGTCGACCTCGGCGAGGACGGGCGCGCCGGCGCGCAGCGGTCCGTGCACGACCTCGACGGTGTGGGCGATGAGTCCCTTGACCGGACGCTGGACGTCCATGACCTTGAGGTGCACCCCGTCGGCCGTGATGATGCCCTCGTCGGCGATCTGACCACCGGACTCGGCATAGAAGGGGGTCCGGTCGAGGATGACCTGGCCGCGCTGGCCGGGCTCGATCTCCTCGACGCGCTGCCCGTCGATCACGAGGCCGACGACCGTGGCCTCGCTCGTGAGCTCCTGCCACGCGCGGAAGTCGGTCTCGCCGGCGGAGCGCAGCTCCTTCCACACCTCGGTGTTGGCGTGACCGGACTTCTTGGCCTTGGCGTCGGCCTTGGCGCGGTTGCGCTGCTCCTGCATGAGACGGGTGAAGCCCTCGCGGTCGACGGAGAGGCCCTGCTCCTCCGCCATCTCGAGGGTGAGGTCGATCGGGAAGCCGTAGGTGTCGTGCAGCTGGAAGGCCTGGTCGCCGGCCAGCGTCGTGCCCCCGGACTCCTTGGTGCGCGACACGGCCGTGTCGAGGATCGTCGTGCCTGAGGCGAGCGTGCGACGGAAGGCCTCCTCCTCGGCATACGCGATCTTGCTGATCCGGTCGAAGCCGGTCTCGAGCTCCGGGTAGGACTTCTTCATCCGCTCCATCGAGACCGGGAGCAGTTGGGGCAGCGCGGGCTCCTCGAAGCCGAGGAGGCGCATCGAGCGGACAGCGCGTCGCAGCATCCGGCGCAGCACGTAGCCACGACCCTCGTTGCCGGGGGTGACGCCGTCACCGATGAGCATGAGCGAGGACCGGATGTGGTCCGCGACGACGCGAAGGCGCACGTCATCCGGGTGCGACCCCTCGGCGGAGTGGCCGGAGTGGGCGCCGTAGGACTTGCCGGTCATCTCGGCGGCCTTGGCGAGGACGGGGTAGACCTCGTCGATCTCGTAGAGGTTGTCGACGCCCTGGAGGACCGAGGCGATGCGCTCGAGGCCCATGCCCGTGTCGATGTTCTGCGCCGGAAGCGGTGCCTCGATGTCGAAGTCGTCCTTGGCGCGGACCTGCGAGAGCTCCTCCTGCATGAAGACGAGGTTCCAGATCTCCATGTAGCGGTCCTCGTCGACCGCCGGGCCACCCTCTGTGCCGTACTCCTCGCCGCGGTCGTAGAAGATCTCGCTGCACGGACCTCCGGGACCGGGCACGCCCATGTGCCAGTAGTTGTCGAGCTTGCCGCGCCGCACGATGCGCTCGAGCGGGATCGAGGTGTGCTCGGCCCAGAGACGCTCGGCCTCGTCGTCGTCCTCGTAGACCGTGGCCCACAGACGGTCGGGGTCCAGGCCGTAACCACCCTCCTCCTGCGAGGTCGTGAGGAGCTGCCACGCGAAGCGGATCGCGTCCTTCTTGAAGTAGTCGCCGAAGGAGAAATTGCCGTTCATCTGGAAGAACGTGCCGTGGCGCGAGGTCTTGCCGACCTCCTCGATGTCACCGGTGCGGACACATTTCTGGACGCTCGTGGCCCGCTCCCACGGCGGCGTCTCCTGGCCCGAGAAGTACGGCTTGAACGGCACCATGCCCGCGTTGACGAACAGCAGGTTGGGGTCGTCGTGGATGAGCGGCGCGGAGGGCACCACCGTGTGGCCGTTCTTCTCGAAGAAGGCGAGCCAGCGGCGCCGGATCTCAGCGGTTTCCATGTGGGCAGTCCTGGAGGTCGAAAGGCATCGGGTCGAGTGCGTCGGCCCGGGGTGGGGCACCGGTGAATCCTACGGGTCGCACCTCCGCCATCG
The DNA here is from genome assembly GCF_042666355.1 of Knoellia altitudinis. NCBI lineage: Bacteria > Bacillati > Actinomycetota > Actinomycetes > Micrococcales > Intrasporangiaceae > Knoellia > Knoellia altitudinis. The sequence goes on from NZ_JBHTDK010000002.1 coordinate 687,383, forward strand.
CCGCCGCGTTCCTTGCCGCCGAGACCTCCCCTAGGTAGAGTTAGACCATGGGTGATGCAGCACCGCGGATGACCGGCCCCACCAAGGCCGTCCTCCGGGTGCTCGTCGACCGGCCGGACCAGGTCCACTACGGACTGGCGATCGGCGCTCACACCGCTCTCCCCAGTGGCACCGTTCACCCGATCCTCGCCCGCCTCGAGGGACGGGGCTGGGTGAGCAGCAGCTGGGAGGACATCGACCCGTCCGACCTCGGCCGACCGCGACGTCGCCACTACCGGCTCACCGCAGCCGGTGCCACGGCCGCTCGTGCGGCCCTCGCTCGCGCCGACGCGACGCATGCGCGCCTCGTCGCCCGGGCACCGAACCCAGCACGAACCCAAGGAGCGACGTCATGAGCCGACTCGCCGACTACCCCCTCGACCTCGCAGTCCGGATCCTGCCACTGCAGGTCCGACGACGTTATGTCGCCGAGTTCGACGCAGATCTCCAGGTCCTGCCGAACGGCAAGCGAGCCGGCTATGCCGTCTCGACCCTGCTCGGAGCACCTCGCTTGCGTTGGGAGGTCATCCACTCGGCGGCCGGCGCCGGCGCCGTGCCCTGCTTCCTCGGTCGCCACCACGACCGGAGGGTCCACACCGAGTCTCCGGACCCGACGGTGTTCGCCCTCGAGTGCTCCCGGTGCGGTCGCATCCGAGACCCGAAGCAGCGGGACACGCGAACCGACCAGGGCGGGATCGGGCGCACGATGTTCGGCGGCATCTGACCGCACCTCTCAACACGTCGCCTCAGCGTCCGCCGAGGCGCTCCCTGAGCCAGGTCCAGCGTTCCTGCAGTCGCGCCTCGAAGCCGCGGTCGGTCGGCTGGTAGTAGTCGGCCGTGCCGTGGAGGTCGTCCGGGAGGTACTGCTGGCGCGCCACCCCATCGGCTTCGTCGTGGGCGTAGACGTAGCCCTTCCCGTGCTCGAGACGGGACGCACCGGCATACCCGCTGCCGCGAAGGTGCGCAGGCACGGCGCCGCCACGTCCGCCACGGATGTCGGCGATGGCGGCGTTGATCCCGGCATACGCCGCGTTGCTCTTGGGAGCCAAGGTGTTGTGAACAACGGCCTGCGCCAAGATGATTCGCGCCTCGGGCATGCCGACCTGGGCAACGGCGTGCATCGCCGCGACAGCGGTCTGGAGAGCGGTCGGGTCACCCATGCCGACGTCCTCGCTCGCCGAGATGACGATGCGCCGAGCGATGAACCGCGGGTCCTCCCCCGCCTCGAGCTGACGGGCGAGGTAGTGCAGCGCCGCGTCGACGTCGGACCCACGCATGGACTTGATGAACGCCGACGCCACGTCGTAGTGCTGGTCGCCGGTCCTGTCGTAGCGCACCGACGCCTGCGCGACCGCCTGCTCGGCGTGGGCGAGGGTGATCTCGATCGGGATCGAGTCGTCACGCCCGGCAGGCGCATCGTCGAGGGCGACACCTGCCGCTGCCTCCAGGGACGTGAGCGCCCGCCGGGCGTCCCCGCCGGAGATCCGGACGAGGTGCTCGCGCGCCTCGTCGGACAACGCGTATGCCGCGTCGAGACCGCGCTCGTCCCTCACCGCTGCGTCGAGCACGTCGGTGACCTGCTCGTCGTCGAGCGAGGTGAGCGTGATGAGCATCGAGCGCGACAGCAAGGGGGCGATGACGGCGAACGACGGGTTCTCGGTGGTCGCCGCGACGAGGATGACCTGCCGCGTCTCGACCCCGGGGAGCAGGGCGTCCTGCTGAGCCTTGGTGAAGCGGTGGATCTCGTCGAGGAAGAGCACCGTCTGCCGGTCGTAGAGGTCGCGGTTCCGCGCGGCCGCCTCCATCACGGCCCGCACGTCCTTGACCCCGGCGGTGACGGCGGACAGCTCGACGAACTCACGGTTCGCCGCGGTCGCCACGAGGTGCGCCAGCGTCGTCTTGCCCGTGCCGGGCGGACCCCAGAGGATGGCGCTCAACGAACCTGCGGTGCCGCCAGAACCCTCGATGAGGCGTCGGAGTGGGCTGCCCGGACGCAGGACCGCCTGCTGACCGCGGACCTCGTCGATCGACGCCGGGCGCATGCGCACCGCGAGGGGAGGAAGGGTGGCGGCACCGGTCCCCTCGGCTGATGCGAAGAGGTCGTTGGAGGCCGGCACTCCCGCAGACTAACGTGCTGGTCAGACAGGTGACGCGGGTCACACCCACCCGCCGCCGAACCTGCGACGAATGACGTGCACAGGGTCACCAGACCCTCTGCCCTTCTCGAAAGGTGAATCATGACCGACGCTCCCTCGACGACACCGACCCTGCACCACGAGGACACGGGGGGTGACGGCCGACCCGTCGTCCTCATCCACGGTTGGCCCCTCTCCGGCGCTTCCTGGAAGGACACGGTCCCCGCGCTCGTCGCCGCCGGACTGCGCGTCATCACCTACGACCGGCGCGGGTTCGGCCAGTCGGCGCCGGCGACGGACGGACGCTACGACTACGACACCCTCACGTCCGATCTCGCCGGGCTCATCGAGGAGCTCGACCTGACCGACCTCTCGCTCGTCGGGTTCTCGATGGGCGGCGGAGAGGTGGCGCGCTACGTCGGCACCCACGGCGAGGACCGCCTCCACAGCATCGCCTTCGCCGGGGCCATCCCGCCGTGGTTGATCAAGAGTGACGACAACCCCGACGGTGGTCTCCCCCGCGCCGAGGCCGAGAAGATGCAGGCGGGGCTGCGGGCAGACCGTGAGGGCTTCCTCGACGAGTTCACCACGAACTTCTTCAGCGCCGGTGGTGAGCTCAAGGTCACCGAGGAGCAGCGCCGAGAGGCACTGGAGCTCGCCGCCCAGGCGGACCTGGACGCAGCGGAAGCCTGCATCGCCTCGTGGCTCGAGGACTTCACCGACGACCTCGCCAGGGTCACTGTGCCGACCCTGGTCATCCACGGCGACTCCGACGCCATCGTGCCGATCGAGGTCTCCGGGCAACGCACCCACGAGCAGGTCGCCGGCAGCGAGCTGGTCACCATCAAGGACGGACCCCACGGCATCAACACCAGCCACAAGGAGGCGTTCAACGCCGCGCTCGTGCGCTTCCTGACCACGTGAGTCCAGCACCTCCGACGACGAGCGTCTCCCCTCGAGGGGGGCGCTCGTCGTCGCGAGCGCAGGTCACGGTCGACTCGAGGTGGGCACGGGCTGGGGCAGGCATCACGGCATACCCGACTCGTGAGGGGATGACCCGGATGGCCGCCTGCTCGCTGAGCGGGTTCGAGGGCGGCTCGCATGCGCAAGCTCTGCACGATGACCGCGGGTACCGGGTCGACGGGAGCGCGCGCACCCGCTTCCTGGTTGGCCGGAGCTGACGCTCAGGACTGGGTGGCGCGCACCTTGTCGAGGCGTGCGGTGAGCGACTCGACGCGGTGCGAGTTGCCGTGCAGGCCGATGTAGCGCGGGCCGAAGACGGCCAGCAGCGCGTCATCGAGCCGGCGCACGGCGCCTGCCGGGTAGCGGTAGTCCATCCGCTCGTTGATGCCCTGGGCGTCGATGGATCCGAGCAGGCCCCCCAGCTCGTCGAGCGAGGTGATCCCGAGCTCGAGGAGCAGGCCGGAGATCCACGAGTAGTGGTCGGTGCGAGACCAGCCGGCGTCCTGGAACTGCGCCGTCAGGAAGGCTGCCAGATCGGTGCCACTGATCCGCGGGTCGTCGTCGGAGGCGTCCGGGTCGATCCCGACGCTGGCCTGCAGCCGGTCACGGATGGCGGTGAACTCACGGTCGGCCAGCTCCAAGAGCCCTGCGGCCAGGGTGAATCGGCGGTCGAGGTCCGACACGTCCTCTGCCGGGACGGACCCCTTGTATCGCACGTCGTGCTCGAACTCGGCCCAGGCGTGCTGCAGGATCGTGCGCACCTGGACCGAGGCGGAGCGTCCCCGCAGATGCCCGTATGCCGGGTCGCCGCCCTCGTCGTCAAGGGTCACCAGGAGGTGCCTGCTCGAGTAGCCGAAGCGGCCCTGCTTGGCGGTCTCCTGCCCGAGGTCCCGGTCGTCCAGGACGCTGAACTCGCCGGCGAGGAGGTCCGCGACGGCGGCAACGTCTCCCTGCAGGTAGGTGACGACGCGGACACCGATCTGGTCGGTGATCTCGGTGAGCGGGTCGGTGTAGACCGGCACGCCGCCCTCCGTCTGGGACGCCTTGCCCGCGAAGGACGCGACGCTCTTGGCGCGGCCGGTGACACTGACGTAGTTGATGCCCGCGTCGTCGAGCATCGCCGTGACCATGGCGACGAACTGGTCCGTAGCCTGACGCAGCTCGGGCTGTTGCTGGGCATAGCGGCGGATGGCCTGCTGGAACGCCCCCGGCGGCGTCTGCTCGGACGAGTGGAGCCGCTCCTCATCGCCCAGTGGCGCCCCGTGGTCGCTCATGACCACCCCAGCGCGGCACGCAACCCGGCGACACCCGAGGCCGGGTCGTGGTGGACGGCCCGGATGCCCAGCTCCCGGGCGGTGGCGACGTTGGCGGTCATGTCGTCGACGAAGCCCACTTGCCCAGCGTCCTGCTGAGGGATGCCCAGGGCCTCGAGCACTCGCTCGAAGTACGCGGCCTCGGGCTTCATGGCGCCGACATCGCACGAGTAGAACGACCGCTCGAAGACGTCGTCGTAGCCGAAGCGCTGACGCAGGTAGGCCTTGCGGTGGTCCTGCTGGTTGGTCGCAAGCACGCACGTCACACCGGTCGCCGCCACGTCTCGCACGAGGCGAAGGGCGCCGTCGTCGGGGTCGACCTGCTCCCACAGGCCGAGGAGGTCGTCCACGCTCGCGGTGACCTCCGGCCACTCGCGGAGCAGCGCGGAGAGGCAGCTCCGGAAGGGAGCCTCCCCACGCAGCGCAGGGATCTCAGCGGCGAAGAGTGCCTCGGCGAAGCCGGCGCCGCCCCAGGCCTGCAGCCTCGGCGCCCACTCGTGCCGAGGATGTTGGAGGACTCCGTCCGCGTCCCAGAGGAGGACGCGGACGGGTCGGGCAGGATCGAGCGGCCGGGCATCCGTCGCCAGGGTGTCGGCCGCGCTCGTCATCAGGCCTTCGCCGCCGCCGGGTCGGCCGAGCCGTCGACCTTGGCTCCGCCGCTGGTCTCCGGCTTGGCGTCGACGCCGGCTTCCTTGCGCTGCTCCGGGGTGATCGGCGCGGGCGCGGCGGTCAGGGGGTCGTAGCCGCCACCGGACTTAGGGAAGGCGATGACGTCGCGGATCGACTCGGTGCCGGCGAGCAGGGACACGATGCGGTCCCAGCCGAAGGCGATGCCGCCGTGCGGGGGCGCGCCGAACGCGAAGGCGTCGAGGAGGAAGCCGAACTTCTCCTGGGCCTCCTCGTCGGACAGGCCCATGACCTTGAAGACGCGCTCCTGGATGTCGCGGCGGTGGATACGGATCGACCCGCCACCGATCTCGTTGCCGTTGCAGACCATGTCGTAGGCGTAGGCGAGCGCGGGGCCGGGGTCGGTGTCGAACGAGTCCATGAACTCGGCCTTGGGCGAGGTGAAGGCGTGGTGGACGGCCGTCCAGGCTCCGCCACCGACGGCGACGTCACCGGCGGCGACGGCCTCGGACGCCGGCTCGAACAGCGGTGCGTCGAGGACCCACAGGAAGGACCAGGAACTCTCGTCGATGAGCTCGCAGCGCTTGCCGATCTCGAGGCGCGCGGCGCCGAGCAGGGCGCGTGAGGACTTCGTCGGCCCCGCGGCGAAGAAGACGCAGTCGCCGGGCTGGGCACCGACGTGGGCGGCGAGCCCCGCCTTCTCGTCGTCGGAGAGGTTCTTGGCGACCGGTCCCCCGAGCTCGCCGTCCTCACCGACAAGGACGTAGGCCAGACCCTTGGCGCCGCGGCTCCTGGCCCAGTCCTGCCAGGCGTCGAGCTGCTTGCGCGGCTGCGAGGCGCCACCGGGCATGACGACCGCCCCGACGTACTCGGCCTGGAACACCCGGAAGGGCGTCTCCGTGAAGTAGTCGGTGCACTCCACGAGCTCGTTGCCGAAACGGAGGTCGGGCTTGTCCGAGCCGAAGCGGCGCATGGCCTCGGCATACGTCAGCTGCTCGAAGGGCGCGTCCAGCTCGACGTCGATGAGCTTCCAGACGGCCTTGACGATGGCCTCGCCGAGCTCGAGGACGTCGGCCTGCTCGACGAACGACATCTCGATGTCGAGCTGGGTGAACTCGGGCTGGCGGTCGGCGCGGAAGTCCTCGTCGCGGTAGCACCGGGCGATCTGGTAGTAGCGCTCCATGCCCGCGACCATGAGCAGCTGCTTGAACAGCTGGGGGCTCTGGGGCAGGGCGTACCAGGAACCCGGAGCCAGCCGTGCCGGCACGAGGAAGTCGCGTGCGCCCTCGGGCGTGGACCGCGTGAGGGTAGGAGTCTCGATCTCGACGAAGTCGCGCTCACCCAGGACGGAGCGGGCGGCGGCGTTGACCTTGGAGCGCAGCCGCAGGGCGGCACCGGCCGAGGACGCGCCCGGACGACGCAGGTCGAGGTAGCGGTGCTTGAGGCGGGCCTCCTCACCGACGGTGACGCGCTCGTCGATCTGGAAGGGCAACGGTGCGCTGGGCGCCAGCACCTCGATGGCGGAGGCCACGACCTCCACGGCGCCGGTCGGCAGCTCGGGGTTGACGTTGGCCTCGGTGCGCGCGACGACCTCGCCGGTCACCTTGATGCAGAACTCGGCCCGCAGGTCGTGCGCCGCACCGGTGAGGACCTCGTCACGTGCCACGACCTGGACGACACCACTGGCATCGCGCAGGTCGATGAAGGCGACACCCCCGTGATCGCGACGCTTGCCCACCCACCCGGTGAGCGTGACGGTCTGCTGGGTGTGGTCGGCACGCAGAGTGCCGGCCTCATGGGTGCGGAGCACGAGGGGTCCTGTCGGATCGGGGGTTGAAGGAACTCCGTCATCCTACGGAGTCGTGCCTGCGCCACACGAACCGCATTTGCGCGCTCACGCCGACCCGGCCGAGGGGTGCGCGTCCACCTCCGCCCAGAAGGACTGGAGCAGCAGGGCGAGCGCACGGGGCTGCTCGAGTGGGATCAGCGTCCGGGCGCCGACGACCGTCTCGACCCGAGCGTCCGGAGTGCGCCGGGCCGCTGCGGCGGCATCCTGGGGACTCCAGTCGCCCCGGTCGTCGGAGGCGACGAAGAGGCTGGGGACCCGGATGTCGCCGAGAATGTCGTTCACGTCGACCCGGTTGAGGATGAAGGAGGCGACGGCCAGCGACAGGCTCGTCCGACTGGGACGCCCCAGGCTCGCCAGCACCACGCCCCGCACCTGCGCGTCTGCCCTGGAGGCGTCGGTGAGCATCGCGTCCAGGATGGCTGCGCGGACGGGCCGCACCGGACCGAGCGCCCGGAGGAGGGGTCGCAGCACGCGGATCGAACGCCGGATCTCTGCGCTGACCGGTTCGGTCGGAGCGCTCACCGCGGCCAGGCTGCGGAGCACCCCGGGTCTGGTGGCCAGCTCGAAGCCGACGTGCCCGCCGAAGGCGTTGCCGACCCAGTCGACGGGCTCCGAGACCGACAGGCCCTCCAGGAGGTCGACCGCCGCGGCAGCCGCCTCCGGGATGTCGCTCTCTCGCGTCAGCGGCTGGCTCAGCCCCAGCCCCGGACCGTCCACGAGGACGTAGTGGCGGTCCCTCGGAAGCAGCGGCAGGAGCCGGTCCCAGGTGTGGCTGTCGACGAACATCGAGGGCCACAGCACGGTGGTGCGCCCGCGGCCGACCTGGCGGACGTGGAGAGCGCCGAGACGCGTCGGGATCGCGGCGGTGCGCTCGTCGAGGGAGGAGAGGGTCATGGCGGAGCCTTTCGGAAACGTGCCGGGGGAAGTGCCTATCATTTTGATGTTAAGTTAACTCACATGAATAGTCGTGTCTACACCCAGACCGCCCGGGCGGTCGCGGCGGAGCAGACCGCGACGCGCATCGTCGACTCGATGCTCGTGCGGTTCGGAGCCCTCCCCTACGACCAGATCCGGCTCGAGGACGTCGCGTCCGACGCCGGGGTCACCGTGCAGACGGTGCTTCGCCGGTTCGCCAGCAAGGCCGGGCTGATGCGGGCCATGGTCGAGCGTGAGCTGACCCGCATCTCCACCGCGCGCCACGCGAGCACCGCCACGGAGCCTGCGGACGTCATCGCGGAGCTCGTGACGCACTACGAGACCTATGGCTCGCTGATCCTCAAGGTCTATGACGAGGCGCGGCTGGTCGAGGGTCTCGCCCCGGCCGTGGCGGCTGGGCGAGCCCACCACCTGTCCTGGTGCAGGCAGACCTTCGTGGGCCACCTCGACAGCAACGCCGACGAGGTGACGCGGGAGCGCCGGCTGGCGCAGGTCACGGCAGCCTGCGATGCGACGACCTGGCGGATCCTGCGCCTCGACGCAGCCCTCGACCAGGACCAGACCCGCTTGGCGGTGGTCGAGATGGTCACACCGTTGCTCACCGCCCCGAGGCGCTGAGTACCGCCGGCCCCGCTCAGCCTCGCGCCGGCCGCGTGTCGACCCCGTCGCGATAGAACCAGCGGCCGGCCCTTCGCACGAAGGTGCTGCGCTCGCGGACGGCACCGTCCTGGCGCGAAGGGCCCTGCCCCGAGCGCCAGTGGGCGGCGAACTCGACGACACCCGTGTCGTCGTCACCCGAGACCTCGATGATCTCGAGGCCCACCCATTCGAGGGCTTGGTCGAGATCGACCTCTGCCGGGCGCGTCGCCGGGTGCCAGGTCCGGAAGAGGTGGTCGCTGTCACCCATGGCGTATGCCGTGTAGCGCGACCGCATGACCGTCACCGGAGTCGGCGGCCACGTCTCCCCCGACAGGAACGGACCGCAGCACGCCGACAGGTCGGCACCGTCTGGCATCCCTCCGCACGGGCAGGGCTGGACGCCGGGCGCGGTGATCACCCGCGGGCCGCGCCGCCCGGACCCTGAGGCCACGGGGTGTCGCGTGGCCTGAGCGTGTCCCAGCTCCCCTGCCTGGCAACCTGAGCCGCAAGCACGGCAGACACGAGGATGGCGTTCTGGACGCGCCCCTCGAGCACGGCAGCGACTGCATCGTCGAGCGGGACCCAGACGAGCGGCATACCGTGCTCCTCCGCCTCGCGCACATGACGGTCGGAGTCCGCGACGAACGACAGCTCACGCGCGAGGTAGACGCGGATCGCCTCGTCGAGCCCACCCGGCGACGGCCGGAGGTCGACGAGGACGTCGAGACGACCCGCGACGAGGTCGGCCTCCTCGTGCAGCTCTCGGGCGGCCGCCTCCCAGACCGGCTCGCCCTCGACGTCGAGGAGACCGGCCGGGATCTCCCAGTCGCGGGTGCGGATGGGGTGGCGGTACTGCTGGATGAGGCAGATCCGTCCGCTGTCGTCGAGCGCCAGGACGCCCACGGCACCCGGGTGGCGGACGTAGTCGCGCACGTGGGTGCCGGCATCGCCGAGGTCGACCTCGTCGCGGACGACGTCCCACACCCGGCCCGTCAGGAGGACCTCGGAGTGGCGCACCGGCCGGGGGTCGAACTCGTCGGCGAAGGAGTCAGCGGTCATGAGGCGTCTGCGTCGACGCTCACCTTGGGACGCTCGACCTCGACGAGTCGTGCGGCCCGCTGCTCCTCGATGGCGGCACCGATGAGGCCTGCGAAGAGCGGGTGCGCCCGGGTCGGGCGGGACTTGAACTCCGGGTGGGCCTGGGTCGCGACGTAGTAGGGGTGCTCGTCACGGTCGAGCTCGACGAACTCCACGAGGCCGAGCTCGGGGTGCGTTCCCGAGATGCGGAGCCCGGCCGCCTCGATCTCGCTGCGGTAGGACTCGTTGACCTCGTACCGGTGCCGGTGCCGCTCGTCGGCGCTCGTGGCGCCGTAGACCTCGGCGACGACGGAGCCCGCGACGAGGTCGGCGCGCTGCGAACCCAGACGCATCGTCCCGCCCAGGTCACCCGCCCCCTCGACGAACGCCTTCTGCTCCTCGATGGTCGCGATGACGGGGGCAGGTGTGTCGGGGTCGAACTCGGTCGAGCTCGCGCCGTCGATGCCGGCCTTGTTGCGGGCGTACTCGATGACCATGCACTGCAGTCCCAGGCAGATGCCGAGGGTCGGGACGCGGTGCTCACGCGCCCAGGTGAGCGCACCGAGCTTGCCCTCGATGCCGCGCACCCCGAAGCCACCCGGCACGAGGACGGCGTCGACGCCGCCCAGGGCCTTCTGCGCCCCGGACGCGGTCTGGCACTCGTCGCTCGCGACCCAGCGAATGTGGACCTTGGCGTCGTGGTGGAAGCCCCCGGCTCGCAGGGCCTCGGTGACGGAGAGGTAGGCGTCAGGCAGGTCGATGTACTTGCCGACGAGGGCGACCTCGACCCGGTGCTCGGGGTTGTGGACGCGTCCGAGGAGGCGGTCCCACTCGGTCCACTCGACGTCCCGGAACGTCAGGCCGAGGCGACGGATGACATAGGCATCGAGGCCCTCACGGTGCAGGACCTTGGGGATGTCATAGATGCTCGGGGCGTCGACACAGGCGGCGACACCGTCGGTGTCGACGTCGCACATGAGCGAGATCTTGCGCTTGATCGACTCCGGGATATCTCGATCGGCCCTGAGCACAAGGGCATCGGGCTGGATGCCGACCTGGCGCAGCGCCGCGACCGAGTGCTGCGTCGGCTTCGTCTTGAGCTCACCGCTCGGTGCGAGGTAGGGCACGAGCGAGACGTGGAGGAAGAAGACCTTGTCACGACCGAGGTCGTGGCGCACCTGGCGTGCGGCCTCGAGGAAGGGCAGCGACTCGATGTCGCCGACGGTGCCACCGATCTCGGTGATGATGACGTCCGGCGCCTCGGCGTCGTCGACGTCAGGAGCGCCGGCGGCCTGGGCGCGCATGCGTTCCTTGATCTCGTTGGTGATGTGCGGGATGACCTGGACGGTGTCGCCGAGGTACTCACCGCGCCGCTCCTTGGCGATGACCTTGCTGTAGACCTGACCGGTCGTGACGTTGGCCTTGCCGATGAGGTTGCGGTCGAGGAAGCGCTCGTAGTGCCCCACGTCGAGGTCGGTCTCGGCACCGTCGTCGGTGACGAAGACCTCGCCGTGCTGGAACGGGTTCATCGTCCCGGGGTCCACGTTGAGATAGGGGTCGAGCTTCTGCATCGTCACGCGCAGACCGCGTGCCCTGAGCAGGAATCCGAGGCTGGATGCCGTGAGGCCCTTGCCGAGCGAAGAGGCGACGCCTCCGGTCACGAAGATCTGTTTCGTCTGAGCCACCACGGGCTTCAACAATACGTCATCGCCGGGATCCGGCTCACCACGACGCGCTGGTCACGGACCCGGCTGGTATGCCGTGTGGTCAGCCCTACCCCGTACGCGCCACCCGCGCGTACCTCTCCTGCCACCGGAGGGCGGTCTGGGCGCCGTCGGCCCACTGGGCGGCCCGCTCGCGGCCGGTCTCGGCGGCGGAGGCTCGGAGCTGCTGGTCGGTCAGCAACCGCCTCACGGCCGACGCCAGCGCGAAGGCGTCGCCCACGGGCACAAGCTCCCCGACGCCCTCGACGAGGTCGCGGAGACCGCCGGTGTCGGTGGTGACGACCGGGACCCCGGCCGCCATGGCCTCCTGGACGACGAGCGCCCGAGCCTCCCAGGTGCTCGTCAGCACGAACACGTCGGCCGCCCGAAGCCATGGGGTGGGATCGCTCTGCGGGCCGACGAAGTGCACCGGGACGCCTTCGTCGCCCGCCCGCTCCCGCAGTCTCGACAGCAGGGCGGGGTCACCGTCACCGACCACGACCCAGGTCGCGGTGACGCCCACGACGGACGCCGCGTCGATGAGGGAGTCCAGCTGCTTCTGGGGAGCGATGCGGGCGATCGTGAGGATCATCGGCCCCTCTCCCGACACCCCGTTCTCCCGCAGCAGTGTCGCGGCCGAGCCAGAGCGCTCTCCCCGAGAGAGGGGGGCTGCTGCCAACAGGTCGGGCACCCGGGGCGACGGGACGGGGGCGAGCTCCGCCTGCTGGGCGCCGTGCCGCTGCGCCTCGACGACGAGGTCGCTGCTCGCGCCTGTCGTCAGGGCGGCCCGCCCAGCGACGATGCGTTGCAGGAGGCGCGAGGACAGCCGGCGTCGCCATCCACCGGCGAGCACGGCGTTGTGCTGGCTCACGATCACCGGCACCCCCGTCCCCGTCGTCGTCAACACGGCCAGCAGTCCCGCCTGGTGTCCGTGGGCATGGACCACCTCGGCCGAGCGGGCCAGCCTGCGCAGTCGCAGGAGGTTGCGGAGGGAACCGGCGGTAGGGCCGGACGGCCACCACTGTCGGGCGTCGTCCAGCCCGAAGCGTCCCGCCGTGAGGGCATCCGTCACGACGACGACGTCATCGCCGAGGCTGCGGAGGTGGCGCGTCAGGTCGACGGCATGGGTGCCGATCCCGCCCGTGCTGCGACCGATGAGCTGGACGATGCGCATCAGGACTCCCCTCCCGAGCGTTGACGCCGGGCCACGACGACGATGGTCATGCCCGGGTCTCCTTGCGGCGCCGCTGCCGACCACGCTCTCGAAGTGCGCTCATGCCCGAGCGGTCGGCTCGCGCCATGACCCCGAGGTGGACGCCCATGGTGACCACTGCGACGGCGAGGCCCGCCAGCACCGACCCCACGAGACCGCTCCAGTCGGCGAGGCGCTCGAGGGTGTCTCCGACGGCAATGGCCAGGGCGACGGCGACGACTGCGGCAGCGAGCGTGCGACCGCTACCTGCCAGCGCCGCCACCCCCCACGATCGGCGGACCAGGACGACCAGCGCGAGGGCCGAGATGGTCATGCCGCACGTCGACGCGATGCCGAGGGCAGTCAGCGTCGCGGCCGCATCAGACCCGTCCGGGATCGTCAGGACCGGGACGAGGCCGGCGACCGCCCAGCCTGCCCCGACGGCGACGGCCGCGTGGACGGGGCGTCCTCGGACATAGAGGGCTCGCGTGAGCAGGGCCGCGACGCTGAAGCCCACGAGGCCCGGTGCGTAGGAGGTCAGCGCACCCGGCAGGGCGGCGAGCGCCGACTGGCCGGGACCGATAGACCCGCGGTCCAGGGCGAGGAAGAACCGGCCGACCGGGCGCGAGACGGTGATGAGGACCGCCACGGCTCCGGAGGTGAGGAGCAGGATGCCGCGAAGGCTTCGCGCCAGGGTCGCGGGGGCTGAGTCGTCGCCCGTCGTGCCCCTCGCTGCCTCGGCACTGGCCAGGGACGGGAAGGCGGCCGTCGCGATGGGAACGGCCAGGACGGCATACGGAAGGAGGTAGACCGCCTGGACGTAGGCGTAGACGTTGACGGCGCCCGTGTCGACGGTCCGTGGTGAGTGGGTCAGCCACAGGGTCAGGAACACCGCGGCCTGCTGCGCTGCGAGGGCGATGACACCCGCACCCGCCAGCCCGGCTGCCCGAACGCCCAGGTCGCCCGGGAACGACAGGGTCGGACGGAAGCGGATGCCCGCACGCAGGGCCGGCACGAAGAGCGGGAGGCTCAGCACGACGACCCCCAGGGTCGTGCCGCCGGCGAGGATCCACACCGCGTCCGACGGCACCTGCTCCACAGCGACCGGCCTGCTGATCCGCTGACCGTAGGCGAAATAGGCAGCCATCACGACCAGGCTCGACAGCAGCGGCGCGAGAGCAGCCGCCAGGAAGCGGCGGTGCGCCTGGAGCATCCCGGCGAGGACGACCCCGATGCCGTAGAGCGCCACCTGCGGCGCAAAGATCCGGAGCATGGAGGCGCCGAGGTCCACGCTGCCCGGCACCTCGGAGTCGTCGAGAAGCAGGTCGCTGAGCCAGGGTGCCGCCACGAACACGACGGCGGCGAGCGGCAGGAGGATGAGCACTGCCCAGGTCAGCAGGGCCGAGCCCGCGCGGTCTGCGTCCTCACGGCGTCCCGATCCGAGCTGACCGGCGACCAACGGCACCGCGATCGCTGCGAGAGCACCACCCGCCGCCACCTCGTAGACGACGTTGGGCAGCGTGTTGACCGTCTGGTAGGTGTCGCCGACGGGACTCGTGCCCACGCTGGCCGAGAAGACGAGGGTTCGGACGAAACCGGCGAGGCGGGCCAGCAGGGTGGCGACGGCGACGACGACAGCGGCCCGGGCCACGGACTGGCCCACCGACCGGGTCGTCACGGGCGACCCCAGGAGTCCATGGCTCGCAGGACCGGGTTGCCCTCGATGACCCGGCTGAACGACACCTTCTCGGAGAGGACGGTGAGGCCCGCGGTGACGGCGAGCAGCACGATGCGTCCACGCAACCCGCTGCGCTCGATGAGTGCGAGGCCGACGAGGGCACCGGCGGCGTTCGCTCCGGTGTCGCCGAGCATGGACTCCCCGCGCAGGTCGCTGGGCAGGGTGCCCGCTGCAGCACCGAGCGCGGCTGCTGCGGTGGCAGCGCCGTTCGCATGGGGAGGCATGAGCAACGGCAGCGCCGCCAGGGTCGTGACCTTGAGAGTGCGTCCGGGACGCAGGTCGAAGAGGTTGGCGAGGTTGGCCGAACCCGCGATCGCAGCACCACCGACCAGAGTGGTGAGCAGCCCTCGACCGACCCGGCGGTCGGTCACTGCGGCCGCGGCGAGACCGGTCGCGGCGAGACCCGCGATCTTGATCGCACCGGTCGTCACCTCACCGCGAGCCAGGGCCCCCAGGTGGCCCTTGAGACCCTTGCTCGACGAGTCCCCGGCCAGGTCGTCCAGGGCACCGAACGCGCCGGCCCCGAGACTTGCCACGAGGCCGGGGGCCGACGGTGATCCCGCTGCAAGCGTGCCCACTGCGGCTGCCACGGCATACACCGGCCCTTCGAGCAGGCTCACCGTGCGCCCCGCGTGGTTGGTGCGGTCCCACGGCTCGCGCAGGTGCGCGGGCACCTGATGACGCGCCAGCATCGCGGCGCCCGCCGCGGCCGCAGCCACGACGGCCCCGACGAGCGGGCGTCGGCTCATGGTGCCGGGATCGGGGGGTAGCCGGCCGAGACACCGTCGCCGAGGCCGTACTGACCCACGCCGCCGGCGATCTGTTGCACCAGGGCATAGACGACGCTGATCTGTCCCAAGGGCAGGCTGACGTCGTCGACCGTGGACAGAGCCCGGGACGTCTCGGCGTCGCTGCGAGCAGCGCGCACGACGGACGCAGCGCCGGCCGAGCCGCTGACTCCCACGTCCTCCGCAAGGACGGCCCCTGCACCGGAGCGGTCGAGGGCCGCACCGAGGGTGACCAGGCTGGTCGCGCTGCGGTCACGTTCGGCCACGACGTCGCCCTTGATCGGTGCCCCGATGAGGACCGCGGAGCTGGCGCGCACGAGGTCGGCGGTCTCGACGTCGATGAGCTTGGCCGCCGCGAGAGCATCGAGGGCGCCCTTGCCTGCGTCGCTGTTGGTGCCCGAGTTCGGGGCGAGCAGGGCGCTGGCGAACACATCATCGAGAGGGTTGGTGCTCGACTCCCCCGCCTGGGGCAGACCGAGCGCCCGCCGCTGCTCGGAGGCGATCGTGGCCTGCTGCGCGCGGGCCTCGTCGTCCTCGGGCACCCAGGCGTCCTCCACGGTGGTGCGCGAGACGACCGAGGCGCCTGCCGCCGTGAGCGTCTCGGCGACGTCCGTCACGTGGTCGGCGTCGGCGCCGGGCAGGAGCACGAGGGCGACCGTCGCGCCCGTGAGGGTGCCGCCGACGAGCCGGGTCCGGGCGGCGTCGTTGAAGTCGTCGCGCGTGCTCCCGGCCTTGCGTGCGACATCGAGCTCGCTGCGCAGTGCAGCGCGGTCCTCGCGGAGCTGGGTGACCTCCTGCGTGAGGGTGTCGCCGATGGACCCCTTGAGCGGACCCGCTCCGAGCACGATCCCGACCGCGAGGGCCATGAAGATCGAGACGATCGAGACGAGGTGGTAGCGGAAGTCGATCACGTGAAGACTCCTCCGAGTGCGGACCAGAGGTCGTCGAGGCGGGCGCCGACGACCTGGAGCAGCACCTTCCCCCCGGGCGTGGCCCAGAGTGCGGCAGCGAGCGAGGTCAGGCCGACGAGGACGAGGAAGACGAGCCAGCTCCCGGAGATGCGTGAGCGGTAGAGACGGCTCACCCCCTTCGCGTCGACGAGCTTGCCGCCGACGCGCAGCCGGGTCAGGAACGTGCTGGCCATGCCCGACCGCCCCTTGTCGAGGAACTCGATGAGCGTGGCGTGGGTGCCGACGGCGACGATGAGCGTCGCGCCCTTGTCGTCGGCCAGGAGCATCGCGATGTCCTCGCTCGTGCCGGTGGCCGGGAAGACGACGGGCTCGACACCGAGGTCGCGCACCCGCTCGAGCCCGGGCGCGCGTCCGTCCCGATACGCGTGGACGACGACCTCGGCCCCACACCTCAGCGTCGCGTCCGAGACGGAGTCCATGTCGCCGACGATGAGGTCGGGCTTGTGCCGGGCCTCGACGATGGCGTCCGCCCCCCCGTCGACGCCGATGAGGATGGGTTTGTACTCGCGGATGTAGGACCGCAGCATGTTGAGGTCCTCTTTGTAGTGGTAGCCGCGGACGACGATGAGGACGTGGCGACCCTCGAGGTCGGTCGTGATGTCGGGGACACCCACACCGTCGAGGAGGAGGGCTCGCTCCTGCTTGAGGTACTCCATCGTGTTGGCGGCGAACGCCTCGAGCTGCTCGTTGAGCCCAGCCCTGGCCACCGCCATCGACTCGACGACAGTGGCGTCGTCCAGGGACTGGCCGGTCGCCACCACCCTCTCGCCGGCCATGAGGCTGTCGCCGTCCAGGTGGACGAGGGTGCCCTCCGCCACGGCCATGGCCTCGTCGCCGACGGCGTCGAGCAGCGGGATGCCTGCGGCGAGCAGGATCTCAGGACCCAGGTTGGGATAGCGACCCGAGATCGACGCCGCGGCGTTGACCACTGCAGCAGGCCGACAGGCGACGAGCGCCTCGGCGCTCACCCGGTCGATGTCGACGTGGTTGATGACGGCGATGTCGCCGGGCTTGAGCCGCTTGGTCAGGTCCTTGGTGCGGGGATCCACCCGGGCAGGCCCGCTCACACCGGCGGGTCCGGGGTCGCGTTCGCGTCGAAGTCGAGTCGTGAAGGGCATCCAGCACATCGTGCCACGCTGGCGCACGACGGCCGCGGAGGGCACGGCCGGTCAGGCGGGGGTGCTCTGCCCCAGGTCGGCGAGCAGGTCGCGGGCGTGGTCGAGAGCCGCTTCGCTGACGGTCCCGGCAAGCATCCGGGCCAGTTCGGTGACCCGGTCCTCCCCCTCGACCCGACGGACCCCGCTGCGGGTGACCTGCCCGTCGTCGGACTTGGACACCACGAGGTGGTGGTCGGCGTGGGCCGCGACCTGCGCGAGGTGGGTGACGACGATGACCTGCGCCTTCTGGGCGAGGGCGGCGAGCCGGGCTCCCACGTCGAGCGCGGCGCGGCCGCCGACACCGGCGTCGACCTCGTCGAAGACGAACGTGGGCACCGAGCCGGTGGCCTCTGCGGTGGCGACCTCGATCGCCAGCATCACCCGCGAGAGCTCACCTCCGGACGCCGTCCTGCTGACGCTTCGGGCGGCGCTGCCCACGTTGGCGGCGAGACCGATCTCGACGTCGTCGGCGCCGTGCGGGCCGAGCCGGCCCGAGGGCTCGACTCCGACGACGACCCGAGCCGAGCCCATCGCGAGGTGCGAGAGCTCCTCGCCGATGCGCGTCGCCAGTGCCTTGCCCGCCTTGCGACGGGCCGTGCTGAGCACCTTGCTGGCAGCAGCGCGACGCACGTCGAGCTCGTCGACCTCGCGTTCGAGCTCCTTGATGCGATCGTCATCGCCCTCGAGCTCGAGCACCCGACGCGAGGCGGTGGCGCTCCACGCCAGGACGTCGTCCACGGTGTCGCCATAGCTGCGGGTGAGCTCGCTGAGCAGGGCTCGACGCTCCTGCACCCACATGAGGCGCCCGGGATCGAGGTCGATGTCGGCGACGTAACCGGACAGGTCGGAGGCCAGGTCGTTCACCAGGTGGGTGACCTCTGTGAGCCGGCGTTCGAGGTCGGCCAGCGCCGGGTCGTTGGCGCTGACCTGGCTCAGCGCCGACCGAGCGCGGGACAGGGCGCCGATGACGCCGTCATCGGCTCGTCCGTCGGCGTCGTCGCCACCCGCGAGGAGATCCTGGGCCTGCGCCGAACCCTGGCGCAGCTCTTCGGCGTGGGCGAGACGTTCGTCCTCGATCCGCAGGGCCACGTCCTCGCCCGGCGTGGGCTCGGCCGCCTCGATGCGCTCCAACCCTCGCAGGAGCAGGTCCAGCTCCTGGGTGCGCTCGCGCGCGGCAGCGCGCAGGGACTCGAGCTCGGTCACGGCCGCCGCGTGCGCGGCATACCTGCTTTCGTATGCCGTCCGTGCAGCTCCCAGGGCCTCCCCGCCGAAGGCGTCGAGCAGCTCGCGGTGCTCCTCGGGTCGGCGCAGGCGCCACTGGTCGGCCTGCCCGTGGACCGCGACAAGGTGCTCGCCGAGGTCGGCCAGCACGCCGACCGGTGCGCTGCGTCCCCCCACGTGGGCGCGCGAACGCCCTTCGGTCTGGACCGTGCGGACGAGGACGAGCGTGTCGTCGACCTCTCCTCCGGCCTCGGTGGCCCGCAGCGTCGCCGGGTGGTCGGCGGGCACGTCGAACACTCCCTCGACGACGGCCCGGGCGGCGCCCTCGCGTACGAGGCCGGCATCGGACCTGGCGCCGAGGAGCAGCCCGAGGCTCGTCACGACCATCGTCTTGCCGGCGCCGGTCTCGCCGGTGAGCACGGTCAGCCCCGGCCCGAACTCGATGAGCGACTCATCGATGATGCCGAGGTCCTGGATCCTGATCTCCTGCAGCACGGCGCCCGGTCAGCCCGTCTCGCTGGAGGACCCGGTGCTGGTCTCGGCGCTGGTCTCGCTGGCCCGGCGTGCGGCCCCACGCCAGCCGTGCACCGACAGGTCGAACTTCTCGACGAGCCGGTCGGTGAACGGCGAGCCGGCAAAACGTGCGAGCCGGACGGGGTCGGGGCTGCGGTGCACCTGGATGCGGGCGCCCGGGGGCAGGTCGATGGCTCGGCGGCCGTCACACCAGACGACCCCGGCACCCTCGGTCCGTGGCACCACCTCGACCGCCAGCCGGCTCTCGGGCCCGACGACGATGGGCCGGGCAAAGAGGGCGTGCGCGCTGATCGGCACGAGGAGCATGGCCTCGACGTCCGGCCACACGACCGGTCCACCAGCAGAGAAGGCGTAGGCGGTGGATCCCGTGGGCGTCGCCATGACCACACCGTCGCATCCCCAGGTCGACAGGGGACGACCGTCGATCTCGACGGTGAGCTCGATCATCCGCTCGCGCGAAGCCTTCTCGACCGTGACCTCGTTGAGAGCCCAGCTCTGGAAGACGGTCCTGCCCTCGTGAACGGCGACCACCTCGAGGGTCATGCGCTCCTGGACGGCGTAGTCCCGCGAGACGATCCGCTCGACCGTGACGTCGAGGTCGTCCCGCTCCACCTCGGCGAGGAAACCGACGTGTCCGAAGTTCACCCCGAGCAGCGGGACCCCGGAGCCACGCGAGAGCTCGGCCGCACGCAGGATCGAACCGTCACCGCCGAGTATGCAGACCAGCTCGCAGCCCCGGGCCGGGTCGTCGGGATCGGCGCTGATGAGGTCCGGCGCGCCCTCGAGGGGGGTGCCGCGCATCTCCGCGCTGATGACCGCGACCGCCACGCCGGCTGCCGTGAGGCGCTTGACGACGCCCAGCGCGTGGTCATGAACCTCGGGCCGCGCAGGGTGCACGACGAGAAGGATGCGTCGTGACTCGGTCACGGCCTGACCTCCTTGCTCAGCTCACGGACTGCGGCGGCCACCGCAACGGGGTCCATCGTGCCCGAGACCCCTGACCGTGCCCACAAGAGGTACTCGGTGTTGCCCTCTCCCCCATGGATCGGGCTCCGGACCAGTCCGTGGAGGCCCAACCCGGCACGCTCGGCCGCGGCCACCACGTCGACAAGAGCCGTGCGCCGGTGCCGCGGGTCGGTGACGACGCCGTTCTTGCTGAGGCGCCCGCGGCCCACCTCGAACTGCGGCTTGATCAGGAGGACGACGTCCGCGCCGGACTTGGCCAGCCGGCTGATGGGTTCGAGCACGAGGGTCAGCGAGATGAACGACAGGTCGCCGACGACGACGTCGAAGGTCCCGAGGTCCTCCGGCCCCACATCGCGGATGGAGGTGCCGCTGCGCTCGGTGACCCGCGGGTGGTGGCGCAGCTCCGCGACGAGCTGGTCGCGGCCCACGTCGAGGGCCACGACGTGGCTCGCGCCGCGGGCCAGCAGCACCTGGGTGAAGCCGCCCGTCGAGGCGCCGACGTCGAGGCAGATGCGTGCCTCCGCGGTGAGGCCCAGGGGCGCCCACGTCGTGAAGGCGTGGTCGAGCTTGTGCGCGGCGCGACCGACCCACCTCGGACGGTCCTTCGACACCTCCAACGCGCTCGAGCCGTCGGCGGCGCTGGCCGGCTTGCGCGCGACGCGTCCGTCCAGGGTGACGAGCCCTGCGTCGACCAGCTCCCTCGCCTCCCCGCGGGATCGGGCGAGCCCACGTCGCACGAGCTCGGCGTCCAGCCGGGTGATGTCAGCCTCCGAGGTCGCTCAGCCGGCCCTGCAGCGTCCGCTGGACCTGCTCGCCGCGCTCGATCTGCGCGTCGAGGTCGTCGCCGGGGGTCTCGGCGAGATCTCGCAGGGCGGCGTCGATGACGAGGTCGCCCGTCTCCGGGGCAGCTGGCGCCGCAGGCTGGGGCTCGGGTCCGGGCCCCTCCGGCACTCCGAAGCCGTCAGAGGACGCCGGCTCCGACCCCAGAGCGTCCTCCTCGGTCTCCTCGGCCCCCCCGGCGAACCGCTCGCTCACGCGCCGCCCGCCGCGGGGGTGCTGCCGGGCGCCGTCGTGGTGGCCCTGGACGCGGACGTGGACTTCTTGGCCGTCGACGACTTCTTGGTGGGAGCTGACTTCTTGGCCGCCGAGGCGGACGTCTTCGTCGTGGCCTTCCTCCCCGTGGTCGTCCCGGCCGTCGACGCCTTCTTGGCGGGAGCGGACTTCGTGGCGGCGGTCTTCTTCGCCGTGCTCGTCTTCTTGGCGGGTGACGCCTTCTCGGCAGGGGCTGACTTCGTGGCGGTGGTCCGCTTCGCCGTGCTCGCCTTCTTGGCGGGTGACGCCTGTTTGGTGGGAGCGGACGTGCCGGCCGATGACGCCTTCCTCGCCGGAGCGGACTTCTCGGCGGGCGTGGCCTTCTTCAGGGCTGAGCGGGCGGGGCGGCGACTGGGCGTCGTGGCGGCACCCGCGACCGCGACGGTGTCATGCGCGACCGCACCCGCGGTGCCGACGACGTCGGCAGGGCTGAATGCAGCGCCGGGCACGGTCCTCGCCGACCGACCGGACAGGGTCGAGGCCAGGTCCTCGACCTGGGCACGCAGGGCGTGGACGGTGTCCGTCACCGTCGACAGCTCCTGCTGGAGGCCAGGCACGTCGAGCCGGCGCACGGCCCGGTCCACCTCGGAGCGGACGAGCGACACCAGGTTCCTGCGGTTCGTGTTGGCGGCGGCGATGAGGTCATCAGCCAGCTTGGTCGCCTGCTTGGTGACCTTCTTGGGTGACAGGTCGGCGTTGGTGAGCGAGACCAGCTCGGCGGCTGCGTCCTTGGCAGCACCCTTGGTCATCTCGCCCAGTCCGGACGCCAGCTCGACGTATCCCTGGATCGACCGCTTGGCCATGGTTCCTCCTGTGGTTCGTGGTGGTTCCCGCACACGCTACTCGGCGGGTCGTGCCCGCAGAGTCCCGTCAGTCGGCCAGCGCCGCAAGCTCGGGCGGCAGTGCTCCTGTCGCGTCATCGCTGGCGGGTCCCGCATCGAGCCGTTCCCACTCACGCCCGAGGATCTCGGCCGTGCGCTCGAGCTCGACGACGTCCGTGAAGAGGGAGCGCAGGTCAGGTGCGACCCACGTGGGGCGGGCGACGGCGGAAGCTGCGACCGCGTCTCGCACACCGTGCACGCCGGTGAGGACGAGGAGCGAGTCCATCCCCGCGTGGTGAGCGCCCTCGATGTCGGTCTCGAGCCGATCGCCGACCGCCAGAACGCGATCCGGTGACACCCCGAGCCGTTCGGCACACATGAGATACAGGGGCTCGTCCGGCTTGCCGGCGACAAGGTCCGGGCGGCGCCCGACGGCTGCACCCACGGCGAGGACCATGGCACCGTTGCCCGGCGCGAGCCCGTGGGCAGTGGGAAGCGTGTGGTCGGTGTTGGTGGCCAGCCACAACGCTCCGCGTTGCACGGCGTATGCCGCCTGCGCCAGGTCCGAGGCCCGCACGTCAGGGCCGTACCCCTGGACGACGGCGTCCGGCTCGTCCTCGACAGAGGTCACCGGCACGAACCCGGTCTCGCGCAGCGCGTGCGCCACTCCCTCGCCCCCGATCGCCAGCACCGCGGAACCGGGCTCGAGGTGACGGGTGAGCAGCCACGCAGCTGCCTGGCTGCTCGTGGCGACGTCCGTGTCGGAGACGTCCAGGCCCAGCCGCCGCAGGTGGGCCGCCACCTCATGCGGTGGGCGTGAGGCGTTGTTGGTCGCGAACTGGATCGGGATCCCCGCTGCGGACAGGGACTCCACGGCATACGGCACCGCAGGGTCACCGCGGTAGACGACTCCGTCGAGGTCACAGACGATCGCGTCGTAGCGGTCGACGAGCCTCACTCCGTGGCCTCGTCCTCCTCGTCGGCGCCTCCGAGCAGATCGGTCGCGCTCACCCCGTCCAGCTCCTCGAGACGCTCCACCGCATCGGTCTCGTACTCGACATCGGCGTCCGCGGCCTTCTCGAACCAGTTGCGGGCCTCCTCCACGCGCCCGAGCCCGAGCAACGTGTCGGCGTAGGCGTAGGCCAGCCGGGGCTGGTTCGACTTCTTCAGCTCCGGGATCTGCAGAGCGACCAGGGCAGCGTCGGTCTGGCCGAGGTCACGACGAATGCCGCTGATGACGATGGCCAGCTCGACCCGCTCCTCCTTCGGCAGGCGCTTGGCCTCGGCGGACTGCGCCAGATCCAGAGCGCGCTCGTGCCGCCCGAGCCCCCGCTCGCAGTCGACCATGAGCGGGATCAGGTGGTCCGAGCCACTGATCCGGCGCACGGTGCGGAACTCCCCGAGGGCACGGGCGAAGTCGCCGGAGCGGTAGGCCACCATGCCCAGGGCCTCACGAGCCGCGGGAACGCGGCCGGCCCGGCGCACCGCGGTCTCGGCGTGAGCCATCGCGTTCTCGATCTCGTCGGCCTCGAGCATCGCCGCCACCATGACGAGATGTTGGGCCACGCCCTCGGCGTTCTCCTTGCTCAGGGTGCGCAGCTGCTGATGCACCGAACGGTCGAGCTCCTTGCCGGTGACCCCGTCCGGGATGCGGGGTTCGGGGCGGCGCCCAGTCTTGGGTGCCAGGCGAGGGCCGCCCCGCTGTTCACGGTCCCGGTCCACGCCACCGCGAGCCGGCCGGCCACTGTCTCGGCCGGCGGATCCTCCGTCGCGGCGCTCGTCCCGGCCACGGTCCGGTCGGTCGCCCCCTCGCGGTCCGCGACCGCTGGCGTCGCGTCCTCGGGAGGCGTCACGATCGGACCCTCCACGGCGCGAGTCGTCGCGCCCGCCGTCACGGCGCGGTCCACGGTTCTCGTTGGTCATGCGTACCCTCCAGGGCAGATCTGGCGACAACAGCCGCGTCGAGCAGATGCAGTCTAGGGCCCGGTGCTGCACGGCACAGACCCCAAATGCGAAATGGCCCGCCATTGTTGGCGGGCCATTCCGGTGAATGTTTGTCCGGCTGCGTCCTACTCTCCCACACCGTCACCAGTGCAGTAC
>NZ_JBHTDK010000003.1:0-5637 GCF_042666355.1 Knoellia altitudinis
CCCCAAATGCGAAATGGCCCGCCATTGTTGGCGGGCCATTCCGGTGAATGTTTGTCCGGCTGCGTCCTACTCTCCCACACCGTCACCAGTGCAGTACCATCGGCGCTGAAGGGCTTAGCTTCCGGGTTCGGAATGGAGCCGGGCGTTTCCCCTTCGCTATGACAGCCGAAACTCTATGGAGATGTGGTTGACCCCTTTACCCGTGACGCACACCACCAGTTGTCACCCCGGTTTGTGTGGGGGTGGTGGTGTGTGTGGGGGGGGTCCCGACCGTATCTCGGGAACTGCACAGTGGACGCGAACGCAACTTTATAAGTGTGTATCAAGTTATCGGCTTATTAGTACCAGTCAGCTACATGCATTACTGCACTTCCACGTCTGGCCTATCAACCCAGTAGTCTAGCTGGGAGCCTCTCGGAGCAGAGCTCCATGGAAATCTCATCTTGAAGCGTGCTTCCCGCTTAGATGCTTTCAGCGGTTATCACTTCCGAACGTAGCTAATCAGCGGTGCTCTTGGCAGAACAACTGACACACCAGAGGTTCGTCCATCCCGGTCCTCTCGTACTAGGGACAGCCCTTCTCAAATTTCCTACGCGCACAGCGGATAGGGACCGAACTGTCTCACGACGTTCTAAACCCAGCTCGCGTACCGCTTTAATGGGCGAACAGCCCAACCCTTGGGAGAGACTCCACCCCCAGGATGCGACGAGCCGACATCGAGGTGCCAAACCATGCCGTCGATATGGACTCTTGGGCAAGATCAGCCTGTTATCCCCGGGGTACCTTTTATCCGTTGAGCGACGCCGCTTCCACAAGCCAGCGCCGGGTCACTAGTTCCGACTTTCGTCCCTGCTCGACCTGCCGGTCTCGCAGTCAAGCTCCCTTGTGCACTTACACTCGAAACCTGATTACCAACCAGGCTGAGGGAACCTTTGAGCGCCTCCGTTACCTTTTAGGAGGCAACCGCCCCAGTTAAACTACCCACCAGGCAATGTCCCTGATCCGGATCACGGACCGAGGTTAGATATCCAGAACGACCAGAGTGGTATTTCAACGTTGACTCCACGAACACTGGCGTGCCCGCTTCACAGTCTCCCACCTATCCTACACAAGCCGTACCGAACACCAATACCAAGCTATAGTAAAGGTCCCGGGGTCTTTCCGTCCTGCTGCGCGTAACGAGCATCTTTACTCGTAGTGCAATTTCGCCGAGTTCATGGTTGAGACAGTGGAGAAGTCGTTACGCCATTCGTGCAGGTCGGAACTTACCCGACAAGGAATTTCGCTACCTTAGGATGGTTATAGTTACCACCGCCGTTTACTGGGGCTTAAATTCTCAGCTTCGACCCGAAGGTCTAACCGGTCCTCTTAACCTTCCAGCACCGGGCAGGCGTCAGTCCGTATACATCGTCTTGCGACTTAGCACGGACCTGTGTTTTTAGTAAACAGTCGCTTCTCCCTGGTCTCTGCGGCCGTTTCCCCTAGACAGCAAGTGTCTTCAGGGTCTGGGCCCCCCTTCTCCCGAAGTTACGGGGGTATTTTGCCGAGTTCCTTAACCATGATTCACTCGATCGCCTTGGTATTCTCTACCTAACCACCTGAGTCGGTTTGGGGTACGGGCGGCTCGAACCTCGCTAGAAGATTTTCTTGGCAGCATAGGATCACCCTGCTTCCCGCATTCGCGGTCACTATCAGGTCTCAGGATACGTGTGAGACGGATTTGCCTATCTCACTCCCTACACCCTTGGACGTGGACTACCATCGCCACGCGGAGGCTACCTTCCTGCGTCTCTCCATCGCTTGACTACTACCTGATCGGGTCACGCGCTCCGCTCGAACCATCCACCCGAAGGCTTCCGGAACGAGGTTCAGGCGTTTAGCATCACAAGGTTCGTCATGGGCGGTTCTTCGCCGGTTCCGGAATATCAACCGGATGTCCATCGACTACGCCTGTCGGCCTCGCCTTAGGTCCCGACTTACCCAGGGCAGATTAGCTTGACCCTGGAACCCTTGGTTATTCGGCGGACGGGTTTCTCGCCCGTCATTCGCTACTCATGCCTGCATTCTCACTCGTGTGGCCTCCACGGCTGGTTCACACCGCCGCTTCCCTGGCCACACGACGCTCCCCTACCCATCAACACGCTTGGACCACCCACCCGCAGGTAAGATGGCCGGGCAATATGTCAATGCCACAGCTTCGGTGGTGTGCTTGAGCCCCGCTACATTGTCGGCGCGGAATCACTTGACCAGTGAGCTATTACGCACTCTTTAAAGGGTGGCTGCTTCTAAGCCAACCTCCTGGTTGTCACTGCAACTCCACATCCTTTTCCACTTAGCACACGCTTTGGGACCTTAGCTGGTGGTCTGGGCTGTTTCCCTCTCGACTACGGAGCTTATCCCCCGCAGTCTCACTGCCACGCTCTCACTTACCGGCATTCGGAGTTTGGCTAACGTCAGTAACCTGTTGAGGCCCATCGGCTATCCAGTAGCTCTACCTCCGGTAAGAAACACGTGACGCTGCACCTAAATGCATTTCGGGGAGAACCAGCTATCACGGAGTTTGATTGGCCTTTCACCCCTACCCACAGCTCATCCCCTCAGTTTTCAACCTAAGTGGGTTCGGTCCTCCACGACGTCTTACCGTCGCTTCAACCTGGCCATGGGTAGATCACTCCGCTTCGGGTCTAGACCCAGCGACTCAGACGCCCTATTCGGACTCGCTTTCGCTACGGCTTCCCCACACGGGTTAACCTCGCCACTGAGCACTAACTCGCAGGCTCATTCTTCAAAAGGCACGCTGTCACCCCACAAGGAGGCTCCAACGGATTGTAGGCACACGGTTTCAGGATCTATTTCACTCCCCTCCCGGGGTACTTTTCACCTTTCCCTCACGGTACTTGTCCGCTATCGGTCACCAGGGAATATTTAGGCTTAGCGGGTGGTCCCGCCAGATTCATACGGGATTTCTCGGGCCCCGTATTACTTGGGATAACTCTCTGAAGTTCACGTCATTTCGTCTACGGGGGTCGCACCCTCTGTGCCGGGCCTTTCAATGCCCTTCGACTATGACGCAAATTTTTGACTCCATGCCGGGATGTCAGTCCCGACCGAGAGGTCCCACGACCCCGTACCTGCAACGCCTGACAGCTATCACACAGATACGGTTTAGCCTCATCCGCTTTCTCTCGCCAATACTCACGGAATCGCGGTTGCTTTCTCTTCCTGTGGGTACTGAGATGTTTCACTTCCCCACGTTCCCTCTACCTGCCCTATATATTCAGGCAGGAGTGACTGGACTTGCCTCCAGCCGGGTTTCCCCATTCGGAAATCCACGGATCACAGTCTGGTTATCGACTCCCCGTGGCTTATCGCAGATTCCTACGTCCTTCTTCGGTTCCTGGTGCCAAGGCATCCACCGTGCGCCCTTAAAAACTTGAGCCACAAAGATGCTCGCGTCCACTGTGTAGTTCTCAACATACGGGCGGCCCCCACACCAAACCCGACGCCTGCCAGATCAACCCGAAGGCAACCTGGCGGTTCGTCGTGGTGGGGGTCCTGACCGGATACCGGCCTGAAGACGAGCTTTCGCCCGAGCCCTCAGGACCCAACAACGTGTCAGACGCCGTGTCCCCAGCACCCACGTTCCCTCCCGACCTCCCAAAGGAGACCAGGTGTACTTGTGCGCGCTGCGTAGCGGCGTCAAATAATCGATGTTCCACCCTTGAGCACCTGCTGCCCCACATCCGGGGACAGACCAGGCTCTGGACCGTTGCCGGCCAGTGCTCCTTAGAAAGGAGGTGATCCAGCCGCACCTTCCGGTACGGCTACCTTGTTACGACTTAGTCCCAATCGCCAGTCCCACCTTCGACGGCTCCCTCCCACAAGGGGTTGGGCCACCGGCTTCGGGTGTTACCGACTTTCGTGACTTGACGGGCGGTGTGTACAAGGCCCGGGAACGTATTCACCGCAGCGTTGCTGATCTGCGATTACTAGCGACTCCAACTTCATGGGGTCGAGTTGCAGACCCCAATCCGAACTGAGACCGGTTTTTTGGGATTCGCTCCACCTTACGGTATCGCCGCCCTTTGTACCGGCCATTGTAGCATGTGTGAAGCCCAAGACATAAGGGGCATGATGATTTGACCTCATCCCCACCTTCCTCCGAGTTGACCCCGGCAGTCTCCTATGAGTCCCCACCATCACGTGCTGGCAACATAGAACGAGGGTTGCGCTCGTTGCGGGACTTAACCCAACATCTCACGACACGAGCTGACGACAACCATGCACCACCTGTATACCGACCTTGCGGGGCACCCATCTCTGGATGTTTCCGGTATATGTCAAGCCTTGGTAAGGTTCTTCGCGTTGCATCGAATTAATCCACATGCTCCGCCGCTTGTGCGGGCCCCCGTCAATTCCTTTGAGTTTTAGCCTTGCGGCCGTACTCCCCAGGCGGGGAACTTAATGCGTTAGCTGCGGCACGGACCTCGTGGAATGAGACCCACACCTAGTTCCCAACGTTTACGGCATGGACTACCAGGGTATCTAATCCTGTTCGCTCCCCATGCTTTCGCTTCTCAGCGTCAGTAGTGGCCCAGAGACCTGCCTTCGCCATCGGTGTTCCTCCTGATATCTGCGCATTTCACCGCTACACCAGGAATTCCAGTCTCCCCTACCACACTCTAGTCTGCCCGTACCCACTGCAAGTCCGGGGTTGAGCCCCGGATTTTCACAGCAGACGCGACAAACCGCCTACAAGCTCTTTACGCCCAATAATTCCGGACAACGCTCGCACCCTACGTATTACCGCGGCTGCTGGCACGTAGTTAGCCGGTGCTTCTTCTGCAGGTACCGTCACTTGCGCTTCTTCCCTGCTGAAAGAGGTTTACAACCCGAAGGCCGTCATCCCTCACGCGGCGTCGCTGCATCAGGCTTGCGCCCATTGTGCAATATTCCCCACTGCTGCCTCCCGTAGGAGTCTGGGCCGTGTCTCAGTCCCAGTGTGGCCGATCGCCCTCTCAGGCCGGCTACCCGTCATCGCCTTGGTAAGCCATTACCTCACCAACAAGCTGATAGGCCGCGAGTCCATCCCAGACCGAAAAACTTTCCACACCATAACCATGCGGCTTGATGTCATATCCGGTATTAGACGCCGTTTCCAGCGCTTATTCCAGAGTCTGGGGCAGGTTACTCACGTGTTACTCACCCGTTCGCCACTGCTCACAGGAAGCAAGCTCCCTGATCACCGTTCGACTTGCATGTGTTAAGCACGCCGCCAGCGTTCGTCCTGAGCCAGGATCAAACTCTCCGTTGATGTTCAAACACCCGAACCCCCCAAAAGAAGGCCCGAGCAATACTGAACCCAATAAAGGGTTGTCTACCCGGCTGAGTCTGAACAACCAGCAATTAAGCTGAATGATCATTGTCAACCAAAGGATAATCGAAACGCAGCCACCACTCATCACCCACAAAAGGCAAATCACAGCCACCACGAAACGAGATTAATTGGCATCGATTTTTGACACGCTGTTGAGTTCTCAAGGATCGGACGCACACCACCACCCAACCCACACACGGGGCCAGACAACAGGGCAACCTCACAAAACCTACCCA
Source organism: Knoellia altitudinis (assembly GCF_042666355.1). Lineage (NCBI taxonomy): Bacteria > Bacillati > Actinomycetota > Actinomycetes > Micrococcales > Intrasporangiaceae > Knoellia > Knoellia altitudinis. The sequence continues at coordinate 5,614 of NZ_JBHTDK010000003.1, forward strand.
CGGCCACACTTGGGCGTCAAATCC